>NZ_SIRE01000023.1 GCF_004307995.1 Paenibacillus thalictri | reverse complement strand
CCTTTTAAGAATCTTCATTTATTTTTCATTTTTCAAAGATCAAATTGGAAATTTTGAAGGTGGCCGCCAGTACCCTAGGGTACTGGAAATTGGCTCAACAACAATCTTTAAGAAATACTATACGAGGGAGGAAGCAAAATGAAACGATTCAAAGTGGCGCCTTTGGCGCTTCTGCTCAGCAGCAGCTTGCTGTTTGCGGCTTGTTCGGCAGGAGGGCAGGATGGAAAACCGGCCGCGGGCGGGGGATCGGCTGCCGGAGGGAAACAGGCGACCGTGAAGTTCTGGTATCCGAGCAACGACGATCAGACGACCAATGCGGCCAAAAAGGTGATCGACGGGTTTCAGAAAGAAAATCCCAACATTAAAATCGAGCTTACGACGATCCCTTGGAAAGATTACTTCCAGAAGCTGTCCGTTGCGTATTCCGGAGGCATTGCGCCGGATGTTCACGGCTTGGGTTTCGGCCAGCTCATCTCAACTGTGGATCAAGACAAGTATATGGATTTGAACCGATTTATTAAGGCCGACAGTTGGCAGGGTAAAGACGATATGTTTCCGAGCGTCATGAAAGCCGGCGAATGGAATGGAGGACAATACGGCATTCTGATGCCGGAAGTCAGGCCGCTTGAATGGCGCAAAGATTTCTTTAAGGAAGCGGGGCTTGATCCGGATAAAGCGCCGGCCACGCTGGACGAAATATTCGATTACGCCGAGAAGCTGAAGGTCGTCAAAGACGGCAAGACAGTTCGCGCGGGTATCGATATCCAGACCGGCAATGGCGAACAGTCGTATTTTTCGCTGCTGCTTATGCTTGGTAAAGACATCTACGATGACAAAGGCAGCCCGACCTTTGATTCTCCGGAATCAATCGAGCTGGTGGAGAAAATGGTCAAGCTGTATAAAAGCGGGGCGATCATTGCGGCCAATCAGCAGCAATTGAACGGGACGCCGTTCCAGAACAGCCTGGCGGCGATGTCGTTCTCCAGCTCGCCGTCGGTATCGATTCTGCAGAAAGCCGTTGGAGCCGATAAGGTCGGCTGGTCTTTGCCGCCGAAGGGGCCGACAGGCAAGCAAACGTCGCTGATGTTAGGCACCTTCCTGTCGATGTCCAAAAGCTCAAAAGCGCCTGACGAATCGTGGAAATTCATCAAATATTGGTTTGATCAGAAGAACATTTACGACTTCTGCGTTGAAACCGGCTTTGTGCCGCCGCTGAAATCGGTGAAGGACAAATACGTCAAGGCTGCTCCTGAGAACGCCGTCGTCTTTAAAGCGATGGATGACGCCAGAGGATACGGGGCTTCGAAGTATTGGGACGTCAATATCAAATATTTGCGGATTGCGCTCGAGGAAGGCTACAACGGACTGAAACCGGTCGCACAGGCGCTGAAGGAAAATGCGCAGAAGGCCAGAGACGAGATCAAAAACGGCAAATAAGCCTGGCGGCAGGAGGAACGTATGAATATCCGCTGGAACCGAATGCTTCCGTACGTGTTCATTTTCCCGAACTTGTTTATTTATGTAGTGTTTATTCTCGTGCCGGTGGCGTGGGTGCTTTACCTCAGCTTCACCAATTTTACGATTCTCAACCCGGGGCAGTGGGTAGGGGTCAAAAACTACATGACTTTACTGAAGGACTCGATTTTTCACAAGGCGCTGCTCAACACGCTGGCATACTGGATTTGCACTGTCATTCCGACGATGCTGGCAGGTCTTATACTTGCTAACTTTCTCAACATGAAAGTCCGCGGCATTGCGCTTTTCCGCGCGTCGATTTATTTGCCGGGAGTCATCTCATCGGTCGCTGTCGCCATGACGTGGTTATGGCTGCTCGATCCGATGGCCGGACCGGTCAACACGGTGCTGAATGCGCTTGGTTTTCGCGGCGGGAATTGGCTGGTCGATACGCAGACGGCGCTAGGTTCGATCATGGTGATCGGCGTGTGGACGGGAATCGGGTATGCGATGATTATTTATTTGGCGGGACTTCAGGGCATCCCCGACCATTTATACGAGGCGGCTGAGATGGACGGCGCCTCCGGCGTACGGCAATTTGTGCAAATTACTTTCCCGCTGCTGCGTCCGATTACGTTTTTCCTGTTTATTACGATGACGATCCGCTCGTTCCAGGTATTCGATTTTGTGTATATTTTGACAAACGGCGGACCTGCTAACTCGACAACGACCATCGTCAACGAAATCGTCAAAGCAAGCTTTCAAGAATACCGCATGGGGTATGCCTCGTCGATTGCTATCGTGCTGCTGCTTATTACCTTGCTTGTGACGATCGTCAACTATACCGTCGGATCCAAAGAAAGCGATTTTGACTAAGAAGGGGTGAATCGATTGTTGACAGCAAAAGCGGGCCGTTACGTCCCCGTCTACGCCGTATTGGCCATCTTCTCCTTGGCGATGGTTCTCCCCTTTGTGGTGATGATCTTCACATCGTTTAAGGGGGATGAGGAATTCAGCCTGGGCACCAATCATTTATTGCCGATGAACTGGCACCCGGAAAATTTCATGCGGGCGATGATGATGACCGACTGGGCGACTTATTTTAAAAATTCCGTTGTTGTGACCTGCTTGGCCGTTATCGGCAGCTTGTTTTTTAACTCCTTGGCCGGGTATACGTTTGCGCGGCTGGCCTTTAAAGGCCGGGATGTTCTCTTTATCATTCTGCTTATCGGCTTGATGGTGCCTCCGCAGGTAACGATCATTCCGCAGTTTCTGATCATGAAGTCGATCCCGCTGTTCGGCGGCAACGACCTGTTTGGCCAAGGGGGAACCGGCTGGCTTGATTCTTATTACGCCTTGGTCATTCCGGAGCTGTCCGGTTCCTTCGGCATTTTCCTGGCTCGGCAGTTTTACCTGCAGTTTCCACGGGCGCTCGACGATGCGGCGCATATGGATGGAGCGGGATATTTTCGCACCTTCCTGCAAATTTATTTGCCGCAAAGCGGGCCGCTGATGGCGACGCTGGGTATTTTCAAAACGGTGTCGGTTTGGAACGACTTTTTCCACCCGCTCATCTATACGACCAGCGAAACGATGCGCACGGTGCAGCTTGGCCTGCAGGTGTTTAACGGCGAATACCGGATTCAGTACAACCTGCTGATGGCCGCCACGCTGATCGTATCGCTGCCGCTGATTGCGATGTTTTTTATCTTCCAGAAGCAGTTTATTAAAAGCTTGGTATCTAGCAGCGTCAAAGGATAACGCTTACATTTGTGGAATTGGTTATAGAGCAAACTTTACATCCAACGAATTCGCAGAGTAGAACCGAAAGGAGAACGGTGCGATGAAAGCGATTATGGTTATGTTCGACACGTTGAACCGGCGCATGCTGCCGCCCTACGGCTGCGATTGGACGCATGCCCCGAATTTCGCCAGATTGGCGGAGAGGACGGTCGTGTTCGACAACAGCTATGTCGGCAGCATGCCTTGCATGCCTGCGCGCAGAGAGCTGATGACGGGAAGGCACAACTTCCTGCACCGCAGCTGGGGGCCGCTGGAGCCGTTCGACGATGCGATGCCGGAGCTGCTGCGGCAGCAAGGCGTGTATACGCATCTGGTGACCGACCACCAGCATTATTGGGAAGACGGCGGGGCCACCTATCATACCCGGTACAATACGTTTGAGCTGATTCGCGGGCAGGAAGGCGACCCGTGGATCGGTCAGGTAAGGGACCCGAAGGCGCCGGAAACAGTCGGAGGGCACAGTTGGGGCAGCATTGTCCGCCAGGATTGGATCAACCGGCAGCAGTTGGAGCGGGAAGAGGACTTCCCGCAGGCTCAGACGTTTGCCCGCGGGCTGGAGTTTATCCGGCGCAATCGCGAGGAGGACCGCTGGTTCCTGCAGCTGGAGACGTTTGATCCGCATGAGCCGTTCCATACCCCGCAGAAATATAAAGATTTGTATCCGCATGAATACTCGGGCAAACATTTTGATTGGCCGCCTTACAAGCGGGTTTCACAAACGCCGGAGGAAGTCTCCCATGTTCGCTATGAATATGCCGCATTGCTGAGCATGTGCGACGCTTATTTGGGCAAGGTGCTCGATTTGATGGATGAGCTCGATTTGTGGAAGGATACGATGCTGATCGTCAATACGGATCACGGGTTCCTGCTCGGCGAGCACGATTGGTGGGCGAAGTGCGTGCAGCCGTTTTATAACGAGGTGGCGCATACGCCGCTGTTTATATGGGACCCGCGCTGCGGCAAAAAAGGCGAGCGGCGCGGCAGTCTGGTGCAGACGATCGATATGGCGCCAACGCTGCTGGAGTTTTTCGGCGCGGACATTCCGCAGGATATGAGGGGGCGTGCGCTCAAGGATACGATTGTTTCCGACGAGCCGGTGCGGGAGGCGGCGGTTTTCGGCATCCACGGCGGGCATATCAACTGCACCGACGGTCGTTATGTGTATATGAGAGGGCCTGTTAGCGAAGACAACAAGCCGCTGTACAACTATACGCTGATGCCGACACATATGAGAGGCCGGTTCAGCCCCGACGAACTGAGGCAGGCGGAGCTGGCGGAGCCTTTCGATTTCACGAAAGGACTGAGAACGCTGAAAATCGCCGGAACGGGCGCGCACGGACCAAGCCAGCTGGGTACGATGCTGTTTGACCTTGCCAGCGATTCGTTGCAGCTGGCGCCGATCCAAGATGCGGATGTCGAGCAGCGGATGCTGGGGCATATCGCCTCATTATTGCGCGATAATGACGCTCCGCCTGAGCAATACGTGCGAATGGGGATCGAGCGGTTATGACCGGAGGCGCTGGCGGAGAAAGGCCCAATATTGTGTTTATATTGGCGGATGACCAAGGTGCGTGGGCGATGGGCTGCGCTGGCAATCCCGAGATTCGCACGCCACATCTCGATCGGCTTGCGGCGGAAGGCATTCGCTTCGACAACTTTTTCTGTACGTCGCCGGTCTGCTCGCCGGCCCGCGCTTCACTGCTGACAGGCCGCATACCGTCGCAGCACGGCGTGCACGACTGGATTCGCGAAGGCAATACGGGGCCGGAAGCGGTGGAATATTTGCAAGGCCAGACGGCGTATACGGATATTATGGCCGAGCATGGCTACATATGCGGCTTAAGTGGCAAGTGGCATCTGGGCGACAGCTTGAAGCCGCAGAAGGGGTTCAGCCACTGGTATGCGCATCAGACGGGGGGCGGCAATTATTACGGCGCGCCGATGATTCGTGATGGTGTGCCGGTAACGGAGCCGGGATACGTAACCGAGGCAATTACAGATGATGCGCTGGAGTTTCTGGATGCTCATGCCGGTGGCGCTGCGCCGTTTTATTTAAGCGTTCACTACACGGCACCGCATAGTCCGTGGATCGATAACCATCCGCAGCATATTGTCGATTCGTACAATGACTGCGCGTTTGCCTCGTGCCCGCAGGAGCCGCCGCATCCGTGGAGCCTGCCCAGCACGGTGCCTGCAGATGTCAGGACGCGCACCCGCGATAACCTGCAAGGATATTTCGCGGCAGTGACCGCTATGGACGAGCAGATCGGGCGCATTGCGAACCGGCTTGAGCAGCTTGGCCTGCGGGAGCGGACGCTGATCGTCTTCACCAGCGACAACGGCTTCAACTGCGGACATCACGGCATCTGGGGCAAAGGCAACGGCACGTTTCCGCAGAACATGTACGATACGTCGGTCAAGGTGCCGTTTATATGGAGCCACCCGGGCCGATCGGCCGCAGGGATGGTGTGCGGCGAACTGCTCAGCGGCTACGACGTGATGCCGACGTTGCTGGAATACGCCGGCCTCCCGCAGCCGGATGCGGTATCTCTTCCGGGCCGCTCTTTCGCCGGATTGACGGCGGAAGAGGAGGCTGCTGCGCTGCGGACACAAGAGGACGCCTCCTCCGAAACGGGCCGGCCGGTCGTTGTGTACGATGAATACGGACCGGTGCGGATGGTGCGGACCAAGAGCTGGAAATACGTGCATCGTTATCCTTACGGCCCGCATGAGCTATACGACTTAAGCGGCGATCCGGGCGAGACGGACAACAAAGCCGGCCGGAAATCGTTTCAGGATATCGAAACGCAGCTTCGAGCCGAGCTGGAGGAATGGTTCGCCCGTTACGTCAATCCTCAGCTGGACGGCGTTCGCGAAGCGGTGACGGGGAAAGGGCAGCTTTATTTGGCGGGTACCGCTGCCAAAGGCCGGAGGGCATTTCACGAGCTGGAATAGCGAGCTAGTTGAGCTAGCTTGAGCAGCATCAGGTGTACACAATAAAGACCTGGCGGAGCAGGAACTGCACGCCAATGGTTAGACACGAGCTAACCATTGGAGGTGCAGTTCAATACCGCCGGGTCTTTTTTGGCATAGTAAGCCCCGTGAAGATTAGGTTAGGTCCGCGATTCGTTCCATCCCTTAAAGTGGTTGTCTTAACGGGAGTTCCTTCGAGACAGGGGGCTCATCCAACCTGTATTTAGTTGTTCAGCAAGTATAGCAGCAGCGACTTTTGTGCGTGCATCCTGTTTTCGGCTTGTTGATATATAATCGATCTGTCAGATTCGATGAGTTCTTCTTCAATCTCGTATCCGGGATGAATAGGCATATCATGCATGATATAAGGTGAGTGTCCTTTGAGGTTTTCCCTGTTCAACTGGAAAGGTGACATGATGTTAATTCTTCGATTCTTTTCATCTTGATAATGGCTCTCGTGGAAAAACTCCATATCGACCCAAGTATCGGTATAAACAAAATCAGATCTGGAAACAGCTTCGGACAAACTGGTTACATTTTCCACGCAACCGCTTTGGTATGCAGTCCGCATCAGCTCTTCATCCCATGAAGGCGTGTTAATTATAGGAGTTACTAGCAAAAGCTTGACCCCTAAAGTAATGCAGCCTGCTATCAATGAATTCGCTACATTGTTATGTATACCGACATAAGTGATGGTGACTCCCGAAAATGTTCCCGATATTTCATAAACGGTCATTAAGTCTGCTAATGCTTGACACGGGTGATAGGTATCGCAGCATCCATTGATTACGGGGACTTTCGAGTATTTAGCTAATTCAAGCAGATCCGAATGTTTCTTTAATCTCGCCATGATGACATCGCAGTTCCTTGATGCATATTGAACCTCATACTGAATCGGAGAGATACTGAAATTGCTTGAGTCCCAATCCATCGTAACAGAATATCCCCCCAGTTGATTGATTCCCGACTGAAAAGATAAGTTTGTTCTTGTTGATGTCTTTTGGAATAACATGAGAAGACCTTTTCCTTCACAAGCATGATCATGCTTTCTGGGGTTCTTTTTTATCTCAATCCCCTGAACGATGATGGACTGTAGGGTATCTTGGTCCAATTCCTTTAAAGACAAGAAATGATTCACAGCGTCACCTCGTCTATAATGTATTATTATTCAATGTAGGGAATATTAATACATTCTATTGCAGTGGGGGGCAGGTGTCAACGGTCTGTTTCCCACCTAGAACGGACTTCAGATGGTGTTTGAGGCGCAATAAAAGAGCCGCCTAGTGAAGGCGGCTCCGCTTGGTCATGGAATCAACGAATGGTGTCAACAACATGGTCATTAGCCAACTCTTGCCGTTGGATCGCCCTCAAGTAGACCCTATAAATCTTTGGGCTCAATCAATGGATTATTTGAGATTCGACGCACTAGTAGATCGATCCTGATTTAACGTTACCATTCAGATAGTTGATGGACGGTTACGCCTGATTCGCTTTAACGGAGCTCGCTCGGGGACTTTTAATTCATTGCGCATAGCCCACTGCCCCCTCTAAACGGACATGACCTGATCATTCATTGCGCACATGCCAATATGAGGTCAGCCTCCCCACCTCTCTTACGGACATGAGCGCCGCAATTTAAACAAAATCAGAGGTTTCCCAAGCGTAATGGACACCAGTGTCCTTATTTTGCTTATCAACTGTGATTGCCCTGACTTTTTGAGCGAATAAGCGCGTCTCTGTCCGTTAAAAAAGCAAAAATCGACTTTTTTGCCAAATAAGCGCGCTCCTGTCCGTCAGCATTGGGCCGTGACGGTTCGTAGGTTAATGGTCTTCAGAACTGCCGTTCGGAGGCCATCTCATCTGTCCAGATGAAATCGCAAAGTCAGAGTACTGACGGTAAGCCTTGTCCGTTAGCCATATTAACTGAAATTCCGGATCGTGCTACTAGCTGTTTTGGCGATGGCACTCTTCCATCACGGCAATTTGCTGCCGCACATGCTGAGGCGTGATTTCCAGCGCCTGGCCTTCTTTGATCGTGTTATACAGCATGGAGTAAAATCTTTGCGCCATCGCATGGAACAAGTGCTTGCCGGCTTCGTCCGGAATATCCCAGCTGTCCTCGTACCATGTGAGCTCCTCGCGGCAATAGGCCGGCTCTTCGTTCGAATTGACCAGCGGCGTCGTGATAAGCTTCAGCTCGCCGGCTTCCTCCGATTTGAAATATTTCCAGTCCAGGTGAGTCGTGCTTCCTTTAATCCCGCCGTTTGTCCCTTGGATGTTGTAAGTAAAGCTTGGATACGCGCAGCAGGACGAAATTTCCACGTCAACAACCGGACGCCCTTTGCCATGCAGCAGCAGCTTGACGAAATCCTCCGCATCGCCGGCCGTATTGGCGCGGTCCATAATGCAGGTCACCTGCGGCATCATGTCGGTGCCGAAAAACTGCAGCGCCTGATCGACCGGATGCGGGCCGGTGTTCAGCAGGTTGCCGCCGTTGTTCGCCTTCAGCGTCTGCCAGTCCCATCTGCGGGCAAAATTGTTGTATGCGATGCTGACCTGCACCACCCGGCCGATCGTTCCCGCTTCAATGATCTCGCGGATTTTTTGGAAGGCGGGAGCATAACGAGACTGCTGATAAACAGCAAGCAGCTTGCCGGTGCGTTCAGCCATTTGAATCAGCACATCGACCTCTTCAGCCGTTTTGGCCAGCGGCTTCTCGCACAATACGTTAAATCCGTTCTCCAGCAGCTCCTTCGTTACCGGAAAATGCAAATGGCTCGGCGAAGCGTTGATCACCAGATCGATATCCGTTCTGCCATAAAACTCTCTATGATCGCTGTATACGTCGCAACCCAGCTCCTTCTGCGCCCGGACGCGTCTCTCCTCCAGCTGATCGGCGATCGCAACGATTTCGTAGCGATCCTTCATTTGTCCTAAGGAAAATGCATGAATGTCGCGGCCGCTGCGGCCTTGACCGATAATGGCAACTCGAATTTTACTCATAGGCTGATACCCTCCGTTAGCGTTCTCATGTATTGAACGTATTGCGGGAAGGCGATTTCAGCCGGATCCAATTCTGGATGCCACTTCTTCTCCCATTCCAGCGTGAAGTGACCTTGATATCCTTTGCGCAGGAGAAGCTCTACAATGCTGTTCAGCGGAATATCGCCTTCGCCGTTCAGGCAATAATGGAACTCGCCCGGAGCGTCTCCAGCCCGTGAATCCTTCACGTGCGTGTACTCAATCCACTGGCCCAGCGCGTTCCATGTTTGCTCCGGCTGTTCGCCAATCACCCGGTATGGGTGATGCACGTCCCACAGCACGCCCACAGCGGCAGGATCAACCTGCTCCATAACCGCTCTCACATCGGCGCCTGCCATCCAATCATCATGGGTTTCCAGCAAAATTTTCGCACCATGCTCCTTAGCGATTTTTCCGAGGATACTAGCTTGCTTGACCGCAGTCTGCACCGCCTGCTGACGGTTCGTATCCCCGACTTTACCGCCAAATACGCGGATGTAGCGTGTTCCGAAAGCCTCGCATAGCTTCGAATACTGTGTCACTTCCTCCAAATTTTGCGCGAACTTCTCCTCGGAAATCAGGTGCACCGAGCTGGAGAAGCAGGAAACGTACAGACCGGCGTCGGAAATTTTGCTCTTCGTCTCCGATACGCGGTCGGAAAACTCAGGAAGCTTGTAAATGTTCATTTCCCCGGTCAATCCGCGAAAATCAATGGCGTCAAAGCCATATTGAAGCGAATTGTCGATAATCGTTTGCAGAGGCCAGTCCGGACAGCCTAATGTCGTGAAAGCAAGCTTTACATTTGCGCTCATCACAGCACACTCCTATCATATTTTTTATTTGTTATTTACCGCCGTTTTTCTTCACGTAAGCATCGTTCATTTCTTGAATGATTTTGTTCAAGTTAGCATCCGCCTTCAGCTGCTCAACGAATTTATCCCAGCTTGCAGGAGCCTCCTTGCCCATAATGATCTTCACTTTCATATCGATAATTTTCTTCTGGAATTCCGGCCAAAATTTAATCCACGTTTCGGAGTCGACACCGATCGACGGATCCAACACTGCAACCTTCGTTCTTTCATCCACAATCTTGGTATGCTTGTCGTAATATTCCCGCGGAATGCCCGGCTTGTAAGCCTTCATGTATTTATCGTATTTCAGGAAGATTTGCCCCAGCGCCTGCTGCGACACGTTGTCCTTCACAGCCTGCTCCGTAGGGATTTTAAAGCCGTTTTCTTCTTTGAAATGGACATCCTTAATGCCATAGTTGGCCAGGTCGGAGCCTTCGTCAGATGCGCCGTAATCCATAAACTCCAATATTTTCTTGACCTTCGCTTCGGACACCTTCTTCGGAATCATAAACATCCCGAACGAACCTGCGTCCGCCGTCGTTGTATTATTGAGCGATACTACAGGCTCCAAATAAGCGTCCGGCTTCTGCTTTCTCAGCTCTGCCGTCACTTCCCATGCCTGGTCCAGCGGTACCGAGTTTGCTCCGCCCTTGCCCGCCTTGATCATATCGAGCACTTGCGTCTGTTTCAGAATGCTGAAATCCTCCGGAATGATTTTATCGACGTACAGCTTGTTCAGATACAGCAGCGCTTCTTTCTCGGTCGGCAGGAAAACGATTGGAACGAGCTTGCCGTTCTCCAGCTTCCAGTCTCCCACCGTCTTGTTGAAGGCGACCTCAAACATGCCGTAGTTGCCAAGATCGCTCGTATTGATGTAGTTCAACAGACCGTACGTGTCCGCTTTACCGTTGCCGTCTGGGTCTTTCTGCGCGAACGCCTTTAACACTTCATACAGCTCGTCGGTAGTGGTCGGCATCTTCAGACCCAGCTTATCCAGCCAGTCTCTGCGAATGTTGAGCCCGGCTTGACCGTACACCGGCCGTACGCGCGGAATACCATACACCTTACCGTCACCGAAGGCCAGGTTTTTCCACGTCAGCTCCGGAAACTTGGACAGATTCGGATAGTTTTTGTACATGCTGGTCAAATCCCAGAATGCGCCCTGCATCGCCATGTTTTTTACAAGCGGCGACTTGAGTGGATTGTCCGACAAGATCATATCCGGCAAATCGCCCGATGCTAACGTAACATTCAGCTTGTCGGTATAATTGTTCGGCGACACCCATGTGATTTTCAGCTTCGTATTCGTCCGCTTTTCGATTTCCTTCAATATGACGTTATCTTCTCCAGGCGGCTCCTGTGAGTAAAAGATCGACATGATGCTAATTTCCGTCGGAGCTTCTTTTTTAGCTGCCGTAGTGCCGCCGCCGGGCGAGCTCCCTTTATCTCCGCATGCCGCTGAAGTCAACAGCAGCGCCGCCGCCGCTGTCATCGGAATCGCTTTCATCACTGCTTTTTTGGACAATACCATGTATAAACCCTCCTTATCGAATGGAACCACCGGACTGCCTATTCTTTTACAGAGCCAACCATGACGCCTTTGGCAAAATGCTTTTGCAGGAACGGATACACTAAGACGATCGGTACGGTCGCAATGACGACTGCCGCCATCTTTAACGTTTCCTTCGGCATCTCCCGCTCCGAGGATATTTGCTGAGCCAAATCGCCGCCCGCGCTGGTCGAAGAGTCAATGAGCATATTCTGAAGCAGCACCTGCAGCGGCCATTTTTCGAAATTGTTAATGTACAAGATCGCATGAAAGAACACATTCCAATAGCTTACCGCATAGAACAGGCCGAAGGCAGCCAGCGATGGAAGCGACAGCGGCAAAATAATTTTCACCCAAATCCCCATGTCGTTGCAGCCGTCAATACTAGCCGCTTCCTCCAATCCCGCAGGGATGCTGTCGTAAAAGCTTTTCATCAGAAACACGTACCAGCCGCTGGTTAAAGCCGGAATAATCAACGCCCAGATGCTGTTGATCAGGCCTAAGCTCTTGACGACAAGATACGGAGGAATGATCCCCGGATTAAACAGAATGGATACGAGCACGAGCACAAGCAGCACCTTGCGGCCCTTCAACCTTCTTCTGGAAAGCGAATACGCAAAGCTCGAGGTGACGGCCAGGCTGAGCAGCGTGCCGACAATGGCGAGAAAGGCGCTGTTGCCGCCCGCTCGTATAAAAGCGCCGGTGGACAGCAGGTATTGATAGTTAACCAAAGTCCATTCGGACGGAATCAGAAATGCTCCCGCTTTCCTGATGTATTCGGATGGCGAGGAGAACGAAACGAATACGACATACAGGAAAGGCAGTAAAGTGGCGATACCGGCCAGCAGAAGCAGCGCTGTGATGATTGCATCAAGTGAAGTTCCCTTTAAGTTTCGGGTCATAAGCCGCCTCCTTAATATAAGCCGTTTTCGCCGAATTTTTTAGCCAGATGGTTGGTCCCCATAACCAAAATGAGGCCGACAACCGATTTGAACAAGCCTACCGCGGTCGTAAAGCTGAACTGGCCGTTTTGGACGCCCATCCGGAACACGTAGGTTTCAAATACGTCCGATACGCTGGACACCGCGCTGTTGGTCATCAAATATACTTGTTCGAAACCTACGTCCATAACCTGTCCGAGCCGCAAAATAAGCAGTGTGATGATCACATTTTTAATCGCAGGCAGCGTGATGTGCCACATTTGCTGAAGCCGGTTGGCTCCGTCCATTTTTGCCGCTTCATATAAAGCAGGATCGGCTCCGGCGATGGCCGCGAGGAAAATGACCGTTCCCCAGCCGGCCTCCTTCCAAATCGACTGAATGGTCAGCATAACCCAGAAATAGTTCGGATTGGTGAGGAAATCGATTTTGCCAAATCCCATCTGCACGAGCAAGCTGTTGACAATCCCTCCGGTTTGGGAGAAGAGCAGGAACGTCATTCCCGCAATAATGACCCAGGAGAAGAAGTGCGGCAGGTAGACGATGCTTTGGATTGCCGATTTGAATTTCAAATTGCGCGCTTCATTGAGAAGAAGAGATAGCGCAATCGGTACCGGGAAAAAAAACACCAGATTAAGCAGACTGATCATCATCGTGTTTCTGAATAGCAGGAAGAAATCATTGCCGGTGAAAAAACGTTCAAACTGATCAAATCCAACCCACTTGCTGTGGAAAAAGCCTTGAAACGGGGAGTATTCCTGAAATGCAATCAGAATGCCGCCCATGGGGATGTACTTGAATATCAGGAAATATAAAGCGCCGGGCAAGGCCAGCAAATACAAGTATCTGTCTCTCATCAGCTCCTTCATCGATAGTTGAAACACGCTTTTTTTCACCGCTGCCGGTTTCATTTCTGACATAGATACTTGCTGTACCGATTTCATATTGGATCCCCTCCTTTGTGTCGAATTCCGCCTGTACTAAATCGGGTGCGATGAATGTCCCCACTATACGCCGCGCCATTGTTGCCTTCAATCGTACAATTTCCTGTGAGCGTTGACTGGCATTGTTCTTTTTCACCGGAGCGCCTGCGGATATAGTACAATGGCAAAAAAATAAGGCCGGAAGCCTAATGCATCCCGGACCCGGCCGATTCCCGATATTCTCCAGGCGTCATGCCCTCGGTTTTTTTGAACACTTTATTGAAATATGAAGCCTGATAGCCTACTTTGGCGGCAATATCATTGACCTTCCAATCGGTGCCGCGCAGCAGCTCTTTGGACTTCTCCAGCCGGATTTCCGTTACGTAATCGATAAAGTTTTGGCCGGTCACTTGAACGAAAACAGCGCTAAGCCGCTTCGGCAGCATGCCGATCCGGTCGGATATGATTTCCAAGGAAATATCGTTCATGTATTCCTGCTCAATGATTTCCTTAACATTGCGGATTATTTTCTTCATCTCGATACCCTGCTTTTCGGTGAGCGTCTTAATGAAGGGGCGAATCACTTTACCTATAAACCATTTGTTGATTCCATCCGTTTCTAACAGCCCAAACAGCTGATCGTACAGGTTAATGCCGGGATTGACCGAAGAAGGATTTACTCCCAGCTGCATCATTTCCCGAATGACGCTGCCCAGCAGTTGGGCGATATACTGCTTCATCAGAAAAGCTTTATCGGTGTTCATCTTCAAGGCCTGCAGAAACAGTGTCCACTGCTGGATCGCCTGTTCTTCTGTTCCCATCTGAATCGCTTGGATTAATTCTTTCTCCTGCCGGAACGGGTAATCAAGTATTTCTTTAAACTCGGGGATAAAATCCTCCACGTTTAAAATTTGTCCCTGCTCTCCAATGCTGCGGAAATGCAGGCACTGCTTCACCTCATCGAACGCTTTGGGCAGCTGCCTGATTTGATCGACCTGCTTGCTGATGCCGATGGAAACATGCACACCCATTAATTTGGCGATCATCTTGATGATTTCGCCGGAAAAAGCGTAAATTTCGCTGCGTATTTGCTCCTTGTCCTTATCCCGCTCGAACGATACGAATAAGGAAACGGTTAAGTTGTGCAGGTTAATCACCTTCATATTGCCGTTATCCGCCGCAAGCTCTTCAATGATGTTTGCAGCCGCAAACGTAACCAACTGCTCGTCCCCTTCGACAAACCGTCTCTTCGTCTCGGCAAACGGAGAAAGCTGGATCAGCAGCAGCGCAAACGTCTTATCCTCCGTATCCCAGCCATGCTCGTTCATCTGATCCCGCAGCTCCGCTTCGGAGAAAAAGTACAAATGCCCCTGGATGAGCTGAAGGAGAAATGCCTGCTTCATGCTGCTTCTGTTCTCGTCAAGCAAGGATTGGATCAGCCGGCTTTCGCGGGTAACGTTAAGCCACTTGTTTTCGATATATTGAATTTCGTCGGAGCGGTCTTCCTCCGCCGGTTTGCTGCCGCTGGCATCGCTGAACATTTGCACGAGCCGGTGGATCGGACGGTACATTCTTCTTGACGCGAACCAGGATAAAAAGGCAGCGATCACAAGCCCCATGGCACTGACCCCGAGCATCAGCTTGGACGTAAGGGAAATCGGCGCCATCAGCTGCGATAACGGTGTGGCGATCATATATCGCCAGCCTGTCCGCGAAAACGTCGCGTAAGCAACCGAATACTCCTGCCCCTCCCATTTCACGACGAAGGAATCTGAAGCGCTTTCCATTTTCACCATTTTATCGCGGATCATTTCCTTCAGTGCCTGCTTGTGGGCGGATTCGTCTTTGCTGGAGGCGATCCATTCGCCATTTGCCTTGCTAATAAACGAAATCCCGTTTTCATATGGGTTCAGCTGCGTCATTTGTTTGGCGATCATGCTTTTATTCAAATAAACAAGCAAGGCGCCAAAAGGCCGCGTGCTGATAATAGGCACTTTATGAATAAGCACTAAGGGGAATAACGCTTTCTCCTTCGTGTAATACTGCTCGGTATTCCCCCAAGAAATCATGTCCGGGCCATTCAGCAGCGTATCGTAAGCAGCGCTGTTCGGCTCTTCCTCCAAGGAAATAAGCCCTCGGTCGTTGGATACAAGCAGCTGCTGGTTTTTCAAATACAGGTCGATGCGAGCGATCATCGGACTGGAGCTTTGCAGCACGCCCAGCACCTGATAAACCTCCAGCATCGCCATATATTCATCAACAAAATTGGCATCTCTCAGTTTTTCGTCCAGGCTCGGGTTGAACGTTCCTTTGTCTATGGTCATCTCAAGCTGCGAGAATTGCTCCTCCAGCCTGCTGAATACTTGCTCGAGCTGATACTGATTTTTATGATACACTTCTTTTTCCATCTGCTGCATGCCGATAAAATAGGTGCTGATCGCAATAACCGCTGTCGGCAGGCTCGTTATGATCAATACGAAAATAAGACTCTTACGGTAATAGTTGCCTTTGGGTTTGCTTTTTGACCATGCAGCATTCAGGATGGAGCGGATATCCATAAGCTTGTCTCCCCGTAAAGTGAGTCATTTATAATATACATAATTATATTAGAACTAGGGTTTCCTGCAATTGTATTATTTCATACGCATGTCCTCACGCTTGAAAACCTTAATCGGATAGCGGCTTGCTAATAGTAAAGTTAATTCCGGAGCGATTTATTAGAACGGACTTCAGATGGCGTTTTAGGCGCAATAAAAGAGCCGCCTGATGAAGGCGGCTCCGCTTGTTTTGTCCTTATAAAATCTCTTTAAGGCTCTTGATGATTGTCCTATGCGATCTAGCTTCAATACTTCGGCGAGAGCTGAAGTAACGGATGAATGGCTGCCCGCGCGCCATCCCGCCACCTATGCGCTATCCCGCCGCAGTCCGCAGCTATCCGCCGCTCAGCGATCAACCTTCGTGATCAGCGAGCCGTACAAATGCGCGCTGGCCATGCGTGTCGACAAGCACATCGGCTTCGAAGAAGGCGCTGAGCGTCGCCGAATTCATGATGGCCGCCGTTTCGCCTTGGGCGAACACCTCGCCGCGCCGCAGCAGCAGCGCCCGATTAAACACAGGCAATATTTCCTCGGTGTGGTGCGTTACGTAAATCAGCGTTGGCATGTCCTCTTGCGCAGCGATGTCTTCGATGGCCGACAGC
The DNA here is from genome assembly GCF_004307995.1 of Paenibacillus thalictri. GTDB lineage: Bacteria > Bacillota > Bacilli > Paenibacillales > NBRC-103111 > Paenibacillus_AF > Paenibacillus_AF thalictri. Next base: position 152,663 of record NZ_SIRE01000023.1, on the reverse strand, counting down.
AGCTTTTCCCGCGAGAACAGGTCGAGCCCGTTGCAGGGTTCATCCAAGATAAGTAGGCGGGGCTTGGCCATCAGCGCCCGGGCGATCAGTATTTTTTGCTTTTCCCCTTGCGAGCACGTCCGGTATTCGCGGTCCCACAGATGCCCGCATCCGAGCAGCCCCATCAAATCGCGGGCAAACTCGTAATCTTCGTCGGTTGGCTTTTCGTACAAGCCGATCGTGGCGAATTTGCCGCTGATCACGATATATTGCGTCTTGTCGCTGGCGTACAACTTCTCTTGAAGCGAGGAACTGACCCAACCGATGGATTGCCGCAGCTCGCGCAAATCAATTTCTCCGAACTTGTTTGCGAGCACCGATATTTTACCCTCTGTCGGCCAGAGGTAACCGTTGATCATGTTCAGCAGCGTGGTTTTGCCGGAACCGTTCAGGCCCAACAGCGCCCAATGCTCGCCGCGGCGCACCGTCCAGTTGACGTTGTTGAGCAGCAGCTTTTGCTCGCGTCTCCAACTGACATTTTGCAAATCGATGATGATATCGACATTGTGTTCCAACTAGTTCCTCTCCGTTTCTGTACAAGGAATGGCGCAGTGCCGGCGTAGGTTGCGGCGATCTGCTTTATACGCCCGATTGCCGCATCAGCTTGGCGTCTTTGGGAAGTAAAAATGCAAATAATCCGAGCAGCGGCAGATAGGCGCATATATGAATGACGTAAGCCACGGTGGTCTGGTCGATCAGCCAGCCGAGCAGCACTGAACCGAGCCCTGCCATACCAAAGGAAAGCCCGAAGAACAGTCCGGCGATCGTTCCTACCTTGCCGGGCAGCATCTCTTGAGCATAAACGATGATGACGGAAAAACCGGACATCAGGATGATGCCGATCGCCAAACATAACAGCATCGAACCGACCGGGCCCGCGTAAGGCAGCCAAATCGAAAACGGCGCCGTACCGAGGATCGAAAACCAGATGATTTTTTTGCGTCCGAAACGGTCGGCCAGCGGCCCGCCCAGCAGTGTTCCGAGCATGCCGGCGAATTGCAGCGCAAACAGCGACAGCTGGGCTTTCTCCAGCGGCAGCTGGTAGCGCTCCATGAAATAAAACGCATAATAACCGGTCATGCTGGCTAAATAAACAAATTTGGAAAACAGCAGCACGAGCAGCACGCCGATTACAAAAGCGACGAACCGTTTACTTAGCGTATCATCGCTGCTCGCCGCCCGCCGCTGCGGCCTGGATTCCAGCCGGACCTGCCGGCCATACCATCTGCCGATGTAAGACTGAATGACGATGCCGGCAATGGCCAGCAGCGTAAACCAGAGAAACCCGAGCTGCCCCTGCGGTGTGATGACAAATGCCACCAGCAGCGGCGCCAGCGCCTGGCCGGTATTGCCGCCCACTTGGAAGATCGACTGTGCGAGCCCTCTGCCTTTCCCTGCGGAGAGATGAGCTACACGCGACGATTCCGGGTGCAGCACCGAGGAGCCGACGCCGATCAAGGCTGCGGAGAAGATGAGCATGGCCAGACTTGAGGCAAAAGCCAACCCGGCCATCCCTAGCAGCGTAAAGACCATGCCCAAGGGCAGCAGAATGGGCATCGGCTTGCGGTCGGTATAAGCGCCGATCAAGGGCTGCAGCACGGAAGCCGTTATGTTCAGCGTAAAGGCGACCCAGCCGATTTGGGCGAAGCTCAGTTTCATCGACTGTTGAAAAAGCGGAAATACGGCGGGTACGACCGACTGCATCGCATCGTTCAGCAAGTGAGCGAGGCTGACGCCGACGAGCATGACCGTTGCGGTTTGCTTGACGGTCGTTGCCGCGGTTGCGGTTGAAGACATGCACATCACCTTTTTCTTTTTTGTTCTTCATCATAAAGAACAACAAGGCGCGCTGTCTTCGCGATTATTGCCCTGTAAGAGAGCAATATTTGCTATAATGAATCCAGGTGATTGCATATGATCGTACAAATAACGACTCCACAGCTGGAATTATGGCGGATAGGCGGGGAGTATGTCAACCTTCCGCACGCCCATGAAAATGAGTTTCAAATTACCGTCCCGATCTGCGGGACTTGTTTCTTAACGCAAGAAGAAAAGCAATACGCGCTGGCCGAAGGCGGGGGGCTTGTACAGCACCCCCAAGAAAACCATTTTTTCAACATCGGCGCCGAAGCGGAAGTGCTTATTTTTAAAGTTGGCCAAAAAAGCTTAAAGGAGCTGGCCAAACATGAGCAGCTCGAATTTTCCCCGCGCCAGCAGTTCGATCCCGCCTCGGTGAATGCGATGTTTCGCCGTTGGATGGGCGAGCTGCTTGCATGTGACCAAGCGGACCGGCTGGCGCAAGAAGAGACGGAGACGCAAGTGCTGTATTACTTGTTCAGTTCGTTGTCGGGGAGCCATAAGCATAAGACGGGTGCGGCATCTCCTTTGACCGTGTCCTGCTCCGACCCGTTCATCCGGCAAACGCTTGAATATATTCATGCGCATTATACGGACGATATTCATATCGATGAGTTGGCCTCGATCGCCTTACAGAGCCGATTTCATTTTATCCGCTCGTTTAAGTCGGCAACCAGGGTTACTCCTTATCAATATGTATTGCGTTTGCGGATGGAAGAGGCCAGGAGACTGCTCCGACAAACGAACTCGTCTATCACGGACGTCAGCTGCAACCTGGGATTCTCCAGTCCCAGCCAATTTTACCGGGCGTTCGTCAAAGCGGTCGGCTCGACCCCGGAGCAATACCGCAGCATGCATCATTGACCGGACGGCTCGAAGAAGGCGAGAGCTGGCTGGCGTGGTCGGTCTGGGAGGCTATAAAGCGGCGAGCATCGTTTTGCGCTTAACTATTAGCCTGCGCCGGCTGCGGCCGGGCGATTTGCAGCAGCAGCGCCGCCACCAGCAGCACCAGTCCGCCAATCATCAAGATGACGCCGGACCAGCCAAGCGAGGCCAGAAACAGTCCTCCCAGCCAACCGACCAGGCTGGATCCGGTATAATAGAAGAGCAGATATAAGGAAGAAGCGTAGGCTTTGCCGCCCGGCGGGCTGATGGCGCCGATCCAGCCGCTGGCTATCGTATGCCCGGCGAAAAAACCGAGAGCAAATACGGTAATGCCCACTACCAGCAGCAATAAGTTGCCGAGCAGCGTAATGATCGCGCCGCCAAGCAGCATGATAATCGCCCAGATCATCAGCGTTACGCGCGAATATCGCTCGGTCCATTTCCCGAACATAAACGAACTCCACGATCCCACCAGTTGGAAGATGAACAACAGTCCGATCCAAGTTTGGCTCAGCTCGTAAGGCGGCTTGGACAGCGGGTAGCTGATATAGTTGAACATCGTCACATAGACGCCCAGAAGCAAGAAGCCGCAGCCGTACAGGCCCAGCAGCCGCTTATTCGTAAAGCCGATTCTAAAGCCCGACAGCCACCGCTGAAAGGAAATTTCCGACCTCCGGAAATTTCTCGACTCCGGCAAATAATACCAGAAGATGCTGCTGCACACCAAGCTTACCAGCCCGAGAACAAGAAACGCCACCTGCCAAGAGAACAGATCGGTGAATGCACTGATAATGACGCGGCCTGCAAACCCGCCGATGGCGGTACCTCCGACATAGACACCCATCACCCTGCCGATGCTGCGCGGCGAAATTTCTTCGCTCAAGTAGGTCATCGCAATGGCCGGAAAACCCGCCAAACTAATCCCTTCAAGCAGCCTGACGGCAAGCAGAATATGAAAATTCCAGCTGAATGAAGATATAATCGCCAGCACGGATGTGATAAACAGCGACAAAGCCATCATCTTTTTACGGCCCCAAGCGTTGGAGAGCATGGATACGAACAGCATGCTGACCGCGAGCGTCACCGTAGCAAACGAAATAATCAGACTTGCCGTGGACGGCGGGATTTGAAATTGCTGCGCAAAGGTAGCGATCAGCGTTTGCGGACTGTATAAGATGGCGAACGTTACCAGACTGCCGAGAAGCATACTCATGAGAATACGCCGGTATGCTGGACTTCCCGTTTCGGTAAATTGCATAAATAATGCCCCCTGTATGTTGGTGCCAAGTCGCTTCCAAATAAGTCTACTCCTTGCATATTGATAACGTCCAATTTATTATATGCATATAAATAATACCCGTTATGCATAAGTGAATAGGAGAAAACAGAAGATGGATTGGCAGCAGCTGGAATACTTTCGCGTCCTTGCGAAAATGGAGCATATGACCAAAGCAGCTAAATATTTGGCCATCTCCCAGCCTGCTTTAAGCCGCTCGATTCATAGGCTGGAGGCTGAGCTGGGCATCAGCTTATTCGACCGGGTAGGCCGGGCGATCCGTGTGAACGAAAGCGGCCGCTTGTTTCTGCACCGCGTGGAAAGGGCGCAGCAGGAAATCGACACCGGTATCGGAGAGCTCAGACAATTGAACAGCCCGCTGACCGGAACGGTATCGCTGGCGTTTTTGCTGACGTTTGGCATGAACATTTTGCCCGATATTATCGGCCAGTTTAATAAGATGTACCCGAATGTGGAATTTGTGCTGCATCAGAATACGACCATGCCGATCCTGGAACGCTTGTTGGAGCGTCAGTCCGACTTGTGTCTGGTCGGTCCGGTTAACGGTCATAAGGGAATTACGTGGCGCAAATTAATGGAAGAAGAACTGTTTATTTATGTCGCGGCGGAGCATCGGCTGGCGGGCAGATCGGAGCTGCGTCTGGAGGAACTGGCTGACGAACCGTTTATCGGTTTCAAGAAAGGATATGTCATGCGTGGGCTGAGCGATGAATATTGCCGGCAGGCGGGGTTCGTGCCCCGTATTCGATTTGAAGGGGACGACGTAGGCACGTTGGCCGGTCTAGTTTCTTCCGGTTTGGGTGCCGCCATGATTCCGGCCTTCTCCGGAGTCGATGCCTCTAAAATTAAGCAAATTCGTATTTCCGAACCGTTGTGCAAAAGGGAGATTGGACTTGCATGGCTGGAGGGCAGAACATTCCCCCCTTCGGTGGAGCTGTTTCATCGTTTTATTATGAACTGGTTTGCTTGACATCGAGTTGAGAAAGATTATCATTTATTGTAACGGCACGGCGGACCGTTCATGCGGTCTGCTTGCTTAACCGATATAAAGGGTGAGTTACATGAATTCCGGTATGTTGACATATATGGATGGGAAGTTTGGAGTGACGCAAGCTGTGCGGAGCGACCGTCTGCACACTATGGAAGGAAGTTTGCTGGCAACTGATGAAGGCATGCGGGAACTGCTTGACGTTTATGCGCCGCTGATGAAAGCGCTCGACCTAGGGGCCGCGGGAGCTTATGCAACAGGCCGCTTGTCTTCTTTGTGCGCAGCAGTGCAGTATATGGTCGCCCACGATGTGCTGATCGATCTGTCTCCGGAACGATGGCGGCTGGAGCTGAGCTGGCATGAAGAAGGATACTGCCAGTTCCGTTATGTGTTGAAAGAAATGCGGCTGCTCGAAGGACCGGATCCGGGGAAGCGGGAGGAGTGGCGTGAGCGGGTTCTGTCCGGCTTCTACCGGGAACAGGTTGGGCCATTCGTGGAGGCGGTTCATCGCGTGAGCGGTATGGATACCGGACATCTGTGGAGACTGTTTCCGAGCAGGCTCCGATATGCCGTCGACAGCTTCTGTTCCTCTGCCGAATCGAGCTTGCTGCGTGAAAAGTACGAAGACGACTGGAGTTTCCTGACGACAAAGCTGGAGCCGGAAGTGTTCGGACGGAAGCGCAATCCGTTCGACATGGAACTGCGGACCGTGATATACCCCGGCAAGCCGGGCGAGCCCGATAAAACATTATGGATGAAAACGGCCTGCTGCTGTTATTATCGTACGGAAGGCGGAAAGTTCTGTTACACGTGCCCCCGGATGTCCGATCGGGAACGCGAAGAGCGCATGGAGGCGCTTCGTGCCGAAATGGTGTAATGCAGCGGTCAACATAGAACATATAATTAAGAAATCTGTTGGTAAAGTAAGACCCCCTCTGAGCAGAGCCGGTACGGCGAGCTGCGGAGGGGGTCTTTTGCTGCTTATTTCTTGGCAGCCAGCCAGTCGGCGAGTGCGCCGATTTCGCTGTCCGAGAGTCGTCCCTTGAAGCTTGGCATAGCGCCTTTCCCGCTATTAACCAGCGTGGAGATTTGATCTTTGGAATATTTGCCGCCGATTTTTTGCAAGTTCGGTCCGACGCCGCCCTCCAAGTTGCTGCCATGACAGCTGATGCAGTTTTGCTTAAATACGGCCTGAGCGTCCACCGACGAGGAAGTACCGCCTGCCGCCGTTCCCGATCCTTGATTGGCGGGCGCCGGCGTAGGAGCCGGAGCGGTGCTTTTTCCGCATGCCGATAAGGAAACTGCGAGCAGCAGAGTGAGGCCAATAAACGATTTTTTCATAGCGATGCTTCTCCTTCAAGATAATATTTGCTTTTTCTAAAATACCCCGGCGCGCAATGGCTTATACCTTATGAAGGGCAATCCGTATACCTTTAAATTTTTTGCATAATATGTCCAGCTTTAGCTCAAAATAGGCGCAAGTTCCTATATTTAGATATCTGCTTGGCACATTTTAAGTCATCTAGGAGGTAAGCGGTAATGGCAGAGAGGCAAAATCAGCAGCCGCCCAGCGGATCACGGCGCAGTTTCCTTAAATATACGGGAACGGCCATTGGCGGAGTTGTAGTTGGCGGTGTGATCGGCGGAGCAATCGCGGGCGGATTCCGCAAGAAGACGGAAACGCCGGCCCCGGAAACACCGGCAGCTCCCGCGCCGGCTTCGGTAGATTTTAATCAGGCGCCGATGTTTATGACCCAGCAGCAGCTGCAAATCGCGGAAGCGGCGACAGAACGGATTTTTCCCAAGGATGAGCTGGGGCCGGGGGCGGCCGAGCTGGGCGTCGCCTTCTACATCGACCACCAACTGGCTAGCCCGTGGGGGGTTAACGCGCATGAATATCGAATGGGGCCTTTTGTGAAAGGGGAAGCGACGCAAGGTGACTACCAGAGCATCGCGCGGCATGAGCTGATTACGATGGGTTTTCAGGCTCTGGAAGAAGAAAGCAAGAAGAAATACCAGAACAAATCGTTTATCGAATTGGCCGATGCGGAGAAAGACGCCATTCTCACCTCCATGGAAAAAGGCGAAATCATGGTGGTGAACGGGATCACGGGAAAAACGTTTTTTAACCTGCTGCGCCAGTTGACGCTGGAAGGGGTATATTCCGATCCGCTGTACGGCGGCAACAAAAATATGCAGGGCTGGAAAATGCGCAAATACCCGGGCAACCAGATGAGCTATTCGAACATCATGGAGAAAGACGAGTTTGTCGCCATGGAGCCGCGCAGTTTGCACGATCATTTCGCACATTGATGCCAGCTTGCAACTTAAGAATATTCAAGGAAAAGAGGATCCCTTCATGGCTACCAAATTGCCAAAAGTCCCGGTTGTCATCGTCGGCGTAGGCTGGCTTGGCGGCATCATCGCCGCGGAATTAACGAAGCAGGGCGTCAAGGTTGTCGGTTTGGAACGCGGGAAACCCCGCGGCACGCAGGATTATTCGATGGTTCACGACGAGCTGCGTTACGCCTCGCGTTTCTCGTTGATGCAGGATTTATCGAAGGAAACGGTCACCTTCCGCAATACGGACAAGATGACCGCCGTTCCGATGCGCGAGTACGGTTCCTTCCTGCTGGGCGAAGGTTTGGGCGGAGCCAGTATTCACTGGAATGGGCAAACGTACCGGTTTTTGCCGTATGATTTTCAAATTTATAGCAAAACGGTCGAACGATACGGCAAAAGCAAAATTCCCGACGGCATGATGATTCAAGATTGGGGCATTACCTACGACGAGCTTGAGCCGTACTTCGACAAATTCGAGAAGATGTGCGGCATCTCCGGCGATCAAGAGCAGAACCCGATGGTCGGCAAACGCTCGAGCCCATTCCCGACCAAACCGATGATCAAGACGCCGGCGCTTAAGCTGTTTGAGGAAGCGACCAAAAGTCTGGGTTACCACCCGTACATGATGCCGTCGGCGAACCTGTCAGAGCAGTATACGAACCCGGACGGGATTACTCGTGCGCCATGCCAATATTGCGGGTATTGCGAACGGTTCGGCTGCGAATACGGAGCGAAAGCGGACGCCACGGTGACCGTGCTGCCGGTAGCGCAGAAATCCGGCAACTTTGAGCTTCGCACCTATTCCAACGTGACGCAAATTTTAAATGACGGGAAAAAAGCGAGCGGCGTCGTGTACATCAATACGGTGACCGGCGAGGAGTTCGAGCAGCCGGCTGACATCGTGGTGATGGCCAGCTACTTGTTCAGCAATGTCCGGCTGCTGCTGGCTTCCAAGCTGGGCAAGCCGTACGATCCGGCTACGGGCACGGGGGTTATCGGCAAAAATTACTGTTACCAGACCAATGGCGGTTCGGCAACCGGCTTCTATGACGATAAGGAATTTAACCTGTTTGCCGGAGCGGGGTCGCTGGGCATGGAAATCCCCGATTTCAACGGGGACAACTTCGACCACACCAACCTGAGTTTCCTGCACGGCGCGGGCATCCGCATCTCGCAGACGGGGCAGCGGCCGATTCAGAATAATTCGGTACCGAAGGGGACGCCGTCTTGGGGCAAGGATTTTAAACAGAAGTCGATCAAATACGCAAACAGCATGCTTTCCGTTTCGTGTCAGGGCAGCAGCTTGCCGTGGAAACATCATTATCTCGATTTGGACCCGACGTACAAAGATGCTTACGGGCAGCCGCTGATCCGCTTGACATTCGACTTCGAAGAGCAGGACCGGCAAATGATTAAATTCGTGGCCGGCAAAGCGGCGGATATTATGAAAGCGATGAAGCCGACAACGGTGGGCTCCAACGACCAGTTGGGCCCGTATAATATCGTCCCTTACCAATCGACACACAATACCGGCGGCGTCATTATGGGGGCCGATCCGTCCACTTCCGCAGTCAATTCCTTTATGCAAATGTGGGATGCGGAAAATGTGTTTGTTGTTGGGGCCTCGGCGTTTGCACACAACAGCGGCTACAATCCGACGGCGACCGTCGGCGCGTTGGCCTACCGGACGGCAGAAGGCATTTCCAAATATATCAAACAGGGCGGCATGCTGGTGTAAACCCTAAAGCTTGCCCTTCAATGAACGGAGAGAGTATGTGGAGCAGGAAGAGTGGATTGGACATTTATCGGAAGTAAGAAAACGTCTTGTCATAGTGGCGGGGTGGTTTCTGGGGATGCTTTGCATCGGGTTGTATGTATCCCCGGCCATTCTCCGTTTCATTAAATCGCAGCCTAATGCGCATGACATCCAATGGAACGTGTTTGCATTTACGGACGGGCTGCTGATCTACATGAAATGTGCGCTGCTGTTCTCGCTGCTGTTCACCGTTCCCGTGCTGCTGTACCAGGTATGGGTGTTCGTGCGTCCCGGATTGACCGAACACGAGGCGAAAAGCACGTTGCCGTATATTCCGGCAGCTTTCCTGCTGTTTTTAAGCGGCGTAGCTTTCAGCTATTGGGTCGTATTTCCGATGATGCTGCGGTTTATGAAGCAAATGAACAAGACGGTCGGGGCGGTGGAAACATACGGTATCGACAGATATTTCTCGTTTCTGTTCGAGCTGGTATTCCCGATGGCCATTGCTTTCGAATTGCCGGTGATTGTGTTGTTCCTGACGAAAATCGGGATCGTGACGCCGTCCAGCTTAAAAATGGCGCGAAAATACGCATACCTTACCTTGGCCATTATCGGTTCGTGCATCTCGCCGCCCGATATGGTTTCACATCTCTCCGTGACCGTTCCATTGATTCTGTTGTTTGAAATCAGCGTGTTTATTTCCGGCAGACAGTGGCGGGCCATGCAGGAGAGGTCGGCTTAAGTCCCGCCGGAGGTTGGAGGCGATGAAGGCAACGCGATAGACGTATCCGCTAGAAGTACAAATAAAGTTGCAGAGAGGAGGAAATTGGATGTTTAACAATATTGGAGTATCCGGGCTGCTGCTCATCTTGGCTATTGCTTTGATTTTGTTCGGGCCCTCGAAGCTGCCGCAATTGGGCCGGGCGTTTGGCGATACGCTCCGCGAATTCCGCAATTCCACACGTGGTATTGTGGACGAAGCTGAAGTGACGCCGGCGGAACGCACGGCGGTTGAGGAACCGAAGAAGCTGCTGTGATGCAGCGAAAGAGATAAGAAACAAAGCCAATCGGGACGCTTCCAGCGCAGGTTGGCTTTTTATTTTTTTCAAAAAGTGGAATTTATGATGGATATATAATAAACATAAATATATAATAAGTATAAATATGCCAAAGGATGGTGAACGTTATGAACATCAAGGAATCGGGACTTATTGTTTTTATGGAGAGGTTTGAAGAGGGGTTGGCATTCTACACTTCCAAGCTGGGTTTGCCCTTAAGACAACGCAAGGCCGATTTGGCTATTCTTGATTTCGGCGGCAGCTACCTGATGCTGGAAGACCGCGGAGTGGCTTCGGACCGTGAAAAGACCAAAGCTCAAAACCCCGTCATTATTCGGCTTGATGTCGATCCCTTTGAGCAAGCCGTTGAGGAGATCCGGGACCGCGGCGTTGATGTTACGGTCCGCGTGTTTGATTGGGGGACGATTGGTGTGATCGTCGATCCGGAAGGGAACCGCATTGAGTTAAAAAAAGCTTTGGCGTAATAGGCCATTCGGTAGAAGGAAAGGAGCGGGAGTGGATGATTGTTCGCGAGACGGCAAGCGAGTTCATTATGGTTGCACAGCATGATCATGCTCATTTATCGGGCGATATTGCGCAGCATATCGAGAGGCGTTTTTATGGAGGCGATACGTACGTCGAAAGTGTGCTAAGGGCTGTATATGAGCACGATCGGGGCTGGATTCGGCTGGATGAGACACCGGTGTGGAATGATCGGGATATGGCGCCGTTTTCGTTTACCGATTATCCGCTCCCGCCTAAATTGATCTTGTACCGCTATGGCATCGACGAAACCGAACGGCTCGATGAGTACGCAGGGCTTCTATGCAGCCTGCATTACAGCTCATTTCAGCATATTCGCCATTCCACACATCCGTTTTGCGTCGACTTTATGGCATACGAGACACAACGGCAAGAGCGGATCCGAAACCGCATCAGAGTGGATGAGGAGTTGGTGCGCAAGCACTTTCAGATTTTGCAATTATGTGACGAACTCTCTTTATATGTTTGCTTGAATGAACCCGGGGTGCCCAAAGAAGCGGAGTACCCTAAGTATAAGGACGGTTTTCAGTACCCTGAACTCGGCCAAACGGAAGATGAAGGAAGGTGGAGGGCCGAATGGGCCGATGCCGGCCGGATTCAAGTCACGCCGTCACTGTTTGAGCCATCATTTACTGCGGAGCTGATATTAAAAAAGGTCCCGAAAGAGCGGGTCAGCCAGTGGGGGATCGCGGAAGCTTACAAATACACGAATTGGACGCGGCAAGAAATCTCATTCGGCAAGCAGTAGGAACCGGCTCTTCCGCCGTTTTTCTTCGATGGATGCAAAAAGATCGCCGCATGGTTGTGCGGCGATCGCTTTTTTAATGTTGAACTGCTTTCATTTGCTCCGGGTAACCATAAGAGCCGTGTTCGCTGAGATCGAGGCCGATCAATTCTTCCTCTTCCGTCACGCGAATGCCCATTGTCTTTTTCATCACAAACAAGATCAGGTAGGATACCGCGAAAGCAAATGCGCCGCAAGCGACGACACCCAGCGCTTGAACGCCCAGTTGCTCGAATCCTCCGCCATAGAACAAGCCGGCTTTACCCACGCCGACCTTCTCGGCCAGCTCCGGAGTGGCGAACAATCCATTGGAGAGCGTTCCCCATACACCCGCGGTGCCATGTGCGGACAAGGCGTAGATCGGATCGTCCACACGCAGTTTCTCGAATGTTCTCATGCTGATGACAACAACGATGCCTGCCACAAGCCCGATCACGATGGCCGCCCAAGATTCAACGAAGGCGCAAGAAGCGGTAATGGCGACAAGCCCGGCCAGCGCGCCGTTGAGCATTACCGACAAGTCGGCTTTGCCGGTAAACATCCAAGCGATCAGCAATGCCGCAACGGCGCCGGCTGCTGCGCCGAGTTGGGTATTGACGGCGACAAATCCGAAGAAGCTGCCGTCGCCGACCGTAATCGTGCTGCCTGCGTTGAAACCGAACCAGCCGACCCAAAGAATCATCACGCCAAGTGTAGTGAATACTTGGTTATGGCCCGGAATCTCATTTGGAGTTCCGTTTTTGTTATATTTGCCAGTCCGCGGCTTTAAGAGCAGTGTGGCGGCAAAAGCGGCCATCGCGCCGGTCAGATGCACCACCGTAGATCCGGCGAAGTCTTGTTTGCCATGCTCGGCCAGCCAGCCCCCGCCCCAAATCCAATGTGCGATCACCGGATAAACGACAACCGAGAACAGCACTGCGAAAATCAGATATGCCGACAGCTTCGCTCTCTCAGCAAAGCCGCCCCAGGCTACCGACATCGAGATAGCGGCAAATGCCAATTGGAACAAAAACATCACCGTTGGTGCAACATTGCTGCCTTCCGGCACGGTTTTTAGATCAAATCCGAAATAGTCGCCCCAGCCGATCAACGATCCGCCTTTACTGCCGAAAATCAGTGCATAACCGACAGCCCAAAATACAAGTGACACGATGCCTACCGTAAATATCGTTTTACCGGCAACGTGGCCGGCGTTTTTCATGCGTGTCGATCCGGCCTCCAGCATAATGAATCCGCATTGCATAAATAAAACGAGTATAGCGCCTAGTATCGTCCAAATCCCATTTACACCTATTTCCATAATGATGGCCTCACTTCCGTTAGTTTTTTTATATAAAACGATCCAAGATTCCGCTCAGCATCCGGTGTGATTCCTCGCTCCGGGACGCTTGTGCCAAAATTTGTCCCGCCTTTTGAATATAGGGGGCGTCAACCAGTTCCGCCGTCCACTTCTCCAGCATTGTTTCCATACAAGCGGGTGTCGTTTCCAAATGAAACTGCAGCCCCAGCGCGTGCTTGCCGTAAGCGAAAGCCTGGGTTTGACAGGCAGCGGAATAAGCCAACGGAAGCGCGTCTGGCGGAAGATCGAAGCAATCTCCGTGCCATTGAAACGAGTGGAACTGCACCGGTATGCCGTCAAACAAGGGATGTTCGGCTTCCGTTCGATGCACGGGATGCCAGCCGATCTCTTTCTGCGTATTCCGGTACACTTTGCCGCCCAGCGCTTCAGCCATCAGTTGAGCGCCCAAGCAGATGCCAAGCACTTTTTTGCCCGCCTCCACCGCTGCTTTGATAAACTGCTTCTCTTCACGCAGCCAAGGATGTCCAGCCTCGTCATATGCGCTCATCGGTCCGCCTAACACAATCAGCATATCCAGCGTATCGAGTTCGGGAAGAGGGTCATCTTCAGCGGGGTGCAGCATCGTTTCAATGTAGTGATTCTTCCTAATCCATGATATAATAGCTGACGTATCATCGAAACGGAAGTGCCTCAGAAGCAATACTCGCAATAAAACCCCCCTTTTCTGCAACAAAATGCCATTTTAAAGCCTTGTGGAATGCTGAATTACTGCAAAAAGTACTATTGGTTGATTTTCGGCTATGTCCGTATTTTAAGGCAAGCTCTCGTATATGTCAATATATCTAACATAAATATCTATCATAAACAGATTCCAACCGGGTACATGCCAATTTACCCAAAAAAAGAACAGGAATGTTAACATTCCTGCTCAAATACGATCCGGTATTTTTTTCTGGGCCTGCCGCGCGGATGCGGCATTTCTTCCCCGATGACTTCAGCGTATCCCGACGCCTCCAACTGAATAAGAATTCGCCGCGCGCTGCGGGGTTGAATTTGCATAAATTGAGCCAACTCGTATGCATTGATCTCATCGCTTTGGCGTTTGGTTAAAATGGACTCCAGCTTGCCGAGGGTAGAGACGCTGAGCAAGGAGCGTTCGCTCATTCGCTGCAGTTTGACTGAAGCGTAAGAAAACGACAGCTGCTCGGGTTTGCCGAGCGGTCCGGATATGGTCTTGTCTTCAAAAAAGACAATCCATGATCCCTTCCCATACTCCCGCGTATGAAGCAGCGCTTTGCCCGCGAGCATTTCCGCTTCGTAGGCATTCAGCCCGATGCCGATGCCGCAGGTCATCGATGCGTCTCCGGGCGCGTGCAGTGCCTCGATGTCGGGAATCGCCGTAAAGTTATGGGTCCAGTCCCGCAAAATGCCGCGTGTCGTAAAGATTACGTACCTTCCCGGACCGACCGCCTTCAGCGAGCCATGCACCAGCTTGGCGTAGGACAGCCATTTCCGGGTGGCCGCGATTTCTATGTCAAACAACTCGTCCGATGAGTACATTTCTTTGGTCAGTCCGGCGTATAGATCCGTTTCAATCATTTGTACGGCGATTTGCGCATCTTGCATGCGGAGCGTTTCATGAGCGCGAAGCGCGGCGTTTAACGCGGACTCGATGACGGATTCCGTGGGGACGACGCGAAAAACGGGGATGCCGAGGCGTTCCAGCTTTTGCTGCACGATCCAGACGCAGGTGACTGCCGCCTTCGTGACCCCCGTTTTCCATAACGACCGATGATGCTCGATCAGATCGTCATAGGAACCATTGTACGGCATGGTGTGGATGGACCGGTTGGTCATGCCGAGCTCGGCGAACAATCGGGACAGCTCCGAGTGGGAGAACATATCGAAGCTCAGCTGCCCGACATCGGTTTGATCGCGGAGAAAAATTTGGCATAACGTCCGGTACAGGCTTGTGCCCCCGTAGGGAATATAAAACATCGGCGCGGCGGCTTGGCCCCGCCGTTTCGCTTCTTCATAAGGCAATGGGCCGGAAAACAGCCACATGTCGACTTCTTTGGCATGCTCGTCCAACAATTCCGGGATTTGCGCAAAGTCGGTATGGATCAGAGGGATGCAACGAACTTCGGGGAATGCCGCCGCAGTCCGCAGTACCAGCTCCATCGTGTCTTCCACCCCGACATATCCAATAGTGACCGTCATGGGCTTATCGCCTCCTATCGCCGTATCGGTATGTTTTAGTATAGCAGACAATCGCCTTGATGGCAGTTTATATTCCATGTATAATACATTCGATAATGATAATTATTATCATTGAGATGCAGATTACGTGATGAGAGGTGCGGCCATATGACGAATTCCGAACCGCCGGCAAGTGGGGAAGACAATAAGGACACACGGGGCCTGCTTGTTCACCTGCTGGATATCGAACTGGTCAAAGGAGATGGGGAAGAATGGTCGATGGAACGGCAGCTTGCCCATTCTTTTGTTCTGCTTGTGCCTGCCAATGGGATGGGCAGCTTGTTCATTGAGGGGAACAGCTACCCGGTGCGATTGGATGCAGTTTATATATGCGGACCGGGAGAGACTTTCGGGGCCGCGGCGCAGACTGAAGATGGCCTGCAGCTGTTCATTGTCCGCTTTGCCCTGTACTGTGCGCCTGAAGGGAACGGTTTGACGGTAGAGCCGGTGGAGCAATGCGAAAATCTGGTCGGTGCGGGAAGGAATTTTGCCCTTGAAGGCGTACGTCCCGCGCTGCGCTGCCAAACCATTCTTCAATCCTGGCATGCAGGGGAGTCGATGGACCGTTTCCGCAGTCAGATCGATTTTCAAGAGCTGCTCTACGCTGTCGTCAGACACAGCCGTACTCCCAAGATGGACTCTCAAACCGCCGTAGAATATACAAGATTGTACATGGAAAGCCATCTTCACCAGACGATTACGCTGGAGCAGCTGGCCCGGCTCGCTGACATCAGCCCTAAATATTATGTGGAATTGTTTAAAAAAACGTACGGTCAAAGCGCGGGTGAATACTTGACCGGTTTGCGTATCGCCAAAGCCAAGCAGCTGCTGCTGCAGGCGGGGTCGGGCTTGCGGGATGTCGCCCATCAGGTCGGGTACAGCGACGAGTTTTATTTCAGCCGCAAGTTCAAGAAGGAGACCGGCGTATCGCCGACATTGTACATCGCGAAGCGGCGCCGCAAAATTGCGGCGTACCGGCTGGGCACGATGGGGTATTTGCTGCCGATGGATCTTATGCCTTACGCTGCGCCGCTTCATCCGAAATGGGCAGGTTATTACTACGAGAAGCATCGGGAAGATATCCCGGTGCACCTTAGCGCTTTTCGCCGTAATGAACATTGGCAGGAGAATATCGAGGCGCTGCGGCAAATCCGCCCGGAAATCATCGTCAGCATGAGCTTGCCTGATAGCGAGGAAAAGGAACAGCTGGAGCGCGTGGCGCCCGTCTTCTATATTCCGCGCGAGCAGGAACAGTGGCGGGGAGCGCTGCGGCAGACGGCTGAATTTTTCGACGTCGCCAAAGAAGCCGAGCTGTGGCTGAAACGCTTCGAACAGAAAGCGGCCTATGCCAGAGCGCGTTTGAAACGGGAGGCGGGGGACGAGAAGGTGCTTGTGCTCAGCGTGCTGATAGACACCTGCGCCATATACTCCAACCGCAGTATTGCGGAGGTGCTGTACGGCGACCTGAACATAACGGCGGCGCACCCTATGGAGAAAGGCCGAGAAGACACAAGCATTCCGGTGTCCATTGAGCAACTTGCCGCTTATGAGGCTGACCGGATACTCGTTAACGCCAGACAGGAGTCGGCTACGTTAGCTTATTGGAAGCAGGTTCAAGGTTCTTTGGCGTGGCGGGAGCTGAAGGCGGTCCGCAACAATAAAGTCCATATGATCACATCGGATCCATGGCGCGAGTATTCGCCTCTGGCCCATGAAAGAATAGTTGGCATTGCGATGCGTCTCTTCACCAACGTCTCTTTTTTGTAAGAGACGCCTCCTGAACCGTCTTCTGATAACATATGATTGCCGAACGAGAGCCCCATTTTGCCTCAGTGGCAGGAGGGGTTCAAGTTTGCCATTCGTAAATTGTCCAAAAAAAATCCGTATATTGTCCATGGATCAACCTCTCTCCTCCATTTATAATTGCGAATGAGAATTATTATCACTTTTAGGCTGACTAACAATAAAGCAAGGGAATGTTATGAGAAAAATTTATTTGCTTGCGGCCCTCGTTATTTTATCGGTCGCCTCCCTGTTCATCGGGGTCAAGGAGCTGAGTCCGCTTGATCTTTTCCGGCTCAGCGAGGACCAAGTTCAGGTGATGGTCATCAGCCGGATTCCTCGGTTAATCAGCATTATTATCGCCGGCGTCAGCATGGGGATAGTCGGGCTCATCATGCAGCAGCTCAGCCGAAACAAGTTTGTTTCGCCGACGACTGCCGGGACGGACGATTCCGCCAAGCTGGGGATACTGGTTTCGCTTATGCTCTTCAGTTCGGCCACTCCGATGCAGAAGATGCTTGTCGCCTTTGTATTTGCGCTTGCCGGAACGTTTATTTTCATGAAGATTTTGGATCGGGTCAAGTTTAAAGATGCGGTGTTTATCCCGCTTGTCGGTTTGATGTTCGGCAACATTGTCAGCTCGGCTACGACTTTTTTTGCTTATAAGTACGATTTGATTCAGAATATTTCCGCTTGGATGCAGGGCAATTTCTCGATGAGCATGAAAGGCCGCTACGAGCTGCTGTACATCAGCATTCCGCTTGTCATCATCGCATACTTGTATGCAAACCGCTTTACCATTGCAGGCATGGGCGAAGAGTTCTCGACCAACCTGGGGTTGAAATACAGGCAGGTCGTTAACATCGGGCTTGTGATCGTGGCGCTTGTATCATCGGCGGTCATGCTGACTGTTGGGGTGATTCCGTTTCTCGGCCTTGTCATTCCCAATCTGGTCAGTTTGTATCAAGGCGACGATTTGAAAAAAAACATCCCTTTCACCGCATTGCTGGGGGCCGTGTTTGTTCTCTTCTGCGACATTCTGGGCCGCGTCGTCATCTACCCGTATGAAATACCGATCGGGACTACGATCGGCATCATCGGAAGCGGCATGTTTCTTTACTTGCTGATGAGGAGAAGGGCATATGGCTAACAAATGGAAAATCATCAGTTTGGCCGTCACGGCGCTTGTCCTGATTGCCGTCTTTATGCTGATTCGGGTGGAGGGCAATTGGAGTTACATTCTCAAGCTGCGCGGGCTTAAGGTATCGGCTATCGTGCTGACGGGAGCGTCGATCGCGCTGGCCACGGTCGTGTTCCAAACGATCACGAACAACCGGATATTGACGCCAAGCATCATCGGACTCGATTCCGTTTACATGCTGCTGCAAACCTTTATTATTTTTGTGTTTGGTTCGGGCAGCAAGTCGGTTAACGACAAGAGCTTGAATTTCTTGCTTTCGCTGGGCTTGATGGTGCTGTTTGCGATGCTGCTGTATAAAGTGTTGTTCCGCAAGGAAAACAGCAATATTTATCATTTGCTGCTGATCGGGATGGTGTTTGGCACGCTGTTTGGCACGATGACGACTTTTATGCAGGTGCTGATCGATCCGAATGAATTTCTTGTCGTACAGGGGAAGATGTTCGCCAGCTTCAACCGGATGAACACCGACATTCTGATATTGGCTGTCATCGCCATTGCGCTGATCGTCCTGTATTTTATGAAATTCGCCAAATATTTGGACGCGCTCTCGCTGGGCAAGGATCATGCCGTGAACCTGGGCATCCCTTATCAATTTACGATCAAGCGGCTGCTCATCGTAGTCAGCGTGCTGATGGCCGTCTCGACGGCGCTGGTCGGTCCGATTACGTTCCTTGGGCTGCTTGTCGCCAACGTCGCTTATCAGCTGTTCAAGACATACCGCCATAACATACTCATTCCCGGCTGCATGTTGATCAGCATTATTGCGCTTGTCGGAGGGCAGCTTGTCGTCGAGCGGGTGTTTACGTTCTCCACCACATTAAGCGTCATTATTAACTTAATTGGCGGCGTCTACTTTTTATTTCTTCTGCTGAAGGAGAACAAGTCATGGTAACGATCAAAAATGTTTCCAAAGCATACGGGAGCAAGCAAGTCGTCGATAACGTGTCGCTTTCCATCGCAAAGGGCAAAATCACGTCGTTTATCGGGCCCAACGGGGCCGGCAAGAGCACCTTATTGTCCATGATGAGCCGGCTTTTGTCCAAGGATTCAGGGGAAATCTGGATTGGCGATGAGGAAATCAGCCGCTGCAAAAGCGACGCGCTGGCCAAAAAGCTGTCCATTCTCAAGCAGTCCAACCAGATCAACGTCCGTTTGACCGTACGGGAGCTGGTGTCCTTTGGCAGGTTTCCTTACTCCAAGGGCAGGCTGACCGCCGAGGACTGGAGCTATGTCGATCAAGCGATCCGCTACATGGACCTGGAGGAGATGCAGCACAAGTTCCTGGACCAACTCAGCGGCGGGCAGAATCAACGGGCGTTTATCGCCATGGTTATCGCCCAGAACACCGAGTACATATTTCTAGATGAGCCGCTCAACAATCTGGACATGAAACATTCCGTACAGATTATGAAGGTGCTGCGGCGGCTGGTCGATGAGCTGGGCAAGACGGTGGTCATCGTCATTCACGACATCAACTTTGCTTCCTGCTACTCCGATCACATCGTAGCGTTGAAGGAAGGCAAAGTGGTCAAGGCGGGACCAACCGATGAGATTATCGACAATGCGGTGCTGCAGGAAGTGTACGGGATGGATATCCCGATCGAAACGATGGGTACAAACAAAATTTGCATATATTTTACGTAAAGAGGTTGAACGCTCACTAAAAAAAAGGGGTGGCTTACAATGAGAAAAAGTTTAATGATGTCCGTAGTATTGGTTATTTTGGCAATCATGGTTGCGGCGTGCGGATCGGCTCCGGCAGCAACTTCCGGCGGTACGACCGGGGGAGCGTCCGCAGGAACGCCTGCATCCGGTTCGGCAAATTCGCAGCCGGCGGCAGCTCCGCAAAACGAAGAATTGACGATTAAACACCAGTTGGGCGAAGCCAAAGTCAAGAAAAATCCGAAAACCGTCGTTGTATTCGACTATGGCGTGCTCGACTCGCTGGATAAGCTGGGCGTAGAAGTCACTGGCGTGCCGCAATCCAACCTGCCGCCTTATTTGGCCAAATACAAAGACGCTAAATACAAAAATATCGGTACTTTGATGGAGCCGGATTACGAGAAGCTGAGCGCTTTGAAACCTGACGTGATCTTTATTTCCGGCAGACAGCAAAACGCTTATCCGGAATTGAACAAATTGGCCCCTACCATCTTTGCCGGGGTGGACAATAAGAAATTTATGGAATCCTTCTCCGAGAACATGAAGATGCTTGGCAAAGTGTTCGGCAAGGAATCGGCCGTAGACGCCGAGCTGGCAAAAATCGAAACAACCGTCAAAGGCGTGAAGGAAAAAGCTTCGGCAAGCGGCAAAAACGCGTTGGTGCTGCTGGCCAACGACGGTGCGCTTAGCGCCTACGGTCCGGGCTCCCGATTCGGACTCATTCATGATGTTCTTGGTATTACGGCGGTAGATAAAAATATTGAAGTGTCTACGCACGGGCAATCGGTAACCTTCGAATATGTCGCTCAGAAAAATCCAGACTACCTGTTTGTCGTTGACCGCGGCGCAGCCGTTGGCGGCAGTGCGCAATCGCCTGCCAAACAGCTGATTGAAAACGAGCTGGTGAAGAAAACAAAAGCATTCACAAACAATGGCATCGTGTACCTTGATCCCGGCTATTGGTATCTTTCCGGCGGAGGCTTGGTGTCCGTTTCCGAAATGGTCAATCAGGTGGCTGCAGCATTTAAGTAATTGAACTTGTGAGAGGGCCTGCTTTCCGGCGCGTGTGCGCTTGAGGGCAGGCTTTTTTGATCGTTCTGGAAATATTCGGTTGACTTATTCTACAAGGTAGAGTACGATTGTTCATCGATGGATAGTTCTGCATTGAACTAATTTTGGTCTTGAAGGAGGCGCTTTAATTGAAAGTAAACGATCGCCGTTACAAGCAGGCTGCGGAGGTTGTCCAATCGTTTCTGGCGATAAATAGCGCAATAGGCAAGCTTGTGCAGCGCAATGCGGCAAGCCTTGGTTTAACCTTACATCAGATGGCAATTGTTAATACATTGGCTCCTGTGCCGAATCTGACTCTCAAGGAACTGGCGGAACGGCTAACCACGGCCAAAAGCACCGTCAGCGTCAATGTGGACGAGCTGGTGCAAGCGGGATTGATTGTGCGGGTAACTTCTGAGCAGGACCGCAGGGAAATCAAGCTCAGCTTGAGCGAAGCAGGCAGGGAGAAATCGCGGCAATCAACAGAAAACGCTTATTCGTACCGGGCGATGGATGCGGTTTTGACCCGAATGAGTGCGGATGAAGTAGCCCGGGTGCTGGACACGAATCGGCAAATCTTAGCGGAGCTTGAGAATCACGAAGATTTTTTGCATCATTCTTGAAATTAAATAGCATAATAGGAATCAATATGAAATATTTACTAATGGGATATGAGGGTCAGAAAAGTCGCCGAATTTCCCGTTTTGAAACCTTAATTTCAGATTAAAAAAAAGTAATTGACAGTTTGCATAGGACGCAGTAGTATTTAAACTCATATAATACCCACTAGATAAGTCGGTTATAAAGGAGTTGTCTTTTCATGAATAACAATTTGGTCTCTGCTATTGGATCGAACTGGGTCAGCTTGGTCGTCTCGGTCGTACTGCTGGGCATCCTTTACCTGCTCGCCAAAAAGAGAGTGAATTTCGGTTATCGGGTACTGATCGCCTTGGGGCTTGGCCTTGTCGCCGGTATTTTCTTCAATACGTTTAAGTTTGACGCGACCAGCGTGGGCACGATCGGATCGGTTTATGTCAACTTGGTCAAAATGCTTGTCATCCCGCTGGTTGCCGTGCTTGTCGTAACAAGCATCACCTCGATATCGAGCCTTGGGCAGCTGCGCAAAATCGGAATTAAGACGATTGTCTTATTTCTGGTGACAACCGGTATTGCAGCGCTGATCGGCTTGATTGTCGCCCTGATCTTCGATCCGGGCTCAGGGATTCATCAAGAAGTACCTAAGAGCTTTAAACCGCGTGACATTCCGACGTTCTCGCAAGTTATTTTGGACCTCGTTCCTTCGAACCCGATTAGCGACGCGGCTAATGCCAAAGTAGTTCCGGTGCTTATCTTCTTTATCTTTGTAGCGATTGCGATGGTGCACGTCGGTTCGAAGAAACCGGAAGCCGTCGCCCCGGTCAAGCGTTTCATCGAGTCGCTTGCGCAAATTATGCATCAAGTCACGAAATATGTCATTCGCCTGACGCCGTATGGGGTCTATGCATTGATCGGCACAATGGCGGCGAAGTACGGTCTTGAAACGCTGGCTCCACTGGTTAAAGTCATTTTGGCTACATATGTTGCGCTGATTGTCCACTTTATCGTAACCTTTGGCGGGCTGGTCACCTTTGTGGCCAGAGTGAATCCGTTTAAGTTTTTCCGTAAAGCGTACCCTACGATTGCCGTCGCTTTTACGACTCGCAGCAGTTATGTAACGCTTCCGGTCAACTTGGAAGTATTGACCAAGCGAATTCGTATTTCCGACCGGATCGCCAGTTTCGTCGCACCATTAGGCGCAACGATGAACATGAACGGTTGCGGCGGCGTATGGCCGGCGATTGTCGCGATCTTTGTCGCAAGGGTGTATAATGTGCCGCTTGGCATTTCCGAATACATTCTCATCGTTCTGGTTAGCATGATTTCATCCATCGGCGTAGCGGGTGTGCCGGGACCGGCATCGATCTCCACCACCGTTGTGCTGACCGCGCTTGGCTTGCCGATCGAAGGTTTGGGTTTGGTGCTGGCGATTGATGCGGTAGTCGATATGGGACGTACGGCAGTGAATGCTACGGGTACAACGGTGTGCTCGCTGATCGTAGCCAATTCGGAGGGTGAATTTGACCGCGAGGCATTCAACCGTGACGAAGAGGACCAGATGGAACTCAACTTGTCGTAAGGCAAGTGACGATAAGATATACAAAAGAGGCAGTCCGCGCGCGGACTGCCTCTTTTGCTATGTTTTCGCTACATCCGCTGCTGCAGCGTGCTTTGCAAAACGGTTAAAATTTGCGGGTAAGCGGATATCAGATGCTGGAAGGCTTCTTGTCTGACCGATAGCAGCACGGACGGACACAACGCTTTTACCGTAGCGTTGCGGGGGACATTGTTAAGCAGCGCGATTTCACCGAAGTGATCGCCGTCCTGAAGTACGGCCACGCGGACCTCGCCTTGACCCGGAAGATGTTTAAGAATTTCAAACTTGCCGCGGACAATGATATAGAACTTGTTCCCGGCTTCTCCCTCCGACACGATGGTATCCCCTTCTTTGCTGGTTTCGGTAGAGAACAGCGAAGCGATGTTATGCAGCAGGGGCAATTCCATTCCTTGAAAGAAAGGCAGTTTGGCCAGCCGTTCGCCGTCCACCGTAGCATGCAGTCCGTCGCGGGAAAGATGAAACCCGTGCTGCTTCTCCCAGAGGCGGAAGTAGAGGCCATGTTCCCTCAACAGCTCCTGATGAGTACCGGATTCGACGATCCGGCCATTTTCAAATACGTAAATGTGATCCGCGTTCATGGCCGAGGCCAGTCTATGCGTAACGGAGACAATCGTCATGCGGCTGCGAAGCCTCACGATCAGCTCGTTAATATCGGCTTCGGTTACGGGATCCAATGCGGATGTTACCTCATCAAGCAGCAGAATCCGGGGATTCCGCAAAAGCGCCCTCGCCAAGGATAACCGTTGACGTTCACCGCCCGACAAGGATCCTCCCTCGTGATAGACTGGGGTATCGTAACCTTCGGGCCAGCTTTCGATCATGCGATGGATGTTGGCTTGCTTTGCGGCTTCGACCATGTCCGCTTCCGTGGCCTGAGTGTTGTCCAGCAGCAGGTTGTCGCGAATCGTCGTATTAAACAGAAACGCCTCTTGAGTAACCAGCGCAGACGTTTGGCGCAAGGAAGCTTCGCTGACGGTACGCAGATCGCAATCATTTATGGAGACGGCGCCCTGCTTCGGGTCATAAAACCGGGAAAGCAGCTGAAGCGCGGTGCTCTTGCCCGAACCGCTTGGCCCAACGAAGGCGACATAACTTCCGGCGGCAATTTCCAAGCTTACATCGCTTAATTGGGTGGACTCCTCCGTGTAGCCGAAAGTGACCTGCTCCATACGGATGGAGCGAATGGATTTCGGGAGCTCCGCCGGGTTCGGCGGTTCGGAGACTTCGGGTTCATGATCCAAGATTTCACCGATGCGGTTGAAGCTGACCCTGGATTCGACAAAATGCGGAAGGAGCGCCGTCAAATGGCTGCCCGATTGACCGACAAACATAAATAACGTGAGGAACGCCATGAAGTCGCCTACCGTCATCTCATCGTGAAAGATCAAATATCCGCCGAATCCGATCATCGTCCCGTTCAGAACAAGCAATGCCGCTAGCGGCAGGCGCTCCATCAGCGAACCTGTCATGTGCAGTTTGAGACCGAAGGAAAACAAATCTTGAATTTGCTTTCCCGCCCGTTCCCGGAACCGGGATTGTTGATGAAGGCCTCTTATGGTTTTGTACCCTTTTACCATCTCGTCAATCGTGTTGGAGAATTGTTCCTGTGCTTGCTTGTAGGCGGTTTGTTCCTTTTCCGCACGGGATTGAAGCCATTTCGGACCGACAAACATCAGCACAGTGCCGGCCAGCACAGCCAGTGTCAGCTTCCATTCGATGAGGGCCAGCATGACAAGCCCAAGCACGATATTTAACGTTTCCTTCAACAGGAGCGGGCTGGAATGCCGTATAACACTTTCCAAAGAGCTCATATCCGCCGAGAAACGGGTTACCAAATCCCCTAATTTATAGTGCTGGAAGAAGGAAAACGATTGCCGCTGCACATGGGTAAACAGCTTTGTCCTCAATGTACGGATCACATCGCCGCTCAGCCGGCCTAACGCGTAATCTCCGAATGTGCCTGCACAAATATAAATCAATCCGCTGACGAACAGCACGCCCAGAATCATCAGGAACATCTGGAAATCCTTTGGCATAAAAGCTTTGTCGACCAAATATTTCAGGCTGAGAGGGGCGGCTACGAAATAAGCGACTTCAATAAAAATGCTAAGCAAGAATCCGGTCAGCAGCAGTTTGTTGTGAGCCGTATGGCGCAGCAAGGTTCGGATAAAACTCAATGCAGATCCCCGCCCTTCGTACGTTGGTATATGGCCGCAGGCGCGTCAAGCAGGCTTGCAGATCAGCGCGGCGCGCTTGACGATTGGCGGATCAGATCCGGGAGAACCCTTCCTCATGCAAATATTGAACCGCCTCAGCGCGCGTTTCAAAAGCCATTTCCATATTTAACCCCGAGTACACATACCACAGGTCGTCTTCGTGAATCAGCAGCAGCGTTTGTTTGTCCGGGCCTTTCCATCTTTCCTCCGGGGCATTGCCGGTGATAGCCTGTTCCTTGGCTGTCTTCGGAGACAGCGAACGGATGGAAGCTTGGATGAGCGAATGCAGCGCGTCGGCCGAGTATTCGCGAATATTGATCATCCCCTTGTCATCGGTTTCTTCACCGTGCAGATGGCCGCCGTATACAAAGCCGTTACCGTTCGGATGTAAGTGATAAACGACATTTTTTTTATCGTATATGCTGTCGTTGTACTGAAAGTTAATTCGCCCGAGCGAGACGTCTTTGCGCTGCAGCTCGGGGAATGATTCGATAATGGCCAATTTTTCTTGGAAAGAAAGCATGTAGGTTCCGCCTTTGCAGTTGATGATTGGAATTATACCACAGGCGAATGGCGCCAACAAAAACATTCCATATTTTTGAAAAAGGGGAATTGACAGGACGTGGGTAAGCGGTTACAATAAAAACACAAGTTAATAGTCGTGGTGGAGAATTAGAGATGCACACAGGTTGACTTATCAATAACGATAAGGACAATTTGTGTGCTTTTTTATCTCTTATTTCATAAAAAGCGAGTGCCGGGCTTCTCAAATCGTCGTGAGTACAGCCCACTTGCGTATTATGAAATCGCTTACAAAAAGTAAGCGCTTAACTTCAGACTGAATGAATAGGATGGTGCATGTTATTTGGACTCCAACGCAAAAGCCGTGACACAACAAACCGCTATCGGCGCGAAGGCCGCCAAATCTAATTGGAGGGAGCACACGCTGGGTTATTTTTTTCTCGCGCCCTCACTGATTCTTTTTATTATGTTTTTATTTTATCCGATGCTGCGATCCGTTTACTTGAGTATGACGCTGACCGATCCCCGCGGGCGTGTCGCCGAATTTGTCTGGTTTGATAATTTCATCGATTTGTTCTCATCAAGCCAATTTTATTCCAATTTAAAGGTCACTCTGCTGTTTATTTTATTTACGGTGCCGACATGCATCATCTGGTCGCTTCTACTGGCCGCGCTGACTCATAACAAGCTGAAAGGGATGAAGATCTTTCAGTTCGTGTTCTCCATTCCGATCGTCCTTTCCGTCGGTACGGGGTCGATTATCTGGTTTCTGCTGTTCCACCCTACGGCGGGGATGCTCAATTACTTTTTGAGTTTTGTCGGCGTAGACAACATTAAATGGCTGGCCGACCCGAATTGGGCGCTTCCCTCCATATCGATGATGACGATCTGGATGAACATGGGGTTCATGTATATCGTGCTGCTGAGCGGCTTGCAGGGAGTACCCGACGAGTTGTATGAAAGCGCCAAAATCGATGGAGCGGGGCCGGCACGCACCTTCGTGCAGATCGTGCTGCCGCTGCTGTCGCCGACCATCTTTTTCGTACTGATTGTTTCGGTCATCAGCGCTTTCCAAGCATTCGGCCAAATCCACATATTGACCAAGGGCGGGCCGATGAATTTAACGAATGTGGTAGTGTATTCCATTTATCAAGACGCCTTTATCAACTTCCGCTTCGGCAGCGGCAGCGCGCAGGCGCTGGTGTTGTTCCTGATTATTCTCGCCTTGACCATCTTTCAGTTTAAAGTTCTGGAGAAGAAGGTGCACTACCAATGATCCTTCGCAGATTAAACATCACGCTGCTTTATATCGTGCTTGCCGTGCTTGCTCTGATCGTCATGTACCCGCTGATTTTCACCGTCTTCTCATCGTTTATGACGGAGAAGGAAGTGTCTAATTTTCCGCCTCCGCTTTTTCCGCATCAGCTGTATCTGGGCAATTTCCAGAAGGCGATCGATACGATGCCGGTCATCCGGTTTATTGTGAACAGCTTTATCGTTTCCGGTTCGATTACCGTCTGCCAGATCATGACGTCAAGTTTGGCGGCATACGCTTTTGCGTTTCTGCACTTTCGCGGGAAGACTGCGCTGTTTGTGCTCTATTTGTCCACCATGATGATTCCGTGGGAAGTGACGGTTATCCCCAACTATTTGACGATCAAATCGTGGGGCTGGATGGACAGCTATCCCGGACTCATCGTACCGTTTATGGCCGGAGCCTTCGGCGTGTTTTTGCTGAGACAGTTTTTTCTGCAGCTTCCGCATGAGTTGTTTGACGCCGCGAAGATTGACGGCTGCGGTCATGTCCGCGCCTTTTTCTCCATCGTGCTGCCCTTATCCCGGCCGGCGATAGCGACGTTGGGCGTTTATGTATTCCTGAACCATTGGAACAGTTATTTATGGCCTCTGCTCATTACGAATAAACCGACGATGCGTACCGTGCAGATCGGAGTCGCCATGCTGCAGCATGAGGAAGTCAATTCATGGAACCTGGTGCTTGCCGGGGTGACATTAGTGCTGCTGCCCTCGTTTATCCTGCTGGCATTGGGCGTTAAACAGCTGATCCGGGGGATTACCGCCGGAGCTGTAAAAGGCTGACGCAGCCGTATTTGCCGGGAGACGCTTCAACTGCACCGGTCAGTGCCGAGCAACGAAGAACTGCTTCTGTTTCAGAAGCTTTCTTAATAAAAAAAACATTTTTTTGAGGGGAGATTACGATATGCCAGGTAAAAAGAAGCATGCTATAATCGCTTTGATGCTGAGTGCGGTGATGCTCACAGGAGCCGCTTGCGGAGGCGGCGGAGGCAGTGATGCCAAGGGGGCAACAGGAGCCGATAAGGGAGGTTCTTCCTCAGGGGCACCGAAAAAAGTGACGTTTTGGCACGCGATGGGCGGTACGAACCAGAAAATCGTCGAACAAATAGCTGCCGATTTTAATGCGTCCCAGAACAAAGTTCAAGTCGAGGCGATTTATCAAGGCGCTTACGATGATTTGCTCAGCAAGCTGAAAGCGTCGATGGGCTCCAAGGACAGCCCGACGCTGGTGCAGATGTACGAAATCGGCAGCCGGTTTATGATGGACTCCAAGACAACAACACAGATGCAGAAATTTATCGATATGGACAAATACGATTTGTCGAAGCTCGAACCCAACATTGTCAGCTATTATACGCATAACGGCAAGCTTGATTCCATGCCGTTTAATACGTCCAATGCGATTCTTTACTACAACAAGGACTTGTTCAAGGCGGCCGGCCTTGATCCGGAGAAACCGCCGAAAACATTCGAGGAATTGCAGAAAGCGGCCGACGCCATTACGAAGACAGGTAAAGCCAGCGGCGCCAGCTTCGCCATATACGGCTGGTTTATGGAGCAGCTCATGGCCAATCAAGGCGCAGAGTTTGTCAATAACAGCAACGGCCGCAGCGCGCTGGCCACCGAGTCGACCGTGAATAATGAAGCGGCGGTGAAAACCCTCACTTGGTGGAAAAATCTTGTTGATTCCAAAGCGGCTACCAATCTTGGCCGGAAAACCGACGATACGAAGAAGGCATTCTCGGCTGGGCAAATCGGCATGACGCTGGAATCAACCGCTTCCCTCAAAAGCCTTGTCGACAGTGCCCAAGGCAAGTTTGAAGTGGGCACCGGGTTCCTGCCGAAGCCGGCTGACGGCAAGGAAGGCGGGGTCATTGTAGGCGGTGCGAGCCTGTGGATTATGAACGACCGTCCCGATGACGAGCAGAAGGCCGCATGGGAATTCGTCAAATATTTGGCTTCTCC
The DNA here is from genome assembly GCF_004307995.1 of Paenibacillus thalictri. GTDB lineage: Bacteria > Bacillota > Bacilli > Paenibacillales > NBRC-103111 > Paenibacillus_AF > Paenibacillus_AF thalictri. The sequence goes on along the minus strand of NZ_SIRE01000023.1, from coordinate 123,627 downwards.
CAAAGTACAGGCGTCCTGGCACATCAATACGGGGTATTTCCCGATTACGGTGGCAGCGTACGATGAGCAGTCCGTGAAGGATAACCTGAAGAAATTCCCGCAATTCCAAACAGCTATCGATCAGCTGCACCAGACCAAATCGAATACGGCTACGCAAGGCGCGGTGATCGGGGTGTTCCCGGAGGCGCGGCAAATTGTCGAAGGCGCGGTCGAAGAAGTCATCAACAACAAGAAGTCGCCGAAGGAAGCATTGGATGGAGCGGCGAAGGAAATAACGTCGAAAATCCAGCAGTATAACAAGACGGTCAAACAATAGAGGGAACTGAGGCTGCCCGGGAAGGACACAATATGACTGCACAAAAACCGATGAACATCGCCCATCGCGGCGCAAAAGGATTGGCTCCGGAGAACACGTTGGCGGCTTTCCGGCTTGGCATGGAGCATGGCTGCGAGGGCATCGAGCTGGATATTCATTTATCGGCTGACGGGGAAATCATCGTCTGCCACGATGAATCGTTGGATCGCACGACAAACGGAACAGGGGCCATTCGGGGGCTGACATTGTCCGAAATCAAAAGTTATGATGCGGGTGAATGGTTCGGCGAGCAGTACCGAGGAGAAACGGTGCCCACACTCGGCGAGGTGTTCGATCTGGTTCCTGCCTCCATCATGATCAACGTAGAGGTCAAAGATCATGTGGACGAACAAATCGAGCGCAAGCTTGTTGATTTTCTGCGCGAACGCGGGCGTTTGGACAATGTGGTTGTCTCCTCTTTTGACCACCAATGTGTCAGACGTATCAAGCAGTTGGAGCCCAACGTCAAAATCGGCCTGCTGTACGCGCTGAATCTCGTGGAGCCTGCCGCTTACGCCCATGCCTTCGATGTGGACGTATATTCGCTGCATCCCCACTTTACACTGGTGGATTCGGAGCTGATGCAGAAGGCGGCGGAGTACGGCCTTGTCGTCTTCCCTTGGACAGTGAACGACGAAAAAGATTTGCTGCATGTTACCGAATTGGGCGTCTCCGGAATCATTACCGATTTCCCCGGGCGATACAGAGATTTGCTTGCAGGTAAATAGATGTAATATAGGAGGATATCTCCGATATGCACAAGAAGGGCTCCGGCAAATCAAATGCCAGGAGCCTTTTTTTGCGCATCATTACATGCCGGTGTTTCCTTGAATGGCTTCGATAGAAGGTGCACTTATGATATAATATTAAGAAATTGTAAATTAGCGAAATGGAGGGGTTAAAAGGTGTCGTATTTTTATTTCGAGAAGCTGGGCATCGCTATGCTGCTTGGCCTCTTGATCGGGTTAGACAGACAGCTCAGGCATAAGCCGCTGGGAATGAAAACAAGCATGGTCATTTCCGTAGCCAGCTGCCTGATCACCATGGTATCGATCGAATCGGTGGGGAGATACTCCGTGCCGGGCCACACGAACATGGATCCGATGCGGCTTGCCGCGCAAATCGTCAGCGGTGTCGGTTTTATCGGAGCCGGCGTTATTCTAAGACGAAGCAATGAAATAATATCGGGATTGACCACCGCCGCTATGGTATGGGCCGCGTCTGCGCTTGGCATTGCGGTTGGCGCAGGGTATTATAAGGAAGCGTTTCTTACGGTCCTATTGATTATTACGGCAATCAACATATTTCCTATTGTGTTCAAACTGCTCGGTCCAAAAAGGCTGCGCGAGCGTAATCTGTCCGTGCAGATTACGGTCGACGAGGACAGCGACATGACCGCTATTATCGACAATATCGCGAACGAAAAAATGCGCGTTAAACATATCAAAATTAAAGATTTGAGCGGAAGCCATAAACAAATCCAGATGGTGGTGTCCGCTTCGGAACAAATGAGAACGACCATGGTATACACCAAAATCAAAGGGCTGGAGCACGTGCTTACGGTAGAAGTGGAAACGATCAGCACCTAGATGGAATGAATGGTATACTCATTGTCATGGAGGCGATAGATCATGTTAATAGAAATATTTCAGGATACCGTTTGTCCGTGGTGCCGCATCGGCAAGGCCAATTTGTTCAAGGCGCTTGGCCAATGGCAAGGGGAAGACGTTCAAATACGGTGGCGGACGTTTTTGCTGGACGATACGCTGCCTGCCGAGGGAGTTCCGTTTCGTGAGCATATGGCGGACAAATTCGGCGGCCGTGTCGATCTGGATCAAATGTTCGGTTCGGTAACGAATGCAGGAGCGGCGGCCGGCGTGCATTTTGACTTTTCCAAAGTGACAAGAATGCCGAATACCCGGCTGTCCAACCAGTTGATAGTGATCGCCTCGGACGCGCTGAAGGAACCTGTCATCGAACGGGTGAACAAAGCTTATTTCGAGGAGGGCCTGGATACCGCAAAGCTGGATGTGCTGCTGGATGTAGCCGAGAAGGCCGGTATGGACAGAGAAGATACGCGACGTCAGCTGGAGGCGGGGGCCGGGATTCAGCAAATCGAGCAGGATATCGCTTTCGCACGTCAGGCGGGCATTACCGGTGTGCCTTTTGTCGTATTAAACGGAAAGTTCGCCGTATCGGGCGCACAGCCGCCGGAGCAGTTCGTAAGAGCGCTTGAGCATGCCGCAGCAAACAGCTGAGCAGCCGTCCATGAACAAATACCCCTTTGGAAGCCGTTTGAACATTGCGGCTGCTGAAGGGGTGTTTTTGCCTATGAAACATTCTTCGCTATTTGCCGTTATATAATATAAAGCGATGATCGGAGGGGCAAAATGGCGGATATTCACATCGGACTGGCGGGTTGGGGAGACCACCCTGATCTGTATGCGGGACTTTCCAGCGGCATACACAAACTGAAAGCTTACAGCGGACATTTTCCGCTGGTAGAGGTGGACAGTTCGTTTTATGCAATCCCTGCTGTGAAAAATATGGAGGCTTGGGTGGGGGAAACGCCGCCCGGGTTTCGTTTTATCGTTAAGGCGTATCAAGGAATGACGGGCCATAAACGGGGGGAGGGTGCCGACCAGCCGGATGCCGACGGGCTGATGAAGATGTTCTGCGAATTTAAAGAAGCGTTGGCCCCGATGGTTCAGACAGGGAAATTGAAGGCGGTATTGTTTCAGTACCCGCCGTGGTTTGCCTGTACTAAAGAGAATGTGGACATCCTTCGCCGGGCGAGGGAGGCGATGGGCGATCTGCCTGTGGCGCTGGAACTGCGCAACCGGACATGGTTTACGCCTGAGCTTGCGGCAAGGACACTTGTCTTTATGGAGAAGGAAGGATGGATTCACAGCATTTGCGATGAACCCCAGGCAGGCATCGGATCCATTCCGATTGTGCTGAAAGCCACCCACCCGGAGCTGACGGTCATTCGTTTTCATGGACGCAATGCCGAGCATTGGAATCAAGGGGGAGGCCCCAATTGGCGCGATGTCCGGTATTTGTACCGGTACAGTGAGGAGGAGCTGCTGGAGTGGAAGCTGAGGCTGGCGCAACTGCAGCATGAAACGAAGGAGATTTGTATCATCTTCAACAACAATTCGGGTGGGGATGCCGCGGCCAATGCGAAGCAACTGGCCAAGCTGCTGGGTATTGGAGACGGGGGACTTGCTCCCAGGCAGCTCGAACTGTTCTAAATGGCATGACGGCGGGGCGACCCCGTATACAAGAAGTGCCTTGTGTTGAATTGGCGAGAAAACAACGATGATGAAACGGAAGTCCGCGACCGGCTGTTGCGGGCTTTTTAGGCATGCTGCTGAATATACTGGGAAGGAAAGTTCCATCAGGAAAGAGGTGGCTGGCTGTGGTAACGGCTGAGCAAGCGAACGCGGAAATCAACCGGCTGGCATCAAGCGTTTCCTCCCGTCAGGAGGCCGATGGCGCATGGCGGTTCTGTCTGGATGCCGGGCCGCTTACGAATTCATTTTTCATTATTGCTCTGCGCGCTTTGGAGATGGAGGAGGAGAGGCTGATCGGCCAGCTCGCGGATGCGATTCGAGCAAGACAGGAGCCCGGCGGGGCGTGGAAGCTGTACCATGACGAGCCGGAAGGGAATATATCGGCTACGGTGCAATCTTATTGTGCGCTGCTGTTATCCGGCAAGCATAAAGCGGATGAGCCGCACATGGCTGCGGCTAAACGGTTTATCGACGCCCAAGGCGGAACGGCCCGGACCGATCTGATAACCAAAGTGATATTGGCGATGATCGGCCAGTACCGCTGGAGAAATCATTTTATGGTGCCGATTGAGCTGCTGCTGCTTCCTCCGGAAGCGCCGGTCAGCTTTTACGATTTTGCAGGTTATGCGCGGGTACATATCGCTCCGGTGCTGCTGGCGGCAGACCGCCGCTTCATATCGGGGTTGCCGGTTTTTCAAACGTTGCCTTTCGCGGGAGGAACGGCGCCGCTAGAAGGAGAGCAGACTGCCGGCGGATCGCCGCCCCCTGAGCTAGAGCCGCAGCTGACCGAAGCGCAGCGCTCCATTAAGGAGCTTGCGGCCAAACTGATCGGTTTGCCCGAGAAGCTGCACGAGCGGGCCCGGGCCGCCGGGGTGCGTTTTATACTGGAGCGCTTGGAGCCGAACGGTACGCTGTACGGCTATACCACCAGCACGCTGCTGATGGTATTTGCGCTGCTTGCCGTAGGGTACGATAAGCGGGATCCGGTGATTGTCCGCGCCGTAGCCGGTCTGAAGACGTTGATGTGCAAGCTGGACGGACATTCATATTTGCAAAACTTTACGTCCACTGTCTGGGATACGGCGCTGCTGACTCATGCGCTGCAGCAAGCAAGGATGGCCGAAGAAGCGGTAATCGGCAAAGCCGGGCGTTATTTGCTTTCGCGCCAGCAAACAGCCTATGGGGACTGGCGTATTCACAATCCCCGCGTCGCACCTGGCGGCTGGGGTTTTTCCGATGTGAACACGATCAATCCCGACGTGGACGATACAACGGCGGTGCTGCGGGCGATCCGCAGATTGCGTAAAGCCGATGCGAAATATTCTCATGCTTGGGGACGCGGTCTGAACTGGGTATTGTCCATGCAGAATGCGGACGGAGGCTGGCCGGCTTTCGAGAAAAATACCGATAACAAGCTGCTTACCCTGCTGCCGATTGAAAACGTGCGTGCCGCCGGCATTGATCCATCGACGGCCGATCTGACCGGCCGGACGTTGGAGTTTCTCGGCAGCGACGCCGGGCTGACGGCCAAACTGCCGGCAGTGGAGCGAGCGGTCCGCTGGCTGATGAACCATCAGGATGAAGACGGTTCCTGGATCGGGCGGTGGGGCATTTGCCGGATTTACGGCACATGGGCCGCATTGACCGGACTGATGGCGGTCGGCTGCCCACCGGGACACACGGCTGTTCGGCGTGCCGTGCGCTGGCTCGAAAACGTGCAGAATACCGATGGCGGCTGGGGCGAATCGTGCGCCAGCGATGTCGCCGGCATCTATGTGCCGCTAGGCTACAGCACACCGTCCCAGACCGCCTGGGCGACCGAAGCGCTGCTCGCGGCCGAACGGCGTCCAACCGCCGCTGCGCAGCGCGGAGTCCGATTTTTGCTGGAGGCGGGTCATTGGCAGACCGGCGATTGGCGTCTCCGTTACCCGACGGGCGCCGGGTTGCCGGGCAGCATGTATATGGCATACCACAGCTACAATATCATCTGGCCGCTGCTGGCCTTGTCGCGATACCGGGAAGCCGCGAAATAATTTTTTTCGCCTATCGATAAAGACCGCGTCCGGAAGCGCCCGCAGCCGAACGAGGCTGATTGCCGCTCGTGGGACCATCCAGGCTCCAAGATCTGCATAAAAAACAAGCCGCATCCTCACATTATAAAGTGCAGCTAACCTGCATACCCCATTCGAGGAGGATCAGAGCACATGCCAAGATATGATTCCAGCTTGCAGTCGCAAAATCCGATTTCACAAGCGCAAAATTCGGTTGAGTCGGTTCACAACGCGGTCACTCAGGCACAGAGCCATCCGACGCAAGTGACGGTGGAGCAAGCTCGCCACTCGATCGAACATGCGGAAGCCGCAATCGCACAAGCAGCAGACAGCGAATATCAGGAGCCGCTGCAGCAAGCGGCCGAGTCGCTGGAGCAAGACAAGCAGGCGCTTCAGGAAGCGGAGCAGAACCTCCAAAGCTAACCTGAACGCCGCGCCACGGCCTAAGGCCCGTACCCGGTGACATGACCGGTACGGGTCTTTTTTGTTGATTTTGTTTCGACGGCAGATTTATATAGATGATAAAGTTGAGTGATTATCATAATAATGATAAAATAATGTTAGGAGGTGGGTGCCATGCCACATATTAGACCTGTATCCGATTTGCGAAATCATTTTGCCGAAATATCAAAGATTGTTCATGAAGCTCAGGAGCCCGTGTTTCTTACAAAAAACGGACATGGTGATATGGTTGTCATGAGTATTGAGCAATATGAGAATATGCAGTACAACAACGAGATATTTGCAAAGCTGCAAGAGGCTGAAATCGAAGCAAATAACTCTGACATCCGTTATAGCCACGACGAGGTGTTTAAGCAATTAAGACAACGTCTGCGTAAGGAAGAAAAAAGATAATGGATTACATTAAACTGGGGGTTGCTGACCTCCAGTTTGTTTGACTTTCTTGACGACCAATTTGCTCCATGATACAATCCGAATATGCGCATACCTTTTTTTGGATAAAATTATAAGGTATGCGCATACCTGAAAGGATGGCTGCGTAGTGAGAGATATAGATGCCGAATTGGATAAATTGATTTTGGTCTGTCTTAATGAGTTAAGAGGGTTGTACACTAATGAACAATCTATTCGTATTTTACTGGTTGTAGCGTCAATCTATTATTTAAATGCTCTTGAACCAGGCTTTGAGAAAAATGTGCAATGGGCCCGGATTTTTCAAGAACGGGCGACTGTGAAATGGTTAGATGGCAGAATGAAGCATTTGGAGAATGAGTTTGGACAGCTTCAAGGTATTTTCACAGGTCTTATCTCTTCATTCCTTCATTTTTCAAATAACTCTACTCATCGGGCATTGGAGACTGTAATAAAACAATTGCACCATTTTCCATTCATGAATCATGATGAAATGGTACGGTTTATCAACTTGCTGGCTTTTAAATTTGGCGGCAATGAAGCGACCCATGGAACTCCGGCATCCATAATCAACCTGTCACTTGGCTTGGTCCGCTTTGAACATATTCGATCATTTGCCGATTATTGTTCTGGGATTTCGAGCGTTTATCTTGAGATTTATCATCGATTGAAAACTTCAGGAAAAGATAATTTCATATCCTACTATGGAGAAGAAGTTAACGTATCGTCCTATTTAATTTCCAAACTGTTAATGCTTGTAAATCGAGTCCCTGACTTTGAGATCGTTAATAGAGATGTACTGGACCCTCTAGATGGGGACGGCTCGGGCCGCACTTATGATTTTATTTTTTCAGATGCTCCTCTTGGCATTGTTTGGGATCAAGAGATTGCATGGGACGATCCAAGGTACGGGTATGGTATTCCTCCGAAATCGTCGGCCGATTGGGCTTTTTATCAGAATGTATTGTACCATCTGAGTCAGAAAGGCAAAGCCATTGTTGTCGGCACAAAGGGCACGTTAGTTAGAAGAACGGAAGTTCATATCAGGGAATCAATCCTCGGTAAGGATTTAATTGAAGCGATTATCACATTGCCGGAAAATCTTTACTTTACAAGGGGTACCAGTACAGAACTGATCATTTTTAATAAAAGGAAACCTGAAAATAGACAGGGCAAAATATTGTTTATAAATGCTGAAAGTTATTCGTACAGAATAAACCGAAATCAACATGCAATTACCGAGGAAGGTCTTTCAAAAATCATTGACTCTTATTGGAATGGAATTGAAGAGGGGCGATTTTGCAGACTAGTAGACATTGAGAAAATTGAATCCTATAACTTTAGCCTTAATTCAAAAGAATATTTAGACTTTGATGTTTTGAAGAATTCATTTCAGGATACAGTGAAACTTGGTGAAATTGCAGAAATCAAACGGGGGGTTCAATTGTCGAAAGATGAATATGAAGATCTCAGGGTGTTGGCAACACATTATTTTCTCAACATTAAAGATATTGAAAATGGAAGAATTCATTACGACGAAGTGTCGAGAATTACCTATAAAAAACAAGATTGGCTTAAGAAGTTTGCCATTCAACCGATGGATATCCTCATCACTTCGAAAGGGTCTGCAATCAAATTTGCCATGGTAGAAGATCCTTTTCATGAGGCCTTTATAAGCGGCAATTTATCCATTATTCGAGTAAATCCTGAGCGATACAACGCTTATGTTTTATATGAATTTTTACAAAGCGATATGGGGCGTAGGATGATAGATGCCTTACAAACGGGGACAACAATTAAACTGATCAACCCTTCCAAATTAGAGCAGCTTGAAATCCCGTCATTTCCAATTGAGATAATGAATGAAGTGGGAGGGAAGTTAAAGCAGAATAAGCTAGAATACGAAGAAAAATTAGTGGAAGCAGAAAAAAAGTTTGTATCACAAAGGAACATATTGCTTGAACGTATAGGAATGGATTAGACGGTTTAAAGGGGATTGGATAGTGGAAAAAGAGTATAGCTTACGTTATCTTGCAATAGCCCAATCAGATTTGATAGATATCGTTCAGTATATTAGCGAACAGCTATTTGCACCAGATGCAGCCATGTTACTTGTCGATAAGCTTGATAAGGCTATTTCTAATCTACAGCAATTTCCTTTCTCCGGACATCATTACAGAGGTGTGGGAAGGCTTAAGAATGACTACCGAATGCTTGTTGTTGAGAATTATCTTGTATTTTATGTTGTAGAGGGCAAGATTGTAGAAATCCGACGCATTATTTATAGTAAACGCGATTACCAAAAGCTGCTTTGAAGTATTTATGCGACCAGAATAATTTCCAAATTAACTCTGCATACCGGCACAGTGGAGTACTGGCTCAACACCGCTGAAACCAACAGGAGTTACTCCAATTTCAGGCTGCCCGCTGCCTGACAAACATGCTACAATCATGGATAAGCAGCAAAAAATGGGAGGGAATTTAATGGAGTCAGTGGAATTGGTTGTGGACGCAAAGGCGACGCTGGGCGAAGGGCCTTGTTGGGATGAACAGGCAGGTAAGCTGTTGTGGGTCGATATCGTAGAGAAAAGAGTACATATTCACGATCCTGCGTCGGGGAGCAACCGGGTGATTCAGCTTGATCAAGAGATTGGCGCCGTCGTGCCACGCACCGGCGGCGGTCTGATGGTTGTGCTGAGGAATGGATTTTACGCGCTTGACCTGGAGACGGAGCAACTGCAGCAGATTGTGGATCCGGAGGCGGATCAGCCGGGCAATCGGTTCAATGACGGCAAATGCGACCCGAAAGGACGATTCTGGGCGGGGACGATGGATTTAAAGGAAAAGGTGAAAGAAGCCGGCAAGCTGTACTGTCTTAACGTGGACGGCAGCCTCCGCACAATGGAAGTGAACGTCACCACATCCAACGGATTGGGGTGGAGCCCTGATCATAAAGTGATGTATTACATCGATTCTCCGACAAAGCAGGTTGCCGCTTACGATTATGATGTAGCGACCGGTTCGATATCGAACAAACGTATCGTTGTAGAGTTGGGCGAAGGAGAAGGTTTCCCCGACGGCATGACGGTAGATGAAGAAGGGATGCTGTGGGTTGCGCAGTGGGGCGGCTTCAAAGTGTCGCGCTGGAACCCGCAAACCGGAGAACGGTTATCCTACATTCCAGTCCCGGCTGCGCGCGCTTCTTCTTGTGCGTTTGGCGGGGAGAACCGGGATGAGTTGTACATTACGACGGCAAGAACCGGAAACGACGAGGAATATCCGCTGGCGGGCGGCGTGTTTCGGGTGAAACCGGGAGTCCGCGGATTGCCGACATACAGCTACGGCGGGTAATTGCCGCCGCGGTCACGGGGCAAGTTTGTAGGAACATCCGGTTGTGGTATGATGAGTAGGGACCAGCTTACGAAGCAAGTTTTGCTTCGCAAAACTCAAAGCCAACGCTTAAGAAGCAAGTTTTGCTTCGCAAAACTCAAAAGCCAATGCTTACGAAGCAAGTTTTGCTTCGCAAAACTCTTAGGAGGAATCTCAATGCCATCATCAATCAAAGATACGACCGTATTACATAATGGGGTTCATATGCCTTGGGTGGGGCTCGGGGTGTGGAAGGTACAAGAAGGCGGCGAAGTGGAACGGGCAGTCGAAACGGCGATTCGCACTGGTTACGTGAGCATCGATACGGCTGCGGTATACGGAAATGAAGAAGGCGTCGGTCAGGCGATTCAGCGCAGCGGTATTGCGCGGGACCAGCTTTTTGTGACGACCAAGGTGTGGAATGCCAACCAAGGTTATGACTCCACATTGAAAGCATTTGACGAAAGCCGCCGCAAGTTGGGGCTGGACATGATTGATTTGTACCTGGTTCATTGGCCGGTTAAAGGAAAATATAAAGATACATGGCGCGCGCTGGAGAAGCTGTACCGTGACGGTGCGGTGCGGGCGATCGGCGTCAGCAACTTCCAGGTTCATCATTTGCAGGATGTGATGCAGAACAGCGAGATTACGCCGATGGTCAATCAGGTGGAGTTTCACCCGCTGCTGCAGCAGAAGGAGCTTCGCGCGTTCTGCAGTGAAAACCGCATTCAGCTTGAGGCGTGGAGCCCGCTGATGCAAGGCAATTCGCTGGACCATCCGGTGCTTGCCGGACTTGCCGCCAAATACGGAAAATCGCCGGCACAGATCATACTGCGCTGGGATTTGCAAAATGGAGTTGTGACGATTCCGAAATCGGTCAACGAAAACCGTATCCGCGAAAACAGCGATCTGTTCGGCTTTGAGCTGACGGCTGAAGATATGGCGCAAATCGAGACCATGAACCGCAATCAGCGCTTCGGCGCGGATCCGGACAACTTTAATTTCTAGCATAAGCAAGACCGGGTTTCCTTTTATCGGGACCCGGTCTTTTTCGCGTTGAAGGGAGGCATATTTTGGCGGTAGAGGCGCAACACTAAAGCTAGGAAGGAGGGATAGCCATGACAACAAACACATTAACAAAAGATGTCACGACGGTGCTGAATACGCAAGTTGCCAATTGGAACGTGTTGTTTGTCAAGCTGCACAATTACCACTGGTACGTGAAGGGACCCCATTTCTTCACGCTTCACGTGAAGTTTGAGGAGCTGTACAACGAAGCGGCTCAAGCGATCGACGACTTGGCGGAACGGCTGCTGACGCTGGGAGGCAAACCGGTCGCCACGCTTAAGGAGGCGCTGCAGACGGCTACCGTGAAAGAAGCTGCGGGCGGGGAAACGGCGGAGCAGATGGTTCAGACGTTGGCCGGCGATTTTCAAACGGTGATCGGTGAGCTGAAGCAAGGCATGAGCATAGCCGAAGCGGGCGGAGACCAGGCCACGTCGGATATGCTCCTTGGACTATGCAGCAGTCTGGAGAAGCATGTATGGATGCTGCGGTCTTTTTCGGGCCGCTAAACAAGATATCGAGGTCGCAATGAAGTCCCGTGAAGTATGATGGGGCTTCTTTTTTGTGCATTTTGTGAAAGCTTTGCTTGGCGCGCCGGGGTTTGGTATGATGCAAGGGACAGGATGATAATGGAAACGAAATTGAGCGGAACGGGGTTTGTCACCAACATGGAGAACATACAACAATTGACGGCGGAGCTGCTTTCGAGCCGTTTGCTTATACAGGCGACACTAAGCCAACTGCGCAAATCCGATCCCGAAGGATTCAGCAAGGTGATCGTCAAGCCGGTCGAGCTGAAGGGTGCGCTGCATTATCAATTCAGTTATTTTTACGGCAAAAAGGTGAAACACGACAATTTACTGCCGGAGGAAGCGGAACGGAGACTTGGGGTGTTATTCGCGGATACGTTCCGCCAAGGGCTGTATCAAACGGCGTCGGCCGACTACCAGATTCTCATCAGCAAGAAAAACAAGGCGGCCGTGCTGAAGAAGCCGGCGACCAAGCAAACCGCGGAGCTTGCGCATAACCGCAAAAAGCAATATGTGCTGGAGGAAGGCCGGCCGGTACCATTTCTCGTGGAACTGGGCGTTATGAGCCCCGAGGGCAGGGTGCTGGCCAAAAAATACGATAAGTTCCGCCAAATCAACCGATTTGTTGAAATGATCGCCGATGTGGTGCAGCATTTGCCGACGGGCCGGACGCTGCGTATCGTCGATTTCGGCTGCGGCAAGTCTTATTTGACGTTTGCCCTTTATTATTATTTGAAAGATTTACAGGGGTTTGATATTGAGATTACCGGGCTTGATTTGAAAGAAGACGTCATCCGGCATTGCAGCGAATTGGCCGGTAAGCTGGGCTGCGACCGTCTGCATTTTAGGGTGGGGGATATCGCCGATTATTCGGCTGTAGAGCAGGCCGATATGGTCGTGACGCTGCACGCTTGCGATACGGCCACGGATGCGGCGCTGGAAAAGGCGGTGCGTTGGAACGCATCGGTCATCATGTCGGTGCCTTGCTGTCAGCATGAGCTGATGCCGCAGGTGAAAAGCAGCGTGCTCAGCCCGATGCTGGAGCACGGCATTATCAAGGAGCGGTTCGCCTCGTTGGCCACGGACGCCGTACGCGCCCGTCTGCTGGAGATGGTGGGGTACCGCACGCAGCTTGTTGAGTTTATCGATATGGAGCATACGCCGAAAAACGTGCTGATTCGCGCCGTCAAGGCCGGCTCTGCGGATGTCGCTTTATTAGCGCGGGAATATCTCGAGTTCAAGCGATTTCTGCATATCGATCCGTACTTGGAACGGGCGCTTCATGATCGTCTGGCGCCGCTTTTGGCCGCTGCAGCGGGCGAAGGAACATAGACACATATTACAAAATAGGGGAGCAGGTTTGACATGAGAGGTTGGTTTCATTCGTTATCAAGCCGATTCATGGTTTATACCGGGGTTGTTTTGTTTTTGCTGATGTGCGGGTTGTATTGGTTCGAATGGCAGCAAATCCGCAAGGATGCGGAGCAGCAGCTGCTGGAGAAAGGCAGCGGGCTCGCTATTGCGCTCGCCAAAAGCCTGCAGCAAGTAACGGAAAGCGATATCATAACGGGAGTGACGCTGAAAAACGGGACAAAGCTCAGCGGCGATACGATTAAGACGAACTTGTTTAACGACAAGCTGCAACTGGTGCCGGAAAGCGAGCAGGCCGCCAAAAAACGTTCGGACAACGCTTCGTACGCAAGCTCCAAGCAGGTGCTGTTTAACGGCAAAGAAATTCCGCTTGCGCAATATGAGCTTAAATATACGAGTGCTTACGACGCGTATACCGACGATCGCTGGCAGGGCATTATGGACAGCTTTCTGGTGGACGACAGCGTCATTTTCTCCATTGCCGCGGCGTATTCCGATAATCCGGACACGGCAGGTTACATTCCTACGCATAACAGCAAGTACAGCCCGACCGGGGACGGCTCGAAAGACGAATGGGGAGCAGCCGATCTGCTCAGTCAAAAATACCGCGCCAATCGCGTGTTTAATGACGCGGTTGGTTACAATTCGGCGGCGTATGCGGACACGGCAAAAGCCAAGCTGGAAAAGTACCCCCGCGTCATCGACGGCAAGGTATTGGAGACATGGAATATAGCATACCCGCTGATGATTGAAGGGAAGCATTGGGGCGGCGTTCGCGTGGCGCTCTCCAAGGAACAGTCGGATGCGATGATCGAACGTCAACGGATGACGATATTGGCGGGAATGGGCCTATTATTTGTCGCCGTATTGGTTATTTTATATATTTTATCGCGAACGATTGTAGGGGCGCGTCTCGCTTTTATTTTAAAAGCGGCAACCAATCTGAATTCTCATGAGGCCGATCTGACCTACCGGATGCCGGTCAAGGGAAGAGACGAAATCGCACAGTTGTCGCGTGAAATCAATGCATTTTTGGGGCATTTGCAGGAAATCGTCGTGCTTATCCGCGGCGTGTCGGCCCAAACCAGATCGACGTCCGAATCGCTTACCGCCAGCGCGGCCCGTTCGGCGGAAGTGTCCGTCGGCATCGCGGAAGCGATCGGCGAGGTGGCTGCCGGAGCTGACAATCAGGCGACCGGAGCGACCGACAGCGCCAAAGCGACAGAAGAGATGGCCGTAGGCATCGGCAAAATTGCCGAAGCGTCGGGAGCGGTGACGGAAGCGTCGCATCATATGGTGCATGATGCGGAGCAGGGTAATGACATGACCCGCTCTGCTGTAGCGCAGATGGAGACGATGTACAGCTCTGCAATCAAGGTCAGCGAGGCGATCGAGCGTCTGCGGAAAAGATCGGATGAAATTGGCGAGATCGCTACCGCCATTACCGGCATTGCTTCGCAAACCAGCCTGCTTGCGCTGAATGCGGCCATTGAAGCGGCCCGCGCCGGCGAGCAGGGCCGGGGATTCTCGATTGTCGCGGGCGAGGTGCGCAAGCTGGCCGATCAATCCGACGAATCGGCACGCCATATATCGGAGTTGATCGACGAGCTGCAGAAGCTGACCGCAGCCGCTTCGGCGGCGATGGAAGAAGGCGGCGGCGAAGTGGCGAAAAGCATGGGAGCGGTCGGCCATGTAAGCGAGGCTTTCGAGCGGATCGTAGGCGCGGCCCGAGAAGTTTCCGCGGCCATTACGGACATATCCGGAGCCTCTCAAGAACTCTCGGCCGGGACCGAAGAAGTGACGGCCGGTATCGAGCAAATGTCGAGAATTGCCCATGATGCGTCGGTTCATGCCGGCGCGGTGGCGGAAGCTTCGCAAACTCAGCTGGCGCTTTCCAAAGAAACAAGCGGACTTTCCGGTTCGCTCAGCAAGCTGGCGCAGGAGCTGGACCAAACGCTGGGCAAATTCAAAGTATAAGATAAGCAGCATCCATGCGGCTTCAAGAGAAAGGAAGACAGTACAATAGATGGGCATGCTGCTCTTACTTGCGGCGACAATGTCTTGGAGTTTTGTAGGCATTCTCGTCAAATCGGCATCGGTCATGCTGGACAGTTCATCGATTGCGTTTGCCCGATTTGCCTTTGGGGTTGTCGCTTTGGCGGCGTTGCTTCTGCTGTTGAGACAGCCCTTGCGGGTGGAGTACAAAAATCGCTGGATATGGATCGGCGCGCTTGGCAAAAGCGCCAATTATTTTTTTGAATGCATCGCTATCGCCATTGGTTTTTCTTACGGCAACATATTGGTCGGGCCGATTCAAACCGTCGTATTGCTGCTGCTTAATCTTCCGCAAAAGCAAACCCGTCCCAATGCGTCATCGGTTAAAATGGCCGGGTAATCCGTCTGAACGATCGACAAGTTTGATTTAAATGGGGGGAAGCCGATGAATCCAGGCAAAGCGTCTTCAGCCGCCACGGCCGAGTGGGCGGCGTATCATCCGGCGGTGGGTTATAAGCGGTTTGGCGGCACAAGGCTGACTGTCAGCGCTGCGGGTTTCGGCTCATACCGGATCGATGCCGCAGTGGAGCTGCATCGCGCTGCACTGCGGTACAGTTTGCTGCAGGGCATTAATTTGGTCGATACAAGCGCCAATTACGGGGACGGCGCTTCGGAACGACTGATCGGCGAGGTGCTGACAGAGCTGCTGTCGGCAGGGGAGCTCCGCCGTGATCAGCTTGTCATCGTATCGAAGGTAGGTTATTTGCAGGGCGCCAATTACCGGCTCAGCCAGCGGCTGAAACAGGAAGGGCGGCCGTTTCCCGAGCTCGTCGAATATGGCGCGGGGCTTGAACATTGCGTCCATCCGGAGTTTATCGAAGAACAGCTGACACGCAGTCTGGATCGGCTGCAGTTGGAACAACTGGACGGGTACTTGCTGCACAATCCGGAATATTATTTGAATTGGGCGGCGCAGCACGGTATGCCCAAAGATGAAGCGCGGCGCGAGTATATGCGGCGTATCGAAGCGGCATTCCGCCATTTGGAGCGGGAGGCCGACCGGGGGCGGATCGCTTTCTACGGTGTCAGCTCGAATACGTTTCCGGCGGCTGCTGAAGATTACGCTCATACCGCGCTTGACGAGCTGTGGGATATCGCCGAGCGTATATCCAAGGCCCACCGGTTTCGCTGCATACAGCTGCCGGCCAACCTGCTGGAAACCGGCGCATTTACCGAGCGCAATCAGCGCGGCGGGGCCACGGCAGCCGAGTTTGCCCGCGAAAAGGAGTTGGCCGTGCTTGTAAACCGGCCATTAAATGCTTTTGCCGGCCATAGGCTGATTCGCTTGGCCGATGTGCCGTCATCGCCGGAGGCGGGAGCCGCCGACGTCGAAGCGGGGCTTGCGCGCCTGCAGACGCTTGAGCGCACGCTCGCCGCCGACCTGCTGCCCCGCATCGCCGGCGACGCGGCTTCGGCTGCGGTTACGGGCAGCAGCACGCTGGCCCATTGGCGCCAATACGGCGCTTATGCGGCGTGGATGGATGGGCTTCGCCAGCGCATCGTACCTGCCGTTCAGCGCCAGATGGCGCCGCTGCTGGCGCTCGCGCAAAACGCGCCCGAGCTCGACCGCTGGAGCCGTGAATATGTGAGCGAAATCAATCACGCGATCAAGCAGGCAAGTTTGGTTTACCAATCCGAGGCGCGCCGCGATGCCGAAGCGATTTCCGCCCGGGCCGCGGCAGCCGACCCCGATTGGGCGGATGCGGGCAGCCTGAGCCGGCTGGCTATCCGTGCGCTGCGCACATCGGACAGCGTAAGCTGCGTGCTGGTCGGCATGCGCAGCGAGGCGTACGTCCGCGACGTGCTCGCGGAGCTGGGCAGCCCTGCCGCGGATAAGCCGCGCGGCGCGGCATGGAGCCGGCTGGGGGGCGGCGTATGATCGCCGCCTTCCCGCCGGTCGCGGACGAGCGGAGCCGCACGCTTGTGCTCGGCTCCATGCCGGGGGTGGCGTCGCTGACGAAGCGCCAGTACTACGGCCATCCGCGCAACCACTTCTGGCCGATTGTCTATGGCGTATTTGACGGCGGCGCGCCGTCCCCCGACTATGAAGAGCGGCTTGCCTTCGCCGCGGCGCACGGCATCGCCTTATGGGATGTGCTGTGCGAATGCGAGCGCGAGGGCAGCCTCGATTCGGCGATCCGCAGCCCTGTGGCTAACGATTTTAATGCTTTTTTGGAGTTATATCCGGGGATTACGCGAATCTTTTTCAACGGTTCCGCCGCCGCCCAATTATTTACTCGCCATGTGGACCTTGCCGCTCCGCATCAAACCCGCCTGACCTTGGAGGGGCTGCCTTCGACGAGCCCGGCTCACACGATTTCTTACGAACGCAAGCTGGCCGCGTGGCAGGCGATCCGGCAGCCCGAATAAAAGCAAGAGGCGGATTCCGATCACGGAACCGCCTCTTTTTCATCGCTATTGTTTATCTTTGAAAATGGCTCCGCGCAGGTTCTTCGTTGTCTTTACGTCCTCAACGGTATCGTTGACGAATTCCATGTTCTGATTTTCCGCTTTCATATGGGCTGTCCCTTTGTAATTGCCTTTATGTTTCGTATTTTCCGACATGGCGCTCCCTCCTTTGCTTCTCGTCAGTGGACTGCAATGTTAACCTGTGCAGCAGAACTGACATTTATTCCATACAACGGGGGCCAAGGCATGAAACAAGCCGGATATGGTACACTATACCAAAACAGGCGTTTTCAGCACAAAACAAAGAATCGGGGTGCTCCATATGGTGGTGCGTGGGAATGAACGAGTGCCTTTTGGATATGAGCCGGAAAAAGAGGATCATAGCGCTAAAGGCACCTTGATCGTATATGACGATTTCGAAAGCTGGGAGGCCGGTGATGCCGGACATCTCGTCAGTTGGGCGATCGCGAAACGGATGGCGCGAGTGGTATGGTATCCGCTCCATGAGGAGACGGTCCGGCGGATGGGTACAGGTCCGGTGCGGCCCTATTATCGGCGATTGGAGGAGCTGCAGGCATGGGTGGAAGAAGCCGCAGCCGGAAACATCCGTCAAACGGTGGAGGAGTGGGAAGGCAAACGTAAGAAGTATACGCCGATGGACACCGCATTGCGGTTTATCGCGGATAAGTATCCGGCACCTTATTTTCTATGTGTATCCGGGAAAACGGCCAACTTGTTTGCAGGGTACAGTTCGTTTGACGAATGGATTCGCAAAATCCGGCTTGTGATTAAGCCATCTCAAGGATCGCAGTCCCTGCACCCTAAGCTAAGACAAAGTGAGCATAGATGGGAGCTTTTGGACGGCCCGCGACCGTAAACGGATGCTTAAGCCTGTAAATAGGCCGGCCAATCGCTGGTAGGAATGGCATGGTGCCCGGAAGCGCGCTTTAGGCCGATGCTGCCGCCGGTCGGTTGTATGCTGTACAACGGGCGTCCTTCCTCCAAACGTTCCGTAAGCTCAGCTAGCAAATCTTCGGCGATTGCCGCCGTAGAAGCGGGCACTTCCATTTCTTCGGGAAAGTCGGCTTGTCCGATCACGACCTCTGTGAACCCGTCCGTGCTGCCGGTTGTAGGAACTCTCAGCCAGTAGGTACGGTCGGCGGACGGGTCGTAAATCATCCGGTCGTAGTCGCATCCCTCCAGCGAACCTACCGCGCTAAAGCCCATTGTTGTCAAAACGTGGTGCACCTGGGGATAAGGTTTGGTCATGCAGTACAGCTTCTTGCGTTTTTTCACGACGATCAGCTCCTTTTACCATTCTGGTAGTGCAAGACAAGCTTCCTCTTGAGCACGAATGTATCTTTGTCGAAGGGCTTCGATCAGAAGCTTTTTTACAGTATTCGACATGTATGAATGGTTTTAAGGGGGGCGCCGGGAAAAAAGCGATTTGGGTAACCATTCGTCCGGTGATATAATGGGTAACAGGAAAACTGGCTTTATGGAGTGGTTGTTTTGAGAATTAATAAATTTATGAGCGAAACCGGCATCTGTTCGCGGCGTGAAGCGGACGGGTGGATCACAGCGGGGAAAGTGACGATTAACGGAGCGGTGGCCGAGCTTGGCAGCCAGGTGGAAGAAGGCGACGATGTGCGTATTGACGGCCGCCCGATAGGCAACAAGAAAAATCACGTCTACATCGTGTTAAATAAACCGGTAGGCATCACATGCACGACCGAGCGCCACATCAAAGGCAATATCGTCGATTACGTCAACCACCGGGAACGCATCTTCCCGATCGGCCGACTCGATAAAGATTCGGAAGGGCTTATTTTGCTGACCAATGACGGAGATATCGTCAATCTGGTGCTTCGTTCGGAATATGAACACGAGAAAGAATATATCGTAAACGTAAACAAACCGCTGACGCCGATGTTTCTGCAAGGCATGTCGAGCGGCGTGAAGATCCTTGGAACGACTACCAAACGTTGTCAGGTATCGGCTATGGGCGAGAAGGTTTTTCGAATTACCTTAACCCAGGGGCTTAACCGGCAGATTCGCCGGATGTGCGCCGCTTTCGGTTACGAGGTGCTTCGTCTGCAGCGGGTGCGCATCATGAACATCCGTTTGGGCGGACTGAAGACGGGGGCGTGGCGCGATCTAACCGAAGCGGAGCTGCGGGAACTCAAGAACCGGATCGGCTATGCGCAGCACCCGCTGTAAGCCGTCTTCTCGCCGGATCAAGCTTCGGCGGCGTTTTCCGCATCCAGGGGGACGGCGCTAAATTTGTATCCGACTCCGCGGACCGTGACGATATATTTCGGATCGGTCGGGTTTTGCTCGATTTTTTTACGCAGATTGCTGATATGGACAAGCAGCGTTCGTGTATCTCCATTGCTGTCCACGCCCCAGATCGAGCGGTATAACTGCTCGATCTTGTATACTTTATTGGGTGTTCTCGCTAGCTGGACGAGCAGGTCGAATTCTTTGGAGGACAACGGTACGAGCTGGCCGGCCAAATGCACGTGATGACTGAGCAGATTGATCTCCAGGCCGGGAAAAGTCAGCATTTGCAGTTCCCCTTTCGGCTGCCCCGTAAACTGGGTGCGTCTGAGGTGGGCTTTCACCCGGGCGACAAGCTGGCTTGGACTGAACGGCTTGGTGATATAGTCGTCTCCCCCCATGCTCAGGCCCAATATGATATCCATATCCTCGCCCCTGCAGCTGACGAACAGAATCGGCGTATGCACTTTTTTGCGAAGCTGCCTGCATACCTCAATGCCGTCCATTCCGGGCAGCAAAATATCCAAAATAATCAGATCGGGACGATGCTCCATCACCTGATCGATCACTTCACTGCCGTCCTGAATACTGATGACTTGAAACCCCTCTTTCAGCAAGTACAATTCAATGAGCTCGACGATCTCGGGCTCGTCATCTACGATCATGATTTTTTCGCCAGTCATATATGCTCACCTCGTTATATTCCTGTGCGGCAAACTTCCTCTCCGCCTCGTGAAAAATCATTTCCAAAAAATTTAATTTGCGCTACTATTTATGTACAATATCTAAAAATCAGGGAGAATGTGGTATCCATTTCCAAGTCGGTTTTAGTTTATTATAAGATGCTGGCGCTCCTTTTCGCTATCATTTTGTCGACAGGTTGCTCGAATGATGTCGATTCTTCACCCGATGCACCCAAAGCGATCCGTGGCACGCTTAACCTCTCTGCATGGGATTTGTCGCAGGACGGTCCGTTGACGCTGGACGGAGGATGGGCTTTCGATTGGATGCAGCTGCTGGAGCCCGATCAAAATGCCGTTCCGCCGCGGTGGTTTACTGTGCTGCCCGGCTCTTGGCAGCCGGCCCAACCGGACAAACATAGCTCTACGGGATACGGCACCTACCGGCTGCGTATCATATTAGCCAGTCCGCAGCAGCAGCTTGCGCTGCGTGTGCCGCAAATCGCCACCGCCTATAAGCTGTGGATCGGCAGCGAACTGGTCGCCTCCAAAGGCCAGGTCGGCACGGATGCTGCTTCTTCCCGGCCGCAAACGGAAGCGGAAATGATTTATTTTCAATCGCCGTCCACGAAGTTTACGCTAACGCTGCAGGTGTCCAACTACGAATACCGGACGAGCGGGGTACAGAGCAGCATCATCTTGGGAACAGCCGAGATGATGGCGAAAGAAGACCGGAGCCGGTGGATGACCGACGCGTTTTTATACGGCAGTCTGTTTGTTATGAGTATTTATCACCTCGGTGTATTCCGCATTTGGAGGAAGGATTTAGCCAGGTTATACTTCGGATTGTTCTGCTTGGCGCTGGGTGTATATGCAATACTAATCAGCGACATATCGCCTTTCGGTTGGGTGGCCGACTTGCCCTGGAAAGCGATGATGCGCGCGCAATATGTGATGTTAAGCGTCAACTTGTCGCTGGCCGTTTTGCTGTTCTCGGCGTTGTATCCTGTGGAATATTCGCGCCGCGTGCTCAAGATCATCGTCTGGAGTTCCATTCTGCTTAGCGCTTATTCGCTGCTTGCGCCGTTTCCGCTTGTCACTTATGCCGATCTGCTTCAGATTGTCATCACCATTCCGGCGGCAGCTTACGGTCTGTACGTGCTGGGACTTGCCGCCAAACGTAAGCTTGATGGAGCATTTACCGGCTTGATCGGGGTGCTCATCATTATTGCGCTGTATATATATCTTGTATCGGATGGTCTGCGCATTTCTGAGAGTCGGATTTTAATGGCTGTAGGATTCATTTTGTTTGTTTGGCTGACTTCATTGATTATCCACTTCCGGTTTGCCAAAACATACCGCGAGGCGGAAAGCATGTCGCGGCATATGCGGGAGGTCAATACCGGGCTGGAGCGCAAAATTAACGAACGTACGGCCGATTTGGAGTTATCCAATCAAAGTTTGGAAAAAATGAACGCGGAGCTTGCCCGCTTGGAAAATTCGCGCCGCAGACTGCTCTCCAATATCTCCCACGATCTCGGCACGCCGATGACGCTGATTCAAGGTTATGTGGAGGCGATGCTGGATGGCGTAGTCGATAAGCCGGAGCAGCTCCGTAAATATTTAAGGCTTATTCATGCGCGCATAATTGGCTTAAACCGGCTGATTCACGACCTTTTCGAATTGTCCAAGCTGGAAGCGCGGCAGATCAGCTTTGCCATGCAGGAGCTGCCGGTGCGGGAATATGTCGGGCTATTCTTCGAACGATACGAGCTGGAGGTGAAAAATGCCGGATTGTCCTTCGAGCTTCGGCTTCCGTCGAAGGAACCCGGCCCTTCCTTGTTTGTTATGATAGACGTCGACCGTCTGGATCAGGTGTACACCAACATTATCTATAATGCGATCAAGCATACTCCGGCCGGAGGCACGATTACACTCGAATATACGGTTGGCGCCGGGAGAATCGTCACGCGTATCGGCGATTCCGGCCCCGGGATTAAGGAGGAAGACCTTCCGTATGTGTTCGACCGGTTCTATAGAAACGACAAACTGCGCAGCTCTGCGGGAGGAGGGAGCGGGCTTGGATTGTCGATCGCCAAGGAAATTGTCGAGTTCCATGCCGGAACCATTTGGGCGGAAAGCTCTCCGGGGCAAGGAGCGTCCATTTTGTTCGTGCTGCCGGTATTTCGGCCAAAGGACGGCGGGTAAGCTTCAAACGGATTTCATCAATAATTTAGTGAAATTTTAACTTCAGACTATGGCGATCATGCTACTATAGAAGTAATTCGTTCCCTTTAGCTTTCTATTAAATGTTCCGCGGTGGTGAGCATGATGGAAGGAAGAACCCTTCGTCAATGGATTGGCTATACAATCAAACGCGATTTATTTAACGAGCGGGGAGTCGTACTTATTCCTGCCAAAACGATTATAGATAACCATCATGTAGAAATGATTGAAAATCACCGCATTTCGCTGAGTGTTCACGATTTCGAGCTGGATAAGCAGGAACTGGCGCCCCGCGAAAGCAAAACGAATGACAAGCTCGTGGTCAAGGCCATGGAAGAAGTAAAATCGATGTTTCACTTCTTGAGTGAAAAGGGCACACTGCCCGTGGAAGAAATAAACCAATCGATCATTCCCGCCATACATCAAGCTGCCGAATACCCCAGCTTGCAAAGCGTGATGTCCGGCTTGCAGGCCAAGGATGATTATACGTACCGGCACAATATCGGCGTAGGTGTCATCTCCACATTAATCGGCAAGTGGCTGCATTTAAGCGAAAGCGAACTTGCGCTGCTGACGATGGCCGCAACACTGCACGACATCGGAAAAATCCACATCTCCGACTACATTTTAAATAAACCGGGACGTTATACCGATGAGGAATACGCGGTGATGAAGAAACACACGGTGATCGGATACGATCTGCTGTGCCAGATTCCCGGGTTGGATGCGCGGGTACCTTTAGTGGCCTTGCAGCATCATGAGCGGGAGGATGGCGGAGGGTACCCGTACAGGCTAAAAGCCCACGAAATCGATTTTTTCAGCAAAATTGTCGGGGTGGCGGACATTTTTCACGCCATGACTTCGAAAAGAGTATATAAAGACGCATCGCCGTTTCATCTGGTTATCAAGCAGATGCTGGATGACGGATTCGGGAAGCTGGAACCGTCCATTTGCAAGCTGTTTATACACCGTTTAATGGAGATGGCTGTCGGAGACGAGGCTATTCTGACGGATGGCCGCCGCTGTCAGATTGTCGGAATGAATCCGCTTGATGTCGCTAATCCGCTGATCCGGGTTGACGGGAAATACGTTGATTTGAGCAAAAGCCGCGAACTTCATATCCTGGCATTGGTCGGGTGAATCGGTAAAAGGGGTGGGGCACAGCATGTCGTTATTGGGGCCGACCGAGAATGCTCGCAAGGCCGAGCAGCTGTTATTGCAGCAGGAAACGCTGCTCGCGCTGGTTGATCATATGTTTGAAAGTGTGTATGTATTGGATGCGGAAGGACGTTGGATGTATGGACGTTCTTGTCGTACCGAGCTAGCTTCGGGAACTGTCCGGGAAATGGAAGAATATATCAGCGGTATCGAACCGGAACACCAGAGCCATGTTCGCCAGGCGCTTGATTTGGCTTTGAAAGGGAAGGTCCCTTCCACGGTCGAATACCGGAGTGTTCGCGATGACGGCGATGTTGTATGGTATGAGGGTAGAGGATTTTGCATTGGCGGCGGAGAGCAGGCGAAGGAGAATACATGCATCTGGGCGGTTAAAGAGATCACCGAGCGCAAGCTGCTCGAAGAAGAGCTTGTGCGAATGGCGTTTCACGATCCCCTTACCGAGCTGCCGAATCGGCGATTGTTTCAAGTGCAATTAAACCAATCGCTGGCATATGCAAAGCGGAACCGTCAACTGCTTGCGGTGCTGTCGCTGGATATCGACGATTTTAAGATGATTAACGATTCGTTCGGTCACGAAATCGGTGATGAATTTCTGAGAGCTTTCGCCAACAGGGTGAAGCGCTGCGTTCGGGAAGTTGACATGTTCGCCCGGATCGGCGGGGACGAGTTCAGCATCCTGCTGCCGAAGATTGAGTCGGTCGACAGCATTCAGCTGGTCACACACCGCATCTTGTCGGCAATCCGCAAGGGCTGGGATATCGGCAGCAGGACGCTGCAGTCTACCGTCAGCATGGGAGTGGCCGTTTTTCCGGCAGACGGCAGCGATGCCGACACACTGCTGAGAAACGTCGACTTGGCCATGTACCAGGTGAAGGCCGGCGGCCGGGACGGATGTTTATTCTATAACAGCCAAATCGGGTAAAGAGTGCAGTTGGTATGAAGAAGATAATAGTTAGCGCATAATAATAGGCCGTGTCGTCCGGGACGCGGCCTGTTTGCATGAAGTTTTGTCTATATACGCTGTGTGCAACGAAAGGAGAACTCACAGTTTTTTCATCGACTCGCGGTACTCCGTCGGCGGCATGCCGCACCATCGTCTAAACTGCCTTGAGAAATAAAGCGCGTCGTGAAACCCGACGGAGGCGGCAATCTGCTCGACGGTCAACTCCTGGCGTTCGCGCAGGAGATGGCGGGCTTTCTCAATCCGGTGCTTGAGCAGAAAGGTTACCGGCGTCATGCCGGTGTATTTGCGGAACAAGGTCGATAAATAGGCGCGATGATATCCCAGGTTTTCCGCCATCATTTCCATCGTGATCGGCTCGGCGTATTGTGCGGTAATAAATTGAATCGCTTGCTGGACCGCCTTTTCCCCGGCAGTTGCATGCTCTTGCGGCAGACGGTTCAGCGGCTGCAGCACATCGGCGTATTCGGCTAGCAGCAGTTGGAGCAATGCGGATGATTTCAGGTGAGCTGTTGCGGAGCGTTCCTGGAATAACGTTCTGATCCGGTCGGCATGTGCCGCGGGTGACGAAAGGTCCCCTGCCTGCACGACGGGACGGTGAGAAGTAATGCCCAGATTGTGCAGCAGCTTGGCCGCCTTGGAGCCATTAAATGCGATCCAGCGGTAAAACCAGGGGTCGTCCCCGTCCGCTTCATAGCTGATCAAATGCCCCGGCTCGATAAAAAAGCTGTCGCCGGTCCCCAGTTCGTAGGTGACGCCTTCGCAGGTAAAGGTTCCTTTTCCCGATTCAATGTGATGCAGCAGATAGTAATCGACGACCTTCGGGCCTAACTTATGCCTGGGAGCCGTTTGGCTGATGCCTGTAAACAAGACATACAGCTCTTCGTCTTGCGAAGGCTGAATCGGGTTCGATGTTACGTAATAGCTTTCCGGCTGAGGCATGCCGCACCGCTCCTTTGGCACCTTGGAATCTTTATGTAAATTGTATCATACTTGCGGGTAAATATATTCGCGATCTTACATTTATCCATATGCTTCTGACATAGCTCCATAGTGAAATCTGGCGGAATCACGTATACTACAAGTATCAAAAGCACTCTATGAAGAGCCGTTTCCAGTAAAGAAAAAAGAATAGGCGGTGTTGATTTACATGGCAGATTTGAAAAGTTTACAGCAGCAATTTACAGCATTGTTCGGCGAAAGTACGGAACCGGTTCATACGTTTCATGCGCCGGGCCGCGTGAATCTGATTGGCGAGCATACCGATTATAACGGAGGTTACGTTTTTCCGGGGGCGCTTACCTTCGGAACAACGCTGCTGATCCGCAAACGCGGAGACGGACAGCTTGGACTGGCATCCGGCAACTTCCCGCTGCGCGTACAGGTTGCAGTGGACGATTTATCGTTTCGCCCGGAGCACGAATGGGCCAATTACCCGAAGGGCGTTATCAGCGAGCTGGTTGAGCAAGGGCTGCAGGTCGGGGGCTGCGACATGCTGTTTTTCGGAGAGATCCCTAACGGCTCGGGCTTGTCTTCATCGGCATCGGTCGAAGTGGCCACGGCTTTTGGCATCATGACGGTTTTTGAGGCGCCGTCGATTGATAAAGTGAAGATCGCGCTGCTGTCGCAAAAAGCGGAGAACGAATACATGGGCGTACAATGCGGCATCATGGACCAGTTTGCCGTAGCGATGGGCAAACAAGATCATGCAATCCTGCTCATGTGCGATACGCTGGAATACGAACATGTGCCGTTTCAGACCGGGGCATACAAAATCGTTATCGGCAACACAAACAAAAAGCGCGGCCTCGTCGACTCCAAATACAACGAGAGAAGAGCGCAATGCGAGCAGGCGGTCCGCGATCTGCAAGCCAGCTATCCGGAGCTGACGCTGCTTGGGCAGCTGACGCTCGCGCAATTTAACGATGCGGCCCATCTGATCGGCGATGAGACAGTTCGCCGCCGGGCGCGCCACGTCGTGGAGGAAATCGACCGTGTGAAGCAAGCGGTGACGGTGCTGAAGGCGGGCGACTTGGCGGCATTCGGCAAGCTGATGATCGGTTCGCACGATTCGCTGCGCGATCTGTACGAGGTAACGGGAGCGGAGCTTGACGCAATGGTCGAAGCGGCGCTGAAGGTTCCCGGCGTTTTGGGCTCACGGATGACCGGAGCCGGTTTCGGAGGCTGTACCGTATCGCTGGTCCATGAGGACAGCGTAGCGCGGTTTATGGACGAGGTTGGCGAAGAATATACGGCGAAAACCGGTTTGAAGGCCGACTTCTACGTATGCGATATCGGCGACGGGGTTAAAGCATTGGCGTAACAGGTCTACACAAGCTGCTTCGGCGGCTTTATATACAGGCACATAACACGATAAAGGACAAGGAGAGGTTGGGATGGCTATCATGGTGACAGGCGGCGCAGGGTATATCGGTTCCCATACGGTAGCGGAGCTGCTGGCGCGCGGCGAAGAAGTCGTTGTTGTCGATAACCTGCAGCAAGGCCATCGTCAAGCGGTGCTTGGCGGCAAGCTGTACGAGGGAGATCTCCGCGATCAGGTGTTTTTGGATAAAGTGTTCCAGGAGAACAAGATTGAGGCGGTCATTCATTTTGCAGCCAATTCTTTGGTTGGCGAAAGCATGAAGCTGCCGGGCAAATATTATCATAACAACGTGTATGGCACGTTATGTCTTCTGGAGAAAATGAATGAATACGGAGTGGGCAAAATCGTGTTCTCCTCCACGGCGGCCACCTACGGCGAACCGGAAAACGTGCCGATTCAAGAAACGGACCGGACGCTGCCGACTAACGCCTATGGCGAAACTAAGCTGGCGATGGAAAAAATGATGAAGTGGTTTGATACCGCCCATGGCATCAAATATGTATCGCTGCGTTATTTTAACGCGGCAGGCGCTCACGAAAGCGGCAAGATCGGCGAGGACCATAACCCGGAAACCCATTTGATCCCGCTCATCTTGCAGGTTCCCCTCGGTCAGCGGTCGCATATTACCGTCTTCGGCAATGACTATGCGACATCGGACGGGACCTGTGTGCGCGACTATATCCACGTCAGCGATTTGGCCGACGCGCATGTGCTGGCGGTGGAGAAGCTGCGCCGCGGCGAAGACAGCGGCATCTACAACCTCGGCAGCGGCAATGGGTTCTCCGTCAATGAGGTCATCGAGGTGGCGCGTCAAGTGACCGGACATCCGATCCCGGCTGTGATGGAGCAGCGCCGGGCCGGTGACCCGGCTGTACTGATCGCCTCCTCGGAACGTGCGAGAGCCGAGCTCGGCTGGCAGCCGAAACGCGACAAGCTGGAGAACATCATCGCTTCCGCATGGGCTTGGCATCAGGCCAATCCGCATGGTTACGCCAAGGCGTAAGCGCTGTGCAGGTCAGAAACAGGGAGTGAACAGCTATGACATCCAATCAACATGAACAACGGGCGGCGCAAAACATCGAGCGCCTGCTCCAATTCGCGGCCAGCCGCGGACTGATGGAGCCGATTGACGCTTATGCCGCGCGCAACAGCTTGCTTGATCTTTTGCATATCAGTGAGCCTTACGAAGGCACGTTAAACGACCCTTCGGCAAACAGCCCGGTAGGAATTCTCGAAGAGTTGCTTGATTACGCGGCAGCTTCAGGCCTGCTGGAGGACAACAACACCACGCTGCGCGATTTGCTGGATGCGCGGATGATGGGGGCGCTGATGCCGCGCCAGTCGGAGGTAGCCGCTAAGTTTTGGCAGACGGTGAGGCACAGCGGTGTGGAGATGGCGACGGACGATTTTTACCGGTTGTGTATCGATGCGAATTACATTCGCATGGACCGGATCGCCAGCAATTTGTATTGGCTGGCTCCGACGGAATACGGCGATCTGGAGATAACCGTGAATTTGTCTAAGCCGGAGAAAGATCCGAAGGAAATCGCCATGCTCAAAAATGCGCCGCAAAGCAATTATCCAAAATGTTTGCTGTGCATCGACAACGTCGGCTACGCCGGCCGTCTGAACCATCCGGCACGGCAAAACCTGAGGGTGATACCGCTGGAGCTGGACGAAGAGCCGTGGTATTTTCAATACTCGCCTTATGTTTACTATAATGAGCACAGCATTATTTTCGACCGCCGGCACCGTCCGATGAAAATGTCGAAAACGACGTTTTACCGGCTGCTTGATTTTATCGACCAGTTCCCGCATTATTTCATCGGCTCCAATGCCGATCTGCCGATTGTAGGCGGGTCGATCCTTAACCATGAGCATTTCCAAGGCGGGAAACATAGGTTTGCCATGGAAAAAGCCCCGGTGGAGATGTCGTTTACTCATCCCGATTATCAGGGAGTGAAGGCGGGTATCGTCAACTGGCCGATGTCGGTTATCCGTATCTCGAGCCACAACAAGCTGCCGCTGCTGAAGCTGGCCGGCGAGCTGCTTGACGCTTGGCGCGAATATAGCGATCCGGAGCAGGATATTTTGGCGTATACGGTTAAGGATGGCGAAGCCGCCATTCCGCATAACACGATTACTCCGATTGCCCGCAACAACGGCAGCGGAGAGTATGAACTCGATCTCGTGCTGCGTAACAACCGGACGAGCGAGCAGCATCCGGACGGCATATTCCATCCGCATCAGGAGCTTCACCATGTCAAGAAGGAGAACATTGGCTTGATCGAGGTGATGGGATTGGCTGTGCTGCCGGGCCGCTTGAAGGGAGAGCTAGACGGGATCAAGCGCATATTGTCCGGCGATGCAGAGCTGCTTCAGACCGCTGAACAAAACGGGGAGCATGAGCTGAACAAACATGTTATCTGGATTCGCGAGCTTTGCCAGCGTTATGGCACCGGCCTTGAGGAGCAGGCGGCGGAGCAAGCCGTACAGGATGAGGTCGGCCGCAAATTTGCCCAGGTGCTGCAGGATGCCGGCGTATTTAAACGGACCGAGCATGGCCGGATCGGATTTGTGAAATGGATGGAAAGCGCAGGCTTTCAATTATTATAATCAGTGAGTTTTGCTCACATCGGGAGACCCGCTTTGTATAAGCAGGGTCTCTTTGGCATGTCGCGCAGTAATATCGGGAAATCGCTGCCCTCTTGTTAGCCCTACGCCCTCTCGAGGCGGAATAGTTTTTGCCGCTTAATCCATACTGAGAGTACATCAGGAAGATCTGGGCCAGATGCCCAGATCGGCAGAAGGGAAGGGTGTAAGGAAGATGATAAAGGGCATGTATGCGCTTGGAATCATGGGACTTATTGGCGGATGGCTGGCGGGAGCGGGGCATGCCGGAGCGGCTGAGCCGCTGCTTGCTTTCCCGGTTATTAGCGACGTTCACGCACAAAGCTTTGACGAGCTGGCCGCGCAGAAGCTGCAGGCGGCATTGGCTGACTTAAACGAGGTGAATCCGCAGGCGGATGCGCTGATCGTCAACGGTGATTTGGGCGACGGATCGCCGCGCGATTACGCGGCATTGTCTCGCATTTTGCAGAAAACACCGCATCCCCGGACGTTATTTTTTACCATCGGCAATCATGAATATTATCAGGCATGGCACGACCAATCCGGGAAGTGGAACATGCCGGCGTTCCCGAATGGGGAGACGGAAGCGGCTTCGATCCGGCGGTTTCTGCAGCTGACCGGCGAGCCCACGGTGTACTATGACAAGTGGTTGAACGGATATCATTTTATTTTCCTCGGTTCGGAACGTTACCGGCAGTCGGATTCGCAAATGGGAGAAGATGCTTATTTGTCGGCCGGGCAGCTTGAGTGGCTGCAGGAACGGTTGCAGGCAGGAGGGGAGCCGGCAAAGCCGGTATTTGTTTTTTTGCATCAACCGCTGCCGGATACGGTGAGCGGAAGCGGCGCGGAGCGCGGGGTTGTGCAGCACCGGGAGCTTGCCGCCATATTGGGGCGGTATCCCCAGGTCATCTTGTTCTCTGGGCATACGCATGCACGGCTGGGTATGGCACAAACGATGGTGCGGGACCGGTTTACGATGATTGGCAGTTCTTCGGTATATGAACCTTATGATGACGACGGACAGCGGGTCCCGCAGAAACTCAGAAGCAGTGAAGGGCTGTACGTCGAGGTTTACGAGGACCGGGTAATGCTGAGAGGCAGAGATTTTACACATCAGAAATGGATTCCCGAAGTCCAGTTCAAGTGGGAGCCAACCTTACCTTAAAGCTCCCATTCATTGTTGTATTGTACGACAAATGGTTAGCAAATCTCTTTGGAAATGAAAAGAAATGAAAGGGGGCAGGAAAATCATGCTAATTGTTGTTGCGTTCATAAGAGGCTGTGCTTTACAATACACATAACGATATAACATGTCAGAAAATCTCCCACACAACAGGCATCAAAAAGGGGTGACAGATGGTGCGATACAGCGAGATGATACCGGGCGAAAGAGAAATCCTGCCGTTCTTTCAACCGATCGTTTCACTCCAAACCCAGAAGGTTATTGGTTACGAGACGCTGGGCAGACAAAAGATAGGTAATGAAATACGCAGTCTGGGCCCCTTTTTCGGGGATACATCCATTCAGTATGAAACTCATTTGCGGATCGACCGCATTTTACGGGAGCAAGCCATTCAGAAATTGTCCGGCGATTCGTCGGGGGCGTGGTTATTTATTAATTTGAAGCCGTCTTGGATCTACCGGATGTTTCGCGAGACGAAGACGCTGCCCACACTGCAGTTTGTGGAAAAACACGGGATCGATCCTTCGCGGATCGTGATTGAAATAACCGAAGAGGAATTTCAAGGCCAACTGGAAGAACTGACGCAAATTATCGAGGTTTACCGCAGGCGCGGCTGTACGATTGCGATTGACGACATTGGCAGCGGCTTCAGCAACTATGACCGTATCGCCACCATTCAACCGAAAATTTTGAAAATGGATTTGAAAATATTAAAAAAAAGCGCGGTCCACAAGGGATATAAAGCGCTGCTGAAATCATTCTCCATCTTAGCCTCGCAAATCGGCGCTTCCCTGCTCGTAGAGGGCGTAGAGACCAAACAAGATCTTCATAATGCGCTCGAAGCCGGGGCCCGGTATGTGCAAGGTTTTTTGTTCTCGCCGGCCGAGCCGCATTTTATAACCGAAGATACGTTTGAAGAGATGCTTAAGAAAGAAATCAAGCTGTATACGGAACAGGAGCTGAAAAAATACCGCAGCTTGTATGCCGTACAGGACAGCTTAAACGAGCTGATTACCGCGGAAGCGTGGATCGTATCGGCGGACGATGCCGATGCGCTGGTGCAAGGGCTGCTGACCCGCGTAGCGGAAAATGTGGAGCGTATCTACATATGCCGGGAAGACGGACGGCAAATATCTTCCAACTTCACCCGTACCGATCTGGGCGCATGGCGGGTCGACGCCGCATACCGCGGCTCGAATTGGATTTGGCGTCCGTACTTTATCCCGAACGTACTGCAGATGAGCGTGCAAGGGCAAGGCAATTTATCGGCGGTGTATACCGATTTGGATAGTTCACGGCTTATGCAGACGTATTCTTGTCCCATTAATCAGCATCATTATTTATTTCTCGATTTATTTGTGTAAGTTGTTTCGCTAACATTCTTATTTCCGGTCTCATTTATTGTTTTCCTTCAACCGCATTTCGGATTGAACGATCTCTTTTATAAAATCTGCCGCATCGTCAAGCTTAAGCTCCCATTGGCGGCCGCTGCTCTGATGTTTGAGCTCGGCGAGGCCTTCTGAAGCACCTTTGCCGATAATGAGGCAAAGCGGGATGCCCAACATATCGGCATCATGAAACTTCACCCCGGCACGTTCGTCGCGATCGTCAAATAGCACCTCAAGCCCTTCTCCCTGCAAACGGGAGTAAAGCGTGTCCGCCGCCGTCCTCTGGGCTTCATCTTTGGCGGAGACGCGGATCAGATGCACGTGGAAGGGGGCGATCCCCATCGGCCAGACAATCCCCTTTTCGCCGGCGCACTGCTCTGCAACGGCCGCCAGTAGACGGGAAACGCCGATGCCGTAGCAGCCCATCTGCATCCTCTGCATGCGGCCGTCCGTCCCGCTGTAGACGGCATTTAGCGGCGCGCTGTATTTGTCCCCGAGCTTAAATACGTGACCGACTTCGATTCCCCGGTAACTTTCAAGGGGATGATGACAGCGGGGACATGGATCTCCCTCGCGGGCGATGCGAAAATCACCAATTCGCTCCAGAGTAAAGTCGCGTCCGGGACGCACATTCTTCAGATGCCAGTCCTGCTCGCCCGCACCGGTAATGGCGCTGCGGAGCGCTGCCGCTTCGCGGTCGACGTAGGCGGGCACGCTCAGCTTCAGCGGCCCGGCAAATCCGGCCGGCGCTCCGGCGGCGGCAAGCACGGTTTCGGCGTCCGCCAGGACAAGCTCTTGGGCGCCGAGATGACGCATCAGCTTGATTTCATTAACCTCGTGATCCCCTCTGACCAGTACGGCGACCGGCGTGCCGTCTGCGACATAAATTAACGTTTTGATGATGTGCTCGGGTTTGTATCCGGCGACGGCAAGCTGCTCTATCGTGCGGATGCCCGGCGTATACAGTCTTTCCGGTACCCCTGCATCCGCGCCGTGTTCACTTTGCTGCAACGGCGCAGTTTCCGCCTTCTCCACATTCGCCGCGTATTCGCAATGCGAACATACGGCAATCGTATCTTCCCCGATTTCGGCCAGCGCGACAAATTCGTGCGAACCGCCGCTGCCTCCGATGGCGCCCGCATCGGCTTCCACCTCGCGGAAGATGAGCCCGCACTGCTGGAATATGCGCGCATAAGCCGCTCTCATCGCCGTGTACGCTGCATCCAATCCGGCTTCGTCGGTATCAAACGAATAGGCGTCTTTCATCGCAAACTCCCGGCAGCGCAGCAGCCCGTAACGGGGACGGCGTTCGTCGCGGAATTTGTTTTGTATCTGGTAAAGTCTTAAGGGCAGCTGGCGATAAGAGCTGATTTCCTGCCCGACCAGCGCTGTGACGATTTCCTCATGCGTAGGACCTAACGCGAATTCGCGGCCATTCCGGTCATGGAAGCGAATCAGCTCCGGGCCGTACTCGTCATACCGTCCGGACTGATGCCATAGTTCGGCAGGCTGCATCGAAGGGAGCATCAGTTCCGCGGCTCCGGCGAGCTCCATTTCCTCTCGGATGATCTTCTCGATGTTCCGCAGCACCCGCTGCCCTAAAGGCAGGTAAGAGTAAACGCCGGCAGCGAGCGGACGGATGTAGCCTCCGCGCAGCAGCATCCGGTGTCCGAGTGCTTCGGCTTCAGCCGGAGCCTCGCGTAAAGTCGGTGCAAATAAATGAGATTGGCGCATAACGATCCCTCCATGGTTTGTATGTAAGGCGATGAAAATGAAGTGTTGCGCAAAAAAAAGACGCTTCGTCAGGGACGAATGCGTCGTGGTACCACCCTTATTGACTGTGTCCAATCACCTGAAGCCCCATTGAGGCAGACACGGTCCTTTATGCCGATAACGGAAGCTCCCGGCAGCGAATACTGAAGCCCAAAGGCCGTTCATCGCCGCGGCTGGAAGGGGGGAAGATAACCGGATCGTTCGAAAAGCCTCGCAGCCATGGGCTTTCTCTCTGGGTGAATGACCGGATATCTCATGTCCTTCGTCAACGCCGTATATATTGGTTCTACTTTACAGTACATGGGTATTTTTTACAAGTCCAACGTACCCGATCATAATCATAGAGCCGCTGGGCGTCATAGCAGTGCCAATCGGCCAGGCCGGTTACGCCTCGACCCATTCCGACCGCAGCATAAACATTTCCCGCAAATCGTCGGTGGACAGTTCGGTAATCCAGTTTTCGCCGCTGCCGACAATCTGTTCGCTCATTCCTTGCTTACGTTCGATCATTTCGTCGATTCGTTCTTCGAGCGTGCCAAGCGTGACAAACTTATGCACCTGCACGTGCCTTGTTTGCCCGATCCGGAAGGCACGGTCGGTGGCCTGATTCTCCACAGCGGGATTCCACCACCGATCGAAATGGAACACGTGATTGGCCGCGGTTAAGTTCAGCCCGATCCCGCCGGCACGAAGCGACAACAGAAAAATACCGGAGTGGCCGGTGTCGTTCACGTCCTGGAACTGCTCGATCATTTCCTCGCGCACGCTGCGCGGCGTACCCCCGTGCAGGAATGGAACGTCCGCGTCGAGCTCCTGACGGAAAATATGCTGCAGCAGCAGCCCGGTCTCCACAAACTGGGTAAAGATCAGGCAGCGGTCGCCTTCCTGGCGAAGCTCCTGCACCATCTCGAGCAGCCGTTCCACTTTATTGGAACGGTTCTGCCAGGGGCGCGAGGTATCTTCCTTCAGCAGCAAGGAAGGATGATTGCACACCTGCTTGAGTTTGGTCAGCGAAGCGAGAATGTGCCCGCGGCGTTCCATCGGGGACAGCTTATCGACCCGCTCAAGCAGGTTCTGCACTTGGCTTTCGTACAGCATCGCCTGCTCGGAGGTCAGCGACACGAATGTTTTGTATTCGTTTTTCTCCGGCAGATCGAGCTGGATGTTCGGATCGTTTTTCACCCGGCGCAGCAGGAAGGGCCTAATGAGACGCTGTACTCTGCCGATCAGCTCCGGATCCTGCGTTTTCTCCAAAGCCACCGCGTAGCGCTGGGTGAAGTCGCGCAGCGAGCCAAGGTATCCGGGATTTAAGAAGTCGAAAATCGACCATAACTCGGTGAGCCGGTTCTCGATCGGCGTACCGGTCATCGCAATCCGGTGGTTGCCGGACAATTGGCGGATCGATTGAGCTTGCTTGGTGTATGCATTTTTAATATTTTGCGCTTCGTCCAGACAGATCGAATCCCACTCCACAGAGGAGAGATCGGACTCATCGAGATGGGCGAGCGTATACGATGTCAGCACCAAATCCATACCTTCACAGCTTTCCGCAAACTTCTTGCCGTGAGCGCGGGTCGGACCGTAGTGCAGATGAACCTTCAGCATCGGCGCAAAACGCTGCAGCTCCTTCTGCCAGTTGCCGAGCACCGATGTCGGACAGATGAGCAGCGACGGCTGAGCCGAGTTGCTTTGCTGCTTGACGAGCAGCAAATAAGTGATCCATTGAATCGTTTTACCTAACCCCATATCGTCGGCGAGGCAGCCGCCTAAGCCGGTCTGCCGTAAAAAATAAAGCCATGAGATCCCATCGAGCTGATAAGGGCGCAGCGACCCCTGAAAGGTATCCGGCGGCGTTACGGCTGGAATCCGCTTGGCATGTGTCAGCAGTTCCATCATCTCTTCGAGCTGCCCGTTTAATTCGACCTCAATCGGCAGCGAGCGCTCCAGCTCGAGCTCCTCGTCATCGGAGAGCGGGCCAAGCAAGTGCAGCTCGAGCACATCACGAAACGATAAGCCGCGTTTTTTCTCGACTTGTTTCATCGCTTTTTCAATTTTCGCAAGCTGGGTAGGATCAAGCTGTATCCACGCCCCGCGCAGTTGCACGAGCTTACGCTTTTCGGTGAGCAGCTGGCGGAACTCTTCTTCGCTCAGCTCCATATCGCCGACGGCGATTTTCCAGTCGAATTGCATCAGCTGCTCCAGTCCGAACAGCGATGTGCCGGAACCCGCGGACGACTTCAGCCGTGCCTTGAGACGCGGACGCCAGCGGCGAATGCGTTCCCACCAGGACGGAAGATAGATCGTATAACCGGCTTCAATCAACCGCAGGCTGTCCTCGGCCAGAAAATCCCACGCTTCATCCGAAGTCAGCTTGGTGCGGATGCCCCCGCTTTCTTCCGGGCGAAGCCATGGAACGATACGCACCCATTTGGCGATGTCTTTGGTCAGCCGCTCCGGCGTCCAGCCCTCCGGCAGCGCAAGATCCTCCTGCGGTTCGCCGAGCTCATTCACGACGAACACGGCATCAGGGTTGGCGCGGTTCTGCAGAATGAAGCGCAGCTGCCAATAGGCCCCTTGCTGAGGCTCCACGAGCTGGAGGCAGGAACGGTAAGGCGCGGCGTCCGTCTGCCAACCGATGGAAACAAGCCAGTCCTCCTCGTCCATCCATGTATCATGAGGCGCATTTTCCCGGAGCAGCTTCGGGTACTCCATCTCCAGCTGGCGCAAACTCTCTTTCATACTGCCGTCCTGCTCCACCCATTCGGGGATGAGCTGGGCCATCCATTCCTGCACGATTGGTTCTTCCGCTTCCGGCGTATCCGGCCCGAGCTTCAACTTCCAGCCGAGCTGACCGTGTTTCCACTTGGTGAAATCCGGCATGAACTGCCCGCCGAGCAGCGCGTCTTTAATCGCCGGTGCGGAATGCAGCAGCGCCGACGTTTCGTGGTCCCATTGCAGCTTGATATGCTGTGCATGGGCCGGCTCACAGAAATAATCGAGGGCGTCCAGCGCCGGCAGCGTAAGCCCTTCTTTTTGCGACCACTCGGCCGTGTCCAGAAAAGTGCCGTAAAAGGAAGGCTGATGCCACGCAAATAAAATGTTTTTCAGCTCCATGGCATCCCAAACCCCGCCGTTGGCCCGGGTTCCCCATATGAAAAATGAGCCGGCCGGAAGCCACCGGGCATGGACGGTCAGCGTGTTCAGATCGATCATGGCAGCCATTTCCCTTTCTTCAATTCTTCCTGAAACGCTCTAAGCCGGCTGTATTTAGCGGACAGTCCGGCCATGTACTCATCCCAGCGCTGCGGCGCGCCGATCTGCTTATAGAAGCCGTTCAGCTTTTTGAGCAGCTTGACCGCGGTGGCGTAGGAAGTCCGGTTTTTTTCCACGATGCACCGTTCCACGGCTTGCGTGTACAGCGGCAGCAGCAGCGCCGGATCATGGGCTTCAACCGCTTTGAGCTCCGCTGCATATAAATTGGCGGGTGAAATCCGGTTCGAAATTTGGAGATCGACCCAGTGCTTAAACCGCGACGTTTGGAGCAGATACGCCGTATAGTAGTAATATGTGCGCGGCAGCAACGTCTCCATGACGGCGACCCATTCCTCATCGCTGGACTGATGCTGCATGGCTTCCGTCCAATACCCGCAATATACCCCGAAATCGTCTTGGCCCGCCCGCTGCATGGCTGGAGTCAGCCATCTAAGCAGGCTGAGCATCCGTTCCCATTCGCCCATCCGTTCAAATCTGTATAAGTAGAGGAAGAAATCGCGCGGCTCGCGTACTTTCAGTTCCTGCAGTTGCAGCATAGCTGCCTGATCATCGCCGCGGATGACGGCGAAATGCGCCATGGCCAGCAGCAAAATGTCCTTTTTGCGCGGTGTGACATTGGATTTCTCCGCTTCGGTCCGCAGATGCTTAAGTTCTTCCTGTATCCACGTTTTCTGCTCGGCGGCCCGCCACCAGAACTGCCGGTACACGGTCAGCCAATCCAGCGGCGTGTCCTTGGATTGCAGCATATGCTCCGACAGCATGGCGGCCGTTTCTTTTACGTATCCGTTGTATTGCTTCAGCAACTGCTCGATCGGCAGCTCCGGCAGCAGCTCCAGCGATTGATCAAGGCACAGCTTGGCGACCGCTTTGCAGCCGGACTCGTGGTAATGCGACAAATACGAAGACTTGCTGTCCAGAAAGAACTGCTCGGTTTTTCGCATAATAAACAACACGACATGAAGCCGGTACAACTGCAGCAGCGGGTCCGGCCATTGCTCGGCCAGCTTGCCAAGCGTCTCTTGCGCCGTCTGGTAGAACGCTTCAATCGAGGATTGATGCGTTACCGAGAATCCGTAAAACTGCTGGTCAAAATAGCGGTGCCATGAAGAAGGCGGCTTGTTCTCGGCGGGAGCAACGACCTGATCCTGCTTCTTATCGCCGCGTGGACCGCCGGTGCGGGCTTGCTGCTGCTTGGCTTTGACCAGCAGCTCTTTTTTGAGATGCTGAAGCAGAAGCTCGGGGCGCCCGTAAGGCACATACAGCGCAAATACCGTTGCAGGGATGTGGGCGCACCAGCCCTCATCGGGACAGCTGCATTCGCTTTTTTTGAAATCCTCCAGATCGATGATGACGTCGTAAGCGCGGGATTCCCGGACCAAAGCATGGATCTCGACGCCGTAGAGCTCGACGCCGGATATTTTGCCTTTGTGGAATAAGTCCCAACCGTTTTCGACTTGTGCCGCGTCATAATGAGCCTGCAGCCCGTCAATCAAATAATTCATCCGGTTTTTTGGAATTTGCAGCCTTAGCATCGGACGAATCTCCTTCACTCCACTTATTTTCCGTAAAAAAGATAATACTTCTAGTGTACCAGATTTTGAAAAAAATTGCTCAAGGCCATACTATATGTTGTCATGCCAACACGATTCTTTTTTTCAAGGGAAGGGGGGAATACGATGGGAGTAAGGTACGCACGGGAATATTCGGACATCATTGCCGATTTGAGCGAAGCTTTGTCTTCGGTCCGCGGCTGCTACGAACTGCTGGATATGGGGCGGGAAGATTGGGAAGCGATGGAGCTGACGGAACGCTCCGAATGCTTGCGTACGCTGGCCGACGATGTGTTTTACGGACTGGGTTCAGGCGGGGCGATCCGCCACAGCGGCAGCGCGATCCGGCATGACCGCAATCGCCATATTATCGTGGTCAGCAGCGGGACCAATGTCGTCACCGTCGTTTTTTTGATATGATATAGGGAATATAAGGAAATGGCGGTGTTTGGATGAAGCTGACTGAAGAGCGGATTGCGGAGCGGCTGGAACGGGCTGCCGGCTGGAGCCGGGAAGACGGGAAATGGATTGTGAAAAAGTACCGTTTTCCCGCGTTTACGGGTTCGGTCGCTTTCGTCAATGAAGTTGCGCAGATTGCGGAGGAATTGAACCATCACCCGATGATCGCAATTGACTATAAACTGGTGACGCTTCGATTGACCAGTTGGAGCGCGGGAGGATTGACAGAGCTGGATTTTACCTCGGCAGCACGTTATGACGCGGTGTATGCGCAGGCGATCTCGTAAGCGGCCTCGGGATAAGTAACCAGTGAACCAGTTACTGCCGGATCATTGGACGCAAAGCATGTCACTGCCGGACGCGCTGTCTCTGCGAAAAATCCGGTTCAAGCGGCATCGCTCCTAATCGCGGTAAACCATGCAGTAAAAAGCGGACATGCCCTTCGGTGTCATTTTCTCATAGCTGTCGGTCGGCTCAAAACCTGCTTTGGCATACGTCCGGATTGCTCGTTCATTCCACGTCAGCACTTCCAGGTCGATTTCATCGTCCGACTTCAATCTGCGGGCTTCCTGCACAATGGCTTTTACAAAGGCTGTACCGGCGCCTTGGCGGCGGCCGCACCGGTCCGGCTTCATGCCCAGACCCAGCCGGGTTACACCCAGCATCGGAAACAGCTGCGCAAAACCGCAAAGCTCGCCGCTTGCGTCGATGACCGCATGGTATTGGGATGAGCGGATGCGCGGGTCGGCGAACTCTTCTTCATGCCGCTTCATCTGTTCCCATGAGGGCCAATTATATATATCGTAAGGCGCGGGATATTTCCAGCCGCATATGAGCTTTCCATGCTCTTCCGTCATCGGAATCAGCGTAAATTGCGTATTCAGCTGGGACAAGTCCGTGTCCTCCTTTTTGAACCATAGATACTCTTTATAGTAACGGATGCTTTTTATATTAGTGGTACCGACGATCACATGCAAATCGGCTTTCGGGTGGTTAGGAATAAGTTCCAATGTTTCCCTTATGGAGCGGTCCATTGTATACTGGAGAAAATGAACCGTTATGACGAAGGGAGCGATCCGCTTGAAGCATATTGTAGATAGGGAATGGCTTTTTGAACATGGCAACGACGAGCATGTCGTTATTGCAGATTGCCGCTTTGTGATGGGCAAGCCATCAGCCGGTCAGGAGAGTTACACGGCAGACCATATACCCGGAGCCGTATATTTTGATCTGGACCGCCATTTGTCCGATCCCGTCGGGGAGCATGGCGGCCGGCATCCGCTTCCCGATATGCAGGCTTTTGCCGAACAACTGGGCGCGGCGGGAATCGACAACCATTCCACCGTTATCGTATACGACGATCAAGGCGGCGCAATGGCTTCCCGCTTATGGTGGATGCTGACGTATCTCGGCCATCAAAAGGTGTTCCTGCTGGATGGCGGATACACCAAATGGAAAGAAGCCGGATATCCGGTGACGGATGAAGCAACTACTCCGCACTCGACCGTCTATAAAGCGCAACCTCAGACACAGCTGCTTGCCAGCATGGAAGAGGTGAAGCAGCGCATCGGCCAAGTAGGAACGGTGCTTGTCGATTCCCGCGAGAACAGGCGTTATCTGGGCCTCGAGGAGCCGCTGGACAAAGCGGCAGGACATATTCCCGGCGC
Source organism: Paenibacillus thalictri (assembly GCF_004307995.1). Taxonomy (GTDB): domain Bacteria; phylum Bacillota; class Bacilli; order Paenibacillales; family NBRC-103111; genus Paenibacillus_AF; species Paenibacillus_AF thalictri. The sequence goes on along the minus strand of NZ_SIRE01000023.1, from coordinate 82,620 downwards.
CAAAAGTTATTTTTGGAAGGATGCGCTTAACGAGCAGGGAGACTGGAAGTCGTCGGAAGCGCTGCAGGAGCGCTTTAAGGACCTGTCCCGCGATGAGGAAATCATCGTCTATTGCGGCTCGGGCGTCACGGCATGCCCCAATGTGCTGGCGCTGAAGGAAGCGGGCTTTAATAATGTGAGGTTATATGCGGGTAGCTGGAGCGATTGGATTTCGTATAGCGATAATCCGATCGCCACGGGAGAAGAGTAAAAGGCGAGAGACCGCGTGGGACGCGGTTTGGGGCTGTGACGGGTTCCGGTAGGCGGGCTGTTGCGGCCCTTTTTGTTTTGTTCAACAGTTTGCAAACCAGAACGGATTGAAAGTAGTTTCTAGTCATCCTAGGCGGTAGTTAGTGACTACTAGGTTAAACACGATTTTTTTATTTTCCTCCCGTGTCAAATGTGCACGCGTGGCATAGTTTATCATATACACGCTGGTTTAATATCACGATTGCCCTGGAGGTTACTTATGAAATCCCGATCACATCGAGTGAATAAATCTCGCCATTCCAATCGCCGAACGAGTTCGCCGTCGCTGTCTTCAGCTTCCTCGCCTATGCGCAGCAGTTCGCAGTCCGGTAGTTCGACTCCGGCAGCCGGTACACCGGGACGAAAATCGTCTGTTCGTTCTGTAACGCCTGGCGGTCTTGGTTTTCCTGGAGTGCCCGGCGGCCCCGGTTTCCCTGGGATGCCTGGCGGTCCTGGTTTCCCTGGAGTGCCTGGCGGTCCTGGTTTCCCTGGGGGTCCCGGCGGTCCTGGTTTCCCTGGGGGTCCCGGCGGTCCCGGTTTTCCTGGGGCGCCTGGCGGCCCAGGTTTCCCTGGGGCGCCAGGCGGTGTGCAGGCACCAACGACCCCGCCTCCGCCTTTTGCGCCGCCAAAGCCGTTTACGGCAGCCGGCACGTTTGTAAATCCGGGAGCGCTTAGAGGCTGTTTGTTTCGGTTTACCTATGTTTGGCTAATCAACGGCGCGCAATTCTGGTTCTTCCCAGTATTTATCGGTTCAAATTCGGTCGCCGGCTTCCGGTGGGACGGCTTTTTCTGGAGATATATCGGCCTCAACGCGCGGATGATAAACGCATTTACGTGCTGAGTCTTCGCTTATAGGGGAATGTAGCAGCTTCGCAGGGTTGGATCAGACACCAAAAAGGTTATCGCGATTGAAAACAGTTCTTTCGGGATAACCTTTTTTCGCTGCCGTTGGCGATCCATGAATGAAAAGTTTGCTTCAATAAACACGGTTATCAGATTCTAGGACGAAAGCTTTGGAATACACCGCTGCTTGCGCCGTATGCTTCCGGTCCCTATCGGAAATACTTGCTACTAAGCGAAAAGGAGCCCAAAGGGCCCCCTTTCAACGCTGTATATTCAAAATCGGAACCCCAGCACTCGCTGTGAGTTGCCGGAAGGTTTCTAGTAAACTTTTTTTATTGGCGCAAATATAGTAAAGTAAGGTTCGCACAATTATCGTTGTTCGACAATTTATATGAAAATTCTTCATATTATTAGTGAATTCTACAAATAACCCGATATTTTGCATTATATTAAATTTGCTCTGACAATACAAGTGACCTAGTATTAATTTACTATAAACTGTCTTTAAGGCTGTCTTCGACAAAATCGGGGGCTGCTTTTTTTATTTGTTGGACCGTGTGCAGATAACGCTGCGTTGTGTTGATATGCGAGTGCCCCAGCGATTCTTGGACCTGCTGCAAGGTGGCCCCCCGAAGTAGGGCCAGAGTCGCATTGGTATGCCTGAGCCAGTGAGGCGTTACCTTTTTTCCTAATCCGCACTGTTCGCGTGCTCTTTGGATCATCTTCTCAACGCGTCTGACGGAGAGAGGGAAGATCCTTTTGATTGACGGCGGAGCAGTCTTTTGCAATAACTGGGGGAAATGTTTTGTATACAGGTCCCAAAGCATTTGCGGGACCTTCACTTCCCTTTCTTTTTCGCCTTTGCCATGGACTGTCAGCCAGACCGAGCTTTCCTCGGGATCCATGTGAAAATGCCCCCATTCCATAGAGACCAGTTCGGAAACCCGCAGCCCCAGTAAAACCAAAGTCAGTCCGATTACATACTCGCGTGGGCCTTGCCTTTTTAATTGTTCGCAGAGACGAACGACTTCTTTTTTAGTTAAGTAATGATTTCTGCTCGTTATCGAGATCTTGGGCGTACGGACGCTCGTAAGCGGGTTATGATGAAAAATGCCTATATTGGAATCGCTTCCCCATTTATACAGAGACCGTAAAGGGGCGATGTGAATCGCGACGGTTGCAGGCGCCTGGGGTGTGTTTTGTTTGCTTAACAGCCCCTCCATCAAGCCGATTTTGTAGATTTCGACTTCTTTCCAAGTCACATCTTTTAGAGACTTGTCCCCGATAAAGCTGCGGAATTTGTTAAACGCGCTGCGATAATTCCTCACCGTATATTTCGAGCGCGGATAAGCTGCAAAAAACATATTGACGATTTGATCGTTAGAATAATGTTCGCCGTGCTGCAGTTGGGCCGGATGTCGAGAAAAAGATCCAGAAATTGACATAGATCTGCTTTTTCCTCCTTGTTTGGTTCGAACAACGATAATTGTGCGAATACCTACTTTACCATGATTTGGGCACTTTGAGAAATATATAACAATTTCGTTATCGAAATAATTAGGTTTAAAGGCACACCTGCTGAAAGGCGGGGCCGCAAAGCTAGAGGGGCTAAAGCGTTTGTTCGTTACAAGCGTCATGCCAGCCAGCTGCCCTCCTGAAAAGATGGGCTCCTGAACGGCATGGAGACGTCTTTTTATTTTGCGGCAATTCGGAAGGAAGGAGCGGATGCATGGAGGAGCGGGTGTACAAGGATATCATGGACCGGCTGTTAGAAAAGGATCCGAACACCTATGAACACAGCATCAGAGTCGGACAATTGTGCGAGGCCATGGCGGAGCGATTGAATTTGCATGACAAACAAGCGAATGTTCTTATCTTGGGAGGGTATTTGCATGATATCGGAAAAATCTTTGTGCCGGATGACATTTTGCTCAAGGATTCGGCGCTCAGCGCCTCGGAATGGGAAGTGATGCGGCAGCACACCCGGTTGGGCGCATCCAAACTGCTGGAGTACGAAGGGATTGATCGGCAAATTGCCGAGATTATCGAACTTCATCATGAGCGTTTGAACGGCCAAGGGTATCCTTACGGTTTAAGCGGCGGCGAGATTCCCGTGTTGGCTCGGATATGCGCCATTGTCGATTCATTCGACTGCATGGTCTCCGACCGGCCGTATCGTAAAGGATTGTCATTCCGCGAAGCGGTGGACGAATTGCAATACCACAGCGGCACACAGTTCGACAGCGACTATGTCCGGCTGTTTGTAACACTGTCCCCGTCTTATGGGGGAATATATACCAACCATTACTAACAATAACGGAGTGATTGCCATGAAATGGTATTTTAATTTAAAGACGTCGGTTAAGCTGATCTCATCGTTTTTTATCGTCTCCATGGTATTGGTTTTTGTAGGCATCTACGGTTTGACGAATTTGAACAAAATCAACGACAGCTTGTCCGATATGTATAAGAACAATTTGACGCCGGCCCAAATGCTGTCGAACACGCAAATCTTGTATCAACGGCTGAGGCTTAACCTCAGAGATATTAACGACGCCGATAATAAAACCGACAGGGACCAGATGGTCGACAAAGGGAAAGGTTTCAGAAAAGAGATCGAAACCACGATCAGCGCCTACCGCAAAACACGGCTGTCCGAGGAAGAACTTGAAGCGATCAAGAAATTCGATCCCGCATGGCAGGACTACCTGAAAGCTGTGGATCAAGGAATTCAGATGATATATGAAGGGAAAGACGATGTCTTTAAAGCTTCGTTTAAAACCGGAGACATCCGTAAAACCGGAGATGATGTAAACAATTTGCTGGATCAGCTGATCGGCATCAACGTGAATTTGGCGGATAAAGCCAACATGGAAGGGGATGCATTGTTCCGTTCATCGCGGTCGGTGACCATTACCGTGATTGTGATTTCGCTGCTCTTCAGCATCGGGCTCGGTTATGGAATTTCTCAAATGATCGCACGTCCGCTTAACCGGGTCGTCGATCTGATCTCTAATGTGGCCGAAGGAGATTTGACGCAGACGTCGGATATAAACACCAAGGATGAGGTCGGACAGTTAGGCGAATCGATTAATAAGATGGTGTTTAATTTGCGCAAAATCATCGGATCGGCGTTAGCTTCTGCAGAAAGCGTATCTGCCGCGGCTCAGCAAATATCGGCCACCACCGAGGAAATCGCCAGCGGCAGTTCAAGCCAAGCGCAAGCGGCTCAATCGATGAACGAGTTGTTTAAGGAATTATCGCTGGCGATCGGCTCGGTAGCGAGAAATGCGGAGATGGCGTCCGAGCTGGCGAACAAAACGATGGAAACCGCGCAAGACGGGGGCGTCGTCGTACAGGCATCTATAGAAGGAATGAATCTCGTGAATGAGCAGATGTCTCGATTGGAAGCGGACTCTGACAAAATTGGCGAAATTATCGAAGTCATCGACGATATTGCCGACCAGACGAATCTGCTTGCACTGAATGCGGCGATTGAAGCGGCCAGAGCGGGGGAACAAGGCAGAGGTTTTGCCGTGGTGGCGGATGAAGTCCGCAAGCTGGCGGAACGCAGCAGTGAAGCGACCAAGCAAATTACATCGATTATTAAGGGGATGCAGCAGAATACCCGGCAAAGCGTAAAATCCGTAAGCGAAGGTGTCGCTTCGTCGCTGCAATCGGGCGAAGCTTTTAAAAACATTGTACTGCTGGTCAACGAAACGGCAAACAAAGCGGCGGAGATTGCGGCGGCCAGCGAGGAGCAGGCGGCTCAAACCGAGGAAGTGCTGATCTCTATTGAAAGCATCTCCGCAGCAACGGAGGAATCCGCGGCCAGCAGCGAAGAAACCGCCACGACGGCCCAGTCGCTTGCTCAATTGGCGGAAGAATTAAACGGCAATGTAGCCATTTTTAAGTTGTGAGAAGGTGACTACATGAATGCGGTCCATCAGGAGCAATATATCGAAGTAGGCATAGATAACGAGAAATATGTGGTTAAAATTCAAGACATTCACGAGATCATCAAGCTGCAGGATATTACCAAAATACCAATTAGCAAAAACTACGTGAAAGGCGTCATCAACTTAAGAGGCAGCATCGTGCCGGTGATATGCCTTCGCAGCCGTTTCCGGATGGCGGAGGCGGCGTATACGAAAGCGACTCGGATTGTCGTTATTCATTATGCGGACGAAATGGTCGGCATGATTGTAGACCAGGTCAACCGGGTCGTTGCGATATCGGAGATTCAGCCTCCTTTGGATGTTGTAGGGGGACAAGACGGCTCCTGCATCATTGGTTTCGGTAAAACGGACAACGGCCTCGTATGCCTTCTGAACCTGGAGCAGGTGCTCCGGCACTAGGATGAACTTTGCTGCTTATGATGCAGCTGCATGGAAACAGAAGAGGAACAAGGGGCGAGAGGCCGTGTGGAACCTCGGTATTCGGCGTACAGTACGTTTTGTGCTGTGCGCCTTTTTTGGCGTTTCTAAGAGGGTTTTCTAATGAAAAGTCCAAAGAACGAGCACACAAAAAAATAAATATAAATTAAGCAGCTTAAGCGTTTACAAGATATTGTGCGGCATGCTAAAATTTAGCCGAAATTATAAGAGGATCCCGGGTACGCCGGGACTTGTCCACTAGGGGTGATGAAGTGGATTTTTTTTATAAATACGCGCAATGCAGTGCCCTGGTCGTTATTTTCGTTTTTATTTTGCGGTGGCTGTATCCGTTCTCTGCGAAGCGCTCCAAGATAACCCAGGCGATTATCTTTGGCCTCTGTTTTACGGTTATGGGTTTTCTGATCATGCAAATGCCGATTGTCATCGAAAACGGCTTTCGTATGGATGTCAGGCTGATCAGTGTTGTGCTGTCAGGTTTAATTGGCGGGCCTCTGTCCGCTGTGGTTACTGCTGCCGCGCTCAGTGCGTATCGGATCAGCTTGGGCGGCGGTCTGGTGTTCCCGGTCGGCACGTTGATTACCGCAGCGCTGCTCAGCATCGCAGCATATCGTTTGAACCGGCGGTACGATGGGTTTATGGATCGCTTCGGATGGCTGCTCGGGCTTGTTGTGGCGCTGCAAATGCTGGGCTGGTCGTTTTCAGCTTCCCCGGTAACCCAAGCTCTGTTCTTGAAGCAGTATTCTGTGGCTTTTGTCATCTTCCATGTGGTTGCCGTACCCGTGTTTTATTCGCTGATTGCGTATGAAATCAGAAGATACGAAACGGAGAAGCAGTTGAAAGAGAGCGAACAGCGGTACCGCTCGTTAGCGGAGCATCTGGAGGAATTGGTGGCGGAGCGCACCGCCGAGTTGGAGCACAAGCATACGCTGCTTGCCGAAGCGAAGGAAACGGCGGAAGCGGCCAATCGCGCCAAAGGCGAGTTTTTGGCCAATATGAGCCATGAGATGAGGACCCCGCTGAATGCGGTGATCGGCCTGAGTTATTTGCTGCAGCAGACAAACCTGACGGAACGGCAGTTGGAATATGTGGACAAGACTGTGCTTTCGGCGCAAAATCTCATGACTCTCATTAACGACGTGTTGGATTTTTCTAAAATTGAAGCAAAGAAAATCGTCATCGAGCAGGTGAGCTTTGATCTGTATGAAGTATTAAGCCATATCTCGAATTTGATCAGCATTAAGGCGCTGGACAAAGGGCTAAAACTGCGGTTGTCGGTGAAGCCGGACGTGCCGCAGCGGCTGATCGGAGATCCGTTCCGGTTAAGTCAGATCCTGCTGAATCTGTCCAATAACGCGGTCAAATTCACGCATGCGGGAGCGGTTGCTATCGAGGTGCGGCTGATTGAGGAAAATGAGCGGGAAACGGTGCTGGAATTTGCCGTGTCAGATACGGGAATCGGTATTACGCCGGAGCAGCAGGAGATGCTTTTTCGCGAATTTACACAGGCCGATATGTCCACGACCCGAAAGTATGGCGGAACCGGGTTGGGGCTGGTCATCAGCAAAAATTTGGCCGAGTTGATGGACGGCACGATCCGTGTGGAAAGCGAGCAGGGAAAGGGGAGCTGTTTTCTATTTTCAGCGCGTTTTGCAGCAGGCATGGGGGAATTGGCGAAAGAGGAGCATGCGCCCCGGCAGACAGACCGGCTGAATAGGCTGGAGGTGCTGTTGATCAGCGATAACGCGGAGCTGCGTGTGGTGTTGAAACGGCAGCTGGAGCAGCTTGGTTATGCCGTGTGCGTTAGCGGTTCCGATACGGGGGCTGTGGAACAAGCCGTGCAGAAGGGCGGATACGATCTTGTGCTTGCGGATTGGCAGCTGCAAGGATCGGATGTGGCACAGCTGACTAACCGGCTGCGCGAGGATAACGCGGGGTTTGCGTGGATTAGCGGCGAATACGTCTCGGAGCTGCAGACAGCGGCTGTAGAGAAGGTGCTGTATTATCCGATCGGTGAGGCGCGCCTGTCCAAGGAACTGCTTAGGCTGGTACAGCACCGATGGCCCGCAGGGGAAGCGGCAGGGAATGGCTTCGAACACGAGGACAAGTATACAGAGCTGCGAAACGCTTCCGTGCTGATTGTGGAGGATAATGAAATTAATCAGCAGGTAGCCAAAGAGATTCTGAACGGAATGGGTGTACAGGTCGATATAGCCGCGAATGGCATGGAGGCGTTGGAAAGGCTCGGCGAAGATAGAGTCGGCGGGTACGATGCGATTCTGATGGACCTGCAGATGCCGGTGATGGACGGCTATGAAACCGCTCGGAGAATCCGAGGGCAGGCGCGTTGGACACATACGCCGATCATCGCGATGACGGCTGATGCGATGAAGGGAGTTAGGGAGCAGGTGCTGGAGGGCGGCATGAACGCGTATATCGCGAAACCTTTTGACCCTGTCCAGTTGTTCGGGCTGCTGCAGCGGTACATTCAAGTATCGAGAATGGGGGCGTGGTCGCAAGTGGCGGCCGGCGTGGAACCGAAGACGGAAGCAAGCGGGCTGAACGAGGCAGACGCGCTGAAGCGCCTGGGCGGTAATGAGGCGTTGTACGGGAGGATTAGGAAGTTGTTTTTGGAAAAACACCGCGAAGCGGTTCATGACCTGCGATTGGCGCTGCTCCACGGAGAGAAGGGGGCGGCCGTCGCGCTGGCTCATACATTAAAGGGAGCGGCTGGTGCGATCGGCGCTGCCGAGTTGGCGAAGGCGGCCGATGAATTGCAGAATGCCATCGAATTAAGCCAAGAGCGGCGGGCGGAGGAACTGCTGCTCAAATTAGAGGAGCGGCACCGCGTAGTCATGGCTGAGCTGGAGCGGTAGCCGTGTGGTATAAGCACAAGAAATTCGATGGTCGGAGTACCCTACCGACGCGAACGGAGCCATTCGGTCATCGTGCCGAAAGGAGACGTAGATGACAACCTCCGGGATAAGCAAACTGTGACGGCAGGTCATTTTGAAGAACGGTCACAGAAGGCTGCTGGAAAAGTTGCATTAATACCTGAAAAGGTACGGTTTCTCGAATGTTCGAGAAAACTGTACTTTTTTTCTCTACCGTTAAAAACTTCCGTTGAACCGCGATTCGGCAGCAAGCCGGGATGCCCATGGTTTAACAGGAGCCGTTGGCGGGAATCGACAATGTAAATATGGTCTTTCCGGGTTTGCTTTCGGACAATACCAGATCTCCGCCCAAGGAACGCGCCACCAATTTGCTGAATGGCAGTCCAAGACCAAGACCGCGTACCCGTCTTTTCTTGTTTTCCCCGCGATAAAACGGTTCGAATACGTTCTCCTGTTCCGCGGCGGGAATTCCCTGCCCCATATCCCGCACTTGGACCTGGAGTTCGGTCAGATTCAACGAAAGTTGAACACGGATGGTTCCGGCGATTATCATCGCATCCTTCGCATTGTTCAACAAATTGACCATGATTTGCTCGATACGAATCGGGTCTGAGAGAACCTGCCAGCTCGTATCATCGCTTTCCGCCTCAACGACCAGTTCCAAGGCTTGCTGCTTCTGGCTTAATCGCCACCTTGTTGTAATGTCCGTCAGCGCATTTTTCAGATCAAAGAGCTCCTGCCGGACCGTAACGGCATTGGACGCAAAGCTATTGAAATCGAGCAAATCCTCGACCATTTTTTGCAGACGGTTGCTATGCCGCAGACAGCTATCCAGAAAAGCTTCCGCTTCTTCGCCGTTGACGACGCCTTCTCTTACAGCTTGGATCAAGCCGCTAATGGACGTAATAGGTGTCTTCAGTTCATGTGTGACGCCGGCTAACAACTGCGTACGAAGCGCTTCCAGCCGGCTTAATCGCTCGGCCATTTCCTTGAACGCTTGCATCAGCTCATGGACTTCCTTCTCATCATGCTTTTTATCCAGTTGAATGTTGTAGTCTCCGGCTACAATCTGGTTGGCGGCGTCGACCGCTTCTTGAATCGGTTTCACTAAACGTTGCGTCATCAGATAAACAATTCCCCAGCCGATGAATAAACAAGTCGCAAGCCCGATTAACGTTATAAACCTGAAGTGAAGCAGCCCCTGCAGCGCGTTTACTTTTGGCATCAGGTACAGTACATAACCCGTAATGGAAGAGGAGATTTTCACCGGATGAACGGCCACCAGGAATGGCGGATGGCCTTCCTGCGACTTCAGAGCGAAAATATGCGCTCCCCCCGTTTGTATGTCCGCCAGTCGGGAACGCAATTGGGCTGCCTCATGAGGAGGGGCCTCGGGAAATTGCTGGACGATACGTCCCTTTTTATCCATGATAAACATAATCGGTCTGTTCTGCAGACGATATTGCTCCGTTTTGTCGATCAGATAACGATTCAACGCCAGGTCCTCAGGGAGTTCCCCTCCATGTTCCTCTACTAACTTCCCGATATCGCGGACCATCTGTTTCATTCCGTTGTATTGGTTGGACAGAGCGCTTTTTTGAATCGCATATAACGTGATCATACCTACGATAGCCGAACTTGCGAGCATGATCAGAAAATAACGGACGGACCAGTAGTAAAGAAGGCTTTTATGATTATTGGTTAACACGCAGTTTATACCCTATACCTCTCAAAGTGACGATCTCTCCTTCTTCGGCGGGCCAATTCGCCAAGGATTGGCGAATTCGATTCACGGCGATATCGACGGCACGGTCGCTGCCGTCGTAGTCCATTCCCCATACAGATCGGATCAATTGCTCCCGGCAGAAGATTTGGTTCGGATGGTCCGCAAGGAACAATAACAAGGTTAGGTCACGCGGCGTCAATTGTAGGGGACTGCCGTTCAAAGTGGCCTCGCGTGAGGAGAGATTGATTTTCAGGCTTCCGTATATCGTCGTATTCTCCGTTTTAATCTGGGGCATCCGCCTTAACACCGTTTGGACGCGGGCGACCACTTCTTCTCCGATAAAAGGCTTACATATATAATCATCGGCGCCTTTATTCAGCCCTGAAAGCCGATTGTTAATGTTGCCGAGAGCAGTCAACATAATGACCGGACAGGAACTCTTCTGCCGGATATACTCCAGTATCGACCACCCGTCCATGTCGGGCAGCATAATATCAAGCAGCACAAGCGATGGCTTCCATTGCTCAAACAGATTCAGTGCCTGAGCCCCATCGTAGGCCCGTTCCGTCGTATATCCGGCTTTTGTCAGGTAGGCCCGCAAAACCATCAAAATATCGGGTTCGTCCTCCACAATCAGTATCTTCTTCACGTTTAACCTCCCAGATACAGGCTGCCAAAGCGTTCGTCCGTTCGTACCCGAGTCCTTATGAAGAGCGGGGCTCCGGATATGGCACCGGGTCCGGCCATCCGCCCCATTCTTGATTCGGGGTTTAGCTACCGAATTCCCGCCTGCAGTGCGCACTTTCTGTCAATATTCGATAAATCAAGCCTTATTTCCTGCCTGCTGCCGTATATTTGGCTGTGGCTAAGCAGGGGCCGTTTACCAATTGATTTCTTTGTGGGAACGGTAAACGCCGCTTCTCAACTTGGCTTGCAATTGGATGAAGTATCCCTCGTCGCTGGTGACTACACCAACGGTGCCCTTTCGATCACGCACGGCGGCAATGAAGTCAAGAAGCAAGCGGTAGCCGTCGTTATGCTGGACCGGCTCCCAAAACTCCAAAACATACTTCACCTTGCGGAAGTAGAGCAGGCTTATCAGGCAATGATGAAGAAGGCGTACATTGTTATTATTTATATGCCGCTGGATAATAAGGGTAATACGGTCGCTCATGTGATGAAGCTCGAACGGCAAACCGGACAACATCGGGGCTTCCAGTTTCAGCGGCTCCGGTTTTTTAGGGGGGCTATTGTTCTCTTCTGCCGAGTTCGTGACGGACTCGATCTTGGGGACTTGCTTCTGTATCGGTTCACCCCCGAGTACGGCATGGATGACTTCTTTTATTTTAGCCGCAGTAAATGGCTTGACGATATAATGTTTGGCTCCCATCTTAATCGCCGCATACACTTTGCTTTTTTGTTCGACTGAACTGATTATTACGATGACCGCTTGCGGGTTCCGTTCCCGGATTAATCGAACTGCCTCAATACCACTCATGTCGGGGAGCTGAATATCCATAGTGATCAGATCGATCTTGTTGTGTTTATATAATTCAATCGCAGCCCTGGCATCCTCAGCTTCGACTGCGATGTAATGTCCTTGTTCTTCCAATATGGCGCGCAAACTGCGCCGAATAATCGGCGAATCATCTACAATCATGATGCTGGCCATCATATCCCTCCTCTTTAGATCATTATAGAAGCCGCATTCCTCATCATAATGGCTGAAAGTTTCAAGAATATCTCAAGGCCGCGGATACGGTACAGCAAACCGGGGAAAAGAAAGCCATGTGCATCCGATGGAAACATCTAAAGGCACCCCGCGGGTGCCTTTCATGGCGCAACAATGTATTCGGATCGTACCTTCGGACGAATGGCCGGAACAACCGGTTACTCCGCTTTCACCGGCGTCCCTTTATAACCTCCAAGTGTATATGGATACTCGTTTGTAACATGGTAATGATACATCTCTACTTTTTTTCCATCCCATTCGATGACATGAGTGTGGCCGTGCAATTCATCCAGGTCAGCGTTTGACAGCAGCTCGCCCGATTCTCCATACTTTCCGTAAATGCCGAATCCGTCCAGCGCATATCCGATCAGCGGAGAGTGCTGCCCTGTCGATACGTCGTCGATACAAGGCGACAGATTATGATAATGATACGTTTTGCTGCTTTCGGGATGCCCCGAGCATTTGTCCTGAATCTCATGTGCTGCCGCATCCCTGCCCATATCGTCAACGGCGTTGAAAATGACGCTTCCGGTAGTCATAATACCGATTGCCCCCATGGGGAGAGGCGACGGCTTGGCTGCAGCAGTCGGATTTGCCGGAAGAACGAGCCGGAAATTATGTTCGCCGATTGTGTTTGGATTTCTGTCGTAGTTGTATGCATCGTCATTGCGGGCAACCGGATAATTGCCTGTCGGATGATCCGGCAGCTTGTTGCCGGTGAAGATACGTTTGTCACCCTCGACTTTTATCGTCAATTCCGAGTTCCATAATACACTGCCGTCGACGATCGGTTTTTTTGTGCTGTCGTACGTCCCGTCACCATTAAACCAATCGGCGTTTGCTGTAGATCCGCCACCGTTAAATGTGCTTTTTGCTACGTAAACATAGCCGACTTTGGGGCCGTCCGTCGATACTTTGCCGTCACCGATGGGCAGTGCGGTTAGCGGCGGCGCATATGTAGGGGTTGTTCCTGCGCTGTTCGTCGAGCTGTGCGAATGGCTCCCGGAATCAATGTCGCTGCTTGCATGGCTGTGCTGCTCGCCGCCGATGATAATTGTTCGTGTTTCGTCCTCCCAGCCGATCTCGGTATTAAGGGCTTGCGCCAACGAACGAACCGGTAAATACGATACCCCGTCAATGACAACCGGGTAAATGGTTTCTCCGGAGGAGTCGGTTGGAGTCCATGCCGCTCCATGGATACCCAGATTGATATCCTTGGCTACGACAGCTGTAATTGTTTTTAAGGCGGCGGAAGCATCTTGCAAACTGGCGGTTGCTGCCACCAGCAGACTGATTCCGGCGACGGCCACCAGCTTCATATACTTTTTCAATATTCCATCTCCTCTCTATACGCTTATTAGGCGATCATTACCTTCCTTGCGGTCCACCCGGTCTGGGGGGCTGCTGGGAACCTTGATGCCCACCTTGTGCTGGGGGCTGCTGAGGGCCTTGCTGCCCGCCTTGAGCTGGGGGCTGCTGAGGGCCTTGCTGCCCGCCTTGAGCTGGGGGCTGTTGAGGGCCTTGCTGCCCGCCTTGAGCCGGGGGCTGCTGAGCACCTTGCTGTCCGCCTTGAGCCGGGGGCTGCTGAGCACCTTGCTGTCCGCCTTGAGCCGGGGGCTGTTGAGCACCTTGCTGCCCGCCTTGAGCCGGGGGCTGTTGAGCACCTTGCTGCCCGCCTTGAGCTGGAGTCTGCTGAGACGCTTGCTGCCCGCTTTGTCCCGGGGACTGCTGAGTGTCTGTTGTCTTGCCATTCTTGAATTCTTCGCCATTATAGCCGCTGCTGCTTTGTGAAGCTTTGTCACCAATCATAATGGTTCTGGTTTTGTCATCCCATCCTATTTCCGTATTTAGTGCCACCGCCAAGGCGCGGACCGGCAAGTAGGAAACGCCATTAATAATGACTGGATAAATAACGTTGCCGTTGGAATCCGTTGCTTGCCATTCCACTCCATTCAATCTCAGCTTGATATCGGAAGCAATCACCGCCGTCTCCGTATCCGCAACCGAATCCGCGCTCACGGAGAGAGCGGGGAGCAGCGTTATGGCGCTGACGATACCTGCCACGCCGATCCATTTCCATTTTTTACCCAAATGTTTCTCAACTCCTTAAACAAAATTTATAATTGCGCACGTGCATATCATAAATCGGCAATGTTTCAGATATATCTCAAAAAATATTAAATTTTGCGAGAAAATGTCGATGGAGCGCGAGGCATGTGTTCAGCCGGACGAGACGGACGCCTGGCGCTCCTCTAATTTTGCAAGAAAAAGGGTTACACCCCACACCGCACGTTGGCCGTCTTGATCGTCTCTCCGCTAACCCTCCTGGGAACCATCTCTGGTTCGTGGACGGATTCAATCCAGTTGGGGGAGCTCAAACAGGAAGGAGGTGCCATGCTCCGCGCTGCTCTCGATCCGCACCGTTCCCTTTAGCTGGTCCAGTGCTTCCCGAACCGCAGATAAGCCGATACCCCTTCCCGATAGCTCGCTGATCGTATTTCTGGTTGTAAACCGCTCGCGGAAAATAAGCATAAGCTGCTCTTCTGTAGTCATAGCGTTGAATTCGATTTCCGTACAAATTTCTTTGTCCAAGGCATGATTTTTAATTTCCATTAAATTCATCTCTCTGCCGTTATTCGAAAGACGGATTTGAATTTGCTGTTCGTTACCGCTCACCGCGCAACCAATCGTACCGCGCCGCTCCTTGCCCACGGAAGCCCGCTCTTCGGGCGTTTCTATGCCATGATCGATCATATTGCGAAATACATGAATTAAGGTTCGCGCAAATGCCGCATACCTGTCCGGATTGACAAGCATATCTCCCCCGATGATCCGGATCGGATAAATCTCCTTGCCTGTTCGCTCGGCCAGCTTCGCCGTATATTCCGGATACGTGTCGAGCAGTTCGCTGAACCGGCGATACTGCAATTTTTGCAACTCCATGATGATGATCCGGGCTTCCTGTTCGGGTAAAATCGTCTGCACCAGCCGCTCGAAATGCCGCAGTCTATCGAGCTCAATCGAAACCACCTCGTTTTCGCTATCGAAACGATCCCCCAATATATCACGCAATATGCGCAAATCTTTCTCCAACCACTCCAGCAGGCGGGCGTCTCCCAACCATTCCTTCAATGAGCAAGGGGTTAAGGACTTTGCCGTATAGTTAACCGCATCAATCCATCCTGTCAGCTGCGATTCAAGCCGGTGCAACCCCTCCGCCGTATTCATAAAATCGATCTGAGCAAAGTTGCCCTTGAAAGTGTGAACGATTCCGGATAATTCCGCCCACTTGATCTCTTCGGGTATTTCCCGGCAGAGCAGTTCATTTAACCCTTCCAGCGCAAATGTACGGAACTCCTCAACTATGTTCTTGAAGTCCCTGTAGTGCTTGGTGGCCCAAACGACCATCTGCAGCACCTGTTTCTCTTGGACCATCTGGGTTTCCAACTGAATGCGTGCGGTGATATCTGTGATAATAACCAAGACGCTTCCGCAAGATGCTTCAAGCCCCGGTATCCACTTATATTGCAGAGCCACCCGTTTGCCCAGCACTTCTGCTTCCTCAGTAAGGAGAGACAAGATCACATCACGCCGAAGTTCGTCCTCTTGAAAAACGGAATCAAGAATTTCCCCGCAGAGTGCCTGTTCGGCCGCATCGTTGGGATATAACAGATCCACATACCTAAGGCCGGAGATGTCCTTCTGGAACAACCGGTGGCACTCAATGCTGTACTCCGCTTGGACGATCAATTGCTCGTTAAAGGTGAGGAAACCTTGCCCGGCGTGGTCAAGCAGATTCTGGATTGCTTGGGTGCGCTCCTTGACCTTCCATTCAAGCGTTTGATTCCAACTGGCCAACTGCCGGTTGTAGTTGCGGGTTGCCCGATATACTTCGGCGTATCGTTTGAACGAGATGATGCCAAAGAAGAATGTGCTGAAGAGCAAAGAGTAGTCCAGACTATTGTTGAGCACTTGTATAAATTCGAGAGGCGCTATCTTCGCGAATTCCATGTTTCGCTCAATAAACAAGCGCAGCGGATAACCGATCATGTTGATGATCAAATATAAAGAGAATCCTGCAATGAACCATTTGGCGTCGTTGATGACCTGCTGCCTGCGGAACGATAAGGCAATTATCGTCAAGCACAATGTACATAGGAGAAAAAAGCCCATATTGGTAGCGGCGGCGATTCCCCCGCTGTATTTCTCGAATGTTACGGGACTAAGCAGCCTTACGATGGTTATAACGACACCGGCAGCAAGCAGGACCAGACCGGTACCGTGAATCAAGCTCTCGAAGACAGGTTTCAGAACATGAATAAAATATAAAATAGCCAGGTACAGCGTCACACCGTGCAGCAGATCTTCCGTATACATCCTAAGTGAATATATATCCCAGAAAAATACGAGACTTCTTAAGGAAAACAGCTGGTTGCAGCAAAGCGCTAACGAAAACAGCGCAAAATATAAATTGGCGGGAATGTCGCGATGAATAAAATACATAAGCAAACACACAAGTCCAATGATGAAAAAAATGAACAAGCTCAGTCCATTCAAAACATCCTCTTTAATCAGATCCAGCTTAAGCTCCGCTTGCGAACCATAAAGAACAGGGCCGATCTTACCGGCTATGACGCTGTCCCGTTGCGAATGGAGGCGGATAAACAGCGGTTTGTCCGGCGAATGCCCCTCCAGAGACAGAAAGACCGGTTTGTTCGGCAGGGAGGTCGTCTCCCCCTCCTGCATCTGGCCATATCGAAAAAGGAAATCGGAGCCGGAGTAAACTTCAAATTCGTATTGGGCGTTTTTGAACAACATATACGGGTCATTTTCAAGTTTGCCGGTAGGGCCAACAGGAATCATCGTCATGAACCAGGCGTATTCGGTAGCGACCTTCGGGCCCGGTGGCATCGGCATACGGTTCCAGTCCTTCATTGCTTCAGGTTTTGTCCAGGCAAACATACCGGCCTCATCCATCGGAGAGTCTCCCAGCCTGTATTGCATCAAGGGGAGACCGGATCCCTTCGGTGGGGGAGACGGCATGTCGACGGGTGGCTCGGTCATGAGGCCCTGGACACGAGGCCCCGGCGGCGGAGCATCCGGGGGAATGCCTGGGGGAGGCGTTGATTGCGCCCAAGCGGCGCAACCTGTCAGCCAGCATGCAAGCAGCGTCGCAACAAGGATGACCGCAATATACCTAATCCAAGCTTTCCCCGCCCAAACCGCCTGCAGCCCCCCGCGCACTTTACTTGTGCCGCGCCATCGCCGAATACTCGGCGAATGTTTTGCAATCGTTACGTTGGTCATAATAGTTCTCCTTAAAATTGCACGGATGTCATACCCCCATCATAATGAAGCAATGTTTTAGGAATATCTCAGCGTTATGTTCACGGCGTTGTTTGATGGTTTTTTTTGCATTTCAGAATTTTTTTGGCAAATAAGAAAGATTTCCAATTTAAATTCGTCATATTAAAAGAGAACTTGCTGCGCAGCAAATCTTTTTGACAGGAGGGCAGGTATGCAGGAAGACCAAGATATTGTAAAAGATGTCCTGGGAGGGGATAAGCAGGCTTTTGCCTTCGTCATTGATAAATACAAAGGACAGATTCTCGCTCTTCTGAGAAAAATGCTGGGGCCTTCGCCTGACCTGCAGGATATCGCCCAAGAAGTATTCATTCAAGCGTACAACCATTTAAAAGAATACAAAGCGGAGCACAGCTTTTCTGCCTGGATATACCGGATTGCGTCAAACCGGTGTATCGACGAGCTTCGCAAACGAAAACGTACGCCGATTGCCGTGAGCTTCGAGTTTGAAGCGGCTCATTGCGAGACCCCGGAGGCAAGTTATTTAGAGAAGGAGCGTAATTCGGCTCTCGAGAAATTGATCTGGGAATTAGACCCCGATCATCGCGTGGTCTTTATATTAAGGCACCAGCAATATTTGAGCTACCAAGAGATCGCGGAGCAGTTGTCGCTTCCGGTGAGTACCGTGCAAATGCGCCTTTACCGTGCCCGCTTGAAATTACGGAAAAGCTTGGTTACTTCAGGGGAAAAGGGGGGGTCCTTGTATGAATTGTATGAAGGCTAAAGGTCTGACTGCATACATGGAAGGCCGGCTTCCCCATCTGGAAAGCGTCGAGTTTGAGAAGCATGTACAAGACTGTCCGGATTGTCAGGAACAATTGGAGTTATGGATTAATCAGCATGAAGATTTTGATGATATGGGGCAAATGGAGCCGATAGACGAAGGGTTCACACAGCAAATACTGGATAAGCTCACCCCTTATCTGCCGGAAGAATCTGATTCTGCCGAACCTGCTGCCAAAGGACGTCGGCGTATTGATTGGAAAACTTGGAGAAAAAGGAGCCTGACGATTATGAAAATAACCACGGTTGCAGCAGTCGGATTGGCCGTAGTCATCTCATTAGGAACGTATGTATCTCCTACCTTTGCGGATTATGTGAAAAGCTTCTTTAATAGTACAGAAAAAATCGATCCCGGCATGAAAAACGCTTATAGGGAAGGCTTTGTAAAACCATTAGGCCTGAGTGTAACGGATCAGGGCATTACTTTGGAAGTGAAGGAAGTGTTGGCGGATACGTTGCGGATCGCCGTTATCTGCGAGGCTCTAGATCAGGACGGCCGCCCTATCGATCTAGAATCCTACAGGGACCTGCAATTTATTATTAAGGATACCTCGGGAAATCCGCTGATCGATCCAAGTATGGGGGGATGGCGCAACAGCAAGAAAGGCGAATACTTAATGGTAGAGCGGGAACTGACCGAGTCGATTAAAGATGAGCAGACGCTGCCTGATGAAGTGACCGTGGAGCTCAGCTGGACTAAGATTGGCGATACGTCAGGGAACTGGGTAGTGGATGTCCCGATTGATATGGTCAAAGCCAAAGAAGCTACGAAAACGATAAATATTAATAAGAAATATACTACACCGCAAGGGCTTATGATCGATTTGAAAAGAATGGATCTGGCGCCGAGCTTGACGCTTCTCTCACTGGGAACCGGTTTAGAACCTGAAGCATACCGGAAGAAGAAAGAGATTATTGCCGCTAACGGATTAAAGGAGGAGCTTAAGCAAGGCGAGCCCCGCCTGCCCTTCCTGCTTGGATATAAAATTCAAGAGTACAGGCTCGCATACGAACTGCTTGATCAACAGGGAGCGGTAGTTGCAGCTTGGGATGAAATTAACGATAAAAGCTTAAGCATTCAAAAAAATATGATTCCTAACGGAATGAACGGTCTTGGCGATGAAGCCGGTATGAAATGGTGGCATTCGTTTGTACCGTTTACGGAAAGGCCGGAGCAGCTTAAGTTTAAGTTGTACGCCGTTTATTCAAACGAGCTTGCCGACTTCAGCATGAAGCTGAATTTAGCCGATTTAAACAGCGACAAGGTGGAGGCGGAAAACAACGGCAACAAACTAACGTTTAGCGGTTTTTATTCGAAAGAGGGCGAGAAGGGGGTTGTTTTGGAGGGGGCGCCAGTCACAGGTAAAAGCGGCGTCATTTCCGTTCAAGGCGAGCTGGCCAAGGGCACGGTTGGTCTTGATGTGTGGAAAGCCGTGGACGAGAACGGTCAAGAATACGATGTTAGGTTTGAAAAAAAATCGGCCATGGATGAAAACGGTAAGGTCACCTTCCAAGGAAATCTGATTATCGATCAACCGCTGCAGCAGCCGAAAGAATTGACGATATCGTATCATATTGCTGAAATACAGCACCGCGACGTCGATTGGGAAGTGCCTATTTATTTAAATCCGTCTGCAGCGGATGTAACGGATGTAACTGTCGATGATGACGCGAAGGAACAGGATAAGGACACCAAAGAGACGCAGACAGCTGTGAAGCCGCAACCGGAACCAGAGAAGAATTCGGAGCCGGAGCAGCAGCAGCCGGTACAGCCGAAGCCGGAGCCTGAGAAACAAGCAGCGCCGCAATCGCAGACACCGGCGAAACCGGAGCCGGAATCGAAACCGCCCGTAAAAACGCAGACGGAGCAGCCTGCGAAGTCGGAGCCGGAACCGCAGCAGCCGGCGAATTCGCAAACAGAATCGAAGCCCGAGGCTAAGCCTGTGAATGCTGAAGATGAAGCGGCCAAAAAGGCCTTTAATATAGCCGTTAATTTTGAAACGCGGTATATAAGCATTAAAGATTTGAAGAAAAGATATGATATTGATTTTATCGTTCATAATGCGAAGAAAGACAAGTATGGTGTATACGAAAGGGCTTTCTACGATTTGAAAAACCAACAGGTCCTGTATGTCGTGAAGTTCGTCGATAACGAACCGAGAACGATGTTTGCATCGGAAAGTCTCTCTTTTATTGAATTAAGTGATGGCCTATACGTCGGTCTAGAGTCTTTAAAGAAACTAGGTATCGTAAAATAGTTGCTCTGATGTGCCTTGTATCAGGACCTGCAACTAGTTAAAGCGACTGGAACAGCACCCCGTGTTCCATCGCCGCGGGGGAACAGTAAAAGAGAAAGATAAGTGAGATGCGGGTTAGAGGGACTGTGGCAGCTGCCGGCGAGCAGGCTGCAGCAGCCCTCTTTGTTGCGCTTTTTCCCACTATAACTGTTTAATAGGCACACATCGTTCGCAAAGACCTTTGTTAAGCATTTGGCGGGTATATCTTTCTATAACCATAGTCCAATATTTTGTTTATTCAATACTTACAATCGACCTATTGCAATGAATACGGCCAACGCCAAAAAGACGATGTTTACGCCAATTTCCCGGTATTCATGCCGCTTAACATGGAATACAGCTCCGCAAAAAACGACTACCGCAAGAGCGGTGGCGGCAAGCGGGGTCAGCACAGGCGCAATATCCAGCGCTTGAGGGAAAATTAGCCCGAGAGCCCCCAGCAATTCCATGATCCCGATAAAGGCAACAAAACCTTTTGGAACATCATGCACCCAAGGCCAGGAGACCTTGGCTTTGTCTTGCAGGAACACCTTCATCCATCCGGAAAATATGAACCCTAATGCCAGCATTCCTTGCACAATCCATAACGTCACATTCATGACTTGTCGGCTCCTTTTTCTGTTCATCTGCGGTACTCAGGTTTATAATATTTTGTAGGCTTCCTAACGATGAGATTCAGCGAACTACAGCGGACGATTCCGAACATTACCAAAAAGATGCTCACCCAGTAATTAAGAGAATTAGAGTATCACGATATTATTCATCGTAAGGTGTATCAGCAAGTCCCGCCTAAAGTGGAATATTCCATTACGGCATATGGCCAGCGAATGACCCCTCTATTGCAGGCGATGAATGATTGGGGAGTGGCGCACATTGCCCATTTAGACGAGTTGTATGGGGAGGAGCGGGCAGAGGAATCGCCGGAACGCAGCTGAAGTTCATGTGCCTGACCCCTATTACACCGGCAATTTTCAAGAGGTTTATGAAATGATCGACGAAGCCAGCGACCGGCTGCTGGCGTATATTCGCAGTAATGAGCGGATTTGAGTAAGGTAAGTATACGGACTAGGAAAGGCATACAGTGCATTTGAGGCTGTACGCCTTTTTTTCGTTTCATAGACTGCCAATATGCTTCGATGCCGTCATACTTGCATGACGGGAGATCCTTGCATGTTCAGAAAATGTTGAGAGGCATTTTTATACAATAGCAAGGGACAAGGAAGATGGAGAGCGACTCATCCTCAGATGAAATCGGAGAGAAAATGGAGGTAACACAAATGTCTTTTAAAACCAAATTACTGAAATGCGTAACATTGGCAGTTGTTGCACTGACCATCGCAGCATCCCTGTTTACGGGAACTGTGAGCGCTGTAACGGGAGCAACCGGTGCGGTGGTTACAGCAGGAACGACATTTACTCGAGGCCAAGACGTAGACTTTAACGTCGATCTGGCCAACTTGAACCTGCTCGATTCGACGGGCTTCAAGTCGGCTACGATCGACGTCAAGATTCCCTCGATCTATTTTGAAGTGACTCCTTTTGTCACTAACAGCAGTCCAAATGTGTACACCTATAATAACGGTACATGGAGCCGGGGACCTTTACTCACCGACACGTCCAAGTATACGTACACATCTTTCACGGCTTATGTAGGTAATGAATATACCGATATTATGTTTACGGTTACCGCAAGCTCGGGCAATTTGATTCCCACCGGGAATATCCGGCTTATCACGGTTCCAGTGAGGGTTAAAGCGAACGCGCCTACGAATAATCTCCCTTACGGGGCATTCGCTTGGGTTGATGGTGCTACCTTAATAGGCTCGAATAATACCAGCTATGGTGATATGGATAACGCTATTGCCAACGTGACAGCAACTTTTACCATAACAAACGGACCGCTTAGCAGTACATTAACCCCGGCGACCGCTTCGTTCGATAAATATACTCCGGCGAATGCAACAACCAGCATTGCCCTGAACGGCAATACGTTAAGCGACATCACGCTAAATGGAACCAGCATCGGCCAGACCAATTATACCTTTGATAGCATTGCCAATACGGTAACGATCAAAAAGGAGTATTTGTCTACCTTGGGGCTTGGCGATCAAACGTTTACGTTTGATATGAACGCGGGAACGGATCCGACGTTCAAGGTGACGATCAGCGATACAACGCCGGTGGTGAACGCAGCGGCGCCGACGATTGACACGCAGCCAGCGGATTTGACCGTGTATGCAGAGGAGCCTGCCCATCTGCAGGTAGCGGCAACGATAAGCGATGCCGGGGCGCTCAGCTATCAGTGGTATAGCAATACGTCGAACAGCAACAGCGGCGGCACGTTGATTAACGGTGCAACAAACGCTGCCTTTGATGCGCCGTCAACGGTGGTCGGGGCTACATATTATTATGCAGAAGTAACCAACACAAACAGCTTGGTTAACGGCAGCCAAACAGCTCATACGACAAGCCGTGCAGCCAAAGTAACGGTAAATATCCCAAATCCGCCTTCTAGCCCCCAAAACCTGACGGCCGGGTACGGGAATCGTGAAGTTTTATTGAACTGGGGAACCGTAACAGGAGCGACCTATTATCAGGTATACATGACAACAGTCTCCGGACAGTATGGCGCCGAACCGTCGGCCACAGTGACGAATGCCGCCTACACCGTGCAAGGACTGAATAATGGGACACCTTACTACTTTATCGTGAAAGCCGGCAACTTGGGCGGTATAAGCGCGGGATCCAATGAAGCAGGAGCAACTCCCGTTACCGTACCTTCGATACCGACAAACGTCTCTGCAGTGGCTGGTATTGGACAAGCTTTCGTTTCATTTACAGCTCCCGACGATAACGGGGGGACCCCGATCACCGGATATGAAGTGACGTCTTCGCCGGGAGATGTGACCGTAACCGGTACGGCCAGCCCGGTGACAGTTACAGGCTTGATGCCGCTAACCAGCTATACCTTTACGGTGAAGGCGATTAACGGCGAAGGAAAAAGTCCGGCCTCCGCCAGCACCGAAGCTGTAATAACGAGATTATCATCCAGCAGCAGTTCTTCTTCCGGCACCTCACCGTCAGCAGGCACAGCATCAACGGATACAACCAGTCAAGGCGCGGAGATACTGGTTAACGGCAAGATGGAGAGTGCAGGCCAAGTTTCGACAGAAACCATAAACGGTCAAAGCGTTACAACCGTAGTGATCGATCAAACGAAGCTGGAAAGCACACTTGCTGCGGAAGGCATGGATGCTGTTGTTACGATTCCTGTAAAATCGAATTCGAATGTCGTGATTGGCGAATTAAATGGAGAAGCTGTAAAAAGCATGGAAGCCAGCCAAGCTGTTCTGGAAATTAAAACCGACTCGGCCACCTACAAAATTCCGGCCCAGCAGTTCAACATTGACGCTCTGCGGAACCAGATCGGCAATTCGATAGCGTTGCAAGACCTCAAAATCCAGATCGAAATTGCACAGCCGTCAGCGGATACGGTAAAGCGGGTTGAAACGGCAGCGTCTCAAGGGGCATTCACACTTGTCGTTCCGCCGATCAATTTTACGGTGACCGGTACGTATGGAGATCAAAAAGTAGAAATAACCCAGTTTAATGCCTATGTCGAACGCACCATCACCTTACCGGAGGACATTGATCCGAGCAAAATCACCACCGGGGTCGTTGTCGATCCTGACGGGACTACTCGCCATGTGCCGACCAAGGTCGTATTTAAGGACGGCAAATACGTTGCCGTTATTAACAGCTTGACCAACAGCACGTACTCTGTCGTCTATCATCCGCTTACATTCGGGGATACGGCGGATCACTGGGCGAAAGCAGCCATTAGCGATATGGGTTCGCGTATGGTCATTGACGGTACCGGAAACGGTCTGTTTAGTCCGGAGAAACATATTACCCGAGCTGAGTTTGCCGCTATGATGGTACGCGGTCTGGGACTCAAACTGGAAAACGGCACCTCGTCGTTCTCTGATGTGAAGGCCGGTGACTGGTACAGCGGCGTAATCCACACCGCTTATACAAATCATCTTATCAGCGGTTTTGAAGACGGGTCGTTCAGGCCCGGCGAGAGCATCACCCGGGAACAAGCGATGGTGATTATCGCCAAAGCAATGAATATCACGGGACTCAAGAGTAAGCTTCCTGCCAAAACGCAACAACTCTCGTTAAGTCCATACGAAGACGCACTGTCTGCTGCCGAGTGGGCGCAAGCCGGCATCGCTGACAGCTTGGAGGCAGGTATTGTCGGAGGAAGAAGCGATAAGCAGCTTGCGCCTAAAGCGCTGGTCACGCGAGCTGAAGTTGCCGCCATGGTTCAACGCCTGCTGCAAAAGTCTGACCTCATTCAATAGGTTACGCAAATGAAATAGGAGCCGAGTTCCGATTGTCGTCAGACAGCGGGGCCCGGCTCTTTGTACGTTTGTCGGCATGAATTGCTCAGGTCTGCCTTGAAATGAAACTCCATTTTATAAAGTTCATAAGAAGATCACATTCTGTGGATTTACATACGGCAATGGTTTGAAGTACTATAAAAGAGACCGAACCGTACGGTCTCAAAAATGACAGGAGGTAATTTTATGCTGGTTCAAATCGTTTTGTTTGATGGATTTGATCTGCTTGATGCTATAGCGCCATTCGAGGTCTTTTGTGCCGCTGAAACTTATTCCGGAGGAGCCATACGCGCCGAGCTCGTATCAGCTGAGGGAGAGCGTCTTGTTCCCAGTGGAACTAACGGTGTTCCAATCTGCGCTAGCGGGGGGATCGACTCTGAACGCGCCAAAATCATCCTTGTTCCCGGGGCATCGGGAGTAGTTGCAGGGGACGGGCCGGATTCCGTGCCGTTCTTGCTGCAGAAGGCATCGGAGACAACATTGATCCAAAGGGTAGGGGAAGCGTTCGGAAAGCCGGATGTTATTGTCGCTACCGTATGCGGCGGATCGCTTCTATTGGCCATGGGCGGCTTATTGGAAGGCCGGTATGCTGTCACTCATCATCTGGGAATGGAAGTACTGGGGGCGACCGGCGCAGTACCGGTTGCCGCGCGTGTGGTCGAAGACGGCAACTTCATCTCGGGAGGCGGCGTAACGTCGGGACTGGATGTGGCATTATATCTGGTAGAGCGGGAGTTAGGTCCGCAAATTTCACATGCAGTGGAGAAGCTTTTTGAATATGAACGTCGCGGAACTGTGTGGCAGCGGCGGGGCATTGTCCCCGTACCGGAGGGGCCGCAATTTTCGGGCGAAACGGAGCTTTCGTCTGCATCTGAACGGCTCATCCAAGCCCCCTCGGCAACCGGCAATTACGCCGGGGTTCATACCCATGAGTCGGTTTTTCAAGGGGTATGGGAAGTAACCATCTCCACGCCGATCGGCAAGATGCTTGTCACCTTGAATATTTCGGCGTTCAATGGCACGATTAGCGGTACAGCCAAGCAAGGCCAAGAGACGTCCCATTTCATCGATCCTGTGGTAAATGGAGGCATACTCAGCTGGTCTCAGCGCATCACTAAACCAATGCATTTGAATCTAAAGTTCGAGGTGTCGGTTGAAGGCAATCGAATGAACGGAACGGCTAAGGCCGGTCTGTTACCTGCATCCAAGCTAATGGGTGAGCGGATATCTTAAGTCCGGAGCCGGCAGGTTGAATGGCTAGCTCGTTTTATAGGATAATAGCAGACGTTCAATATGCTGTTTGGCATAGGCAACATGTTTGTTGTCGCGGGTCAATCTGCTGGTCATGATGCCGCCTTCTATTGAGGAGAAAATAAAAGAAGCGACGGATTCCGTATCCATATCCGGTTGAAATTCCCGCGCAGCAATCCCTTGCTGCAGAATACCTTGGATAAAAGCAAGCATTTGCTCGTATGCGGCAAGAGCGTGATCCCTCAGCACGGGAAACGAGTGGTCGCTCTCCACCGCCGTATTCAAGAAAGGGCAGCCGCCGCTCATCGGAGGACTGTGAACGGTGTCGCTGTATACGTCGCACATCGCCAGCAGCTTGTCGCTTGCCGTCGTCACGCCTTCTGTCGCCGCGGAGAAATGACTCCAAAGGACCTCCCCCGCGTACTTGAACGCTTCGATAGCAATATCGTCTTTGCTGGAGAAACTGCGATATAGGCCGCCTTTGGTCAGGCCGGTGGCGTCCATGATATCCTGCATCGTAGTTGCGGCATAACCTTTTTGATTAAACAGCTCCGCGGATTTCATGATGATGTGAGTTTTCGTTTTTTCTCCCTTGCGCATGGTCTGAATCCTTTCTGGTGAAGCTTATCCGTTTGATCCTATTGTACCACTCCTGTTCGTGAATCACAGCACGTCTTACTCCAATATGGTTAAAAGAAAGGGCTCTGCCAAATGCCGAAACCGGGACGATTGTACACGATCTTATTTGTAATATCGTTTGTTTTTGTTGTTTATGCGGTTTACGTCAATTTTATTTACGACCCTCAAGCAGCGGGCTTTTTAAGCCATAAAACGGACTTGAAGCGTCCGCTCAATGTGCCGGTGTGGTTGAAAATCATGAACGTTCATGTTGTTTTTGCCTGCATAGCGATGTTGTCCGGGTTGATCAACTTCTCTAACCGGATTATTGCAAAACACCGCAAGTTTCATAGAATAAACGGTTACTTATACCTCGTTTCCGTTATCATGGTGGATTTGACCTCCGGTTTTATGGCCCCTTATTCTACAGGAGGCAAGTTGAACAGCATCGCTTTTAATATGCTGAATATCGTCTGGCTGCTTATGACCGTCACGGCGATTGTGCAAATTCGCAAGAAACAGGTAGTGAAGCACCGGAAATGGATGATCCGCAGTTATGCGTTTTGTTTTACGAATATGTGTATTCACCTGATTACCGCATTCCTTCATGATGGGTTCGGGATCGCGTACAGCACCAGCTATACCATCGGCGTTTACGGAACGATAGTGCTTCTGCCGATAGCGGCTGAGGTGGTGATAAGGACGGTATTTAGGAAGCCGCCCCTCATCGCTGTAGGCTATTAGAATCAACAAAAAAACAGCGGGCTCCTGATCGGAGACCTGCTGTTTCTTTGTTGAAGGGCTTGTTCGAATAGGGGCCCGATATTGGCGATTCACGCTGGCCGATTTGGATAAGGCTTGTTGGCTTAAGCTTGCCCTGAGATCACAGCGACCTTCTTGCCCAGCAAAGCCGAAGCAATCATAATCAGCAGCATCACCAGCATAATCGAGATGAGCAGCCATTGCGCGCCTGCTGTACCAAACGCATCCATCAGCCAACCAATCACGCGTGGCACAACGGCGCCGCCAATGCCCCCTGCAGCAACAAGCAAGCTGGTTGTGCGTTCCGTTCTACCCGGCATGAGCAAATTGGCGGCTACTAAAGCGATGG
This sequence comes from Paenibacillus thalictri, assembly GCF_004307995.1. GTDB lineage: Bacteria > Bacillota > Bacilli > Paenibacillales > NBRC-103111 > Paenibacillus_AF > Paenibacillus_AF thalictri. The sequence continues at coordinate 54,913 of NZ_SIRE01000023.1, read as the reverse complement.
AGAAGATGCCGGCCATGCCCAATCCCAGCAGGACGATAACCCCGATGCTGCTCCACAGCGTGTTGGTCAAGGAGAACACGGCGACCATAACCAGAGAGAACCCGCAGCTGTATAATAAATACTTGGCATAACCGACACGCTGAGCAAGGACTCCGGCAAAAAGACGTCCGACGGCCATCGCCGTCCAAAAAAAGGTGTTGCTGATAGCCGCCTCGGCGGAAGAGGCCCCTGTATTTTCGATCAGCATCGATGGAGCGAAATTAACAAAGCTCATCTCCGCCCCGACATAGACCATAAAGAAAATAACCATCAGGGTTAAAAAGGAAATCCCTATACCGTCAAGGCGTTTCACAGGTGCCGACTTGGAGGGCAATGCCGCGTCCGGGTTGCGGGAGAGCGTGCCGCGGTGTTTGCCAACCGGCATGAAGATCCACAACGCCCCGATGACCGCCGATAAAACGGCCACAGTGAGAAAGGACAAATTCCACACGCCATACAAAATCAATACGCCCGAGATAAGCGGAATCAGTAGCGCCCCGACTCCAAAGAATACTTCCAGTCGGCTCATGGCAACGGCCGTGTTATCTTGGACAAACTCAATAATAATGGCGCCGATCACGGCTTCGATGACGCCAAACCCGAGGCCTGCGACCGGGGCTGTAGCCAGCATCCATCCCCAAGGGGGCAGAAAGCAATATACCAGCTCGCCTATTGTCAGAGCCAGCAAGGCGATAATAAGCGTTTCCCGCCTGCCGATTCTGCGGGTAATGGTGGGAGTGAGCAGCACGCCAACGAGGAATCCGGCAAATTGATTAAACACCAGTTGGCCTCCGTCGCTGTAACTGCGTCCATAATAAGTCATCATCTCTTCCAGCACACTGCCTACCACAACATGAGCGAGTCCAATCAGTAAATAACATGCACAGCCTAACCAAAATATGACGCGCATTCCCGTATAACCTCAATTCTGCCTATAGTTTACTCTAGTTGTGACAATATAATAGTTTCGTTATTTAATCAAGCAGGTTCTTGGGAGCACTGGCTGTGCTATAATACAATTGGTTGATTTGACTAAATAATTCCACATTAAAGTACCAGAGACGAACAGGGGAGGCATATTCATGCGCGCGGCTATTCCGGTGCTGTTATTTATGGCAGGATTTCAAGGATACGTACTTACGCTGCCTTTGTTTGGTCCGCTGTTGTTTCAGCTGGCAGCCGTCAAGGGAGCGGATCCTGTACAGGCTGCGACTTCATTTTTGAATTGTTATGCGCTCTCTTTTCTTGTCTGGGGTATTGTACTGCATAAATGGCAGCCGGGATGGAAATGGTGTATTTCTTTGACGTATGCTATTGCGATCGGTTGTTTAGTGCTTACCATCAGTTTATGGTGGCTTGCCGCATCTTATTGGAACATTTTGTTTGCGCTAATCGGACTGGTGGCATCCTTGCCTTCTTTGGTCTGGATATTTCTCATCCGGCAATTGATTCCGCGGCATCAGATCGGACTTGCCTTTGGCATCAACGGTGTTCTCGTGGGCGGACTCCATTTTGTATATAACGTTTCAGGTGTTGGCCCACAGACTGGTATGTTGGCTGTTTTTGGCATGCTGGGGCTTGCAATGGTTGCGCTTTCTCGGTTTTGGAAGGTTCGGCTCCAACCTGAGCCGCTTGCCGCCAGTTTTCGAAAACGCAGCAATCCGATGCCGCTTTTCTTGTTTATTTTCATCGTTTTTTTGCTGGGCGGCATTATGTATCAGGTAGTTAATCCCTTTCTGGCGGAATTCCCTGGCATTCATAATTATTTTGAAAAAATGACCTACATCATGGTCATGCCTCTGGTCGGCTGGTTTGTTGACCGTCGGGGGTTCAAATCAGTGGTATACGGGCTGGCTTTTCTGGGACTCGGGTACGCCGTTTTTGCATTTTCCACTTCTTTTCAAGCGGCTCTTCTCGGCAGTGGACTCCTTCAAATCGGTTTTGCATTTCTGGATGTGTTCGTGCTTTATGCTTTGTCGATATGGGCTGACCGTAAGCGTCCGTTTCTGTTTATTGGCGCGGGACTGGCGGTGTACATCCTTTCTATCAGAACAGGCCTTTCGCTCCGTGACGTGATTGTGCCGTTATCGCTTGGGAATTACCAGATGACGTTTATGGCCGCTTTAATTATATTGCTGATCAGCTTGCTGCTTGTGCATTGGCTAGGGGACCAAGAACCTCGGGAAGTCGAAAAACAGCAGCTGCTTGAAAAGTTGGAGGCCTACTACAATGAAAAAGACGAGGAGCTGAAGCTCGCAGGAAAAATACAGCAGCAGATGCTGCCGGTAGGTCCGCAGCTGCCTGAAGGGGTGGAAGCGGTGGCTTTCTTGGCCGCGGCCAAAGAAGTCGCTGGGGATTTTTACGATATTATCGTAGTAGACAAGCACACCGTTCTTTTTATAGTGGGCGACGTGACGGATAAAGGACTGCCAGCCGCATTAATCATGTCCAATATCGTGGGACTAATCCGCTCGGAGGCGCAGCGGCGGCAAAACCTGCCGGAGATGCTCAAGCAGTTGAACCGGGCGCTCTACAAAGAGCATTCCATGGATATGTTGGTTACGCTGGGAATCGCGATGGTCGATCTTGAGTCCGAGACGATAACCTATGCCAGTGCAGGGCATGTATCGCCCTTAATCATGAAAAAAGATCAGGTGGAATTTGTCCCTTCTTCATCGTTTCCCATTGGCTTGGATGAGGATTTGGAGCCTTATGTCGTTTCCATGCCGATAAGCCGGCATGACACGTTTGTCCTTTACACCGACGGAATCGTCGAGGTCGAAAATGCGGAAAGGCAATTGTTCGGATTTGAACGGCTCAAGCTTGTGCTGGACGAATTAGCCACCTGCGATCATACTGCAGATCAAGTGAAAAACCGAATTTTGGAACAGGTCAAGCTTTTCTCACAAGAGCGGGCGCAAAGAGACGATATGACTTTGCTTGTCATTAGAATGAACGGTTAAGCTCATACAGAAAAAAGGGCAGTGCGAAATGACCTTTCGCCTGCCCTTATCTCTATCTCCTAGTTCCCTGCCCCAACCAAAGTCAGCCCGCTTGGTGCACCTTTATAACTCAAATGATAATTTTGTCCCTGCGTCTGACTGCTGGTCGTGATGGTGAAATGCTTGAACGGGTATAACGTATAGTCGATAGCAACCGCTGTGACGGTAAGGCCGTTGTCGAAGGTAAAATCTCCGGCCACTGGCGCAGCAGACGGTGTTGTATTAAACGAAACGCGAGCGCTGGTGTTGTCCTTTGCGGTGACTTCTTTCACCGCGAGTGCAGGAATCAGGTTGCTTTGGAACTGGAAGGTTCCGACTGTTTCGGCGCTTGCCAAGATTTTTCCGTTCATCTTGCTAATTAATCCGCTGTAGCTGTCCATAAGAGGGTAGCCCGGTATCTCGGTGAACCCTTCAAGGTGATCCGTATTTAAAGCGTACACCGCTACGTGGTAATGATGCGGCGCACCCGCCGGCGGAAAGGGCCCGCCGTATCCGGCTTTGCCGTCGAGATGACTGCCCAACTCAACGCTGCCTGACGGCATGGCGGTTCTCGATGCGCCTTCAGCCAGTGAAGTGACCGAAGCGGGAATATTAATGGCCGTCCAATGCAGGAAGTCCGAAGCATCCGGGTCGTATACAATGACGACAAATGACCGGGTATCGGGCGGCGGATTGGTCCAACTAACCGGGATGCTTGTGTTAGCGGCGCCAATCCAGCCCTCTCCGTCGTATGCATATTGGACAGGAATGGCTCCGCCCCCGCTGAACGCGGTTGTCGATACGGTGAATAACGCCGGTGAATAAGCATATGTTGTGGCGCTTACCGTAGTTAAACCACTGGAATTGCCTGCAGCGTCATATGCGCTGACTCCAAACAAATACGGAGTGGAAGGAGCGAGTCCGGTCACTTGATACACCGTATCGGTAACGGTTGCGATTTTAGCGCCATTCTGGTAAACGGCGTAACCGACAGTGCCCACGTTATCGCTGGCGGGATTCCAAGCCAAGGTTAACGAAGACCACGTGACATCACGGTAAACAAGCCCGGTGACTGAAGCCGGCGGTTCAGTATCAGGAACGGCAGGAACCGTATAGGTAAACACCGACGTCTCGCTGGTTCGTCCGTTTTTGGCGGCAATCGCTTTAACGGTCATATTCGAGTTGACGATAATCGGGCTCGAGTAAACGGAGCTAGCAACTGTTGGCGAGCTGCCGTCCAGTGTATAGTGAATCGCGGCATTTGCCGTTGTTGTACTTAAATAGACGGCGGTGCCAACGGTCACCTGACCTGATACAGGAGTAGCCGTCGGAGCCGCGATGAATTCTATATATGGCGAGTAGCCTCCACCACCACCTCCGCCGCCTGAGCCGGAGCTGCCCGAGGAACTGAACGAAGCGGGAGCAGTTTGGAACGTGGAGTTTTCAGCGCCTTTCCCCAATGTCGCTTTGTCGACTTTCCCTTCCCCCAAAACTTTCGTGACGGCATTTAATACAAGTTCGACAATTTTGCTGTCCTTGCCCAGCCGGATCGATGAGTTGCCGCCTTGTTCGGATACCGTGACGTTGTTGACGGAGCCGCTCGGTATGTCGACTATAATGCTTTGGGCCGAAATATCAAGACTTTCAAACTGGCCGAGCAGCGTGACTTTCGAATTTGCCGGAAGCTGTTCCTGCAACCGCACATTGGAAAAGCCGCTACCCGTTGCATTCGAGCCGTCGAAGATAGCACCGGTACGTACATCCACCTGTTTCACGGAAGTTTTCCCCTCCGCAACAATTCGCACTTCACCGGTCTTCTTATTGACCAAGATGGTCACCAGAACGCTGTCCTTCAGGTGAATGGAGTTGCTGCCGCCGCCGTAAACGTATGTATCGCCTTTTACAGTGACATTTTGCAGCGTGACGTCGCCTTCGCCGATAGCTTCGCCGAGTGTCAGGCTTCCGGAAATGGTTACGTTCCGCAGTGTAACGCCCGATGCGTTAATCAGCACATCTCCGGTTATGGTCTCGTTGCCTGCCGCGGGCCCGAAGGTGCCGGCTTGATGAAATGCCGTTTTTGAGCCTCCTTGTAAAGCGCGGTCCAGGATGACAACGGCTTCGGCTCGGGTTACACTCCGGTTGAAGCCCAGCGTTCCGTTTTCATAACCGTCCAAAATCCCTTTGCTGACAACAGCTGCTAATGGACCCTTGCTCCATTCAGGAAGATCGGCTTTATCGCGAAAACGATCCAGTGCGGACAACTGGCCTTGATCCAGTTGTAGCAATTTGACGATCATGGCGGCCGTCTCTTGTCGGGTGACATCGTTTCCAAGTCTTAAGGTGCCGTCCTCGTACCCGCTCACATACCCGGCTTTTATGGCAATGGCAGCTTGTTCGTACTCCCAGCTTTGCGGGTTGACATCCGAAGCGGTAACAGCGGCCTTCTCGCTAAGTCCAAATGCACGATTCGCAAGCGTCATCCATTCGGCTCTGGTCACAGAAGTATCGGGCCGTATGCTCCCGTCCGCATAACCTTGAATAAAACCTTTCGTTATCCACGATTGTAACTGCCGCTCGGCCCAATGTCCTTTGATGTCCTTGGAGCCGTCTTCCGCAGACACAATGCCAAGCGAAGAAAACGCGAGACTTAAAATCAGCATGACGATGATGCACCGGCCGAGCAGATTGCGTTTACTGTAAAATTTCATAATTCCTCCTCGTATACGTTAGTTCGACTGAAGCTGGAACCTGTGGTTGAGCTTGCGGTCACCTCGCTTTCACAAGATCGATAAAATAAACAATTTCAGTTGAATTCGAATCGTATTTTACACGGCGCGGCTTACAGGCCACTAACAATAGGCCATTACAAAAAACTTACAAAAAAACAGGGCCTTGACGAGATATCGCCAGAGCCCTGTCATTATAGTGAGTTTAAAGTTTCAATACGCTGCATAATCGAATATTCATCCGGGTAAATCATCATATGTTCCGCCAACCCCACCATCAGAAACAGCTTGTGATAATGAGGCGATATGCCGTAAGCGAATGTTTGATAGCCGGCCCGCTCCGTTTTGCGGGTTAGCCGAATAAGCAAAGCGATGCCCAGGCTGTTAATATAATTGACCTGCGAAAAATTCAGGATAATGCAGCACGTATCTTCTTTTTTCGTTTCCCAGTTGAATAGTCCGAGCAGCGGCTCATGAGCGCTCTTGGATAAATCTCCCGACATGTCTATGATAACGGTTTGACCTGTCTCTCGAACATTTGCGAAAAATGTCTCCTCCATGTGCATCACTCCGAACGTCTAAATTGCAGTTCCACATAAAAATGGTCATCGTTTCTTCCGCATTCGCAGCGGTCCGCTAAATTCCGCATTATGAGCAGCCCCCAGCCTCTTGCTTCTTTTTGCTGTGTGTCAGTCCGGTCTATCGATGAAAGAATGGGAGTAAAACCCGATCCCTCGTCGAAAATGCGGAAGCAATAGCTGCCATCGTCAACCACCATATAGACCTGAACCGGCAGGGTTGGGATGAGACGGTTTCCGTGTTCGAATGCATTCAGACAAGCTTCCGCAACGGCGGACAAGATGTCATTGGAACGAGCGGACGCGGGGTCCAGCTTCATTAAAATAACAGCGAGCTCATCTAACAGTACCTTTTCCTCTCCAATGACACTGTCCAATGTCCAATGCTTTTCATATGGAATACATACGGTCACGTCACATCATCCTCCAAGCTGCCCATGGCCACTGAAAAAGCGAACGCTGGCGCTTCTTCAGCATGATTTCGCTCACTTAAGCTATTTTTTCAGTGGCCTGCCCTTGGTTCATGGCAGCATTTGCTTTATATCATCATACGAAATCTTGCTTACAGACGGTTTACAATACGATAGCTGCAGATTTACCGGAAAAGGAGACGCCTTGTTTCCTCTGTAGGCCTGGCATTCAACTGTTCACGGCACATTACCGCCAATTGATTGTAGCAGCGTTCCGCCTCATGGTCCCTTCCGGTGGCGATCAGCAGTCTGATCATAGCTTGATAAGCTTCCTCATGATATGGGGCGAGCTCAAGCCATTCCCGGTAATACAGCTCGGCTTGTTCATGCTCCTTCTGTTGTTCGGCTGTGCTGCCGAGTCTTTGTAAGACATAAAGCTGTTTGCCGAGAAGAAACTCCCGCTGTTTCTCCACCCAATCGAGATAAGGGTATTCGGGCAGCAGCTTGTCGTATTGGGCATAAGCTTTCGTGTAAAATTCCAGGGCAAGAGCGCGTTCCTGCATCCACAATTGATCGGCAATCTTCAGCAGACTGATGTATTGTTCTACATCGACAAACTCGATGACCGACTCGTTTAACCGGATTTGCTCGTCTTTGATAATCACGCCGTCTTCCGTCAGTATGGTGGCTTGCAGCGCTTTTCGAAGCTGGTGGACAATGACATACAGATGCTTAAAGGTCCGGTCCGGATCACGCTGCTGAAATAACTGCTCGGCGGCTTCCTCTTTGTTTGCCGAGTAGTTTGGCTGAAGAAGTAAATAGATGAACAGCTCTTTGGCTTTTTTCCGTTTCCACCCAATGCCGGTTAGTTCCGTACCTTGAGAAGTGATTTTAAGACCGCCAAAGAAGTGAACTTTCCATCGTGCGGCGGCGGGTCTGATTTCATCTGCAGCTGCAGCACCGGCTTGATTGAGGCGGGGGTGATCCGGAAAGTCCGCAGGTTGAAGCATGCCGGTTCGCTCCTTGGCAGAAGGGTGATGCAGCTTTAACATGTCTGCAATCGCTTCCGCTTCGCGTAAAACACGATCCACCTCTTCCGAGTTGCCTGCTGCTAGATAAGCTTCATATTTAACAAGCTTGATCGCATAGTGAAGCTCCCAGTCTGCCGCGCAGGTTTGCTCAATTCGGCATAACGCAACGCCAATTTGCTCAGCGGCCGCAGCGCCTTGCGCACGCAATTGAGCCTGCACAAGCCGGAGCTCGGCTACGGCCATCCAGTAGTATGAATGCAACTTCTGCGGTACAGTGTGGAGCATATCGGCAGCGGCCTTCCACTGGCCTTCTTTCATAAGTCCAATCGCTTCGGCGAAGTGCAGATACCCGGCATATCGTGTATCCAAGGATACCAGCTTTTGCAAATGAATGTGCAGCGATACTTCCAGAGCGGGATTGATATGCTCCATCAATAGCAGCTCAAGTGCCACATCTGCTTGCTCCTGCCGGTTATCTCTGGCAAACAGGCGGAACGCCTCAAGCAGCAGCTTCGTGGCATCAACGGAGTCGTTTAGCAGCCGTGAGCCTCTGCTTATCACATATGGCACGTCGCCTTCCACATCCGGTTCGGAGGTTGAGGTGTACTCATTAAGCAGGAATTGAATCAGCGTTTCCGCAGAATTCAATTCCCCGGTCCTCAGCAAAATATCGGCCCATACCGCCATCGCGGATAGAAGGGGCTTTCGAAAAGATTGGCGCGCGAGCAGTTTCACCGCCGATGCCATGTGCCGTCCCGCCTCATTGAGGTTACCGAGCTTATATTCGCATTGCCCGCGGGCTTTTAACAGCAGGGGGGAGCTTTGCAGATGAGAGGGAGTTAACATCCGCAATATGGCGCCGTCGACTTCGCGGCCCTGCAATATTTCGTTTTCCAGCCGCATGACCGCTTCAGCGATGCGGCCTGCCTGCAACCAACTTAGGATCATCTCATTCACTGCGCATCCAACTCCGCGTGGTAAGTTTCTTTCTCATATTATTCGCCGCCGCAGTCAAACATCCTTTTCCGCAAAGACGCGTTCGCGACTGAAGAAAAAAGCTGCCTCACAGCTCCGTTGGGGGCCATGGAAGCAGCTTTTTCTACTCCGGCTTATTCGAAATCGCCATTATACGAAAGCGCAGAGCGGTCCCAGAGAATAACGTCTCCGCCGCCCCAGGTTCCTTGGCCGCTTGCTCCAAGATACCAGTCTTTACCCGATTCGCCGTGATGCAGAACGATGGGGTATTCGGAATAATGGCTGGCTTCCCAAGTTCCGGCTAAATCGGCGCCATCCATCACATTGTTGGTCCAGCTGTATGTGCCGTCCGCGCGGATGCTCAACACCGATGCCGTTGCCGCTCCAGGGGAAAGCACGCCGCTCTCATGAGCAATGGTTCCGCCGCTGCCGATACGCTCGCGATCCCACAAGACCGCCCCGGCGATCCGCAGCTTGATTGGCTTATCGATAAAAGGAGCTATCTCGTCAGCAGCGGCGATGTCGGTTTGTGGCTCAGTTGTCTCCATTAGACCAACTACTGAGGCGGAGCCGTTCTCACCGTCGATTTCGACCTGAAAGCCAAAAGATTCGGCTATCCGTTTAAGCGGCACCATGAGCCGCAAAGCCAGCACAGCATCCGGTTTATCCATATGTTTAAACGTTGTATCGACCGAAGCGCGCATGCTATCGTCGAGTGTCATCGCAAGCAGATTATCGCCACTTTTTAAATAGGGAATCTGCTCGGTAGGATCCCAAAGCAACTCCACTCCGAGCACTTTGGTGAAAAATCTCAGCGGCACCCACATCTCGTCTTCGATCAACTCGGCTTTATTATCAAGCGTTATGTTCTGATCGTTAATGGCGGCAGTGTTGCTGCCCGCTTGCAGCAGCACGGTTGAGGCAGTTCGGGCGCGATTATTTTCTTGCAAAACGTAAGAAATCGAAACGGCATTGTTCGTCAGGCGATCCAGTTGCAGCTTGGCATATTGTCCGTTGCTCAACTTGACGATATACACGCTGCCTTGTTCCGCTTTCTGATGATCAGGTTTCTGAATGGTGATCGACTTGGTGGGCTCGGGCAAGCTTTCATTCACTTTGGAAACGAATCGGCCGCCCATTTCGGTAAAGGTTGTAATGACAAAATCGGCTTCAGCGGTGTTGCTGACGGTTTTACCGGAAAATATAGAAAAACCTCCGTCGCTTAACGGATTGTTGATCGTGAGAGCTCCGTACTTCAGGCCGCTGTAACTCGCTTTTCTCGTCTCGCCCCACTGAATCGGGAACTTGAGAGGTCCGACCTGAGCCGATTTGGGCGGCGGCGTATTGGCTGCCGGTTTATCACCGTTGGTATTATCGGCATTCGGCTTGGCCGGAACCGGTCCTCCGTCCGGCTGCTTGGCGGGCGGCGTATCGGCGGATTTGACGGACGGCGAGCTGTCAGCGGGTTTAGACGGTTTGCTGTCGGTCGCCAGCTGCGTGTTTTGCGGGTTCGGCTGCGGCGCGGTAGATTCCGCCTTCTCCGTCACATAAGAGAAGGTCACCAAGGAGGAGGTGACGCGGTCCAGCCGGATTTTGGCATAACCGCCGTCATGCGTCATGATGAAGTAAACGGTGCCGGCCTCCATCTTGGCATGGTCTCGGGTGAGAGACGGTACCGTCTTGGTCGTGTCGCTTAACTCTTCGTCGACGATAGCTACACCGCGTGCTCCGAACTCGTTAAACGTGGTCAGCACGAAATCGGCATCATCGGTTTTTTTGACGACACTGCCGGATGCCAATGAGAATCCTCCGTCACTTAACGGACTGTTAATGATGAGCGCGCCGTATTTTAAATTATTGTAGGTCGCTTTCTGCACGGCTCCCCAAACGACAGGTTTGGCGGCTGCACCTGCAGATGCAAGTGCCATAAACCATGCCGCTGCGAGCAAAACGGAGAGGAGCAAGGATACTTTTCGAACCATTCGGAATCTCCCTTTCCATGTCTTTTTCAATTGGGCTACATGCCGCTTAAAGGCGCAGCTTTCATTAAAAATAAAGTAGTTTCACTGCCACCCTCAATGCCAAAACACTGCCAAACTTGCTAACGTTCAATTATAATGAAAGAAATATGGAGGGGAATGGAAGTGATATGCGGGTGAGGACGATAAAGGAGGTTCTGGAAGCCGAGGAAAGCAGGTTGTTTGTAGGCCGTCAGGCAGAGTTAAACGAGCTGGAGAATTGGCTTGCGGCGCGGGACGAATCGTGGCGGCTCGTGTATATACATGGACTTGGCGGCATCGGAAAATCTGCTTTGCTGAAAATGTTCATGCGGAGAAACAGCGACCGCACCTTCATTCATTTGGACGGAAGTCGCAATTCCCTGAATCCGGCGTCGTTACTGACGCATATAGATTGTTGTCTTGGCGGTCAAGAGAACTCAGGAGAGGGCGAAAAGGATGAGCAAGAGCGGCTGGCGGATATCATCAACCGGCTTAATCGCCAAGCCGAGCGGAAGTCTCCGCTTATTCTGCTGATGGACACACTGGAGGAATCCGCTTCAATCGAAGACTGGCTGCGGCAGCGGCTTTTGCCGAGTTTATCGTCTTCGATTCGGGTTGTCATGGCCGGGCGGTTCCCGCTTGGGGATGCCTGGGGTCGCTCGGGATGGAGCAGCGCGATACATTCGATCCATTTGCAGCCGCTTTCGAGGCGGGCGGCGGACGAATATATGGCAGCCAGAGGCTGCTTGGACCCGGGCTTGCGCCTGCGGATTAAAAAAATAGCGGGTGGCATCCCGCTGGCGCTTTCCCTTGCTTGCGCTGCCGGGGGATTTGCGGGAGGGCCGCAGAACGTTTCCGACGAGTGGTGGCTGAGCGATACGATCGGCATTTTGATGAAATCAGTTTTGACCGGCATGAGGGAGGAGCCGTATCAAACGATGTTGGATGCAGCCTGCATGCTGTGGAAATTCGATCAACAGACAGTCGAGCGGATAGTTGGCCGTACGCTGGATGACGCGCATTTCCATGCATTTTGCCGTATGCCGTTTGTCGTAAAGTTCGGAGGCGGCTGGCGGTTGGACGACACGGTAAGGTATTGGGCGGAATATGATCTGCGCAAGCGGAAACCGGAAACATATGAAGCATACCGGTTGCGGGCGGATAGTGCATGGGAAGATACGTCCGTATGGAGCGGCAAGGCGCTTGATTGTGATCCCACCGGACCGCCATTGGAGGCTGCGGCGGAATCTGTGGGGACTGTGGTCCTTCCATTGGAGCGGCTTGAGCGGCTCGTAAAGCAGCTGCTGCAGCAGTACGGCAGACTGGAGAAATCCGCGGAGCTGCTTAGTGCCGCAGAACCTTTGCTGAAGCGGGACGGAGGAGAGGCAGCAGCGCTTAAACCGGAGCCGGTTGGTATGGCCGGCGGAATTCGTTTGCTTTTCGAGCAGGCATTGCGGCAGTTGGAGGAAGGTGGCGCCTCCGAAAACCTGTATGCCGACATCGTACGGCATGCTTACATTAGACGGATTGGAACACACGAAGCGGTGGCGGAGCGGCTGGGACTGCCGACTCGCTCGTACTACCGCAGCTTGCACAAAGCTGTAGAGCAATTTACGTTGAACGTCGCCCGCACATTGAAAATGGAAACATAGCACATGCCCGCAATAAATAATAAGCCCTTAGCTTCTCTCCTACGGAGAAATGCCAAGGGCTTATTCGTTTGTTACGCAGACAATGTTATTTCCGCGGCATAATGACACCGTCTTTTTTGTTGTATCTCTCCGTTGCTTCTTTAATGACTTGATCGCCGCCCTTTTGCTTCCATTCCTCTAGCACTTTCGGGTAATCGGAGATCGGTTCCTTGCCGTACACCATTTTAAAAATATGAGTCAGCAGCACCGGCGGGAACTTGTCGAAGGTAGGCGCGATGTCCGGGATTTTCACCAGACTTGGCAGCTGCGGGTCGAATTGGATGCCGTCAATGCCTTCCTTCGCCAGCATCGTATCGTAAGTCTTAATTAAGTTTTGCCCCTCCGGAGTCAGATTCAGCACACCTTTGTTGTAAGTCGTATCCTGCACGAACCAGAGCAGGATTTGCCGGAAGGTCTCTTCGTCCGATTCTTTCGCATTGGCCGGCATTTTGTAATTGATCTTGCCGTTGTCCTCGGTGTAGTTTTCGCCTTTGACGCCAAATGTGAAAAACTTCTCCGCTTCATCGCCGACCATCCAATCAAAAAACTTAATGATCCCGGCAGGGTCCTTTGTATTTTTATTAATAAAATAAGCACGGGTGACGCTGCCGTACAGCCGGTTGCCGCCTTTGCCGTCGGGTCCGACCGGGGAGGGGATCAGCTTCATCTTGCCGGTAGGCACCGAATCCCGGAGCTGCTGGTCCCACTGCATCAGCAGGTTGGCGTTCATGTTCCAGATCCCCGCTTTGCCCGCCACGATATCGGTTCTGAATTTTGTCGGGTTGGTCGTAACGAATTCTTTGCCGATCAGGCCTTCGTCGACCATCGTTTTGTAGGTTTGGATCGCCTTCTGCATCCCTTCAACGTTAAAAAACTGGGGCACGATCTGGTCGCCTTGCTTCATGAAAAACTGGCTGTAAATGCCGTATGCGCCAAAAAATACGTCCGAATAAACGAAGTCCTCACGGCCCATGTAAGGGTTTTCAACGCCAAGCTTTTTAAACGCACGCATGACGTTTAAATAATCGTCGACCGTCTTCGGCTCGGGAAGTCCGGTTTTTTCCAGCAGGTCGGCACGGATCCATGTAGCCCGCCGCGACGGATTGGACAGCCATTCGGGGATAGCGTAGATCTTGCCGCTCGCATCGGTTTCGCGCGCCCAAGCTTCTTTCGGTATTTTTTTCAGCAGATTTTGCCCGTATTTTTCGAGCAGATCGTTGAGCGGCAGAAACACGCCGGCTTGTACCGATCCGGCCAGCTGTAGGTTATTTAATCCGTCGCCAACCTGCACGACATCGGGGATGTCGCCCGTAGCCATAAGCTGAATCATTTTTTGGTCAAAATCTTTGGCCGGCAAAATACGGATATCCAAGTCGGTATTGGACAGCTCCTCCATCTTTTTCACCCATTTATCTTGGTTGATGTCCGGGCTGTTTTCGGCATACCCGACATTGCCGGAACGGATGGAGATGGAAAATGTGGTTTTGCCCTGTGGAGCGGGGGCGGGTTTGCCGTCGGATCCCGTGCTCGCGGCTGGCGGCGTACTTGACGTGCAGCCGACCGCAAGCGCGGCGGTAAGGCTTAAGCTGATAGCGGAAACGAACCATTTTTTCATTATGATATCCCCTTTATAATTGGATTTGACTCATATCTGACTCTAATTGGTTTGCAGCTTGCTGCTGCATGGTTCGCAGCCGCTCGATTGCGGGGCGCATATGCCCGGCCAATTGCTCTCCCATCAGCATGTGGCCGTAGTCGGAAGGGTGGATCAGATCGGTCGTCAAGGAAGTAAAGTCGCTCATGATCTCATGGCCTTCGATCAGGTGCAGGTCGGGGTACGGTGTGCGGGCGGCGTAGTTTCGCAGGATATCGTTGTAGCGCCTTTCGTGTTCGGCCAGCGGATCGCCGGGATTGGTGAAGAAGGTTGCCCGATTGGGATAAATGGTCGTTATGAAGACCGGTTTCCCGGGGTTCTCCGCAATGACCCGGTCTAGCAAATACGACGCCCGCTGCTCGTATTGCTCCGGCGTGAACACGCCGCGCATATTTACGCCAAGCTCGAGGAATGCCGCGTCCCAGCCGCCGTGTCCGGCGATAAAGTCGGCGATTTCCCGCTCGCAGTAACATGAGCCGCTGAGACCCAGATTCAGCGCATCCGCTTCCAGTCTTCGGGCGGCCTGCTGAATATATCCGTTGTAATGGTTAGTCGCGCCGGCAGCCTGTGTGATGGAAGAACCATAGGCCAGCAGCGTCAGCTTAGGGAGCGGGCCGCTCTCCGGAGGGCGTACTTCGCAGCCGAAGGCGTCGACTTCATGGAATACCGCCCCTACCCGGTCGAAATGGATCCTCCAGACGTCCGGCGAATACGCCCGGTTGTGCAGAACCGTCTGACTCACTTGGGCCAAACGCTCAGGGGTCTCCAGATGCAAGGTGTGAAGGACGCCAGCCGTTAGAGGATGGGAGGAGTGGTATAAGTCCCCCCTGAACACGTGAGCGAATCCGCCCGATTCCACTGCGGACACGGTCACATTGACATACCTCGATTCCGTAACAAAACGGATTTCGCAGCCGTTTGATTGGGCGGCTTTGACCCGGGCCTTGGCGTTTAGCGATTCACGAACCGTGCGGGGAAACCGCTGCAGCCGGAGTCCGGGTAAGCGCTCTCTTTTTTCAAGTTCGCTGACGTTATGAAACAACACCCCTTCATGAATGCACATAGGTTGACTTGATTCCATAAGAAGCAGCTCCTGTTAATAAAATACGTTTCATGAACGGATCAATTTTATTGACCCATTACTGACCCATAACTACTATAAGGCACATTATGCTTGACCGTCAACCACGAAATTGGAAATAAAAAAAAAGGCAGGTCGCGAAGACCTGCCTCATTCCGGAATAACCAATGGAGCGATTATGATTAACTCTTAAGCTTACTTGAGCAGCTGCCAGATATGGCCGCATAACGTATGGCTGTCCTGCAGGCCGGAGACATACAGCATAACCTCCCGTTGAATATCCCGCAGCTTGGCGTTGCTCACGCCAAGATCGGAAAGTGATCTGTAGGTCGGAATAATTTCCCGGTACATGGAAAACCGGGAAGGGCGGTTCAGGTGTTCTGTCCCGCGCCATTCCGCTACCCGGCTGTGCGCCGGAATATTCAGCGTATGCTGCCGGATAAACAGCTGCGTCTCGTAGGAGGTGAGGAACTGCACGAAACGTCCGGCTGCCTCTTTACAGCTTGATTTGCTGTTCATAGCCAGTCCGACAACCAGCAGCAGTGTATTCGAATTGTACAAAGCGGGAAGTGGCGCCACGTCAAACGGAAGATCGGAGCGCTTGAGCGCATTCAGGAAAAAATACGTCGTCATCATTACAGACACTTTTTCCCGCTGCAGCAGGCTTTCCGCATCGGCTTCGGACAGCGCCATCGGGGAATCCTCCGAACTGGCGAGCAGCTCCCGGCACATTTCCAGGCTGGTCTTCAGCCGCTCCTCCAAGCCGGTCCGGTCGCTATCCGCCGCCACCGGCAAGCTCAGCCCGCTTTGCAGCAGGAATACCGGCCAGCGGTTGCGTGATTGCAGGTGGAAATAAAAGCCGAACCGTTCATTTTTGACGGCGAGCTGTTTGACATGCCGGAGCAGATCGTCCCATGACCAGCTGCTGTCCGGTTCGGGCACGCCTTTTTCCTGCAGATGCCCGCGGTGGTAGCAGAGAATGACCGGTGAATAAATAAAAGGATACGCCAAAGAACGGCCGTTATGAATAAACGGTTCCTGCAGAAAGCGGGGAATGTCCGCGCCGATATCGACAGGTTCAAGAAGGCCGGTACTTCCGTTTTCGACAAAATCCTGAAAACTGTTGTTGTTGAACATGACCACATCCAGCAGACCGGCCTCCAGATACTCTTCAATGGCATGGCTGTAGCTGTTCTCGGGAAGCTCCAGCGGCTGCACCTGGATATGGGGGCAAAGCTTGTGGAATTTGGCGATCAGATCGGCGATTTCCGTCTGATTGCCGATTGTATTGTGATAACCGAATTTAATGACCGTCGTAGCATGCGGGGAGGGAGAAAGCACCCGGTTGCCGACACGCGGTATTTTCTCCAGCAGCCCCTCCTGCACAAGGATGTCCAGCCCTTTGCGGACGGAATTGTTGCTTAAGTGAAACTGTCCTTCCAGGTCGCTTTCCGACGGCAGGAATCCGCCGATCGGCAGCTTGCCGCTCACGATGTCTCTGCGCAGCGATTGAACCATTTCGTCCAAGCGGATTCGGAAGCTTTTGCGCCCGGCTTTCGTCTGCATCACAACTACCTCACAAAAAAAGTTATTCTATCCTGTAAATCTATCTTTCCATAGCCTATAACAAAAACCGCCGAATGTCCAAGATGTTCTCCACCGTCCCGATATGAGTCTGCGGTGAGCCGTCGGGAACCTGCTCCTTACGCAAATTGACCCAGATGGCCTGCATGCGAAGCTGCGCGGGACCGAGCACATCGTTTTTCCAGGAGTCGCCGATAAATACGGCTTCTTCCGGTTTCATCCGGTAATGCCGGAGTGCGGTGGAGTATGTTTCCGGGTCCGGTTTCTCGCAGCCGACATCCTCCGAGGTAACGACGTTTTCTCTGGTAAAAAAACAGCCGATGCCGGCTGCTTGGATTTTATCATGCTGCCAATTCGTGGTCCCGTTGGTTACGATGCCGAACCGGTAAGAAACGCTCAGCTCCTGAAGCAAGGAGACCAGCTCCGGGTCCGCTCTCATAAACGATTTGCTGATCTGCCGGTGCAGGCGGTTGAACGAGATAGCCGCGTCTTCATCGGCTTGCACGCCATATTCCGCCAAGGCGGCAATCAGCCGCTCATTGCGAAACCGCTGCAGGCTGATCTCTTGTTTGTGATATTGATCGACGAGCGCACTGTTTTTAACCATAAATACATCAAACAATTGTTCCGCATCGAACCCGCGCGTTGCCTCATGCTGTCTGAACGTTTCTTTGATGCTGTCCGGCCAGTAATCGTCAAACCGTACCAAGGTGTCGTCCAAATCGAACAAAACCAGCTTCCATGAAGGCATCGGCATCGCTCCTTGATGTGTAGTGTTAGGTTCCAAATTGCGCTTTGTGCAGTCTGCTGTAAATGCCGCCGGACGATACCAGCTCTTGGTGCCTGCCCTGTTCGGCAATGCCTTGGTCGGTGACAACGATGATGCGGTCGGCGTTCTTAATGGTCGCCAGCCGGTGGGCGATGACCAGCGTTGTACGTCCCTGTGACAATTCGGCCAGCGATTGCTGGATGGCCGCCTCCGTCTCGGTATCCAGCGCGGATGTCGCTTCGTCGAGAATGAGGATCGGCGGATTTTTCAGAAACATTCTGGCGATCGCGAGCCGCTGCTTTTGTCCGCCGGACAGCTTGACGCCCCGTTCGCCGATGATCGTGTCCATGCCGCCGGGCTGGCTGCGGATGAACGGTTCCAGCTGCGCCCGCCGGGCCGCGTCCCAGATTTGTTCGTCCGTGGCGTCCAGCTTGCCGTAAGCGATATTTTCCCGGATCGAGCCGGAGAACAGGAATACGTCCTGCTGGACGATGCCGATCTGCCGGCGCAGCGACGAAAGCGTCATATGGCGGATATCGGTGCCATCGATGCTGATGCCGCCTTGGGTGCAGTCGTAGAACCGCGGAAGCAGGCTGCACAGCGTTGTTTTGCCGGCGCCGGACGGACCGACGAAGGCGATCGTCTCCCCTGCGGAGATCGAAAGATCGATGCGGGAGATGATGTTTTTATCGGCCTCGTAACCGAATGAGACGGCGTTGTAGCGGATGTTGCCGCGCAGCCGGTCGACTTCTATCGCATTTGGCGCATCGGTGACATCGGGCTGCGTGTCGAGAATTTCGACATACCGCTTAAAACCGGCAATCCCTTTCGGGTAACTTTCGATTACCGCGTTAATCTTTTCGATCGGGCGGAAAAACACGTTGGTCAGCAGCAGGAAAGCGACGAATTGTCCGTAAGTCAGTTCTCCGTGAATGACAAACCAGGTGCCGCACACCATCACAAACAAGGAAACGAAACGCATGAACATATAGGTTAGCGACATGCTTTTGGCCATAATTTTATAAGCCATCAGCTTGGTTTCGCGGTATCTGAAGTTGTTGACCGAAAACAGGCCTTTCTCATGTTCTTCGTTGGCGAATGCTTTGACGACACGAATGCCGCCCACGGTATCTTCGACCCGCGAGTTAAACTCGGCCAAATCGCCGAACAGCCTCCGGTACGTGCGCGTCATTTTGCCGCTGAAATGCATGGCCAGCCACGCCATGAGCGGAATCACCAGAAAGGTGAGCAGCGCCAGCTGCCAGTTGATTGAGACCATTAACAAGAACGCGCCGACCAGCGTCATCACGGCGATGAACACATCCTCCGGGCCGTGGTGCGCAATTTCGCCGATTTCGTTCAGATCGTTCGTAATCCGCGTCATCAGATGGCCGGTTTTGGTGTTGTCGAAAAAGCGAAACGACAGCTTCTGGATATGGTCGAACATTTTTTTGCGCATATCGGTTTCGATGTTGATGCCCAGCATGTGCCCCCAATATGTTACGACATACTGCAGCCCCGTATTCAGCGCATACACCGCAAGCAAAGCGAGACACGCCCATATGATGAGCGCCCAGTCTTTGCCGGGCAGTAGCTTGTCGACAAATTGATTGACGGCCAGCGGAAACCCGAGCTCGAGCAGTCCGGCGATGACCGCGCAGGAGAAATCAAGAATAAACAATCCCTTGTAGGGGCGGTAATAGGAAAAAAAGCGGCGGATCACGGCATTCCCTCATTTCTCGTTTTAAAATCGCTTACAAGGCTTCACTTAGTATTATAAAACAAAAAGGGAAGAGGGTGTTGGGGAAAAAAGGATATAAATAAACCCGGCGGCGGGCCGGGTCTTCAGACATTGCGTTAATGGGCTCCTTGCAGGATGCGCTTGTACACTTCGATAGCGCGTGTACGTGACTGTTTCAGATCTACGATCGCATGCGGCTGCGGACGGTGTATCTCGCGGTCGGACAGATGGGCTAGCTCCGGCAGCCAGCGGCGGATATACGTACCAGCGGGATCGTGGGTTTCCGATTGAATGACCGGATTCATCATCCGGAAATAAGGTGCGGCATCAAAACCAAGCGAAGACGACCACAGCCAGCCCCCGCGGTTCAGCGTACGATCGTAATCGGAAAGCTTGCGGCGAAAGTACTGTTCGCCCAGAGGGAACGGGCAAAGCAGATTTTTGGTCAAAAACATCGATGTGACCATCCGCAGCCGGTTGGGCATGGAGCCGGTCGCGTTCAGTTCGGTCATCGCCGCGTCGACGATCGGAATTCCGGTCCGCCCTTCGCACCAAACCTCGAAGTGACGGTCGCTTAACGCTGACATATCGTAAGTATGCTCGTAGCGGAAGAACAGCGGGTCGGCGCTCGCTTGATACAAGTAAAAATCGCGCCAAGCCAGCTGACGCAGCCAATCTTCGTACAGCTCCCGCTCCAATAACGCCTCGTATATCGTGCGAATCGATAAAGCGCCCGTATTCATGTACCGGCTCAGCCCGCTTGTTTCATCGGAGGCAAAGCGGTCGCGCCGCTGCGCATAACCGGATAACTTCTCTTCGAGAAAACTTGCGAGACAGGGGGCGGGATCGGTGTCCGGCTCATAAGACTCCAGTTGAAAAGGGGGTATCAGCAGCTCGGCCGTATCTGCCGCCAAATCGGCCGTATGCAGCTGTCCCACATGGACGGAAGAGGCCGGCCGGTGAA
Organism: Paenibacillus thalictri; assembly: GCF_004307995.1. GTDB lineage: Bacteria > Bacillota > Bacilli > Paenibacillales > NBRC-103111 > Paenibacillus_AF > Paenibacillus_AF thalictri. The sequence continues at coordinate 34,689 of NZ_SIRE01000023.1, read as the reverse complement.
ACAAACCGACATATTCCCGCCATTTTCGGTAAAACGGTGTGAAGATCTTGTACGGCTCGCTTCGTCCGCTCCATTGCTGAAAATCCGGCAGATCGGCAAGGGCTTGATCGGCAAAAGAAGTGAACTTTCGTCCGGTTTCGGCAGCCCAGTCCTGCAGATTCCGGTCGCGCTGCAGTGCATACGGCGTGCAATCGCCGTGGCAGACGATTTCCGCAATGCCGGGATGCCGCGATACTAGCTGCTTAACGACGCCAAGCGGTTCCCCGTACAGCACATGCAGCCGCCGCCCGCAGTCCCGGTACTGCTGGCGCAGCCGCTGCACCTGACGCAAAAAGTGAATCCCGCTATGCTCCAGATGGCGGTTCTGACCCAGCAGCGCGGGATCGAGAATAATGACATGCAAGCTGGGGCTGCCGAGCCGGTGTATATATTCGAATGCGGGCAAATCCGACACCCGCAAATCTTTGCGATGAATAAACAAAATCACAATCCAACGTCCCCTTTTTTTGAAAACAAGCCGGGATGAAGCGGCCGGGCTGGCCTCAATATGACATAAAGCTCTTCAAGAAGACCGTCCATCCCGCAGGGGGATTGGGCTTCCGAAGAGCTTCAGTCTGTTCCGCTATGTACCTACTCGTAAACCTTTATGGATTGGAGTCGGTCATTAATTGATCGTACTGCTCGTCCGACAGGACGCGGCGGGCGGTTACGTAGCGATTGGCATAATAAGACTCGCTCAGCTTCGTAACGGTAATCCCTTTGTTGGTGGCGGAGTGGTAAAATTCGCCGTTGCCGACATAAATGCCGACGTGGGAGATGTCTGTGCCGATCTTCTTACCGTTCGTATCGAAGAATACGAGGTCGCCGGGGCGCAGATCTTTTTTGTCCACCCATGTGCCTTCTAGTGCTTGGCCTTTTGATGTGTGCGGCAGTTTCGTGTCGAAATATTTCGAGAATATGTACGACGTATAGCCGGAGCAGTCAAAGCCTTTCTCGGTTGTGCCCGCATATTTGTATGGGGACCCCATTACCGAATTAACCGCCTGACTGAGCGGCGTTTCTGCAAACACGCTGCCCGCTCCAATAGAAACGGACATCGTCAAGGCAAACACAAGTACTGCAAACTTTTTCAAGACAAATACTCCTTCCGGAGCCTACGAGGTTAGCTTTAGGGTTCGGTTGAAGGTTCCCTATGATCCCTTGACTGCGAGATCAATTCACCCAAAGAGTGGTTCCCCCGTTTTCCTCATTTCAAGAGGAAATTCGGCAAGATTTTTCTTGTTCATGTTTCCAATACTCTAAATTCGCCAAAAGAAACGAAATTCCTGCTTAAGACACATATTTTTCACAAAAAAACTCGAAAAAGGTGCGATTATCTCAAAATATCACCTGTTTTTAGGACTAGCTCTTAAAATCAGGCGTATACACGCAAAAAAGCCGGTCTGCTGCGGCAGAACGGCTTTTGAGGTGCGAAATGTATGGACAATTATTGGGCAAAAACGGCGTTTCTTAGAAGTGCGCGAAAAAGGAGATTGTGGCAGTTTTTGTTCTCATTTTTCGTTTTTCGGGAATTTATAGGGTATCGGTTTTGGCCAGCCAAATCCGATATTGCGACGCAATGGACCACACTCTGCAGAACACATTGGCGAGCCGGTATAGCTGATAGAGAATCAGGGCGAAGAATCCGGCCCAAATCAGCGACACGGATAACACCGTAACTGTCAACACAGCGCCGATCAGCAGCATGATGACGGAGACACTGACGGCCGGCAGCAATCCGCGCAGCATCGTGAACATCCCGCTCCAGGCCGAGCTCCCGTCCGCTAAGGCGAATTGCACGTACATGCAGACGAGACGCAGGAGGTATCCGTACAGCAGATACACGCTGATGATCGGCAGCAGCGACTGGACGATCGATTCATAGGTGTAATGTGTCGATAAGATGTGTGCGGCTTCGGGAGCCAGCCAATAGAGCGGCGCCAAACTTAGCGCAATTTGCAATGCATACAGCCCGAGATACGGAAAGAACAGCTGACGGATACCGTGGACGAAGCGGTAGCCGGAGTTCAGCAGCGTATGGTGCAGGGAATAATACAATCCTGCGTTGATGAGCGGCGTCAGCAGCATCCGTGCGGCCAGCAGGCCGAATCCCAACCACAGGTAGCTGTGGAGCATATCCGTTTTGGTCAGGCGGAACTGGCTTTCAATCCAGAACAGCTGTGTCGCTTCCCGGCCTAAGCTGGCGCTCGGGTAACGATGCAGCAGCGGAACGATGATCGAATACACCATTTTAAATAAGGCCAGGCCCCACAGCAAATTGTAAATAAACAGCGTCAGTACGGCAAAAGGCTGCCGCCAAGCGATATTCCAGCCATCTTTAATCAATTTGAGCACGTTGCCACCTCACCATGCGACCCAGCTGAACAAGGTCTCGAGCAGTTTCACCGATCCCAGGTTCCAGCGCAGCGCGAGCTTCGGGTCGATATCTTTTTTCATAAAGCTGTTGATGTGCTTGGTTTCCAGCACGTTCGTGTGCTGCGGATCGATGACGGCCCAATCGACAGGGGCGGTATGCGTCAGCTTAAACTCCGTCTGATCGGCTTTGCCTTCCCACACTCTGTCCATCTCGGTCCCGTCGGCGAAATGGAAGTGGATCGGCACATACCCGTAGCTGCCGCCCCGCTTACTGACCACAACCGTGCTTTCATAAGAGGGAACGCCGTTTAGCTCTTGCTTTTTCACGTAGATGCCGTCCATCGTAAAGTCGGTCATCATACCGCCAAACACATATTGCCGGAAAAAGTCGCTCCAATCCGCCTTGGTCGTATCCTCCAGCACACGCTGGAAGTCGGCGGTTGTCGGGTGCTTGAATTTAAAGCGGGTGAAATACGATTTCATGACGCGGTCCATCTGCTCGGGGCCGATCTGCCTTTCGATCGACTTAAGCACCAGCTTGGCTCGGGTATACACGTTCTCCGCATATCCATCATGGCCGTGGTAATTCCATGCATTCTGCTTGAGCGCCTCCGGCGAAGTGATGTAGCTCGATTCGACAGCGAGATTGGGCCGCGATCCGTATTCTGTCTCCATAATTTTATCTTCCGAATAGGAGGTGAGCCCTTCGTCCAACCAGGCTTCCTCAAATTCGTTGGAAGCGACCATGCCGTACCAATACTGGTGTCCGATCTCATGCACAAGCACGCGCTCCAGCTCCAGATCGGGATCGGCTTCTTCCGCGGACCAGCTCGTAACCAGCGTCGGATATTCCATGCCGCCCGCGCCGCCTCCGCCTTTGGGAGGCACGACAATCGAGAGTGTGGAGTACGGGTAACTTCCGTACCATTGCGAATAACGGGCCAGCGCTTTTTTGGCGGCTGTTAAATAACGGGCTTTCAGATCTGCGTGCAGCGGATCGAGATACAGCTTGATTTTGACCCCGGGCAGGTTGGGGGTGGCATAAGGTTCTTCGACATAGACGAAGTTGGGTGAAGCCGCCCAGGCAAAATCGTGCACATCGTCGGCGTAAAACGTGTACGTCTTCGACTGCCCGTCGTCGACAGGCGGTTTAATTGGGAAGCCGGTTGCCGCAACCGTGTATTTGGAGGGCACTTTCACGGTCACTTCATAGATGCCGAAATCGGCGTAAAATTCCGAGTTCCCATGATATTGATGGGCATTCCAGCCCTCGTCGGGGCGGCCCCTTGTGCCGACGGGCTCGTACACGGCAAGTTTCGGGAACCATTGTCCGGCCATGATGAAATCCTGGGTATAGCCCATCCGCGCGAAAGTGGCCGGCAGTTGCACGGAGAAGTCGGTTTTTAGCGTAATTTTTTCCCCGGGCAAAATAATTTTGGGCAGCGGCAGCTTGACCAGCGTCTTGTCGTCCTTGTTGCCGTCGTCGGGCTGAACGTATTCGAGGCGGGGGAGCAGATCCTCGCCGGTCAACAGCTTCATCGAAGTAATCTGCATGTTGCCGAAGCTGTTGTCTTTCATTTTGTCGCCCCTCAGCTGTCCTCCCGATTCACGAACGAAGGTGGATTTCTTCGAAGCAAACGCATTGGGATAAAGGTGAAAGTAAAGCTCGGACACCGGCTTTGCGCCGGGATTACGCCAAGTCAGCGTCTGATTGCCGCGCAGCGATTTGTGCGCCGCATCCAGCTCGACGTTCATGTGGTACTCTACGATACGGTCGCTGAGCGGTTTGGGCAGCGGCTTTTCCAGCGGTTTTGCCGGGATGGAAGGAGGAGCTTGGCTGTCGGCAACAGGCTGTACAGGCTCGTTTAATGCGGCTAAAGCGGCGACAGCTTGAACGCCTTGGGCTGTAAGGGCCGGATCGTATGTTGACGACGGCTTGCCCTGCAGCATCAATCCGGTCGCCGCAGTCGTGCTTGCGACGAGCAGAAAAACGGTTATCCATTTTGCGAAAGGATGGGAGAGGACGGTTTTCATCTATTTTTCACCCCGTTGACAAGCTTTCTACAGCATGTATATGTCAGGGGGTGGGGGAATATATCTATTTCGTGGAAAAGCCCTCCACAATTCGCCGGAGGCCACTGAAAAAGGTGAACGCTGCATGTGCGAATCATGCTTCTGAACGCTGGCGCTTCTCCAGCATGATTTCGCTCACTTCGCTGCTTTTTCAGTGGCCCCCAATTGGCAGTGGAGGGCTTTGGGGGCATTAAGGTTAAGGGCGGGAACGCGTTATTTCGTTCCCGCTGTTATTTTCAATGAGGCAAGACACGCTTCGATGCGGTTTGCGTGATCGACGGTCTTGACCGCATCGTTGATTCTGACGCGCACGGTATAAGTGATGCTGCCGCGGTGGAAAATGTATTCTTTTTGCGTATATGGCGAAGCTTTGGTTTTGTAAGCAAGCTCGTAGAGCTTAACCTCGCCGCCGAATGCTTCGCTGTCGCTTTCGGTATATTGGTAATCGGCGTCGTTATCGGCGCTTTTCTTATAGTTTTGCGAGACCCGTTTAACCACATCGTCAAGTGGTGTGCGGTCGTCCGCCTCAATGGTAAATGAACCTCCGATGAAGGAGAAGGTCTTATATTTGCTGTCCACCGACGTATCGCGCTCATAATCCGTTGTGCTCCATATTTCGGGTACTTGCACGGAGTATTTGTATGTCGCGTTGGTGTAAGTATACGTTTTGGAAGGATCGGCCAGGTCGTCATCGTCCTGAATGAAACCGACCGTTTTGTTGAGTGACTCCTTATCGAATTTGACCGATTTCACGGTATCGAGGATGAGGCTCTCAATATGCTGCTCGTCCGTTTCTTTCGGAAAAGCGAATTCCAGGCGGTATTTGAACTTGTCTTTGATCAAATAAAACACGTGCCGCATATTCCATTTATCGCCCATCGTAGAACCGAGGACATCCTCATATGCGGTAACGCCGCCAACCGTCGTCTCCTTCAGTCCGGAAGCGGTCCGGTAATCAGGCTCATACAGGCGCAGCAGCTTCTGCTCCTGCCGTCCCGCCCAGTCCTTGAGCGTATCGCCGGAAGAAGCCGAAGTGACCCGCAGCGCGATCGATTCGGTCCCTTCTTTGTTCGAATGGGAAATCACCGAGCCATGGCTGTCCTCTTTCCAATCACCCGGGACATCATAGGTAATGCCGTATTCGGTGGAAACGGTATTTTTGTTCTGATACACCGAAACGTCCTTAAGCGAGCTGTCCTGTTCATCAAAGCGGGGACCAAACGTGTCGAGCAGATCGTTGTAGCTGTTCTGCTTGAAGCTGTTCTGATAGTTTTCTTCTTTATCTACATATAAAGTGATGTAATAAATCCGGTCCTGCTTGAGAAATGCACGCATTTGAAAGTACGCGCCGCCGCTTGTTTTGCCGGTCAGTCTGGCGTACGGAAACTCCGGACGGTCCACATACTGCTTATCCAGCACGGTATTGGAGGTCCGGCTGGCCAGCTTCTGCAGCAGGCCGTAAGCGGACAAATCTTCGCTTTGCTTCTCGCTGACGTCGATGAAAACACCGAATTCGCCTTTGCTGTCACCGAAACCGATGCTGTCTCCGGTCGGGGACTGCTTGGCTTTGATCAGGCCGGACGGGTAGTCCATCGACCAGCCGTAATGGCTGTCGCCGATGCGGGTTTTGCCTTGATCGGAGTCGATACCGGCATTGTCTTGATCCGGACCTTTGGCCGAGGCGCTTGCCGGGTCTTCGGCTACAGTGATATCCAGCACTGCGGCACCCGACGCGCCCTGCAGTCTAAGCGAGATCCGGTCTCCAGGAATATATTTCTTCAATACCTCGTAATAAGCGACCAAGCTGTTGATGGCTTTGCCTTCAATGGAAAGCAGCACATCGCCTTTCTTCACCCCGGCCAGCGCAGCGGGGGAGTCGGGCTCGACGTAGGAAACCTTCAGCCCTTCTTTGGTCGGCAATCCGACGACCGCTTCCCAGCTTTCCTCCAGCTCAAGTCCCAGATAAGGGCGCTTCACTTTGCCGTATTTGAAAAACTGGCCCATGACGTATTGGACGGTATCGACCGGAATGGCGAATCCCAGGCTGTCGACGCCCAAAGACACATATTTCAGCGTGTTGATCCCGACGACCTGACCCTGCATATTGATGAGGGCCCCTCCGCTATTGCCCGGATTGATGGCGGCGTCGGTTTGGATCAGCTGGTATCTGGAGTGGACCGCCCGGTCGATGCCGCTGACGATGCCGGCGCTGACCGAATTGCGCAAGGCAAAGGAGAGCGGCGTGCCGATGGCCATAACCGTTTGGCCGACATGGACATCTCCCGAAGCGGCAAACGCAGCGGCAGGCAAACCGGTCGCTTCAATCTTGACTAGCGCCAAATCGCTTTCTTCGTCGTAATGCGTTGTTTTGCCCGGGTAAGAAACTCCCTCCGAGGTGACGACCACAATGTTGCGCATGTCCTTGACGACATGAGCGTTTGTAATAATGTATCCGTCGGTGCGCACGATGACGCCGGTGCCGTGGGCCAAGTTAAACCGGTTATTGTCCACGGTTTTGGCGCTGGAAACCGGCTTGCCGATAATGGCGACAACGGATGGCGTCATTTTGGCGATGGCTGCGGGCAGCGGTTCCGGCTCAGCGGCCAAGGCGGCAGCGGGCGGCAGGCTCCCCGCCAGAAAGAAGACGAATGCCAGCATGAGAACAGCCGTTTTTACACGAAAATAATTGTTCAACGATATACTCTCCCTGTCCAATAAAAGTAGTAAGCGTTATCAAGAAAACTTCCGCTGACGCTATAAAATTTACCACTATTCCCCTGGATCCGTCCATCGATTTCCTGAAATGTAAGTAAATTCACATAACAAAGAGATGTTTTTGCCTGAACTGAGGTCAAAAACATCTCTTCCAACACGCCCGCTGCCGGGGTAATCAGACCACTCGGCGAAACTGGCTGTTATATAAGTCGTAATAGAAGCCGCGGCGTTCCAGCAGTTGCTCGTGTGTGCCTCTTTCAATGATGCGGCCGCCGTGAATGACAAGGATCATATCGGCGTCGCGGATCGTACTCAGCCGGTGGGCGATGACAAAGCTGGTCCGTCCTTTCATGAGCAGCGTCATCGCCTCCTGAATATGCATTTCCGTACGCGTATCGATGCTGCTTGTCGCTTCGTCAAGGATAAGAATGGCCGGGTTCGCCAATATGGCTCGCGCAATGGTCAGCAGCTGCCGCTGTCCTTGGCTTAGATTTCCGCCTTCCGAGGTAAGCGGCGTATCATAGCCGTCCGGAAGCTTCTCGATGAAGTTATGAGCGCCCGCCAGCTTCGCGGCGGCTTCAATGTCCGACGGGCTGGCGTCCAGCCGGCCGTAACGGATGTTCTCGCGAATCGTATCCGAGAACAGATAGGCGTCCTGCAGAACAATGCCAAGCTGCTCGCGCAGGCTTGTTTTATCCAAGTCGCGCAAGTCGGCGCCGTCGATGGTAATCCGGCCGCTGTCGATTTCGTAGAAGCGGGTCAGCAGATTGACGATTGTCGTTTTGCCCGCGCCGGTCGGACCGACCAAGGCAATCGTGTCGCCGGGCTTCGCCGTAAATGAAACTTCGCTCAGCACAGGGGATTCGGCATTGTAACCAAACGACACGTTCTGAAAGACAACTTCGCCTTTCACGCCGGCAATAGGTTGCTGCCTGCGGTCTTGGCTGTATTCCGTCTCGGTGTCCAGTGTTTCAAAAACCCGCTCGGCCCCGGCGATTCCGGACTGAATCAGATTGTACTGGTTGGCAAGCTCGTTAATCGGCCTGCCGAACTGCTTGGAATAATTCAAGAAGCTGACGATGACGCCGATCGACGTCAAGCCGCTGAGCGCCATCCAGCCGCCAAGCGCAGCGATCAGCGCAAAGCTGGTGTTGTTCATCACGTTCATGAGCGGGCCCATGGCGCCCGAATAAATCTGCGCTTTCGTTCCGGCATTGCGCAGCTCAAGGTTGATGCTGTGGAATTGCTCAATCGATTTCGCCTCGCGGCTGAAGGTTTTGACCACCTTCTGCCCGGAAATCGTTTCTTCGATAAAGCCGTTTAATTCGCCGAGATGCTGTTGCTGGCCTTTGAAAAACTGGCGTGTATAGCTGGAAATTTTCCCGGTTACCCACATGACCAGCGGAATTGTGACCAGGCTGACGAGTGTCAGCCATACATTCAGCGCCAGCATCATCGCCAGCGAACCGACCAGCGTGACGGCGCTCGTAATGAGCTGTGTGACGCTTTGGCTTAAGGAGACGGAAACATTCTCGATGTCGTTGGTCGTGCGGCTCATTAATTCGCCGTGTGTTTTACTGTCGAAATAGCGGAGCCGCAGCTTCTGCAAATGGGCAAACAAATCGTGCCGCATATCCTGCACGGTCCGCTGGGCAATGCCCGCCATGATATACCCTTGCGCCCATGTCAGCACGCTGCTGAACGCATAGGTGCCAAGCAAAGCGAGACATAACCCGAGCAGACCGCGGTAGTCTCCGGGAATGATATAGCGGTCAATCGCCCGGCCGATGAGATAAGGTCCGATCAGCGCACTGCCGGAGCTGAGCGCAGTCACGATGACAACGCCGATCAAGGCGCCCCGCTGCCGCTTCATATATTGCCAGATGCGATACAATGTGGCGCTGCTGTTCTTGGCGCGCACCTTCGGGCTCATGCCGCGCCCGAAGCCTCCGCCTCCGCCCATGCCGGGCATGTTAAGCGGCGGAGCGGGACTTGGCGCTTCGGAATGGTTGTGTGCTGCGTGTTTATCCGCCATAAACAATCTCCTCCTCGCCCAGCTGCGATTTATAAATATCCCGGTACAGCGCGCTGCGGCTCATCAGCTCTTGGTGAGTGCCTTCGGCGGCGATCCGGCCGCCTTCCAGCACGATAATATTGTCGGCGTCGAGTACGGAAGAGATGCGCTGCGCAATAATCAGGCAGGTGCTCCCGGCCATCAGCTCCTTTAGCGCTTTCTGGATGCGCGATTCCGTACCCAAATCGACGGCGCTGGTGCTGTCGTCCAAAATCAGCACTGCCGGGCGGACCAGCAGCGCCCGGGCAATGGAAATGCGCTGCTTCTGGCCGCCGGACAGATTGACGCCTCTTTGGCCAAGCAGCGTATCGTAGCCGTCCGGGAAACTCATGATGAAGTCGTGGGCCTGCGCGGCTTTGGCGGCTTCCTCAACTTGCTCCTGCGTGGCGTCCGGCCGTCCGAAACGCAGGTTGTCGCGGATCGTTCCGCTGAACAGGACGGCTTGCTGCAGCACCATGCCCACCCGTGTGCGTAAGCGGTCCAGCATCATCTCTCTGACATCGACGCCGTCGATGCGAATCTGGCCTTCCGACACATCGTACAGGCGGGGGATGAGATGCACCAGCGACGATTTCCCGGAGCCGGTGGCGCCGAGAATCGCTACCGTTTGACCGGGTTTGGCGGTAAAGCTGACATCCTGGAGGGCCAGCTCGCGGCGTCCCTTGCCGTAACCAAACGAGACGTGGTCAAAAACGATTTCTCCGCGGCGTATCTCGTAGTTGCCGGCTTGCGGCGGGTCGGATATGTCGGGCCGGGTGGCAAACACCTCGTTGATCCGTTCGGCGGACGCTTTGGCGCGGGAGACGGTCATCAGCATCATGCCGACGCTCATCAGCGATGCCAGCACCTGCGTGACATAGTTCAGGAACGCCGCCAGATCCCCGACCTGCATCCCGCCGCTCCACGTTTGCGCGCCGCCGAACCACAGCACCGCAACGATGCTGGCGTTCATCAGCAGCATCATCAGCGGCATATTCAGCGCCAGCGTGCGTGCCGCTTGCAAGGCGATGCCGGTGTATTCGCCGTTGGCCTTGCCGAATCGGCTGCGCTCATATCCGGCGCGTACGAACGCTTTGACGACACGAATACCGGATAAGTTTTCCTGCAGCACGTTGTTGACCGTATCGAGCTTTTGCTGGACTTGGGCAAACAGCGGGAAAGACCAGCGGATCAGCATATACAAGCTCAGAAAAAGCAGCGGAATCACGACGACAAGAATCAGCGCAAGCTTCGCGCTGATCAGAAACGCCATGATGATGCTGCCTAAAGCCAGAAACGGAGAGCGCACCAGGATGCGCAGCGTCGTCTGGACCATATTCTGCATCTGCACGACGTCCGAGGTAAGCCGGGTGACCAGCGTGCCCGCTTTAAACCGGTCCAGATTGCGGAAGGAGAAGGTCTGCGCATGCCGGAACAAATCTCTCCGCAGATCGGCGCCAAAATATTGCGAGGCGATGCTGGAAAAAATCGTGCATCCGACCCCGCCGATCAGACCGATCAAAGCGTACAGCAGCATCAGCGCGCCGGTGTTGCGAATATGCGCCAAGTCTCCCTTCATCACGCCGTCGTTGACGATGCTGGCCATCAGCTTCGGCTGCAGCAGGTCCATGGCAACCTCAAGCAGCATCAGCAGCGGGGCAAGCACGGCGGATTTCCAGTAGGGCTTTAGATAGGTTGCCAGCTTCCACACATTGCATCACTCCATTATGTTGTCGGCTACATGATTTTCATCCGCTGCCGCGCTCAAATTTTCATCCATATGCAGCAGAAAGCGGCGTAAAAGCAGCTTCTCTTCGGGTAAAAATCCTTCGAAACAGAGACTGTCCAGCTCCATTATCGATGCTTTGACGGCCTGCGCCGCCCGCAGCCCTTTGTCGGTTAAAAAGACGCGCGATACCCGCTGATCGAGAGGATCGGATCTGCGCTCCAGATGACCGGTCGCTTCCATCCGGTTAATCATCACCGTCAGTGTGGCAGGCTTTACGCGCTTATGCGCCGCGAGTTCATTCTGGCTTTGCCCGTCTCGCTCAAGCAAGCGGAGCAGCAGCGGAGGCTGGCCGGGGTACACCTCGTAAGGCTGGATCAGCGTATGAATGCGTTCGCGATGTTTTTTAATCACATGCGACATCATATGGACAAGCGAATCCATTTCGTGCAGGTTAATGGGAAACACCTTCTTTATATTGTATTTATTTAGTCGGCTAAATATATGATAGGACCCACGAATTGGAAAGTCAATGATTTTCCGGAAGATGAGGGTTTGAAAACAAGCCGCGATTCGCTACAATATAAGTGCGTGTTCAAAAAGTCGGCTTTCAACACCGAGAAGGTTGCGTAAAGGTGAAGAAGGAGGAGCGGAGTTTAGGCAAACCTAAATGAGCACCGGACTTCGAACCTGAATGCAAGATTCGATGTCGAATATCCCTTCGGAACACTTCGTGATCAAAAGTCGACATTTTGAACAACTTCTATAAAGGTAAGCCGGGCAGCTTCTCCGCCATGGGGAACGCAACCGCCGGTCAAAGCCGCTGCAAGGCGGCTGAAGCTGAAGCGGGGCTGCTTTACGGTCGGGTTCTATAATTGCAGAATGGATGGTGCCGTGAAATGGATGCGGAAAAAGGGAAAAAGCTATCGCTGAACATCGTCAGCGGTAAAGTGGAGCACCGTGGATTCGGGGCCGGCTCGATTGATCTGAACAACATGTCTAGCGTCATTATAGATGGGGACGAAGCTTATTTGGATATGGGCGCGATGCACGCCAAAAGCAAGGTAGAGAAGGGCATCAAGTTCTCCGTCAACAAGGAAGATACGCCGAACGGGCGTAAATGCTGGATTGTATGGGTTGCCGTGGACCGCAACGAGCAAGGCGAAAAATATTACGCCGGCGTCACGGCGTGCGAGATGCTGGTTGATCCGGAAGCCCGCCGCGGGTGGAAAATTCTTGCCGATCATGTCAACAAAATGGATTATGCGCTAAAACGCCGGTTCGTTTTGGACGGCTTAAACGATGCGGAGAAAGCCGCGCTGAAGGCGTGTCTGATCGAGCAAGGCGAAGATATGTGGGAGCTTTCGCCCGATACGCTTAAGCAAGGGCTGGCGTAATCGGCTGAAGCGGACAACACAAAAAGGCAGACCCGGTGGGGCTGCCTTTTTGCTGTCCTAGTATATTGTGGCATATACTAGCGTTTAGTATACATCGGTTCCGGTTTCGTCACAACCGCAGACACACAAATGACATAATTGCTCCGAAACCTTTTTTTGCCCGCACGTAATCTTCAAAGAGCCGGCTTCTGCTTAAGCTGATGAAAACAGGCGCCGGACTCAAAACACTCCCTGCGGCGTTTACGCTCCCAACTGCCGCTGCAAAAATTCGGCTGCCCGGCGAAATGCGTCCTGCGCCGCTTCCGCGCGGTAAGAAGCCCGCGTATCGTTGAAAAAGGCATGCGGCGCATCGTCGTAAATGACATAATCGAACGATTTGCCCTGGCTGCGCATCGCCTCCGCGAACGCCGGCACCGGCTCGGTCAGCCGCTTGTCCAGCTCGCCGTAGATGCCCAGCACCGGGCAGGCGATGCCCGGGATTTGCGCCTCCTCCGGCGCCGCGCCGTAAAAGACGATCGCACCCGCGAGCTGCGGGTCGCGGCAGGCAAGCTGGGCGGACAACATGCCGCCCAGGCAGAAACCGACGGCGGCGACTTTCGGCGCCGCCACGCCTTCTTCGCTGCGCAGCCAAGCGGCCGCGGCAATAGCGGGCAGCGCGAGCGCCTTGCGGTCGCCGCTGAATATCGCGCCGAGCGTGCCGCCGATGCGCGCGCCTTGCTCTGCCGGCAGCGCGTCCAGCGCTTGCTGCCGCGCATCGGGGTTGCCCCACGCCGCGGGCGGCAGCGAGTCGAGGAAACGTTTCGTTTCCTCGACTCGTTCCGCCGCTAGCGGCTCGGGGCGCTGGCCGTCCTTCGCGTACAAGTCCGGCGCGAAGGCAACGTAACCCAAGGCGGCGAAACGCCGCGTGACGTCTTGGATGTGGGGGTCGACGCCCCAAATCTCCTGCAGGACGACGACGGCTGGAAGCGATTCGCCGCCGCTGCCCTCCGGTCTGGCCAAATACCCGGTGAAGCCTTCCCCAAAGCTCGTCCACTCCGCATGAACATTCATTGCTACAAACTCTCCCTTCGAACGCCGTATTATTTAGCTTGCCAAAATAAGCATATGCCAAATACAGCCAATTCACAACCCTTTCTAATCGTTCCACCAGCGCTTCAGATCGTTCCACCACGAAGAATTGCCCTTCGGTTTCACGGGCTTCACATTGTCTGTCGAAGTAGTTCGCTGCGTGCAATATTCCGTAGGTTCCGTTCCTTTCACGAAAGCTTCCATTCGCGAGTTCGGGCAGTCGCTGTTCGACAGCTTGCCGGTTGCAGGGTCGATGTACACATTCGCGACGCCGTCGGGAATCGGGAACAGCTTCGGCAGCACCGCATCGAGCGCGCGTTCCGTAAACTCGGCGAAGATCGGTGCGGCCAGCGTCGATTCCACGGCGCTGATGTTGCGGTCCTTGTCATAGCCGACCCAAACGGCCGTAGCCAGCTCGGGCGTGAACCCGACCATCCAAGCGTCGGTATTGGTCGTCCCGGTTTTGCCCGCCACAGGACGTTTAATCAGGTTCGACACGCGGTTGCCGGTGCCGCCGTCGTCAAATACGCTTTCCATCAGATTTGTCATTACATACACATAGTTGGGATCCGCCACCTGCTCCTGCTTCGGAGCGGCTTCGTACAATACCTTGCCGGAAGCGTCGGTAATCCGCAGGATGGCCGTCGGCTCGACACGTGTTCCTTGATTGGCGAATACGCCAAAGGCGGATGCCATCTCCAGCGGGCTTACGGGAAACGTACCTAGCGCCAGCGACGGCAGCGGCTTCATCGGGCTGTCGATGCCGAATTTGCGGACCGTGGCGATGACATTTTCCGGACCGACATCAATCAGCGTGTGCACTGCAAAAATGTTGTCCGATTTGGCAATCGCTGTCCGCAGATCGATCCAGTCATAATAATGATTGTTGAAATTGCTGGGCGTGTACGTTTGCCGGCCGTTATCGTAAGTAAACGTAGTGGGCTCGCTTTTGAACCGCGTGACCGGCGTAAACCGGTTCGTTTCCAGCGCGGTCAGATACACAAACGGCTTAAATGAAGAGCCGGGCTGGCGGCTGCTCGCCAAAGCGCGGTTGAATTGGTTTTCGGCGTAGCTTTTGCCGCCGACCATGGCTTTCACATAGCCGTTTCGCGGATCGATGGCAACCAGTGCTGTCTGCAGATCGCCGCGGTCCTTCAGTGTCGCCGCCACCGCTTCGTCCGCCGCTTGCTGTGCGTGCAGATCCAGCGTCGTATAGATATTAAGGCCGCTTTTGTCGTATTGGTCTTCGGTAATGCCAAGCTTGTCGATGGCCAGATTCCTCACGTAATCCTGAAAGTACGGAGCCGGGGCTTGCTTCTTTTCTTCCAGCGTTTTATAGGTCAGAGGTTCCCTTGCGGCGCGGTCGGCGTCGCGTGCTGTGATGTACCCGCCGTCCACCATGGTCTGCAGTACGGTTTCCTGACGTTCCTTCGCTTTCTTCTCGTCGTAGTAAGGAGAGTAGTACCGGGGGCCCTTCGGAATGCCGGCGAGCAAGGCGCTTTCGGAAAGCGTTAAATCTTTTGCGTCTTTGCCGAAAAAAAGCTGGGCCGCCGCTTCAATGCCATACGTCGAATGACCGTAGTAAATTTGGTTCAAATATTGTTCCAATATTTCATCTTTGGACATGTGCAGTTCCATTTGCACGGCATAGATGGTTTCCTTGATTTTGCGCGTCCATGTCCGCTCGTGGGTCAAATATAAGTTTCGGGCGAGCTGCTGCGTAATCGTACCGGCTCCCTGCACCTTGGACATATGCTGCAAATTGACATAGGCGGCGCGGGCGATCCCTTTAAGATCAAAGCCGAAATGGCTGTAAAAGCTGCGATCCTCCGTAGCCAGCGTCGCTTCCACAACATAATTCGACATGTCCGAAAGCGGCACGGTTTGCCGGTTTTGCCCGTTGCGCATCGAATCGATCAAGTCGCCGTGCACATCGTACATTTGCGTTGTCTGCTGCAGTTTGGACACAGGCAGCGCTTCGGAGCGCAAATACAGCAGAAATACAATCGCAAACGCGGACATGATGATAAAAGACGAGAATATAAACGATGCCAGTTTTTTCACAGCGATCCCTCCAATCCGGTCAGACTTCCTTATCTTCCAGTATGGAAAGGAATGGGGGGAGGTATTCTACTGAATGTAAATATTTTTTTAAATCATCTTGGGCAGAGGTTGAGCGTATTTGCAATTTTGGCGGGATATTCTATAATACAATTTGACGTTGAGAACGCCCTGATGAAAAGTATAATTTTTCCGAAGAAAGAAGGGGTTTGAAATGGAACTGTGGTACACGGAGAAACAAACCGAAAACTTCGGCATTACGGCGAAAATTCGTGAAACGCTGGTAACGGAAAAAACCGACTTTCAGGATTTGGCGATGATCGATACAGTAGAATGGGGACGTATGCTCGTACTGGACGGCATGGTCATGACAACCGTGAAAGACGAGTTTGTTTATCATGAAATGGTGGCGCATCCTGCGTTGTACACGCACCCGAATCCGAAGCATGTGCTAGTGGTCGGCGGCGGCGACGGCGGTGTGATCCGCGAAGTATTGAAGCATCCGGAAGTGGAAAAAGCCGTGCTGGTGGAAATCGACGGCAAGGTGATCGAATATTCGAAAACCTATTTGCCTTCCATCGCCGGCGGGCTCGACAACACGCGCGTGCAGGTGATAGTAAATGACGGCTATATGCACATTCACGATCATAAAAATACATACGACGTCATTATGGTGGATTCTACGGAGCCGGTAGGCCCGGCGGTCAACCTGTTTACGCAAGGCTTCTATAAAGGGATCTTCGACGCTCTTAAGGATGACGGCATCTTTGTTGCGCAAACCGACAATCCGTGGTTTAAAGCGGAATTGATTCAAACGGTGAACCGCGACGTGAAGGAGATTTTTCCGATCGTCCGGGTGTACTGCGCCAACATTCCGACTTACCCCAGCGGTTTGTGGACGTTTACGTTGGGCAGCAAAAAGTACGATCCGCTGCAGATCGACGAAACGAAAATTCCCGAGATCGACACCAAATATTACACCCCTCGTCTGCATAAAGCGGCTTTCGTTCTGCCGAAATTCGTAGAAGATCTGACGAAATAAACCATTACACTCGAAACTACGCGATACGTGAATCGTATTCGCTTAAGGAAGCGCAACGATACCGCTTCGGAAAGGACATGCACTCCAATGCGTCTTGATCAAAAATATTCCGGCAACGTCTTTATATTAAGTTCTGAAGATTACGCGGCGTCCCGCGCCGTCATTTATGGCATGCCGATGGACTACACCGTCAGCTTCCGTCCCGGTTCCCGGTTCGGCCCCGCCCGCATCCGCGAGGTATCCATCGGACTGGAGGAATACAGCCCTTATCTGGATAAAAGTCTTGAAGACATCACTTATTTCGATGCAGGGGACCTGCTGCTGCCGTTTGGCAATGCGGGACGCAGCCTGGAAATCATCGGCGAGTTCACCGGCAAACTGCTCTCCGACGGCAAGTTCCCGCTTGGACTTGGCGGCGAGCATTTGGTCAGCTGGCCGGTCATTCAGCAAGTATACGCCAAGTACCCTGATCTCGTGTTGATCCATATCGACGCTCACGCCGATTTGCGCGAGCAATACGAAGGCGAGCCGTTGTCCCACTCGACGCCGGTGCGCAAAGCCGCCGCGCTGATGGGAGGCCGCAACATTTATCAGTTCGGCATCCGCTCGGGCTCGCGCGAAGAGTTCCAGTTCGGCCGCGAGAACATTAATTTCTATCCGTTCGAAGTGCTGGAGCCGCTCAAAAAGGTGCTTCCCGAGCTAGCCGGACGTCCTGTGTATTTGACGATCGACATCGATGTGCTTGATCCGTCCTGCGCGCCGGGGACCGGCACGGCGGAGGCGGGCGGCATCACTTCGAAGGAGCTGCTTGCTGCTATTCATGCGATGGCCGCTTCCGACATTCGTTTTGTCGGCGCAGACATTGTTGAGGTCGCTCCCGCTTACGATCCGACGGAGCAGACGCAGATCGTCGCAAGCAAGCTGCTTCGCGAAATTTTGCTTGGTTTGGTGAAATAGTTTATTTCTATAACATGCACAACCTCCTGAGTCCGGAATTTCGGCCAGGAGGTTTTCTGCTGTCAGGGGCCAATTACGCTTCCTGAAAGGTCAATACACCGATTTGATCGCGGGGGCAACGTATGACGGTGAAGCGGAGTTGGCGCCAAACGGCGTCGTTATCTTGCAGAGGATTGATTAGCCGGTCGGATGCGATCTGGCGGACTGCTTTTCGTCAATAGATTTGCTTGAAATCCCGCTCTGCGCTACACTTTAAGCAAAACTAGCCATGAACAGGAGAACGTCAAGTGGCCGATAAACAAGCGGTTAACCTTCGAATCGTCAGTATGGCGGGTGGCCAGACGACCCGTCAGCAGACTTTCGGAGATGTGTATTTTAAAGGCGAGCATCTTTATATTCGTTATTTGGAGAATGAATCCGAGCTTGGCCGGACAACCACGGTAATCAAGATAAGCAAGGGCCGTATCCGTGTTCTCCGGCAGGGGGCCATCGTGTCGGAGCAGTCGTTTGCGGAAGGGGAGCGTCTCGGCGGATTTTATGAGACGCCCCATGGACGGCTTGAGCTGATGACGGTCACCGACCGGCTGGATGTGAAACTCGAAGGGGGATACGGCACCCTTCGTTGGAGTTATACGCTGTTCGCCGGAGAAGAGGAAGCCGGTACATTCGAGCTCCAGGTAGATGTCGATCCTGCCGGTTAAACCGATCTTTTCGCTTTTAATACGGCTTGAACGGCGCGCAGCGCATGCACCTCGCGGATGTCCTTCTGCAGCTTGGCGTATCTCGCCAGCTTGACGGCATGTTTCTTCAAGATCGATTTTACCTGATACGGCCTCAAGGTCGGACGGGTGGAAAGCATTAATGCGATAACGCCGGATACATGCGAGGTTGCCATCGAGGTTCCGGACAATTCGGTATATTTGCCCTTCAGCCAAGTCGAGTATATTTTATCTCCCGGCGCATAGATGTCGATATGTTTGCCCCGGTTGCTGAACCGGGCGATTCGGCTTGTTTTTGTCGTTGCCCCCACGGATATCGTCTGGGGAAATCGCGCCGGGTAATCGATGGATGTCTTTTTGCCTTCATTGCCTGAAGAGGCCACTACGATCGTGCCGGCCTGATAAGCGTTTTTGACCGCCGCTTCCAGAGAGCGGCTGTACGTTTTCATGCCAAAGCTCATATTGACAATATGCAGCCCGTTTTTGACGCACCAATCGATCCCTTGAATAATGTCCGAGACATAAGCGCTGCCTTGATAGTCGAACGCTTTGACGGGATGGATGACGGCCTGCGGGGCGACGCCGGTGATGCCTCGTTGGCGGGAAGCGGCCGCTATCGTGCCGGCGATGTGCGTTCCGTGCCCGTTGTCGTCGGCGGGGAGCAGGTGCCGCTGGATCAGGTTGATCCCCCGGGAAAGGGCATGACGCAGATCGGGATGCGAATAATCGACGCCGGTATCGATAACGCCGATATGGATTTGCGCCCCCTTCGCTTTATTCCATACCTGTGGGGCTTTAATATGCCGTATCCCCCATGGAATCATCTGCTCGGCCGGGGCTTTGACGGCGCGGGCTTGCAGCGGCTGAAACGACTTCAGGCCGTGGACCCTGATTTTCACATCTGTCTCCACCGAGTGTACATAAGGGGAGTGCAGCAGTTGGCCGTTCGGGCGCAGCGTGCACGAGATGGCATTGATAATTTTTAAGCATTGAACCGAACGCAGACTGGACAGCTTTGCTTTCATCCGGCCGATTTGCTTGGTGCAAGCCGTATAAGCGTGGCGGTTTTTAA
Organism: Paenibacillus thalictri; assembly: GCF_004307995.1. Lineage (GTDB taxonomy): Bacteria > Bacillota > Bacilli > Paenibacillales > NBRC-103111 > Paenibacillus_AF > Paenibacillus_AF thalictri. The sequence continues at coordinate 15,391 of NZ_SIRE01000023.1, read as the reverse complement.
ACCGGATGATATGCCGCGACACTTCTGCAGTTCCTTCGGTGTCTTCAAGTTCGCTTTGTAGCAGCTGTACAAAGAGCGTTGTATTCACGCGCGCATTCCCCCGTTTTACAGGTAGCTGTGTTTACCTATAACGTATGAGAAGCGGCGTTTATTCGTATGAGCAGATGGCCTTTTTCCAAATAAATAGGTGAATGTCAGTGTCACAAGGAAAATCCCGTCATACGATACAACAGAGGGATTGTAGAGATCCCCGCTCCGTTGGGGCATAGGGCGGCTTGCCGCCGCAGCAGCGGATACAGTCAAGAGCGAAGGCGCAGTTTTTTGTGCCTTCGCTCCTTCATGTTTGCGGGAGAAGCGCCGCTTGATACTTCCAGTTGCATTTTTACATAAAATAAGGTTTACTTAATGAATATAATGGATATTGTAGTATAGATATATGGAATTTGTCCGAAGGGATGTGCTTGGATGAGCGCGCAATATACGCTGAAAATCGGCACGGAGAAAGCAAAAGAAATGCCGATGGTCGACCTCGCCTTTGAATTGCTGAAGTCGGCGAATACGCCATTTTATTACCGCGACCTGATGTCGGAAATCGCGAAGATCAAAGGACTTTCCGATGATGAGGTTATGCAGGTAATCGCGCAGTTATATACCGAAATCAATATTGACGGTCGGTTTGCATGCGTAGGAACGAATTTGTGGGGGCTCAAACGGTGGTATCCGGTGGAGAAATCCGAAGATGCCGTCGGCAGCGCGAAGCGCCCGCGTATCATAAACGACGAAGACGACGACCTGGACGAAGAGGATATGTTCGAGGAAGAAGAAGACTCTTACGTCGAGGAAGAGGGATACGATTCCTACGATACGGTGCGTGACGAGTTCGAAGCGGAAGAAGAAGCCGAGGAAGAGGGCGAATTCTTCGAAGAGGAAGAAATCGAAGAAGAAATCGAAGAATCGGCCATCGACGAAGAAGGTATGGATGAGGAGATCGACGATCTGGAAGGCGAAGAAGACTTTGACGAAGACGACGATGAAGAAGAGGATAAATAATCCGGCTTCTCTTCTCTTGACATGCCCCCCGCGATCAGAGTAAACTATGTTCTGGGCTATTGATGAAGAAACAATATTTACACAAAAAATAAAAAAAGCGCCCCCTTTTTTGAGGGGCGTTTTTTATTTTTATGCCACCTTGGAAACAATGAATTTCGAAACCAAATCTTAAGTCGTCACGGTATCGTCAAACTGTTGTAGATGAGCTGTTTTAGTTGACAAAAATCCAATACTCTTGGGAGGTTTACATAATGACAAAGTATATTTTCGTCACTGGGGGGGTCGTTTCCTCGCTGGGTAAAGGAATTACTGCAGCCTCATTAGGAAGGCTGCTCAAAAACCGCGGGCTGAAAGTGACGATCCAGAAGTTTGACCCGTATATCAACGTCGACCCGGGAACGATGAGCCCGTATCAGCACGGCGAAGTGTTCGTTACCGACGATGGTGCGGAAACCGACCTTGACCTTGGCCATTATGAGCGGTTTATCGATATCAACTTAAGCAAAAACAGCAATGTAACTACCGGGAAAATCTACTCCTCCGTCATTGCGAAGGAACGCCGCGGCGAATATTTGGGCGGTACCGTCCAAGTCATTCCGCATATTACGAATGAAATTAAGGAGCGGGTATTCCGCGCCGGACGCGAAGCTCATTCCGATGTGGTGATTACGGAAATCGGTGGTACGGTCGGCGATATCGAAAGCTTGCCGTTTCTTGAAGCGATTCGTCAAATTAAAAGCGATATCGGCCGCGATAACGTAATGTATATCCATGTTACGCTTATTCCTTATTTGAAAGCGGCAGGGGAAGTAAAAACCAAGCCGACACAGCATAGCGTGAAGGAACTGCGCTCACTGGGCATCCAGCCGCATGTAGTTGTGTGCCGGACGGAGCATCCTTTGACCGATGAAATGAAACGTAAGCTGGCGTTGTTCTGCGATATCGACGCCAATGCCGTAATCGAAAATAACGACGCCGAAACATTGTACGAAGTGCCGATGATGCTGCGCGCGCAAGGTCTTGACGATATTGTGGTCAACCATCTGAAATTAACGACGACGCCTCCTGACATGACCGAGTGGGAGAAACTGATTGATCGCGTGAAGTCGCTTAAGCACACGACCGAAATTGCCATCGTCGGCAAATATGTCGCATTGCATGACGCTTACTTGTCGATTGTGGAATCGCTTAGTCACGCCGGCATCGATTGCAACACCGAAGTGAAGATCCGTTGGGTTAACGCAGAGGAAGTATACGATCATAATGTGGACGAGCTGCTTGGCGGCGTACAAGGAATTCTGGTGCCCGGCGGCTTCGGCGACCGCGGCATTGAAGGAAAAGTGAGCGCAATCCGTTATGCCCGCGAGAAGAAGATTCCGTTCTTCGGCATCTGTCTTGGCATGCAGGTCGCTGTTGTTGAGATTGCACGTTCATTGGCTAATTTGGAAGGGGCGAACAGCTCCGAGATTAACCCGACGACGGCATACCCGGTGATCGACCTGCTTCCTGAGCAGAAAGATATCGAAGACCTCGGCGGTACGATGAGACTTGGCTTATATCCTTGCAAACTGGCTGAAGGTTCTTTGGCTATGAAATGTTATGAAGATGAATTGGTTTACGAACGTCATCGTCATCGCTATGAGTTCAACAATGAATACCGCGATTTGATCGAATCGGCTGGCTTAAAAGTTTCCGGCACCTCTCCGGACGGCCGGCTCGTGGAAATTGTCGAATATCCGGACCATCCTTGGTTTCTGGCGGTGCAATTCCATCCGGAATTTACGTCCAGACCGAATCGTCCGCAGCCGTTATTCCGTCATTTCGTCAGAGCGGCTTTCGAGCAATCTGCCAAATTAAGCGAATTGGTTGAAGTGTGATAGATGGTTAGCCATCACTTTTTTGTAAAAGTTTGAACTTTATGGATAACCGAAGGAGGATTATCACGCTGGGCAGCGAATGTAATCCTATATACAGAGAGAGGACTCTCCGTGCGAGCAGTCCTTTTCTTTTGTAAAGAACGGCGGTTTCGGCAAAGAAACGCTTCTGCGGACGGACAAACTGGCATAACATGTTGTTACCGGCTTTTTATGCACGACGCTTCGCCTTAAAGATTGGTTTTGAGGATGGGGCGGCCAGATCTGCGCAGCAAGGACTCACCAAAAGCGATGTTCTTAGGAGGGATTATTTTGAAAAAAAAGCTACTCATTGTGGACGATCAAAACGGTATCCGAATTTTGCTAATGGAAGTGTTCAGCAGTGAAGGCTATGAGACGTACCAAGCTTCCAACGGCAAGCTGGCGCTCGAAATCGTCAAGAGCGTATCCCCCGACCTCGTTCTTCTGGACATGAAAATCCCCGGTATGGACGGGCTGGACATCTTGAAGCATATCAAACAGATTGATCCGTCTATTAAAGTCATCATGATGACCGCTTACGGTGAGTTGGATATGATTAAGGAAGCAACCGATCTCGGGGCGATCATGCATTTTACCAAGCCATTCGATATCGATGAGCTGAGGACAGCCGTCAACGACAAGCTGGGCAGCTCTGAAAACGGCTACGCTGTAGGATCCTGAGCTCAGGGTCCTTTTTTGTTTAATACCCCGTGTTATCATTTCAAAAGTTATATGGTATACTAGTTCAGTACTGGATAGCTCGGCGGAATGGAGTATATTCCAACCAGCAACTACATAGACATTTAGGAGGAAAGAAAGCCATGCCATTGGTTTCAATGAATGAGTTTTTGCCGAAGGCAAAAACGGGTAAGTATGCAGTAGGTCAATTTAATATGAACAACCTGGAATTTGCCCAAGCTATTATGGAAGCGGCGATCGAGCTGAAATCTCCGTTTATTTACGGTGTCAGCGAAGGCGCGCTGAAATATATGGGGATTGAATATACGGTTGCAATCGCGGAAGCCGCAGCTAAAAAGTCCGGCCTTCCGATCGCGCTTCACTTGGATCACGGCAGCAGCTTTGAAGTGGCTATGAAATGTATCCGCGCCGGTTTCAGCTCGGTTATGTTTGATGGTTCCCACCACTCTTACGAAGATAACATCCGTCTGACAAAAGAAGTCGTTAAAGCGGCTCATGCGATGGGCGTATCCGTTGAAGGCGAGCTTGGCACTATCGGCGGCGTAGAAGACGATATCAGCGTGGATGAGGCTGATGCTAATTTGGCCAAGCCTGAAGAAGCAATCCGTTTCTACGAAGAAACAGGCGTTGACTGTCTGGCAATCGCAGTAGGTACGGCGCATGGCATGTATGCAGGCGAGCCGAACATCCGTTTCGACATTATCGAGAAAGTAGCTAGCGCGATTCCTGTTCCAGTCGTATTGCACGGTGGTTCCGGCGTTCCGGACGAAATGATCCGCAAATCGATTTTGGCCGGCGTAGGCAAAATCAACGTCAACACGGAAAACCAAGTGGCTTGCACCGAAGCAATCCGCGAAGTGCTTAACAAAGATGCGAAAGTATACGATCCTCGCAAATACCTCACCCCTGCCCGCAAAGCTATGATCGATGTCGTTAAATCGAAGATCCAATTGTTCGGCAGCTCGAACCAAGCCTAATTTTTCATGAAATGTGATCGGGAAGTCCGCCATGCTTTGGCGGATGTTCCCGCCTGTTTTTTTAGTTTGCCCTACTATAGCATTTCGTTTTTAAGAGAGATGCTGACGATGCAAGCTTTGCCTGACGGCAAATGCGTTCAGGAGGAATAGTTTTATATGAAAAAACTGATGGTCGCTGGCGGTCGTCCGCTGCGCGGCACGGTACAAATCAGCGGGGCGAAAAACAGCGCGGTCGCCTTAATTCCGACTGCCATTATGGCGGAAACGGCGGTCACACTGGACAATTTGCCTGCAATTAGCGATGTTGCGGTGTATTCCAACCTGCTTTCGGAGCTTGGCGCGGTGGTTGAGCGTACAGATGACACGATGATGATTGATCCTAGTTCCTTGCAATCCAAGCCGATGCCAAACGGCGATGTGAAGAAATTGCGCGCCTCCTATTATTTGATGGGCGCACTGCTTGGCAGATTCGGAGAAGCAACCGTAGGATTGCCCGGCGGATGCAATTTTGAACCGAGACCGATTGAACAGCATATTAAAGGATTTGAAGCGCTTGGCGCGGTTGTCACGAATGAGCACGGTTCTTTGAAAATTAAAGCGAAAGAATTACGCGGAGCAAAGATCTACTTGGATTTGGTCAGCGTAGGCGCGACCATTAATATTATGCTTGCGGCCTCTCGGGCCAAAGGTGTCACCATTATCGAAAATGCGGCTAAAGAGCCTGAAATTATAGATGTAGCAACATTACTCAACTCGATGGGGGCCAAAATCAAAGGGGCCGGTACCGAAACGATCCGCATTGAAGGCGTTGATGCGCTTCACGGCTGCCGCCACTCGATTATTCCCGACCGTATTCAAGCCGGTACATACATGATCATGGCCGCCGCAACACGAGGCGATGTTGTGATTGATAACGTGATACCGAAACATATGGAAGCCGTGACGGCAAAACTTCAGGAAATGGGCGCCCACATATACGAGATGGACGAAGCGATTCGTGTCGTCGGTCAGCAGGAGTATGCGAGTGTGGACGTTAAAGCGCTTGTATATCCCGGGTTTGCAACCGACCTTCAATCCCCGATGACCACTTTGCTGACGCAAGCCAAAGGCGTTAGTATTTTAACAGATTATGTGTATGGTAATAGATTTAAGCATGTGCCCGAGCTTGTCAGAATGGGTGCAAAAATCAAAGTGGAAGGCCGTTCGGCCGTGATTGAAGGCAGCCGCTTAAGTGCGGCGAAAGTGAAAGCCACCGACCTGCGCGCAGGCGCGGCACTGGTTATTGCCGGCTTGACGGTGCAGGAAGGCGTGACGGAAATCAGCGGCGTCGAGTATATCGAACGCGGCTATGACAACATTGTCAGGAACCTAGTGTCGCTTGGCGCGGAAGTATGGCGCGAGTAGTCTTGATTGGCATAGGCAATAAGAACGGTCTTGCAAGCAGCGAGGTTTGGCTCGTCTCAATCTTTTGCTCCTGGCTGTGGAATAAATCAAGTCAAAGTTGGGAATTGCTAGACTATATTTCACAAGAAGAGAAAATTTAATAGTTTGGTGGTATGTATCCATGGATATGCATTTAGCGCAGCTCGAAGCGCTGAAACTAACGGAATTATACAAGCTGGCGAAAGAACATCAGATTCCATCTTACGGCCAGATGAAGAAAAAAGAACTTATTTTTGCCATTCTCCGCGCTCAAGCTGAAAAAGGCGGACTCATGTTTATGCAGGGCGTGCTGGATGTGCTGCCTGAAGGCTTCGGATTTTTGCGGCCGATCAACTACTTGCCGAGCGCAGAAGATATATACATCTCGGCGTCGCAAATACGCCGGTTTGACCTGCGTTCTGGCGACCTGGTATCCGGGAAGTGCAGGCCGCCTAAAGAAAATGAAAGATATTTCGGTTTGCTTCATGTGGAAGCCGTTAACGGCGAAGACCCCGACACTGCATCGGAACGACTTCATTTTCCAGCCTTAACTCCTCTTTATCCGCAGAAAAGAATGGTTCTCGAAACTTCTCCAACTCATTTATCGACTCGTCTTATGGATTTGCTCGCTCCTGTCGGTCTTGGCCAGCGCGGTCTTATTGTCGCTCCTCCGAAAGCGGGTAAAACGCTGCTTCTTAAAGAAATCGCTAACAGCATTTCATCCAACTATCCGGAAATCGAACTGTTCGTGCTGCTGATCGACGAGCGGCCCGAAGAAGTGACGGATATGCAGCGTTCGGTCAAAGGAGAAGTTGTCGCTTCGACATTCGACGAGCTGCCGGAGAACCATATTAAAGTAGCCGAGCTTGTGCTTGAACGGGCGCAGCGGCTTGTCGAACATAAAAAGGATGTCGTTATTCTGCTCGACAGCATTACCCGTCTTGCCCGGGCGTACAACCTCGTTGTACCTCCGACCGGCCGGACGTTGTCCGGCGGTATTGACCCTGGCGCATTCCATCGTCCGAAGCGGTTTTTCGGGGCGGCCCGGAATATCGAGGAGGGCGGCAGCTTGACGATATTGGCTACCGCTTTGGTCGAAACCGGCTCACGGATGGACGACGTAATCTACGAAGAATTTAAAGGAACTGGCAACCTGGAGCTTCATTTGGACCGCAAGCTCGCCGAACGGCGCATTTTCCCGGCTATCGATATTCGCCGCTCCGGCACCCGCCGCGAAGAAATGCTGCTGAGCAAGGAAGAACTGGATAAAGTGTGGACGATTCGCAAGAGCATGAACGAATCGCATGAATATGTCGACGCGTTTATTAAAAAGCTCGGCGAAACGAAAACGAATCAGGAATTTTTGGATACGTTGGAGAAGAAAACCGCATCGGCATCTACTTCCGGGTCCACTTCAACAGCTGCCAAAAAAGTTAAAAATTCCGCGTCCTGATTGACTTCAAGGAGAACATGATGAATCTTGTATATGCTGACCGTCAAGGTAACGTGTTCGACCATCCCGATTACATCGGTCTTGGACGCAGCGGCGACCAGGTGACGGAAATATTTGAAGACGAGCTGATTCCGCTTCCCGAGGGGGCGACTTTGGTCAGTCTGCCGGATACGCGAGCCGTTGGCATCGATGCGGATTCCGGAGAGATGACGGTGGTTCCAGGTGATGTTTGCGCCGTAGGCGCCTTGCTGCCCCAAGGTTTCACCCGGCTGCTCCTGCCGGGGTATGTAAAGGCGGACAAGACCAAGCTGCTGCCGCTGTTCGGTTACTCGGCGGTTGTTTGGAAGGAAGACGGCTTTTATGTAGCTGCCCGCCAAAGCGACGATCCTTATCTGTGGAATCCTTTGAACTGCGACCGCGATGTGCTGGATGTGGAAGTGGGGCGGATCAGGAAAGAATATCCCGATAACCGGCTGTATGAGCATTTGTCGAATTGCGCTCTCGGGTATGAATGCTTGACTGCTTCCAATACGTTTTTGAACCGCTGGGAAGGCGCTGTTCCCGTTTCTTTTTCCTGCAATGCAGGCTGTTTCGGATGTATCTCCGAGCAGCCGGAGGATAGCGGATTTCCCGCACCCCAAACGCGGATGAATTTCAAGCCGAAAGTGGAGGAAATTGTCCAGGTGATGCTTCATCATCTGAAAACACCGGAGGCCATCATCAGCTTTGGCCAAGGATGCGAAGGCGAACCTTCGACGCAAGCGCCGCTTATTATAGAAGCGATTCGTACCGTGAGGAAGCAGACGGATAACGGTTTTATCAATATCAACACGAATGCGGGCCTGAGCGATCATATTCGCGGCATTGTCGATGCGGGCCTGGATTTGATGCGGGTAAGTACCATTAGTGCGCTGGACGATCATTATAATGCGTATTACAAGCCGCGTGGCTATACGCTGAAAAATGTCGAAAAGTCGCTGCGGTATGCCGCCGATCAAGGCGTGTACACCTCGATTAACTATCTGATTTTCCCGGGCGTAACCGATCGGGAAGAGGAGATGGAAGCGATGATCGAGTTTGTCCGCCGCACCGGACTGAAGCTGATTCAGCTGCGCAATCTGAACATCGATCCGGAGAGTTACCTCCAGCTTATCCCGAAGGCTCGCGGCGAAATGCTTGGTATGAAGCAGATGATTGAGATTTTTCAGGAAGAGCTTCCGGATGTAGTATTAGGCTCTTATACTCATGTGCCCAGTCCGCACGAGCGGAGAAAAAAAGTTGCAACCGGTTTGTAAGAAGTGATATACTCTTTTTATGTGTCAATATAACTCTGATTCACATGGTGATTCAGGGCATGAGAGGTGAAAGAAATGAAACAAGCAATTCATCCGAATTACCAAGTAACGACGGTTACCTGCGCTTGCGGCAACACGTTTGAGTCCGGTTCGATTAAGCAAAATCTGCGTGTCGAAATTTGCTCGAACTGCCATCCGTTCTTCACAGGCAAACAGAAATTCGTCGATGCTGGCGGTCGTGTTGATAAATTTAAGAAAAAATACGGCATCTAATAGCCCGGTTGTTTTTTCCAAGCGATATGCAGCATAACAGAACCTCCTTAAGCCATCCTAAGTACATCTTACTTTAGGAATGGCAGGGAGGTTTTTTTATATGTTTGCTTATAAAACAACGTTTGTTGCGCTTATGGTGGGAGCAGCGGTTCTGGTCGCACCCGCGTGTCAAAAACAAAATCAGTCAAACGGCGGTCAAGTTCGATCTTATTCCAACGACGGCTATCTGGGGCTTACCGACGTGAATCCGAATCTGCCGACCAGCCCGACGTATCACACCTATGGCGACGATACCCGCCTTATGCGGGAAGTGATTAAACAAATCCCGGATGTCCGCAGCTCCAGCTTAACCATTAATGGGCCCGATGCCAGCGTCAAATTGAAGCTGAATTCGGGTTTAACCGATGCGCAGATGGAAGCTGTCCGGATGGATGCGTATAATCAACTCGCTACCATGATGCCAAGATATCGAATTCATGTCTCCGTTTACCGGTAATGGCAGAAGGATACGTCTCTAGCAATCGACAACTTCGGTTGCTATTTGTTTGCGAATGAGCTATACTTATCTGTGCCGTGCTAGACGGGGAGGTAGCGGTGCCCTGTAACTCGCAATCCGCTATAGCGGGGTTGAATTCCTACAAGCGGTATTGTCGATGTGAGGTTTGGGTTTTAAAGCTGGTGTTGAGAGCCGGGTCCTCCGCAATGGATGCCTGTGAATCTGGTCAGGTTCGGAAGAAAGCAGCCATAAGCGGGATGTTTCATGTGCCGGGGGGTTGCCTTGTTTGAGCCAGCGATAAAAATTCCGCTTGGATCGCAATATCAATTGCAGGTGCACGGTTTTAATTATGAAGACATAAATGAAGACATAAATGGACTGCATCACTGTCGTGGAACGCCATGACCGGAGGATGCAGTTTTTTTATTCATCTGAAAGGTATCGGCAGAAGTTTTTTTATAGCGACATTTGTTACATAGAAGGAAAAATGGGAATAAAAGGAGAATACTTCGTACTTACGATATATTTCCCATGAACCGGAGGTGAGAGAATTGTCTGAATCCGTGATTTGGCACATGTCGTTAGATGCTTTCAGAACTTACATTGAGCGCAACAGCCATAATTCCGTTCTGATTGTCGACCAAACGCAGCGTATCCTCTACTCCAATAACGTATTCCACACGTTAACCGGTTATAGCGGACAGGTTGTGTCCGGACAGCCGCTTGGAAGGTTGTTGGCTTTGGATAAGCCGCTGGAACTATGGCGCTTCATTGATTCCAATGAAGCGTCCGACGACGGGTATTGCCACGCGTCCGTTCAATGTTCATCCGGGGAGACGCTTTCTTGCCCTTGTGCTGCATTGAAAATCGAAGTGGACGGATTGATATACTTCCTCATTACTCTTCGCACGTCTCCTTCATCGCAAGACATTTCATTAATAAGACAATTTGGCAGCATGTTTATCAAAGATGTAAATCTAGGGGTTCTGCTCATCAATAAAGATTTTCAGCTTACGGATATTAGCGATGTGGCTTGCCGTCTCCTCGGTTTTTCCAAGTATGATGTGCTGTATAGGTCGATGGATGAGATTTTTGCTTACGTCCCCTCCGAGCACAGATTGGTTCAACGGACGATTCTGGACGGTATGGTAGACCGCAACCGGGCCCTTTCGTGGACTAATAATCAAGAGCGCTACGAACTGCTTCTTGATTCCAATGTGCTGAAGGATACCTCGGGAAGTATTGTCGGGGCTTACGTTATGTTTAAAGATGTGACGAATTTGCGGTCGCTTGAACAACAGGTGCAGCGCAGCGACCGTTTGGCCATGATCGGGCAGATTGCCGCGGGGACCGCACACGAGATACGCAATCCGCTCACGTCCATCAAAGGTTTTTTGCAGGTGCTGCGCCGAACGTTTGAGATTCAAGGAATGCACAAGGAGACGGAGTATACCGAAGTGATGTTGGCGGAGATCAATCGGATCAATGAACTGGTCAGTGAATTTTTACTGCTCAGCAAACCGAAACATGTCTCTTATGTCGAGGTCGATGTGCCGAACGTGCTGCGGGAAATTATGCCGATCATCTATAATGAGGCGATATTACATGGCGTTACGGTACACTATGAGGCTTCAGGTTCCCTGCCCAAAGTGATCGCCGATGCGGAGCTGCTTAAACAGGTGTTTCTGAATATCGGCAAAAATGGGATCGAGGCCATGGTGGATGGCGGTCATTTAACTGTAACGGAAAGAGTCGATTTGGAGGAGAGACGGGTTCATATCGATATCCACGATACCGGTCCCGGTATACCGCTGTTTGTCATCGACAAAATATTCGATCCGTTCTTCACCACCAAAGCGGAGGGCACCGGGCTTGGCTTATCGGTATGCCAGCGCATTATTCATGATATGGGGGGCAGCATCCGGGTTTCCGCCAAAGGGTTTGGCACAACGTTCACCGTCAGCATCCCTTTTCCGTAAATCGGCGGGTACGCCTTCAAATCGGCCGTACATATGTAGTATAATAAATTGAAACATTCACGAAAGACCATGGGAGAGACTACTAATGGCACATATCGCACTGTATCGAACGTGGAGGCCGCAGGCTTTCCAAGATGTCGTCGGCCAGAAGCACATCATACAGACGCTGCAAAACTCTCTGCGCGAAGGCCGCATTTCCCATGCGTACTTATTTAACGGACCCCGGGGGACGGGCAAAACCACCCTCGCCAAGATTATGGCTAAGGCCGTGAACTGCTTGAGGGGACCTGCTATCGAACCGTGCAATCAGTGTGCCGCTTGTGAGCGGATTACCGAGGGCTCGGTCATGGACGTGCTTGAAATTGACGCGGCTTCCAACCGCGGGGTGGAAGAGATTCGCGACATTCGCGATAAAGTGAAATACGCCCCTACCGAAGTGCGGCATAAGGTGTACATCATCGACGAAGTGCACATGCTGACGACGGAAGCGTTTAATGCGCTGCTCAAAACGCTTGAGGAACCGCCGGAGCACGTGATGTTCATCTTGGCGACAACCGAACCGCACCGCTTGCCGGCGACGATTATTTCACGGTGTCAGCGGTTTGATTTTCGCCGGGTGCCGCTCGATGAGCAGGTGGAGCGGCTGGAGGAAGTATGCAGGCACGAGGAGATCGAAGCTGAAGGCGAAGCGCTCCGGTATATCGCCCGGTTATCCGATGGCGGGATGCGCGATGCGTTAAGTTTGCTCGATCAAGTCATTGCCTTTTCGGGAAAAAAAGTAACGTATGCCGACACGCTTTCCATGACCGGAGGCATTGCGTCCGATCAATTTGAAGCGTTGGCTCAAGCTATCGGCCGGCAGGATGTCGCCGCGGCGCTGCAAATGATCGATGAGTTTATGCAAGAGGGCAAAAGTGCGGATAAGTGCTTGGAGAACCTGATTCATTTTTTCCGCGACCTGCTATTGGTCAAAATGGTCCCGGGTTCGCAAGCCGTGACCGAACGGGTGCTCGACGTGGAACAAATGAAGCGGGTGGCGGCAGGATTCGCGAACAGCGAGATGATGCGGTTTATCGAAGTGTTGAACCACTACCATATCGAGATGAAGTATTCGGCTCAGCCCCAAACGCTGTTTGAAATTGCGATGATGAAGTTATGCCGCAGCGAAGCGGGCGCGCAGCCAGAAGAGGGGCATGCCGGTGGCGCCAAAACGGACGACTCCGTTGTCCGTGATTTGCTCGGCCGCATCGGCCGCCTGGAGGAGCAGCTGGCGCAGCTGCAGAAGCAGCCGCCGTCAGCGGGGCCGTCCGCTCCGTCTCCGTCCGCCCCGTTCCGCCAAGCTTCGCCTTCGTCGGCAGCCGCCACCAGGCGGAGCGGAGAGAAGCTGGACGGCTTCTTGAGCGGCAAGGACGGGACGGCCATCCGCGCTGTGCTGGGCAAGTGGAGCCAGGTGTTAAGCCGGGTCAAAGACCAGAAAATCACCGTGCATGCTTGGCTGGTGGACGGGGAGCCGGCGGCCATCGCCGGAGACCGGCTGCTTGTCGTATTTAAAAGCGCGATGCACCGGGAAACGACGGAAAGACCGGCCAATAAGCAGCTGATTGAACAGGTGCTGGCCGAAATTATGGGAGAGCCTTATAAGCTTTCCACCGCGATGCAGAAAGATTGGAAAGCGGCGGCCGATCAGGTGAAAGAACCCGATACGCCTCGCGAAGAGCTGAAGCTTGTTCATGAGGAAGAGCAGAAGCCGCAGGAAGAAGCCTATATTTCCGAAGCAATACAATGGTTTGGCGAAGATTTGGTCAAAATCAAAGACGAGTAAGGGAGCGTGTTATTTATGAACAATATGAACCAAATGATGAAGCAAGTGAAAAAAATGCAGGAGCAAATGCTGAAAACGCAAGAGGAGCTCGGCGGTAAAACGATCGAAGGAACGGCAGGCGGCGGTGTGGTTACCGTGACGGTCACTGGTCAGAAGAAAGTCGTTAACGTTGTCATCAAACCGGAAGCGGTTGATCCGGACGATGTGGAAATGCTGCAGGATCTTGTTTTGACCGCAATTAATGATGCATTGACCAAAGCTGAAGAGATGGCCGGCAAGGAAATGTCCCGATTTACGGGCGGCATGAACATTCCGGGCTTGTTTTAATCGGCGTACTACAACGTGAAGGGGCTGCTCCATTGTTTTATCCCGAACCGATAGCCAAATTAATTGATGCCTTCGGCCACTTGCCCGGTATTGGTCCCAAAACAGCCGGGCGTCTGGCTTTTCACGTGCTGCGCATGAAGGAAGAGGACGTTGTCGATTTCGCCAAGGCGTTGGTTAATGTAAAGCGCAACCTGCATTATTGTTCGGTATGCTGCAACATTACCGATGTCGATCCTTGCCGCGTATGCCAGGATAAAAGCCGGGACATATCCACCATCTGTGTTGTCCAAGAGCCCAAAGATATGGTCGCGATGGAAAGAACCAAAGAGTTCCGCGGCTATTACCATGTGCTCCACGGTGCGATTTCACCGATGGAAGGTATCGGACCGGATGAGATCCGCATAGCCGATTTGCTTAAGCGGTTAAGCGACGAACGTGTACAGGAGTTAATTTTGGCGACAAATCCTAATATTGAAGGTGAAGCGACGGCGATGTATTTGTCGCGGCTTGTCCGGCCTTTTGGATTAAAAGTAACGCGTATTGCCCATGGCTTGCCGGTAGGCGGAGATTTGGAGTACGCCGATGAGGTTACTTTGACGAAGGCGCTCGAGGGGCGCCGTGAGCTCTAGAATAGTTGCAAGAGAGGTCTGTTAACGAGGCCGCTGAAAAGTAGCGAAGTGAGCGAAATCATGCTGGAGAAGCGCCGGCGTTCGCTTTTGTCCCCAAATTTCGCCTGCCGCAAGCGGGTGGATTCAAGAAATTTGGGGACAATTGGCGATCGTAAGTATGATTGGCTCATGCAGCGTTCACTTTTTCAGTGGTCGTCTGTTTACAGGCCTCTTTTTTTGTTTTCCCGGTTCTAAAACGCCTCCTTCTCTCTATATCTATAGTAGACGAGTTGTTGCAAGTTATGTCTGCCGATAGATAAAGGAGGTACAAGTCATGCAGTTATGGCCGAATTCAAGAAAAGAACAAAAAATGCTTCAATTATCCGTTAGGAAGGATCAGCTTTCGTTAATTCAAGAAATCAGATCCGCTCAAATCGAATGGGTGACGGCACAGAAAAGATTTGATTACGTATGCGAGAGGGAGCAAATCGATTATGCCATATATGCTCTGGAAGCTGCGGAGAAACGTTATGAAATGCTGCTGCGGCTGGCGAAACGGCTCCATGTGGCATCGGGGGACGCCTATCTTGGACATGCCTTGGAGGTAAGCGAATCATGATGCATTATGTACTGTGGGGAGTACTTATTGCTTCCGGTTTATTACTATTATTTATTTTTTTGCGCAATACGCGTTCCGTCCATTGGTTGGGTCGTATTTGTTTGCAGATTGCATTTGCCGCTTTTTTAATTTATTTCTTGAACCTGTTCAGCACATATACGCATTTCACCATTCCGCTGAATGCGGCTACTGTAGGCACGGTGAGTTTCCTTGGAATCCCCGGACTTTGCATGTTGGCTGCCGTAAAACTTGTTTTATTATAAATTTTTAAAATAACACTTGCATACTGCCTATCAAATGTGTTATCTTATAAAAGTCGCCGCTAAAAACGACGACAAAAAGTAACAAGAAATTGCTCTTTGAAAACTGAACAACGAGTGAATGTAAAACAAGCAAGTCAGCAATGAATTGAGCTATATTAAACAAACCTTAATGGAGAGTTTGATCCTGGCTCAGGACGAACGCTGGCGGCGTGC
>NZ_SIRE01000022.1 GCF_004307995.1 Paenibacillus thalictri | reverse complement strand
GCCCCGTGTTTCTTGATCTCCTCATGCGAGAAAACCACTCATCCGGTCTTAGCTACCGTTTCCGGTAGTTATCCCGATCTTACAGGCAGGTTGCCTACGTGTTACTCACCCGTCCGCCGCTAACCATTCCCGAAGGAATGATCCGCTCGACTTGCATGTATTAGGCACGCCGCCAGCGTTCGTCCTGAGCCAGGATCAAACTCTCCATTAAGGTTTGTTTAATATAGCTCAATTCATTGCTGACTTGCTTGTTCAATCAAACTTCATTTGTTCAGTTTTCAAAGAGCTTTTTTGTCACTTTAAGCTTGTACTTCTTTTCGCCGTGACAAGTATTTATCTTACCATTTTATAAAGTTCATTGCAAGCTTTATTTCTTTCCAACTCTCGTTCACCTTTTGCGGCGACAAAAAGTAATGTACCACAGAATGGCTTAGCTTTGCAACATTAAATTTTACAGAGAGCATATTTTTTATTCATCCCCGATGAATGTTTCTATTAGGAAAGGCGGTCCTTCTACAAGGACCGCCCCTTTGGATGTGTATCAGTTCCCGTCTAAAAGCCGGAGCAGTTCCTGTTCATCATCGATGATTTGGATGCCCAACTCCTGCGCTTTCGTTAACTTGCTGCCCGCACTCTCTCCGGCTATGACGATATGTGTTTTCTTCGATACGCTGCCGGTCACCTTGGCTCCGAGCGCCTCCAGCTTTTTCGAAAGCTCGTCACGTCCCATTAGAGATAGCGTCCCCGTAAGTACAACGGTCTTCCCAAAGAACGGGTTATCGTCAGCTACAGGCTCCTCCCTCTCCTCTACAACCGGAGCTACACCGGAACGCAGCATTCGCTCTATGCACTCCAGCATGTTCGCATCCTGAAAAAAGGATACGATGCTATCAGCCACAATGCCGCCAATGTCATGCAAGGTCGTCAGCTCATCGGCCGTAGCGGCCATCAGCGGCTCCAACCCCCGGAAATGGTCGGCAAGCACTTTGGTCGTTGTAATGCCGGTGTTTGGGATACCCAGCGCATATAGGAAAGAAGCGAGGCTGCGGGTTTTACTGTTCTCAATAGCATCCAGCAAGTTGCGCGCCTTCTTCTCGCCGAAACGATCCAATTTGACGAGATCCTCAAATTGCAAATCGTATAAATCGGCCGGATTGCGTACACCCAATTCATCGTACAACTGCTCAGCCGTTTTCTCGCTGAATGTTTCGATATCCATCGCGTCCCGCGAGGCGAAATGGGCCAGCCACGCAATCGACTGCGGTTTGCAGCCCAGCTTGTTAGGGCAAAAAATATGCGCGCCGCGCTGTTCCAGCATAGTCCCGCAGGAAGGACAATACGTTGGCGCAACAATTTCGCCGCCATCCTGTTCCTCCGTCACCTTTCCGAGAATTTCCGGAATCACATCGTTGGAGCGCCGTATATAAATAAGAGTGCCGATCGCATGTCTCAAGTTTTTACGCTCGATATCGTCCATGTTGTTCAGCGTGCAATTGCGGACGGTGACGCCGGCCAGCTCAACCGGCTCCACCACGGCGGCAGGGGTAATCTTACCGGTTCGCCCGACATTCCAGTTGACCGCTTCCAGTATCGTTGTTGTCTCTTCCGCTTCGAACTTGAAGGCAACCGCCCAACGCGGGAACTTTTCCGTGTAGCCTAACACCTCACGTGTGCGCATATCGGTGATTTTGACAACGGCTCCGTCGATCAGGTAATCCAAAGAGTTGCGCAGCTCTTCAATCGTGTGTAATTCTTCAGCTACCGCTTCGATCGAATCGAAGAATGTAATGCGCGGACTGACCTTAAACCGGTTCTCCTGCAAAAACGCCAGCATATCGCGCTGGTCGGCAAACGCAATACCGTCGGTATAGCCAATATTGTAAAAATAGGCGTTCAGGCGCCGTTCCGCCGTCACCTTGGGATTCAAGTTGCGCAGTGCTCCGGCGGCGGCATTACGGGCGTTTTTGAGCGGCTCAGCAGCGGTTTGGTTGTACGCCTCAAGCACGGATAAGTTCATGATGCCCTCGCCTTGCACTTCAATAGTACCGTCCGTAAACGGGATTTGCAGCGGAATGGAACGAATGGTTTTTACCTGCGGAAGAATGCCTTCGCCTACCGTACCGTTGCCCCGGGTGGACGCTTGAACCAATTCGCCCCCGCTATAAGTCAAATTTAAGGTCAGACCGTCAAATTTTAGCTCGACGGCAAATGTAAAGGGCGGCAGCGGATCTTCCGGGTTCTGTGTATTATATTCATTAAACAGCTTCAACGCCCGGGTGTGCCATGCTGTAAGATCTTCGTTGTTTTGCGCCTTATCGAGGCTCCACAAGCGAGCTTGATGCCGATGCGGCTCAAACCCCTTCAGCAGTTCCCCGCCCACCCGCTGCGTCGGGGAATGAGGCAGGATGATGCCGGTTTCGCGCTCCAACTCCACCAGCCGGTCGTACAGCTTATCCCATTCGGCGTCGCTGACCGAAGGCTGATCCAATGTATAGTACAAATGATTATAATGATTGATTTGCTCAGCGAGGGCTTTCATTTCATGAACGGCATCCGCCATCGAAAAACATCCTCTCTATCATCATCCGCTATCAGGATGAAGTTCTTTCATAAATTATTCCACTTTCGTAATCGGCGCAAACCTCGCAAGCAGCCGCTTGACCCCGGTCGGAGCCGGGAATGCGATCTGCAGCTCGGCGTCGTCGCCGGTACCCTTGATGGCGACGACGGTGCCTGTGCCCCACTTGCCGTGGGCCACCTTATCGCCGACCTTGTAGTCGGCGGCCGGAGCCCCCGGTGCAGGGGGCGCGATGCGCCCGGCCGCGGATGCGCCGGGGCTGCCGCTTGCCGCGCCCGGTACGGGCGCGATGCCGCCGCCAAGGCCGGGGCGGCCAAAGCCGCCCGCGCTGCCGAAGGCGCCGGACCGCGCCGGGGCGGAACCGCCGCCGCGGCTAAAGCTGCCCATGCGGCCGAAGCTGCCGCCGGCGGAGACCACCTCGAGCAGTTCCTCGGGAATTTCCCCGAGGAACCGCGAGGGCGCGTTCATCGTCGTGCGGCCGAACAGGGTCCGCATCCGGGCGCACGACATGTACAGCTGCTCCTCAGCGCGGGTAATGCCGACATACGCCAGCCGCCGCTCCTCCTCCAGCTCCTCGTTGTCCATAAGCGCGCGGCTGTGCGGGAAGACACCTTCCTCCAGGCCGACAATAAACACAACCGGAAACTCCAGCCCTTTGGCACTATGCATCGTCATCAGTACGACACCTTCGCTGCGGTCGGCCTCATCTTCATCCATCGAATCGATATCCGCAATCAGCGCCAGATCGGTCAGAAACGCGACAAGCGATTTGTCGTCGTTGCGATTCTCGAACTCGAGCGTTACGGATAGGAACTCTTCGATGTTCTCGAGCCGCGCTTTGGATTCGATCGTGTTCTCGCGGTGCAGCTCTTCCTTATAACCGGAAAGCTGCAGCACCTGTTCGGTCAGCTCGGTTACCGACAAATAATCGACCATCCGGTGCAGATTGTCGATCATCTCACGAAAAGCGGCAAGCGCATTGCGCGCCTTACCGGTAATCTCATACGATTCCACCTCGTCCAGCGAGGCAAACAAGGAGAGGCCGCGTCTTCCCGCGATTTCCGCAAGCCGGTCTACCGAAGTGTCCCCGACGCCCCGCTTCGGCACATTAACGACCCGCTCGAAACTGATGTCGTCATCCGGATTGGAAATCAGCCGCAAGTAAGCAAGCAGGTCTTTAATTTCCTTACGGTCGTAGAACTTGATGCCGCCGACAATCTGGTACGGAATGTCGGACTTGATCAATATTTCCTCGATCACCCGGGACTGCGCATTCGTCCGGTACAAAATCGCATGATCGCTGAATGAACGCCCTTTGGACACATTGGCGTTGATCTGGCTGGTTATGAAATAACCTTCCTCATGCTCGGAGTCGGCTTGATACAGCCTGACTTTGTCGCCGCCCGCCTTATCCGTCCATAAGTTTTTCGGCTTGCGCCCCGAATTGTTACTAATCACTTTATTGGCCGCATTCAAAATATTTGCGGTGGACCGATAGTTCTGCTCCAGCATAATCGTCTCGGCATTTGGATAGTCTTGCTCGAAGTTCAATATATTGCCGATATCCGCTCCGCGCCAGCGGTAAATGGACTGGTCGCTGTCGCCGACGACGCAGAAGTTCTTGTGTTTGTCCGCCAACATCTGGCAAAGCATATATTGAGCGCGGTTCGTATCCTGATATTCGTCCACATGAATGTAGCGAAACTTGCTCTGGTAGAAATCGAGCACTTCCGGCACATCTCTAAACAGTTCGATGGTCTTCATGATCAAGTCGTCGAAATCAAGCGAGTTATTGTGCTTCAGTTTCTTCTGGTACAGCTTATACACCTTGGCCACGATGCCTTGAAAGTAATCGCCGATCTTGTTCTCATACCGATCAGGCGAAATCAGCTCGTTTTTGGCGTTGCCGAGCTCCGCCTGAACCGCTTTGGGCTCAAATTTCTTGGTGTCGATGTTAAGTTCCTTCATACAATTGCGAATAACCGACAATTGATCGCCGGAATCAAGTATCGAAAAATTCGACGTAAACCCGATCCGCGATATATCTTTACGCAAAATGCGCACACACATCGAGTGAAAAGTCGATACCCATATATCTTCCGCTGCAGGGCCGACGAGCTTGCTGACCCGCTCCCTCATCTCGCGTGCCGCTTTGTTCGTAAATGTAATCGCCAAAATACTCCACGGCGCCACTTTACGGGCTCCGATCAAATACCCGATACGGTGAGTCAGCACCCGCGTTTTTCCGCTTCCCGCCCCGGCCATAATCAGCAGCGGGCCTTCCGTTGCCTCAACGGCTTTTCGCTGCTGCGGGTTGAGCAGCTGCACCGCTTTTAATATATTAATAGGTTCATTCATAACTTAACGATCCTTTCCTCTTAGAACTTGACCGCCGACACGGTGGCCAGCGCTTGCTCCAAATCGTCGTATACGGCATTGCCAACCACGATGGTATCACACGCTGCAGCTGCCAGCGAAGCCTGCTCAGGTCCGGCGATCCCTCCGCCGTAGAATAATCTGGACTGCCGGAGCAGCCCACGGACCTTGGCAACAGTTTGCATATCGCCGAATACGCCGCTATACTCCATATAAAAAATCGGACAATGAAGCAGCCGGTCCGCCATGCGCGCGTACGCTTCTATATCTTTTACCGATACCGCAGCATCCGCTTCCGTCACGCGGGCGGCTGTCGATTGTCCGTTTAACATAACGTACCCTTCCGTCAACAACCGGTCCCAATCCAGCAAGGCGCCGTATTCCTTCAGCGCTTCGCGATGATGTCCGATGACCCAGTCCACATTGCGGCTGTTCAGCACCATAGGAATCATAAACAGGTCAAAACCCGGCACAACCGCTTCCTTGCTCGACAGTTCCAGCACACACGGCACTTCGAACCTCCGCACACGCGCCAGCAAATCAACCGTATTCTCAAAAGTGACTCCGCTGGAGCCTCCGACCATGACCGCATCGGTGCCCGATATGCATACCGCTTCAAGCGCCTCGTCCGATAATTCGCGGTCCGGATCGAGCTTGAACACATGCTTCCACTGCTTGATATCGAGATTCAAAACGATGACCCTCCGCTTCAACTACATCTATATTCAAGCTCAAAAAGTCGATTTTCAGCACCGAGACAACCGCAAGAACCTGAAGTAAAAGGAGCGGAGTTTAGGCAGGCCTAAATGAGCGCCGATCTTCGAAAGCGATCAAGATGGGATGTCCAAGCTAACGATGCTGCTCCCCGATCGCAAGATGACTTTTTGAACAACCTCATTGTTGCCAAATTTAAGTCTATGATACCCTATGAAGACTGTCAAACGTACAATAGTCATAATTTCATTATATCCAGTAAGAACACACATTCGCAATTCATTGGCAAAAAAAAGAAGGCCTTCCCGGCAGTCAGAGCCGTGTGGAAGACCTTCTTCTTCATTAGAACATATATTTGGTGTTATGCGATGCGCTGCTAGCCTCTCCGCTCGCGCTGTTGCCGCTGCTGTTCCACTGATCCGCTGAGCTGGCGCTCATTGACGTATAAGAGCTGCCCGTGCTCGGACGGCTGGAGGCCGCGTTATAACTTGACCCTGTTGAAACCGTATGGTTTTGGTTTTGGGCTTGCGAGGATCCCGCGTACATGGTTGTCGGCTGAGCCGCGCTCGCAGTAAACTGCGGCTGATGGGATGCAGTCTGACCATAGGACTGACCCGAGGCAGATCCATAACCTTGACTGCCTTGATTATAGTTTGGAAGGTATGTGCTTGCTGCACTGGACCCGCCAAACGACGGCGAGGCGTTCGTCTGGGAAAACGATGCATTCTGCTGCTGGGCTCCTTGCTGTTGATACGCCTGGCTGTTGGCTCCCTGCTGCTGATTGGCTGTTTGCAGCCCGTTTTGCACCAGCATTTGCAATTGCTCCGTTTTTTGCACCTGCTTTTGCAATTCCTGTTGTACCTCTTGCTGGGAAGCCGTCTTCACTTCGCCGTAAGAGCTCGCTTGGCTGATCATGCCGTAAATGTGCGATTGGTCCTGCAGCGTTTTTTGCAGCAGGCTGTGGAACGTCTGATGAACAACCGGCGTGCTCGCTTCCAATGTCGCGGTTGTATACTCTCTGGCCACTCGCTTCAGCTCAGCCAATACAAAATTGGCATGATCCTGATCCTGCAGTTGGGATTGCTGCCCGAACTGTTGGCGGTTCATGGCGTTTTGTTGTTGATACATGGTGTATACCTCCTGAATGTTAGTGCGTGAAGCTGGAATTCATTTGCAGCGCACGCAGCAGCTGGTCGCTGTTTTGCAGACGCTCTTGCGCCATCTGCGCAAACGTTTGTTTCCACGCCGGCGACTGGCTTTCAGCCGCGCCGTGCAGGCACATTTTGGCCAGCAGTTCTTCATTTTTCAGGCAATCGGTTATGTACGCTAATTCTTTGGACGAAATGCCTTTGCCGCTTTGCTGCGACTGTTGCTGCTGTTGTTGATTAAACATGGGCATACCACCCTCCTTTCAAGGTTAACGAGATTAGGTTGCCCGAGATTTACCATTTTATGAATGATTTTAAAAACAAAAAACCGCCTACCCTGCAATCGATTCCACGAGGCTTCTTCTGCAGGGAGAGACGGTGCTTGCTGACAAAAAGTCATAATTGGCGTTCCGGCACGTACAATAAAATAGAACAGGCTCAGCCCAACAATAAATTCCAAGCCATGATGACCAGAATCACACCGCTTAAAACCGTGCCAAATTGGCCTAATGTAAAGGAACCAAGGCGAACTCCGGCTGCTTTACGACCTAAGGAAACACCCAGCCATATCATCACGAAGCTTCCGATCGCCGCAGTAATCGAAATCGCCAGCGGCGACAATCCGATTAATCCTGCACCCAATCCGTTCGTAACGGCATTAGCTGAGAGCGCAGCGCCCAAAATGACCGATTCTCCGATGCCGATGGTTCCCGATTGATCCGCATCCGCCGTTTCAGGGTTCTGCAGCAGCGCAGTCAGCGAGCGGCTGGCCGGTTGATCCGGCACTTCGGCTGCGGAAGCGGCCTTTTTGCGCGGAACTGCCAACATGATGATCCGCATCCCGATCATAAACAGCAGGCCCGCCCCCACCAAATCCGGTAGCACGCCCGGAAGAACCCGGGATAACCACTGTCCGCCGACAATACCTGTGATGCTAAATAAAAAGCAAATGACGGCAATCATTAAATTGGCCCAATGTCCAATACGGATCCCGCGAATCCCATACGAGATGCCGACACCCAAATTATCCAGACTGGACGAAAGCGCGAAGCCCAGTATCATAATCCATTCCATGTTGTTCACTCCTCAGCAGTATATGTTGACATTATATGGAGGATGTTGCACGGAAGTGCATGGTTTTGTTGAGAATTTCTCAACGCCCTTATATTAACAAAGCCGGTTTCCGGGAGTGATCGAGATGACCGAGATGAAACATCCGTCCGATTTAGGCACTCTTTTGGCGCATTTGTTAAAGGAACGCTCCTTGTCCATGCGCAGGCTTAGCAAGCTAACCGGACTCGATACAGCGACGATTTCCAGAATTGTCAGCGGGAAGCAGCAGGCCAAGCCGGAGCACCTGAGATTATTCGCGCTTCATCTCGGAGTACCCACCCTCCAGCTTTTCGCCGCTGCGGGCTTCGACGTCGAACCCGGGCCATGGAACGGATCCGCCGATATTCATGCATCGATTCAAGGTATTAAAGAGACGCTTCAATCCACTCATCTGCTCGACCGGCAATTTACCGCCGATCTGGTAAAAAAAGAGCTGAATAAATATGAAAAGTATGCTCTCACCGAAGAAGGAGAAGGCATCATCCGCGGCGGTTTTGCGGCCAAGGTGGAAAGCGTGAACGGCGTCGGTCCGTTTATCGACGAATTGAAACAAATGTACAGCCAGTTCTGCAATGAGGAAAACCATTCGGAGAGGCGTGCAGTTCTTGGGAGCGCCCTGCTGTACTTCATATTGTCCGCCGACATTATACCCGATTACGTATTTCCGCTAGGTTATTTGGACGATGCGATGGCTGTGCAGATGGCGCTGGAGAAGCTGAACGAGATCGGTTCCATGGATTAACTCGCACAAACAAAAAGCTGCACCGCCATGTATTCATGGGGGCACAGCTTTTTTTACGTTTATTTGGCAGTCTGATCCGGCGTCTTCGTGCCCATGTCGGACAACTCCTGCATCGAAGCTGCCGGAATGGCATATGCCCATTCTCCACCTTGCTTAGCAATCCAGACGTTGTCTCCGTCGCTTTTGCCGGTATACACCGTAACCGTCTCTTTGCCGGAATCGGTTTCCTTGACCTCAATGCGCAGCTCGGGTGCATCCATCTTCACAGTGGATGCCGCTTTAACCAGCTGATCGGTTGCTAAATATATCGCTTTGTCGAGCACATTGCTCGCGTCCGCGCCCTTCAGCTCCCTGTCACCGATCTTCCAGTTGGCATCGTATGACTTCTTATCGGCCTCGGTTTTCGTCAATGTCCACTTGACGCCTTTCCAATCTACGCTGAGGCTTGTGACCTGATCGTAGTTCGTGTGAATCGGACTTTTCTCCATAAAATCAAGCTGCTGCTTGTTTAACGAAGTAACCTGCTGCTCGCTCAGCCGGAATACCTCGCCGGAGCCGCTGGCCAGCGCATAAAAGAAACCGGGAATCGGCACAGGGTCGCCGACGCTAATCACCTTGCTGCTACCGTCTTTCATCGTGACCGTGAACTTTTGACTTGGTTTGTCCAGGCCGTATTTAGCCAAATCGGAAGGGTTGTCTTCCACGGTCTTGTCTTTGGTCGTCAGATTAAACGAATCGATCCAGCTTTCCGCGCTGAAATCGTTCAGCGGAATCGGCGACGGCTTGGTCATCGTCCACACGTTATCTTTCTGCTGCAGCTCGATCGCCGAATCGCCGTTTTGCATGCTGAAGCCGGCGACGTCCTCTTTTTTCACGGTAAAAACCTGCTTCGGCTCGTCTTTCTTTTCCTTGAAAAAATCTTTGCTCGAGGCATACCAGAAGCCGCCGATGCAAATGACGACGAGCAGGAGGGTTGGCCATAACCGCTTCATCCCCGTCTCCTCCTCCACCAGATCGATCCGCCGATCAGCAGGAACAGAATCGGGAACAACAGCACAGTGCCGTAGAAAATCGAACTCGCCTGTCCGCCGGTAATCATCGCCTGTTGAATCGAGTCGCCCGGACGCGGACGGATGGTAACCTGCTCCTTCTGCTCCTGCAACCAACCCACGCTGTTCATTGCGAAGTCGCGGTTGCCCTGCTGGCTGATCGTTTGATCGGTGAGGAAGGTGGAGCCGCCGAGCACGACCGCTTTCGGCTTGTTGTCCTTTGTTTCCACCGCGTACCCCAGATTAAGCGGGCCTTTAATATCGGCGGCATCCTGCTTGCTTTGGTTTTTCGTCAGCAAATCGATATTGGTTTCACCGTAGGCTTTATCCGTTGTTTTCATAATGACGGTTGACGGGTAATCCGCCGAAGGCATATCGACGTTTAACGTCACTGCAAGCGTCAGCATCGTCAACAGGTTGTAGTCGGACAATTTCTTCGTAATATCGTGATATCCGTATTCCGGAATGATCGTCAGCGGATCGAACAGGACGCTTTGCTTCGGCTCGATGGCGACGGCGTGCTGGTCCTTAATACCGTAAACCGCAAGCAGCGCATCGATGTTTTTCCATTTCGTCGCCATGTCCTTGTCGAAGCCAAGTGCGGCGTACAACTTGCCTTTGCCGTTCAAATACTCTTTGATGAGATCCGATTCCTTGTCGGAGACATCACTACGCGCACCGATAATGAACAGCGCTTCAGCATCGTCCGGAATTTTGCCTTCGCGCAGCAAGTTAAGTTCGGCGACTTCGTAATTTTCGCCTTCCAGGCTGCTCTTCCAGACGCTCATCTGATTCAGCGGAATTTCTTGATGT
The DNA here is from genome assembly GCF_004307995.1 of Paenibacillus thalictri. Lineage (GTDB taxonomy): Bacteria > Bacillota > Bacilli > Paenibacillales > NBRC-103111 > Paenibacillus_AF > Paenibacillus_AF thalictri. The sequence continues at coordinate 163,260 of NZ_SIRE01000022.1, read as the reverse complement.
CCGGAAAGGAAATACACCTTGTGCTTTTCCTTGGAGTTCAGGCTCGCCAACGCTTGGGTCAGCTTTTCCTCGCCGCTGAATTGATATTCACCTTGCTGCTGGCCGGGCAGAAACATGCTGTAGAAGCCGATGCTTTTCTTCTGTGTGCCGCTCTCCACGATAATTGTGCCGCCGGGGTCAACCTCATATTGCTTCGCCATCGACGGCTGCTTGACCAAATCGTATTCGTCAAACGTGATCTTGCCGGAGCGCTTCTTATATTCCTGCACCAAATCGACGACTTGCCGTTTGGCAAACGGGTCGGTCTGGTCGCTTGTGAACGACATGATATGCACATCTTTGTCGAGCGCTTTTAACGTATTTTCCGTGCTTTCGGATAATGTGAACTTTTTGCTTTGCGTCAGATCCACCTGAAGGCTTTTTACGGAGTTCAGGAAGATCGTAAGTACGATGAAAATGCCGATAACGGCAAGCGACAAAACAGCGGCGTTCGTGCCGCGAATCCACTTATTCATCACGATTCCCCCTTATCTCCATCTTTTTCTCTCAAGCACCTGGATGCTGAGCACAAGAAATACCGCAACTAATGTCACGTAAAAAAGAATGTCGGCAAAATTCAGCACGCCTTTTTGCAGGTTGCCGGTGCGTGCGATAATCGAAAACTGGGTCAAATATTCTTTGATTTTGCCGCCGACGCTGTCGCCGAGCCAGTCAATCGTCCAGAACACAAGCAGCAGCGCAAACCCTGCAATGCCGGCAACCATCTGATGGGCTGTGATCGACGAAGCGAACAAACCGACGGCCATCATCGCCGCGCCAAGCAGGAACATGCTTAAGTAAGACAACCACAACGTTGTCTGATCGAGCGGTCCGAAACCGCTCATAACGAGCGGGTATAGCAAACTGCCGACGACAAGCAGCAATTGCACCGTCAAGGCGGCCAAATATTTGCCGATGACAATCTCGCTGATACTGATCGGCGATGTGAACAACAATTCGTCCGTACCTTGGCGCAGCTCGTCGGATACGAGGCGCATCGTTAGCAGCGGGATAATAAACAAATAAATAAACGTAATCGTGCCAACCGTCGGCCGAATATCGATAACATTAGGCGGATACAAGAAGTTGGCGCTGAAAAAATACCCCGCAATCAAGAAGAAAAACGCAAACGCCGCATAGGCTACCGGCGAATAAAAATACATCTGCAGCTCCTTGCGGCAGATCGCCATCGTTCTACGCATCGGCGCTCACCTCCTCCTCATCCGATGAACCGCCTAAAGCAGCCTCGTTAGTCGTCAGCTTGAGGAAGATGTCTTCCAAGCTGAGCGATTCTTTCTTCATTTCCAGAATCGGATAACGCAGCTCAGCCATCCGGTAGAACACCGCTTCGCGGATATCGGTCCGGTCGGTGGCCGTTACATGCAGCTTCACACTGCCTTCCGCTCCCGTTTCTGCAGGCGCGCGATCCGCCGCCGCACTGCGTCCGGTTTCGGAGGCCGTCCGCTCCGCTTCGTCTCCGCCTTCAGGCCGTTCTGCCTGCGCCTCGTCCGGGAGCGCATCCTCTTCCGGCTCCGCCGAATGGGACACTTCGGCCAACGTAGAAACTTCTGCCGCAACCGAAGCGGCTTCCCGGTCAAGCTGCTTTACGCTGCCAACGCCGGGCAGCGCTTCGAGCTCGGCGATGATCCGCTCGCGGGGGCCCTTCACTTCCAGCTTTACCTCAAACGTCTCGCCCATCGAGCTGGCAAGCTGATCCGGATGACCGTCCATAACAATTTTACCTTGGTTAATAATCAGCACCCGATTGCAGAGGGAGTTGATCTCCGGCAGGATATGCGTACTGAGCAGCACGGTATGGTTCTCGCCCAATTCACGAATCAGCTGGCGAATTTCGATGATTTGCTTTGGGTCCAGCCCCGAAGTAGGCTCGTCCAGCACAAGCAAATCGGGATTGTGCAAAATCGCCTGCGCCAGCCCGATTCTTTGTTTGTAGCCTTTGGACAAACTGCGGATGATCTGCTTCTCGCGTCCTCGCAACCCAAGCCGGTCGACCACCTCGCCGATCCGTTGTTTTTGTTCTCTAGCCGTGATGCCTCGCAAATCGGCGATAAACTGCAAATACGCCTGCACCGTCATTTCCGGATAAAGCGGCGGCGTTTCCGGCAAATAGCCGATTTTTTGGCGCGCCTTCTTGGGATGATCGGCCATGGACAACCCATCGATCAGAATCGACCCTTTCGTCGGGTTCAAGTAACCGGTAATCATCCGCATCGTGGTCGTTTTACCTGCGCCGTTCGGACCGAGGAAACCCACGATTTCGCCTCTGCTCATCGAAAAATCGATGTGTTCTACCCCCCTGTGGTTCTCATACAACTTGCTCACTTGTTTTACCTCGAGCACACAAGCAGCCTCCTTACGTGGCATGTTAAAAAAATGAATAAATCAGCATTCATTCAATCCATTCCCATTTTTTCTCTTTCTATAACCAAATTCAATATACCCGGGCAACAATAAGATTACCTTAAACGAATCTGAAGAATTGCTTAAAAAGATGTGTCCATAATGTGAACAAACTACTGGAACCCATCCTAAAGTATTGAATCAATTTGATTTTATGTATTCAAAGTATTATTTTGAAGAAACAACAAAAAAGCAGGCGAATGTGTACGGCTCCATACACATTTGGCCTGCTTTTTTATGGTAAACTATTATCGTTTGTTGGTTAGCAAAATCCGTCTATTCTATATCGTTCTGCAAATCACCAAAAAGGATTCGCATATAATCCCGTCTACCATACAATACACGATAGACGGACACATATTCGGCTTCCACCCGGTAAAATATGAGGTAATTTCCGCTAACGATGTAGCGAAAATCAGTTTTCACGTTCATTACTACGGATAACTTATTTCCCATAAATGGAAAACTCGTCAATTGTTCATAACGTGAAATGATCATTTTTATTACACTCACCGCGGCTTCCGAATTGCAAAGCTCCTCAGCGATATATGCTTTGATCTCCTGCAGATCCTGCAATGCAAGGGGGTTGATCCGGATTTTGCGCATAAACTAGACTCCTAGACGGCTCTTAACATCTTCTGATGACAGCCAGCCCCCGTCTTTCACAGCGCTTTCAGCTTCTGATAATTTGGACAATAACTTAATGGTCGCTTGAGTTTTTTCATACTCCTCTATATCCACAAGTACATAACGTCCCCTACCGTTTTTGGTCAAAAAAACAGGTTCATCAACCGCAATATCACGTAGGACTTCGTTATAGTTCCTCAAATCAGAAATAGGCTTAATATTGGGCATGATAACAACTCCTTTCTTTGCTGTTATCATTATACCTGTATCATTCGTAAAATAACACATCAAATATATCACATAATTAGAACTAATCTTCCTTGGGCACCGTTACTTTCACCTGCGGAATCCCCTCGCCTTGCTTCTGAATTTGGCGCTGATGTTTCACGCGCGCTTCCAAATCCATAAACCGGTTGGAGCCGATTTGAAATACAGCGGCCGAGCTGACCGAGATGATATCGACTTTTCCCACCCGGATATAAGGGTCCAGGTACTCCCGCTCCACCTGCAGCGATTCTCTGATGTAAGGCTGCGGGATCGGAATTTTGAACGTGTCGAATTGTTCCAAGCTGGCATCGCCTTCCGAGCCCCAGTATACCGGGATCGTGCGCTGAACCGCAAACACCCTGGCGCGAGAGCGGATTTCCGTGTTATCCCCGACTTGGTAGATCGAACCGAGCACCACGTCATGTATATGGACATACCCCACAACGGACGTTCTGACCTTTGTCATTGCGGATTGGTCAAAGGTACCGGCGCCCCGATAATGAGCGACTCCGGCGGCGTATCAAAGATAGAGGAACACGTAACCACCTCGGTGTCACCGATCAGAAACACAGAGGAGGCGGATACCCCGGTAATGCGAATCTCCCCCACACAAAGCTGTTTATTTTCGATATACACATTCACGCACACCACTCCTTTATCAGCTCATGGACTCAGCTTTTCCTTTTGTCGTCCAAATGTTTCTCCACCGCGGCCAAAACATCCCTTTTTACCCTGCCAAAAACCAGCTCTTCTTGATCGGCTTCGCTTTCTCCCGCCGCCGCACGCTGCGTCGTCTTTAAATAATGCCAAATTCGCCCTTCCATTTGTCCGCGAATATCCTGGATCATGAAGTCCCGGTAATCCTCGCTCAAATGAAAATCGCGTTCGCGTTCCAGCGACTGAATGTCAGCCGAGCACTCCTCGTCCAAATATTGAAATACGCGCCGCTCCACCCGCGCGTACATCTCCGGTTGTTCTGCACCGTCCGCCGCACCTACGGCATTACCGTTTACGGCGAGGTCTTCGATCGTTTTATCTCCTCCGGTCGGCGACAAGCCGATATTAAGCGTGCCTTCCAGTGTCTCCACCTTCAGCTGGTCAAACTTGTACTCGATGCGGTCGACCCGAATCGCCCGCTGCTGCTTCAACTGCTCAATCTCCTTGCTCATTTCACGTACCTTTTGCTCAAGCCGGACGATTTGGTCTGTTTGCCACTGCAAGTAGGCGTTAAGCTGCTCGAAATAAGATTTAGGCCAGCCGGCATTCATGGCAGCATCCTCTTTCTTACGAATAATTTAAGGAGCGTTTAAGGAGCGGTCGGCGACGCAAGCGGAACTAACGGCAGTTCCTGCTGGCTGGCCCCTGGTGCGGCCGATGGCGCCGGACCGGTAAAACCTCCCGAGTTGTATAAATTGGACAATGATTTGATCATGCCGGAGCTTCCGATTTGCAATACCGAGGAATTGGTCACACTGCCGACGCGAAGCTGGTGGATAATAATCGTTTGATGGACCGTCATATTCATCGGCTACAGTCCCCCCGCCTTGTTTGCCGTGACCGGCGAATTGTCGATCAAGTCGGAATCGTTGGTATTGGTGGAGCTGGCTACCGTATAGGCCCGCAAAAAATCACCGGTATTAAACGATCCTGCCCCGGCAAACGTCTTGGACGTGCTTTGCGGGGCGAGTTGAAGGGCGTCGCCGATATGTACGATGGAGCTCGGGCCGACATTCAGAATTTTAATGTTCCCGACGATCGCCGGCATGAGACCACACCCTCATGTTCGGATGAATTTATTAATTTATATGTGCCAACCGGCGGCAGTATGTTTTTTAATCATTTCCGTTCCTCCGGGCTCATATAATGCTTACGAAGATGGCGATAGCAAATGGGGTGAACGACATGGCCGACAAAAATAAAAAAGACGACGATCCGATCGAAATGGGCTGGGGGGCGTTCGAAAAGTTTTTCGGAGGTAAGCTGCCCTTCTCTCCGACCGGCGGCGGGGAAAATATGGCATGGGTCGAAAACTACGTCAAAGAAGTGATGAAGCAGGCGCTGCCGTCGGCTACCGCACAGATTAAGTCGGCGGATAATCCGATCCATACAGAGCTGTTCGAAACGCACAACAGCGTTGTCCTCAAAGCGCACATTCCCGACCGTACCATGGCTAAGCAGGTCAACGTGCTGGTAGGAGAACATCAAGTGCGGCTGGAAAACTTGCCGAACAAAGGCAAGCAGACGGTGCGCCTCAACAATCTGGTGAATCCCGATTCATGCCGGGCCGTATACAAAAACGGCATTTTGCAGCTGCACATGCGCAAGCAGACTTACGGCGATTATTACCATTCCGTGGATGTGCGGTTTCTATAATACACACATTTTATATTGACCGGCTTCTTCCAAGCGATTCCCAAAGATCTGGACGAGGCGGCCATGATCGACGGCTGCAACATTTATTCGGTGTTCTGGAGAATCGTTCTGCCGACAAAAAGGGATGCAAGCGTGGTGTTGACCTCGCCGGCATCCCTTTTTTTCAAGCCGGGGCCACAAAAAAAGGAGCCGCTCTCAGCGCCTCCGGATGATGCCATCCATTTAATTGTTCCCCGCATTATTGGAATCGTTAACATCAGGGTCGATCGTATTCGTAAAGCTGATGACCGATATCGACACCGACCAATCTCCTGTATTACCTCCGCCTCCGCCGGCGAACGCCTTGGATGTACTCTTCGGGGTAATTTGCAGCACATCGCCAAAATTGACGGTGCTATCGTCGGAAATGCTCACAAACTTGATGGGAGCCAGTATAATAGAGGGCATGCAGCTGCCTCCTTACTCGGGAGTTGTCATACACTTTATGCAGGCTCTGGTGAAAAAAGAACCTCCGGCGTAGTATAATACAAACAGAAATCCGAAGGGAACTGCAATGTGATGCTGTATATATTAAAATTTATTTTTAGTCTCATCAGCCCCCCCGGCCTGTTTATTTTACTTGCGCTGCTGCTGGCCCTTTATTTGTATCGCAGCCATAAACGGGCGGCTCTTCTATCCGCACTGCTTGCCGGGTTCATGTATTTGTGTTGTATGCCGCTGCTCAGCGACAGCTTGCTGAGGGCATGGGAGTACCGCTACACGCCTCCGGCGGATATTTCCGCCGATGCAATCGTCGTACTGACCGGCGGAGCCGTTGGCGGCGCTCCCGGCACCGGCGGTATCGGCGGTCTTACCGGAGATACCTTGAGCCGTGCCGTCACTGCGGTGGAGCTTTACCGGAAAAGCAGACTGCCGATCATCGTTTCCGGCGGCCAAGTGTTCGCCGATACCGGGAATGAAGGCCGGATCGCCAAGCAAACAATGATCTCGCTGGGCGTTCCCGAATCGGCTATTTTGCTGGACGATACAAGCCGCAATACCGCGGAGAACGCCGAGCATACCCGCGGTATCCTCACCGAGCACGGATTCAAGCAGCCGCTGTTGATTACATCGGCGTATCATATGGAACGGGCGGTGCACCATTTTAAAAACCAAGGCGTTTATGTCATCCCGTACCCGACCGATTATCGGACAAGCCCGCAATTCGCCTGGGATATGAATAAACTTGCTCCATCCGCTTCGGCGCTGGCTAAGCTCACTATGCTGGTCAAAGAGGTGCTTGGACTGCTTCAACGGTAACGTTGATAACGGGCCGTTGTAGCACAGGCACCGCTCCGCTCCGTTACGTTTGTCAGGTCTCAAGTCCATTAGATCCTCTTGGGCGATAGAGATGGCGTGCTAAGAGCCTTTTTTTGCACAAAAAGACGCATTCCGGCGAAGGAGGCCATTGAAAAAGTAGCGAAGTGAGCGAAATTATTCCGGAGAAGCGCCAGCGTTCGCTTTTGTCTCCGAATTTCATCCGCCACATGCGGGTATAATCCAAGAAATTCGGAGACAATTGGCGATCGGAGGAATAATTCGCTCATGCAGCGTTCACTTTTTCAGCGGTCTCCCGGTAACGGAAGCGTCTTTTTGTGTTTGCTTATTTATTATAGGTCCTGGTTTCTTCGCCGACACTCATGCAGCGCATGCCCAAGATCCGGTCTATCCATTATTTTACCAATTGTCCGCGTGTGACGCCAAGCTGGTTGGTCGCCTTCAGCGACTTCCATACTTGGGTTCCTGTAATATCGCCGCGCAGCGCCCGGTGGTACAAAGCAATCACCTCGCGCACCTTATCCGCCGTCTCCTCCAGAAACTCCACCCGGAAGCGCGGTACACCCAGCTCCATGAAGTTGCGGATATATTCGGCGCCGGACTGGTCAATCGCATTGTATACCGTATTGCGGCAGCCTTCGTCCACCCGCACCGGATGCGACATGCCAATCCGGTCCTGCAGCGAAACGCGATGATCTTCACAAGGACGGCCGCAGTTCATATAGTTTGTACCTTCGCTTAAAAACGTGCAGTACACGCAGTGCTCCGTATGAAACATCGGCATATGCTGGTGAATGACCAGTTCCAGCTTGGACGTATCCGAACGCCCCAGCATATCGACCATTTGCTGAATGTTAAGATCATACGACGGGGTCACCCGCTGCAGCCCGGACTCCAAAAACAACGCAGCCGTTTTATGGTTGGCCACATTCAGCGAAAAGTCGCCGATCAGCTCCGGCTGATACTCATCCGGACGCTCCTGACGCCGTTTCATAAACCAATATGCCGCTCCGGTATTGCGTACAAGGACCGCATCGGGACGCAAATTGATGATATTCTGAAAATATCCCGTCTCGCCCGGCATATGAATGCGCGGGGTTGCCAGCGCAATGCGTTTGCCCGCTGCGCGTGCGGCCTCCACTGCGGCCGGGAACTGCTTGATGAACTCGAAGTCGGCGTAAATCATCTCGACATCGAGTTCAGCCGCCGCGCGCACCTGCTCCAGCGTGCGGCACAGCGCAGTCAGCCGTGCTTGAGCCCGGCCGCCGCTCGGCAGCATCGACGGCCCTTGCGCAGCCGCATCGGCGTACACGTCGACGCGGCTGTGCATGAACTCGCGCGGCTGGCGGCGCTGCGCTTCCAGCAGCTCCACCGCGCGGCGGCGGATCGCGTTCAGCTCGCGCATCGGCACGATCAGCTCACCGCTGAGATGCGCGTCGACCCGCTCGAGCGCGAAGGTCGTGCCGCCGAGACGGCCGAGCTGCTCCTCGAACAGCGCCGCGTCCATCGGCCGCTTCTCGGCCGTCACCAGCGCCAGCTCCGACTCGACCGTCACGGTATGGCCGGCCTGCACATCGTGCCATACCGTCTTCAGCGGCTGGCCGGCAGCGCCGGTCACCTTAATGCGTACCGGGAATACGCGGTACGGCTTGTCCGTCTCGAATGTTTGGCGCAGCCGCTTGTCGAGATGCGGATCGTTTGTTTTCCAGATGCGGTCACCGACATGCACCCGTTTCAAGTCGACGTCGCTGCGGCCCGGCACAATTTCGATCAGCCCGCCCGGCGCTTCGCCCTCCAGCTTGTTGCCTTTGCGGCGCAAATCGTAGACGCGCCCGCCTTCTTCCTTCTTCGTCGGATCGCCCGCGTCAAAAACGATACCGTCGCCGCGCTTCAACGACGCTTCCAGCTCACACAACACACCGTCGCGCAGCACCTGCTTGACTCTTCCCAGATATACGCCGCGGCTTTTCGGGTAAGTACCCTCCACCAGCTGCTTGTTGTTTGTGCCTTTCAGGAAACCGTAAGTGAACCCACGCGAAAAACTTTGCTCCAGCTCGCGCAGCTCCTCTTTTGTCGGCTTCGGATCTTGCCCTTCAAAATACCGGTCGATTGCCTTTCGGTATTTGCTCACCACGTTGGCGACATATTCCGGGCTCTTCAGACGCCCTTCGATTTTAAACGACACAACACCCGCTTCGATCAGCTCCGGAATCAGTTCAAGCGCGGCCAAATCTTTAGGCGACAGCAAATAGGCGATATCGCCCATCGGCTTCTGTACGCCGTCGACCATCAGATCGTAGGGCAACCGGCATGCTTGAGCGCATTCACCGCGATTCGCCGAACGGCCGCCCCACATCTCGGAAGTAAGACATTGCCCGGAATATGAAACGCACAAAGCCCCGTGCACAAACACTTCCATCGGCTGCTTGGCTTGTTCGCCGATCGTCTGGATTTGCTTCAAGTTGTTTTCACGACCCAGCACGACCCTTTCGATATCGAAAGGTTTCGTAAACTCAACTGCCTCCGGGGACGTAATCGTCATCTGCGTCGAACCGTGAATCGGGAAGTCCGGAGAAATGTCCCGGATCATTTTGACCAAACCCAAATCCTGCACAATTACAGCGTCCACGCCCGCCGCGATACAAGCCTCTACCAGCTGCTTGGCGCTTTCCATCTCGTCCTCAAAAACGAGAATATTAAATGTAAGAAAGCCCTTCACCCCATATAGATGAAGAAACGACATGATATCGGGCAGCTCGTCCGTCGTAAAGTTTTTGCTGCGCGCCCGGGCGTTGAACTTTTCCACTCCAAAAAAGATCGCGTCCGCTCCGTTCGCCACGGCCGCCCTCATACAATCCCAATCCCCCGCAGGGGCCAACAATTCAATATCTTCTCTGCGTACTCGCCGCATGGTTACATTCCTCCGACATTCTTATATATCGGTAGTTTATCAGAAAACAGCGGCAACAACCAACTAAGCGCGTGCTGTTAATATAAACCGCTTCTGATTTGCCCGGAAACAAGCCGGATATTGAGAATTACACCTGGAACACCGCTCAGAAATTGGCGTTGCCCATTTTACCGGATTGAAAATCTTTGAAAGCTTCTATAATCTCTTCACGGCTGTTCATCACAAAAGGTCCATGCTGATAGACCGGTTCGTCAATCGGTTCGCCACTCAGAACTATGACCAGCGTATCGTCCGTCAGACCTTCTATTGCAATGAGCCCGGACGTATTGTCAAACAATACGAAGTCCCCTTCGTTAGCCGGCTTGTCACCGTTCATCTGTGCTTTGCCTTTGAGCACCAAAACCGCAGTATTATAGGAGGCCGGCAGCTCGAATTGCGCTTTACCGTTCTTATTAAATTGAATATCGAAAAGATGAATCGGCGTAAACGTCGAGGCCGGACCGCGAGTGCCGTTGTAATCCCCAGCAATGATGCGGACTTCTCCGCCTTGGTCGGGCAGCGCAACTCTGCCCATATCTTTCTTGAGCAATTCCTGATATTTCGGAGGATGCATCTTATCCGCCCGGGGAAGATTAACCCACAGCTGAATAAAATGAAACGTTCCCCCACGCCGGGAAAACTCTTTCTCATGATACTCCTTGTGCAGCAATCCGGAGCCCGCCGTCATCCACTGCACATCGCCAGGTCCGATAATCCCGTGATTGCCATGATTGTCATGATGCTCAACGTACCCTTCATAAGCGATCGATACAGTTTCGAAGCCTCTGTGGGGGTGGGCTCCAACGCCTTTTACGGTATCGCTGGGCGGAAACACATAAGGCGCGTTATAATCCAACAGCAGGAACGGACTGAATCTTTGGCCTAAATCGTTCACGGATGGAAAATAGTTGGATACCCGAAATCCGTCACCTACCATATGAAACGGCGCTCCGCGGTAAATCCCCTCAATTGTCCGATATGTTTCTGTCATCAATATGCACTCCTTTGCCTATGATTTTGAGCATTTCTATCGCTTCTAGTTTTTGTTCGGCGGTAAGCCCGCTGAAGATATGATTCACTTCAGCCGCATGCTGCGGAAAAATGCGTTCGAACAGTTGCCTGCCGTCATCCGTCAATTCCGCATACACCACCCGCCGATCCTCTTGGCAAGGGATTCGCGCAACCAATCCCCGCTTCTCAAGTTTGTCCACGTTATATGTCATCGTGCCGCTTGAAATCAATATTTTCTCGCCGATTTTCTGAATAGGAATCTTCCCTTTTGTATACAGCACCTCTAAAATGCCGAATTCAGAGGGAGACATGCCGTAACGTTTAATATCCTTGGCCGCTTTCTCCATAACGCTTTTATAAGCTTTGGACAAGACGACCATCAGCTTAAGCGAAAGCGCCTCGTCATTCTGTATAGTTGGCGGAGTCACCTTCATGCACCTCCATCACATTTTTATCTTCAACTCAATTATCTTGATTTAAAGATATATTGTAAAAAGCTTTTTGTCAATACTTCCGCATCCAGCCGACATCAAACGACATTTCACAGCAATTGGCAGCGATATCCGCGGCCGCCCTAAAGTTAACAAAGAATCCGATACGTGCTATAATAGCAAGGATAGACACCTTGAAAACAGAGGGATTTCATTGAAACGGTTGCTCCTCCGCATTTCGATTTTTGCAGCCTGCACGCTGCTGGCGGCCGGAGCCGCTTCTTTTTTTGTCGACAGGGAAGAATCGGTTCGGCTGTTATACGCCACCGCGGGGCAGGATGAAGATTTGTCCGCTTTCGACTCGTTCGAGCAGACGCTGAATGCCAATCTTAAAGTAGAGAAGCTGGATCTTGGCGGCATGAGTCCACGCCAGTTAAAGCAGTATGACGCTGTATATTTGGACCCGAATGTACATAAGGCCGGAAACCGGTATTCCGACATGTTAAAAAGTTACGTGGCCGAAGGCGGTTCTTTGTTTTTGGAAAATGTGTTCGCCGGCGATTTCCCTCCCGATTTCCTGGGGGCGGCGTCGGTTGTCGATGTGCCTGCTGTCAGCGGCAAACCGCAGTTTGAATATCCGGCGGCGGAAAGCAATCTCGAAGGCATGCAGCAAGTATTCCACCGCTTTGCCGACAATTATTTCAAGCGGACGGACATGAGCGCCATGCCCGGTTTTTCCTGGGGGCGCGGCATCGTACCTTCGACCGCGGAAACACTCGTTTCCATGCAGGGCATTTCCTTGTACACGATGAATCAATACGGCCGCGGTTCGGTCATGCTGAGCGGGACGCTGCTGCCGAACCGGTATTTCATCACCGGCTCCGATTTGGCTTCGGGCCAGGACGCCGGGCAAGGGTTTCCGCAGCTGCAGGCGCAAGTCAACGCCGCGAAAAAGCCGGTACCCGGCGCGCTTTATTTCAACCGCGAGCAGCTGCCGCTGGAGCCTTATTACAATTATACGTTTGCCGCGGCCAATCGGCTGTTCCGGGATGAATATGCGGCTTACGTGTCCAAGCATCGGCTTGGCTACAGCCTGAAGAAGGTGCTGGGCACCTACGGCCGTCCCGCCATGGCGTATCAGAACCATTTTGAGGCGCTGCAGGCGATCCGTGACGGCGAAGGCATTCAATGGGCTGAGCTGCTCAAAAAGTACAACCAGATCCCGTCGTTTTCGCTTGTCCGCTCTTCGTTCACTTGGGGACGCTGGCGGGAAAGTCTGGTGGTTCACCTGAATATGGGCACAAACGCCAAACCGCAGTTTGCCGGTGAAACGCCCAACTCGTTTTATTCCAGCGGTACCCGGCTGATGGCGGACGGACAAGCGGTCGGCCTTGCCGAATACCCGGAATACAAATCGCTGGGCGACGCGATTGATCAACCCTATCGCGCGGCGCCGGCCCTAGCCGATCTTACCGGCGACGGCAAGCCCGACTTGATCGTCGGCTCCGCGGACGGCAAAATCGTGGCGTACGCGAACCTCGGCGCGCAGCCGGACGCCTACGGCAGCCAGCAGCTGCCCGCGGGTGCGTCGGCGCCCGATGCGTTCGCCGCACCGCAGCCGCTGCGGCTCGCCAGCGGCGCCGCGCTGACCGCGCCGGGCGGCTTCGCCTCGGTCGCCGTCGGCGACTTGAACGGCGATGGCCGTCCCGATCTCGTGATCGGGACGGGCGATGGCGCCGTTCTCGCCGCACTCGGCGGCCAAGGCGGCTTCGCCGCGCCGGTGGCGCTGACCGCCGGCGGCGCGCCGCTGCGCGTGCAAGGGCCGGCGGTGCCCGCGCTCGGCGCTGTCGATGGCGACGGCGTGCCGGATCTCGCCGTCGGCGGCGGAGACGGCCGCGTTACGCTGTTCCGCGGCATCGCCGGCCAGCCCCTCGCATTCGCCGAGGGGCGCGAAATTGCGCAGATCGGCGCGTCGTTTGCAGCGCCGTCGCTGCGCGATATGAACAGCGACGGCAAGCTCGATCTCGTCGCCGGCAGCGTGGAAGGCGATCTGCGCGTGTTCCTGCAGACGGACAGCGGCCCATGGCAGCCTGCCGGCGTAATCGAAGGCGCGACAACGAACCAGATCGGCAACAAAGCGCTGGTCGGCGGGCACAACTCGGTGCCGCTTTGGTATGACCTTAATCATGACGGCAAAGACGACCTGATCGTCGGCCAGTTGGAATTCGGCATCCCGTCGAATATTGACGATCCGCAATTTCCTTATAAAGAGCAGTTGAACGCTTTTATCCAATACAACAAAGACAATCATATGGAACTTTATCCGCACGTATTCGTTCATAACTATACGAGCGATGAGCAGGAGAAGCAGGAAATCGCGCTGCAGCGCAAAGCATTCGACACGCTGGGCATTCCGTGGGGGACGCCGGGCACAAACCAGCATACATGGCGTGTCAACAATCCGGTCGCGGCGCAAACGTTCAAAAACGAAAACGACGCCGGCATGTGGTTTAACTTCGGCTATCGGCCGTCCAATACGCCAAACGATCCGCGGCTCGGCACAACGCCCGAATACATCTGGGGGCTGCCGTTCCTGCTGCGCGATAATACCTTCAAGCAGCCGATGATGCTGTATACGCCGGCTCCGGTATTGCGGCTGGATCCGACATATTCCACGGTCGACTTGTACGATACGTACGCAGCATTCGACTTGCCAATCGACTATTTCGAACATATCGAATACCATTTTCCGACACGTGTGCCGGAATTGCTGGAATTTGTCAAATTCCTGGAGGATATCCGCGGCAAATACGATTACAACTTTATGACCGAACCGCAGATGGCCCGTTCTTTCTTGGCGGCGTTCACCTCGCAAGCGAAGGTTACCCGCTCTTACGGCGCAATCGCCTGGGAAAAGCTGAAGCGGTTGGCCGGAAGAAATCCGGCGCGTACGCTTCACGTCTCCGCACAAACGGGTGCGGTGCCGGAGCTCGCCGGGCTGTATAAGCAATCGCTTGGCTATGTCGTAGAGCCGGGGGCGGCTTTTGCCGACCGTCCGCTGTCGACCGACGCGGACATCTGGACCGCGCAGGGCAGCCGGCTGTATGCCGGCGTCGGGGAAGGCACGGCACAGGTCCGCTTCGGCGCCGCACTCCCCGATTCCCGCGGGCCGCATATCGTGCGTGCCAACATGCCGGTGAAACTGCAGCGGGATGCAAACCGCTGGACCGTGGATCTCCTATCCCCGGGACTGCAGCAAATCAAGCTCGTCAGCGCACGCCCAATCGACGTTCAAGGCGACGGCGTGAAGGTAGAGCACAACGAGAGCGATCAAAGCTATACGATTACCCGTTACGGCGATGTCAGCCGGATCGTGATCAGCCTGACGGGTGCAGGCGCTTCGCCCTAAATGGTTCTAAGAGGCGGTTGATTAGCCGGATCGTCTGGACCAATTCCGGGTTAACTGTCCGGGGCCGAGCTGTCCTTTCCAACCTGCGCTGCCGTCCTAGCGGCACAAGAAAGGCCAGTGCCGCTCTGCTGTGGCCACTGACTCATTTTACAAATTGCAATTCCTAGCAAATCACTATAGGAGGTTTCCCATGTCCGTCCTGCAAGAGTTGGAGCAGCACATCCGCAACCGTTACGAAATCGACGAAGATGACGATGAATTTACCGTTGATGTGCACCTTTTCGATTACGGGTACATCGATTCCATCGGCGCAACCGCGCTGATCGCCCATATCGAGAAAACTTACGGCATTCAAGTGACCAATCAGGATTTGATGCTTCATCCGCTGAACACAGTGAAGGAAATTGCCGACTTTATCGGCGTTAAGAAGGCGAGGTAACCAGCATGGAATGCGTCGTATCCCTTGAAGGGCTGGCTGAAAGCCAGCACGGGCAGGTGAAATATGCTGCCGCTTTTATCGACGAGCATATACAAGATATTTGGCTGGAGAACGGCTCTCTGCACATCGTGCACCAGTCGCAGAAAACCGATCAAGAAATCAGAGAACGCGTGCAGCGTTTGATCAACCGTTTCTCAGGCGGGGATTTTGGTTTTAAAGAAAATCTGCTGTTCGAGCATCACGGTCCGAAACCGTACGAAGGCGATATTATCGCCGAGCTGGTGAACAAAAAAATCATCAAGGTGCTGGAGCCCGGCCTGTTCATATTCCGCGAGCCGTTTTCCAGTTTGATGCGGTTTTTCGACTATTCGTTTGTCACCAAAATCGCCGGCAAATTCGAAGGTTTGACCGAGGAATCGTACCCGGCGGTCATTCACTGCGACACGCTGAATAAAACAAACCACTTCACATCGTTTCCCGAGCATATTCATTTCCTGACTCATCTGCGCGAGGATCTCGACGTGATCGAAACGTTCTCCCAGACGATCCGCGACGCGGGCGGCTGGAAGCAAGACGATCTGCTGGATTTGCAAGAAACGATGCCTAAACCGAAGTTTGCGATGAACCCTTCGACGTGTTACCACTGCTACGAGGGATTGCAGAATGAGACGCTGGAAGGCGACGGGCTGGTCGTTACGGCCATCTCCAAATGCCACCGCTTCGAGTCGAAAAATCACGGCGACTTCGGACGTCTGCTCGATTTCAGCATGCGCGAAATTATTTTTGTCGGCAAGCCGGAGTTCGTGAAGGAAAACCGTCTTAAATCGATTGAATATTTAAAAGAGCTGGCTGCGGAATGGAACGTGGACAGCATGATGGAAATCGCCAACGATCCGTTTTTCACCAACGATTTTCAAGTAAAAGCTTCGTTCCAGCGTAACCAGGAGATGAAATACGAGCTGCGGTTGACGATTCCTTATGTGAATAAATCGATTGCGTGCAGCTCCGTCAATTTCCACAGCAACACGTTCGGCAACGCTTTTAACATTAAAATGGGCAAAAGAAACGCGGTTACCGGCTGTGTCGGCTTCGGCATCGAACGCTGGACGTTCGCTTTCCTGTCGCAATTCGGCCTGGACGAAGCGCAATGGCCGGCGGCGTTCCGCGAGCAATACCACGCCTGGCAGCAAAAATCTCTGTAAGATGTGATGACGATGAAACTCGTAAAAATACTGCGCAGCAACAGCTTTGTGCTGATGCTGCTGGCGGCGTTTGTGCTTTCCGATCTGGCGGTATCGTGGTGGAACCCGATGGTCACCTCGCGCCGCTTCTACAAAAACGACTTTACCAAAACGCTGTACCATCACAACTGGGCCGATTCCGGCCCGGTTTTCTTCGGTAACTCTTCCGTAACCGGCGCTTATATCGAAGAAGATGCCCAGGTGCGCCTGACCGAGATGGGGCTGTCCTACGGCAAGCTGACCGATTTGAAAGAGATTTTGGAGCGCGGCTTGTACGACGTGAAAGGCCAGCTTGTCATAGGCATCGATGTGCATACGATGCTTGACGCCCTGGAGACGGACCCCACCTACCAATGGTTTAAACCGTGGTATCAGCCGTATGTCTACACCTACCGCGACTATTTCCGCGATTCTGGCGGGGAGTTCGTGCGCAACGCCTTCAAAGGCAGCTTGGCTTATGAGCCGCGCTGGATCGACAAAGAGCTGTATTTCGGGCAAACGCAGCCCGACGAGCTTAAAGCCAAATGGAGCGATTATGACCGACGGTTCGGCTGGATGACGATGCCCGATTTCAAAGCCAATTTGCAGGCGCTTGATTGGATTTTGGCATACGCCAAAGACCGCGGCCTGCCGCTGCGTGTCGTCTGGATGCCGTGGAACCGGGGATATGAGCTGCCGCGCTACATGCCTGCTTTAAAGGAAGACATTAACCGCCGTCTGGAACTATATGGCGTACCGGTGCTTGATTTGCTGCAAACGTACGACCCCAAGTACTTTCACGATCTCGTGCACCTCAGCCGCAAGGAAGGCGCGCCGGTGTTTACGAAGGAGGTGGACGGATGGCTCCGTTCGCTAGAAAAACCGTCGAAGTAATCGTCTATTTGGTCATGCTGCTGATCGTGCTGATTCATTTTACAGGCAAAGGTTTGTTTATTTACGAGGGCTTTTAACGCTTTCGATGCAAGCTTTCCTTCGGAAAGCTTTAAGTTTATGCTTACGATGCAAGTTTTGCTTACGCAAAACTCTAAGGAGTCTCCCTATGTGGTACTTAAATATGAACGCGGTCATGGCTATGGTCGGCATGGCTGTCGTTCTAGGCTTGACCCGCCGCTGGGCGGATAACAAAAGGGTTGCGCTGCTGCTGTTCAACCTCGCTTTTTTGGCCGTGTTCAGCAAGCAGTTGTTTGTGTTTAATCTCGTTTATACCGCGGTCAACTATATCGGCTTCCGTTGGTTATGCTCCGCTTCCTCGGGACGCAGAGGCTTGTTTATCGCGCTGGTGGGACTTAATATTGCCGGGGTGTCGCTACTGCGCATATACGGCATGCTTAAGGTGGAGCATCCGCTGTTTGATGTGGTGATGGTGCTTGGTCTTATTTATAATGTACTGAAGGTTATCGACTCGCATTATTTCGCTTATTTCGTCGGACAAGACGCCAAAGCGAAACCGATTGATTACGCCAACTATATTTTGTTCATACCAACTTTTACGTCGGGCCCGATTTTAAAATTCCGCGATTTTATGGCCGATACCAAGCAGCCTTACAAGGTCGATGCCTCCATTGTGGAAGCTTGCGTCAAACGGATCATTCTCGGAATTTTCAAAAAAATTGTGCTGGTCACCTGGATGACCGATGTGTTCGACAAAATGAGAGGGCATGAGTTGCACACCCATGAATCGCTGTTTTTGATGATATGGTTCTATGCCTTGATTTTCTTCGATTTCTCCGGTTATTCGGACATAGCCATCGGTTTCGGCCGATTAATGGGCTACAATATTCCGGAGAACTTTAAAAAACCGTTTCAGTCGCCCACCCTTACGCAGTTTTGGCGAAATTGGCATGCTACGCTTGGCGATTGGTTCCGCGACCATATCTTTATGCTCTTTTCCCGGAAAACCCCGGGACGATGGACAACGGCCGGCTTATCGGTCCTGATCATGGTGCTGATGGGATTATGGCACGGCTTCAGCTGGCTGTATTTTTTATATGGCGTCTATCACGGCGTCGTAATCGCTCTGGAAAGCCTGCTGGGCTTCTCTACCGTCAATAAACGCAAAGTTTCAAAGCTATACTTTTACACGCGTTGCGCCATCACTCAGCTTATTGTCATCTTTGCTGTCGTCGTTTACAGCGGCAGCGAGGAAACCGTGCTGCATATATACCGCGGCCTGCTAAACTGGCCTTAATTATGCCCTTCCGTTACGTAAACGGAACGGGCTTTTATTTTGTCCACCCCTCCTCCTTTTCGTCCACTCCTTTCAAATGTTATATTTCCTTCCCAAATTTCTATTTCAAAATATAAAATCTAGTCATCTTTTGTCCAATGTTATGTTTCGCAACAGCCCAAGACGAACATTACCAATGTTTTTCACGTCATTATTCGTAATTAAATCGGCAAGTTATAAAATAATAAATAATTACACATATTGACATGTCAGTTTATGTGTAAGTAAAATAGTAACAAAGCTCACACAAATAATCCGCATCAATTATCTTGTTAATATTCGGAAAACGGGCTAAACGAGGATGGACCAGGGAGTGGATGCCATGTTTGATTGGTTAGGATTTCGCAAAGGGTTGCCGTTATGGTGGTCTTATCGATTGAACCGGCATAGAAAACCGGTCGTCGAGGATATTTTTGAAGGCATTGCACAAACGAGGATAGACCTTCTGAACAGTTGGTGTCGCGAGTATTGGGGGCATCTGGACCGTTTGCGCCGCCAGGTGGAGTCTTATGTCATGGATACCCGGGGCGAAGCCGATATCGCTTCCTATGCCCCTTATTTCGAAGCGGTGATGGACCGGGGCAGCGATTTCTCGGAGCTGCTGCTGCTGGACGACCAAGGCGTCGTTGTTCATTCGACCTACTCGCTTCACATCGGCAGGCAGCATTCATGGGAGTCCCCGATGTTTCTTGGCATCCAGCATGCCCAACAAGGGGGCCCGTGCCTGTTCGGACCTTACGCAGACCCGCTCACGTCACAGATTGGACCCAGCACCTCCAAGTTCCACGACGAAATGACGCTGCTGTACATAACGCCAATTATCCGCCCGGACGAACGTGTCTTTTTATTGTGCGGCCGCGTTCCCAACGATGTATTGGGCGACTTGATCCAGCGGGAATCCGGGCACGTATATCCCGATTCCGGCGATAACTATTTATTTATGGCTAAGCCTGTGCTGAACAAACACATA
This sequence comes from Paenibacillus thalictri, assembly GCF_004307995.1. Lineage (GTDB taxonomy): Bacteria > Bacillota > Bacilli > Paenibacillales > NBRC-103111 > Paenibacillus_AF > Paenibacillus_AF thalictri. Next base: position 143,538 of record NZ_SIRE01000022.1, on the reverse strand, counting down.
GCACCGGGAACGGCGCTTTCCCGCAGCCGGTTCGAGGATTTTACGTTCACCCATGGCGAGAACTTGAAGGATGGGGTTAAAACGGATTGGGGCATCGTAAAGGTGAAAGAGCATACCGAATTGGAGCTCATGTTTACCGACCCGGCGACCGGCAAGCTTCACCCGGGCGTTGCCAGTACGATTGCCAACGGCAGCAATCTGTTCGTCGAGTTTCCTGGATATTCCGACTATCGGCATATTCCGGTTATCGGTAAAGGCGTTACATTTCAGCTTCCGCATTGTCCCGACGTCTGGGGTCTGATGTGCGAAGGCGATCTGGAGGAAGTATACCGGATCCGCGGCGTTCATCTGCGCATTATTCGTCTGTATGCGTGGATCACGGTCATCTCAGCCTTGCTTGGCAGTGTGCTGATCGGTCTCGCCGCTAATTACGGAGGGGCTGCATGGGCAGGCATTGCCGCGCTCATCTGGATCCTGTTTACCGGATGGAGCGGCCGGTTGATTCTGAGCCGTTACGGAACATCGCCGGTCGTGGACGGGCTTCATATCATCCATGAATTTATACGGAAGGTTGCGGAGGGCCAAGGCGATTTGACTCAGCGGCTGCCGCTTTCCGAATTCGCCAACGATGAGTTGAAGGAAATTACCAAATGGATCAACAATTTTATCGACTCTCAAGAAGGCATTATTTCACAGGTGAAGCTGGCAACACTGGATGTTGACGGAAGCCAGAAGCTGCTCAGCGTCAACACCTCATCATCGGAAAAATCGACGCATCGCGTGAAAAACAAAATCGACGACATGATCTCCGGTACGCTTAATCAGTTAAAGGACATCGACTCGGCCCGCGATGTCGCACAGCAGATGAGCACCACGCTGATGGCGCTGGAACAAACCGCATCGAATCAAATTGCCGTCGCCCAGACCGAAGTCGCCAACATCGGCGATAAAATGAAGCAGATTCAAGATAAAGTGCTGGAAACTAACCGGACAATCAGCGCCTTTCTTGTGTCTACACAAAAAATCACCGATTTTCTGCAGGTGATCCGTGAAATTTCCGCACAAACCAATCTGCTTGCACTGAACGCTTCCATCGAAGCGGCGCGTGTTGGCGAGCACGGCAAAGGTTTCTCGATCGTCGCCAGCGAAATTCGCAAGCTTGCCGATATGACCGTGAATTCGGCTACCGTCATCAATGAGACGATCACGGGCATCCAACAAAACGCGTCTGTCGCTCTCACTTCGATGGAAGAAGGCAATCTTGCGGTGACCGAAGGCGCACGGCTGGTCAACGCCACCGTCGAGGTGCTGCGCGATGCCGGTCAACAGGACAGCGTAAGATTACAGGTGGTTAACGATATGGTGAAGCTAATTGAGCAGGTCGCGGTCGTCAGTATCCAGAACCGTAAAATCTCCTCCGATGTGGAGAAAACCGTACACGAACTGATGAGCGACATGTTTACCGTGCGCAATGCCTCAACCAGCGTGGAGGTCATCACCAACTCGCTGCTGCAGTTGGTCAACCAGTTCCAGTTGACGGACAAGCGCAGAAGATAAATAACGTATTGCCTCATTTATATAGCTTTAGTCGCGGCCCCCTAAAGGCCGCCTTTCTTTTTGCCGCAAGCTTGTCTGCCGAAAAGCAGAAAACCGCCAGCATATCCGATTTTGCGCTGTTTGTATGCGATATCGCACTTTTCTCCGGGCAACAAACGATGGTATAATAGGTATGACTGAACGTACGCGCGTTCATTCGTTACATATAACGGAGGTGTACCTATGAAGTTAGGTGTTTTTACCGTATTATTCGGGCAAAAGCCGTTTGAAGAAGCGCTCGATTATATCGCATCCAAAGGCTTGGATGCCGTTGAACTCGGTACCGGCGGATACCCTGGCAACGCGCATTGCGATCCGGATGCCCTGCTCTCCGACGAAGGCAAACTGAAAGCGTTTAAGCAAGCCATCGCTTCGCGTGGTTTGATGATCAGCGCGCTCAGCTGCCATGCCAACCCGCTTCACCCGCAAAAGCATATCGCCAAAGACTCACAAGATACGATTGCCAAAACCATTGAGCTTGCTAACAGATTGGAAGTTCCTGTCGTTAACACATTCTCCGGATGCCCTGGGGATCATGAGGACGCGAAGTACCCGAACTGGCCGGTTGCTCCATGGCCGCCGGATTATCAAGAGATTTTGGCTTGGCAGTGGGAACAAAAGGTAATTCCTTATTGGACGGAAACCGGTAAATTCGCCTCCGAACGCGGTGTCAAGATCGGCCTCGAATTGCACGGCGGCTTCTCCGTACACACGCCGGCCACGCTGCTGCGTTTGCGCGAAGCTGCGGGCGACGTCATCGGCGCCAACCTGGATCCAAGCCATATGTGGTGGCAAGGCATTGATCCGGTGCAAGCGGTGCAAATTTTGGGCCGGGCCGGAGCGATTCATCATTTCCATGCCAAGGATACGTCGATCGACCCGATCAATGTCAACAAACACGGCGTGACCGACATGCAGTCGTATACGCTAATGCTGGACCGCGCTTGGCAGTTCCGTACCGTCGGTTATGGCCACGACATGAAAACATGGGCCGACATCATCAGCGCGCTTCGTCTGGTCGGCTACGACTACGTCGTCAGCATCGAACACGAAGACGGCTTGATGTCCATCGACGAAGGTTTCACCAAAGCGGTGCAAAATCTGCAGCAAGTGCTGGTCCGCGAACCATTGACCGAGATGTGGTGGGTATAAGCTCGCCCCCATACCCCGCACTAATAAGATCATATCATAGCGAAAAGCCCTCTTCGTTCACCAGAACGAAAAGGGCTTTTTTTAATTCATTCCATGCTTCTTAAATTTTGTCCGCCCAGTGCATAAACATAACTACGTCCATGACCAAAAAAACAACCAGACTTACAAGACCGAAACCGATAGCGAACGGATTCCGCTTTTTAGCTGCAAACAAGCGAATAACGCCGATGGCAATAATTATCGTAAACAGAATGACAAATACGTCAAATCCGTTGAAGTTGCTCGCTGCTGCCGCTCCTTCAGCCAAAAACATCGGTAGACCCCCTTTAATGTACAAATTGCCTAGTATCAATATTATCGTGACTTGCATTCATATGCAAGCTGTACCATCCAAGTGTAACAAGTTTGTCACCAATTCCAATTCGTCAAGACAGCTGAACAAAAGGACAGGCGATTACCTTTTTTAATATTATGTAAGCCTTGCCTGATTTACGGCATGAAGCAAACGTGTTACTATTATTGTAACATATCATACTAAAACCATCGGAATTTACCTTTTTCACGTTTAAGGGAGAACTGCAATATGGCATATAAGCCGATTTGGGCGGAAGATCCAACCAAGCTGAACAAGATGGAGCTCATAAAGCTGCAGAAGGATGGCCTTGACGTTATCCGCACCATGATTGAAACGTATGCCCGTGAAGGTTACGACGCCATCGAAGAAGACGATATGCAGCGCTTCAAATGGGCCGGCGTGTATGAGCAAAAACCAAAGGACGGCCACTTTATGATGCGTGTCCGTATCAATTCAGGCTTATTGACGACAGACCAAGCCCGAACGCTGGCAGAGATCGCCCGGGATTACGGACGCGGTCTGATCGATATCACGACCCGCCAAGCCATTCAATTCCACTGGCTGCGTATCGAGCATATACCGGATATTTTTTACCGTCTGGAGGACGTCGGCTTATATTCTTACGAAGCCTGCGGCGACTGTCCGCGCACGATTGTCGGTAATCCGCTGGCCGGAATCGATAAGGACGAGCTGATGGATACGACCGCTCTAGTCCATCAGGTTAACGGCTTTTTCCTGCTGAACCGTGATTTTTCAAATTTGCCGCGCAAGTATAAAATGTCCATTTCTTCGAATATTTATAACTCCGGCCATGCTGAAATTCAATGTTTGGCGTTTACTCCAGCCAGCAAAATGTTGAACGGCGAGGAAGTGCTCGGATTTCACGTCTGGGTTGGCGGCGGTTTGTCAGCGAAACCACATCTGGCACAGCAGCTTGATCTGTTTGTCCGTCCGGACGATGTGCTCAAGGTTGCCGTTGGGGTGACGACGATTTACCGCGATGAGGGTTACCGCGCAAAACGCCATCATGCGCGTCTGAAGTTTTTGGTGGCCGATTGGGGCGCAGAACGATTCAAAGAGAAGCTCTTCGAGCTGATCGGCGAAATGCCGTCGCGTGGCGACGACAAGATTGTCGGCTGGAAAGCGGCCTATTTTGACGGCGTGCACCCGCAAAAACAAGAAGGTTTGAACTATATCGGCCTCAACGTTCCGGTAGGCCGCATGAATGCTCGTGAGCTGACCGAGCTGGCCCGCATCTCCGATGAATACGGGGATCAGCTACTGCGTACAACCGTTTCGCAAAATATAATCCTATCCGGCGTTGCTGACGCCAATGTCCCCAAGGTGCTTGCCGAACCGCTGCTGGAACGATTAAGCCCTTACCCGAACCGGTTTATGAGCCGCACCGTCTCATGTACGGGCAGTGAATTTTGCAATTTGGCGATCGTGGAAACGAAAGAACGCGCTGTGCAAGTGGCGCAATATTTGGATGCCCATATCGAACTGGACGAGGAGATTCGCATTCACTTTATCGGTTGTCCCAACGCCTGCGGCCAAAAACATATCGCCGATATCGGGCTGCAAGGTACGCTCATCCAAACGCCGAAGGGCATGGAAGAAGCTTTCGAGATCGCCATTGGCGGCATTCTCGGACCGGGCGCGAAGTTTAACGAACCACTCAAAGGCCGTGTCAAAGCCGATGACCTTGGCCCCGTTCTCGCTCAACTGATCTTGTTCTACAAAGAATACCGCTGCGATGAGGAAACGTTTCATCAATTCGTAAACCGTGTCGGCATTCACGCCATGCAAGAGAAATTGTCGCAGCTATTAGCGTCCTAATCGTATGCTTTTCAATTCCAAGCCGTCCTTTCGGGATGGCTTTTTTGACTGTATATCGTTTCTTTATGACCATAGGTAAACATTTCCTTAATTTTGCCGATATAGTAAAAGAACTGACAGATGGAGGAGATTACATGACTGAACGATTGTATGTACATTGGACCAAACGCGCCTTGTTTGGTGCGGCTGCGTTGTGCATGTCCCTCGCTTGGAGCGGACAAGCCAAAGCAGCGGATCAAGCAGGGCACACTCCGGGGGAAATTATTGCCAAATGGGATCAATACCGCCCCAAATATACCGGAAGCCCATTCATCGAAACGCCATTGATGGTGCCCCCCTACTCAACAGGCAAGCTGAATGCCGAATTTATTCAAGACGGAGTCAATATGGCCAATTATGTGCGCTTTTTAGCCGGATTGCCCGACGATTTGGTTGCAGACCCGCAGTTGAACAACCAGGCCCAATATGGGGCTGTCCTGCTGGCGGTAAGGGATAAGGGCTTGTCTCATTACCCGGAGAAACCCCCAACCGTAGACGACGGCTTTTACAAAATCGGCTATCAGTCGACAAGCAGCAGCAATTTATACATGGGACTTTCGACTTTGCACTCCACGGTCCTCGGTTATATGAGCGATAGCGATATGAGCAACATTGACCGCGTCGGACATCGCCGCTGGATTCTGAATCCGCCGCTCAAAAAAATCGGATTTGGTTTCGCCCAAGGAAACGCTGCTTATTCTCCGATGCAAGTTTTTGACAAAAGCGGTTCGCCGCTGTTTTCTAAGCCATATGTCGCTTGGCCAAGCAGCGGAGCCTTTCCGACCAACAGCTTCAAACACAGAGATGCCTGGTCCATTAGCCTAAACCCGGACCAATACAAAGTCCCGTCGGCCGACAAAGTCAAAGTTGTCCTAACTCGAAAAGCAGACGGCAAAGTTTGGACCTTCGGCCAGAAGGACAAGGGCATCGTAACCGATCCTAAGCTTTTTCCCGAACGTAATTATTTTAATGTTGAAACGTCGGGTTTCGGTATAGCCAACTGTATTATATTTCGCCCCGCCCATGTAGGTTCGATTGTCCATAACGATGAATACGATGTGCAAATTACAGGCATCGAAACGGCTAGCGGGGCTCCTACCGCCATTACTTATACGGTTCGCTTTTTTGACATTCCCGATAAAGATGAGCAAGCGGCTTTCTTAAGCGAATGGGCCAAACCAAATGGGGAGAAAGCCAATCTGACGCCTGTCGTTTTTCAAAGCGCCGATTTCGAGAAGATGATTCGTACCATGCTGGAAAAACCGCAGGAGCCTGTGACCGAATGGGATCTTTCGCGGATTCCCGCCCTCGATTTCGACTATGGTAATGGGGACATGGCCAAAGATGCCGGACTGCTGAAGAAATTCACCCATATCAAAAGTCTGAAAATGTTATATACAAAAGACGCCGATGTGTCGTTTATTTCGGATTTAAAAGATCTTCGCGATCTCACGCTTCGCAATCAGAACAATACGATCAACGGCGTCGAAGGAATCGCCAAGCTGAACAAGCTGAAACTCCTGTATTTGCAAGGTAATTTGGCTACGACGCAGCTTGCCGCCCTGCTGAGCAATATGCATTCGCTTCAACAGCTCGATATTTGGAGCGATGCGGTTACTGACTTAACTTTTGTGCCGGAAGCCGCCAATTTACGCCACTTATCAGTTGGTGGCAAGTCGCTGCAGGACGTCTCTTCTTTGTCCAGGTTTAATCAGCTTCAAGAGCTCGGCCTGCACAGCAATGCCATTCAGGATTATTCCCAGTTAGCCAAGCTGCCGCAGCTGTACAAGCTTGATTTAACTTATGTCGATTTGCCGGATATCGCTTTTGTGACCGGGCTTTCGCGGCTTCGCTCTCTCGATATTTCGGGCAATCAAATCAGCAGCTTAGCACCGCTATCTTCACTCGCCAACTTGGAGACACTCACTGCGCACAATAACCGGATTCGCGATTTGACGCCTTTAAGCGGCCTTTCCAAACTGAAGACGCTGCAAATAGCATCAAATGGTATCAGCGATATTTCACCTTTATTCAATTCAAGCTTCAAGCTGCAGAAGGTCGATCTCAATTACAACTTCCTGGATACCGCTGCGGGCAGTCCGGTGCGAACATGGCTGGATTCATTCCCTAAAGGAGATGCCACTTTCGAGAAACAGCAGCAGTTAAAGGTGAAAAGTTTGCGCCTCTCGAGCGCTGCGGGAACCTCCTCCACTTTACGGTACATGTTGGTCGGCGAATCGATTCCGGCTGAAGCCGTCTCTGTGTATAACGACTATAGTGAGAAAGCCGTAGGCGGGGATGCAAGCTGGGAATCATCCAATTCCGATACGGTGTCTGTGGAGAGCGGAGTAATTACAGCCAAAAAACGGGGATATGCTTCTATTAAAGTGTCCGCTACCGACATGGAACAAACTTTTAATGTAACGGTGCTGGATAAACACACGATCGACAGCTACGTCTCTAATATGCTTACCGATGCTTCCAGAACCAAGATGAAAGGTATGGTTGTTCTTGCGATCAACAACTCCAATGCCTTTGTCCAAGGCTCGAAAAAAACACTGCAGGCCAAACCGCTCATCGACAGTGAAAACACCATGCTGCCGGTTCGATTCGTCTCTGAGAATTTAGGGGCTGAGGTTGCATGGGATGCGGAGACGCAAACCATAACAATCACGGGCGGCGGCAACAAGATCAGCATCACCGTAGACGCAAGCCAGATGACCGTCAACGAAACGAAAATGGACCTGCCGGTTCCGGCAAAAATCATTCAAGATAACACTTACTTGCCGCTGCGGGTGCTCTGCGAAGCGCTTGGCAAACAAGTCTCTTACCGCGACGGGGTCATCATTATCGCTGAACGCAATTATGAGCAAGATGACGATTTGTACGCCGAGCTGCAAGCAATGTATGAGAGATAACAAACGATAAGTTAAGAACCAGGAGAATCTAAAAAAGCCATCCCGGACCAATATAGGATATGCTCCCCATACGGTAGACAGGTGAAATAATAAAAACCTGCTGCTGTATGGAAAGCACTATCACTGGCGGGATGGCTTTTATGATATTAAACGTTTAGTTCGAGCAGCGACAGCTTCTAAACGGCCGCATCCTCCATCTGCTTCAAGCAGGCTGCATAGTCTTCCGAACGGGCGCGATCGCGCTCCAGTATCGGTTTCAAATAATGCCCCGTGTAAGAACCTTTCACCTTGACCACGTCTTCCGGTGTGCCGGTGGCAACGATACTGCCGCCGCGCGTTCCCCCTTCAGGTCCGAGATCGATGATGTAGTCGGCGGTTTTAATGACGTCCAGATTATGCTCGATAACGAGCACACTATCGCCATTCTCAACAAGGCGATGAAGCACCTTCAGCAACCGGTCGATATCGTCGATATGCAAACCTGTCGTTGGTTCGTCGAGGATGTAAATCGTTTTGCCTGTGCTGCGGCGGTACAATTCAGCAGCAAGCTTGACACGCTGCGCTTCTCCCCCCGATAACGTCGTTGCAGGTTGGCCGAGATTCATATATCCAAGGCCTACATCAAGCAACGTCTGCAATCTGCGATGAATACGCGGGATGTTTTTGAAAAATTCGCAGGCGTCTTCGATCGTCATCTCCAGCACTTCAGCAATGCTTTTTCCTTTATATTTCACTTCCAGCGTTTCGCGGTTGTACCGTTTCCCTTTGCAAATCTCACAAGGCACGTATACGTCGGGCAGGAAGTGCATCTCGATTTTGATAATTCCATCACCGCGGCACGCCTCACAGCGTCCGCCCTTAACGTTAAAGCTGAACCGACCTTTCTTGTAACCACGAACCTTGGCTTCGTTGGTTGCGGAGTACACGTCGCGAATATCGTCGAATACGCCCGTATACGTCGCAGGATTCGACCTTGGCGTACGCCCGATCGGCGACTGGTCGATATCAATGACTTTATCGACATGCTCCAAGCCGTTGATTTCCTTGTATTCACCCGGCCGAACCTTCGCTCCATTCAGTTCACGGGCTAATGTTTTGTACAAAATTTCATTGATCAATGTACTTTTGCCGGAGCCGGATACACCTGTCACGCAGGCAAATACGCCAAGCGGTATTTTGATGTTTACGTTGCGCAAATTGTTTTCTTTCGCGCCGCGGATTTCCAGCCACTTGCCGTTGGGTTTGCGGCGTTCGGGGGCGATCGGAATAAACTTGCGTCCGCTTAAGTATTGACCGGTTAACGAGTCGTTATTTTCCATAATCTCTGCCGGCGTTCCTTGGGCAATGACCATCCCCCCGTGAATACCCGCGCCCGGTCCGATATCGATGATATAGTCGGAAGCCAGCATCGTATCTTCGTCGTGCTCCACGACGATCAGCGTGTTGCCGAGATCGCGCATATGCTCCAGCGTCTTAATTAAGCGGTCGTTATCCCGCTGGTGCAGTCCAATGCTCGGTTCGTCCAAAATGTACAGCACGCCCATTAAGCTGGAGCCGATTTGTGTAGCCAGCCGGATACGCTGTGCTTCGCCGCCGGACAATGTACCGGCAGAGCGGCTCAAAGTCAAATAATCGAGCCCTACGTTCACCAGGAAGCCCAGGCGAGCCTTAATTTCTTTCAGTATCAGATGGGCAATCGTCATCTCCCGTTCGGTCAACTGCAAGGAATCAAACCACGACTGCGCTTCGCCGATAGAATAAGACGTGACATCCGCAATGTTCTTGCCCCCGGTGGTCACCGCAAGCACTTCCGGCTTCAGCCGTTTCCCTTTGCATTTACCGCAAGGCTTAGCGCTCATGTACGTCTCAATATGTTCGCGAATACCGTCCGAGAATGTATCCCGGTAACGGCGCTCCAAGTTATGAATGATGCCTTCGAATGGAACAAGCGCTTCTTTGGTATGGCCAAAATCGTTCTCATAACGGAAGCGGACTTTCTCCCCACCGGTGCCGTTCAGCAGCTTCTTCATCTGCTCTTCCGACAGCTCTCCGACCGGTACGTCTCTCGGAATCCCGTAATGCTCGCAGACGGCAGCCAGGAACTGCGGATAATAATTGGACGTGCTGCCCGCCCATGCTTCGAATGCTCCGTCTTCGATCGTCCGTTTCAGATCGGGAACGAGCAGGTCGGGGTCGACAATCATTTTGCTGCCAAGCCCGTCGCATTCCGGACAAGCGCCAAAAGGGCTATTAAAAGAGAACATCCGCGGAGCCAGCTCTTCAATGCTAAAGCCGCATTCCGGACACGCCAAATTTTGGCTGAACAATAACTCTTCTTGCTCCATGACATCGACAAGAACGCGGCCATTAGACATTTTAAGCGCCGTTTCGAGCGAATCGGCGAGACGCGTTTGCACATCGTCTTTAATAATAATCCGGTCTACGACCACTTCGATGGAGTGCTTCTTGTTTTTCTCCAATTCGATCTTCTCGGAAACGTCCATCACTTCGCCGTTGATGCGCACGCGGACAAAACCTTGCTTGCGAATATCCTCCAGCAGCTTCGAATGTTCGCCTTTGCGTCCGGAGACGATGGGAGCCAGGATTTGCAGCTTCGTCCGCTCCGGGTACTCCATAATCCGGTCCACCATTTGTTCCACGGTCTGGGATGTAATTTCAATCTTATGGTCGGGACAATGCGGATGACCGATTCTGGCGAACAGCAAGCGCAGATAATCGTATATTTCCGTTACCGTGCCCACCGTTGAGCGTGGGTTGCGGCTGGTCGTCTTCTGATCGATGGAAATGGCCGGAGACAACCCTTCGATTGAATCCACATCCGGCTTATCCATCTGCCCGAGAAATTGACGGGCATACGCCGACAACGATTCGACATAGCGGCGTTGACCTTCGGCGTAGATGGTGTCGAAAGCTAGAGATGATTTGCCAGAGCCGCTAAGGCCGGTCAACACGACAAATTTATCGCGCGGAATGACGACGTCGATATTTTTCAAGTTGTGCGCTCGCGCGCCTTTAATGACGATTTGGTCTCTTGACATGATTTCACCCTTTATCCCTCATCATGAGGAAAGATTTCCTGCCTACATCTCTGCTTTCATTTCGAGAAGGGCGTCGCGAAGTTCTGCGGCGCGTTCGAACTGCAAGTTCTTGGCCGCTTCCTTCATTTCCTGCTCCAAACGCTCGATCAGCGTCATGCGGTCTTTTTTGGACATTTTGGTCTGTTTGATATCGGTAAGATAATCGGCCTTCTGTTCGGCCACTTTGGTCGCCTCGATCACATCGCGCACTTTCTTCTGGATCGTCTGCGGCGTTATTCCATGCTGCGTATTATAGGCGGTCTGAATCTCGCGGCGGCGGCTTGTTTCCGTCATCGCTTTGTTCATCGAATCGGTCATCTTATCGCCGTACATGATTACCCGGCCGTTGGCATTTCTCGCCGCGCGGCCAATCGTCTGAATAAGCGAGCGCTCTGCGCGCAGAAAACCTTCTTTATCCGCATCCAGGATCGCCACCAGCGACACTTCCGGCAAATCGAGCCCTTCACGCAGCAGATTGATGCCGACAAGCACATGAAACACGCCTAGCCGAAGCTCCCGCAATATCTGCAGCCGCTCCAGCGTCTTAATATCGGAGTGCAAATAACGAACTTTAATGCCGATTTCCTTAAAATAGTCAGTTAAATCCTCGGCCATTTTTTTGGTCAGCGTTGTGACAAGCACACGTTCGTCTTTTTGCACACGGTCATGAATCTCGCCGATCAAGTCATCGATCTGGCCTTTTGTAGGACGCACTTCTATTACAGGATCGACCAATCCGGTCGGTCTTATAATCTGTTCCACCATTTTCGGGCAATGCTCCAGCTCATAAGGCCCCGGAGTAGCCGATATATACATGGCCTGCTTCATTTTTTGCTCAAATTCCTCGAAGCGCAAGGGTCGGTTGTCCAAAGCCGAGGGCAGACGAAAACCATGCTCGACCAGCACTTCCTTGCGCGCCCGGTCACCGTTGTACATCGCACGGATTTGCGGCAGCGACACGTGGGATTCGTCCACGATGATCAGCATATCCTCGGGAAAAAAGTCAAGCAGCGTATAAGGCGTCGCCCCCCGTTCCCGGAACGTCAGCGGCCCCGAATAGTTCTCGATCCCGGAGCAAAAACCCATCTCCTGCATCATCTCAATATCATAGCGGGTACGCTGCTCCAAGCGCTGCGCTTCGAGCAGTTTGCCCGCCCCGCGCAATTCCTCAAGCCGCTCTTCCAGCTCGCGTTCGATATCAACCAGCGCCCGTTTCATCGTATCTTCGTGGGTTACGAAGTGGGATGCCGGAAAAATCGCAACATGGTCGCGTTCTCCGAGGATTTCTCCAGTCAGCACGTTGATTTCGGTGATCCGCTCAATTTCGTCGCCGAACATCTCGACTCGAATCGCCTGATCCCCCCGGGATGCCGGAAATATTTCCACAACATCGCCGCGGACGCGAAATGTCCCCCGGACAAAGTTCATATCGTTTCTTTGGTATTGAATATCGATCAGCCTATGAAGCAATTCGTTTCTCGACTTCTCCATCCCGGTCCGCAGCGACAACACCAAGCTGCCATATTCCGAGGGGGAACCGAGGCCATAGATGCAGGAAACGCTGGCGACGATAATGACGTCGCGCCGTTCGAACAGAGAACTGGTCGCCGAGTGACGGAGCTTATCGATTTCCTCATTGATGCTGGAATCTTTCTCGATAAATGTATCCGATGACGGAATGTACGCTTCAGGCTGGTAGTAATCATAGTAGCTGACGAAATATTCAACGGCGTTGTTCGGAAAAAATTCCTTAAACTCGCTGCACAGCTGCGCGGCCAATGTTTTGTTATGGGCAATGACCAGCGTAGGCCGGTTCAAACGGGCAATCACCTGGGCGGCTGTAAACGTTTTGCCCGTTCCCGTGGCCCCCAGCAGCGTTTGATGCCTTGTCCCCGATTGGATGCTTTGCACAAGCTTTTCAATGGCTTTTGGCTGGTCTCCCTGCGGGGAGAAATCGGAAATCAGCTCGAACTTGCCATTGGATGGAACGATGTGTTTCATGAAATCACCTTCGAAAAGTGGGATTTTTCTCTAAACTTTTGCGAATCGGTGTCCGATAATTATATAAGTATCTGTCTTCTAGGATTCGACTTGACGGATAAGAATACTTGTTCCCATTAATTATACCTTTTTTCCAAACGTGTTGCAAACAGAGAAAGTTTCCATGCGTTGTGCGGGAAGCCGACTGTCTAATGTTGATCTAGGGGTGGTAACGAGGTGGATTTAACAACAATTATAGGGCTTATTTTGGGTCTCGCCGCGCTGATTGGCGGATATGTGTGGGATGGCGGGCACTTGGGCGCTCTATTCGTGCCCAGCGCCATGCTGATCGTGTTCGGCGGTACGTTCGGCGCCGTTATCGTCAGTTTTCCGGGGTCCCGTTTGAAGGAGCTTGGCAAAGCATTTGGCATGGCTTTTAAAGAAACGAAAAGAGATCCTGCCGCTATTATCGAAGAGATCGTCGATATGGCGACCATTGCCCGGCGTGAAGGGGTACTTGCCCTTGAACAAAGAGCGCAGGAGCATCCGAACGCATTTCTTAAAGACGGTCTCATGATGGTGGTCGACGGTACGGACCCCGAGCTGACCCGTCAAATTCTCGAACTGGAGATGGATTCCCTCGAACACACACACGAGGGTTACGCCAAAATATTCGAAGCTGCAGGCGGTTATGCGCCAACGATGGGTATTATCGGTACCGTAATGGGTCTCATTCACGTGCTTGGCAACTTGTCTGATCCGACCAGTTTGGGCCCGGCTATCGCAGTAGCCTTTACTGCGACACTATACGGGGTTTCTTCAGCAAACGTTATTTACCTGCCGATGGCAAACAAAATCAAAGTTCGCAGTAAAGAACAAATTTCCGAGATGGAACTCATGCTGGAAGGCATTCTCGCGCTGCAAGCCGGCGAAAACCCGCAGCTGATCAAGAAAAAGCTGAATTCGTTTGTGCATCAGCAGCATAAAGAAGGTGCAGGTGACGACGGTGGCGAGACGGAATAAGAAGAAAGCGGCTGAACATGAAAACAATGAACGCTGGCTTATCACATACGCCGACTTGATTACGCTGCTGCTGATCTTCTTCGTCATTATGTATTCCATGAGCAAGATCGACGTAGCGAAATACGAAGTTATCGCTCAAGTGCTGAATTTTACGTTTCAAAAAGCGGATTCTCCAATCCCTGCCGGGCAAGGCGTCGTCGGTGGGGCCAACTTAGCCAAGTTCAAAGAAAACGGCGATAAATCCAGAAGCGATAAAATGCAGGAGGACTTGGCGGAGAAAGAAAAGCGGTTTGCGGATACACTGGAAAAAATACAGGAATACATACAGCAAAACAACTTAGAGACGCAGATTTCGGCGACCAACACGCCAAGAGGTATCGCAGTTACGCTTAATGATCTGTTCTTGTTTGATCTTGGCAGAGCCGACTTAAAGCAAGCGTCATATCCGATTCTGAATAAGCTCGCATCATTGTTCCCGACACTGAACACTACGATCAGCATCGAAGGACATACGGACAATCTGCCGCTGTCCACCGGTTCGGTGTATAAGGACAATTGGGGATTATCAAATGAGCGTTCATTGTCCGTGCTCCGGTATTTTATCTATAACGCCAAACTCGACCCGAAAAAATTCGTATCGACCGGCTATGGGGATACACGCCCCGTTGTAGATAACGATACCCCCGAGAACCGCGCTAAAAACCGGCGTGTCGAAATCGTCCTGCTGCGTGAAGGCTAATGTGCCATGCTAAAGTAAAAACCTTGATCTTCGCCGGAATGACCGGTAAAGACAAGGTTTTTTTGTTATAGTTGTTTGTTTGCCCGCCGAAACCTGGTCACCCTTGCAGAAGCAAGCAGGGAGTTGACGCCATTCTTATGCAGAATGCGACGGTGGTTGTTTTTTGACGAGTCCGGTCAGTTTTTTCCTCATATACGAGAATATGCTCATCTGTCGTTCCTCCGCATAATACAGCGCATCCTGATCGGGCGCAAGCACGATGCCCAGCTGATGATGCTCGCCGGAATACAGAGCCCGCTGCACGAACTTGCTCTGTCCTTCGTGATTAATCACTTCCAGCTTGCAAAACGCCGAGTTTTGCCGCATCGCGAAATGCAGGTCCTGTTTGCCGGATAAAGGGAACCCGTTGACTTTATGGAGCATTTCTCCCGGCTTAAGCCCTAATTGCTCCGCGGCGCTGCCCGGCAGCACGGCTAATATCATCAATCCTTTGCGGGTGTGGGCAAAATACGGGCTGCGCCCCGCTTCATCGGCTTGGCTGAGCCACATCATGCCCTCGTGCAGCGCAATACTCAGTACCGCCGCGATAATCAGCGTCAAGCTCCAGTAATGAACGGCAACGGCCATCAACAGCACCAATGCCGCGTAAAGTACGAGCAGCGTGGAACTCCAGCGCGTTTTTTCCTGCGGCAGCCGGGTGGTTGTCCGTTCCGTAAATCCGAGCATCACCGGGAATCCAACCATCGTCCAGCCCAGATGCCATATATCTCCGCCTAGCAGGGGCTGCCAAGGCAGTTGCAGCTGACTGGCTCCCTCCAGCGGGATGAACAAAAACAAGGCCACCGGCCAAAAAGCTTGCAGCTGGTATCCCCCGACAATTTTTCCCCGTTTGCTTTCATAGAACATCGGACTTGCCATTCTGGCCCCTTGCAATCGGATTAAAATCCCTTCTGCCAGATGCAGTATGGCAACAAGCGCCAGCAGCGGCGGCATATCGATGCCAAGCAGCAGTTGGACGAAACGCGCGCCCCAACCTGATGCATAGAGCTGTACGCCCGGTATCCATACCAGAATCGCTTGAGCGATGCCGATAAGTCCGACCGAATAAGCGAAGCATAAATACCGCACCCGGAAGCAAGCCAGCAGCAGCGACACGACCCATATGAGCATCACCGCTTCAGGCTGTAAAGAAACGCCGATCACGGCCATCAGCAGCGATGCGGCCACGCCCCCGCAAAATCCCCAGAGTACCGCACGCCACGTCTCCGTCAGCAGCGAATGCAGCCGAACGGAAAACAACTTCCGTTCAAAGGAAATTTGCCTGCGGTACTGCAACACGATAAACAATATGCCTATGTAATAAAAAGGATGCAGCAACAACTGCGCGGCGGCGTACAACCACTTTTGCCCGATTTCAACAGCTACGTCCATCCTTTGTCTCCTTTGCGTGAAAAAGAAATAAGAAGGCTCACGACAAATCGTTCGCCTTCTTATGTTCATTCGACGCCGCGGCCGTTGATTCCTTCCCGCGGCAGCTATTTCCGTCACAACTTATTTGATGACGCTCTGTAAATAATCGACAGCCGCCTTGAGCTGCACATCATTTTTCGTATCGCGGATTTGCGACAGCAGCGCCTTCTCGATTTTATTCGCCGTGTCCACGTCCACATCGCCGGTAACCGGAAGTTCATTGGCACGCTGGAACGACTTCACGGCAGCGGCCGTCTTGTCGTTAAAGTAGCCGTCGGTCCGCTCCGGGTTAAGCCCGAGGCCAAGCAGCATTTGCTGCAGGTTCTTCACATCATCGCTGGTCGTATCTTGCTTCAGCGTTGATTTCTTGGTCAGCGGCACCACCTTGAAGTAAGCCGGCTGCTCCACCGGAATATCCGGCGTAATGCCTTTTTTGTGGATCCATGTGCCGGCCGGAGTGAGCCATTTATAGACGGTCATCTTGATGTTGCTGCCGTCGCCCATTTCCTTCTCAAACGTAACCTGCACCGTCCCCTTGCCGAAGGAGGTTTCGCCGATCAGCTTGCTTCCGGCCGAATCGTGCAACGCCCCCGCCAAAATTTCCGAGGCACTGGCGCTTCCCTTGTTAATCAGCACGGTAACGGGATAGTTTCTATCGCCGCCCGCCGAAGGGGTTTGTTCGCGTTCCCCTTTGCGATTCTCGATCTGCACGATGGCTTTGCCTTTCGGCACAAACGGTTCGGCAATCTCGACCACAGAGGACAACAAACCGCCGGGATCGTTTCTGACATCGATAATCAGGCCCTTCATTCCTTGGCCTTCGAGATTTTTCAACTCTTCTTTAAAACGTTTGGACGTGTTGCTGGAGAACTGACGAATTTCGATTTTGCCGATACCGTTCTGAAGCATTTCGCTAAATACCGTTTCCACGTCAATGTCGTCGCGGACAACAATAAACTGAATCGGCTCCGTTGTGCCCGGACGTACGACATCCAGTTTGGCCTGTGT
Organism: Paenibacillus thalictri; assembly: GCF_004307995.1. GTDB lineage: Bacteria > Bacillota > Bacilli > Paenibacillales > NBRC-103111 > Paenibacillus_AF > Paenibacillus_AF thalictri. The sequence continues at coordinate 126,321 of NZ_SIRE01000022.1, read as the reverse complement.
TCCTTTCGGACCGCGGATTTTCATTACCGCCTGGTTTAACGTCAGGCCGTCCAGCTTGTCGCCGTTAATGGAGACGATGACGTCATTGGCGTGAAGCCCGGCTTTTTCCGCAGGCGATCCTTTGATCGGTGAAACGATGGTGACTTTTCCATCTTCCAGCGAAACTTCTGCTCCGATCCCTTGAAACGATGAGGTGATGCTCTCGTCAAACTGCTTGGCTTCCTTCTGATCCATGTATACCGTAAACGGATCTTCCAGCGTAGCCAACATGCCGTTGATGGCGCCATTGACGATTTTATCGTGGTCCACCTCATTCAAGAACTTGCCCTCAATCAGGGAGTATGTCGTAGACAGCTTGCTTAAGTCTTTGGAGGTGAGGCCCGACTTAACCGCCGCCGATACCTGCCCGCCCTTCTCGGCGAAAAAAGACGGCTGCACCAGCGTCAGCGTCAAGATGCTGCTGGCGAACATCGCAAGTAAAATAAATGCCAAAACCGTGCGTCCTTTAAAAATCATTCCTCAAGCTTCACCGCCTTTTTGCATAAGCCTTACGCTCTCGTCCTTCTAGTATATGACAAGCTATACCCATTTATTATCGGTGCTTCCGCAAAAATACGAAAGCAACCGCCTTGTCGCCCCATCTGTCAACTCGGACTAAAGCACGATGATGACTCGTGAATCAGCTTAGCGCAAGTAAGGCTTAGGGTCAACGGGCTCCTCGTTAATCCGCACCTCAAAATGCAGGTGATTCCCGGTCGCGCGGCCGGTTGCGCCAACCTCGGCGATTTTTTGGCCGCGCTTGACACTTTCGCCTTTTTCCACGCCAATGCCGCCGTCGCGGATATGACCGTACAGCGTCCAAACACCCTTGCCATGGTCGATGATCACACAGTTGCCGTAACCGCTCCACCAGCCAGCCAAGATGACGACGCCATTCTCAGCGGCCAAAATATCGGTTCCCTTCGGAACCGCCAAATCGATGCCGGTATGTCCGGCCTGCTTGCCGGTGAACGGGTCTTTACGCACTCCGAAATCGGAGGTCATCGTAGCTTGCTTCACCAAAGGATAGGCGAATTTGCCGCCGTTGTATGTAAAATTGGATGGTTTCTTCTGTGCTTTAATTTGTTCCGCCAGCAATTGCGATTCTTTCTTGGCGAATGAAATCACGAGATTCTGCTGCTCTTCCGTGATATCCTCAAGCTCTTTTTCCTTTTTGGTCAGGCTGGCGATCTTAACTTCTTTTTCCTTCTCCTTCGCAACCAGCTCAGCCTTGGTGTCCTCCGCATCGCTATACAGCTGCTTGACTTCGGCCAGCTGCGTCTCGACGACTTGCTTCTTTTCCGCAATCAGGTCGCGGTCGCGCTGATTGGCTTCGAGCACCTCTTTATCTTGGTTTACAATCGAATTGAGAGCATTGAGGCGATCGAGAAAATCGGAAAAGCTGGTTGAGCTGAGCAGCACATCGGCGTAAGAAACGAACCCGTTCATATACATGAGGCGGAGCCGCGAGCGCAGCATCTGATCCCGTGTGGCGACCCGCTCCTCGGCGTCCTGCAGATTTTGCGCGTTTTCCTGCAGCTCATCGGTTTTGGCAGCGACCTTATTGTTCAAGTCGGTCAACTTCTTCGTCACTTCATCCACTTGATTCATAATCAAGTTAATATCCTTCGAGGTTTGCTGTTTCTCCTGCTGCACCTTGCCAATTTGATTCTGGGCGTCGCTCGCTTTTTGCTGGGCGCTGGCCTTGTCCTTTTTTAATTTGGACAATTCCTGGTTAATCCGTTCGGATTCGGACAATGCGAATCCATATTGCGGCATAATCAAAGTTCCCAGCAGCGCAGCCGCGGTTATTGCAGGCAGAATAGACTTTTTCAAATAAGGACACCTCCTTGAAATCTAGCACTTCCCTCTGCTTATGTATCTCAGGAATTCCTGTTCACTCAAGGGTAAACACAACCTTGTTTGCAAAACTCAAGCACAAACTCTTCGTCCGCCAAGCGCATTCACGCTTTAAACCCGTAAAAACTTTCTCACCGACAGGACACTGCCCCAGACGCCGATCATAATACCGATGCCGAACAGCAGCCCCCCTAGCGAATAACACACCTCTTCAAAAGGCTTCAGCTTAATGAGCAGCAAATTCAGCTCCAGTTGGCTAACGTTCATTAACTCCCAGTACCCGTACAACAAAACGCCGGCGGGAATCAGCGACCCGATAATGCCCAGCAGCATACCCTCGATAAAAAAGGGCCACCGAATAAACTGGTTTGTTGCGCCGACCAGTTTCATGATCGCAATCTCCCGGCGCCGGTTCAAGATCGTCAGCTTGATCGTGTTGGCGATCAGGAACATGGCGGTGAGGGCCAAACCGGCCACCAGCACCAAACCAATGTTGCGGACGACACCGGTCACCTTAAACATCGTCTCCACCGTGCCTTGTCCGTAGCTGACTTTGTAAATCGGCTTCGGGCTTTTGCCGTTATTGAGCGCGCTGATTTGCTGGGCGACATTCGCTACTTCGCGAGGTTCGGCCACTTCAACCGTAAACGAATCGTTAAGCGGGTTGTTGTCCCCGTCGAACCCCTCTAACAGCGCCTTGCCGCTCTCGCCAAGTTTTTCGCGCAGGAATTTGAGACCTTCGTCTTTGGAGACGAAGGTCACCTTGTTCACCTGATTGATGCCTGTAATGCTTTTTTGCAGCGCAACCATCTGATCTTTTGGTGTATTGACTTCCAAATAAACGCGGATTTCCACCTGCTTCTCGATCTGATCGGCCAAATAATTGACGTTCAGCGTCAATAGCAGAAACACGCCAAGTATAAACAGCGATATGGAGATAGAACTGATAGAGGCAAAAGACATCCACCCGTTGCGGACGACATTTTTGGTGCCTTCGCGGACATGTCGGACGGCGGTACTAATCCTCATAACCGTAATCACCTCGAATCTCGTCGCGAACAATGTGTCCGTGCTCGATGGCGAGCACCCGTTTGCGCATTGTGTTCACGATCTCTTTGTTGTGTGTAGCCATGATGATGGTCGTGCCGCGGAAATTGATTTCCTCCATCAGCTTCATAATATCCCAGGAGGTATCGGGGTCGAGATTTCCCGTAGGCTCGTCGGCGATAATTACCGAAGGGTTATTGACGATCGCCCGCGCAATCGCAATCCGCTGCTGCTCCCCGCCGGACAGCTGGGTTGGCAGCGAATTTACCTTATCCTTCAAATTGACAAGCTCAAGCACTTCCAATGTACGTTTCTTAATAATCTTTTTTGGCGCTTCTATCACTTCCATCGCAAACGCGATGTTTTCATAAATGGTTAGCTTGGGCAGCAGCCGGAAATCCTGAAACACCACCCCGATATTGCGGCGCAAATACGGAATTTTCCGCTGCTTCAATTTCTCCAGATTGAATCCGTTCACAAAAATACTGCCCTTCGTCGGGCGTTCTTCCCTATATATCAACTTCATAAATGTCGATTTGCCTGCGCCGGATGGCCCGACCACATAAACGAACTCGCTCGGATTGACCCTTACGCTCAGGCCCCGCAGCGCATGAGTCCCATCGGCATACGTCTTCCAAATGTCGTGCATTTCAATCACGGTATCACATCCTGTATTTAGCTAGCCTATACAAGTTCGACGCCGTTCTCTAAAATCCTTTAAATCCGACCTTTTTTCCAAAATTATTCACAATATCGTAACGGTTGTTGAAACCGGTCTGTTTGCGCCTGCCGCCGATCGGAGAGAGCGGAATATTTCGCTAGTAAGCGACATTCGGCGAAAAATGGAGAAAAACAACCGTTCAAGATTTGCCAAGCCCGGCATATATATAGCTCGTACGAGAAGTTTGCGTTTGTGTGGGGAAAAAGGGTAAAGGGGTATGCCAAATGCCAAAAGTGCGTCAGTACGCGGTCATTGCGATCATCAGTCTGCTCGGCTGCGTCATTACCGCTGCAGCGACAGTTTCCGTTTACGGAAGCAAACAAACGATTCCTGCCGGGGTTACTCTCTCAGGCTGGAGCATCGGCGGCATGACTTTTACCGAGTGGGAGCGGCAGCTTGGCCTCCAAACCGGGCGGGTCAATGAGCGAGTCGTTAACCTGCAGCTTCCTGCAGGTGCACCGGCGCACGCTTCATGGACACTGCAGCAGCTTGGCCTCTCCTCCAATGCCGGGCAGCTTCAACATACCCTCGATGCGTTGCGCATCGGTTCGTTATGGGACAGGGCGAAAGCGCGATGGGCGATGCGGAATCAGGCGCTGACTTTTGAAACGGCACTGGATGCGGCGGCGCTGAAACAAACCGTTCGGCAAATATGGGCCGCTTGGGACGATAAGCAGCCGGTGAATGCGCAAAGAGTCGTCGGCGAAGACGACACGATCGGCTATATTCCGGAGCATAATGTGGAGCGCATCGATTACGATAAGCTCTATGAGCTGGTCAAACAAACGATCCCCCCATTTCATGCCGCCGAACCAACGATGGGGCCGGCAACGGTGCGTGTTCCGCTGACCACGGCTAAACCTGCGGTCACCATGGAATCCCTCAAAGCACAACGGATCGACCGCAAGCTAACCGAGTTCACCACCTACGCTCCGCCGCAAAATAGCGCGGGCCGGATCCATAACGTCCGTTCCACTGCCGCTTCCATTCAAGACGTGGTGCTAAAACCGGGGGAAATTTTCGATTACAGCAAATTTATCGAATTAACCGAGACGAAATACGGATTTCAAGAAGCCCCGGTCATTGTGAACGGCAAACTTGTACCCGGTATCGGCGGGGGAATCTGCCAAGTATCGTCTACGCTTTACAATGCGGTGCTGCTCAGCGGTTTAAAAATTGTCGAGCGGCGCAACCATTCGCTGCCGATCAGCTATGTGCCGCTTGGCCAAGATGCGACGTTTGCCAGCGGTTTTATCAATTTTCGCTTTCAGAATACAACGGGGGCTTACCTGCTGATCCGCTCCGCCACCACGGACAATCAGGTCACCATCAAGTTGTTTGGCAATGCTCCGGCCAATGTCACTTATGAAGTCGAGTCCCGAACGCTCGAAACGCTCAAGCCACCGGTAAAATATGTGCACAACCCGCAGCTGAAAGTCGGGAAAACCGAACTGCTCAGCAATGGCAAGCCGGGGTATGTTGTTGAGACACGCCGGGTGAAAAAGGTCGACGGCCTCGTCACGGCAAGCGAGCTCATCTCCAAGGACACCTATTCCGCTCAGCCGACGCTGATTGCTGTCAACAACGGAAAAGAGGGAGAAGTGACTCCGCCTGGTGAGAACACGACGCCTTATGTCGAGGATGGAGTGAAGGGGCCCGTGTACAGAACCCCCTAACTCCCCCATAGGGGGACCCCATGCGCTGCGCCCTGGACCCGCCGCTAGTGGAGGTTCTATGTGCCTCGTCCACGCGCCTGTCGCACCTTAACCTTCGCTAACGCTCGGTTCTCGGCACTCCGCGCTTTGCTGCGGCGCGATGATGCGGGGTGGTTCTATGTGCCTCGTCCACGCGCCTGTCGCGCCCTTACCATCGCTGATGCTCGGTTTCGGCGCTCCACGCTCTACTGCGGCGCGATGATGCAGGGAGCTTCTATCTGCCTCTTCCCCGCGCCTGTCGCGCCCCAACCATCGCTGACGCTCGGTTCTTGGCGCTCCGCGCTCTACTACGGTACTCTTCGCTATCGCTTGAGTATTGGCGACATGCTTTATTTTCCATTTCCGCTTAAATTCAATAAATAAGCCCCTGCATGGACTTGTCTAGTCCATTCAGGGGCCTCAACCGCTCTATTTAAAAATACAATTATCTGCTCTTCGCGTAATATTGCTCGAACCATGCATTGGTTTGCTCCAGCGTTTTCTCCGCGCGTCCGATTGCGCCTTCGACTTGGCCTGCAGCCGTACCTCCGTATACATTACGCGCATTAACGACGCGCTCAGGTTGAAGCACATCAAAGATGTCGGCCTCAAACAGCTTGGAGAACTGATGGAACTCCTCAAGCGCCAGATCCAGCAAGAACTTATTGTTCTGAATGCAATACAGGACGGTTTTCCCGATCACTTCATGCGCTTGGCGGAACGGAAGACCTTTGTTTACCAGGTAATCGGCGATGTCGGTAGCGTTGGAGAAGTCTTGGTTGACCGCTTGACGCATCCGGTCTTTGTTCACCTTCATCGTTGATACCATCGGAGCGAACAGCTGAAGCGCGCCTTGCAGCGTACGCACCGTATCGAACATACCTTCCTTGTCTTCCTGCATGTCCTTGTTGTATGCCAGCGGCAGCGACTTCAGCACGGTCAGCAGACCAAACAGGTTGCCGTACACCCGGCCTGTTTTGCCGCGGACAAGCTCGGCCACGTCCGGATTTTTCTTCTGCGGCATAATGCTGGAACCGGTACAGAACGCGTCATCCAGCTCCACAAAATGAAACTCCGTACTCGACCACAGCACCATCTCCTCGCAAAACCGCGAAAGGTGCATCATGATCATCGAAGCGTTCGACAGAAACTCGATGATAAAGTCACGGTCGCTCACCGCATCCAGCGAGTTCTCGTAAGGACCGTCAAAACCAAGCTGCTGCGCCACAAAATGGCGGTCGATCGGGAATGTTGTGCCGGCCAATGCCCCTGCCCCGAGCGGCAGCATGTTAATTCGCTTGTAGCTGTCCATCAGCCGTTCCGCATCACGCTGGAACATCGATACGTAAGCCATCAAGTGATGTGCGAACAAAATTGGCTGCGCCCGCTGCAAATGCGTGTAACCCGGCAAAATCGTATCCACGTTTGCTTTGGCTTGTCCGATCAGCGCCTCCTGAAGTTTGCCCAGCAGACCGACAAACTCGACAACCCGCTTGCGCAAGTACAGGTGCATGTCCGTCGCCACCTGATCGTTGCGGCTGCGTCCGGTGTGCAGCTTGCCGCCGACCGGCCCGATCTCGTCGATCAACGCTTTCTCGATGTTCATATGGATGTCTTCGTCGCCGATCGTAAATTCCATCTCGCCGCGGCGAATCATGCCCTGAACCTTAAGCAAGCCGTCCTTGATCTTCTCCACATCGTCCGCAGGCAAAATACCGCATTTCCCCAGCATCGTGACGTGAGCAAGGCTGCCTTGAATATCTTCTTCGGCCAGCTCCTTGTCGAACATAATCGAGGCTGTATATTCTTCCACCAGCTGGTCCGTTTTTTTGGTAAACCGTCCACCCCAAAGCTTTGACACTGCAAACTGCCCCCTTCAATTAAAAACACGTTACTTTTAAATATATCATAACCCCGGACAAAGTGACAGGCTTCCTGGGAGCGCCCGATTCACCGTAGAACCGTGCGCCCCGTTTGGAAGCCTGCCTTTACTTTATCGAACTGCGAACCTTATTTGCCTGCGTTTTGCTCGACGCCGGAAGCCACTTTCAGACGAAGCGCGTTCAAGCGAATAAAGCCTGTTGCATCGTTTTGGTTGTAGGCTTGAGTCGGATCGGCCTCCATCGTAGCGATGTTCGGGTTGTACAAGCTGACCGGGCTTTTTACGCCGGCGCCGATTACATTGCCTTTATACAACTTCAAACGTACCACGCCGGTTACGTTTTTCTGGCTTTCTGTCACCAGTGCCTGCAAGGCAAGACGCTCCGGTGCGAACCAGAAGCCGTTGTATACAAGCGATGCGTATTTGGAGATCAGCGAATCACGCAGGTGCATGACGTCGCGGTCCATCGTCAACGACTCCATTTTGCGGTGAGCGGTAAACAAAATGGTACCGCCCGGAGTTTCATATACGCCACGGCTCTTCATGCCGACAAAACGGTTTTCCACCATGTCGACACGTCCAATGCCATGTTTGCCGCCGATTTCATTCAGCTTCTCCATAACGGTCAGCGGGTCCATGTGGTCGCCGTTGATGCCTACACAGTTGCCTTGTTCAAACTCCAACTCGACGTATTCGGCTTGATCAGGAGCATCCTCGGGAGCTACGCTCAACACAAACATGTCTTTGTTCGAGTCCGCACTTGGATCGAACCAAGGATCTTCGAGAATGCCGCTTTCGAAACTGATGTGCAGCAGGTTGCGGTCAGTAGAGTATGGCTTGGAAGCGGAAGCTTGGATTTTGATGCCTTGCTTCTCGGCGTATGCGATCATTTCGGCACGTCCCGGGAACTGCTCGCGGAACTCGTCGAGTCTCCATGGCGCGATCACTTCCAGCTCGGGAGCGAGCGCTGCAGCTGTCAGCTCGAAGCGTACTTGGTCGTTGCCTTTGCCGGTTGCGCCATGAGCGATAGCAAAAGCGCCTTCGGCGCGGGCAATTTCCACCATACGCTTAGCAATCAGCGGACGGGCAATCGACGTGCCGAGCAAGTATTGTCCTTCATACAATGCTCCGGATTGGAACATCGGGAAAATGAAGTCCTTCGCAAATTCTTCGCGCAGGTCGTCAATGTACACTTTGGAAGCGCCGGTTTTCAGCGCTTTTTCTTCCAAGCCGTCCAATTCGTCCTTTTGGCCGATATCAGCGGTAAATGTAATGATTTCTGCGTCGTATTTTTCCTTCAACCAAGCCAGAATGACCGACGTATCCAAACCGCCGGAGTAGGCCAGTACGATTTTTTGCTTTGCCACGTGTGGTTCTCTCCCTTATTTTCAGCTTCGTTTATTGTTATGTTTCATGCAGCTGCGGTCAGCTTGACCGCAGCGCTGCACCGTTGTTGCATGTCGTAGTTACATCGTTGCCGCCATAATCGCTTTTTGCGCGTGCAGGCGGTTTTCGGCTTCGTCGAAGATCACCGAGTTCGGGCCGTCGATGACACTTTCGCTCACTTCTTCGCCGCGGTGCGCCGGCAGGCAATGCATGAACAAAAAGTCTTTGTTCGCATATTTAACCAGTTGGTCATTGACCTGATAGTTTTTAAAAGCGAGTTCCCGCACCTTCTGCTCTTCCTCAAAGCCCATGCTCGCCCATACGTCGGTGTAGATGACGTCAGCGCCGTCCACCGCTTCTTTCGCATCGCGGAACAACTCCACCGTACCGCCGGTTTGCGCCGCGGTGTCTTTGGAGATTTGCACCATCTGCGCATCGGCATCGTAGCCTTCCGGCGTAGCCGCAGTAAAATGCATGCCCAGCTTGGCTGCGCCAACCATCAGCGAATGCAGCATGTTGTTCCCGTCGCCGATATATGCGACCTTCAGGCCTTCCAGCCGGCCTTTTTTCTCAAGCACCGTCTGGTAATCGGCCAGCGCTTGGCACGGATGTGACAAGTCGGTCAGTCCGTTGATAACCGGAACCGTCGCTCCACGCGCCAAATCAACTACGATCTTATGCGCGAATGTGCGGATCATGATGCCGTCGAGATAACGCGACATGACTTGTGCGGTGTCCATAATCGGCTCGCCCCGGCCGATCTGCAGATCGTTTCTGCTGAGGAAAAGCGCATGCCCGCCAAGCTGGTACATCCCTACTTCAAACGATACGCGTGTCCGTGTAGACGATTTTTCGAAAATCATGCCCAGCGTCTTGCCCTTTAACGGCTGGTAGACCTCCCCGGCCTTTTGTTTCTTCTTCAAATCAATTGCCAAATCGAGCAAATACCGGATTTCTTCCGGCGTGTAATCCACCAAGTCGAGAAAATCCCGGCCTCTCAGCTGCAACGCCAAATCCTGCTGCTCTGCTGTTCCTGCCATGTGCCTCTCCCCTTTCTTTTGCAAACCATTATGGAAATTATTTATACGGTCGCTGCCGCTTTTTTCGCCAATACGCTGCAGATCACTTCAATGCCGCGGTCCATTTCTTCCTTCTCGATCACAAGACTAGGTGCAAGACGGATATTGTTGGGTCCGGCCGAAACGACAAGCACGCGCTGCGCATGAATCTCGGAAATCAGCTCGGATGCATTCTGTGTGCACTCGATGGCAATCAGCATGCCCAGTCCGCGCACTTCCTTAACCAACGGGTTGCCCGCCAATTTGGCCGACAAGCTGCTAACGATATATTGCCCCATTTCCGCTGCGCGCTGCACAACGCCCTCGTCCAGGATCGTCTCGATCGTGGCAATACCTGCCGCCGTCGCAAGCGGCGTGCCGCCGAAGGTGGAACCGTGACTGCCTGCAGTGAACGCTTCAGCCAGCTTTTCTTTGCCCAGCATGGCGCCAATCGGAAATCCGCTGCCAAGCCCTTTGGCCAGTGTAAAAATATCCGGTTCGATCCCATAGTGCTCATAGGCAAACAACTTGCCGGTACGGCCCATGCCGGTTTGAATTTCGTCAACGATGAGCAGCAAACCGTGACGGTTGCACAGCTCCACCAGCTTGTCGACAAACTCTTTTTTCACCGGATTGACGCCGCCTTCGCCTTGCACCATTTCAATCATAATAGCGCAAGTTTTGTCGCCGATCAGCTTTTCCACCGCTTCAGCATCGTTATATGGAGCATATACGAAACCTTCCGGCAGCGGTGCAAAACCCTCTTTTACTTTATCTTGCCCGGTCGCGGTCAGCGTAGCTAACGTGCGGCCATGGAATGACATATGAAAAGTTATGATTTCATAGCGCTCCGGCTGCCCGAGCACCTTCTGATAGTAACGGCGGGCCAGCTTAATCGCAGCTTCGTTGGCTTCCGCACCGGTGCTGCAGAAAAACACACGGTCCGCGCAGCTGTTATCGGTCAATAGTTGACCCAGCTTCTCCTGATTCGGAATGTGAAACAGATTGCTTGTATGCCAAAGCGTGTCGATTTGCTCTTTCAGCTTATCGGCAACCTTTTTCGGTGCATGGCCCAGGTTGGTTACTGCAAGCCCGCACATCATATCCAAATATTCGTTTCCTTGGTCGTCCCACAGCTTGCTTCCCTGTCCTTTGACAAAAGCAAGCGGGTATCTGGCATAAGTCGGAAACAATGATCCGCTGTTGTCTACTCCCATTTTTGATTCACTCCTTTATTATTTAACGATTCGTGTGCCAATCGTGCCTTCCTTGAGCACTTTGCTGAGTACGCCCGGCTCGGCGCCGTTCACGATCACTACTTCTTGCACATCGCCCTGAATGCACTGCACGGCTGCGCGCACCTTCGGGATCATACCGCCATATATTTCTCCGGATGCAATCATGTCTTCCGTTTGCTGTACCGTCACTGTCGGCAGCACTACTTTTTCCCCGTCCACCGTCTTCATAATACCCGGCACGTCGGTAACTACGATCATGCGCTCCACGCCCAGATGCGAAGCGACTGCGCCAGCTGCCGTATCGGCATTGATGTTATAACGCTGCCCGCCGTCAGCTCCAAGTCCTACCGGTGCAATGACCGGGATGAAGCCCATCGCCAAAATACCCTCGATCAATTCGTTGTTCACATGCGTCACATCGCCCACCAAGCCGACTTCATGCGCATTCGCCACCGGCTTCACTTGAATCAAACGACCGTCTACACCGGAGAGACCCAGCGCTTTGGCGCCGGATAGCTGAATTTTGCGGACGATCTCTTTGTTGATCTGCCCGGACAGCACCATCTCTACAACATCAAGCACCGCTTCGTTTGTTTTGCGCAAGCCGCCGACAAACTCGGTTTCAATACCCAGCTTCTCCAGCGTGCCGGAAATCGCCGGACCGCCGCCATGTACGATAACCGGAATCGTGCCTTCTTCCTGCAGCCGTTTCATATCGTCGAAAAAAGCGTCCGGCAGCGCCGCCAGCGTGCTGCCCCCGCATTTAATTACAAAACAATTCGGTTTCATCCGCACGTTTCCCCTTTTGACCCTTTTATAAATCCGCTTGTGCCCGGTACCTTCTCCGCTTATGGATGGGATTACGTCCGGTAAGCCGCATTGATCCGCACATAGTCGTACGTCAAATCGCAGCCCCAGCCAGTTGCTTTGCCTGCGCCCATGTTCAAGTTCACATGAATCAGCACGAAGTCGCCCTTCAAATACTCCAGCGCCGCAGCCTCGTCAAACTTCACCGGGCGGGATTGCTCCAGCGTCACGATATCGCCAAGGCGAATATCGACGGTTTCCGTGTTCACCGGCTGCCCTGCACGCCCAACGGCCGCGATAATGCGTCCCCAGTTGGCGTCCGCTCCAAAACATGCCGATTTCACAAGGCTCGATCCGATCACCGTCTTAGCAATCACTTTCGCCGCTTCGTCGGAAACTGCACCGACGACGTTGACTTCGATCAGCTTGGTTGCGCCTTCGCCGTCGCGGGCGATGGCTTTGGCCAAATATTCAGCCACATATTGAAAGCCTTCCTCATAAGCAGCCCAATCGGGGTGCGCCGGAGTCAAAGACTCGTTCTCAGCAAATCCGCTGGCCATAGCGACTACCATGTCGTTGGTGCTGGTATCGCCGTCCACCGTGATCATATTAAATGTGGAGTCGGTTACACCGCTCAGCAGCTTCTGCAAATTCGCGCTGTCGACAGCTGCATCGGTGGTGATGAAGCCAAGCATGGTCGCCATGTTCGGGTGTATCATGCCCGAGCCCTTGGCCGCTCCCGCGATATGTACCGTTTTTCCGTTAACGGTCAAGCTGACGCACGTTTCTTTTTTTACAAGGTCCGTAGTCAGAATCGCTTGGCTAAAATCGTCCCCGCCCTCTCGGCTAACCCGCTCCGGCAGCCGCTCGATGCCCGCGCTCACCTTCGCCATCGGCAGCAATTCGCCGATCACACCCGTCGACGTCACGCCAACGAGATGTTCGGCTACGCCAAATGCCTTCGCTGCAGCAGCGCGCATCTCCCGTGCGTCGTCTTCGCCTTGCTTGCCCGTGCAAGCATTGGCGTTGCCGCTGTTGACCAGCATCGCCTGCAGCTTGCCTTCCGCTGCGATGCTCTCCTGCGTCACATGCAGCGGCGCTGCTTGGAACGCGTTAAGCGTGTATACGCCGGCGGCTGCCGCCGGTACGTCGCAGACGATCACGCCGAGGTCGTGGCGCTCCGTTTTTTTCAAACCGCAATGAAGGCCGCCGGCACGAAACCCTTTCGGAGTCGTGACCGAGCCGCCCTCTACAACCGTGAAATGCTTACCCACGTCCATTCACCTGTCCCACTCTAGATTGGATATAACACCCTTGCCGTTTACGGATAAGCCGGAGTAAACTTCAATCCCGTCGTTTCGTCCCAGCCCATCATCAGATTCAAGTTCTGCACGGCCTGGCCGGCAGCCCCTTTAACCAAATTATCAATAACGGAAATAATCGTCAGCAGCCCTGTCCGCTCATCCAGCGAAAACCCAATATCGCAGTAGTTCGAGCCCCATACTTCCTTGGTCGCCGGGTATTTGCCCTGTTCCCGGATTCGCACGAACGGACGGCCTTCGTAATATTGACGGTACAACTCTCTGATCTCATCCTCTGAGCGCTGCACAATCGGCCTTACATATATCGTGCTGAGAATGCCCCGCGTCATCGGCACCAGGTGCGTCGTAAACGTCATGACCACATCTTTGCCTGCGACACGGCTTAACGTCTGCTCAATCTCAGGCGTATGCTGATGTTTATTCACTTTATAAGCAAAGAAGTTTTCGTTCACTTCGGAATAATGCGTCGTCATGCCAAGACCCCGGCCCGCTCCGGAAACGCCCGATTTGGCGTCCACGATAATCGAATTCGTGTCGATCCAGCCTGCTTTTACAATCGGCACAAGTCCAAGCGACGTTACCGTCGGATAACACCCCGGGTTCGAGATAAACTGCGCTCCCGGCACGTCGTCTCCAAATACCTCAGCAAGCCCGTATACCGCTTTATCCACATAAGCCGCGTCGGCTTGCTTGCGTTTATACCATCGCTCGTGTGTTTCCGCCGATTTCAAGCGAAAATCACCCGATACGTCAATTACTTTCAGTCCCGCGTCCAGCATCTTAGGTGCGATTTCGGTGCTGACTCCATGCGGAGTCGCCAAAAACACAACGTCGGCCTTGTCTGCGATCAAAGGCACATCTACCGCATCGAGCCGGTCTACAATAATTTCCTGCAAATGCGGAAAACTTTCCGCCAGCGGCGTTCCCGCACTAGACGAAGATACAACCGACGTAATCTGAACATTAGGATGCGTCAGCAGCATCCTGATGAGTTCAACTCCGCCGTAACCCGTTGCGCCTACAATAGCCGCACGTATATGTTGAGACATATCCGTCCCCTCCCACATTCAAAAACTATGTATTATTATACATTCGAAGGAATAATAATTCAATAACATTTCGTGCCCGGACTCGGGGAACATGCTACCAAATTACTCCTTCTATATAATAGCATATTCGCCCTGAAAGAGGGACCGGCAGATGAAAAAGCACTTTTAAAATACGGTTTAGTATTTTCCATTTCTGACATTCTCAACCGCAAACTTCCAGGTTTGCTCTTCCGCCACAACAAATAGCCCTGGCATCATCTTGTCAGGGCTGCATCCTTTTGTAGCTTCATACCGAATTATGCAGCTGGAACCCTTCCCCCAGAACCTCGTTGGTATCGCTGAGAATGACAAAAGCGTTCGGGTCGCATTGCTTGACGATCTCCTTCAGCTTCAACACCTCCGTCTGCCGCACAACCACCATCAGCACCGTTCTTTCTTCGCCCGTATAACCTCCGGCCCCCTTCAATCGGGTCAGTCCGCGGTCCAGCCCGTATAGAATTGCCTTCTGAATAGCCTCCGTTTCGTTCGAGATGATGAAGGCCACCTTGGAAAACGATAACCCGATCTGCACGACATTAATCGTTTTGCTGGTCACAAACAGCCCGATAAGCGCATACAGCGCCTTTTCTGCGGAAAATACAAAAGCCGCCGATACAATGACAAGCCCATCAAGTAGGGCCACTGTGATGCCTAGACTGATCCCTGTGTATCTATGAATGATTTGCGCCGCCAAGTCGAGCCCGCCTGTAGATCCTCTGCCGCGAAACACAATACCTAACCCGGCGCCGATCATAATTCCCCCATAGATGCTCGCCAGCAGCAGGTTATGCGTCATGACCGGCAAATTTTTGGTCAGCAGAATCAGCAGCGGCAGAAGAACGGAGCCAACCGCCGTCTTAACGCCAAATTGCCCTCCCAGCAGCCAAGTGCCTGCTATAAACAGCGGGATGTTTAAGGCCCATTGCGTCAAAGCCGGCTCAAAACCAAGCAGTTCTTTCACGATAATGGAAATGCCGGAAACACCGCCCGATGCCACCTGATTGGGACTCAAAAATATATTAAAGCTCGCCGCAATAATCAGCGAACCTAACAAAAGCAAGCCGTATTCCTTAACCAATCTCGCCGTTTTGGACAACGGCGCTTTCCTTCTCACGCCCATCGTTCTCCCTCCAAGTAAAAAGAAACATCCTACCCCGCAGTATCAGCTTAAGAGTAGGATGGGTTTTTCAGGCTATTATTATTTCACACCGAATGGCTGCATTCGCCCTTTTATTGTTCTGCGCCGGATTGCTTGTCGGTGTCCCTGATTTGCCAACGCAAATAGGCATCTATAAATTCATCGAGATCTCCGTCCATGACGGCCCCGATATTCCCTGTTTCCGCCGACGTCCGGTGATCCTTGACCATACTGTAGGGATGGAATACGTAAGAGCGAATCTGACTGCCCCAAGCGATATCACTTTGCTCACCGCGAATTGCGGCAATTTCCTTCTGCTGTTCAGCGATTTTCAGCTCATACAGCTTGGAACGCAGCATCTTCATGGCGCGATCGCGGTTCTGAATCTGCGAACGTTCCGTCTGGCACGCAACTACAATGCCTGTTGGCATATGCGTGATCCGAATCGCGGACTCAGTTTTATTGACGTGCTGGCCGCCGGCGCCGCTGGAACGGTACGTATCGACCTTCAAGTCGTCCGAACGGATTTCAATTTCAATCGAGTCATCGATTTCCGGCATAATATCGCATGAAACAAATGACGTATGCCGACGTCCGGATGCGTCGAATGGCGAGATGCGCACAAGCCGGTGAACACCTTTTTCCGCCTTCAAATATCCGTACGCATTGTAACCTTTGATCAGAAAGGTCACACTTTTTACCCCTGCTTCATCACCGGGCAAAAAGTCGATAAGCTCCACCTTAAAGTCGCGTTTCTCCGCCCAACGGCGGTACATCCGCATCAGCATCTCGGCCCAATCCTGCGATTCGGTTCCACCCGCTCCCGGATGCAGCTCCAAGAAGGCATTCATATGATCATAAGGCTGATTGAGCAGCAACTGCAGCTCAAAGTCCTCAAACTTCTTAACAAGGCTTTTCACCCCGCTTTCAATGTCTGCAGCCATGCTTTCATCCTGCTCTTCTTCCATCAGCTCGACCATAAGCTCCAAATCCTCATATTCACCCGAGAGTTTTTGGAATTGCTCCACCGTCGCTTTTACGGCATTGGCTTCGCTTATGACCTTCTGTGCTCTATCGTTGTCATCCCAAAAATCAGGAACCGACATTTTCTCTTCAAAATCGGCAATTTGCTCCAATTTGAAGTCTAAGTCAAAGAGACCCCCTAAGGGCTGCGAGTCGCGTGGACAAATCTCGCAAATTGTGTTTCACTACCGGATCCAACATATAACAGACACCTCATTTATCATAATATTGACGCAAAAGGAAGACCGGCTTACATACCGGCCCTCCTTCATCAAGACTTTCCAATTGGAAAATAGGTTATTACTTCCCGTGGCAGTTTTTAAATTTCAATCCGCTTCCGCATGGGCAATCGTCGTTGCGGCCGATTTTGTCCACCGCAACAGCCGGCTTCTTCGGCAGGGATTCGCCGTTCGAGCTCACCGCTTGACCTTCCGCAACCACTTGGCGCTCCAGATTCATCTCCACTTGGGCTTTCATGATATAAGTGGACACTTCTTCCTGAATGCTTTGAATCATGCCGTTAAACATTTCAAAGCCTTCAAACTGGTATTCGCGCAGCGGATCTGTACCGCCGTAGGCCCGCAAATGAATCCCTTGGCGCAGGTGGTCCATCGCGTCGATATGATCCATCCACTTGCTGTCTACAGCACGCAGAACAACAACCTTCTCGAATTCGCGCATGAACTCTTCGTTGACCATATTTTGCTCGCGTTCTTCATATTGCTTAAGCACGAAGCCCCAAATAAACTCAACAAGCTCCTCTTTTTCCTTGCCCCATAAATCTTCGGCAGTCAGTTGGCCTTCGTTTAAGAAGGTACCGTTACCGTAATCAATGATCGCTTGCAGATCCCATTCCTCAGGAACCAGATCGGCTGGACAATGCGCTTCAACGATTCGTTCAATAACAGGCTTGATCATGCCCAGCGTAATCTCGCGGATATTATCCGACTCGATTACTTCGCGGCGCTGCTTGTAAATGATTTCGCGCTGTTGATTCATCACGTCGTCATATTGGAGTACGACTTTACGAACGTCAAAGTTATTGCCTTCGACGCGTTTTTGAGCCGATTCAATGGCTCTGCTGATGAGCTTGCTTTCGATTGGCTGATCTTCTTCAAAACCAAGCTTATCCATCATGCCCATAATATTTTCGGCGCCAAATCTGCGCATCAGCTCGTCTTCCAGCGACAAATAAAACTGCGAAGAGCCCGGATCGCCTTGACGACCGGCCCGGCCGCGCAGCTGGTTGTCGATACGGCGGCTCTCATGACGCTCTGTACCCATAATATGCAACCCGCCGATTTCGGCGACTCCCGGCCCGAGCATAATGTCGGTACCACGGCCGGCCATGTTGGTCGCAATCGTCACCGCTTTCGGTTGCCCCGCCTGCGATACGATTTCAGCTTCTTCACGATGGTATTTTGCATTCAAAACTTTATGTGATATGCCTTTGGCTTTCAGCATGCTCGAAATACGTTCCGAGTTCTCAATAGAGACCGTACCGACAAGTACCGGCTGGCCTTTTTGGTGGCGCTCCGCAATTTCAGCGACAACGGCGCGGAATTTGCTGCCAACGGATTTATATACGACATCGGGCGTATCGATACGGATCATCGGCCGGTTGGTCGGGACGATAATGACTTCAAGCCCGTAAATTTTCTTGAATTCTTCTTCTTCCGTCTTCGCCGTACCGGTCATCCCGGCAAGCTTGCGATACATCCGGAAGTAGTTCTGGAACGTGATCGTTGCTAGCGTCATGGATTCATTTTGTACTTTGAGGTTTTCTTTCGCTTCAATCGCCTGATGCAGACCTTCGCTGTAACGACGGCCGACCATGAGACGTCCGGTAAATTCGTCAACGATCATAACCTCATCGTCTTGCACTACGTAATCGACGTCGCGTTTCATGATGACGTGGGCTTTCAGCGCCTGCTGCACGTGGTGGTTTAAGGTTACATTGGCATGATCAAACAGGTTCTCGATGCCAAATGCCTTCTCCGCCTTCGCTACCCCGCCTTCGGTCAATGTAACCGAACGAACTTTAATATCGACCGTGTAATCTTCTTCTTCCTGTAAGCGGCTGACAAAGCGATCTGCGGCATAATACAGCTCGGTCGACTTGGCAGCTTGTCCGGAAATAATGAGCGGCGTTCTGGCCTCATCCACAAGCACCGAGTCCACTTCGTCAATGACCGAGAAAAACAACGGGCGCTGCACCATCTGCTCTTTGTAGAGCACCATGTTGTCGCGCAAATAGTCAAATCCGAACTCATTGTTTGTACCATATGTAATATCGCAGCGGTACGCTTCTTGTTTCTCACTATGCTCCATTTGCGACAAGTTGATGCCGACAGTCATGCCCAGGAAGTTGTAAATCTGTCCCATTTCCCCGCTATCCCGTTGAGCGAGGTAATCGTTGACCGTTACCACATGCACGCCTTTGCCGGCGAGTGCGTTTAAATATACCGGCAGCGTACCTACCAGCGTTTTACCTTCCCCGGTCCGCATTTCCGCAATGCGCCCTTCGTGCAGCACCATTCCCCCGATCAACTGCACGTCATAGTGCCGTTTGCCGAGGACACGTTTGGATGCTTCCCGGACAACCGCAAAAGCTTCCTCCAGCAGATCGTCGAGCTCTTCCCCTTTTTCCAGACGATCGCGGAACTCCTGCGTTTTTCCTTTGAGCTCCTCATCGGATAACGCTTGTATAGTAGGTTCCAATTCATTGATACGTTCAACGACTTTCCAATATCGCTTAATCTCACGATCGTTAGAATCGCCGAATATTTTTTTCACGAGTCCAAGCATGGGCTAACCCCTTCCCCTGATCAATAACGGTTTGCCTTAAATTGTAGCAGTTATAGCTTCAAGTCGCAAGAAAAGCCGGAAAACATAGGCAGCTTTCATATCGTTAAAAATAATGACTTATGTAGTGACGCTCCCGGGAAATTGAAAAAAGCCCGGGCCGTATTGGCCTAGGCTTAAGTTAACTTAAATTGAATCGATTTATTCCCATTTTCATAAATAACTGTTGATTATTGCGCCGGCTCGATTAAACCGTACTTACCGTCATTGCGCTTATAAACTACATTGACTTTTTCTGTATCGGAATTCGCAAACACGAAGAAATTATGCCCGACCATATTCATTTGCAGAATGGCCTCGTCGATATCCATCGGTTTTAATGTAAACCGTTTGGTACGAACTAATTCATAATCGTCCTCATCCTCATGATAACTGGATGTGTCGATCTTGAACAAATCCCTCATGCCGCTTTCTTGGCGGATTCTGCGATTGACTTTCGTCTTATGTTTGCGGATTTGTCTCTCCAGCTTGTCTACGACCAAATCGACCGCTGCGTACATATCCTGATGCCGTTCCTCCGCCCTCAACATCACACCGGGAAGCGGAATCGTCACCTCAACAGCTTGCAAACCTTTTACCAGACTTAACGTTACATTAACCTCAGATGTAGGGGGAGCCTCGAAATATCGTTCTACTTTACCGAGCTTCTTCTCAACGTAGTCCTTCAATGCCTCAGTAACTTCGAATTGTTTGCTTCTAATGTTGAATTTCATAGGTATAACTCCTCCTTTCTCTTACATTATACTATATTCCACCTTCGATTTAAAAATCCTTCATATTCCCTTAACATTTTCGCAATTTTCTGACAAAATATGCTGACCTGTCACAAATCCGGCATATATTGCTCGTAGAAGCGGCTGAACGCAAAAAAAACCGGGAACTGAAGCTTACAGTTCCCGGCAGGTGCTTAAGATATACCTTTTATATGATGGCCGTCCGGCCATTTGATTACAGCTTAATTACGTTAGCTGCTTGTGGTCCGCGAGCGCCTTCTACGATGTCGAATTCAACCGCTTGGCCTTCTTCCAGCGTCTTGAATCCATCGGATTGAATTGCAGAGAAATGTACGAATACGTCTCCGCCGTCTTCACGCTCAATGAAACCGTAACCTTTTTCTGCGTTAAACCATTTCACTTTACCTTGCATGTAATACATTCCCTTCATTGTCAAATAACTGCAGGCTAGAGCCTTCAATTTGACTATATCACTGGCTTTGGCGGAATGTCAATGCAAACCGACACAAGAAATTCACATATTGATATTTTTCAAGTAATAGTTATTAATACCACGTATGAACCAATTATCATCATGTCAATTGTTTAATCCAAGCGAGTTATCCACAACATTATCCACACTGTGCATAAGTTATGCACAGCTCAGAAATTATTGCTAAGTACCATAGACATTGCCTTCCTTATGAGCAGCACCAATTTATTTAATACTTGCGATCAAAAAAAACACTACTACTATAGCTACTATCTGCATCATACATGCTCTGCTTTGTTTTATTCCGAGTTATTTTGTTCAATTCTTGTTGAGCCTGCTCTTTTAAACTAATCATTTTCTTTAAAATCACCTGATCTGCTTGCACAACATTTCGAATCCTGCTTGCCAAAGTTTCTTCATGAATAAACTCTTCACCCATAAGAGTAATTAGAACTTCGCGTTGCTCTATAAACAAAACATATTGTTCATATTCTACTATTTCCAAGCTATCCAATAGCCTTTGAGTCAACTGTTCTATTTTTTCGATTAATTCAAGCATGCGAAGCGTCGCCCGTTGTTTTCTGGGCTATTGCCAGTTTATTTGCCTCTACCCATGTATTTTTCAATTCCATTAGAAACTGCAGTACTTCTTCTGCAGGCTCGGCTTTCTTATTTATGTTAGCCTCCATTAATCGATGAATGAAATAGTCATATAGCTGTAATAGACCTTCGGCAACAGAAGATTTTTTATCCAATGTTATTACAAACTCGTTAATTATGTCCTGCACACGCATTAAATAATTATGGGCTTCCTGATGCTTATTTTCGTTAAGTGAATCAATCGCTTTCCTACAGAAGCGGATTGCTCCATCGCATAACATAATCAGCAATTGAGCGGGTGTGGCCGTTTGTATTGTCATTTCCAAATACTTATTTTGCTGTTGAAGCATCCGAACAGCCTCCTAAATTAAAATGGAGCTTAGCTTGTTCCGCCTATTTTACTTAACAGTGAACTCCCTTGTGACTGCAGCTTAGAAATTGCTGATTCCATTGCAGAAAATTGCTTGTAGTATCTGTCTTCCAAATCCTGAAGTCGGCTATTTTGAGTAGTAATCTGCTTATTGATGTCGGTAATCTGTTTTCCAATGTCATAATTACTTAATGTACTCTCTTGAGTCCCTGCTTTGTCTGTGATTAAGCTAAAAATACGGGAGGTCTGATCGTATAGCCTTACCGCAAAACCATGTCCGTTATCAGAAGTGTCGTTATCGCTGGCTGTAAACATATTCATAACCTTATCTGGGTAATTGGTGAGGGCTTCCTTTAACTTACTTTCATTAATGGTCAATTTTCCTCTGTCTAAGTAGGAGGTCGTGGTTATTCCAATTTCAGAAAGGACTTTTAAATCACCTGCCGGTAAATTATTAATAGCTGATGTCATACTTAGACGAAAATTAGACAAGGCTGAATTCAGAACTGTATCATTATGCAGGAGACCGCTCTTGGCTTGGGTTTCCCACAATTTAATTTGATCGTCTGTCATCGCAGATCTTTCATCATCCGTTAATGGCAGGTAACTCCGATTTCTTGTTTCGTTTATTTTAGAATCGATGCTACTGATCAGGTCGTTATATTTATCAATAAAATTCTTGATGTTGTTATAAACCGCATCTACATCCTGCGATACGGAGATACTGACGGGAGCAGTCATTTCTGATTTTGCAGTGTATGTAACGCCATTAATTGTGAAAGTATTGCTGGAAAATTTCTCTTCCTGCAGACCATTGTATTCTACCAGCGCATCCTGCCCCTGAGCCGCGGACTTATAATAATCATAGTCATCACCACCTGTTGGCGTGGATGTTAGCCCAAGAGAGCCCAAAATGTCCTCAGAATCAACCGTCATATCGGAAAACGTCAGTTTTTCATCTTTATCAGGGTTAAAAAAATTCAGCTTCCCGTTAACATCCAAATAAGCTGTTACGCCAGCTTTATTTAGACCTGTACTGTTAATACCGTTGATGAGCGTACTAATGTTGGTTGTATCTTTAATGGTGAAGTTATATTGTTCACCTTTATACTCAATCCGAAGTACTTGAGGGGCACTCAAAGATCCGTTTATTTTTGTCAAACCATCTGCAGTCGGCGGCGTTCCCGACGTAAACGCCTTTCCTGTGACGAGTCCGCCGGTAATCTTATCCGCCGTTGGGTCAAGGCCCGGCGAAAGTCCTAGGACATTTTGCAAAAATGCAATGTCCTTTGTTTTTATATCCACAACAGCCTTCTCGCCCGTAGTTGAAGACGCAAAGAAGAATCGGTCCAAAGTAGCGTCATAATTTGCGGTAACCCCTGTTAAGTTAGCCTTTAAATTAATAGCGCTCGCCAAACCAGATAATGTATCAGTCATATTAACTTGTATTGTTGTACTTCCCTTACTTCCTGTGATTGTTAACTCCGCAGGACCTGGAGGGGACATCCCCATATCGGCTAAGGTAGCATTTGCTCCACCCTTACTTGTTGCTCCAATCTTGTTGTCTGAGGTTAGCTGGGCCGCTGAGGCTAGCCGATTAACCTGGAGTGTATATGTACCATTGATGGCACTTGGAGTTGCCGCAGCTGAAAGTAAGGTATCGTTAGATGATGACGTTTTTTTAGTCAAATAGGAAGATTGCAATTTCATGTTAAAAGACAGGTTTTTAAAATCTAAAATCTTCGAGTTTAGAGTCCGGAAATCATCCTGCTGCCATTCCAACACTTGCTTTTTCTGTTTTAATTTATCCAAAGGCGCCTGCTGTGCCTTCATAAGTTTTTGGACCAATGAGTCTACATCTATACCGGAATTTGAAAATCCGTTTATTCTGGTGACCATTCAATATCCTCCTTCCGTGTTAAATCAGGTTAACTCCGTTTATCTACAAACAAACCGGCCAGATCCCAAAGTTTTGCGATCAAATCCTGCATTTTTTCCGGTGGAATTTCACGAATGGTTTCACCCGTATCATTATTAATAACTTTCACCATTATTTGCTTAGTTTTATCATGAATCGAAAATTTTAGGGAAGTGGAACTCCCTTGAACAATTTTCAGCGCCTTATCGATGACCTTAATGAGATGCTCGTCACTTATAGGAATTTGTTCCCCTCGAAGCTCCGCCAACTTCATATCTTTTTCCGTTCGAATCGAAGCAGCAACTTCATTTTCATTTGTCGTAGAACTATCTGCTTTCTTATCTTTGGAGTCATACACGCTAGGAGTTACATTGCTACTTGTACTCCCTCCAATCGATAAATTTGAGCTCATTAGATAGACCTCCATCCGGATATAGTTATATTAGCTATATCGGAAAATAGTCCCATATACTTTAGTGACAATTATCAACACTTGCCACTATCTATATATGTACCGGCTATTTTTTCAACTAATTCCAATGTCTTAATACCATCACTGATGGAGTTAAGGAAATTTATATCATTTCCGTGTACAACACGTTCAATGAAATATACCATCTGCGCCACGAATCCTGGCTTCACTTCTTTGTCTATTGTATCTGCTTCAATTTTTAATGGTTCTTCGCCCCGGAGGTGCAGTACAGGCTCTTCCAAGTTATTAAACGAAATTTTCCCATCCTCAAAGTATAGCTCATAATTCCAATTACCTATAGAATGAAAATAAGCCTGATAAGTCACCGGTACATTATTGTCTGACATAATTAGTGCAGCGTAGCGATGGTTATAAGGTTCGTCCTCGCGGAGGTTAGAAAATGAAACCACATTGCGTATATCACCAATATAATAGCGTATCAGATCAATACAGTGGATAGAATTTAAAATCAATAGATTTTCTAGCTTAAATTCGGGAAAGCCAGACTCACGATAAGGACGGTATCGTTCAAAGCCATCCATTCTCATCCCAATCAAACCGCCTTTTTCAGCGATTAAAAGTTTGGCTTTCTGCACGACACTGTAGAATCGACGGTTTAGTCCAATCATTACTTTTGTACCGTATTCTTCAGAAAGCTTTACAAGATTATATCCTTCACTTAACGTTAAACCAGGTGGCTTTTCGATCAACAAGGGGATACCATATGGGATTAATTGGGAAACAACCATATACAAATTTTCCGCGCTTACTGCAACTAAAATTCCGTCCGGTTTCTCGGTATCGACCATTTGATCTATATTCTGATACGTATGCAAAATATTAAAAGTATCTTGGGCTCTTCTATTGCTCTCTGCAGTTCGATTTACCGCGGCAACTACTTTTATATCCCTAGATTCAAATTGATTAAGCCATTCAATAGCTTTAACATGAAAGGCCGCTATCCCGCCTGTGCCGACTATTGCAAGTTTACAGGTCATTGCGGTGTCTCCTTAATCTTATGTAAATGAGAACTGCTGGTGTACAATTTGATTATCTTTTATCGGAAGAGTAATAAGTTTATTCTGATTAAAGTTAGAGTAATGAATAGCGATTATTGCCTCTAGAGAATTAATAGCTGCTGAACAATTTATCAAGGGCTCATTATACATCAGCATCTCTATCCCTTGTTGGCATAAGCGGATCAAATCCAATCCTTTAAATGGCACCTTCTCAACCACATGTAATGGAGTCCCGTATCTTGTTACTGGCAAGATCCTGTCTTCTACCTTCCGGGCTTCTATCGTATAGTAGCCTTTTAGTTCTTCAATAATTACACGCCCGTAGGATCCATTGATTATCAGCAGCGGTGTAATACCCAGATCGTCGGGCATTTCGAAAAACATCCGAGCGCCATTTTGAAAGTGAAGTAAAGCGTATCCCCCTGGATCATGGAACTGAGCCCCTCTCGGATTGGCGGTGTGAGGCTCAGTTAAAAAACCAACAACAGATTTGATTTCCGTATCCAGTAAGAACGATACGATATCAATTACATGTGTTCCGTTGCACGCCATCTGCCCCCCCCCCATGGTATAACTGACACTATGGATCTGACCAATCAAGCCATCCTGGAGCCGAAGTTTCAGTTCTTTATAATCCTGCATCCATCTTCTAGCGTGGTTAACAAGCAATAAAACACTCTTTTCCTTGGCGGTTTGTTGCATCATTCTAGATTCGTATAATGACGTAGCTATTGGTTTTTCACAAAAGATTTTTGTCACCCCATCTTCTACTAAATCCTCGAATATTTTTGAATGACTAGGGCCATTAGTGGCGATTATTACAATATCGGGGTTAACCGCAGAAACCATTTCACGATGGCTCGTAAATCCTATCCTTTCCGAAAGTCCATGATCTCCGATAACCCGCCTTACAGTTTCCAAATTTAGATCTGATATACCCGATAGCACTGCGTTCGGTAATTCTAATACAGATTTAAGGTGCCGAAGACCCATTGGGCCTAATCCGATAATTGCGATTCTGCTCATAGATTTGCCTTCTCTCTTACGGTGTGGATTAAATCGTTTAGCTCGGTATGATGCAAATTGTGTTTTTGAATTTTATCGAAAATTTGTTTAAGCAGAAGAAATTCATTTCGATCAAATGCCAAGCATATAAGATTGTATAAGTTATCTGCATAATCAGAGAATGATTCATAAGAAGATACAAAGTTGGAATAAGCCTCATCGAAATGATTTTGTTGATAATGTTGAAATCCTGCTACATTATAAATTATTGCCTGCAATAAAGATAATAGCTTTCCGGCAACCAATTGGTTACCCGCTTTGTTTAGATGATGATCATCTGGCAGTAAATACTGCTGCGGCTGTTTTGGATTTAAATCAGGTTCCATATCTATAAAGAAAACTTGGTTATTGTCTGCGCCTTTTTTAAGCACCTGATTGTATAAGGTTACTTGTTTGTTAATCCCCGAATATCTTGTATCCATTTTTACAGATGTGGGGAGAATGCCGACAACTGCCAGCTTTACCTGTGGCCTCATTTTTATAAATTCCAAAATTCGTGAGTAATAGACCGAAAATTCATGCACGTTTACGTACTGTTTACCACCAAGATGCTCTCTGTACCATAGATCTACAATACCTACTTGCAATACAATTACATCTGGTTGAAAAAAAAACAAGTGATCCGCAAATTGCTCAGCAACCGACTTGATAGTACAGGACCGCTGTCCCCTATTAATTACCTCAATATAGAGCTCGGGATTATTTTGCCTGAGCTTTCTGTCGATTAAACTACCGTACGTTTCGTGATAATGGACCGCCAACTCATTTTCTGTTACGGGATTAAAATTGTTAATTCGATGGGGTCTCGGTAAAGAGAGTGAATCAGCCGCGACTAATATTCTCATGGAAGTCCCCTGATTTCTTAAGATTTCTATAGAGAATTTGCTCTACAATAAAAAAATCGAATTCATTATCTATATCCACGGAGCGCTCACTAGGCATACAATATCCTATGGTCTCTTCGGTCAAAAATGTTTTCTGACGAAGCAGCCAGTCTGTCCTAGCGACATAAACGGCCCCATTAAGTACGTATACCTTCGGCAAATCCTGTCGGCGAGTCGCGAACTCACTCATTTTAATAACAGGTACCAGTTGATCATCCAAACCCAATGAATACATCCAGTAGGGGCTTTTTTCCGGTTCAGTTACCGTAACGCAAGCATCAGCTTCTTGTTCAATTAGTTTTTCCAGACAACCATCGATATCTTCAGATAAACGCATTGGAGAAGTTGGCTGCAGTTGTACGATCAGATCGTAGCCTGGGACTTGTTGTACTGCATGAAGAACAGGGTCTATGCCGGGTGTATGATCTTGTGCTAACTCGGAAGGACGAACAAAAGGCACTTCACATCCCCATTTACGAGCAACAGAAATGATCTCATCATCATCCGAAGTTAGAATGAGCCGGTCGATATATTTAGACTGTTCCGCTGCATGTATGCTCCAAGCAATGAGCGGTTTTCCGCATATATCCCTTATGTTCTTTCGGGGCACTCCTTTAGATCCTCCACGAGCGGATATAATAGCCAGAACTCGTTTGCCTGATATCATCCCAATCCCTCTTTAAAGTCATTATTTGCACGCTGGAAGTCATCCTTACGGCCAATATCAAGCCAGTACTCTCTTATGGGAAAAACAGATGTTTCTTCATTCTGTTCAATCAACTTTTCAAATAAAGTAGGCATATCATAAAAAGTACCTATCGGTACTCTTTCAAGTACTTCCGGCTCCAGGGCGTAAATCCCGCCATTCACAAAAAACCTTTGTACTGGTTTTTCTTCAATGCTCAACAATTTATGATGATCCACTTTTATAACGCCATACGGCACCTGAAACTCATACTCTCTAACACACATAGTTGCCTTGGAATTATTTTCCTTATGAAAATCTAAAAGTCGCTCAAAGTTCACTTTCGTTAAAATATCTCCGTTCATCACTATAATGGATTCACGTGGTTTTTCTTCTATTAAACTTAAAGCACCTGCCGTGCCGAGTCTTTTATCTTCGTGCAAATACTTTATTTGTATGCCCCATTGAGACCCATCCCCAAAATAATCTACAATCATGTCAGCACGATAGTTTACTGAAATATAAAACTTATAGAATCCGTGCTCGATAAAATTTTCAATGATTGTCTCCAGTATTGGCTGTGAGCCCACTTTTAACAACGGCTTAGGGCAATCGTCCGTAAGAGGACTTAGCCTTGATCCCAGACCTCCAGCCATCAGGACAACCCAATTCTCTTTTCTGTCTTTCTTTATGAGGTTCTCCAACAATTCCATCCCGGTTATGGAGCCGCCTTCATCTAATACAGGAATTTGATGAAGACGCTTTAGCTTCATAATTGCCAGCACACTTTCCTTAGTATCGTTGATATTAGCCGTCGTCGGGTTGGTCTTCATGACTAGCTCCACAGGAGAATCCAGAGAGATTCCCTTCAAAATTCCACGTCTGATATCGCCGTCAGTAACGGTACCGAGGAGCCTGTAGTACTCATCCACAACTAACGCCAACTGCATAGTTCCCCGGTCGATGATTTGTAGAGAATTCAATATAGTAGTGCTCGGGGAAATTAATATATCTTTCCAAGTTTTCATTGAGTAGCCTCCTTCACCTTGGCAGGAACCCCAAATACCTTTTGCCCGGGTGAAACGTCTTTTATAACAACGGAACCGGCACCAATCAATGACTGGGCTCCAATATGGATATTTTGGATAAGAGTGCTTCCTGCTCCAATATGTACGGATTCATCTATTATGACGCCACCACATAGAGTAGATCCTGGGGAGATATGCACATGAGCGGATATACGACAATCATGATCTAACGATACCTTCGTATTAACAATCGTATTGCAACCGATTTGGCAGCCCGGCTGAATAATAGCTCCCGCCATAATCTGTGTTCCTTCAGCTAAATCCACATCATTCGCAATTAATACGGAAGGATGAATGATATTTATAAAATGAAAACCAAGCGCTTTAAATCGGTCAAATATATTTTTTCTAAGCTCCAACGACCTCACAGATCCGATACCATTGACGAGATGTACCTGACTAGGCTCCACTTGTTGTAGAAAACTGTCGTCGCCCAGTCGTTTAACGCCCGGAATCAGCGCTGTCTCGTCCCAGTCGGTAAATCCCATAATCCTACAAGATTGCAGCCTTAAACAATCGGCCAAAACCTTTGCATGACCGCCACCACCTATAATAATAACCGGGGCATTATTCATTCCAGGAGGTCATCCTCGTCAAAATTGTGCATTGCGGATTTCCCGAGCATTTCCCAGTAATGAATAGGCGCTAAACCGTTGCCCGGTCGTTTGATTCCAATATTATCTTCCGTATATATATCGCCAATTGCAATTTTTTTTGTTGCAATTAGGCTCTTCCTGGCCACATGCATATTCTTTAATTCTGATGGGGCTGGAGTCTTTATTCCAGAACCTAAGGCCATTTCAACCTGCCTGATGCCTGCAACCATAGCTTTAAGCTCTTTTGCATCCAAGGAGGCTTTATGATCAGGACCAGGCAAATTACGATCTAATGTAAAATGCTTTTCGATAATTGTTGCTCCTATGGCAACAGCCGCTATGGGAATAGCAATACCTTCAGTGTGATCGGAAAGTCCAACTGGTAGTTGAAATGCAGCTTTTAGAGTATCCATCGCTTTTAAATTCACCTCATCGTAAGGAGTAGGATACTCCGTGGTACAATGTAACAGACTAACGTGTTTTTGTAATAGAGCTTGCCCCTCCGATGAAGTATAAGCATCTTTAAATTTCTTAATGGAGGGCATTTCAACCCCGCCAACAAGCCCGAATGCCAACACTCCCAAAGCCGTTTCAATTTCCCCAAGGCAGCTCAAACCAGTGGATAAAATAATTCTTTTCTTGGTTTTGGCCGCGGCGAGCAAAAAAGGGGCACTGCTTAAATCACCTGATGAAATCTTTATCGTTTCCATCCCCATCTGTCTTTCGAGCAAATCCAGACTATCAAAATCAAAAGGGGTGGACAAAAATTCAATGCCATATTTATCGCATATCTTTTTTAATTCATAATGATCGCTAACGCTTAATTCCAGCTTTTTGAGCATCTCCAGCTGGGATTCTCCTAGCTCTGTCGTTTTCAGCTGGTAATCTGATTTAGGAGCCGACTTGCTGACCAAACTTTCTGATTTAAATGTTTGAAATTTGATCGCATCGGCACCCGACTTTACAGCAGCATCGACAAGCTCTATTGCCAAATCCAAAGAACCATTATGATTCACCCCGGCTTCTGCAATAATGTAGGTACGCTTCTTAATCACCGTATAACCTCCCTCAGGAGCATAAACGCTTCGGCTGCTTCGCACCCCGAAGCCGATCCTCGAAATGCCGCCAAACTTTTAATGGATTGCTCACTGCGCGGAAAAGGGAACTCTCCAATCTCACTCTCAAACATAGACATGATTTGGATCTTCTGCTCTAAAAAAGCACTAATATCCATAAACACATTAGGCCGAAATCCATTAAGATCGGGATTGATTCCAAACTCTGTTTCAGATAATGTCTCGTATACTAAAATTCTTTCGATCCCGGGGTATCTAAACCATTTTGTACAAGCGATTGTCGCATCGAACACCATTTTGTGATCTGAATGAACATCTCCTGGATATGGTAAATATACAATCTCAGGTTGTAACTGTTTAAAGACCGTACTTAACTGCTGTACCATTTCACCAAGCGCTACCGTATCCAATTTAGCAGCCGGGAAGTCGAGTTTATGAACAGAACTAAACGGGTATACTGCCGCTACCTGTGCAATCTCTTCTATCCGTTTATCAATTAGTCGGGGTGAAAAGCCGTCTTCAACTCTCGCTTTCGTAAAAATAACCCAATGGATCCGGTCGCCGCTATTTACATGCTTTAACAAAGTCCCTCCGCAGCCCAGAGTTTCATCATCAGGATGCGGCGCTATCACCACAACTTGTTTGCTCATTAGTAGGTGATCTCCTTAATCAGCAGTTTATTGTCTATAGGAATATCAGCTAAAATCTTTGCAATCCTATGGGAAGATTGTCCATCGCCGTACGGATTTTCACAAGAGTAAACAATTTTTTTATACTCCTCATCGTACAATGCCTTACTCACCGCATCGCAGATCGACGAGATTTCATGTTCGACAAACTGTACATTTTGTGCATGCAGGCGTCCTTTTTGTCGATTGCCAATGTTGACAACAGGAAGCTTAAGTAGAGGCGCCTCCAAAATCCCGGCGCTTGAATTCCCGATCAAGCAGGAAGCTTTTCTCATAATATTCACGAATTCAAGTCGAGGTATATTTTTGGATATAAACAAGAACGGCAGCTGGGAGTGTTCTTCAATAGCTTTGATCATCTCTTGACTGCCCGCATCGGAATTAGGGTAGCTTAATACCGTTTTAATTCCCAACCGGCTAACCGCTTCCAAAGTAGTATTCATTTGTTCATATGCATGTTCTATTTCTGTAGATATAACATGTTGAATTAATAAGAGGAATGGCTCCCCATCCAGTATTTGGAACCCCAATCTTTCTGATAATTGTTCACAAGATAACTCCGGTATATTTAAAAGCCGATCCAGCCCGGGATTGCCTACGTTATAGACCCGAAACGGTTCCTCTCCAAGTTTAACGATCCGCTCACTGCTTTCTTGATTTGTGGTAAAATGCAAATGTGCCAGCTTAGTGACGGCATGCCGGACTTGATCGTCCACATTGCCTATAACCTTATCTCCACCACACAAGTGAACAACAGGAATATTTAAATAAGCACCAATTAATGCGGTAGTCATGGACTCCTCACGATCTCCTAATACAATAAGAAAATCTGGATTCACTCGAGTCACGGTTTGGATCATACCCTGAAGCTGCACTGCTAAGCCTTTTACACGAGAAGACGCGAAGTCTCCGCTAATCAAACTTTCTATTTTATCGGCGATCTTAAAGCCATCCCGTTCTATATCCTTGATAGTAAGTCCGTACTTGGGCGATAAATGCGCTCCTGTTACAATGAGTTCCAAATCAAGGCCGTCATGCTCATGGATAGCCTTAAACACAGACGACATGATATCGTATTCCGACCTGATTCCAGTAACCCCAACAATTTTACGTTTAGCCATGGTCATACCTTCTTCATACAGTTTACTTGAACGAAGTGAAAACCAGCATTTATTGCAAATCGCCGGTCTATATCTCTGTCTCCGAAATAAACAATTTTATCGGGAGAAATTTCTTGTAATACTTTAATTTGCGAAATCACTTGAATAGACGGCTTGTAGTAATCCGCACCAAAATCTCCAGTTACGATAATCGAATCATAGCTAAACCATTTTGGTAAACCGAGTGACTTGATTTTTGAATGTTGCAAACGACTTCCCCCGTCCGTGAGAAGGAAGCATTGATATTGATCTATACATTGGTCGAGTATTTTAACAACCTCGTCTGACAATTGTATTTGTGGACGACATTCCCGATAAAGGGTTAAGCAGACTTTAACATGCCTGTTTTTTTCTTCTTCATGAATGCCTCTCAATTGCAAGACCTCATCGAAAATATATGGGTATGAGCTCCCCTTACAATTCCATCTTTCAAGCATCCATGTATAAATTTCCTCTTTTGGGGTATTGGACACTTCGGCAATATATTTAGCAATGGGCCCATAAGCTTGTTGGATGAAATCATATTCATCGTATAAAGTTCCATCCATATCAAAACCAACTAATTCTATATCATCCCAAGGAACCTCAGGGAATAAATATCTCATCATAGAACCTCATCATCTTCATCCCATACTGAATATCTTTTGGTACAAGTTCTTTTTCTTTGATAAAGGTATCTATAATTAAACTTATCCAGTTTTCTGTCGCCGCAAATCCAAGAGCCATTCCGCCGGCAATTCGCGGATTGATTTCTAGAAACTTAATACTGCCATCAGGACATTCAAAGCATTGAATATTGATGGGCCCACAAAATCTCAGACTTTGGCAAATTCTCCGAACCCATTCAAATATGAGGGGATGATCTACCACAATTCCTCCTGTAGACTTGCCTTCCCTAACTTTGAGGCGCTTTCTAGGGACAATATAAATCGGTTGCGAGTGACGATCACAAAACACATCTACCGTATATTCGACTCCAGAGAGTAATTCCTGCGAGATCATTCCTTCCATAGAAACAGGACCCGGATCAACTAGCACCCCGACTGCCCCTCTGCCCATTCTTGGTTTAACCAGCGAATAGGTTTGCTCGAGGCTAGATTCTGGGGTAGGAATACCTGCCTCTTTAAAAAAAAGATAAGTCATCCACTTATCCGTGCAAACATGAACCGTCTCCGGGTCCGAAAGAATGATATGAATGTTTTTTTGCTTAAGCTCATTTTTTCTTTCAGCCCATCCAAGGAGTGTCTCATCCAAGGATGGAATCACGATATTAATTTGATTATTTTCGAGCAAATCAAGCGTTTTATTCCATAACTCAGGATCTCTGACACGAGGCATAAGAATAAAATCCTCAGCAATATATCTTCCAGCAATGTCGTCATCAATATCCGAAGCTACAGCCAAATGACCTGCCGATTGAATGGCCTTTATCAAGTATCCTGTTGTTAAACTTCCGGAAGCCTCAGTCAAAATCTTATATTTCATAGAGCTACTCCTTATAAAATAATATAGGAGATGTTGGGGTCAAACGGAAACCGATTTATTACATATTTCTTCAAATCTAGTGCCTCCAACAAAGCCTGGGTTTCCCCCGGCCACCAAGGATTATTAATTTCATCAAAAGCTAAGATCGATCCCTTGCTCATTCGCGGCAGAAAATACTCCAAAGCTGTTTTTGTAGGTTCGTATAGATCAAAATCTAAAAATAATAAACTTATCAATAAATAGGGATTATCCTTTACAAATTGCGGTATAGTCTCATTGGCATCGCCCTTTATTAAAAAAACCTTTTCAAACTGGTTTAAAAAGCGATTTTCGTTATACTCTACAATAAGCTCCTGCAGTTCATCGTATATGTTGTACCCAGTATCGAATCCGCCTTTTTTTAATGAATTATTAGTTTGGCTTTCCTGGCTCATATCTTTTTCTTGAATATCGGGAAACCCTTCGAAGGTATCAAATCCAAAAATCCTCCGATCTAATGCATAAGGCTCCAGTGCTGAAGAAATCTTAGCCCACGCCATTAATCCAGCACCATGATGTACCCCGCACTCTAAAATACAACCTTTTATGTTCATTTGAAGTTTAAAAAGTTCATATTTTGCTATGAATCTAGATAAATTTTGACGTCGTACATATTTTTCAAAATGATTGAACTTGATTTCCAAATCTGGTTGAGGCATTTTATCTATATCCTCCTTAATACCAAATGATAACGGGATATGAAGCTTCCTGTATGAATATTTTCTTTTCTAATGAGCAAAACCTCAACGAATTCAAAGTAGCCATTAAACAAATCAACTAATTTCTCATAATTAAAATAGGATTGCACGGTCCCTTTTTCGTGGTCTTCCGCAACGATATCTTCCCCACAGAATTCCCTACTATGAGACGAATCATCCCCAGAGACCAAATCGCAATAAAACAAACCTCCTGGTACCATAACTCTAAATAAATCTTTAACAGCGTCCCGGGCAATTTTGAAATGCATACTATCTAGAACGCCATGGCTAACCGCATAATGAAAAAATCCGTCATCCCATGGTAAGCTACGAATATCTCCTACCTTAATTTTTTCCTCCAGTTGAGATATTCCTTGTTGAGATGCCCAGCCTTTCGCAG
The DNA here is from genome assembly GCF_004307995.1 of Paenibacillus thalictri. Taxonomy (GTDB): domain Bacteria; phylum Bacillota; class Bacilli; order Paenibacillales; family NBRC-103111; genus Paenibacillus_AF; species Paenibacillus_AF thalictri. Next base: position 91,703 of record NZ_SIRE01000022.1, on the reverse strand, counting down.
TATCCACAGCATATTCAGAGAGATCGACACCATAAGCATCTAGCTCCATTTGGGACAAATAAATTACATGCCTCCCAATACCACATCCCAAATCCAACACTTTTGGGTGTGCGAACTGATTTTGCGTTTCCTTAAATTCATTTAACCCAATACGTTTCCTAATATATTTAGATGTGAATCGGATCACTTCTTCATGGGGATAAAAAACGAAATTGTCCCTGTTCAAGTAAGATGTTTCCCATTCCTTTTTTTGGTTATCCATTGTTAACCTCCATAGTTCTAGAAACAATGCTTGGACTACTCGGAATGTTGATTAACCTGTTGGAAAGTGCTTCTGAGTTCGTCAAATCCATTCGAGGAGCCTGACTAAACATGTCCAATTGATGCATGAGTCTCCACGCAGGTCTGGTCATGATTCCGCATTGGTTTGTCTTTGCAAGCAACTCATCACGGTACGAGGCGCAGCTTTCATCCAAGATAAGAACATTTAACCAATAATTGCTCTGGGAATTGGGCGGTTCTTTAAAGAATTTCACACCCTGAATGTCAGCAAATGCGTTTGCATAACGCTCTGCAAGATTTCTTTTCAAACGGATATACTCTGGCAAATTTTCCAATTGGGCACAACCTAATGCGGCATTAATATTGGGGAGGCGGTAATTATAGCCTATTTGATCATGGACAAACTCCCATGCATGAGCAATTTTTGCTGTCGTTGTAATGTGCTTGGCTTGCCTTGCTAATATAGTATCATTGGTGAGAATTGCGCCGCCACCGCCGGTAGTAATAATTTTATTCCCATTAAAACTAAGTGCAGAAAGTTTGCCCCAATGCCCTGTATGCTTACCTTTGTAATAAGAACCTAGAGATTCGGCTGCATCCTCAATTAACTCCAATCGGTATTTTACACATACCTCAAATAACGGATCCAAATCAACAGGATGTCCAAACGTATGCATAGGGACAACAGCCTTGATGCGGCGACCCGTTATTCGGTTAAAGCACCCTTCTTCTTTCATCTCAGTAATCTCAGATAAATACCGAGCTAGCTTTTCGGGGTCTAATCCCAATGTAGAAAACTCAATATCAGCAAAATGCGGTACAGCGCCGCAGTAACTAATCGCATTAGCTGTAGCAATAAACGTAAAGGCTGGCAGAATCACTTCGTCATCCGAAACAACACCAGCAAGCTTTAGACTAACATGTAGTGCAGCTGTTCCGTTTACAACGGCTATTGCGTGCTTCGTTCCTGTATAATCTGCCAGCATTTTTTCAAATAAATCAACATATTTGCCAACCGACGAGACCCACCCTGTATCGAGGCAATCTTTAACGTACTTCCACTCATTTCCCTCAAACTGCGGCGCATGCAGCGGTTCAAAGTCTGACCTATTGATAACACTCTCGACCGCTTCAATAATAGCATCTGGATTCAGAGACGACGTCATATGTTATAAATCCCCGCTTTATAGCCTGCTAAATGGAGCGGGTTTTTAAACCATTCTATCGTCTGTTCCAATCCTTTACAGAACCCTTCCTTCGATCCGTATTTAGGCGTCCAGTTCAGCATTTCCTTAGCCTTAGAATTGTCTGCCCATAAACGTTCGACCTCGCTCTTCTCAGGACGCAATCGGGATTCGTCAGTCGTGATTTCCACATTGACGTCCATTAGCTCGCCAATTAGAGCGGCTGTATCTCCAATCGATATTTCAAAATTAGAGCCGATATTAAATACTTCCCCAACCGATTGTTCCGAGTTCATCACTGAAATAAAGCCGTCTACCGTATCAAGGACAAAGTTAAAATCACGTGTCGGCGTCAAGGCACCCAATTTCAGCTGTCGCTGGCCCGAAGCAATTTGGGTGATAATGGATGGGATGACCGCTCTTGCTGACTGTCTAGGACCGTAAGTATTGAAAGGCCTGATGGTTGCAACCGGCGTTTGAAACGATGTATAAAATGACATAGCAATCTGATCCGCTCCAATTTTGGAAGCCGAATAAGGTGATTGCCCTTGGAGCGGATGCTCCTCCGTTATCGGAACAAACCGCGCCGTACCATAGACTTCACTGGTAGAAGTATGAACAACTTTGCTTACACCTAGCTCTTTGGCAGCCTGGACTACGTTTAATGTTCCTCTTACGTTAGTGTCTACGTAAGTGTCAGGTGAATGATACGAATATGGAATAGCAATAAGCGCGGCCAAGTGCAGAACAGCGTCGCAGCCTTTCATTGCCTGTTTTACCCCGTAAGGATCTCGGATATCTCCTGCAAATACATCGAGACTGGATTTTATATCAGATGGTGAGTGATCCAGCCATCCCCATGAATTAAAAGAATTATAGTAAACAAATGCACGGACATCATACCCGCGACGAACAAGCTCTTCCGTCAAGTGAGACCCAATAAAACCATCTGCGCCTGTGACTAATACTTTTTTATTATTTAACATTTGGTATCTCTCCGCTTCACTAATTGAACACAAGATTAACCGTATTGCCCGCAATTGCTTGATTCAACCCGAAGTAAACAGGTTCCAACGATTTCATATCTTGTTGTAATTCATACATATACTTTCCAAATTCATTAATAATCAGTTGCATCTTTATCTTAACATCTCTTTCAAACTTAATCCTTCCTATCTGTTTTAAAAGCAAGTCCGACCTCACACGATTCATGGGCGCTAAAATATAGTTGTAATAATGATTTTTTTGTAGAGTTCTGAATTGCTTGTCGAATTTACCAAAAAGCTTATCTGTATTTTTAAAAGCATTATGTTTAATTTGATAATCCATTTCCTGAAATAATGAAACTAACTGCTGAAAAACAACTATGATGTTATCGTAATGTTTCTTTAAAACTTCAGACTGAACAGTCAAGTAATCCCGCTCATAATGATCATTTTCTTCCGACTTATACCAATCCTTCTCGACTACTGATTGATTTAAATATTGCTCCATCACTTCATCCAAATGAACAAAGGTGGTCCCTTCGATTCTTGCGCCGCCACGTGTCGTGTTCAAGAATAGCGTACCCTTAACAGAGTTTAAAATATGTTCCATACTTCTTTTCATTTGTTTATACGATTCTGTCGTTACCGTTGTCTGCCCATAGACATCTTCCACCTTAGGCAAAAATGCCGCTTGCTCCTCCGTGATTTTCCAGGACTCGTACATCTCAATACTGCTTGAATACACCTTATCATTTCGATATGCAAAATTTTGTCCAACCAAAATTATCGGATTAAATCCTAGTTTCAGCATAAACTGAAGTGCAATCACAGAGATGGAAGGGGCATCACTAACAAGGTCTAAAATTCTCCCATCCTTTGGTTTAAAGAAAAAATCAGCAATGGCATCTTGACTTGTTACCATATGCAATTTAGGGCCAGGATAGCTATGAAGCGTTTCGAAGCCAACTGTAGTACCATAAATCAGTGGTATCGTATCAATCTTTGAATCTACTACTGACTTAAATACCGTTTGATTCATGGGCGTTGGATCATAAGTAAGAGCCGCATCAGGCTCAAATTCGTTTTTAATAAATGCATTAATGGAAGCACCAACAGAAAAAATGTACGCAGAACCGTCTTCTTTTATCTTTTTAAGATTATTAATCTCATCTTCTAGTGAAGGACCAGCAGCAACAAGGATAGCAGGCTTTCCATTAAACGCATCCTTTTTCATCTGTAAAATATCAGGTGTTTTTAGTGTTGTTTGGATGTTAATCATGCTATTCAAGATCCAGCGTTTTTCAAAAGCATTATTAACATGCATAGCCGATCGCCGGCCGTTTACAGCATTTTTTAATGTAGTTGAAAAATTCTCAAATCTATCCTTAAAGATTCTCTCATAACTCGGTAAAGTAACTATTAACACATCCTCGTTAATTAAATCAACGAAATTTTGTATTTCTTGCTGAATATTCTTGTGTGTATCTTCAACTATAATATTGCTAAATCTTAATTCTTCAATTGACTTTTGAGAAAGATATACAGATAAAATTTCCGCACTAGGCTCATATAGAGAATATGATTTATTTGGATATCTCTCAACGAACGATTTAATGTGGTATCCTAGTCCTATACCATAGAAAAAAATCTGCTTATATTTTTCTATATCTGTATATTTAGATATGATTAACTCTGCCTCTTCAATCGGGTTATATTTACTGTGCAAATACTGATAGCTGCCAGCCGATTGTATCTTAAATGTTAAATCTCCCGCCTTTGATAATTCCAAATGAACAGAATCCGCGGGAGTTTCCTGGAAATGCCGAATTTGTTCCCAAACCTTAGGGAATTGCTTTTTCAAATACGTCACATTATCTAATAAGATCATTTTTAACGACCTCTTTACATGAGAATTAAGATAAACTTATTTGGAACTCTTCAAAAATCGGCAATATCTCGTATTTCAGTATATCTCCAATAAGCACCATGTCAGTGTTATTCATCGCCTGCTCCAATTCGGAAAACTGCTTCTGTAAAGCTTCTGTTAAAGTTACTAATTGTGAGTAGTTTTTTATTTCATTATAATCAGTCCCCGGAATTTTCAGTATATCAACCACCTCAATAATCCATTCACAACCTTGGAGAAGCTCGATCAAGCGATCCCAAGGCTTATTCATATTTCCGTAGAACTCCTCATTCAGCCGATTAATTTCGGGTATCACACGCTGTACATATTCATGCATAGATTCAACAATACTTAAAACCATCTGCTTCTTAGTTTTAAGCTCCACTTTAATGAATTGAACTTGTGTCACTCTCTCTTCCAGATAACTTTCAAAATCATCGTATATTTCATTTCCATCGATCTTCATATAATCAAGATGCAACCGAGTCTCTTCTATTGTACGTTTTACATAGTCCACGGCTTGATGTATTCCTTCAATTGTATTATCAAAACCCAATGTTTGATCCATCATTTCGAGTCTCACTAAAATTCCCCCAATTACGCGATATTAAGAGGCTGTACAAATTTATATCGGATTTTTCCGACCTTTTATGAATAGGAACTTTCATCCAAAGAGCATCAGATCTATGATAAAAGGGCTGTCCTCTGCAAGGATAATTCATTCTTGCTGTTGACAACCTGATACATTTAAATTTTACTTGCTAAAACTCCCCTAAAGTAAGATCATTAATTACTCCTAGCCGTAACTCTTACTAAAGTTTACGATTGCCTATATTACAAAAAAGAGATCCCATACGGGATCTCTTTTTCCATACCAGCAAATTAACGGAGCAATTGCAGAACGCCTTGAGGTTGTTGATTCGCTTGTGCCAGCATCGCTTGTGCAGCCTGGGTCAAGATGTTGTTCTTCGTGAAGTCCATCATCTCTTTCGCCATGTCTACATCGCGGATACGGGATTCTGCAGCTGTCAAGTTCTCGGAGGAAGTCTCCAGGTTGTTGATGGTGTGCTCCAGACGGTTTTGGTTAGCACCCAGCTTGGAACGTTCGGAAGAAACACGCTCGATAGCATCGTTGATAACCGTAATAGCCGCTGCAGCTTTCTTGCTGTCGGACATATCCAATGCGTACTGAACGTCAGTGGAGTCTGTACCGTTCGTTACATTCGCAACCGTCGTATACCAAGCAGTCATTGCATGGTCGGCACCGGAAGTTACGCCGTCAACGTCACGAGACAAATTAACAACTTTTGCCCCAGCACTATCAGACACAACACCAATTTTGTTGGCTCTCATGTCGTTAATGCTCAAAGACATAGATTGATTTTGGTTGGCGCCAATCTGGAACGTAAGTGATTTATCTGTACCGCTGCTGCCAGCAGTAACTACATTGAAAGAAGAACTGCCTGCCTTGATATTGGTTGAGTCGATCTTCACACCACCAACTGAGAAGCCGGAAGCCGTAACAGTAGCACCTCCAGACACACCACTTGCAATCGTTGCAGCTGTACCACCATTTAACGAAGCCTTGTAAGTAAAGGTTGGTTTTGTTTCAAAGGAAATTTTATCGCCCGAACTACCGGAACCACCTTGAAGTTTAAATGTAAGTCCATAGCCGCTGTAGTTAACTCCACCAGAAACACTTGTTGCAATCGAATCCTGAATAAGAGTACCATCTTTACCTACGCCGGATACTCTGAATCCCTTCCCTCCAGCAGTGCCTGAAAGAATGATGGTCCAGTTCATATCAGTCATTGGCAATTGGGTTGGGCTGGTTGCACCGGAAGTCGGCAATCCAACTGTAACAGAAGTACCACTAAACCATTTATTGTCCCCTGCGTTGGTGCCTGCATATCCTTGCAAATCAGTACCCAGAGTGGTTTGGCCACTGACCTTAGCGCGGGCAAAAGTGATGTCACCATTAGCCGTTACTTTACTTACATCAATGCTAAATGTAATTCCAAGGTTATCGTAAGCAAGCTTGCCGTCAGAACCGACCTTTTTAATGTCATCGATTTTACCGCTGGCTCCGCTAGCTTTAATCGTAATAAATTTATCAGTACCTGATACAACTACACCGATTACAATGTCGCCGCTATTAGCATAAGTGTTGCCGCCCGAAGCACCAAGGTTTACCCCGTTACCTGAGAATGCAACTTTACCATCTACGCCAGACGAGTAAGATGCAGCAGCGTCTTGAACTTTTGCGTTTGCAAGCGCATCGACTGTTTTAGTGATGTTAATGGTATTAGTACCGGAAGTCAATCCCGTAGTTCCTGCAATTACTACATTAGTTATTCCATTAGCACCACTTGCAGTCGTAGTTTTAGATCCTGCTGCATTGGTGAAAAGCCCACTAAACTTCGTCAACGTATTAGCCTTGTCACCGTTCAACAGCTTTTGCGTATTGAACTCAGTGGTGTTACCGATACGATTAATCTCGGAGGACAGTTGGTTAACTTCCTTCTGGATCTCGTTACGGTCAACTGCTACGTTTGTGTCGTTGGCTGCTTGAGTAGCCAATTCACGCATACGTTGTAAAATGTTTTGAGTTTCGCTCAGTGCGCCCTCAGTTGTTTGAACTAAGGAGATAGCATCTTGAGAGTTCCGGGAAGCCTGGTCCAAGCCACGGATTTGCGCTCTCATTTTCTCGGAAATTGCAAGACCTGCTGCGTCGTCGCCAGCGCGGTTAATACGAAGACCCGAGGATAATTTTTCGATGTTTTTACCTGTGTTTGTGTTATTTGTCGACAGCTGACGATACGTGTTCAGCGATGCCAAGTTGTGGTTAATTCTCATTACATTCTTCCTCCTTGAAGTTCTATATTTCTCCCACATCCTTGTGGGGGAACCATTTCTTTAGGTCGGCCGCCCTAGAAATAGTGTCTATATTCAATATCGAACTTTCGCGCAAAAAATGTTAGAGCAATTTATTTCAAAATCAATAGATTTTTTGCCAAAAAAACAATTTGGGTTCACCCAATATGAGTTTTATACGAAATTGCTTAATTTTTCTCCGGATTTCTAAATATCTTAATCAAATCGTCCGGAAACATGGCTGATTCAGACGCTTCCTGATTGGACTGTTGAATGGATAGAAATACTTCCTTCCGAAATATGTCTACATCTTTCGGCGCCTTAATACCCAACCGTACCTGATCTCCCTCTACGCTGACGACAACGAGTTCGATGTTTCCGTTAATGACGATTGATTCGCCTTTTTTACGTGACAGCACAAGCATCAGAGGCCACCACCTTTACCCGCCGCCGAGTCGGCTCCTATTTGAAAAAAATGCTTTGTTTTATAATCAGTCTGATGGAGAATCATTTGCTTTCCGAGTTTGCATCGCTGATTGATAATGACAGGCGCTAATAAATTCAGACTAATTTCCCCTAATTTACTTATCGACATAATTGAAAAAACCATAAGGTCTGATTCGTTTTCTACTTGCAGATCCGCTTGGACACTTTCGGGTAGTTCAAAATTGTAGTTCGGAAAAAACTGAAAAGGATCAACGACAATAAAGGCCAAGTCACCGTCTTGAACTGACTGCATAAAAGAAAAGGGAATTTCCGATTGATTCTGATGGAGAAACACAAATCGATTCATTTGGTCAAATCCTGGAATTCCATGAGCAAAAGAAACGATCCCTTGCTCATCAATTTCTATTTCGCCAAATCGACTAGTGGTAAGCTTTAGCAATATAGCCACTTCCTTTTCCGGATTAAATCCAAAACTAATATATAAAAAACTATAGATTATCATCTATAGTCGGTATCCAGCATCTTTTATTATGACATAGGTTACAACCTAGCATCAATTTGAGGTGGCACAATTTCCACAGCGTTTTTTTGGAGCATATATATATTGACTTTACCTGGACTATAGTTAATCTCAGGAGGGTTCACCTTGGCGGTTATGTTAACATCACCAGGTTCAAAGTGAACCTCAGGCCTATTAGGAGTATACGTTAGCTTGACACTTGTTGTGTAGAAGGGGCCTTCATAGTTCATTTTGAAGTCTCTAAATGCACTTTCAAAGGCAATCTCAGAGATTGGATTACCTCCATTTTGAATGGCTGCCAACCGATTCCCCTCATCTACCCTGCGTCCAATACCTTCCATCGCAATGCTCTTTGACTCATCCGCAACACGTTCTGTAAACTGAAATATAGTTCCTTTACCCAATGCCTCCCAAGAAGCACTTTGGTCGATAACTTGATCTCCCTTGCGGTATGTCGTTTCAAGCTTGGCTGGTTTTGTCTGAATTTCAAAATCGGGACGAGGCTGCCTGATCTCTAGCTGCCCGCGGTCGGTTTCAATCCCTATTTGGGCGTATTGTTGGTGAATTTGAATGCTGGGCAAAGATACCAAGTCAACCTACCCCCATTTTAAAGTGTTATTTTAAAAAGTCGACTAAACTTGGCGTTATTACTTTAGCCCCTACTGACAATGATGCTTGATAGACGTTTTCATATGTTTTCAATAAGGTGATGGTTTCTGCCATGTCAGCATCTTCTGTTTTCGATTGCAGGTTGGTGAGATTCAATACAGTATCTTTTAATCGATCCGACGAAAGCTCCACACGGTTCATTTTGGCACCCAGATCTGCACGCACTTCTAAAAATTTGTTCATTCGGCTATCCAGACCACCAAGAAGATCGGAAACTTTACTAGTATCACCTTGCCCGAGAGCGTTCACAATTTGGTTCAGCACCTTAAACATATTATCAGGGTCCCCTGGTTTGCCGAAGGCGCTATCGCCCAGAATATTGACAGGCATATAAACGCCTGTAGCAATCTCGAATTTTATTTCTCGGTCGTCGGATTGGCTTTGCTGCGCATCTACTTGATAGATTTTCACATTAGACACCGGGTTTGGCGTTTTTACCAAGTCTGATAGGTTACGGGCAGCACTTAACCAATTGACGGCCAAACTGCCACCTGTAATCTCAACGCTCCCACTAGGTCCTGTATTATCCGAAGCAATTGCCAGTTCTCCAGTGTTCCCTATGGATACTGTAACAGCGGAATTCCCAAGCAAAGCGGTGTTAATGGCTGATTCGAGATCCTTGGCGAAAACTCCCGATCCAAGAGTAGAATAGTCCTTTGAAGGAAGGGTCACCGTAACTTCTTTTCCCTGATCAACGACGATTGTCAATTGATTGCTCGTATCTGTAACATTAGCTTGGCTTACATCAACATTGCCATGAACACTAATACTTAACGGAACCTCTGAAATATTAGTACTAAATGGTTGAAGATTTGTCTTTTGTCCGTTAAACACATATTTTCCATTAAATTGACTATTACCGATGGTAATAAGTTGGTTGGTTAGCTGCAGCACCTCAGATTTTACCGCGTCTAACGCTGTCTGCGGATTGCTTCCATTGGCTGCCTGCACGGTCAATTCTCTTATTCGCTGCAATGCAGCATTTGCTTGATCCATTAATGTGTCGGAAAAATCAATCCACGATATTGCGGAATCAACATTCTCCTGATACTGTTCATTTGCTGTAATGTCCGATCGATACCGCATGGAATAACTTAGACCTACGGGATCGTCAGATGGTTTATTTATTTTTCTGCCAGTAGACATCTGGTCTTGGTACGTATTCATTTGGTTAAGGTTACGATTTAAGTTTTGAAGCATCTGACTTGTCATCATACTTTGAGTAATTCTACCCATCATAAACGTTTCACCTCTTTATTATCTACCTACGGTTCCCATGCCGTTAATGACTTTATCCAGCATTTCATCAAATGTCGTTAATATTCGAGCCGCTGCATTATAGGCATGCTGGTATTTGATCATATTGGCCATTTCTTCATCGGTAGCCACTCCACTAACCGACTGACGTCTGGAATCGACCTGATCCACCAATACCTTCTGATTATCGGATTGACGGGTTGCCTCCTGCGTTTGGACGCCTAATTGACCCACGATAGCACGAAAAAACTCATCAAAAGTTCCACTCGCCAAAATAGGAACTCCACTTAATGTAGACTGCGAATCATTTTTCTTAGGGTCAAAATCGAACCTCAAATTTCTTATTCCTGCAGTTATTAGTGCAATGGAATTGTTGCCTCGAACTACCGTTTCATTTCCATTAGAATCTTTCACTATATTCCCATTCACATCAGTCATTACGCGCGATGAAGCCGTAATTTTTGAAATGTTTTCGATAATCGCCGGATTTAAAGTGATACTCGACGCCGTAAATTCGCTAGCACCTTTCTGCAGAGTGAAGAAGGGAATTCCCGACTGAGTAGGCTCTTCTAGACTATACCCCAACATGTGAAGACCATTTAATCCTTTAACGGTAATTTCAGTATCCGTTTTTAGCATTCTTTCCTGGTCAGTTAATGTTTCAGTACCTGTATAAGTCGTACTTCCGATTATTGTACCCTCTGGTAATTGGGGAGGTAACACCGATCCTGCCGGTAATGTGACTTTTACATTACCCTTGGCTATCGCTACTACCATAGAATCCAACTGAAATTTGTAACTGGCCACATATTTGTCTCTTGATTCGATCATTCCGAATACTTCGCCACTTTGTAAATCCCCATTTTTATAAGCAGCGTCAAAAGTCAGACCATCAGCGGAAGGAATAGTTCCATCAGCAGCAGGCACAGGCGTTGCAGCAAAACTCGTTACAACATTAATGCCATGCACCAATTCGACATTCCCCATTTTAACGTTATAACCGCCTTCAGCTCTTTCAACACTTACATTAATGATCTTGGATAAATTGTCGACAAGAAGGTCACGCTGATCCCTTAAATCGTTGGCGTCATTACCTAAACCTTCAACTCGGAATATTTCATTGTTCAGTCGGGCAACTTGATCCAAAATCGTATTTGTCTCACTTACTTTACTTCTCACATTCTCAGATAAATCATTTGTAAGATCATCTAATTGTGAGGCCGTGTGGTTAAAGGTTTCCGTCATGGCCAATGAACTTTCTTTCAAAGCCGCTCGTGCCGTCGTATTTTCAGGCTCTTTACTAAATACTTGCCAAGCATTCCAGAAGTTTTCGATAACCTGCCGTATTCCTGTATCTGAAGGCTCATTTGTAATAGCTTCCAACTTCCCAAGAACATCGTTTCTAACGGTCCAATTCCCGTATTCCTTATTCTCATTATAGTACTGAGTATCCAGGAACTGTTCCCGGACTCGCTTGACGTGATCGAATTCTACACCTTGCCCTAACTGACCAGGCACATTACTGCGCATCATACCTACCGCTTCCATAGGTCGAGAGGCGACCAAATTAACCACCTGTCTTGAATACCCGGCAGTATTCGCATTAGCAATATTATGTCCGGTCGTGGAAAGTGCTGTCTGCTGAGCAAACAACGCCCTTTTGGATATCTCTATGCCTCCAAATGTTGAAGCCATTCTATTCACCCCTGACTCATTTATGCGCGGGAATCGAACATTCCCTGTCTCTTAAAACCGTAACCCTGCTGTTGCTGCGGATTCTGATATACCGCTTCATCCTCCGGCGGCCCCAATACAAGATCTAATGAATAATTTACAAAAGTAAGCGATTGTTCCAGCAGCTGCCGATTCAACTCGTTTAGCGTCTTTAACCGCTCAATGGTCTGCAGCAGTGTCTGCTGCAAGGTTTGAAGCGCCTTCTTCTCGTCCATTTTAAAGATCAGCTTGGTCAAATCACTGATCGTGACATACGGGTTCGGACGATAACCTTTTTCCAACATAAACGCCCCGATCGCATGAATGCGCTGCTGATCCAGCTCCGTTACCTGCTTAATCAATCGGCCTTCTTTATTGACGGCAGCCGTCAATTGATCGATATCGTTGACGATCAGCGCCTGCTTCTTCCGTTCGCCCAGATCAAGAAGAGTCTGATGCGCCTCAATCAGCTTCTCCATATTTTCAAAAACCGCTTGTAATGACACTACATTCACCTACTCTTATGGAAAAGTCAGTCCTGATTTAAGTACGGCAAAAGCTTATCGGCAATTTTGCGCGCATCCACCCGATAAGTTCCATCATCCACCGAACGCCTGAGGCTCTCGAGTTTTTCCCTTTTTTGCTCCGTTCCGGTTGCGCCTTGCGCCTCGAGCAGTTCTTTAGCCATCGATGAAATTTCCACTTGATCTTTGTTTTTACCCTTTTTGCCTTCTTGAAGGTGGGCTCTGGCTTCAAGCGACTTCTTATACTCATTAATATTTCCGACCCGGTTCGTACCATTGATTTTCATAAGTAAACACCTCTTTATTTAAGACAAATAAAAAACCGACAAAAGCTTTAATACTTTTATCGGCAGGCGATATGCAAATTGTTATATAGTTCTCATTATTTCAAACGATCGTTCAAACGATCCTTAATCTTAAACGAAATGCCCTCTTGCTTCTGCTCAGCCAACAGCTTGTTGCGCTGTTCGTCTTCCGACATATTGCTGACATCTTTTAAAAGTCGGCCGCGGCACGATTCGCACATCAGCCCTTCTCGGATCGGCCCTCCGCATACCTCACAGGCAATGGACATATTCGGGTTATGCTTAATGGATATCCGGCCTTCCCGGATAAACTTCGTAATTATCTGCATCGGCACATCGGTGGCTTCGCTTAACTCCTGAAGCGTGCAGGAACGGTATTCCCGCAAATATTTGAGACATTTCTCGTATTGCAGTTCCATTTCTTTAATGCAATGAGGACAGATGCCATGTATATTTTTAACATAAATTTTACCGCAGCGAGGACAGTTCCCTACATTCAAACTCACTTAAATCCCCCCGATTCAAAACATTACATAACTACTATACACTCAGTTTAGCTTATTTTCTGTTAGATTGCATACACAATTTTGTTATTTTGCTGAACTTTATCGTTTCTTTAGAAAGTCATCTGGACCAACATATACCATATACAGGAATGTCGATGGCCCCGCATATTACTTCCGCACATTGGTTGAGTGTACTGCCCGTCGTGTATACATCGTCCACGATCAGCAAATGAACGGAGCCCCGTTTTCGAAGCTCCCGCAGCTGCTGCAAAGTCGATTCCTCAACTATAAAGGCCCCTCTCATGTCGTGAAGACGGTCCCCACGCGATTTGAAGCTTTGTTTATCCGTATGCCGGGCTCTTCGCAACAGCGGGAAAACCGGTAATTTAGCGCACTCCGCTAGATGCTCAGCCATTTGCTGAGCTTGATTAAACCCCCGCTCCATCAATCTGGTTTCACTCAGCGGAACGTAAGTGACCGCCCAGATAACATCATTATGGGGCGCTACCGACTTATGCAGGGCATAAGCATGCATGAGCATCGCACCCATTAACGGCCGGAGACGCTCATTCCCGCGATATTTGTAGGAAGCGAGCAGCTCCTTCATCATCGGATCATATTTTACCGCGCTGCGGTTATGGACAAAAAACGTATCGGATCGCCGATCGCAATCGTAACACGGCTCATATCGTCCGCATACCGGACATTTGACCTCACGAATCCATGGAATGGAGCTGGAACAGGCCGCACACAAGTTCAAGACGTTGGTTCCATGATACTCTCTGCCGCATATCACGCACTGACTGCGGCGAGGTGTCAGAAGCAACTCCGCCTTCCCTAGCCATTGATGGAGATACCGGGGCACTTCTTGTAACTTCAACCAAGGCAAAATAGGCATTTCCCCCTCATTCAAATGCTATGACTTATGCAAAAATCCTTTACGTAACGCCAGCTTGTTCATATCGCGAATTTGCCGGATTGCCCCCATGACGGAGGAAGTCTTTTCGCGTACTGCAAAATACACCGTGCCTGCCGGGTCGTCCTTCGATCTTCCCGCTCTTCCCGACATTTGTACCAATGCGGCGCTATCGAATAACGGGGCGTCCGCGCCTAATATCAGCACATCGGATTTCGGGATCGTCACCCCTCGTTCTAAAATGGTGGTTGTCACCAGAATACGAGTTTGCGTCTGACGAAATTGCACCACTTTATCCGCTCGATTCTCATCCTTGGATGAGGTACCTTCCACCGTTATACCGGGAAACCCCGACCGCAGCATTCCGATAAAAGGTTCTACCATATTGATTTTTGGGACAAAAACAAAGAGCTGCGCTCCCCGGTCCATCGAAATTTGTATAATCTGCTTGATCGCTTGAGGGATATTGTTTTTGAGTATTAACCGGTTCAAGGGCTCGGTGTAGATGATTTTAGGAACGGGAAGCGGATGACGATGAAATCGAGCCGGTACTCTGGCACAAGGAAGTTGATGACGTCTGACCGCTTTCTGCAGCGGTTCTGGAGGGGTAGCGGAGAGAAATAAATACGCTCCGCCGGGCTTGACCGCTTTGGAGGCGGCAAATTCCAACATGGGGTTATTATGATAAGGAAAGGCATCAATTTCATCAATAATCACAAGATCAAACGCTTCGGCGAACCGCATCAGCTGATGCGTCGTGGCAATTGTCAGCTGCCCCCGTTCCCAGCGTTCTTCGCTTCCTCCGTACAAGGTGACCACTTTGGTATGAGGAAAGGCCCGCTTTAACCGCGGCTGAAGCTCGAGCACGACGTCTTTTCGCGGAGTTGTAACCAGCACTTTGCCGCCGCGGGATAACACAAATGCAATCATGGGAAAGATCATTTCGGTTTTTCCCGCTCCAGTTACCGCCCAGATTAAAAAACGCTGCGGTTCAGGGCTGTTCTTTGCATATGCATTCAACAGAAAGTGAAGCGCTTCTTTCGAAGCTTCCGCTTGTACATCGCTGAGACCCCATGGTGTAATAAAACCATCCAAGCCATTAGGCTGCACAGCCCCCTGCCCGTTTACTGTGGCGATACTTGAAATCATTGGTGAGCAGAATCGAACTCGTCCCATTTGCATGCAGCTTTCACAATAAGAGCAGGGACAACCACAAAAAATACAGTCGGTTGTAAACAGGTTATCCCCGCCGCTGCCGCATCTTCGGCATGTATGCTCCGTGCGTTTCATAAACAGCGGCCAATTGCGTTTCTGTACCGTCTTAAAACCGCTTGATACCCGCAAATAACCATGTAAAAAAGCGTATTGTATATAATAAAGCGGATCTGCCGCTACGCTACCGAGCTTCACGTACTCCGTCAACTGAGCAAATTCTTCGAGCAGCAGCGAACGCCCTTCCAAGCTTTGCACCATCACAACAAACTCGCTTGGAGCAAGTTGCGGTCCGATTAGTTTACATGGAACGTCCCGCAGCGTCATTTGCTCTATCCATGGCGCGGGAATTTCAGCCTCGTGAGCTAGTTCTTTCATCTTCTTCAATAAGCTGATCTCATCGTTATGCCTTACACGCGAGCAATTCAATAATTCCATCAATCTGGCTGCTTGTCCAAAAGATAAAGACGGCTCAAGCAATCGGATGTGTGCTCGTTCACCCCATTGCTCGAGCCAATATCTCATGTCTGCACGAATATCTAAACTATATTTCCATTCCCATCCCTGATGCCCTGGAACAGCATAGAGAATCGCTTTCATGAGTCACCTGCCCATCCGTTATTGTAAGCGGTTACTGAGTTACTGCATCAAAAGAGGCATATCCCGAACATCCGTGACTTCACTTAACCTGACGACCACGACATGTTCGTCAAAATGATCCGTCATGACATCGTCAATCGCGTCAATCCCATTTTTAATGAGGATCTCCACTTCCTTCTCGCTGCCGATTCGCCTCACAATCTCCAATGTTTCATCCGACGAGCCTTCATCTACGACGGTTACGGATATATTGCGTCCTTTCATTCCGGAGAAGAAATACAAAGAACGCAAATACCATTCCATATGAAGCCCGTTATTTCGGGTCATAAGAACATAATGCGTCAAGTTTCTACGGTGCTTTGGTTTGCTTACACGGTGCATCCAATGGACCAAGGCGATACCCGCGGCATAACATCCGAAAATCCACAGCAACCCAACTATCATTGCGGCTCCCTCCCTTAAAGACAGTATATGCCGCAATGACGCCGTTGGTTCCTATCCTTACAAGGTGACCCAGCCGTTTTTTATCGCAATGATTACCGCTTGCGTCCGGTCGTCAACCTCCATCTTTTGCAAAATGCTACTGACATGGTTTTTAACCGTTTTTTCGCTAATAAACAAAAACTCTCCGATCGACTTGTTGCTTTTGCCCTCTGCCATCAAGCGAAGCACTTCCGCTTCCCTGCGCGTCAGCGGACTGTTATCGGAGTGAATGTACTTCACGCCGGCTTCCTTGCTGGATGCCCCGCTGCCGGCAATGCCCGCTTCGTCGAGATATGTCATTCTGCGCAGCTGATTAATCAGCTTCCCGGTTACTTTCGGATGTATGTAGGCATGTCCGGCAACAACCGAACGGATCGCGTTAATGAGAGACTCGGCTTCCATATCCTTAAGCAAGTAACCCGAGGCGCCTTTACGCAGTGTTTCGAATACATAACTCTCGTCGTCGTGAATCGACAAAATAATAACCTTAATATCCGGAAAAATGTCCTTCAGCTTTTCCGTGGCCACAACACCGTTCTCCACCGGCATATTGATGTCCATCAAAACAATATCAGGAGTTAACGAGTTGCACAGCTCCAGTACTTGTATCCCGTCGCCGCACTCCCCGATAACCTCCAAATCATTTTCCATGTTTAAAATTCGCTTTACCCCTTCGCGGAAAAGCTGGTGATCGTCTGCCAGAACGATCCTAATGTTACGTTTCGAACTCCCCGTGAATTCCACTCGCGTGCTCCTCTCTTTGTTCGGCCGAAATTGGTATAACCATCGATATTTTAGTGCCTTTTTCTTTAACGGATTCTATATCCATCCGGCCTTCCAGGAGTTCAACCCGTTCTCTCATGCCAATGAGTCCGTAATGAGTCGTTCCTTGTTCGATTTTGACAGACACTTTCTCGACAAAAAATCCGGTGCCATTGTCGGTTACCGTAATTTTCACCATCTGCTGCTGAAAGACAAGCTCCAGTGTGACAAATGTCGCGCCAGCATGCTTGTACACGTTGGAGAACGCCTCCTGAACAAGCCGGTATATCGCCACTTCCATCCCGGATGGGAGTCGGATTTCTTTCCCGCTTAATTCAATTTTCGTGCGGATTTTGGTCTTGTCCTCGTAGTCTTGTACAAACTTGCGAAGCGTAGGGACGAGCCCCAGATCATCCAATGCCATCGGACGCAGATTAAAAATGATTTTGCGCACCTCTTCAATTCCGCCCCGCACTTGGCCTTTCAGATCGGATAACTCTTCCCTCACACTGCCGTAAGCCTGCTTGACCATCATACGTTCGGCAATTTCCGTACGAAGTACAACGTTAGCCATAGTCTGCGCTAAGCCGTCATGAATTTCCCGGGCAATTCTTTTTCGTTCATCCTCCTGGGCTAGAATAATTTTCAGCCCCAGCAGTTGACGATTTTTGGCCGATTCCAAAATGCGAGTGACTTGATTCAAATCGCCTGACAAATATTCGAGTACAACATTCATCTGCGATACGATCGTTTCCGCCCGCTCAACTTGTTTATCGACATTTTTAATCCTTTTTTGCAGTTCATCCCGGCGCGCCTTTAAATGAAGCTCTTTTTCCCGCGTCAAAGTGAGCTGGGTCTGCTTCTGAGTAGCTCCTTCATAAGCAATCTTGATGTCTTCTTCCTTAAACTTGTGAAAATCCTTGCTTACCTCAGTGAGTCTCATTCTTGCTTTGCGGTATTCAATTTCCAGCTTGTCCACCTGTTCGATGGTTGCTGTTGTCTCTGCGATAATTTCCTCGTGCTCTTTTTTGAGTGCATCACGTTCTGCCCGGGCGCTTTCGCAAATCTCGAAAATTTGGTACTTACTGCTTTCCATCACATTGATGGCATTTTTAATGATGCGATCCAAGGCATCCGCTTGCATGCTTCTTGGCTCCTTTATAGGCAGACTTTTAAATATAAAATTATAGTATCATATTTCCTGCCGTTTTGAACTGCTCAAGTAGCACTATATTTATTCCAGAGTGATTTTCTTTGTTTTTTCATCCCAGGTTACTTTCCAGCCCAACTTCTCGGATAAAATGCGCAGCGGCACCATGGTCAAGTTTTTCATGATTTGCGGAGCCACCTCTGCTGTAACCCGCTGTCCGTTGATAAGCAGATCGGGCTGATCAATCCACAAATCAATTAATTTATCACCGCGGATCACCGTCACCTTGCGTTCCTTCTCATCCCATCGAACCGTCCCGCCCAAAGCATCCGTTACAAAACGAATCGGAATCATCGTATTGCCATTCACGATAACAGGCGCTTGCTCCAGTGTCATGGCTTTGCCGTTTACATTAACGGCCGTCTGGTTAACGGTCAAATTCACTTTATTATTGCTGTCCGTCGTATAGGTTCCTTTATAGGTGAAAGTGATATCGTCCAGTTGGATTTTACCTTCCGGATTCCGCTCATCCTGACCTTCCTCAACACTGACAACATAGATGCTTTTCATAATAATCGGATACTTTAAACCATAATCCGATAAATCGACGGTGAGCTGCTTCCAGCCCTTCCAGTTAATATTTTTGGCAATGTCGACATATTGGAGTTTCCCGGAATTGTCCATCACTTCGGCACGCAGCCAGTTCAGACTTTCATCGCCGTTGACCTTCAATTTCATGAATTGAGGTTCGCCTTCAATCTGGATCCCTGTATCAAAGGCCGCGTAAGCCGCCCGTGTTTTTTTGCCTCGTCCGAGATTGTATGCAAGCTCAAGCACCTTGTTGCCCCAGTCGGTTTTCACAATATTAACGGATGCTTTGATTTCATCAAGCGAAGTCCGTGACATTGTCATGACGGCCGTATTGTCCAAATCGTACCACACCTTATCAACGCCGATCGGTATAGTGACCATAGAGCTGAATCCGTCATATCGGGCAATCAATTGGGCGGCTTTGCGGCCGGCCAAGCTTTTCACGGTCAGCACACCGTTGTCTACAGTACCATCGATGCCAAGCACTTCCCACTGCACCAGCTCGGACGGAATTTCCCGGGTTTTACCCGATTTCGACGTCGCAATGACCGGCAGCTTATATTTCTCCCCTTCGATTAGCACCAGATCCGCCGCGTTGATCTTCATCCCGGCCAATTGAGCTCTCCCGGCCACTTCCACGTCCAAGCTTTGGGTTCCTTTACCGGAAGCAACACTAATTTTGGTGTTGCCTATCTTCGTTGGAACAAATACGTTATCGGTAAATGCACCCAGGTCGTCCGCAGTCCATTTTGCCGGGACCTTATCCGTGTCGATGACCGGGTTGTAATATTCGTCGTATGCCTTAAACTTAAAAGGCGCCTGCTCATTTAAAAACAACAAATTAGGCCCTTGAATCGTTATCCCTTTCACTTCACCCTGCGGAGCCGTAGAGAATACTCCCAAGCCGTTAACGACTTTACGCTCAATCCCGGTCTCGGTCTTGTTAATCAGCTTGGTAGCTGTTTCTCCTAAAGGACGCGCTACCATCTGTGTGGAGCCCCCACCGTCCAAAGTGACGCCTTTCCATACTCCCGCTTTAATCATAAATTGCTGAAACTCAGGCAGGGTCATCCCTTTGCTATCTCCCGCATTATCAACGGTGAGGATATACACCTTCTTCTGATCCTGAGAATAACCTACTCCCGTTCGGGAGCGGTAACTGTAACCTCCAATATCGTTCACATTTAAAGTAAAAGTGGAAGGTTTGCCGTCATCGACCATAATGGTATGGCCGCCGATCATCATCTTAAAATTTTTCCAGTCATATTGCTTGCTAGGATCTTGAGAGAGCACGTTGTAATTGGCGATAAGAGGGTCTCCCTCTTTCAGATGCGTGCGTACGAAGTCGGCCGCCTTCCCCGCCGCGCGCAATATGTACCCGTCTTTTGGAGCAATCATCTGAATAACGCCGTCGATGGCGATTTTGGCAATTTTGCCGTTCTGAACAAGCACTTCGGTAGGCGTACTTGTGCCATTATTTGATCTATCGCTTTGTGCCCAAGCATCCGTATACAAAAACAGACCGTTTACATGACTGTCATCATCCGAATCGTCTGTCCAATAATACGTTTTATTGACTCCGCCAAGATCAAACGTTACTCCGTCTTTGGCTATTACCTGCCCTTGAAAAGTGAAACTATCAATGATAGGTTTATTATCTTTGTCAATTGCAAACGAATAATGACCTGCCATCATCGGCGGAGTAGCCATTAACCGTCCTCCCGCAACTTCTGGGCCATCCGGAACCCCTTCAGCTTGTGTATTATAAAAATCGCCGTTTACGCCGGCAACCGCCTTGGTCTCAGTTGCCATACCATTGACGGTTTGCTTCTTCGTAAATACACCGCCGATACCGGTCATCACGTCAACTTTAACATTGGGATTGGACAAATCTACTTCTACCACATTGCCGTTAACCTGAACATCTTTTTTATTTCGAACGGTTTTCCAGACATACTTCTTTAATATGGCCCCGGAAGTCAAAATCTCTTCACTTGTTTTCGTCATAGTAGGTTCATCAGCGGCATAAGCAACACTAGCAGAATGTATAAAAGATGTAATTGGAAGTTCAAACTGCAATAACACGACACCAGACAAAACTATCGGAATCACTCTCTTAAAAAAAGACTTATGCAAAAACACGATGAAATCTCCCTTCGTTTTTCACTCTCCTTTTTAAATAGACTCTATCACTAGTAGAAAAGTTACGATTTTTACAGCTTAAAATTAATTGAAAAAGAAAAAAACCATTCTTCCCTGTGGAAAAATGGTTCCGTGCTTCGGAAACAAACCAAATATTATTTATATGCGTCAGCTTTTAACAGTTCTGCTTTGTCCGTACGTTCCCAAGGAACATCCAGGTCATTGCGACCGAAATGGCCATAAGCCGCTGTTTGTTTGTAAATAGGTCTTCTCAAATCAAGTGCTTTAATAATACCGGCAGGACGAAGATCAAAATGCTTACGAACCAATTCAACCAGCTTTTCGTCGCTGACTCTGCCTGTGCCAAATGTATCGACGCTGATCGATACCGGTCTTGCTACGCCAATCGCATACGCTACTTGCACTTCGCACTTTTCCGCAAGACCCGCGGCAACGATATTTTTAGCAACATATCTTGCTGCATATGCGCCCGAACGGTCGACTTTCGTCGGGTCCTTACCGGAGAATGCTCCGCCGCCATGACGAGCATAACCACCATAAGTATCTACGATAATTTTACGGCCTGTTAAGCCGGCATCACCTTGTGGTCCGCCGATAACAAAACGGCCCGTAGGATTGATGAAGTAATTTGTGTTTTCATCCAAAAACTTTTCAGGAACAATCGGCTTAATGACATGTTCTTTGATATCAGCTTGAATTTGTTGCAGCGTCACATCTTCGGCATGCTGAGTGGAAACAACAATTGCGTCGACGCGAACCGGTGTATCGCCTTCGTATTCAACGGTTACTTGCGTTTTGCCGTCAGGTCTGAGGTAAGGCAATGTACCATTCTTACGAACTTCCGTCAGACGACGAGCCAATTGATGTGCAATCGAGATTGGCAGCGGCATCAGTTCAGGCGTTTCGTTAACGGCGAAACCAAACATCAGGCCTTGGTCCCCTGCACCAATCGCTTCAATCTCTTCATCGGACATTTGTCCTTCTCTGGCTTCCAGCGCCTTATTAACGCCTTGAGCGATGTCAGGAGACTGCTCGTTTAAGGAAGTCAGCACTGCGCATGTCTGATAATCAAAACCGTATTTGGCACGTGTATATCCGATATCTTTTATTGTTTGCCGAGCGATGGACTGAATATCCACAAATTCGGACTGACTTGTAATTTCACCAATTACCAAAACAAGGCCAGTTGCTACGGAAACTTCGCAGGCAACCCGCGCATTTGGATCATTTTTCAAAAATGCATCCAATACTGCATCGGAAATCTGATCGCAAATCTTATCCGGATGACCTTCAGTAACCGATTCCGATGTAAACAAACGCCGTCCGCGTTGTAAAGACATACATTACCCTCCATCCCAAAATAACTTTCTCTACAAAAAAGGAACCTTTTCCACAGGGGAAAAGGTTAGTCCTTTACCTTCAATATCATATGTTACTGGATTTGTCGATAGCTGTCAATAAAATGGATTTAATAATTGCTGTTATAAGGATAATAAAATTTCTTCTGCTTTTTTCATAAGACGACTGGTTATTGCTCCGCCGACGGCACCGGCATCTCTAGATGAAATGTGACCCCAATAATCCTCCTTGACCGAACTTGCCGGTATAGATCCCAATTCTGTTGCAAACTCTACATCTGAATTCGTCATCTGCTGCCCCACCGGCAATCCCATCTCTGCAGCAATTTCATACTTGAGTAGGTCCAACTCTTTATGGCATTCAGGTACGACCTTTTTGCTTCTTCCCGCCATCTTAAGCCACCTCCTGAAGTTTTGGTACGCTCATAGTATGGCTCGGGTACAAACAATCAACCGCATAAGATGTTGTCAGTTCGGGTAAAATTATGGGGTGAAACCGAGCCATCGAGATTACTGGCCTTCTAGATTATCAATATCTGAACGTACAGTATGTTCGATGCCTTATGTGGGTATATCCATTATGGTGGTATAACCAAAAAAAATTGATGGTATCGATATTTACTACTTCGAAGTTAAGAAAAAATTGATGAAATTTACTCCCTAATTATCGAAATTATTATGAGGTTTAGATTTTTTTATGATATTTGAATAATCTTAATGTGCGATTCTTAGACATTGCTTGTACTTTAGATTCATGCTGTGCTAATACTTACGGACGAAATTTATCAAGAATATTGTACAAAATATAAAAAAAGACCCCGAAGGGTCTTTTTTTATAAGAATTAATATGCTTGATTTACTTTAATAGAAGTTGTAGCAGATTTACCACTTGGTGCAAATACATTGATAGTAAAGCTGGAAACATTAGAGCTCAAGGCTGTAAATTTACCAGTGCTATCAATTGTAACTGTACCAGCATTACCATCTGTGGTCACAACATCTGTAGCGTAGAATGTGAGGTTTAAGAGATTGGCATGAGATTGAATGAATTGGTCAGTACCTCCAATATCTTTACGTGCTCCAGTAACAGACCATGTTCCTGTACCATCATTACCATTATCGTCTTTGAGTGTACCTCTCAAAATATTTCCGTTACCATCAAGAACAAGTGGCGAACGATCAGATACATACTCTCCACCGAACTGATCTTTAACAGTTAATTTCTTCATCATGTTAAAGTCCCATGCATAAAGATTACTGTTAGCACCGCCGCCATTAAGCTTAGTTGCAATTTCATTTTTACCAATCATGTTGCTTGATTTAGTTGCAACAATACTTGTTACAGATGGGCCTTCATTCTTAGTTGTTACATCAAGTGTAGCAGAATTGAAGTCACCTTTACCATCTTTATACGTAACAGTAACTTTAGCAGTTCCTGCTTCAAGGCCAATGATAAATCTTTGAAGTTTGCCATCAGCGTCGTTAGAAGCAATGTCAACTACTTTAGGATTGCTACTTGTAATACTTTGAATTTGGCCATTAGCAACAGAGACCAACTCACCACTGCTAGTTTTAGCTCTCAGCTTAATTTCTTTAGCCAATTTCTTGTAATTATTGAGAACGTAAGTTGCTTCAGTTACTGCACCACCTGGATTATTGGCTGCAGCAGCCGCCAACTGATTGGATCCAATATAATCACGAGCAGCAAGCAAAGTATTATTGATAGACTTATCAGCAAATACTTCGTAAGTCAACTTGTTATTGGACTTAGTTGTATCCAATACTTCCAGGTTGGAAGTCACATTACTGATATCCTGCCAAGTTGTACCGTTGTCCTTAGTTGTTTGCAGATAAGCAGTAAATGTGTAGGATGCTCCCAGTTGTGCAGAAGCAGTTGTAAAGAATTTAAATGATTTGTCGAAAACTTGGCTCAATGGGAACAGATATTCACCAGCTGTGTAGTTAGTTTGAGTCGGTTGAGTATAGTCATATCTTTGAGCATATACTGTTCCGGCAACAGTCGGCGCAAGAGCAATTTTCTTTGTTGTAAGCAATTTAGAGCCTTTAGCCAGAGGAGTACCCAGTGTCGCAGGATCAACTGCTGGTGCAGTGGCAGTGGCATCGGCTGCCGGAGTACCATTAGAAGGATCAACATAAGTGCCTGCAACTTCGTTACTTCTTACTGCCAGACCGTAACCTCCAGTAGCAGGAGCAGTATTAGACTTAAACTCCATTCTAACACGTACGGTAGTATCGTCAAGCTTCATTTCACCACCGTTTTGATCGTACACTTTCAACTTAAGTTCATTGTCAGTGCCTTGAATCATATATTTATTCGGTGATGCTGAGAATGCAATTTTGTCAGCTCTACGTTTTTCTGCCACGTTAGTGCTAAATTGCGCTCTTACATTAGGAGTATCAAGAAGCTGAATTGTCGCACCAGCAGTACCCTTATAACCTACACTGCCGATTGCCAATTGTCCTTTGTGCTCACCAGATTGAACAATTGCAGTTGGCACATTGGATTGAGTATCTTTATTCCACACAGCATAAGATGTATCCAAGTTAATGCTACCTGTAGAGTAAATTGTGAATTTATAAGCATTTTCAGCAATTTCATCTGCAGTGAGCAAATCTCCTTTAGCATCTTTAACAATCAACGGAACAAAGAACTTTTGATCCAGTCCGCTATCGCCAGTTACTCTGTCATTTTCAGCCAAAGTATAGTTATAGTTACCAAACTCGAGTGATGCAGGAGTTTTAGGTGCATTTACTTTAACTGTCTTGGTAACCGTTTGACCAGAACCATTCGCAATTAAAGTTAACGTAATGTTATCTTTGGATTCAATTTTATTGTAACGGAATTTCAAATCAGCTGCATCCGAACCGATTTCGCTTGTTCCAGTAAACCAAGAATCGTTGTTGTTCTGATCTTTTGCCGCACGAACAACATTACCTTCCGAAGAATAAAACGTAATGCCTCTGTTCAAAGTTTCAGAATCTTCAACAGGAATACCATATTGGTCATAAGCTTGGAAGCCAAGGTAAGTGTCTTTATTCGCTTCAACCGAATCAATCTTCGTATTGGAGCTATTCAACAGATCCCCAACTTCAATTTTAGCAACGTTCGGAGATTCACCAACAGCAAACACTTTGTTTGCAGTTGCGCCGGAATCTTCATGGATGATCGTAACAGAAATACGGTCATTACGTTCCAAAGCACTGTCATTAGTAGTTGGGTTAGTGATGCCCGATTTAACTGGCTGTTGAACGTAGAACGCCTGCTCGCCACTTACACCAGTTACAGAGATGTTGCTACCTGCATTAATTGTAAAGTTGTTGTAGGATAACTTAGATTTAGCACCGTATTGGTTAGTTGCTTTGAAGTCAATACGAAGCTTATTTGTTGTTCTAGGCACAGTATCAGCCGCAGTCAAGAATTCAATTTTAGCAATTCTTTCAACTGTAGTAGATACTTTTGCTGTTTTGTTAGCATCGTCGATGTTGCTTACGCCACTGATTGCGATGCTATATTCGTTGTTTTGGAATTTGGTATCGAACTTGAATGTAGCAGTGTCCTTCTTGTCGTTCCAAGTAGTTGTGTAGTTAGTAACTACATTGCCGTCTTTCTTGATTTCAACTTTGAAGTTTTTAGCAGCGTCATCAGTCAATACGCCATTCAGTTGAAGTTGCAGAAGATCAGCATCAGTAGCTTTAAAGGAAGCAATCGCATATTTACCATTGAAAGTCGGTACATACTGTTGCTTAGCTTCATAGGAACCAAGTACAAGCAGGTCGCGAGTTGCGTTAGTTTGGCCGCCGAATTTGCCGTCAGTGCCGTTGCTCAGAAGCTTCAATTGAAGAGCCAGAGCTACGTAACCTTTTGCCCAGTCAGTTACAGTCGAATCAGTAACGCCCGGAGTCGCTTTAGCGTCCTTATCTTTACCCAAACCACGGATCAAGAAAGTAGCCAATTGCTCTTTAGTTACTTTGCCAGCTGGGTTATAAACGCCGTCGCCATAACCGTCAGTGATGCCAGCAGCCTTTACAGCTTCGATGTAAGGCAATGCATATCCATTAGCCGGATCGTCAGACTTAACATCGGAGAAGCTGGAAGTTTTCAAAGAAGTATCAACTTTAAGATTAAAAATAAGTGCTGCAACTTTTGCGAATTGCGCGCGGTTCATTTCGTCTTTAACGCCAAATTTGCCGTCGCCTACACCGTCAAATACGCCAGCGGCGATCAATGCATCAAATTTAGCTTTGGTAGCTGCGTCAAGATCTTTCAGGTCGCTGAAATCAGCAGAAGATTTAGCAGCGTCTGCAGAAGTTGTGTCTACAGAAGTATCATTTGCAGAAGTTTCATCTGCAGCAAGTGCTACGGACGAAAACACGGAGAACGTCATAGCCAATGCTAAGATCGTGGATAAACTTTTCTTCATAACCTTTTTTTCTCCTCCTCGAATATCTTTCGGTAATTGAGAGTTTTGTTTAGAAAAATTATAGCTCGATTCCCTCATTAGCCGATTCACCCCCTTTCCAGAGTTGAGCGGAATTATAATTTTAGAAGTCTGCCGCCTTACGACAGCAGAAACTAGTAAACTAGAATAATGCAAAACTAGGCCTCGCGTGCCCCTACCTATTATACAATGGCATAGATACGAGGTAAAGAGTTAATTTTGTGAAAAATATCCATGATCATTAACTCTTTGTCTTCAGTTACGCGATTCATTGTATTAAACGCTGGGCCGATAAAAAAGTTGCGGTCTTTGAAAAAGTTTTTTTAGCTTATTGCGACTTATGGAGGTAATCTCGGAATACCGCGCCACATCAGCACTTTTACCTCTCCTCCACGAAATTTAGTATACTATGATATATCACTTGAGTCATCACTAATTATTTTCCATGAAGAAAAGTGCAACATATTTAAAGACCATGGTTTTATGAACCATGGTCTTTAGTATGACTTCTTGCTCTATTATTTCGGCACTTTCTTTTGCTGCTTCAATACACGCATAGCAATGATCGAAGCATCTGCACGAGACATGTTCTCCAGCGGGTCAAACCGGTATGTCTTCTTGGTTTGCCCTTGCAGTAATGCATTCTCCACGCCTTCAATTAAACCCGCTTTGACGATAGCCGACACAGAGCCGCGCGAATAAGCATTAATGAGCGACGCGTCGGTAAATGACTTCTGCAACGGAGTCAGAGCCTTGGCAGGATCGCTTTCTACCTTCAGATCAGCCGCCCTAGCAATCATAACTGCCGCATCTTGACGCGTAATAGCCTCTGCCGGCAGGAACAATCCAGAAGCCGTTCCACGCACTATCCCTGCTCTAGCCGCAGCTTCAATATGCAGAAAGTCATACAGCCCATTGCTGCCTGTCAAAGTTCTATCTCGACGGACGTCATCGAAAGTTCCCATGTATGCAGGATCATTCTGATCTGTCGTCCGCGTCTTGGTATCTTCGTTCTCAAGCGGAATATCGAAAATATCCACCAACATAGTGACAAACTCGCCTCTTGTTACCGCATCCGTCGGATAGAAGAGGCCAGGATCCTTGCTCTTCATAATTCCCTTAGAATATAAGGTATCCATTGAGTCTCTCGCGTATTTATGGTCTGTGACATCATTAAAGCTGTCGTTCATATACATAACTTGGAAGTATCCAAATGACTTCAAAGGAACCGTAATTGTATTTTTCTTAAGATCGATCACACCGCCGATATTTCTCCACTCCGCTACCTGTTTACCGCCACCAGAATATTCGTTGAATATACCGTACTGGTATACAGTGACGTATTTCCAGGCATCATCCCGAATTGCTCCATCAAACTTCAAAGTAATGGTTCCGATTTTGTTCGGCACTACCAAATCGGTAATGTTGCGGACAAACAACCGGGTCGTCGAATCTGTCGGATTAAGCGGGAGTGTGCCACTGCCGCGCAGAGCGTCTTCTAAGCTGAAATTCAGCGTGGATGTCGGCGCTGGAATAATACCCGCGTCAATCCAGTACCTTTTACTTGCCGGTATAAAGCGTCCCGTTGGTTCAGCCAAAAAGTTTCTAGCCGTTTGATCTGTGGGTGGATTCGTATTGATATTCAGTCCGCCTTCAAGATATTTGTCGACCATACCGTCTTCATTTCGGGCAATGCCAAATAGAATTTGCCGATCAGTTGTCAAATATTGATCTGCCAGCGACCGGTCATTTTTCATAAGCTTTGTATCTTTGGGGAAGCTAATCTCAATATCGCCGTCAAATACTTTCATCTTTGATTGAAGCTTTTGTTTCTCTTGCGCGCCTTCAATGGGCGTATTGACATAGTTCAAAATAAACGAGCCGCTTAACTTATCTTTTCCGCGGACAATCGTAAATTTAATTTCATTTTTACCGGCCTTAAGTCCGATTAATTCATAAGCAAAGATATCTTGATTCAGTGTTGCTGCTGTGCTGGCCTCTTTTACAGCAAGCTCTTTGCCCACCAATACGCTGTCAGCCTTGTCAGCACGGATCCTGATCTTTTGAAAGTTCTGATTGATGTTGGCTTGATCCTTACCGTCTGAGTTTTTAATCAGCGGAGGACTCAGCACTGTATAAGGTTGCGGTTCTCGTGTAATGACTAAGCTTCTTGTGACGACCAAACCCGATGAGTTTCTTGCCGTAACCTCAAACGTATAGTCTCCATATTGATCCAGGGTAATCGGGTTGGTTGTAAATGTTTCTGTAAATGGCGGTGTCGCTCCCGATTGCTGCACAGACTCGTATCCTGTGTTAGGTGGCAGCCCCACCGTCGGAGAAATGGTGGTGAAATTAATATCTCCGGTTTTGCGATATCTAACAGTAGCCGTCCCATTCAGCACATCGGAGTTGGCCATGTCACCGACCAATTGAACCGAGGTTTCGTTAGTTGAGTAAGTATCGGCTTTGCTTCCCGCAACAAATTTCGTAGTTGTCCCCGTTTCCTTAGGAATAAAGGAATTAACTAACGGGACATCGTCTGTCAGAACAAATATGTCGTAGCTAGTTTGAGTTACCAGCTTACCACCGATGTAAATGTCAAAACGTATTGTCTTTTTACCGTCGTTAGTAAAAAATCCACTCAGCATCGCGCTCGGAATAGTGAAGCTACCTTGAGACGCATCCGCCGTCGTAACTATATAAGGCAAAGTTGAATCAAACGGATTCTTACCATTTGTGTCTTGAACAATTTGGTTGTTTACGGAAAGTTGCACATTTCCATACTCGGCTACTGGTAGATTGACCACTCTACCGGTAATACAAGGTCCGTCCGGCGCAGCTGGCGCTACAGTACAACTGATCTTCAATTCATTGTTAACGACCATACCGTTGTATAAATTTGATAAAATAATGTACGGCGCCCCGGAAATCACGATGCTATAGCTTTTTTGACCTGCCGGGTTGGCAATTTGCGTACCACTGCCATCTGGCTTATATGGGATGACTTGTAAAGTTGCATCTCCGTCTTGTATTCCTTGAATCGAAACCTGAGCAAAATAAATAGGATCTCCGGCAGCATTTGTTGTGCTCTGAACCTGATAAATCGGTTCATTATTAGCATCCCTGTCCACGGTAACACCGTCGTTATATGCCGAGCCATTTAGTTTAACTTTTACAAATTGAGCATTTTCATTGGTATATACCTTTAAAACTGCCGGCAATTCGTTAATTTGCGTCTTGCCTAAATCGCTTAGGTTTACCTCAGCCTGCTGTGCTGGCTGTGCAAGCGGATTTACCACTTTAGCGACATGATCGACATAAGCCTGAGCGTTGTCCTGGAAATAATAACTGTAAACAGATGTTAAGGAATCTCCGTTATGCTTTTTAAATTGGAATACGACTTGTTGAAACTTGGTACCTGTGTTTGTAGGCAATTGTGTTGTAAAATCGTACACCTCAAAAGCTGTTGTAGACGAAGCCGAGTCATATACGGCAGTGGATACTCGTCCTGTCGATGGGTCTGGAATTATCGTTGTCGTGTTGTTGGTTTCCGTGATAACACCTGTATTAAAATTATAATTGGCCACAAAATCTTGACCTTTTCCCAAGGTGAAAATATCGACGGATTCATAGTCCCTTACTCCGCCGGTAAAGTTGTTCTTCAATTTAGCTGTGATAGCCACATTGGTAGACCAATGGGGAGGAGTTGCAGCCGTGTCGTTGCTAACCGTCGGAATCGTGGCTAATTTAGCCGCTGGTTTGATATCTTCCACTTGCTTGATATATGCATTGTAAGCAAAGGACTTTCCGTTATTATAGACAAAGGACTTCTTAATAGTATAATAATTGGTGCCGTTTCGAGCGATAAACATAATTTCGTTATCGCCGGGAGTGAAATTGAGATCATTGGGCCGTCCTGTATTCACATAGTAGCTAAATCTCCCGCGGTTAAATACAGACGGATTGTACACCGTACCATTAACTGTTGCTTGAATTTGTGATGCATTTCCCGCAGTCCCCGTAATACTTAAGCTTGTATAAGGAGGAGCTGTAGGATACATAAGGTCATCAAGAAACGGCGCACCGTTAAACTGCAGATCGGTGATGTTCGACACCGGGGTAAAATACACCCATCCCGGCAAAGAAGAAATAATGCTGGTATCCCCGTACTTCACGGTAACTTTGTTTAAGCCTTCCGTGTAGCTGATATTGGTAAAAGTAATTTCATTATTATTGGAACTGCTTTTTACCGGTTTATTGGTTTTCTCTGTGGAGATCTTACCCGTATTGATGTTTACGATCTCATAATAGATGTTGTTGATCTGGTCTTCTGTAAAACCATTAATAGTTACATTCAACGTGCTTGGGTTAACTGTCAGCCGATCGACCGTTTTGCTACTGTCAGGAGCATCCGCATTTACATAGCTTATATTTGTTATCATAAGCTGCGCGGCCGCAAATGCGGAGAGCGGCGGTAGCAAGCTGATCAGCATCGACATGATGATGGCGGCGCTAATCCATTTGCGTGAGAAGCGTTTCAAGATGGTTTCCTCCTTTGTTTACAAAAAAAGTTACGTGTACGTTATTTATCGGCTAATCTAGCCCTAAATTTTAGGGCAAACCGTTTCTTTTTCGAGATCAATTCTATCGAAGCTCTGTAATCAATTTCGACACCGTTTTTTTGAGATTCTATATAATATGGAAGTTCACTGTTCGTACGGTGAATATAAGCGGGCAAAAAAACAACCCGGGCTAAACAGCCAGGGTTGTCTCATTATGTGAACCTTATTTATTCGATACTCGCGAGTTGACTTGAGCGAATTTGGCCAGTTTCTGCAGGAATTGCAACACCGGCTTCTTGCTCTTGCTGATGATGCCTATGAATTCGGCTCCGACCACCAAGACGAACAGCAGCACAGCAATAAGGATAACCATCGCCCATAACGTATCTTGGATCTGCGCGAACAACACGGAACATAATCCGAATATCAAGGCAATGCCGTAAATGACAAGCACCGTTTGGCGGTGGCTTAAGCCCAATTGCAGCAAACAATGATGCAAGTGGCTTTTGTCTGCCGCGGAGATCGGCGTCTTGTTGACCCAACGGCGCATGATGGCGAAAAAGGTATCCGATAAGGGCACACCCAATATAAGAATAGGGATAAGAAGCGAAACAACGGTCGCTTGCTTAAAGCCTAATATCGACAATGTAGCTAAACTAAAACCTAAGAACAATGCACCGGAATCACCCATAAATATTTTAGCAGGATGAAAGTTAAAAAATAAGAACCCGATAATACTGCCGAGCAATATCATACAAAGCATCACAACAATGACATTGTTCATCATCAAAGCAAGCACCATGATTGTGGCGGTGGCAATGCCGGAAACCCCAGCGGATAATCCGTCCAAGCCGTCAATCAAATTGATGGCGTTCGTCACACCGACGATCCAAAGAATCGTGAGTGGAACAGCAAGCCAAGTGAGTGAAATTGTCATATCGCCAAAAGGCACATTGACCAAATCAATGACGACTCCTGAGTACACAACAACACACGCGGCTAAAATCTGTCCAAGCAGCTTAATCTTCGGCGACAAATCAAACCGATCATCAAGCGCCCCAACTAGAACAATAATCGCTCCGCCAACCAATAAACCGATCGCAACATCCGATTTCTGAGTGTCAAGAGCAGGAGCTACGATAAAATAAGCTCCGACAAATCCAAGGAAAATCGCTAAACCGCCTAGTCTAGGCATAATGCGGCTATGTACTTTCCGATGATTCGGCGCATCCACCGCGCCGACCCAAAAGGCAAAGCGCTTGACGAGCGGCGTCAGCAGCAATGCAATGATACAAGCAGCGACAAACCCGATCCCGTACAACATATTCATCCTGTTATTCACAACCCCTTTTTCTCTATGTCCAGTACGTGGAATTACCCGCTTCAACACCGGACAAAGCAATTATACTCCGAATCGGGCGGGAATTCCATCATGGAAATTTTGCAAAACGATAAAAATGATGGGTTGGGTGATACAGCGGCCGACTAGCCGCTTCTTATTATTCTGTGATGTTGGTTCACGGCTTATCCGACTGCTTGAAAAATTGTGTTACGTGCCGTGCCGGCAGCTGCGCTTCCGCTTTAAGACGCTCGATTGCCGGCTGCTTTTCCCGCTTCCAGGCTTCCGTTTGCTCCAGCATTGTTAGAATATGCCGGGCAATCGATTCGGACTCTGCCGATTGGGTCGTTGCCGCAGCTTTCATGCCGATACGCCCGAGGAACTGATCAATTTTAGGATCGTAGGAGATGCCTACCAGAGGTACGCATTGTGAAGCCGCATAAATCAACGAGTGAAGTCTCATCCCGATCAAAAGATCACAGCGGCTGACTTCCGCCAACATGTCCTGCGGATGAGTAATTCCACCGCTGATGCTCACACGCTGCTTAAACTTAGGATCGATCGCATTCACAACATACTGCGATGCCAGATCATCGGATGGCAGATGAAAGGGCAAAAAGTTCAGTTTTACCGAGCTTCGTGCAAGAACTGCGTTTAATCCTAGAGCCAAAGCGGCAAGTTCGGAACGGTCTTCGTTCCAGAAACGAACGGAAATGCCGACAACCGGATCAGACTCACGATTCACCGCAGCGGCCCCTTCTTTAAGAGGCAGGCCCATTACCGGATCGGGAACGACTTGAACCCGGTCCTTCGGCAGGCCCATCGATTGAAGGAGATTCGCGGATTCTATGTCTCGAACAGAAACATACCGGCATTTAGCAAATGTGCCGCGGATCCACGGGTCAAAAAAGCGGCGATGAACCGGGCCGATGCCCTGAGAATAAATAAAAGTCGGTTTGCCGAACCATTGGGCCAACTTAAGGATGGCCAAGTAGTAAGGGATGGTTTTGGAACTGGTGGCATCCTGCAGCAAGCTGCCCCCGCCGCTAATGAGCGCATCAGCGCCCCGAATCGCCCCGAGCACGGCGCCGGGTTTCATCCGATGCGCCGCTTTTACGCCATAAGTGCGGCTTGTTTTCTCCGGATCAATCGAAAGCACCGTCGGTTCAAAGTGAATGCCGTGCTTTTCCCCCTGCTCCTTCAGCGCTAGCAAAATTGACTGCAGCACAGCCTCGTCGCCGCTGTTATCAAATCCGTAATAGCCGGATAAAACAACTTTAACCGATCTTATCGTTTGGCCGGTTTGACCCATGCTTGCCATCTCCTTGCTGCAATTTCCCATACGGCGATTATCACATACCCGATGATGGAGCCAAAAATGATACCGTACGTAATGCGAGTTAGCGATATAAGCACAGGCGTATGCAGATGGGCAAACGTATCAACGACGGATGCTTGTCCGATGACACCGACCAATATTAAAATCAATGCCCCACGCCCCCGGTATCGGGCCGCCAGAAATGCGCCTAATAAAAAAACCGGGTGAGCAAACAAAAATTCTTTTGTGCGCGGTCTGACACCAAGCGTATTTTCCAAAAACGACCGAAACAGCTTTTCGAAAGCGGATGCTTGTCCTTCATTGCCGGTACGGGATAAGTAGTACATACCCGCCGCTGCCACGATGGCAGCCGTAATGACCCAAAGGACACTTATATAAGAAGAAAGCAATTTGCGCACCTGAGCCCATTTTTCACTATAGGTCGTGGATTCGGTGAAAAACAAATAATAGATGACCGCAATGATGATCGGTACGATATGCAGCGCGCTAACGCCTCTAAACTGCTGAATGACAAGCGAATAAGTAATCTGGTTCAGCAGCCCTGCAATAAACAAGACACCAATCAACGAAGTTAGCGTAGTTCTCAGCAGTAATCCGATGGCAAATAAGGCTGACGCCCCCAACTTCTGACGGGAAGCACTATACTTTTCTTTCGACGTCCGGATGGCAAACATCATCGCAAGGCTTGGTGCGCTAATTCCCGCACCCAAAGCCAGCGCTTGCTGGAACATGCTTTGCGTCTGCGGCAATATATACAATCCGGCCGAGCCAATCAGCCCAAGCACAAACAATGCCAAGGTCGCCTCCGACACAAAATAGGAGATCATCAAGGCGATGAGCGCGACGGCTCCAATGACAAGCAGCGCTTTAGCCACAGGTTGCCATACGGAATGATATTGCCAGAACCTTTCGGCAATACCCAGAGTGTACCCGGCGTTTTTCACACGGTTCAACGCGCCGTCGGCCCCATTCAAACTATCGTATAAAGCGTCAAGCGGATTTAGGATTTTGCCCTTGTCCACGTTTTTCACTGCTCTGGCATTTAAGAACACCATGCGGATATTCCGGTCTTTCACCGCCAGCACAAATCGGTCGGCAACACCTTGAACGCGATCCTGAAGTTCTTGCTGAGTCAGGTTTTCGGTCAGCTTCTGTCCATCTGCTTCAGTAAAGGAATGGAGGCGCACGACGTCATAATTGATTTCTTTGGCCAAGCGATTAAAGCCTCTTTGGGGCGCCTTCAGCAGTTCAATCGCAGCAAGTCCCATGTTATATTTCGTCATTAACTCGGCCATTTGGTCAATGTTCTCAAAATGACTGTCGTCGATAAAGCCGGGGACCGTTTCTCCGTCAATGATAAAGCGTTTAACGCCGATGCCTTTTAGCTGGGCGAGAAGCTTGTCCATATTCGCCGCGTCAAAAGGACGGCGGTTAGACATACGAACGACAATCTGAAACCCTTTTTCCTTCAGCATTTGCAAGGTGATCGGGTCAGGGTCCATCGTTTTGAGCAGCGCTTCTTCCATCCCCATTTCAATAATCATGCCGGGCTGATTTTTGAAGCTCCACGGACGGACACGAACCCCCAGGCTGTTGAACGTATTTTCGATCAGCGGCTGCAGCCTTTGCTGAGATTCTTTTTCCGCAAACAACACATACGTAAAATTCTCATTTTGCGAGATCGGGCTTTGTGTTAATGCCATTGCCTCATGTGTAGAGAATACTTCGACCCTCCGGCTGAGCTTGAGTTCGGATAATGTGGATTCATACACAGCAAGCGAATGGATGCCCGCCTTTTTCATCTTATCCAATTGATCAAGCACAAATTTGTGAGGGTCTCCCTGTAAATCGGATATTTCCAACAAATCGCGGTAATCGAATACAAACTCGACTTTGCGGGCGGTGGTTTGCTCCGTTTCCACCCTTTCGTAAACGACGGCCACAGAAGCCAGCATACCGATGATGACAAGCCACCACAGCGGTTTTATGAACCTACGGTTCCATTGCTCATAACGACGAATCAAGCGTGTCACTCCTAAAAGTTTTGTAGAACAAAACGGCTTCGTAAGCATGTGCTCCGAGTTTGTAGTGCCGGCTCCATAAGCCGGTCTTGCCAGACTTGCTTAAGTTCAGCGCCAGTACAACTCGCTTCTATGCCCGTTAACATCCGAAACCTCCTTAGGGCCGTACCCTAAAGAGGTTTACATGAGTATCATCCGAGATTAAGCGTCGACTCTTGCCATTACCGTCTGCACAAGAGCGGAGAGCACTGCCGAAGCCCCTTCCGAAGAAGTGCCTCTTACCGCAAAATATACTTTAATTTTCGGCTCCGTTCCGGACGGACGAAGACAGAACCAGGAATCGTCTTGCAGCGTAAACTTGAGCACGTTCTCTTGTGGCAAGCCGTATAATCCTGTTGAAAAATCTTCCGATTTCACAACACCGACACCATTGATGTCGGTCGGCGGATTGCCGCGCCAGTCGTCCATGATGGAGCGGATTTTTTCCACTCCCTCTTTCCCCTTCATCGTACGCGATTCCAGCGATTCAAGGAAATACCCGTGGCGCTCATACAGCTCCTGAAGCACTTCATAGAGCGTTTTACCCTTGCTTTTATAATAAGCAGCCGCTTCGCAAATCAGTGTGGAAGCAACCACCGCATCTTTGTCGCGGGCGTAAGTACCTGCCAAATAGCCGTAGCTCTCCTCGTAACCAAACAGGAACTGGTGATCGCCGGAGGCGTCGAATTGCGTCATTTTCTCGCCAATATATTTGAAGCCGGTCAGTGTATCCAGCGTCTCGACACCATAATGCTTGGCAATGACCGCGCCCATTTCGCTCGTTACGATCGTTTTAATGACAACGCCGGAAGCAGGAAGCTTGCCTTTCTCCTTATAGCTGCTGAGCAAATAATCGACCATAATGGCACCCGATTGATTGCCGGTAAGCACAAAATACTCGCCGCCCGCGTCCTTCACAACGGCTCCCATCCGGTCGCAGTCGGGATCTGTACCGATAACAATATCCGCTTGGTACGATTTGGCCGCCTCGATCGCCAAATGAAACGCGTCGCGTTCCTCGGGATTTGGGGACTTCACCGTGCTGAAATTGGCATCCGGCAGCTCCTGCTCGGGTACGACATACACCTGCTCGAATCCGATTGCGGCAAGAGCCGAACGGACGGAAAGGTTGCCCGCTCCATGAAGCGGTGTATACACAATCCGAAAATCAGAGCTCATTTGCTGCACCAGACTGGGATTTTGACTGACGGAAGCGACAGCTTGTATAAAAGCCTCATCCAACTCTTCGCCGATCCACTGAAGATGACCTTTGCTCTCAGCTTCTTGACGCCCCAGCTTCTTAACCGCCGCAAACGACGTGATTTGCTGGATCTCGGCAATAACCTTCTCCGCTTGGTCAGGAACAAGCTGACCGCCATCGCGGCCGTACACCTTATAGCCGTTATACTCAGGAGGGTTATGGCTTGCCGTAATGACGACCCCCGCAGTCGCTTTTAAATGCCTTACAGCAAAAGAAAGCTCCGGGGTCGGACGCAGCGACTCGAAAACGTACGCTTTAATTCCGTTCCCCGCAAGCACCAGCGCAGTTTCCAGCGCAAACTCCGGCGATTGGTGGCGAGAATCGTAAGCGATAACTGCAGAGGGCTCAGCCGCACCCGATGACAAAACATATTGCGCCAACCCTTGAGTGGCTCTGCCCACGGTATATACGTTCAATCGGTTCGTTCCGGCACCGATGACACCGCGAAGCCCGCCTGTGCCAAACTCGAGATCCCGGTAAAACCGGTCTTCAATTTCTTTGTAGTTCCCTTGAATTGCCGTCAGTTCTTCTTTGGTGGCCTGATCGATAGCATCATCGTTCAGCCACAACTCATACTGATTTTGTACAAAAGAAGACAAACTCATAGTGGATCCCCTTTCCGTAACGAAAATTTTAACGGTCCGCCAACGCAAACATCAGTTCGCCTTCGGCGACTACGCGGTCTCCTACTTTGGCGGTCGCCTGACCTTTGCCAATAGCGCCTTTGAGCCGTGTAATCTCCACCTCAAGGGTCAACGTATCCCCCGGGAACACCTGCCCCCGGAAACGAAATCCGTCAATTCCGGCGAAAAATCCAAGCTTGCCTTGATTAGCTTCTACTTTCAACATGGCCACACTGCCCACTTGCGCAAGCGCTTCGACAATCAGAACGCCCGGCATAACCGGATATCCCGGGAAATGGCCGGCAAAAAACGGCTCATTGATCGTCACATTTTTAAGTCCTTTAGCCCTTACACCGGGCTCAACCTCTAAAATCCGGTCCACCAATAAAAACGGGTACCGGTGAGGAATCGTTTGTTGAATTTCGTTAATGTCCACTAATGCTGCCGCTCCTTCCAAGCACAAAGAATAAAAATCACAGCTTCAACTTACACTACTTGTTGTCCCCTTCATGAGCTGCAGATCGTGAGGGTTGATATAAAAGGAGCGTATGCGTGAGATCGTGCCTATATGGCGCTCTGAAGCATATGCTCTTTTTTCACAGGGTATGGTTCATGTTTTTCTTGTTTAACGAACGGAATTGAAATATGTATATAAATGAGGTTAAGAACGAAACACCGATGACAAACCATAAGTAAAACACAGCGAAAGGCAGCTGAAATGTAATCAACAAAATCGCTATGTAATACAGCACGGTTGTCAGTTTTCCCATCACATTAGCGGGAACGGTCTTTTTGCCGCGGAAATGAAAGAAGGCGGATCCCGCGATCATTCCGGCATCCCGAATAAAGATGGCAATAGCCGCTTCCCAAGGAATCATCTTGGAAAATACAAGCGAGACAATCACAGCAATCATCATCGTTTTATCGGCGAGCGGATCGAGCATGCTGCCCAATTGGGTCACAAGCTGTTGGGTCCGTGCGATATATCCGTCAAGCACATCGGTCAAACCCGCAATCAAGAGCACCAAAAAAGCCGTCTTGATATGCCCCGAATAGAATACGAAGAGGTAAACCGGGATAAGAATAAACCGGCATCCGGTCAGCAGGTTCGGCACGTTCATGCTTTGTCTGTCCACCTCCGTCTTCATTCTAGCTTGCATCGTTAAACCGCTGTCATCTATCCATTATACCGCTGTTTATCGCAAAAATAAAACTCCCTGCCGGGAGTCACGAAGCTGCGAACACCAGGTCGACCATGTGCTTCCACGTTTGAAGCTCAAACACGTCCGAAATCTGTTGGCCGCCCATATATACATATCCAATGTAAAGTCCGGCAACTAATGCCATAGCGCACAGCACGGGAACACGGATTAATTTCACGAAGAACCAAACGATCTTCTTCCACCGTGCACGCGGTTTCGCTTTTTTATTAGTTTTTGCTTTGTTTGCTTTAGTAGTTGGTTGTTCCGCCATCAATCTATTGAACCCTCACTTTACCGCTTTATCCGCGTAAATTGTTCGCGATGTTCATCATCGTATCAGCGGAGGTAATGGCTCGCGAGTTTAATTGAAATGCACGCTGAACAACAAGCATCTCCGATATTTCGTCAGCCAACGATACGTTGGATTGTTCAAGGAAATGCTGTTTTACCTTAATTGAATCCGTATCATTCGGGGTTGCTCCGTTGAACGTTTGCAAAATTTGCTCCCGATTCACGGCAGTATCCTGAGGAAGACCGTACATATTCTCGCCCATCTGAAGGAGCAGCTGAGGACGAATCACACGCACCAGCTTAATTTGCCCTGCGGCAATTGGAGGCGCGGTGTTATCTTCATTGCTGTAAGCCATAATTTGCCCGTTGTCCTCAATCACCAGCCTGTGATTGGCCGGCACCGATACCGGGTTATTGTCCGTCCCCATGACGTAATGACCGTCCTTGGTCGTCAAATACATGTTACCCGTTCCGGTTGGGTCGGGAGACAGCTGAAAAGCGCCGCTGCGCGTCCAAGCCGTTTGCTGCACCTGCTGGCCATTGGCATCCAGCGAGTTTACGGTGAGTTCAAACAAACCGTTTCCTTCAATCGCCAGATCCAAAGGGTTGTCGGAAGCAACTGCCGAACCTTGAGCCATATTTGTTTCCGAGCGCACCAATTTGGCCCCCCAGCCATGATTATATCCAAGAGGGGTCAACCGGCCTTCTTTCTGAAAACCTTCGGGTTGCTGCTTCACGCTGGTCAACACGTCTTGAAACGATGCTTCCCGGCGTTTATAGCCGATGGTGT
The DNA here is from genome assembly GCF_004307995.1 of Paenibacillus thalictri. Lineage (GTDB taxonomy): Bacteria > Bacillota > Bacilli > Paenibacillales > NBRC-103111 > Paenibacillus_AF > Paenibacillus_AF thalictri. Next base: position 51,368 of record NZ_SIRE01000022.1, on the reverse strand, counting down.
TTGAGTTAGCGATATTGTTCGAGACCAAATCAAGCTTTTGCTGAAGCGCATGCATCGATACCGATGCATTGATCATGGAATGGTTCATATGACGCAGCTCCTCATCGTTTCATTATACGCGGCCAACCTCGTTGACAGCCTTGTCCATGCTTTTATCGTAATATTGAATGACCTTCTGGTTAGCTTCATAAGCACGAACCGCAGACATCATGTCAACCATCGATTGTCCTGCATCCACATTGGAGCGTTCCACATAACCTTGACGCACCTCAACTTGCTCGCCTAATTCTACCGCCCTTACCCCGCCTTGAGCGTCTTGATTCAAACGGTACAAGCCGTTCCCCTCACGAACCAGTTGATTCGGATCTTCGACGCGCGAAATCAGCAAGTTCATCGGCTGGTTGTCCGCCCCGAGCAAAGGCACCCCGTCTACATCGGTAAACAGACCCGATCTGGAAATGCGGAAGTTCGATATTGGCTCATTGGTAGTCGGATTCATCAACACGATCGGCTGACCGTTCCGGCCAAGCACCTGGTAACCTTCCGCCGTAATTAATTCCCCCGCCTCGTCCACCGAAAACTTACCGTTCAACGAATATTTCTGCTGTCCGTTCGCATCTTGCACGGTAAAAAGGGCTTGCGGCTGCGTCATGCGCACACCGTTCGCGCCTACATATTTACCCGATGCGTCAAAAGGAATAAACGTATTGCCGGTAGGATCGGCCGGATCAGGTACCCGAATGTTGGAGACAAGCGCAAAATCGTAAGGATTTTGCGTCTCCTGAATATCGCCTTGCGTATGTATAGAGACCGTTTCCTCTGCCATTACGCCGGTCGTAAGCCGACCGACGCGGCTTACCGGCTGCTCTCCCAGACCGCCGCCGCTGCGGACACGCTCAATCAGCATTTCCGGAAACGAGCGGGAAAGCCCTGTACCCTGCTTGTATCCGGGCGTATTGATATTCGCGATATTGTTCGTCACCGTATCGTGTTTCCGCTGCTGCGCAATCATTCCGGAGGCAGCCGTATAAAGCCCTCTTAACATGGAAAAGCCCCTTTCAACTTATCGATTGTTCATGATGAAGTTCGAATCAGCCAAATTTCCGTTTAGACACTTTGTCCAGGTTGTCGAGCATAATGCCTGTCCCTTTAACGACGCAGCTCATCGGATCCTCCGCTACAAGCACCGGCACCTTCAGCTCGTCGGCGAGCAATTGGTCAATACCGTGCAGCATAGCTCCCCCGCCTGTCAAAATAACGCCGCGGTCGATAATATCCGCAGACAACTCCGGAGGTGTCCGTTCAAGCACGCTTTTGGCCGCAGTTACAATCGAAGCAACGGGATCCCACAACGCTTCCTGCACTTCGTTGGAATGGATCGAGATCGTCAGCGGCAAACCGCTTACCATATCGCGTCCCCGAATATCCATCGTTTCATTGCGTCCGTCCGGGTATACCGTTCCGATTCTGATCTTGATATCCTCCGATGTCCGTTCCCCGATCAACAGCTTGTACTTCGATTTAATGTACTTCATAATCGCCGAGTCGAATTTGTCGCCGGCAATTTTCAGTGATGAAGAAGTTACGATGTCGCCCATCGACAGCACAGCTACGTCCGTTGTACCGCCGCCGATGTCGACGACCATGTTGCCGCTTGGCTGGAAAATGTCCATCCCGGCACCGATTGCAGCCGCCTTCGGCTCTTCTTCCAAAAATACTTCGCGTGCGCCGCAGCGCTCAGCCGCTTCGCGGATCGCTTTCTGCTCGACGGAAGTGATGTTGGTCGGAGCGCAGATCAAGATGCGCGGATGACTATACCATCTTTTGCCGCCAACCTTATTGATAAAATATTTCAGCATCATCTCGGTAATTTCAAAATCGGCAATAACGCCATCCCGGAGCGGCCGAGTGGCGACGATATTGCCAGGAGTACGGCCCACCATCCGGCGCGCTTCCTCGCCAACGGCAAGCACGCGCTTCGTATCGCTTTCGATCGCTACGACCGAAGGCTCATCCAGCACGACGCCCCGTCCTTTTACGTGAATGAGGACGTTTGCAGTCCCCAAATCTATGCCAATATCCTTGCTAAGCATCTTAATGTATCCTCCCTAAACCAACCGTTCGTCCGTAAATTAGCGGCACTTGTTCTCATTATAATACACAATAGGTACCGTCCGCCACTGAAAGGAAAATACTTCTTTCAAAATAGGACTACAGATGCACAAGCAGAAATAAACGGCTGGTTTGGAAGGATCTTGCTTATTCATAACAATCTTACTTTACGGTAACGAGCTTCTCGGAAGATTTGGGGCTTCTTGTTTTGCGGTACTTGATTTTCGTGGCTTCGCCGCCACGAAGATGCCGGATCGATTTGTGGTATTCCAAAATATGCTTTACCTGGTTAGCCAATTCCGGGTTAATCTCCGGCAGACGTTCGGTCAAATCCTTATGCACTGTGCTTTTGGAAACGCCGAATTCTTTGGCAATCGTACGGACCGTATGCTTCGTCTCGACAAGACACCGACCGATTTTGATGGTCCGCTCTTTGATGTAATCGTGCACTCCCCTCGCCTCCCTACTCGAGTTAGTTTGGTACATTATATTGAGGGGGCAAACTATATATTCTACGTTGCCAAGCCTGACAAGCGGATTTGCCCATAATTATTTTCATGAAGGGCCTTTATTTGCTGCTGAAAAATACAAAAAAGCAGCAGGAAGTTCCCTGCTGCTCGTACACGATACTTGTAAAGAAGATGCTGTACGCATCCGTTTCTTAATGTTCTGGGAAAAATTGCTCCGGATTCAGAGCGGCTCCGCCTTGACCTTGTCTTACTTCAAAGTGCAGGTGCACGCCTTCTTCTTTCTCCAGATCGTTGCGTCCGGCTTGTGCGATGACATCGCCTTTTTTCACTTGCTGATCTTTAGCCACCTTGACGTCGGCCAAGCTTTGATACACGGTGACAAGACCGTTGCTGTGCGTAATTTCCACGAGATTGCCGACGACCGGATTTTTTTCGACTGCAGTGACCTTACCGCTCATAGCCGCCATTACGTCAAAAGGCTTATCATCGTGTCTGGCGTAGTCGATACCGACGTGTGGGGTAAATGTGTCGCCGTATTCTACCAATGCCGCTTGCCTTACTTCATTGGAAGCTTTGCTGTCGAAATAAGGGAGTGACACATCAAGCTCGCCCCGGTCTTTGAACGGGAACGACATAGTTTCCGTCTGCGTATTGGCAGGCAAAGCATCAGGGCCGCTTACGTTATTGGTTACCGTTTGTTTCGACGAGTCCAGGCCAACTTTCATATTATCGGCCAATTTGGACTTGCCGGAATCCTGGTAGACCCACATTAACGTTAAGATAATTGCCGCTGCTGCGATGTACGTTGCCGGGAATACCCACTTTTTGGCTAGAAGCCTCTTCCAGGCGCTTCCTTTTGCTCCTTCGATAGATTTAGGAGCCTCTTCTTTTTTCTGCAAATCTTGTTTTTGATTGTTCATCTATCATCACCTCACATGCCATTGTTGCCAGCTGGCGGGCTTTTATACGTGAGGTGATCTATTTTTTATGCAATTTTCTAAAAATAATAATAGAAAGAAATCCGCTCTTAAGCAAAAACCTAATGTTTCGAAAAAAAAGAAGAGGCTTGCGAGATTTCAATACCCGAATAGTAGTATTTGACGATTTCCTCCGCACGCCGTCCTTCCTTGGCCATTCCGTTGGCTCCCCACTGGCTCATCCCCACACCATGCCCATAGCCGTATGTGGTGAATTGAAGATTGCCGCCGGTCCACACCCATTCAAATTGGGAGGAATCCAGCCCCAGATTCTCCCTTACCTCGCGCCCGGTAAACGTTTTACCGCCGATGGATATTTTTTTGATGCGATGCCCTTCCGATCTCTCGAGCACCTTAATGCCCGCATTGGACGATCCCACCGGAATGGCGCCGGCCAGACCGAGTTTGCGCTGCACATCTTTCAGCGGAATCGTTACGGTGCCCTTATATCGCGGAGACAACTTCAGGTCCCACGGACTGGGGACGCTTCTTAAATACGGTATGTACCGCTCCCAATAATCCTCCGAATTTTCGGTATACCCATTGCTCGTAGAGAAAAAGGTGGCATCAATCGGCTGGCCCCGATACGTTAATATTTGGCCCGCCGTTTCCTGCACGGCTTTGTTCAGCTTGTCCATATTGGGAGCATACTGCTCTCCCCACCTTGCTTTCAGCTCGTCGTCGGTTACGTAAGCCTGATGTGAGGTTGTATCCGTAACGGGTGCCTCCTTCTCTGAAACGGCACCCTTCTCCTGTTCCAGCAATCTGCGCACGACATACGTTCTTGCCGCCATCGCCTGCGCCTTCAGCGCCTCCGGTTCAAATTCAATGGGCATTTCAGCGGCAATAACACCCTGGATATACTTCTCCAAGTTAAGCTGCTCCGTACGCTGCTGTTTGCTTAAGTACACCGGCACCACGATTGGCTGCTCCGCCACCGCTTCGTTGGCTTTATCCGCTGCGCCATAGATTGAAGGGGTTGGGGCTGATTCCGGAAGATCGTGTTTTTTTACTAGAATCGCAGGCACCAGCAGAATGGTCAGAATCAGGCTGGACAAGCTGATGACAAGCCACAGGGCAAGGGGATAATTCTTTTGGATCATGAAGGTTCCTCCGTCTCTTGTTGCCGGGATAGAACCATCTTATGTATGCAAAAAATAGAATAGAACAAAGAAGAGACGCAACTCTCCCATAGAAGAAAGAGTTACGTCTCGTCGAGAACACTTTACCATATTATGCGGTGTATAGCCTCCGCTTATGCCCAAGTAGGCTGCACAGCGAAAAGCCCTACTTCCTCCTGCTGTTCCTGAACCACAATATCGGATACCCGCTGAATCTCGGCGCCGACTAAGCTCAGCTTATAAGCAATGTCGACATATCCCCGGTCAATGTGATGCACGCCGGTGATTTCCGTTTCCCCGTCGGCGACAAGCGCCGCAAGAATCAGTGCAGCTCCTGCCCGCAAATCGGTGGCGCATACTTTCGCAGCCCTCAGCTTGGCTTTGCCGCTCACTACGGCAGTGCGTCCGTCCACCTTAATCTGCGCATTCATATTGACGAATTCTTCGACATGCATGAAGCGGTTCTCAAATACGGTTTCCGTCACAAGTCCCGTACCGTCGGCGACAAGCAAAAGCGCCATCATCTGGGATTGCATATCCGTAGGGAAACCCGGATAAGGCAGCGTCTTGACGTCGACCGAGCGCAGCGGCCGTTCCGTGTAAACGCGCAGCCCGTTCTCATCCTCATCGATTTGCACGCCCATCTCCTGCATTTTGGAGATTACCGGACGAAGGTGATCGGCTATCGCGCCCTCTACGAACAAATCCCCGCCGGTAATGGCTGCTGCAATCATGTATGTACCTGCTTCAATCCGGTCCGGTATGACCGTATGTACGGCTCCCTGCAGCTGCTGTACGCCATCGATGCGAATGACGCCTGTTCCGGCTCCGCGAATTTTCGCGCCCATCGCGTTCAAATAATTCGCCAGATCGACGATTTCCGGTTCCTTGGCGGCATTTTCGATAATCGTGGTGCCTTTGGCAAGTGTTGCAGCCATCATAATATTTTCCGTTGCGCCTACGCTCGCCACGTCTAAATATATTTTGGCGCCCTTCAGTCTGCCATTAACCTTTGCCTCGATAAAGCCTTGACCGAGCTCAATATCCGCGCCCATCGCCTCAAAGCCCTTCAAATGCTGATCGATCGGGCGTGTCCCAATCGCGCAGCCGCCAGGCAAAGATATACGCGCGCGTCCCATCCGGGCCAAAAGAGGTCCCATGACAAGAAAAGAAGCCCGCATTTTACGCACCAACTCGTATGACGCCTCACAGGTCTCAATGCTGCCCGCGCTGATCCGAATGGTTTCGTTTCTATATTCGACTTCGATACCGAGACTTTCCAATACCTTGTTAATTACAATTACGTCGTCCAGGGGAGGCGCGTCATGAATCACGCTAATACCTTCAGACCCTAGAATAGAGGCTGCGATAATCGGCAGCACGGCATTTTTGGCACCGTGAATTTTAACTCTGCCCGATAGTTTCTTGCCGCCGCGGACGATAATTTTGCTCATCATGGTCCCTCCGCGTTGTTCTGGTTTACAAGCTTTTTGAAATAAGCCAATCCATAGTGTAGCATTGAACAGCCTTAGTATTCAATCTCTTTTTCAAAGACATCATGCGGCTTCCTTAACGGTTCTTTTTTATACGGTTGTACTATCCATTGTTGACAATAAGCGCCAATGTTATTCTCTTTGGGCCGTTGTTCGACATGCTTGGTTGCATCCAATGTTCGAGAAACCAGGGCGTGATTCAAAACATTTCATGAAGCCAGGTGGACCAATGAAAATACTCGATGATAAACCGGGCGACTTGGTACCCCAGCGCAATGGAGAGGAAAATTTGCAGCAGCCTCGCGGCTGCGCTTTTGGGACGCCGCAGCAGCATGTCAAAACGAAGCTCCTGCAGTCCCCACCAGGACAATCCGATACATACGATGACTGCAAAAATATTGACGAGGCCTTCCAGGCCCAACGTCGCGTTAAACGGATCCGTCCCCATGACGATGTCCCTCCTTACTACAATGGGTTAATTCAGGATATCTTCCAGCATAGTGACAAATTCGGCCCTTGTAGCGGGCTGCTCCGGCCGGAAGGAACCGTCCGGGAAGCCGGAAACCCAGCCTTCGGCTTTCATCTGCTTCAACACGCCGGTCCCCCAATAATTATCATCCGTATCGGTAAAAGGCGCCGCCCCTCTCTGTTTGCCTGACAGTTTCATGGCCCGCGCCATCATCGCAGTCATCTCCATACGGGTAACGGGAGAATCCGGAGCAAACGATTGGTCGGGATAACCTTCGACGATGCCGGCTTGAGCCGCCTTGGCTATAAACGAGTAAGCCCAATGATTGGCGCTCAAATCGGTATAGCCGATATATTTTTGCTTTGTCAGCTTAAAGCCTCTTACTAATATTGCCGCAGCTTCGGCTCTGGTAATCGTACGGTCCGGCATAAATTTATAGCCGCTGTACCCTTCGATCAAGTTGCTTTTGACCGCCGCCAAAATGTCGTTTGCAGCCCAGTGGCCTGCAATATCGGTGAATCCGCCCAGAAGCGGAGTGACATCCGCAGTAAGACTGTACATCTGATAATCGAACGGCTTATCTGCGGTCAGCTTCATATAATAACTTCCCGCTTGCCATCGCCCGCTTAAATCCGTCGTTGTGGCGCCTGGCGTATTCGTCGCTGTCGCAAGCTGCTTCAAATTGCTGTCATAGACCGTCATCGTCAAACGCACGTTCTCCGGTATGCCCGAAAGATGAAGATCGGCAAAGCTTTCCGAATTGATCTTTAGCAAAAACCAGTCTTGATCGGTGACCGACTCAATGACTCCGTCGTAAGGCGCCCCCGGCTTGATGGCCGTCGCTTGATAAGGCTTATCGTTCGGCTCGTTGGGGTCGATGAGATGGGCTTCATATTCTACAGTCAGCTTATATTCCCCTGTTACGGGAAACGTATATTCCTTGACATTGCTGACCCTTATATAATAATTCCCCGGGAAAACGGCCGTCTTCGGCATCACTTCCACCGCGCCGTCGCCGCCCAGATCGTAGGTGACTCCTTTTTCGCCCTGCTTTTGCACATACAATACCGGATCGATTCGAGCGGTATCTACGGATAATTTCAACCGCAGAAAGCCGGATTGCTCAACCGGCAGCATGAACCAATCCTGGTCGTTCATTTGGTGCAGCGTTCCTGTAATCGTTTGGCTGCGTATCGGCAGCACGTAGGCGGTATATTGTCGATCGTTGTCTTCAAACTCGTCTTTATATATGTCAAATGATGTCGTCAAACGGTAGGGCAGCTTGCCGGTGAAGGCGCGATCCTTCAACTGCAGCTGAATGTAATTGGTACCTTTGGAGACGGGAAGGGTTATCTTGCCGCCCGCTTGGAACGTGTAACTTTGCGCAGCACCGCTGGTCTGGATATGATTGACGGTTACCTCATAACCCTCTTCCGTCTGTAAGAGCAGATTCACATTTCCGTTATAAGGAGCATTAAACGAATACCAATCGGCATCGCCGCCGCCTTGAAACGTTGCGCTGATCATCTTGCTTGCCGAAATCGGACTGGCCTGATCCTTGCGGTTGTTCGGCTCATACATATCTTCGGAATACGGTTCGTTCATCACCCGGTCTGCACGCAGTAGCCCGTAACCGGAAATCGGATTCCAGCCGGATCCGCTAAGCGGTTCTGTTTTCTGCCGCAGCAAATTCCGAATTTCATAAGGCTTCATTGACGGATATTTCGACCAGGCCAGAGCAGCCACGGCCGCCACCTGGGGCGCAGCCATCGAGGTGCCGTCCTTATACTCGTAGCCCCCGCCGAGGGAAGTTGTAAACACATCCCACGGAGCCACGAGATCCAGCTCGGGACCCGTATTCGACCGGCTATCCGTCTTCTTGTCGGCGGTCATGCCGCCTACCGCGAGTACCGTCGGGTATGCCGCCGGATATTTGACACGGTTGCCTTCGTTGCCGGTTGCAGCCACAAGCAGCACATCATGGTCTTCCGCATATTGTACGATATCACTTAAATAAGTTGAATATTTATTTAAACCCAGTGATAGAACAACTATCTTCGCGCCGTGATCGACCGCGTATTTAATGCCTTCCCCAAGCTTCGCTTCGCCTCCGGTGCCGTCCGCTTCGAGCGCTTTAATCGGCATCAGCTTCGCGTTCCATAGGATCCCGGCGCCACCCCGGTCGTTGTTGGCCGCAGCCGCCATAACACCAGCCACATTGGTCCCGTGGCCGTTATCGTCCAATGGCAGTTCATCCGGATGAAGCAGATTGGCGCCATCCACCAAATTCGGCAGCAGATCTGGGTGCGTCAGATCCACGCCGGTATCCACCATAGCAATAATCAGGTTATTGTTGCCTGTTGCAACGCCCCACGCATCTTGAATATGAATCTGCTGCAGATACGTTTGCTTTTCGATGAGCGGGTCCGTAGCCGTAACGACAGCTGCATACGCTCGTGAGGTTAGTATGGTCCCCGTTATTGGCAGTGCGGACACGAAAATGCCCGTACCAATGACCGAGCCGGTTATGATTCGTATGATTGCTCTTTTTAACATCCCGATGGTTTCCCTTTTTAACTTCTTCTCTATAATGTTTTAAATATTTCTATACGAATGGCAGGTTTCCTGCCTTGTCTTCGAAAATCATGACTAAAGTCCCACAAAAAAACCTTTCCATTGTAGGAAAGGTTTGGGGAACACAGATTTTATTACATATTCATAAATAAATCGTGTGATAGGGTGAAAATTTTTCCGATCCAGGCCAATATGCCTTGCGGGAAAAAACCCATGATCAATGTCGCTGCCACGCAAATCCACAAGGTAACGCCAAGCGTGCCGCTTGTTTGTATTTCCCTGGACTCGTTATCGCTGCGCATGAACATTTGCCGGATAAATCCAAAGTAATAATAGAAGGATACGACACTTGTGCCGATCATCACCGCTGACAGCCAATAATGACGAGTCTGCGCGGCGCCGAGCATGATGTACAGTTTACCGAAGAAACCTCCAGTCACAGGCAAGCCGGCCAGCGATAGAACGATGACAACGGCGGCAACCGCCGTCCACGGAGCACGGAAATACAAGCCGGCAAGGCCGCTGATTTCCTCTTCCCCGGTAGAGCGCTCGATAATCATCAGCAGAGCGAAAGCGCCGATATTCATAAACAAGTAAGCGATCAAATAAAAGACAAGCTCAGAGAAGTTCGTATAGTGCGTTAAAGAGAACTGCACCGCAATCGGAACAAGCAAATATCCCGTATTGGCAACACCCGAGTAAGCAAGCAGACGTTTCATATTCTTTTGACGCAGGGCGATGAAATTACCCGCGATCATGGCGATCGCAGCTACGGTCATCAGCGAAGTCATGACATCCTGATAAAACGGATGATTGGCTCCGCTCACATACAACCCGAACATCACACGGAACACGATCGCAAAGCTGGCTGCCTTGGAGACAACCGCTAGAAATGCGGTGACCGGTGTAGCCGCGCCTTGATAGACGTCAGGCGCCCATGTATGAAACGGCGCTGCCGCGATTTTAAACCCGAATCCGGCGAGCAGCAGGAAAAACGACAGGTACACGATCGGACTCATCGACTGCAAGCTTTCACCGAGCGCGCTGTTGATTTGCACAATGTTTGTTGAGCCGCTTAAGCCGTAGAGGAAAGACATGCCGTATAAAATAATCGCGGAGGAAATGCCCCCCAGCACGATATATTTAAAGGCCCCTTCATTGGACAGCGCATTTTTCTTCCGCTGCGCCACCAGAATATATGATGTGATGCTGAGCAGCTCCAGCCCGACAAATAACGTAACCAAATCGCCGGAGGAAGCCATCACCATGCCGCCCAGCGTGGCGGGCAGCAGCATATAATAAAACTCGCCGATATGCGGGATTTCTTCTTCTTTCACCGAGCCGATGCTCATGAGAATAACAAACCCTGTCCCGGTCAGCAGCACCAGTTTGAAAATGCCGGCAAAATCGTCGATCCGGTAGCTGAGATTCAGCAGTTGGTGCGTTTCCGTCAAGTTCAAGCTGCCGACTACAAAAGCAGCCGAGATGACAATGGAAAGCAGCGAAAGCCAGCCCAGCAGCGTACGGCTTGATGACTTGGGAAGCGCAAGATCGAGCAGTGCCAGCACTACAGTAGCGATCACCAATGTAAGCTCAGGACCAAGCAGGGTGATATCCGATAACTGCAAACGTAATGGTTCCATGCTCTAGCCCCCCACCTTTGTCGCGATGCTCTGCAAGAATTGGTCGAACCCGCTTACCGTCGGGTGCAGCGGATTGCTGAGCACATACGGGTAAATACCGAGTACAACGATAAAAGCAACCAGCGCTACCATCGGGACCGCCTCGATCAGGCGGGCGTCACGGATTCCGCTGAAGCTGTTTCTGGCAGGCCCGTAGGTGATGCCAAGCACCCCGCGGAGCACGTAAACGGCTGTGAAAATAATGCCCAGCGCACCGACGATGGCAATTACTTTGGCCGACTTGAACAATCCGAGAAACGCCAGAAACTCGCTGATGAAGCCGGACAAGCCGGGGAGCCCCAACGAGGCCATGCCTGCCGTCAGCAATATACCGCTGATGAAAGGCACCGACGAAGCTAGGCCGCCCAAGTCTCCGATCATCGATGTCTGCGTCCGTTCGTAAATAGCGCCTACAAGCAGGAACATTAGCGCAGAGATCAAACCGTGGGACACAAGCTGGAAGATAGCCCCTTCGATTCCGATTGCGTTAAATGAAGCAATGCCGAGCAGCACGATACCCATATGGCTGATACTGGAGTATGCCAACACCAGCTTGAAATCCTTCTGTACAAAAGCAAGCACCGCTCCGTACAAAATGTTGATGACCCCTAGCACGCCAAGTACCGTCGCCCACTGCACCGCTTGCCCCGGGAAGAGCAGCACGCCAAAACGGATTAAGCCGTACGCGCCCATTTTCAGCAAAATCCCGGAGTGGATCATAACAATCGACGTTGGCGCTTCCGTATGCACCTTCAGCATCCAGGTATGGAACGGGAAGAGCGGCAGCTTGATGCCAAAAGCGACCAGCAGCATAATGAACAGCGTCCACTTCATGCCTTCGGTCAACAGGAACGGATTGTCCGGAATGTCGGTTTGATTCACATAAGCGTTTGCGTTCTGGAACAAGTTATGAATGATCGTCTCCAGATCGCCGGAATAATAAATCGATACCTCGTTTCCGTTCACCACTTGGTTAAACCCGGCCGTACTGATTAGAATGATGAAAGCAACCAGCATGATCGCCGAGCCAAGTCCGTTATAAATCAGGAACGAATTGGCCGCTTTTTCCCGGTTCATATACCCCCATATGCCAATCAAGAAGAACATTGGGATAAGCGTAACCTCGAAAAAGATAAAGAAAAGCGCTAAATCCTGGGCCATAAAGACACCAAACATCCCGATCTCCAGCAGCAGAAACATGATGTAATACGTCTTCCAGCGCTTCTTGATATACACCGAGGCCAATGCAGCCATGACGGATACGAAGGCGGTCAGGAATACCAGCGGAAGCGACAAGCCGTCTACAGCCATGCTGTACTTGGCTTCATAATAAAAGTCAGCCAGTTGGTTCGAACCGTCCGGATTGGCAAACGTCTCGCGGTTAAGCGGAATGTGAATCCAGTCCGTTTGCTCCTTATACTGCATGCCTTCATATTGGCGGTTAAAATCGGCGTACAACCAAGCAGACAGCAGCAGCGGTATGAGCGTTGCGATGATCGCGACAATTTTGATCCATCTGCCGTTGTTTTTTGGAATAAAAGCTAATACGAGAATTCCAAGCAGCGGTGAAAAGGCGATAAGCGACAGGATTGGAAAATTAGCCGGCATTGATGAACCTCCTTCCCGCCAAAGCCAAAATCAAGATCAAAAATCCAAGCAGCGTGGCCAAGCCGTAGGTTTGCACCTGTCCGTTCTGCAGCCTGGAACCAAGCCGTCCGATCCCGACCACACAAAATGTGCAAAGTTTGACCAGACCGTCCACCACATACACATCAAACAGATGGAACAAATGCCCGATGCTGGAAAGCGATCTTACAAAAACCGTATCGTAAATTTCATCGATGTAATATTTGCGGTGAAGCAGTTGGTACAGCCAAGGCGCCCGCGATGAAACGGCGTCCCGAGGAATCGAATGTTTGACGTAGATGAGATAACCAAGACCGATACCCAGCAGGCCAACCAGATTGGATAAAATGATGACAACCCAGTTCGCCGACTCATCGGTATGCGTTCCGGTCAGCCACTCGCCAAGCCACGGATTAAACGGCGTAAACGCGATACCGGCGACCACAGCAAGCACGGCCAACACAACCAGCGGAAACGTCATTGAAGCCGGCGATTCATGCGCGTGAGCGTCATTGCGTGGCTTGCCGGCAAACACCAGGAAGAACAGCCGCGACATATAAAACGCCGTGAAAAATGCAGCAATCAAGCCCACCCAGAATAACCCCATGTTATGATGGTAAGCCTCCGACAAAATCGCGTCTTTGGACCAGAATCCCGAAAGCGGGAAAATGCCGGACAACGCCAATGTGCCGATGGCGAAGGTCCAGGTGGTGATTTTCATTTTTTTGCCGAGTCCGCCCATTTCGTTAATATCCTGCGTGTTGACCGCATGAATGACGCTGCCTGCTCCAAGGAACAACAACGCTTTGAAAAAGGCGTGTGTGAATAAGTGGAAAATACCTGCGGTATAAGCAACTGTCGTGCCAATGCCCAGCGCCATCATCATGTAACCGAGCTGGCTGACCGTCGAATAAGCCAAGATCCGTTTGATATCGTTTTGCGCTATGCCTATGGTAGCTGCGAAAATTGCGGTTACCGCTCCAATTACGGCAACCACGGTGAGCGCCGTAGGAGACGCATGAAAAATATCAAAGGTGCGGGCTACCAGGTAAACGCCGGCTGCAACCATCGTTGCCGCGTGGATCAGCGCACTGATCGGCGTCGGGCCCTCCATGGCGTCCGGAAGCCATGTATGCAGCGGGAACTGGCCGGATTTGCCCATAGCTCCAATGAAGATGAGAATCGCAATCCATGTTGTGATATCGCCCGGTATTTTGCCGCCGCTGAATGCATTATGTATGGAAGTAAAGTCAAGCGCATGATTCGGCATCGTCCAGTACAGCAACAAAATGCCGATAAACAAACCGACATCGCCGATACGGGTAACGATAAACGCCTTTTTCGCCGCCGCTCTGGCCTCCGGCTTGAAGTACCAGAACCCGACAAGCAGGAACGAACAGACACCCACCAGCTCCCAGAATATGTACATTTCCACGATGTTTTCGGATATAACCAGACCGAGCATCGAAAAAGTAAACAACGCGATATACGCAAAAAACACATTGATTCGCTCGTCACCGTGCATGTAGCCTTTGGAGTAAATGTTGACAAGCAAACTTACGAGCGTGACGATAACCAGCATAAGCGCATTTAAGTTCGTCACTTCAAAGCCCATCGTGAGCGAAAAATCGCCGATTTTGATCCACGTGAGCTTATTCCACGTAAAATCCTCAACGCCGCCGCCAAGCCGTTCCATAAAAATCAGAAGAGCGGTGGCAAACGACGCGAATACGGCCACTATGCTAATATAGGCTCCCGCGTCCTTCAGCTGCCGGCCAATGGCGGTCAGAATCAAAAATGACAGCAGCGGGAACAGCGGGATAAGCCATGCGTACTGCGAGTATGCCGAGACCATGATTTCCCTCCTAAGAGCTTGCGTAGCAAGCTCACTTCGTAAGCAACTGCTAAGAGTTTTTCCGTAAGGAAAAACTCACTTCGTAAGCGTCAGTGCTTCATCGAATCCATTTCGTTTACGTCCGTGCCGCCTTTATTGCGGTACCAGGCAATCAAAATCGCGATGCCGACAGCAACCTCCGCCGCGGCTACCGTAATATTAAACAGCGAAAAGATTTGTCCCGTCAGCGACGGATGCGCTCCGAATTTGGAGAAAGCGACCAAATTGAGATTGACTGCATTCAGCATCAACTCCACGGACAACAGCACGATCACTGCATTTTTTTTGGACAATGCGCCGTACAGCCCGATGCAGAATAGAATAGCGGCTAACGTCAAATAAGGCGTTACGAGTCCGGCCATATTAATCCTCCTCCCGTTTCGCCACGACGATAGCGCCGATGAAGGCAATCGTCAGCAGCACCGACATAATTTCAAACGGAATTGCGTACTGGTTCAACAGCAGCTTGCCGATTTCCATCGTATTGTCAGCGGCAGCTTGAAACTCGCCGGATTTGAATTCGGAATATTGAATCGCGTAGAAGATGACACCAAACAGCCCGAGCACTCCGATCGCCAACAGCACGTTGTGCACCGGACGGCGCGGCTCCTCTTCGTCCCCTTGATGATGTTTGGTCATCATAATCCCGAATATCATGAGGATTGAGATGGCCCCCGCATAAATCAATACTTGAACAAAAGCGACAAATTCCGCGGACAGCAGTACGTATAAACCGGCTAGGCTGATAAAAGTCAGAGCCAGCGCAAGCACCATGTGCACAACCCGGTTGAAGCTGATCATAAAGATCGCTCCGCCGATCGCCAGCAGGGCGCAAACGAAAAAGACGATGCTCTCTCCGCTGGAGAAGAAAGTGGCCATATTGCCAAAGAAATTATTGAACATCCTTCTTAGCTCCTCCTTTCGGAAGGGCCGAATTGTTCTCCTGGCGGATGTTCTTGTTATTGTCATTCAGCCAATTGAGATTTTTGAATAAATCGTCCCGGCTGTACGTGCTAAGCTCGAAATTGTTCGTCATAACGATCGCTTCGGTCGGACAAACCTCCGTACACAAATCGCATAAAATACAAATCTCGAAGTTGATATCGTACGTATCGATTACTTTGCCCTTTTTCTCAGGGTCCGGGTTTGCTTTTCCCGTCAACGTAATGCATTCGGTCGGGCAAATCCGTGCGCATGCATTGCAAACAATGCATTTCTCCGGATCAAAATGCTGTATTCCCCGAAAACGGTCCGGCATTTCCAAGGGGACGTCCGGGTATGCGTAGGTCACTTTTTTCTGAGTCATTGCTTTGAAGGTTACCCCTAAGCCTTTGACAATGCCCTTCATGCTTGTATCACCCTTTCCGGATTATTTCATGAAAATGGTCGTACATACCGCCGTGATTAGTACATTAACCAGAGCAAGCGGCAGCAGCACTTTCCAGCCGATGCTCATCAATTGATCGACCCGCACACGCGGCAGCGTCGCACGAATCCAGAACAGGAAAAATACGATAAAACAAAATTTGATCAGGAACCAGATGATCCCCGGAATAAAATCAAGGAACGTAAACGGCGCATGCCAGCCGCCAAGGAACAACACAGTCGTCAGCGACGCAATCGCAAATACGTACACATATTCGGCCAGCATGAAAAATGCGAAGCGGAAGCCGCTATACTCGACATGATAGCCGGCAACAAGCTCGGACTCAGCTTCCGGCAAGTCAAACGGCGTACGGTTCAACTCGGATACGGCTGCGATCACAAATACGACAAAACCGATAATTTGCGGCAGGAAGTTCCAATGCCAGAACCCGCCCTGCTGCCCTTCCACGATCAATCGCAGGTTCATCGATCCCGTAGTCATAATGACGCCAACTACCGAGATAACAAGCGGAATTTCGTAACTGATCATCTGTGCAGCCGAACGCATGCCGCCAAGCAGCGCATATTTGTTGTTCGACGCCCAGCCGCCGAGCACGATACCGATTGTAGAAATCCCGGACAAAGCTACGTAATACAGGATGCCGACATTCAAATCGGATGCCATGATCGTTTTGGTAAACGGAATGGCCGCTATGACCGCAAACGAAGGAATAAATGTAATGGCCGGAGCGAGTATGAAAAGATCACGATCGGCCTTCTTCGGAATGGTATCCTCTTTAATGAGCAGCTTTGTCACGTCGGCGACGCTTTGCAGCAGCCCGAACGGCCCGGTCCGGTTCGGACCGATACGAAATTGCATCCAACCGATTACTTTGCGTTCGAAATAAATGGCGTACGTAACGAAGCCGAGAATGATGAGCAGCATCAGCACGCCCCAAGCGAAAAATAACGCAAAATTCGTTAAGGTTAGCTCCTGCTGGAGCAATTGCAACATTATGCATCGACCTCCCCGACGACTATATCAATTCCACCCAGAATCGTGATCAGGTTGGTCATCGTTTCCCCGACAAGCAGCTTGGGCAAAATTTGCAGATTCACAAACGACGGCCTTCTGAACTTCAACCGGTACGGCTTATCTTTGCCTTTGGATACAATATAACAGCCGATTTCTCCGCGTGGCGACTCGATCCCGGCGTATACCTCGCCTTCCGGCGCGCGCAATATTCTCGGTACCTTGCCCATCGTCTCGCCTTCTGCTGGAAATTGTTCGACAGCTTGTTCCAAAATCCGCAGCGACTGCCGAACTTCTTCCATACGAATCGTATAGCGGTCAAAGCAATCGCCGTTGTGCGTAACCGGTACGTCAAACTCAAAGCGGTTATACAAGCTGTACGGCTGCTCTTTTCGCAAATCCCACTTGATGCCGGTACAACGCAGGTTCGCCCCGCTCAAGCCGTAGCTGATCGCCGTCTCCGCATCATATTTGCCGATGCCTTTAATACGCGCCAAGAAGATTTCATTGCCGCTGACGAGCGTATGATACTCTTCCAGCTTATCTCTCATATAAGGAATGAACTTGCGCACCTTCTCAATCCAGCCTTCCGGCGCATCCCATTTGACGCCGCCGACACGCATGTAATTGTAAGTAAGGCGGGCGCCGCACAATTCGTTAAACAGGTCGATAATAATTTCACGGTCGCGGAAAGCGAACAAAAACGGGCTCATCGCCCCGATATCGAGCAAATAAGTGCCCCACCATACCAGATGGCTCGCCACGCGCTGCAATTCCATTACGATCAGCCTTAAAAAATCGGCGCGTTCCGGAATTTCGATCTGCATCAGCTTCTCTACCGCGTGAACCAAAGCATAATTGTTCGTCATTGCCGACACATAGTCCATGCGGTCCGTATAAGGAATAATCTGCGTATACGTTAAATTTTCCGCCAGCTTCTCGGTACCTCGGTGCAAATAACCCATAACGGGGATCGCTTCGGTTATCGTTTCCCCATCCAGCTTGACGATAATGCGAAAAACCCCGTGGGTACTCGGGTGCTGCGGCCCGACATTCAACAAAAGCTCTTCTGTTCTAATCGCGCACATCGTGTCACACCTCCGGGTCTATCGCTTCATAGTCTTTACGCAACGGGTATCCGACCCAATCGTCCGGCATCATAATCCGTCTTAGATCGGGATGTCCGGGGAAATCGATCCCAAGCAAATCGTATATTTCACGCTCGTTCCAATTGGCCGTTGCCCAAATCGGAGTAACCGACGGAATGGACGGCGCATCACGGTCCGTTTTGACTTTAATGCAGAACTCCTTTTTGGAGTTCAAAGAGATGAGATGATACACTGCTTCCAAATGTGTTTCCATATCATTTCCAGATACGTTGCGCAAATAATTCAAGTCGAACTCATCGCTGGACTTCAGCAGCTCGGCGACAGCGTACCATTGCGACGGATGGACAACCATGTACGGCATATGATCGTCTCTTTCGTTAATAAACGCCTCGACAATCGCAGCTTCTCCGACTTGTTCCTTCAAAAATTGAACAGCTTTGTCGAGCAGCGGCTGTTTCGGGGATGGCTCTTTCGGCGCAGCGTTTTCCGCCGGCTCCGCCGTTTTTTGCGCCCTCGCGCTGGCTCGTGCAGCCCTAGCTTCGGCGGCGGCTTTCGCCTTCGCCTCTTTATCCGCATCGGTAGGCTGCGCCTTCACCTCAGCAGCAGGTGCGTCGGACGGCTCTGAAGTCGTTTGCTTGGCCGGTGGCGCTGCTTGTGCCTCGGCCGCTTTCTCCTGCTGCTCCGGTGTAGCCGCACCGACCTTATCCGGAATGTCAGCTTGTTCCTTCACGCTGGATCCGGCTTCCAATAAAGCGGATTCAGATCCTGTCGCAGGCTGGTCCTTAGCAGGCTCACCCTGCTGTTCGTTTTGCTTTTTCTCTTCGCTCATGCATTTGTCACCCGCTTACCGGTCTTCGCCTCATAGCGAATTTTTTCTTGCAGCTTGTTGATGCCATAGATGAGTGCTGCAGGATTCGGCGGACATCCCGGGATATATACATCCACCGGAACGATCTGGTCAACGCCTTTGACAACGGCATACGACTTCACATAAGGACCGCCCGCAGTCGCGCAGGAACCCATAGCGATAACCCACTTCGGTTCAGGCATTTGTTCATACAGCCTGCGCAGCAGCGGAGCCATTTTCTTCGTCACGGTACCCGCAACGATCATGACATCGGACTGCCGCGGAGACGTGCGGAAAATAACCCCAAAGCGGTCCAAGTCGTAATGAGAGCCGCCTGTGCCCATCATCTCGATAGCGCAGCAAGCTAAACCGAATGTAAGCGGCCACAGCGAATTGCTGCGCGCCCAAGACTTGAGCTGCTCGAGCGTGGTCATAAACACGTTGCGCTCAAGTTCTTTTCTAACCTCTGGAGAGATGGATTCTAAATTGAAGTCCATTGCAGCACCTTCTTTTTCCAGGCATAGATGAGTCCCACCACAAGCAATGCGATAAAAATAAACATTTCCACAAGCGCAAACAAGCCTAATTGCTTATACGCAACGGCCCAAGGATACAAAAATACGGTTTCTACGTCAAAAATGACAAACATGAGGGCAAACAAATAGTAACGGACGTTAAACCGTACCTGCCCTGCGCCAACCGGTTCGTTTCCGCTCTCATAGGTCGTATATTTCTCCTCCACCGGCTTGTTCGGCCGAAGCAATCGCCCGAATGTAAGCGCTACAATGGGGAGCAATACGCCGAGGGCAAGAAAGATCGCGACAACCACATAATTGTTCATGTACATTGTGAACGAACCGCCTCCTGCTTATATGCTTTTGTTGCAGTACTGAAATATTTATCCTGTATGGATAAGTTTGGGTGAACACCTAGACAATTATATCAAATGGCTTGTAGGGTGTCTAATGAAACATTGTTAAATTTAGGTCTGCCACATATACATGATGTGTTTCTTCGTACAAAAACATACATTGTACAAACTTATACAGCCACCCGTTCTGTATATAGGAAAAAAACGGAGAACCTAGACGGTCTCCGTTTTTTATAAGTTATTGACCGCGACGTTCGAAAACGTCAACCCGGGTTAACGCTTTTTGCAGCGCGAGTTCGGCGCGTCGAATGTCGGTGTCGCTTTTCTTGGCTGCAAGCCGCTGTTCCGCACGTTCCTTCGCCGACTTCGCTCTGTCGATGTCGATTTGTTCAGGCAGCTCGGCTGTTTCGGCCAAAATCACAACTTTATCCTTGCGCACTTCCATAAAACCGCCGCCAACAGCGATGTACTCATCTCTGCTGCCGTTTTTCTTAACGGTCACAGGAGCAATTCTTAATGGAGTGACAAGCGGGATGTGATTCGGCAAAATACCAAGTTCGCCTTCCGCACCTTTAGCGATAATCATGTTCACGTCCTGCGCGTACACTTTACGCTCGGGTGTTACTATTTCCAAAAGGAAAGTACTCACTTGGATTCCTCCTAAGAACTTTCCGTGAGGAAAGTTCAACTTCGTAAGCATTTGCCGAACTTTTTCGTAGAAAAAGTTCACTTCGTAAGCATTGACGGAACTTTCCGTTAGGAAAGTTCAACTTCGTAAGCATATACCAAACTTAAGCCGAATTACAGCGTTTTTGCCTTGGCAATCGCATCTTCAATCGTACCCACGTTATGGAACGCCGGCTCCGGAAGATCGTCATGTTTGCCTTCAAGAATTTCTTTAAAGCTGCGGACTGTTTCCTTAATCGGAACATACAGACCAGGGATACCGTTAAATGCTTCAGCAACGTGAAGCGGCTGAGCAAAGAACAGTTGGATACGGCGAGCGCGGTAAACGACAAGTTTGTCTTCGTCGGACAATTCGTCCATACCGAGGATCGCGATGATGTCGAGCAACTCTTTATAGCGCTGCAAAATACTTTTTACGCCTTGTGCTACATGGTAGTGCTCTTCGCCAACGATTTCCGGAGTCAAAATCCGGGAAGACGAAGCGAGCGGGTCAACAGCAGGGAAGATACCCATTGCAGCGATGTTACGCTCAAGGTTCGTTGTTGCGTCCAAGTGGGCAAACGCCGTTGCCGGAGCCGGGTCGGTGTAATCGTCCGCCGGAACGTAGATCGCTTGGATCGATGTAACGGAACCTTTTTTCGTGGATGTGATACGTTCTTGCAATTGGCCCATTTCAGTTGCCAGCGTCGGCTGGTAGCCTACCGCGGAAGGCATACGTCCGAGAAGCGCGGACACTTCGGAACCCGCTTGAGTAAAGCGGAAGATGTTGTCGATCAGCAGCAATACGTCGCGGCCTTCTTCATCACGGAAATATTCCGCCATGGTCAGACCCGTCAAAGCTACGCGAAGACGAGCGCCAGGAGGTTCGTTCATTTGTCCGAAAACCATCGCTGTTTTGTTAATAACGCCCGAATCGGTCATCTCGTGATACAAGTCGTTACCTTCACGAGTTCTTTCGCCTACGCCGGCAAATACGGAAATACCGCCGAGCTCGGAAGCGATGTTATGGATCAACTCTTGCAGTGTAACAGTTTTACCTACGCCCGCGCCGCCGAACAGACCGATTTTACCGCCCTTAACGTAAGGAGCCATCAAGTCGATAACTTTAATCCCTGTTACGAGGATTTCCGCTTGTGTGGACAGCTCTTCAAACGTAGGAGCTTGTCTGTGAATCGGGTTAGCTTTCGAACGGTCAACCGTATCGTTGCCGTCAATCGGATCGCCCAAAACGTTAAACACGCGTCCCAATGTAGCTTCGCCAACCGGTACTGTAATCGGAGCACCCGTATCGACAGCTTCAATGCCGCGAACAAGTCCGTCTGTAGAGGACATAGCTACGCAGCGTACCAAGTTATCACCCAAATGTACGGCAGCTTCAACCGTCAAGCTGATGTTCTGCTCGTTAGCACCTTGAGCTTTTCTTTCGATTTTAATCGCATTTAAAATCTCAGGGAGGTGTCCGCGTTCAAACTCAATGTCGACAACCGGCCCCGTTATATTTACAACGCGCCCCTTGCTCATGTTTTACCTCCTAAAAGCTTTCCTTCAGGAAAGCTAGCATCGTAAGCATTCACCGAGCTATCCCTTCAGGGATAGCTGGTGTTTCTTATTGCAGCAAACTGCCTTATCCGGCAATCTGGACCTTTAGTTTTGTGCGTTGGCGCCTGCAACAATTTCCGATATTTCCTGGGTAATTGCAGCCTGACGTGCACGGTTGTAAACCAACGTCAAATTGTTGATCATTTTCTTCGCATTTTTCGTAGCGCTGTTCATCGCTGTCATCCGCGCGCCGAACTCACTTGCTTTGCCGTCAAGTACGGCACTATAAATGAGCGTTTCGGCGTATTTCGGAAGCAGCACAGCCAATACGCCTTCAGCGGACGGCTCATATTCGTAATTCGCTACAACCGTATCGCTAGCGACCTCTTCCAATGGAAGCAACCGTTTCACTTGCGGAATTTGCAGCGCTGCATTTCTGAACTCGTTGTATACGAGATACAATTCGTCATACGCGCCTTGTTCATAGTTGCTTACCGCCGAATTAGCCACATTGCGGATGTCTGCGAATGTAGGAGAGTCGGCCAGTCCCGTCACTTCTTCAACAATCGTCATATTGCGCTTGCGGAAGAAGTCTCTACCCTTGCGGCCAACGACAAAAATGACATACTCTGAAGGTGACTTATGCCGTTCGTTAATCTGCGCCATAACCTTACGAAGCACGTTTGCGTTATAACCGCCTGCAAGACCACGATCGGACGTAATTACAAGATATCCGGTTTTCTTCACTTCGCGAGTTTGCAGCATCGGGTGCTTCACACCTTTGGTGCCTGCCGCGATACTCGCAACGACTTCCTTCATCTTGTCGGAATACGGACGCGCTGCCTCGGCAGCCTCCTGGGCTCTTCTCAGCTTAGCGGCCGCGACCATCTCCATCGCTTTCGTGATTTGCATCGTATTCTTTTTGGAGCCGATTTGACGCTTAATTTCGCGCATACCTTTTGCCATACTTGCTCACCTCTCTCTCGAAGCTCTCTCCGAAGGGGAGAAGCCAAACTATAAGCTATCGTCCAAAAATGGAAGAGCGAGCTTCTCACGCTGGAGAAGCCCCGTCTATCCATTCATTTATGCGGAAGGAGCGAACCCTTTTTTGAACTGCTGAATCGCTTCTTTAAGAGCATTTTCGTTGTCTGCCGTCAAATCCTTCGTGTCGCGGATGCTTTGGAAAATCTCCGGACGGTTGGAATCGACAAAGCCGAGGAATTCCGCTTCAAAACGAGTTACGTCTTGAACTGGAAGTTCGTCCAAATGGCCTCTGGTTACGCAGTAGATGGCAACCACTTGCTTCTCAACCGGAAGCGGCTGGTTAACACCTTGCTTAAGCAGTTCCAATGTACGAACACCGCGGTCCAAACGGTTTTTGGTCGCTTTATCCAAGTCCGATCCGAAAGCGGCAAATGCAGCCAACTCGCGGTATTGGGCCAAGTCGGTTTTGAGCGTACCGGCAACCTTCTTCATCGCTTTGATTTGCGCGGAGCTACCTACCCGGGATACGGAGATACCGACGTTAACGGCAGGGCGTTGACCGGAGTAGAACAAGTCGGACTCAAGGAAGATCTGTCCGTCTGTGATGGAAATAACGTTTGTCGGGATATATGCGGAAACGTCGCCGGCTTGAGTTTCGATAAACGGCAATGCGGTCATGGAACCACCGCCGAGCTCTTCGTTCAATTTCGCTGCACGTTCGAGCAAACGGGAGTGCAAGTAGAATACGTCACCAGGATAAGCTTCCCGACCCGGAGGACGTCTGAGCAGCAAGGACAACTCGCGGTATGCCGCTGCTTGTTTGGTCAAGTCGTCATACACGATGAGCACATGCTCGCCTTTGTACATGAAGTACTCGCCCATTGCACAGCCTGCGTATGGAGCCAGCCACAACATTGGAGCCGGTTCGGATGCGCTTGCCGATACGACAATCGTGTAATCCAAAGCGCCCGCACGGCGAAGCGTCTCAACAAGACCTACGACGGTGGATTGCTTTTGGCCGATAGCGACGTAAATACATTTCACGCCGTTGCCTTTTTGGTTGATGATGGTGTCGATCGCGATCGATGTTTTACCTGTTTGACGGTCGCCGATGATCAACTCACGTTGTCCGCGGCCGATCGGGATCATCGCGTCAATCGCTTTGATACCGGTTTGCATCGGCTCATGAACCGATTTACGAGCCATAACGCCTGGAGCCATATTCTCAATCGGACGAGTGCCGGACGAGTTGATAGGCCCTTTACCGTCGATCGGTTGACCAAGCGAGTTCACGACGCGGCCAAGCAGGCCGTCGCCTACAGGCACTTCAACGATGCGGCCCGTACGTTTAACTTGGTCGCCTTCGCGGATGTCCTTGAAAGGTCCCAAAATAACGATACCGACGTTGCTTTCTTCAAGGTTAAACGCGTATCCGAGCACACCGTTGGAGAACTCCAGCAGTTCGCCTGCCATAACGTTTTCCAACCCGTGCGCACGTGCGATACCGTCACCGACATTGATAACCGTACCGACTTCTACAGTTTCCAATTCGGATTTATAGTTTTCAATCTGCTGTTTAATCAGCGTGCTGATTTCATCAGGTCTGATACTCACACGACTCACCCCTATCTACAGTGCTTGCGATTGATTCAAAGCTTTTTGTATACGTTGTAATTTGCCGGACAAGCTGCCATCGTACAAACGGTCGCCGATGCGAACTTTAATTCCGCCCAGCAAAGTTTTGTCAACAACCGAAGTTGCGCGGATCGATTTGCCGGTCAATTGGCCGAAACGTTCTTTGATCTGAGTAAGCTCAGCGTCCGATAACTCAAACGGGCTATAGACGACAGCACTTGCTTGACCCAAAGCTTCGTTGGCAATTTCCACATAATAGAGCACAAGCACGTTCAAGATGTCCTCGCGACGACGGTCGACCAGCAGTTGCAAAGTATTAAACACAACATCGGACACTTTGCCTTCGAAGATTTGCTTGAGCAGTCCTTTTTTCACGCCGATATCAATGCCCGGATGCTGAATGAGCCTCTGCAGGTCGCTGGCGCTTTGCAATGCTTCCACAACAGCGCGCAGCTCTCCTTCCACCTGGGAGACGAGATTGCGCTCCTGAGCCACTTCAAACAACGCCTTGGCATAACGTTTTGCTACGTTCAAGTCGCGGCTCATAGCTTGCCTCCTACCTCTTTCAGGTAATGTTCAATCAGCTGCTCCTGAGACTTCTCGTCGACTTGCTTTTCGATAATTTTGGAGGCGATCAACACGGACATTGCGCTTACTTGACTGCGCAGAGCGGCAACCGCTTTGTTCTTTTCGTTCTCGATGTCGCGAAGCGCTTCTTCCTTAATGCGGGACGCCTCAGCTTTGGCTTGGCCGATCAGCTCGTCAGCCTGCTTGGAGCTGGTTACGCGAGCTTGCTCGATAATTTCTTTGGCTTCGTTTCTTGCGTTATGAATCGCTTCTTTTTGCTCGGCGATCAATTGCTCAGCCGCTTTACGGCTTTGCTCCGCCTGCAAAATTTGCTCCGTGATATGCGTTCTGCGCTGCTCCATCATGCCGAACAGCGGTCCGAAAGCGTATTTTTTCAGCAAGAGATACAAGATCCCGAATGCGATTAGCGTGATAAAAAAACTTGACGGCACAAAATTCATCCAAGGTCACTCCCTTCTGAGAGACATATAGGTAAACGGCAGCGGATTTGCTGCGCAAATTATGTTCAGGCAAAACGAAGGCGAGGGCTTAAGGCGTCCCCGCCACCGGATACTATTTCAATACGAAAGTGTACAGCAATGCGAATACGAGGGAGATAACCGGCAATGCCTCTACGAGACCTACACCGATAAACATTGTTGTTTGCAAAGTACCGCGAAGTTCTGGCTGACGGGAAATACCTTCAATTGTACGACCAACGATCAAACCGTTACCAATACCTGCGCCAAGCGCACCCAAACCGATAGCAATTGCTCCTGCAAGAAATTCCATGGAAAAAATCCTCCTTAAATTGTCATTTAGATTTTATTTGAAATATAGATCTGATCGAACCTTTCGGGCCCGTTAGATTTTGTTAGTGCTCTTCGGCGTGGTCGATAACCTGAGAGATGTAAACCATCGTCAGGATCGTAAATACGAAGGCCTGGATTGCGCCAACGAATACGGAGAAACCTTGCCAAATAATCATCGGAATCACACCGCCAATTCCGGCCATCAAGATAACGCCGATCAACACCTCACCGGCATAGATGTTACCAAATAGACGAAGACCAAGCGTAAGCAGCTTGGAAACCTCTTTGATGACGTTCAGAGGGAACATCGCCCAATGAGGCTCCACATAGTGCTTCAGATAATGATGTGTGTTGCGGGTCAAACCAAGGAAATGGACCATCACGATGACCATGACGGCTAATGCCATCGTTACGGCCACATCGGCTGTCGGCGACTTCCAGAAAGCAAACGCGATGTGCTTGCCTGTATCATGAGCGTGGTGCAGCTCTTCGGCCGTAATGCCAAACAACGGCTGCGGACTGGTCACTTCAAAGACGATACCAAACGGCAAACCAAGCATATTTCCGACAAAAATAAACATAATCAGCGTAATCCCAAGCATCAAGAACGACTTACCCTTTTTCAGGTCCATCGTGCTTGTAATGAGCCCGGTGACGAAGTCAACCACCCATTCTAGAAAGTTTTGCAATTTGCCGGGATTGGCCATGGACAGCTGACGCGTGCCCAATCGAGCTAAAATAAAAACAACCAGACAGGTGATGACGATCATGATAATGCTGGATAAATCAAAGCGAATTCCGCCTAATTCCACTATCGGCAGTTCATGCATGCAGTATTTCACCCCTTTCCGCGGAATAATGTGAACCTACTTGCCTCGTATTCTTGAAATAATACCCAGTAGGAGTGTTGCCAACTGTACGAAAAATAATCCTGCCAGTGTGGTCGAGATTGCAATGTGATCCTTGAATTTATAAGCAACCAAAACGGCTAGCAGCGCAATTGAGACGCGAGTAGCAAAGCCCATGTTGATTTTGCGGTTCGTCTTTTCAATCACCGCTTTAGTGAGCTGCTCTATCTTCCATGCCAAAAAGCGGGCATTGACGAAGCTCGCGATCGTTCCAAGGATCAACCCCGCAAAGTAAAGCTTGTAAGATGGGGCTAACGCCCAGCCCATAAAACAGATGGACAAAAAAAATAATGTGACACGCTGAACCGTTTTCAGATGGGCGGAGAAATCATCCATTAGAGCCCCCTGTGTACTTACGAAGTATGAGGATGACGCTGAACACCCCGATAAAGAAACCCAACATGATACCGGAAACAATCCAAATCGGTTGTCCCCCATACCAATTGCTTAACTTATCGCCGATCCAATACCCTGCTGCCATACAAACGACAAGATCCGCCCCGATTGCGCTGACTAACGCAACGGCGCGCCACGGATTGTCACCGGAAGGTGGTTTGTGCATAGCAACCCCCTTGACATAAGGCTCAACAGCTTTTCCTTAAATCCTAGTTTATTTTATCGAAGTAAAGTCTCTTTTGTCAATTGTATTTCCAAGCAAAACCACAGTGAAGAAAATCACAAAAAGCCTGCTGCACCAACGATTTTTTTAAATATAAACCGAACAGTGCAACTGTACGCTGTTGCGTTTGTCATAAGTTTGTCACGGTTGAAAGGGAAGAGGCCGGTTTTCAGCCTTACCGAAGTGGTAAAGAATGGCCTGAACGATTCTTTCCGATGCTTTCCCGTCACCATACGGGCTTACTGCCTGCCGCATTTTGTTGTACAATGTCGAGTCTGTCAGCAAAGCGCGAGCACGGTCGAATACTTTTTCCTCGTCGGTTCCGACAAGCTCCAGCGTTCCGGCTTCGATGCCTTCCGGACGTTCCGTCGTATCACGCAATACCAGCACGGGTACACCGTACGATGGAGCTTCTTCCTGCAGTCCCCCGGAATCGGTCAAGATCATGTAGGTGTACGGATAGAAATTATGCAGCTCCACGACATCCATCGGATCGATCAGTTTGATACGCGGATGACCATCCAAAATTTCATAGGCCGGTTCCCGAACCGCAGGGCTCAAATGAACGGGATACACGATGGCGATATCCTCAAATTCGTCGGCAAGCCGCTTGACGGCGCGGAAAATTTGACGGTGCGGCTCTCCTTGGGCTTCGCGCCGGTGAGCCGTCATCAGAATCAGGCGTTTGCCTTCGGCCCAATCCAGCACGGGATGCCGGAATTCCTTGCGAACCGTGTATTGGAACACATCGGTTACCGTGTTGCCGGTAATGTAGATCGACGGCTCCGATTTGTTTTCTTTGCGCAAATTCCCTGCAGACCAATCGGTGGGCGCAAAATGCAGATCAGCCAACACCCCGGTTAACTGGCGGTTCATTTCTTCCGGATACGGCGACAGCTTATTCCATGTCCGCAAGCCGGCTTCGACATGACCGACTTGAATTTGCTGCAAGAAGGCCGCATAGCTGGCCAAAAACGTTGTCAACGTGTCCCCGTGAACCAAAATGAGGTTAGGTTTCGCCTCTTTAAAAATCGGATCAAGCCCTTGCAGCACGCGGATCGAGATTTCGTTCAGCGTTTGGCGTTCCTTCATCACGTCCAGATCGTAGTCCGGCCGGATTTGGAAAATATCAAGCACCTGGTCAAGCATCTGGCGATGCTGCGCAGTGACGCAAACCAGCGATTCGATTTGTTCCGGATACTTCTCCAGCTCCTTAATAAGCGGAGCCATCTTAATCGCTTCCGGACGGGTGCCAAAAATTGTAACCACTTTAATTTTTTCCATGAGCTGCATCCCCTTATTCATATGTATCCGGCACAACCCGTTTATTTCGTTCCGAACAAACGGTCGCCTGCGTCTCCCAAGCCGGGAATAATATACCCGTGATCGTTCAGATGGTCGTCAATCGCGGCAACGTAAATATCCACGTCCGGATGCGCTTTCTGCACGGCTTGCACACCCTCCGGTGCGGCAATTAAGCACATCAGCTTGATTTGCGTGCAGCCGCGTTTTTTCAGCGCTTCAATCGCAGCATTCGCGGAGCCGCCGGTAGCCAGCATCGGGTCGATCACGATGAGCAGGCGCTCCTGTACATCGGTAGGCAGCTTCAGATAATATTCGACCGGCTGCAAGGTCTCCGGATCGCGATATAATCCGACATGCCCGACTTTCGCCGCCGGGATCAGCTTTAATATCCCGTCCACCATACCGAGTCCGGCACGCAGAATCGGGATAAGTCCGAGCATCCGCCCGGAAATAATGCGGCATTCGGCCATCGCTACAGGCGTCTTTACTTGTACCTTTTCCAGCGGAATGTCTCTTGTAATCTCATACGCCATCAGCGTGGCCACTTCATCAACCAATTCGCGGAAGTCTTTGGTTGTCGTTTTCTCCTCGCGGATATAGGTCAACTTATGCTGAATGAGCGGATGATCGCAAACATACACTTTTCCCATAATGGTAATCCCCCTAAAACGTTACGGTTGTCCAAAATCTTGATTATTATAACATAACCGCATGAAATTATCCTCCCGCTTTTCCCTGGGGGCAAAGACGCACAAAACCGGCGCTCTCACAATGGAAAGCGCCGGCACGCGTGGCCCATATCTGAAATTAATAAGCTAGGCCGCTGTAGAGCGGGAATTGCGCCGTCAAATCCTTCACCATGCCGCGCACTTTGTCGTGCACTGCCGCATCCGTCGGATTTTTGAGCGTCAAGGAAATGATTTGCGCGATCGTTTTCATCGCATTTTCATCCATGCCGCGGGATGTCGCTGCCGGTGTGCCGACACGAATACCGCTGGTGACAAACGGGCTGGTCGGATCAAATGGAATTGCGTTTTTATTGACGGTTACGCCAACTTCGTCAAGCAAATGCTCGGCGTCTTTACCGCTGATGTTCAGGTTGCGGAGGTCGATCAGCATCAGGTGATTATCGGTGCCTCCGGATACGAGGTTGATGCCCTCAGCCATCAACGCTTCGGACAATGCCTTCGCGTTGTTTACCACGTTCTGTGAATAAGTTTTGAATTCTGGCTGCAGTGCTTCGCCGAAAGAAACGGCTTTAGCTGCAATAACGTGCATCAAAGGACCGCCTTGCGAGCCCGGGAATACCGCTTTGTCGATCGCTTGCGCCCACGGTTTGCGGGTCAGGATCATGCCTCCGCGCGGACCGCGAAGCGTTTTGTGCGTTGTGGTGGTTACAAAATGAGCATGCGGCACCGGATTCGGATGCAAACCGGATGCGACAAGACCGGCGATATGCGCCATGTCGACCATCAGCAAAGCGCCAACGTCGTTTGCGATTTTGCCAAGCGCTTCAAAGTCGATGGTACGCGGGTAGGCGCTGGCACCGGCTACGATCATGCGGGGTTTATGTTTGAACGCCGCTTTACGCACTTCGTCGTAATCGATGCGGGCATCTTTTTCGCTTACGCCGTAAGCAACGAAATTGTACAAAATACCGGATGCGTTCACCGGGCTGCCGTGCGTCAAGTGACCGCCATGGGACAAGTTCATGCCCAGCACCGTATCGCCGGAATTCAAAGCGGCAAGATAAACCGCCATGTTCGCTTGCGCGCCGGAGTGCGGCTGCACGTTGGCATGCTCTGCGCCAAACAATTCTTTGGCGCGATCGCGGGCGATATCTTCGACGATATCGACATACTCACAGCCGCCATAGTAACGGCGATTAGGGTAACCTTCGGCATATTTATTCGTCAGCACCGTGCCCATCGCTTCCATAACCGCTTGGCTTACGAAGTTTTCGGAAGCGATCAGCTCGATTTTGTCGCGCTGGCGGCCCAGCTCCAAGTTCATTGCTTCAACAATTTTCGGATCGACTTTACGCAAATGTTCCATGATTTATTTTCCTCCCTGAATGTGTATGTGTGTTAGGTGTCGCAGGAACCGGCATTTTCCGGCTTCCGGACGATTTCGTATACGGCGCGCGCCCCGCCAATCAGCCTCGGCCGCGTGAACCCCGCCGTGACCCGTGCGGAACCGACCGACCGGATGGACGGGCGAAAAGGAACTGCCACCCGCTTCAAATGCATGCCGATCATCGTTTCCCCGATATCTACGCCGGCATGCGCCGCAATGCTATCGACAACACAAGCCGCTTCAAAATGCCGGTAGGCATAAGCCGCCATGGAGCCTCCCGCTTTGGGAACAGGCACAACCGATACCTCCTCCAGCAGCGGATATTTCTCCAGCATGACACGCTCTACGACGAGCGCTCGGTTTAAATGTTCACAGCACTGGAACGCAGGATAAAAGCCAACCTCACGCCGTACCCGCTCCACCGCATCAAAAATATCCCGCGCGACGTCCACCGTACCGGCCGTGCCGATCCGCTGTCCCAATACCTCGCTGGTGCTTGTCCCGATGACTACGATCTGTCCCGGACCGATACCGCCCGCCTGCACAAGCTCGCGCAGGATGGTCTCAACACGGACCGACGTTTCGTTGTCCGTCACCTGATGGGCTGCAGATCCGCCCTGTTCCTCCGGGCCCGGAATCCGATTGGCCACACCAATCAACTCCTTTTCCGTATGGTTCGGTTACGGATGCAGCGACTGCGACCCTTCCAGCTGCATCACTTTGTGGATGCGGTTTTTATGGCGCTCCCCTTGGGAGAACTCCGTTTCCAGCCATATTTTCACGATTTCCTGAGCAAGCCCCGGACCGATCACGCGCTCACCCATAGCAAGCACATTTGTATCATTATGCTCTCTCGTGGCTTTCGCGGAGAACATATCGTGCACCAGCGCACAACGGATTCCCGGAGTTTTGTTGGCTGCAATCGACATGCCTATCCCTGTACCGCAGACCAAAATACCTTTATCCGCTGTCCCGGATACAACCGCGCCGCAAACCTGCGAAGCATAATCCGGATAATCGACCGACTCCGGCCCAAATGCTCCGAAATCCTTTACTTCATGGCCAAGCGAGCGGATAAATTCGATCAGTTCGTCCTTTAACCGATATCCGGCGTGATCTGCGCCAATTGCAATGTTCATAGGATAATCGCCTCCTGAAAATAGGGATGAGTTTACGCCTAGTATAACCCAAAAACGGTGAAGACGAAAAAAAGAGCGTCGCGCGCATACATTTTGCATGCGTCACAAGCTCTTTTGCCCAGGCGACCGGCCGTATGTCCCGATGCTCCACTGTGGTTGTTTCCACGCGTCGCCAGTTACACCGGGTACCATTTCCATACTCTTATCATAGCTCAAACCGGCAAAGGTGTAAAGATATAAAGACTGCGGCCGAAAGGCCTAATTTTCTCCAGTTGACTTGAGCCTTTTCAACAGCTTTAGCAAGCTGCGCTCGATCTCCACGGCGCTCTGCCGGTACAGGTCTAGCGATCCACCGAAAGGATCGGCGATATCATAATCGGGCAGCTTCCGCTGCAGTTCCCGCAGCCGGGCCAGCTCATCCTGTGTGATGGGCTCCGACAATGCCGCCTTCACCTGCAATTCCGCTTCAAGCTGGGCCAATTCCTCTATCGCATCAAGCACGTTCTGATCGTCCTCTACGAACTCTCCGAGCGAATGGATTTTATCGACCGACTCTGGGAATTTCTGAACCGCATAACGTTTATGGCTGCTTGTCATCGTCAAAATCACATCGGCCCAGCTTGCCAAACTTTCGGTTAACGAAGAAGAGCTCAGCGGCGCGGTAAAGCCTTTTTCCCGCAAAATGTGAACGGTATGCCGGGAAGCCGGCGCTCCTTCGTTTGCGGCCACGCCGGCCGATTTGACCTCAAGCTCCAGCCCTTGTTCCGCTGCGAGCAGCCGCAGCATTCCTTCCGCAAGCGGGCTTCGGCACGTGTTGCCGGTGCAAACAAACAATATGCGCTTCACGGCGATCTCCCCCCTTGGTTCATAGATCAGCAATACCTCTATTCTACCCTATAAACCGGTAAATATGGAGACCTTAGAACAAAAATTTAAGCCCAAAAGAAAGCAGCACGATGCCGCCCAGCGCTTCGCCGTATTCGCCGATCCAATGGCCGACCCGCCGGCCCAGCAGCAGCCCGATGATGGACATCGCACCGCCAAAGGACCCGAACAGCAGCACGGTCAGCAGCAAATCCGAGGAGAACATCCCCAAGGACACTCCGACGGAAAACGAGTCCACACTCACACTTAATGCAAATACGAGCATCCCCCATAACGTCCGGTGATCAAAAGGCCTGACTTCGTCGCCCTTCAGAGAACTATACACCATATGCGCCCCAAGCAGCACCAGCAGCGCGCCGCCCAGCATGGTCGCTATGCTCCCCAGCAGATGACTCACATATTGGCCTGTGAACATACCCATCAAAGGCATAATCATGTGGAAGACGGCAATAATCAGACTGATCTTCGCAATATCGAGCAAGCGGATCCCCCTCATGCCGATACCGATCCCAAGCGATAGGGCATCCATCCCCAAAGCGACCGCCATCACCAGAATGGTGATAAATTGCCCCCATTGATAGGGCGTAGCGAATGCCAATATCCTCTCCCCCTGTCCACTGTTCCTCAACAGAATATGCGGACAAAGGGACAAACATGACTAGCCGTCCATAGAGATATGGTTAATAATTCCATTTCTTTCTTTACACGTGAACAATCCGGTTTCCTGCGGCTTTGCGCAGCCGGTTCATAATCGCCTCGCCCAACCCTTCGTCCGGGACATGCTGCGCCGCGATAAAATCAACGCCTTCTTCATCAAAACGCCTCAGCGCGTCGTACAAGCGCCGAGCCAGCTCGAACGCGTCGTGGCGTCCGCCCCATTCGACGATGCAGTCGGCATCGCCGGCAAATTGCGGCGCGTCTTCGGTGAAGGCGAGCACGCCCGTCCGTTCGCCGGCGGCGCGGGCGGCGGCCAGCTCCTGCCGGATGCGGGCGGCCGCCGCTTCCGGGGTGCCCTGCACGATCAGCATCCGCCCCTGCGGCGCGTAGTGCGTGTACTTCATGCCTGGCGAGCGCGGCGCCTCGTCCGGTTTGGCTTCGCCGGCGGCGTCGATGATCGCCGCGCCCGGCACGGCTTCGCGCAGCTGGGCGGAGGTGACGCCGCCGGGGCGCAGGACGTGCACCTCGCCGGGGGCGACGGCGACCACCGTCGACTCGAGCCCGACGCCGGTCGGGCCGCCGTCGACGAGGCCGCCGATGCGGCCGGCGAGGTCCTCGCGCACGTGCTCGGCCCGCGTCGGGCTCGGCCGGCCCGAGCGGTTGGCGCTCGGCGCGGCGACCGGGCAGCCCGCGGCTTCGAGCAGCGCGAGCGCGACCGGGTGGTCCGGCATGCGCACGCCGACCGTGTCCAGCCCCGCCGTGACCAGCGGCGAAAGCGCTCCCGGCTTCAGCGGCAGCACGATCGTCAGCGGGCCCGGCCAGAATGTCTCGATTAAACGGGAAACGGTCTCATCCTCCGAGCTTGCAAGCTCGTCCAGCTGAGACCGGTGTGCGATATGTACAATAAGCGGATTATCCGAAGGCCGCCCTTTCGCTGTAAAAATACGCTGCACCGCTTCGCTGCTGCGGGCGTCGGCGCCAAGCCCGTATACCGTCTCCGTCGGAAATGCAACGGTTTGTCCTGCGCGCAGCATCCCGGCGGCCTCCCGAATCGCCTGCGGGTCTGCCGCTTCCGGATTCACATTCCAATATATCGTCATCTGGAGAAATCTCCCCTAACCTTCACCCTAAATTTCTGCATTCAGCTTTAAGCAAACCGGCTGACAGAGCCTATCGATCTTACTTTTTGCTTATGTTTCGTACGTATCATGGCAAGCACAGGCGAATCATATCGTCACACGCATGTTGACAGGTCCGCTCCATCTTAAGCACACCGGGATTCTTACGCAAACCAGGATTTCAGCAGATCCCAGAAAAACGATCTGACTTCCATTTCCGGTTGGGCTGCGGCTGCCGTTTTCACTTCACCTGCAGGTGCCGATACTGTTTTGCCTCCGGCCGCAGCCTTCGAGACGGATTTAGCAGCCGGCGCATCAGCCCTTTTGACCGAAGCGGCAGATTTGGCCGTCGACGCTTTGGCGGTTGCGGCAGCCGGTTTGCCGGTGCCTTCTTTGCCGGCCTTCTCCTGGCGCTCATTTAACGCGCTGCTGCCCACAGTTCCGGTCTTCGCTTTGTCAGCCGCCTCTTGCTCTTCGACATCGTTTTTGGAAACGATTTGGCCGCCCATAAAGCAAAGCGGAGGAAACAGCACGCACCACCAGTTTTGGCCTTCACCTTTGCCTAAAGTCACACGCAGCGCTTCGTATTGGCCTGCCGGATACACTTCGGAACCTACGGTTTTTTCGGGAAACGGCACCGTATCCAGCTCCACCTTGGCCTCATAGTTAAAACCCCGGTCATGCAAAGTTTTGTTGCTCAGCAGCTCGATTTGATCCAGCTTGGAGCGGATCAGCGTACGGGCTTCGCCCAGCGAATGAGGCTGGTTTACCCAGCCGCTGAGCTGTTCGTTTAATGCGTCCCGCACTTCGCGTTTCACCCATTGGTCGGCAACGGAATCGCTGTTGCCCAAAATGCGGATACGAATCGAGTCTTGCGGAATTTCTTCCCGGATCAGCGCCGAGGCTTGCATTTTGTTCGATTCCCAGCTCATCATCATAACGATAATTGCAAATGCGATATATGCGAATCGTATCCACGATTTAGATTCCTGCTTGACCATTGTGGTTAACCCCTTCCGCGTACCTGGCTTTAAGTTGCTCATAGCCTCAGTATCGACCGATGCGGAAAGGGTTAAACCTATGAACCTATCATTTTTTTTCGGCTGTTTTGCGAATTGCTAGAACGTGCCGTTCGATCCCAGCCAAATCCGGGATGATCGTCAATTCATCCCAATCCGCGATCCGCCCCAGCATCGCGGCAACTTCGCGCGCCTGCCCGGCGCCGACCTCGAAGCCGACAAGCTGCGGCATCGCGGGCAGCTGAGGCAGCTGCTCGGCCAGCCGGCGGTACGGCTCCAAGCCGCTCTCGCCGCCGACGAGCGCCGTGACCGGCTCGTACAGCCGCACCTCCGGCTGCAGCGCAGGCAGCTCATCCGCCGCAATGTACGGCGGATTGGACACCACCGCGTGGAGGGCAACCTGCCGTTCGATGAACGGCAGCAACAGGTCGCCCTCCACGAAGCCGATTCGCGCCGCTACGCCATGGCGCGCTGCATTGCGCCGCGCGACCGCCAGCGCGGCGGCGGAGATGTCCGAGCTGAGCAGCTGCCAGCTCGGGCATTGCGCCGCCGCGGCGACGGCGATTGCGCCGCTGCCCGTGCCGACGTCGGCGACCAGCGGCGCGCCGGCAGGCCACAGCCCGCGCCCGACTCGGACGACCGCCTCGACGAGCAGCTCCGTCTCGGGGCGCGGAATCAGCACCGCCGGCGTGACCTCGAACGGGAGCCCGTAGAACTCCTGCTCCCCGGTAATATACTGCACCGGCTCACCGGCCGCCTTGCGATGCAGCAGCTCGTCCCACGCCTCTTCCTTCCCGGCCGGAAACGGTTCGCTCCAACGGAAGAACAACCCGGTGCGGTCCACGCCGAGCAGATGCTGCAGCAGCAGCTCCGCATTGCTGGCGGCTTCCCCTATATCACAAGATTGTAAAAAAGAAGAAGCCTTAACAAAGGCTTCTCGTATCGTTGCCGGCCGCTGGCCGAAGCCGGACAAGCCGTTATCCCGCCGCACGGCTTGCGGCGCGCTTGCCTCCGAACCTTCGCGGGGCTCCGCTTGGTTCGCTAGCGCATCCGCGGAAGCAGCCGGCTTCACGAAGCGCTCTCCGCCGGCTGCGTCACGGTTGTTGTCCGGCGTCGTCATACGGCTTGATCTCCCCGATCCTCGCCAAGACCTTCGGTTTGCGCCGCAATGGTCAGCGAACCGATAATTTCATCCATATCTCCGTTCAAGACGGACTCCAACCGATGCAGCGTTAAGCCGATACGGTGATCCGTTACCCGGCTTTGCGGGAAATTGTACGTACGGATCCGTTCGCTGCGGTCGCCTGTGCCCACCTTGCTTTTCCGCTCTCCGGCGTACTTGGCCTGTTCTTCCTGCAGCTGCTTCTCGTAAATCCGCGCGCGCAGCACCTGGAGCGCCTTGTCTTTATTCGAGTTCTGCGATTTGCCGTCCTGGCAAGTAGCTACGATGCCGGTTGGAACATGCGTTACACGCACCGCCGACTTCGTCGTGTTGACGGACTGGCCGCCTGCTCCGCTGGAGCAGAACGTATCAACGCGGATATCGTTATCGTTGATTTCGATTTCCACTTCTTCCGCTTCCGGCATAACGACAACCGTCGAAGTCGACGTATGAATACGCCCGCCGGATTCCGTTACCGGTATGCGCTGCACCCGGTGCGCCCCGCTCTCGTATTTCAGCTTGCTGAACGCCCCTTTTCCGGAAATCATAAACACGATTTCTTTAAAACCGCCCAAATCGTTCACGTTGGAATCGAGCACTTCGGTTCTCCAGCCCTGCGTATCGGCATATTTGGTGTACATCCGGTACAAATCGGCCGCAAACAACGCCGCTTCGTCTCCGCCGGCTGCGCCGCGGATTTCCACAATCACGTTTTTATCGTCGTTAGGGTCTTTGGGCAGCATCAGAATTTGCAGACGGTCTTCCAGCTCCTGCTTACGATCGGTCAACTCGTCAAGCTCCATCTTGACCAAATCGCGCATCTCGTCATCGAGCTTTTCATTCAGCATTTCGCGTGCGGCTTCATGCTGCTCGACTACACTTTTATATTCGGTGTAAGCCTCATATGCTTCCTGAAGATCGGATTGCTCCTTGGAATACTCTCTTAGCCGTTTCGGATCATTGCCCACATCCGGGTCGCACAACAGCTCGCTCAGCTTCTCGTACCGGTCGGCCAATGCTTGTAATTTATCAAACAACGTGTTCACCTCCTAAAAGTTTTTTCGCTGTAAAACTTGCTTCGCAAGCATTCGCTAAGAGTTTATTTTGCAAAACCCGCTTAAACTAATCTTTTTGTGCGGTAGAAATTCTTGTCGTATTCCTCGCCGCTTGCGATGTATAACATGCTTTACGGTCCGCTTTAGCTAAACGTTAAAGCGGAAGTGCATGACATCGCCGTCCTGCACCGTATATTCCTTGCCTTCCAGACGGAGCAGCCCTTTCTCTTTGGCCGCATTCATCGAACCGCTGCCGATCAGATCGTCATATCCGACCACTTCCGCACGGATAAAGCCGCGTTCGAAATCGGTGTGAATGACGCCCGCCGCCTGCGGCGCTTTCATTCCTCTGCGAATCGTCCAAGCGCGAACTTCCTGTACCCCGGCCGTAAAATACGTGTACAGCCCAAGCAGCTTATAAGCGGCGCGAATCAGCCGATTCAACCCGGATTCCTGAAGCCCCAGCTCCTCCAGGAACATCTCTTTGTCCTCGCCCTCAAGCTCGGCGATTTCCGATTCCACCTTGGCGCTGATCGCAACAACTTCGGCGCCCTCGCGCTCCGCAAATTCGCGCACTTTTTGCACATATGGGTTGGCGGAAGCATCCGCAGCTTCCTGTTCGCTGACATTGGCCGCGTACAGCACCGGTTTCATCGTAATCAGGTGAAGGTCGCGAACCAGCAGCTTCTCTTCATCGCTCAGCTCTACGCTGCGCGCCGGCTGGTCATTATATAACGCTTCTTTCAACCGTTCGAGGCACTCGACTTCTTGAGCATATTTTTTGTCGCCGCCCTTCATATTTTTCCGGGAGCGGTCGATTCTTTTTTCCACAGATTCCACGTCCGTCAAAATCAGCTCCATATTGATCGTTTCAATATCGCTAATCGGATCGATTTTACCGGATACGTGGGTAATATTCTCGTCTTGAAAACAACGCACAACGTGCACAATGGCGTCCACCTCGCGGATATGCGCCAAAAATTTATTGCCAAGGCCTTCGCCTTTGCTTGCCCCTTTGACCAGACCGGCAATATCGACAAACTCAAACGCCGTCGGCACAATGCGGTTGGGCGTTACGATGTCGGCCAGCTTTTGCAGCCTTTCGTCAGGCACCTCTACGACACCTACGTTGGGATCAATCGTACAAAATGGATAGTTGGCCGATTCTGCCCCGGCCTGCGTGATCGCGTTAAAAAGTGTCGATTTTCCCACGTTAGGAAGACCGACGATGCCACAAGAAAGACTCATATAACTAAACAGCTCCTTAATATCATAAATACGTTCAACGGCGCGCATATGACATAACATGCAGACGCCGCAATGTCAACAGGCCACTCATCGTCTAAAATCATATTATATCGCAAGCGTGCCGTAAAGTCATCTAAGCGGAAAATGAATGCCGCATTCCCGATTAAAGGCAAAAAACCGGAAACTGACGGCCTTATGGCCTGCTCCGGCGTTTTTCATGACGAACGGCCGCTTGGGAACGCAAGCCATTCCTCAGTTATTTGAACTTCCGTTTGAAATCTTCATCTTTCTTCCGCGTAAAGTAATTTTCCACTTGCTTTTTAAGCACAAAGGCTCTTAACGAGTTTGCCTTTTGATCAAGCAGCTCCACATACCTTGCACCGTAATACACGCCGTTTTCCCCGGGCTCCTTGCGCATGATCTCGGCCGTGCAGGAGATCGGCGTTCCAAGATCCATCTCCAGCTCCACGTGCATTGTTTTTATTAAGGGAAACTCTTCTTTTATTGTAAAACCGACGCCGCTCAAGCTGATATTATTAATGACCAAGGCGGTCTCCGCCACATGCTCTTCATTATTTCCGCCGCCGGCAAGGGTTCTAACCCGCCCGTCCTGCAGCACTTGGATGCGCGGATGCTCGCGTTTCTCCGCAAAATGTTTTTGCATGCTGGGAGGGTTGATCACAATCAGCGAACCGTCGTGCCGTGCAACCAACGTGGAATCAAATACATAAACGCCGCCGGGAGAGTAGACGGTAAGCTTGACTTGATCGCCAAGCTGAAATTTTGTGAAGTCGGTAATTTCGATTTCAATAATATCTCCTTCGGCATAGGACAAAATACCTGTTGAAACGAAGTCCTTCTTCTCCACAACGGTGCGGCTGTTGAGCAGTATTCCTGATGGGCTCTTATACTTTTCCGCCCGGAAATCAAACTGCGTTTTTTTCGCTGCTGCTCGCATCGACGACATCATCATATGCCACCTCTCCCTGAAAATTATACAAAAAAAGCTGCCCTGTGATTTACCAGAGACAGCCAGTC
This sequence comes from Paenibacillus thalictri, assembly GCF_004307995.1. Taxonomy (GTDB): domain Bacteria; phylum Bacillota; class Bacilli; order Paenibacillales; family NBRC-103111; genus Paenibacillus_AF; species Paenibacillus_AF thalictri. Next base: position 11,272 of record NZ_SIRE01000022.1, on the reverse strand, counting down.
ACCTCAACAAAACGGGAGAAGAGAGCGGATGTATTCGGCAACCAGGCTGTCATAGTTTCGGCTGGCCGAAACGTTAGACCCTTTAGCTTTGCGTCCTTGCTTTTCAGCAAGTTTGCCATTATCGACACCACGAAAAATCGATGACCGAAGCCCTTGGGCTGGAGCGCTTGATAGTGTCAAGATGAGCCCGCTCTGCAGCCAACGAGGACCTTCTCAACTTCAGATTTGACTAAAGTATATCTAGTCACAGAGCCGTTTTCAATAGTTTTCAGCGTATTTTCTGAAAATTTTCATAAGTTTTCAAAGTGTAACCGATTACTTTCTGCGCTTGCGATTTTACTCACAAGTTCATACAATGAATGTGAATAAAGTTTTAGTTATCCACAATCTTATCCACAGCATGTTAACAACGAATAAGTGTTCGATTTTTATTATCCACAATGATGAGTTTGGGGTGCCGTTTTGGAACATATCGATCATGAACATTACATGAGGGAAGCGATCCTCGAAGCACGGCTCGCCGAGCAGAAAGGTGAGGTTCCGATCGGGGCTGTTATCGTATGGAACGGACAAATCATCGGCCGCGGCCATAATTTGCGTGAATCCGCCGCAGATCCGCTTGCCCACGCAGAACTGATCGCGATTCGCGAGGCAAGCGAGCATCTGCAAGCCTGGCGGCTGACCGGCTGCACGCTGTATGTGACTTTGGAGCCGTGCCCCATGTGTGCAGGAGCCATTGTGCAAGCGCGCATCGATCAAGTTGTATACGGCACGGCGGATCCGAAAGCCGGCTGTGCCGGAACGCTGATGAATCTGCTTCAGGAGGAGCGTTTTAATCACCGGACAGCGGTAACCAGCGGTATTCTGCAAGAAGAATGCGGATCCATGCTGACCCAGTTCTTCCGCCGTCTTCGCGGCAAATCAAACGATATTAGCACAACCACCGAGAAGGGAGCATGTTCCTTATGAAATACGATTTTGACCGCGTCATTGAACGCAAAGGTACTAACAGCAGCAAATGGGATCAGTTGGAGAAATTGTTCGGCGCGCCGGATGTACTTCCGATGTGGGTTGCCGATATGGATTTTGAAGCTCCGCCCGAAGTGGTGGAAGCTCTGGAGAAACGGGCCAACCACGGCATATTCGGCTATACGGTCCGGCCGCAATCTTATTATGACGCCTACATGCAATGGCAAAAAGACAGACATGGCTGGAAGATCGAGCAGGAATGGATCTGCACGTGTCCCGGTGTTGTGACCGCGATCAGCATGATCATCGATGTACTGACCGCTCCTGGAGACCGGATTATGGTTCAGGTTCCCGTTTATCATCCCTTTTATGACATGATTGCCTTAAACGGCAGAGAAATTGTCAGGAACCCGCTTCGTCTGGAGAACGGCCGATATACGATGGACTTCGAGCTGATCGAACGGCAGTTTGCCGAAGACCAGGTTAAGGCGCTGCTGCTTTGCAATCCCCACAACCCGGTGGGGAGAGTGTGGACAAGTGAGGAATTAACGCGCCTCAGCGAGCTGTGCATAAAGTACAACATTATGGTTTTCTCGGACGAAATTCACAAGGACATTGTGTATAAGGGGCATAACCATATTCCGATTGCCTCCCTGTCGGAAATATCCGCGCAACAAACCGTCACGTTCACAGCTCCCAGCAAAACGTTTAACATCGCCGGCCTGCAATCATCCACGCTGATCATTCCCAATAAGGAATGGCGTCAGAAGTATATCCGCAAACAGAAAACGCTGGCGCTGGACATGGAGAACTGCTTCGCCGCAGTCGCCGCGGAATGCTGCTATACGTCGGGAGGACCGTGGCTTGACGCGCTGCTTGCATATTTGGAGGAAAACAGAGATACGGTGCTGCGGTTTGTCGAGCAAGAACTGCCTGAGGTGACGGCTTTTCGTTCGGAAGGGACTTATCTGGTATGGATGGACTGCCGGAATATTTCGCCGAGCGGCGCCGAACTGAAAAAGCTGATGTTCCGTGAAGCCGGTGTCGCCTTCAGCGAAGGCTCGGGTTTCGGCAAAGAAGGCGAAGGGTTCGTACGGGTCAATATCGGCTGCCCTCGTCCGTTATTGCTTGAGGGATTGCAGCGGTTTGCCGATGCAGTGCACCGGCGCAGACCACAGCAGTAGCCCTGCGCGGCGGGGGCAGAGTCCCCGCATGTGCTTGTCTTTAATAAACAAACCTTGACCTACGATAAAAGGCTTCACCAAAATAAAAAAAGGCTGCCCGAAAGTGAAGTGCCTCAATGTTAGTAATCCCCTAACATGGGGGCGCAGTTCACTTTCGGTTCAGCCTCTTTTTGCCGTTACACTATGGCTTGATGATCTGGCCGTTATAACCTCTTAGCTCTACCTGCTTATCCTGAGGCAGAACGGCGGTGACCTCCATATGGCGGTAAGACGATTTCCATCCCCTCTCTGCAGGGAGCGGCTTCAACTGCACATACATCGTATCGCCCACCGTCCGCACGGTGCAATAATCATCCGAATTCGCGGGAGCTGCAGTCCCCTCGGTTTCCGACAGTGCCGTTTGTATGCGGTATGTGCCAAATACGTTAAGCGCAGGCTGTTCGCTTTTATCGATTTTCACCGCTTCGCCCGACGTCTGCACGATAATCCGCTTGACGGTCTGCGGGATCTCCTGACTGATCGCAGGCAAATCCCCGCTCCGCTCCACCGTATGCAGCGCTGACCGGACTTCCGAAACAACGCCAAGAGATGTCAGAAAGGCAAAACCCAAGCTCCCCAAGCACAACACGCCAACGAAAAAAATGCTGAGGATGTCGTAATAAATCACCTGGTTTTCTTTCCTGGAGAAGATGAGATATCCGATAATTTCAAGACCAAGCAAGATCAGAATGACCGGCCACCAAACCGCAAGCGCGTCAAACGCCTGAAGCCCCTCCCACTGCGAAGCAAATAACAGCGCCCCGAGCAGAACCAAGGTTAGCCCCATGGATAAGGTACCGACTCTCCACTTCTTCATTCGCTTCCCCTCCCGCGATGTTTATTGCTTCCGAGCAGCAGCTTGATCCCGCCGCCAATCAGCAGCACGGAAACGATGAACGTTTGGAAATATTTGTGGAACCAGAACGAAATGTTCTGCTTGGGCAGCAGCTTCTCGATAATGCCCAACAGCGCCTCGTCCAGCAAATAATACGCCCCCAAAGCAAGCAGCACGATGCCAACCCACTTCTGATGATTCACGAACCAATCGACTACCGGGGTATCCTTTAATTCCTCACGGCCCACCTTGGACGCCATCTGCAGCGCATCAAAAAAGCTGTAAAACCAGATGATCGGAATCATAAACAAAAACAGCGATAAATGCAGCACATCCAATATATAGATGCCGAGCAAAAATGCAGCCATCAATTGCAAACCGCGGCGCTGCAGCCCCAGATACATATGCCCCGCACCCGGGAATACCGACAAAATGGTAGCTACCATTTTATTTTTGCGGCCGTCCGCACGGCTTTCTTGAAAATCTTCAAAGATACTGCGATCGACAAGCTCTTCTCCCCTCATCTTGCGGGCCAGAAGCTGCAGCGCATCAAACAAACCGTACAGCCAAATAATCGGCAGCGCCCCCAAAAAGACGAGAAACTTGCCTGAGCTGAGCAAGAAGCAAACAAACAACACCATTACCATCGTGCCGAAATATCCGGTCAGAAAAATCAATCCGCGCTGCATCAAGCCAAGCTGAAAATGACCCAGACCCGGGATAAACGACAGCAGGATAATGCGAAGTCGCTGCAGTTCATACGGCATGCCGAGCATGCGCTGCTCTCGCTCGTGAACATAAGGCTCGGAAGCGGTGTCGTAGCCGTACTCCATGCTTGGATGCGGCTGCGCAAACGACTCGCCGTACATGGACCGGACACCCACGGCCTGCTCTCTTTTGTCGCGCAGCAGCGTTATGATCATATCCAGCACATTAATCGCCGCTACGGCGAATGCCACAAATAAACAGAATAATAGCATTTCCTTAGGAAAGCGGCTGCGGCTAATTACGGAGACAAAAATAATAAACAGCGGGCCAAAAAATCCGCCGGCGTACAAAAAAGCGCGGATCGGACGGTTTAAATACAGATGTCCCGCTCCGGGAATAAATGATAGCAGAAATGCGGTCACCGGGCTTTTCGGACTCATGGGCGCGTTCCCCCTTTTTCTTTGTTATGAAGCGTATCCAACACTTGCAGCGTTTTTTCCATCAGCTTGTCGGAAACGGACCTCTCCTGTATTGCGATTGAACCGGCTGCGGCGTCGATACGTCCGGTTTCGGCTACAAACTGTTCGAATATGCCTGTGCTCATCAGCAGCAAGGTGATCGCGGCGGCAATGGCATAATGAAACGCAGGGTGATGAATGAGTCGGCGGCGTCTTGGACCGGGAGTGGATAACTTCGACGCTTCCGATACCCCGGAAGGAATCTCGAACGTCGGAAGCGAACGTATCGTCTGCATCACCTGCTGATCCAGATGTTTGTATTCCCGTTCTTGGGTCTGCTCCGTATCCATCGGAAGAGGGTGTTCGTCCAAGCAGTTCATATATAAGCTCAAGCATTCATCGCAACCGTATAAATGGCTTTCCATCAAGTCCCGCTCCGCTGCGGACCCGATTCCTTGAACATACTCGATCCATTGTTCCATTGAATAATGGCGGCTCATTTGAACTCTTCCTCCTTCCAGGTTTTACGGATCCATTGCTTGGCCCGGTACAGCTTAACCTCTACCGTTTTCACGGCAACCCCAAACTCAGCGGCGATTTCCTGATAGCTTTTATCCTCGATATAGAAGGCGTGTACGACATCACGATAATTAGGCGGCATCTCCCGAATGCGATGACGGATCTGCTCCCGGCTGTATTCGCGCATATATCGGGCTTCGGGGGAGTTGATCTCGGTTGATTCCATCATTTCCATCGCCTCTTCGGGTTGATCGAACACCAGTTCCACCCTATGTTCCCGCGCTCTTTTATAATCAATCGCTTTATTGACCGCTATGCGGGTCATCCATGTTTTGAAGCCCTCGAATTTGTACTGGGGGAGAGAAACGTACAGCTTCACGAGCGCTTCCTGCGTGACATCCTCCGCATCTTTCGGGTGGCCTAACACGGAATATACGACCTTATACATATAATTGCGGTATTTTTCCATGAGCAGCCGGAATGCTTCGCGGTCGCCAGCGACAATGCTGCGGATAATTTCGTCGTCCTGAATGTTTCTCCCTCCCCTCTATAAGTAATAGACGGATAAAGATAAGCCTGCCCCTACAGTTTTCTTCAAAAAATATAAAATTGAACACTGAAAACAGAATTACTCAAAGCAACTCTATACCAATAAGGTAGCGAACGCCACTGTTTCAGGCACCTTATATCCAGGCAATCCTCAGATCCTTGTCAAAAAGCGATTAAAAAAAACTTCTGATCGAAGCCCTTTCGGTGAAGTACACTCGTGTCCTAGCAGAAGTTTTTCTTTACTCTATAAAAAAGGGACAGTCCCCAGCCATGAGAATATGGCGGAGCCTGTCCCTCTTAACTTGCATGTTTATAAACAGATCTTGTTCCCGATTAGTCGTTGATCCGCACTGCCCGATTTTCCAACATGCCGATATGTTCGATTTCGATGCGCACCAAATCTCCGTCCTGCAAATAAGCCGGCGGAATCATTGCTGTTCCGACGCCTCCAGGCGTCCCTGTAAGAATCATATCACCCGGCTCCAAAGTAATGACGCGAGAAATATATTCGATCAGGAACGGTACAGTAAATACTAGATTCCCTGTATTGGAATGCTGCCGGCGTTCTCCGTTGACATAAAGCGAAATTCCCAGCGCTGCCGGGTCCGCAATCTCATCCGGCGTAACCAGCCAAGGTCCGATGGCTGCGCTGCCGTCTGCATTTTTTCCGAAAAACCATTGAGTGGTCTGGCGCTGCAAATCACGATACGAAATATCATTGGCAATCGTATAGCCGGCCACATGCTCCAAAGCATCCTGCTGCGAAACGTTTTTCGCTCGTTTCCCGATAATAAAGGCAAATTCCGCCTCGTAATCGATCTCTGCGGATACCGGGTTTAAAGGAATATCGTCGTGTGGCCCGATCAACGTGCTGCTGAATTTGGAAAACAACACCGGATGCGTCGGAATTTCCCGCTTCATTTCCAAAATATGCTCGCGGTAATTGTGTCCGACACAGATGATTTTCCCGGGATTGGCAAGCGGTGTTTCCAAGCGGACTGTGGAAAGCGGCAGCATCATTCCTTGAACTTCCGTGTTTTCGCGAGATTGGACAAACTCCAATGCTTCCTGGGCAGCATTAAGACTGGTCGGACCGCCCTCCAGAAACTCCAGCATATTGGAAGGTACTACGGCCTCAGCCAGCTGATCCGCCCGCCGCTCTCCCTTGGAAAGCAGCAGCTGCCGAAACGCTTCATTTAAGTCGATAACAGCTTGGCTCTGTACAAGTGCCCCGATGCGGTGGCGATTTTCTTGACGGTAAGTAACCAGTTTCACGTGAAACACTCCTCGTAAAATTATCTTGGCAATTATCATATATTATATATAATATATTTTAAAGCGCAACCTGCTTTCCTTATTTAGCGCTCTATTCACTGTATGCTGCTATTTTACAATGGAAATCGAGTCGTTATTTAAGCTGAGCCTCATTTTTCCAAGCCCAAATTGCATATTGACATCATATATCATATATTATATATTTTACTCATCAATCACTTATGAGACATCAGCTCTCATTGGGATGAAGACGTTGTCTCTTGGTAAATACTTTTGTTGTGAGGATTTTTCGATAACAGAAAAAGGAGCAGATGAACATGATCGAAAATATGCGCGAACTGTTGCTTCACGCAGATGAGATGGAATGGACAGACAAATCGTTGGAAGGCCTTTCGGAGAAATTGCTTTGGAGAAACGAAGAAACCGGCGCCACTATCGCCTTAATCCGGTTCCGCAAAGGCGCGGGCATCCCTATCAAGCATACCCATGCCTCTAACCAGTTTATGTACATGCTGTCCGGATTGTATTCTTACCCTGATACGGGAATGCTGCTGCGCCCGGGATCTTTTTACTTGAACGAAAAAGGCAATGCCCACGGCCCCACTGTCGCTTTAGAGGAAACGGTTTTTGTTGAATACTATGACGGCCCTCATTATCCCGAACGCCCTAGCTTTTACGACAACGACGAAGACGCCCGCTGATAACACTGAGTTAATTCCCAAAAAAACTAAACAACAGGAGAGAAACAACATGGAAAAACGCGAACTGGTAAGCAGCGAATTGAGCACACCGCTTGGTGTCTACTCGCAAGCAACGGAAGTGACGAACTTTAATAAAATGGTTTTTGTATCCGGTTTCACATCACGTGATAACGACGGAGGAGTTATTGGCAAGGGTGATATTGTACTGCAAACGGAAACGATCCTGCAAAATATGCAGCATGTCCTGGCGGAGTCCGGCGGAACGCTGGCGGATGTGGTCAAGCTTACCGTTTTTATCCGGGACATGGAAATGTTTAAAGAGATTCACGACGTAAGAAGAAAGTACTTTCAGAAGCCTTATCCAGCCGCCTCCATGGTAGAAGTATCCCGACTTGTGGATCCGGATCACTTAATTGAAATCGAAGCTATCGCAGTCATCGGATAAAAAGTAGGGGGATTGTATGAAACAGCTATCCAGTTTCTTCACACAAGTCTGTCAAAGATTTTTACCCGACCCATTTGTATTCGCCATCATTCTTACATTAGGCATCTTTATTTCAGGTATCGTCTTTACCGGGCATACGCCGGTTCAAATGGTCGGGTATTGGGGCAACGGATTTTGGAATCTGCTGAGCTTCGCCATGCAAATGAGCTTAATTCTCGTTACCGGACATGCGATAGCAAGCGCCCCTTTCATGCAGAAGTGGCTCCCCCGGCTGGCGGGTATCGCCAAAACTCCGAAGCAAGGCGTTATGCTGGTCACCTTCTTATCGGCTATCGCCAGCACGGTCAACTGGGGCTTCGGCGCCGTATTCGGCGCTTTGTTCGCCAAGGTTGTTGCACAGCGCATTAAAGGCAGCGATTACCGCCTGCTGATTGCCAGCTCCTACATCGGCATGATCACATGGGGCGGCGGACTGTCGGGAACGATTCCGCTGCTGGCGGCAACGCCCGGCAACCCGATGGAGAAAGCGTTTGGGCTCATCCCTATTCAGCAAACGTTGTTCAGCAACTACAACATTTTTATCACCATAGCACTTATTTTAATTTTGCCGATTGCCAACCGGTTTATGATGCCCAAACCGGGCGATATTGTAGAAATCGACAGCAAGCTGCTTGAAAGCGATATATCGGTAGGTTCACACGGTGGAGCCGCGACAGTGGAACGCACTTTCGCCGTTCGCGTGGAAAACAGCAAAATTTTAACGTATCTGATCGTGATCATCGGATATGCTTATGTTATTTATTCATGGGTGACTCAAGGCTTCAAAGTAGACATCAACACCGTTAATCTGATCTCGTTTATTACCGGTCTGCTGCTACACGGTTCGCCGATGGCTTACATGCGAGCGATTACAGGAGCCGCCAAAGGCACCGCCGCGATTATGGTTCAGTTCCCATTCTACGCGGGCATGCAGGGCATGATGGACTTGTCCGGTCTGGGTACCGCTATCACTCATGGCCTTGTGTCCATCTCGACAAGAGAGACACTCCCGCTTTTTGCTTTCTTAAGCTCCGGCATCGTCAACTTCTTTATCCCGTCGGCCGGCGGCCACTGGGTCATCCAAGGTCCGGTTATTCTGGGCGCGGCGCATACGCTTGGCGCTTCACCGGGGCTTGCGGCGATGGCGATCGGCTACGGCGAATGCTGGATGAACATGGCGCAGCCGTTCTGGGCATTGCCTGCTCTAGCGATAGCAGGACTGGGCGTGCGCGATATTATGGGCTACTGTATCACAACACTGTTTGTATCCGGGGTTATTTTTATAGCCGGCATCATGTTATTTTAAATACGACCCGAAACATCCGTTCTGAGTTTTCTCAGCGGATGTTTTGTTCTAACTAGGCTTTCAGTTGCAGAAATGAATAATTGCTGCGAATCTGGTATTATTTACTTATAGATCTTTTGTTCGGTACGGAGACGCAACCTCCCTGCTATATAGATGGAGAAGCGGGTTTAAGGAGAGATGCATGTTGAAAGGTTTTCAAACAAAAAGAGATATGGTTTATTCCCGCATGAAAGAATCCATTCTTTCAGGTAAGCTCCGCCCTGGGGACCGCTTGAATATCGGGGTGTTAGCAAAGGAATTCAGCATCAGTGAAATACCGGTCCGCGAAGCGATTCAAGTGCTGGAAAGCGAGCATCTGATCAAAATCATTCCGCACACCGGCGCCATTGTCGCCCCTGTTTCAACGGATGAGCTGCATGAGATTTACGAGCTAAGAATGTACTTTGAGGCGCTGGCCACTTTTCTGGCGACTCCGTTCCTGACACAGGACGATTTTAATGAGCTGGACAAAAACGTAAAAAAACAGCGGTTTTGCGTGGAGTACAATGAGCTAGAGGAATTCGGCGAGTTGAATTTAGCCTTTCACCAGTTGATTTACAATAAAAACCCCAATAAACGGCTTAACAGCTTTATTCTGAATTTATGGGAGAACTCCAAGCGCTATAAAACCGTTTTTACCGACAACCTGGAGTTTACAAAAGGTTCTTTGGAGGAACATGTTCAATTGGTGCAAATACTGAAGGAACAGGATGCCAAACAAGCGGAACTGACGATGAAACGGCATCTGATGAGAGCCACGGTTGAGATTAAACGGAAATGGAAAAATATCGATACACCGTAAGTTCCCCTTTCTTGAATGTATTGAGCCGGGCGCTTTTCAGCGATGCTATTGCAGACCTGTTTGAGCCATGCTATAATAGATATCGCTGCGCGCCCGTAGCTCAGCAGGATAGAGCGACAGTTTCCTAAACTGCAGGTCGTACGTTCGAATCGTATCGGGCGCGCCATGTAGTCCTTCGTAGCGCCGAGACGTGGCTCAGCTTGGTAGAGCGCTTGGTTCGGGACCAAGAGGTCGCAGGTTCAAATCCTGTCGTCTCGATACTAGTAAAATCAAAGGATTGCGGTCATTGGACCGCAATTTTTTTTGTGCCTAAAACCGCAAATGTAATCCTGCTTCTCTCTTAACGTTAAAGCTTCAAAGTGTTTGTACCTTTGCATTTTTGAAAGATTCATGATTAAGTCCTCCTGGATATAGTTTCTTTTGAAAAACAAAAAGAAGCCGAGTGCCATAAAATTAGTGGCACTCGGCTTCTGCCTGATAGGCAGGACTACCTGTCAGCATAGGTATTATGATTATGATATATACTTGAATTTAGTTAATTTACTGTGTTTTACTTTACTATTTCATTCCTGGGGCTTTAATACCCTTTACAACAATTGAATCGTCCTTAAAATCGTAGCTGTAGTAAACCCTATGGCCTTGCACAAAAATCCGCCGTGTATTGGCCCATGGTCCCTTTTCGTACTCTTTATAACCCTCGAAAGGAGTTACTGCGCTTAGACGCTCCTGCATCGCTTTAATCAATTGAATTTGAAACTGTACTGTCTCCTCACCGGAAAAATGGATACTTTGTATATTTGCAATTCGCTTCAAGACACTTCCGGTTATCGTGACTTTACGCATTATTTTGAATGGTGCTCCCTGATATATCGAATGGCTTCTTCAGTCGTATAAACTCTGCTAGCCTTTATGTCCTCTTCCGATTCAAGCAACATTTGTTTCAATTCCGGGTCGGCTTCAATTTCTGCCGAAATGTCATCCGAATGGAACGAGTCGGCATGGAGTACCGTCAATCTTACTTCCGTTCCGTACACATCGGCAACAACATCACTTTCACTATGAAGCAGCTTCCAGAGCGCTTCTTGAGTTTGATTATCCAAGGTTACTCTTTTCACTTGAGACATCTTGATCAACTCCTTATAAATCATATTATACACCAATTACCGATTTCAGGATACCGCCTTGCTCTATGTAGTAACCATGTAGTAACGACGATACAATATAATAAATCATCGCAGCACCAAATGAGAAATATAGCCCAAGAATGAAGCACAGATAACGCTATGAATGACTTGGCTAACTTGTCGTAACGAGTAGCCACACGGCGAAAGTGCTTGATTTTATTGAAGAAGCACTCCACCAAGTGCCGTTCTTTATAGCGATACCCATCCACTTTCCATGGAT
>NZ_SIRE01000021.1 GCF_004307995.1 Paenibacillus thalictri | reverse complement strand
TTCCCTTTCCTCCTGTATCCCTTGTTGTCTCAGCAACTCCAAGGTTACAGGAAAGTGATGCTCAGGTGGTCATTTTTTTGATGAGCGAACCCCTGCAGGGTGGTCACAATTTAGATTAGCATTCACACAGACTCACAGACTCCAAACCAAAACTTAGGAGATTCCTCTTCACCAGGTACACACTACCGGTTATATGACGTTAAATTCATTTACCTTCTTAAGCAATTCCTCATTTAAACATAGAAAAGTCGGTAGTCAATGACAAGAAACCATGTCAAGGACTACCGACTATTTGTTTAGCCAATTGTATAGGTCCATCAGTGGAACAATCGGCGGGTAATTATTGTGTAAATTGTTACTTTTCCACTTTCCGTTTATGACCTTGCGAAATTCAATAACTCCTTTGCTGCTTCTTTTAAATCGTTTTTACAGCTAGACATCAAATCAGCGACGATGGAGCAATTATGTTTTTGTTCTTCAGAAAGTATACCTGCAAAGTGTAAAGCTTCAATATAAAAATATATACTTTCAAATTGTTTACGTTCCAGACTGACGTTGTAATTAATCTGTTTAAGCCTGTCTATACACTCACTGGCTAGTTCGTCGCCAAATCGTTCAAGCTGCAAAAAAATTTCTAATTCGGATTTAATGTATTTAAATGGTATATCGAGTCGATATCCGCTATGCACTGCATCATTCCAATAATCCAAGTACTCGCCAACTGAAAGTTGTGCGTTTTTCTCAAGTTCCTCTCGGTATTGTGCATCCTTTTCCTTGATGTTTGGAAAAACATCATAAAACAGTTCCTGTTCAATCGTTTTACGCATTGTTAAGCTATAATCCATATAATCATTTCCCGTAGATGCAAAAGCAATAAAGTTCTCCGTTTTGTTTAACGGCCCGAATGCTTTTTCATTGATTAACTGAACTGTTGCCTTCAAAGCTAACAGATAGTAACCGTCTTTAATTATTCCTGCTTCGAATGCTAATATTGGTGTATCGTCCTCATTTAAATCACTTTCGCCTTCGTCAAGATCCATTACCAAATATGCTAATCTTTCAAAATCATGAATTAACCTACCATGTTCCCCCATATGTTCATGCCAAAATTGAAAGTTAAAGTCACCTTGACTATACTTTAACGAGTTTTTATCACTTATATCCTGATATTTCCCTGGATATTTGTTCTGATATCGTTCCAATATCCCCTTAAATTGATCCATAGTGTTCAAGTAAATAAAAATGCTGTTATGCTCATCGGCGTATAAATTAAATACATATACTTTGTCATTATCAGTACTACTTGCAAAGGTATTGACTACGAATTTGCACCCTTCTGCCAAAGCATTAGCAAAGCATTCAGAAGTAACTATCTTAATTCCCTCTGGCTTTTCCAAAGAAAATTTCGCTTCATTATCATCGCACAATACAAAATATCCTTCCTGATCTATCGGTGTTCTTTCGTCAAGAAGTCGGCCAATTTTTGAGTAGTATGTATTCAAAGCAGATTCTCCAATCTTTAAACCTAAGTATTATATTCCATAAATTACAATTCGGCATTCAACAAGATTTCCCTTTTTCCTCCAATATAATAAACTCGTTGTATCCAACCCTAATCTTACCCGCGGCGGCCCCCAGATGTATTTTCTGTGCTATCGCTCTCCATTAGAGTTCAGAAATCCTTACATATCGGATATGCCGGGTCTCCAACCCACTTCTTGCGACCACAAATGTGCTTTCTGCATGATGTCCCAAACAATCGGACCCTTTCCTTCAACATATTTTGGGCGTTCATGCTTAAAGAGTGCCATCAGTCGGTGTTTTTCTTGAGCGTACCTCAAACAATCTGCGGGATGCATTCGTAAATAATCTCTGAAAAGCAAAGTCAGTTGCTCCGAAAAACTACCAGCTTGCCTTACATGAATGTGGGTCCTTCTAGTCTCTGGTATTTCTCGAAAGTATCTCTTTGTTTTGTCAGGATTTTCTTCCCGTAATACAAAACCCACGTATTCAATTTTATGCCTATAGCTTAATACATCATCGTAATGTGAAATCGATATTTGAATATCTATGACTGGTTTTGCATCCAAGCCAAAAACCGATGTTGAGCCAACATGATCAATACGAACTGCCAAATTTCCTAATGAATTTCTTAATTTAGAAGCTAAATCGCTAAATAGATTTTTCCATTCCGGATCGTGCGCAGCTATTCTCCATTGATCCTCCAAATTTTTTTCTCCTTTCACATTTTTATACATAAATTTTAACATATATTATAATATTTGGATGAAAAAATATAGATATCCTAAAGAGCGCAGGGTTTTGCATTCCTGCTCGTTACTTCAATTTAACAAGGAACGGTACCGCGTCGGTCTGTCCCTGTTATAGTTAAACTATCGTTTCCGCCTTAGCGGACAACTGACTACAAATTCATTCGATATACCCCAGCCTCACCCAGAAAATCTTTACTGTTCAATCCTTTTTCTCCAAGGAATATCCGATAATTCGTTATCGTGCCATCATGTGAAATAATGAATATTTTTTTATAGCTTTCCCCTACCCAATCTAATAACCGTTTAGCATATCCTTCAAAAATATCTTGTTCGATCCTATTAATCCCTTCTTTCCAGCAATCAAAATTGAAATCAAGAATTTTAGTATCTCCATAAAGATTTGTAATTTAAGTTTTAGAAAGGATCTGATCACAAGCTAAAAAAGGAAGATTGGGGTTCTGAGGAAACATTCTCGGACCAACAAATGGTGAAATAATAAAGTCCATACCGTTTTTTATAATAGTTGCCGTCTCAATTGTACGTTTAGTTGGGCTTACAAGAACTAGATCATCAGGATCTATTTTAATTTCATCTCGTAGCTGCGTTATTTGAAATTTGCCGTACTCTGTAAGACTAGGATGCAGAGTGTTCAACCGATTCGGATAATACCTCACGGTTCTCTTCACTCATATGATATATTTTTATCCCAGATAACGCCTTTATTTTATCAATCTTCGGATGGCTATCCACACAAATTGTCCCTAAAATAATATATTTAGAACTTGAGATTGCTTCATTAATCTATGTCCCAAATGGAGCGGATAACATTTGCATAAAGCCGGTCTCATCAATAACTGTTATTTTTTTCGTATTTAACGATAGCTCTACTGCACTTAAAGCAAGGTTTTCAAAAGCATCGATTTCAACTCCGTATCTTCCTATTCGAATTGAACTTTCGCTATCAACACTTGCAATTCGCTCAGCCTTGCCGCTAAGGGTAACGCAATTAAATCCGGTACGATTTGTGGAGTTTCTTATTTCTTCAGTGTAAAAACCACCAAAATACTCAGGACCGATTTTTTGTATAATTCGCTTTATCGCTGTTGATTTTCCTACTCGAGGTTTCCCGGTTAATAAAAAACATGACTCCAATTTCTTCACTCTCCCTACACTTTCATGGTTCTGTACTTGAATAATGGTTTTTCCCAATTATCGGAAATATCTCCATCATCGGTAATACGTATAAGTACCAATCGATATCTGCCTTCCGGTTTGTGTGAAGGATACCATCCTAAATCTAATGTCCTCTTGAAACTCCCAAACGAATTTATAGTCTTCATCACAAAAGTTTTCAGGATCAGACTGAGTGAAGTTATTCCAAATGACATTCCAATCATTAGGAATAATCAATGGTACATGTCCTGGTCTCATAACTTCTCCTTTACTTGGGTGTTTCAGCTAACGTATTTTTTTTGAATTTCCTAAAATCCGTCACACCTAAGATATTCGTGAAGTAACTATGCTATCCTGCCAGTTATTTTAATGAAAAAGCTTGCCGCGGCTTTCTGCTTCTTTAACTATCGATTCCCTGGTACTCAGGGTCAAAAGCAATATCGTTAATGTAACAATCAAAGCAAAAGTTGTGAATGCTCACGATATGCGTTATTGGCTAACGTAGAATCTGAAGCCTATTATTACCCAGCAGTTCACTCAACCGCGGAAGAACGGCGCTTTTAAAATGCTTCTCCATGCCCGCTGATTCGGGAGCATATTACAGCCAAAAAAGCACTTCTTTCACACCACCACATACATACAAAAAAAAGGCCTTTCGGCCTTTTTTGTTAACTGCATCTAGAGTAACCGCAGTTGCTGCAATTTTTGCAGCCCTCGGTGTTGATCAGCGACGCGGAGCCGCAGGATGGGCACAGGTCCAGCGAGGTGGCTGCGCTTTTGCTGACAGCGTAGCTGACTGCCGGAGCTTCCGCTACAACTTCCTGCGTTGCTGTGACAAATTGGTTCGCGCCTCCGTCGTCGACGCGGGACTCTTCGTGCATTTCCAGCGCCTTGGCGACTGCGTCGGCAATGGATTCCACGCGATTGACGCCAAATCCGATCGCGCCGGAACCGCCGATGCCTTTGAGATGCTTGACAAGCAGCTTGGCTTTGTCGCCATGGTTGCCGTAACGCAGGAACAAGGAGCAGACACGTCCAAGCGCTTCAGACATGGCAAATACGTCAGAGCCTGCTTTGCCCACGTTCAGGAAAATTTCTCCCGGCGTACCGTTCAAATCATTAATCGTGATATAGGCCATGCCAAACGGCGTGTTGATCTTATACGTGGCGCCGCGCAGGATTTGCGGGCGTTTTCTGTATTCGTTGTCGAACACTTTCTCTGTTTTCGCATCGACATTAACGGCCAGCGATGCGGAGATATTCTGCAAACTGCTTGCTTCTTTCTCGGCAGCAACAGCTTCCTTAGGTTCCGCGCTTGGCGCTTCAGCCGCAGGTTTCTCTTCTTTTTTCTCCGTTGAAAGCACTTGGACGTCGCGGCTGCCGTCGCGATAAATCGTTACGCCTTTGCAGCCCAGATCAAACGCCAATTCGTAAAGGCGTTTTGTTTCTTCAACGGTAAAGTCCGAAGGACAGTTGGCCGTTTTGGAGATGGAGCTGTCCACCCATTTCTGAATGGCCGCTTGAGCCCGGATATGATCTTCCGCAGACAGGTCCATCGCCGTTACGAAGTAGTCCGGCAGTTCATCGTTCGGATGCTGGTCTTTCCAATCTTGAGCGATCGGCACATATTGCTTGTCGAAGCCCAGACGGCTTTGACGGTAATATTCAAAAGCGAAATACGGCTCAATCCCGGTCGACGTGCCTACCATCGTTCCGGTGCTGCCCGTAGGCGCCTGGGTAATCACGGTTACGTTGCGCATGCCTTTCTTCTTAACAGCGGCGCCAACTTCGGGATAAACCGAGGTCATATTTTTCATAAAGCCGCTTTGCAGGAACTTCTCATCGTCAAAATGCTTAAAAGAACCTTTCTCTTCAGCAATGTCGGCAGACGCCAAATAAGCTTCCTTCGCCATAAAACCATACAATTTATCAAGGAATTGCAGCGATTCCGGACTGCCGTAACGGATCTCCAGCTTGATCATCAGCTCGGCCAGACCCATGGAGCCAAGTCCTACACGGCGTTCGCCTTGTTGGTTAGTACGGTTTTCTTCAAAATGATATGGCGTTTTGTCGATCACATTATCGAGAAAACGGGTAGAATAACGAACCACTTTGCCTAATTCATCCCATGCGACATCGTGTTTGTCGGCATCGTAGAACTTAGACAGATTGACCGCCGACAGATTGCAGACGCCCCATGCAGGCAGCCCTTGCTCACCGCACGGATTCGTACAGATGATCGGGTTGAAATACCAGCTGTTGGACATTTGGTTGTAATATTCCATAAAGACAACGCCCGGCTCCGCGGATTTCCATGCCGATTCGATAATCGTATGCCACACGTCGCGCGCTTTTACCGTACGGTACGGCTTGACTGGCTTGCCGAGCTTCTTCCACTTATCCAGGTCGCCATCCCACACTTGATCATAATCGGGATCGGTCGAGTCCGGATATACAAGCTCCCAGTCCAAATCTTCCTTAACAGCCTTCATAAAAGCGTTACTTACACAAACGGACAAGTTGGCGTTCGTAATCTGCCCCATCGTTTGCTTGACGGTAATAAAATCAACCACGTCCGGATGCCAGTCGTTAATCATCAGCATAAGCGCGCCGCGGCGGCTGCCTCCTTGCTCGATCAACCCTGTCGTATAGCTGAACAATCCGCCCCATGACACAGCGCCACTGGAAGATCCGTTAACGCCTTTGACGATCGCGCGGCGCGGACGCAGCGAAGACAAGTTAATGCCGACTCCGCCGCCGCGGGCCATAATTTCCGTCATTTCCGACAGCGTCGCCATAATGCCGCCGCGGCTGTCGTGCGGGGATGGAATAACATAACAGTTGAACAACGTGAGCTCGTCGCTGGCATCGGCTCCGGCCGCAATCCGGCCGCCCGGCACAAGCTTCCAATCATCTAAAATATATCTGAATTTATCGGTCCATTCTTTCTTCTTCTCCGGTGTCGCTTCCACGGAAGCCATTGCTTTAGCCAAACGATTCCACAGCTGGTCGGGAGTGCTTTCGGTAGACAGGGTCAGCTTCTCAATCGCCGACTCGAAAATCTCTCCGCTGCGGAGTTTGATTTTCACGTTGCGGCCTTCCCGGCTGATCACTTCTCCTACTTCTTTAGCCGGGAATTTCGGATCGTCCTTGGTTAACACAAGAACGGTATCGCCGACCTTGGTATGATTCGTATCGGCATCCTTAAGCGCGTAACGGTCGAGAAAGATTTTCTCGCTTAAACCTTCTAATTTATTCCCTTGCACTGTTTTCAACAAAAATAACCTCCTTGGGGCTTTCCGGACGAAAACTTGCACCGGCATTCTGATGCGCTTTCCGTGAGGAAGCTTGTTGTATCGTAAGTATGGATCGAGTCTTCCGTCAGGAAGATTCGTATCGTAGCTGTGGGCTGAGCTTAGCTGCCGAAAAACTTGCTCTTGCAATGGGTCCGGATTGTAAAAAAAGCCGGCTCAGGCGTTGACATAAGATGCACACTGCCAGTCAAAACGGGCTTTGCACCAGCCGGTGAAAAAGGCCTTCCGGAGCTTCTGACGCTGCTCTGAGGCGCCCGTTAAACAGGGCGAAAGCCCGGCATGACAAGGCTGCCGCACACCTCCAAAACCGCCAATAAAGCGCCTGTAAAACCATTTTCAACCACTTTTAAACATCAAAAAATTCCAATAATAATCACAATATCTGGTATGCGAAAATCATTATACAACACTATATGTTGTGTTTCTAATAGGTGAATGACGAAATTGAGTAATTAGGACAAGCAGGTCGTTGGTTTGCTTTTATTTTCTCCTTTTTGCTCTCTTTTTTGGTGGGCGGAAAAGAAGAAGAATCGACAATAACCGACTAAAAAAAGCCGTTTTCAGTACTTGACAATGCGGCTTATAGGTCTTACTTGCAGCAGCTCTTTTGGTTGCTTTGACGCACCTATACGAATCTGCTAACCTAGATTTAGCTTAGCATACAATTCTTACGAACACAAACAAATGTTCTCATCGGAGGTGTCACTTTGTATTTTTTTCAAGACCGATATGTGCCTAAGGAAGAGATTGCCGTGTCCCCGGATGACCGCGGATATTATTTTGGCGACGGCATTTATGAAGTATTCCGCGTATACGGCGGCAAGGTACTCGAGGGGAAAGCGCATTTTCAAAGATTCCAGCGCAGTGCGGACGGCGTGCGAATCCAGCTTCCCTATTCCGCCGAGGAATTGAATTCGATTGTTCATAAGCTCATCGACGTAAACCAGATAGCCGACGGCATCGTCTATATGCAGGTAACCCGAGGGGCGGCCCCACGGGCGCATGCGTTTCCGAAGCAGTCCGAACCGATCTTGCTGGCATACACAAGCGAGATGGAAAGACCGCTGGATACGATGCGCAAAGGGATCAGCGCCGTGACGCTGGAAGATACCCGCTGGCTGCACTGCGATCTCAAAACGTTAAATCTGCTGGCCAATGTCATCGCCAAACAACACGCGCTTGATCAAGGCGCCGGAGACGTCATTTTTCATCGCAGCGGAACTGTAACGGAATCCAGCTCCTCCAATTTTATGATGGTAAAACAAGGCGAGCTATACACACATCCGGCTAATAATCTGGTCCTGCACGGCATTACCCGCAGCGTTGTACTGCGCCTTGCGAAGCAATTGCATATTCCCGTGCACGAGCAGCCGTTTACGCTGGAGCAACTGCAACTGGCGGACGAAGCTTTCCTCACGTCGACGACTTCGGAAATTATGCCGGTCGTACAAATCGACGGTCGCGCCGTTGGCGACGGCATTCCCGGCCCGGTGTCCCGCAAGCTGCAGGCTGCCTTCGAGCAGGAAATCAGCGAGCTTACATAACCCTAGTTCAAATTTATGCTAAAAAAAGGACCTTCGAGGCGGCGCATCGCGCTACCTGCGAAGGTTCCATTGTTCAGTCCCGTATTTCTCCCTGACCAGCTGCCCGGCCAGTTCTTTCTCCCATTCGGACAGCTCGGAAACCGCCAGCTCCGCGCCAAGCCCCCGGGCAATCCCTTCGCGGAACGAAATCTCCACTTCCTGCAGATCGACCTCCGGCTGGTTTTGCAGCCGTTTGAGCTCGTTGATGGCAACCGCCTTGTGCGAGAACTGCTCCTTCAATCGGTCCCTGAGCCGCTCGTTTTTAAAAAGCAGCAGCCGGAACAACTGCTCGGCATCCAAATCAAGCAAAATGGAGCCGTGCTGCAGCACGACGTTTTTTTGCCGGGTTTGTGCGCTGCCGGCGACTTTGCGGCCTTCCACCACAAGCTCGTACCAGGAAGGAGAATCGAAACATGCGGCTGAGCCTAACGACTCATATTTTTGCTTCTCCTCCTCCGACGCAAGCTGCACCATCTTGGCATCGAGTCCTAGTCCTTGAAAACCGTACAATAGCCCTATGCTGAGTACCCGGTACGCTTCGGTCACGCTGCGCGGAATGCCAGGATAGTCCTCCGGTACAATGATGCTGTAAGTCAGCTCCCGGTCATGCAGCACCGCGCGCCCGCCGGTTGGCCGCCGCACGAAGCCGATCCCTTCACGCTCCAACTGCTCCGTATTGACCTCAGCCGCCTTTTGAAAATAACCGATCGACAGCGTCGGCGGATTCCAGCCGTAAAAACGCACCGTCGGCGCCGCTTTCCCTTCACTGACGGCGGTTAACACCGCCTCGTCGATCGCCATATTTTCCGCAGGCGAACAAGCGCCCGATTGTATAAAACGCCAAGCTTCCGACATTACTTCTCATCTCTTTTCATGCTGATATTTACTCCGGATTCCATGCCTTCGATATGAAACTCGCGAAGCGGTTGTTCGCCCGGCACGGGTTTTATGAAAGCAACCGTGCCGTCGTCGGCCAGCACCACGAATTCATCCTGCGAATGGGTCGCCGCTACAGGACGATGGTCCCAAGGGATAAACATTTGCTTGCGGGATGCCAGATCAAGCAGCGCTATCGGTTTCTCGATTTCACTTGTCTCCGTCACATCGTTTCTAATAATTAACGCTTTGCCGAGCAGCGCATCCATATGATAAGAATACGGCTTTGTATTCGATACGAAGTTATCGAATAGCTCGTATTTGCTTTGAGCAGGATTATAATGGTACACCTTATTGGACCATTCCGTTTTGGCACGCTGCGAAATCATCATGTAGATCTCGCCATTCGAGTCCAGCGCCACCTCATCGAGCGGATAACGTCTTGCTTCCTGGATTAATTTTCCCCAATCGCCGGTCGTCACATCCGCCTTATACAAATTAGAGCTCGTATCTTTATTATTTGAGGTGACAAAATAGACGTTTTTGCCGCTGCCTTCCGCATCTTCGATACCGCCGGGAACTAGCCACTCTTTCACCCATTTGCGCACCGACAGCTGAAAGATCCCGACTTTCGTATATTCCGCGCCCTTCTGGTCCGTTTTATCCGCTGCCGCCACCCATATGTAGTCGCCGTAGCTGTAGCACAATTTGGGCTGCATTTGCGGTGTGGCGATTTGCGTAAACGCATCGCCGGCTTTACCGCGCACATACAAGCCTTTGAAGGCTTGGGAATCGTTCGGATCGTATACGGCAACGGCGAGCCGTTCCGCCGTATATTCCACGCCGCTAATCGGCTGTTGTGTATGCAAGATGAGCTTCGATTGCTGCGTTTGGCTATTGACGCTGTATACGTTGTCCCTGCTTGACACGATGAGATCGCCTGTTTCGTCAAGCGCTTGCTTTACTTCCGAATCAACGGGGGTCTGCCGTTCCGGCTGGCTCCAAGGATACCGGCATCCTGCGCACACCGCGAGCAGCAACAGGCTGAGAGCCGCCTTCTTGCAATGGTTGATTTTGCGTTTCATAGATTCTCGCCTCCGCTACAACCATGATAAAGCATGCGGGCCGGGTTTTAAAGCTTTTAATTTCGAGCATACTATGGTTTAACGATTCATAGTCAAGCCGCTTTCGTTTTTCAAGCTTACGCAGCAGGCTTTCCTGCGGAAAGCCCAGCATATCCTTACGAAGCGGGCTTTCCTACGGAAAGCCCTTAGGAGGTACGGCAATGCAACCAACCGATCAAGTCATCACCCGCCAACTGAACAACCGGCTGCAGATTCATTTTGACCGCGAATGGTATGGGGAATTTGCCGCACGCTCGGAAAAAAACGGTCCTTGGGACGATTGGACCTTGTTTCAGCTTGCCTTGGAAGCGGAGCAGGCCCGGCTCATTCACAGCTTCGACGAGCTGCAATGCCTCGTGCATCTGCAGCAGCTGGTGCCGATGCAGCACCAGATCGACACCGCCAAAAAAGTGCTGACGGAGATGCGGGGACGGGCGATACTCGCCGACGAAGTGGGCCTGGGCAAAACGATTGAAGCCGGTCTCATCCTCAAAGAGTATATCGTGCGCGGCCTGGTCAAAAAAGCGCTGATCCTCGTACCCGCCTCCCTTGTGCTGCAGTGGGTCCGCGAGCTGAATCAAAAGTTCGGCATCAATGCCGTCGCCCAAAAAAAAGAATACATGTGGACCGGCTGTGACATTATCGTCGCTTCGATGGACACGGCCAAACGCGATCCGCACCGCGACATCGTCATGGGCATGGAATACGATATGCTGATCGTCGACGAAGCTCATAAACTTAAAAACAAAAAAACGACAAACTATCAATTCATCACCGATTTGAAAAAAAAATACTGCCTGCTGCTTACCGCAACCCCTGTGCAAAACGATCTGAAGGAGCTGTACAACCTGATCACCCTGCTGAAGCCGGGACAGCTCGGCGGGCAAGGCAATTTCCACGCCAATTTTGTCGTCGACAAGCGGATCCCGAAAAACGAAGAGCTGCTGCAGGCCGAGTTGTCCAAGGTGATGATCCGCAACCGGCGCTCCGACGGCAATGTCGCTTTTACCAAACGGTTTGTCAAAAATATCCCGCTTACTTTGTCAATGGAAGAGCAAGCGCTCTACGACGGTGTAACCGACTTCGTGAAGGGCCGCTATGAGGAAGCGGCGGGCGGCGATATGAGCAACATCCTTTCGCTGGTGACGCTGCAGCGGGAGGTATGTTCAAGCCGGGACGCCGTGTTTATAACACTGGTCAACATGTTTAAGAAAACAGCTGAAGATTCGCCGCTGCGCCCAAAAATATGGGAGCTTGTCGAACTGATCCGCAGTATTAAAGCCAACACCAAAGCCGAAAAGGTGCTTGAGCTGATTCAGGACATCAACGAAAAGGTGATCGTGTTCACCGAATACCGGGCGTCTCAAGAATATTTGCTGAACTACTTGAAAGAGCACAAGATTAGCGCAGTCCCTTACCGCGGCGGGATGAACCGGGGCAAAAAAGACTGGATGATGGACTTGTTCCGCGGCCGCGCTCAGGTCCTTGTCGCAACGGAAGCCGGAGGCGAAGGCATCAATCTGCAGTTTTGCAGCCATATGATTAATTTCGATTTGCCGTGGAATCCGATGCGGGTCGAGCAGCGAATCGGTCGAGTGCACCGCTTGGGCCAGCAAAACGACGTCAAGATCTACAATCTGTCCACCAACGGCACAATCGAAGAATATATCCTATCGCTGCTTCACGAAAAAATCAACATGTTCGAGCTGGTCATCGGCGAGCTGGATACGATACTGGAGAGGTTCGAGAAGAAGACGTCGCTTGAATCGCGGATCGCCAAAATGATTCTGGAATCCAGATCCGATGCGGACATCCGCCGGGAGATGGACGATCTCGGACGTTCGTTTACGACCATTCGCTCGGAATACGAACAGGAAGCAAGCAGCTCGCCTCATCCGGGGGCCATTCTTGACGCGGTAGGTCAGACACTGCCGAACAACTTTGAGGTGAGACCGTGAAAACCGGGGAAATCCAGCAATTTGTCATGAGGTATTTGGAAACCGAGCAATGCCAGATTATCGAGAAACATCCGGCTTATGTAACCGTCAAGCTGTCGCCTTCGGCAGACAGAGCGCTGACAAACCGCCCTTATTATTGGAGTTTTGTCGAACGTACCGGAGCCGCGCCGGAAACGATGACCTTCACCTTGGTGTTCGACCCGGACAAAGCTAAAGACGTGCTCGCCGCCAAATACCCGCAGGCAGGAGCAGCTTCCATGCCAGGCGCGGGCGCTGCCGGCGTTTACACGGCAAACCCGTCAGCGGCGCCCGGCGTTCCGATGCCGTCAGGCTCCCAGTCCCAGCCCGGCGGCGGCAACGGCTTGCCTTCCGTGAGCGCTTCGCCGGCTGGTTCGGAGCCCGTACCGGACGGTTCGGCCGAGCAAGCTCAATCTTCCCAACCGGATAGCATATTAGGCCGCTACTTCGGGTTTGTCCCGACACCCGTGGTCTCCCGAATGCCCAGGGATGATGTGACGTTTGGCAGCCGCCGTCTAGAGCAAATTTTCGATGCTGTCAAAGCCAAAGGCAAATACGTCCGGCTGTTCGAGGAACCGCCGCAGGGACACCGCTCCGCTCCCGCATCGCTGCCTTACGATTCATGGCTGCATGCCAACTATCTCGTGGAGTTCGCTTGCGATATGAAACGGACGGAGCTGCATTCGCTGGCCATTCGTTTGTCGACCGGCGAAATCAAGGAAGATTTCGATGAACTGCTGGACAACGTGAAGCTGACGCCGCGGCTGCCCGCCAACATTCATATCATCCCGGACAAAATGTCGCTTTCTCACGGCAGCAGCGTACTGGAGCGGTATTTGGAGAACCGGTTGAAGGATTATGACCACCGGTGGGCTGAGGAAGCCCATGACCGGCTGCTTGAAGAGCTGGAGCGCATCCGGCTGTATTACGAAAGCTTAATTAAAGCCGCGGAAGATGATAAAAAGCCGGATTTCGAAGGACAATACCGCAATCGCCAAGCCGAGATTGAGTGGCAGTACAGGCCCCGCGTACACATATCCGTCATAAACTGCGGTTTGTTTCATTTCCATACGCCGCAGCGACCGTGAAATGACGATTCTCGCTAAAAGGCAGCAAAAATAGAAGCGAAAAAAAAGTTTTCCGCTTGCACGTTCTAACAAACTTTTTAAGGCATAAACATTAGAATAAAAGCATACACATAAGGTTCCGGGCAGGTGAAAAAGTGAAAATGACCAAGCTTTCGGCAATCATAGCCGCCCTGATCGTGGGGACAGGCTTCTATACCGGAATTCCGCTGCCGGCCAAGGTACAGGAAACCACCTACGCCGCAACCGCTGCGGCCAGTCCGGATAACGCCGCCAACGTCGAAACGCACGCTGCCAATGCCGCAGCCGACATCGCACCCGCTCCGCAAGAACCAAAGAAGCCAGAATCGGTTCAAACTGAGCCGGCAGCCGAACCCGCTAAACCGTCAGGCACAGTCAGCGGCGACGCAGCGGCTTCCGCTCCCAAGGCGCCGGCGCAGCCGACGATGGACGCTTCCGTCAACGAATGGAAGTCCACCATCGCAAAGGAAAAAGGCTTCGAGCAGTGGAAAAACGCCAATTGGACAAGTTATCCGCTAGGTCCGGGCACTCATGGCTGGGTCGTTATCCTCAAGAAAGGCAGCGACGAGGTCGGTTATATGATCGTCCAAGCCGTCGAAGACGGAACGTACCGCCTCAGCGAATACGGCAGCGGCAAATACCCGTTATTCAGCTTGTCTACGCTGTACCGTTCTATGGTACAGCAGGAACTTATCGATATATCTTATGCAAAGTTTTCGCAAGCAAAGGAGCTGCAGGGGGAGCGGCTTTATTTTAACCCTCTGCAGGCAGTTTGGAAGGTCCGATTGAAGGATAAAACGTATATTATCGATGCTAAGACCGGCGAGCTGCTCCCCGTTCACGCTGCCGCGCTGCCGCAGGAAACAGCTAGTACAAACGGGCTCACCAAATCCCAAAGCTCGCATACGATATTGGAAAGGCTGGAGCTGCCCGGGTTCGATCCTTATGAAAAATTGCCCTGGGTTAAAGGCAAACCGCTGGAAGTGGACACGTTCGCCACACTCAAAAGCTTGCTCGCCGAGAAACAAAAATTGACTTATGTCGCTTATCTCTACGGTTACGAAGTGAATGTTCCGCTTGCGGTAACCGGTTACCATACATGGACAACAGGCGCTTACATGCTGGTCGACCAAGACGGTCCGCGGGCCGTCCACTATGACTCGCTGCCTTCATCGGCGCGATTTTACCGCTGAAGCGTTCGTCTTGTATAGACGAACAACGCGGTACATCCCTTTTGTTTTCTCTCCTCTCTCTTCCTATACTTGGAAAGCTTCGTTTTTTACCCATCGGAGATCTGGTATCGTCCCCGATGGTAAAAACAAGCTTTTCTTTTTTTTGTGCGGGATCGCGGGTTTAGCTAATCTCCCGCATGCTCACCGCCACGCTTGCGGTTATTCGCCCAGATCCGCACCGATAATGCGATTTGTCCGAACCACCGCGTCGCCCAATCTTCCCTCATCGATTTTTTGGACGATCTTGCCTGTTTCCGTTCTTCTTTTGGCGTATTCACAAACGCAAGAAATCGTTCCGTCACATACTTCACCCAATCTTCTCCGTCCATTTGAGCGGCTCCTTTTATTTTGCAATTTGCACAGCGGGTTCATTTGCTACTTATATTTTTGCCAGGATACCGCTTGTTGCAAACGTCAGAGACGGTGTAAAATGAAGGCGCAGCGTAAAATCACAGTTCCGGTTGGTAGTCCGGACGCATAGGCCGTAATCGGCGGTGTCAGTATCCTTCCCCCTCGGGATGTCCGTCGTCCGCGTTTTATTAAGAGGAGGGGTTTGAAATACCGCAGCCGCCACCCGAGCAAACGAAAAAAGCCCCCTGTCGATATGCACAGGGGGGCTTTTCATGGCGTTAAGGTGACGAAGCAGGATTAGCTATGTTTTCCCGGTGCCGTTAAACGGATTCGCGCCGACATGCTTGCGCCATTCCTGCGGCTCATCCGCTTCCACAGCCCGCCCGGGCTGATCTTGAAGTATGTCCGGCGATTCTCCGACAAGTTCCTCCGAAAATTCGGCATGCGACGATCCGTCATAAAAATGAGGAAACGTTTTATTCTTATCCAACTCCCCACCTCCACATCGATATAATACAATAATACCCATTATTGAAAATTTGTACTACATGATTTTGAATGGAGAGCAAAAAAAAGAAACCCGCATATCAACGGGTTCCTTCTCTGCTGAGAGTATGATTAGAATTGTTTTGCCGTTTCTTTGGCTTTCTCAAGCGCTTTTTCTTTGATCGATTGTGCTTGATCCGGGAAAGCGTTCATGCCTTCGACAAAAATGCCTTCGAAGTTGGTTACGCCATGGAATTGCATAATTTTTTTCAGGAAGCTATGGCCGCTTTCGAAACCTGCAGCAGGACCTTCGGAATAAACGCCGCCGCTAGCTTGGATATGGATCGCTTTTTTGTCGCTAAGCAGGCCTACAGGACCATTTTCGGTATATTTAAACGTTTTGCCGGCCATACAGATCGCATCGATATACGCTTTAAGCACCGGCGGGAAAGAGAAGTTCCACATTGGAGATACATAGACATATTTGTCAGCAGCGACATATTGGTCGACGATTTCATTCAAACGAGCCACTTTCGCTTTTTCGGCGTCGCTTAATTGATCAAACGAAGAACCGGAACGCAGCTTGCCCCAGCCGCTGAATACGTCGGCATCGATATGCGGGATGTTCAAGTTATACAAATCAAGGGTAACGACTTCGTCACCAGGATTCGCTTCGCGGTAAGATTCGATAAACTGTTTGCCTACAGCCATGCTGTAAGAAGCTTGATGATCCAAAGGATGTGCGGTGATATACAATACTGTTGCCATATTGAAGTTCCTCCCAATTAATCTGATTGTCTTTCTCTTTCTTTATTATATACTTATTTTTAGTAAGAATCAAACTAAAAATTACTTACCGAATTTTCTGAATAATCTGCTCTTTAGGAAGTAAAAACCTGAGTCATTCACGCAAATAAATCCGTGAAAGCTCAGGTCGTTTTCAATATGATAATTCGTATTATTAAATTTTCTCAGGGGCTTCCAGACCGATCAGCCTCAAGCCGTTGACCATCGTAATTTGCGTACACTTGACAAGTGCAAGGCGCGCCGCACGCAATTCCGGGTCTTCCACATTAAGAATCGGGCATTCGTGGTAAAAACGATTAAAGCTTTGCGCCAAGTCGACCAAATATCGGCTGACGATAGACGGCTCCAGCTTGTTCATCGCTTGCTCCACCCGTTCCGCAAACAAATAAATTTCTTTCAGCACGGCAACAGCTTCCGCATTTTCCAGCTTGGCCGGATTCAACGTTCCCGTATGGGCGGGCAGCTCGTTAGAATCGCTGCCGTTGGCTTTACGCAGGATGCTGCAGGCGCGGGCTTGCGTATATTGCACGTAAGGTCCCGATTCGCCTTCGAAATTCAGTGCGTCTTCCCAGGAAAAGACGACATCCTTAACCCTATTATTGCTCAAATCGTTAAAAATAATCGCCCCGACGCCAACCTTCCGTGCGACCTCTTCTTTGTTTTCCATATTCGGATTTTTCTGCTCGATAATGTCCCGTGTTTTGTCGATCGCCTGCGTCAGCAGCTCTTCAAGCCGGATAACGTTGCCTTTGCGGGTGGACAGCTTGGCGCCTTCCAGGCTGACCTTGCCAAACGGCACGTGCTGCAGGTTTTTCGCCCAATCGTAGCCCATCAACTCGATGACTTTGAACCACTGCTGAAAATGCAAGCTTTGGCCAGCGTCGGTCACATAAATCGCCTTTTCAAAATCGTACGTATTATGGCGGTATATCGCCGCTGTCACGTCGCGTGTATGGTACAACGTGCCGCCGTCTTTTTTGACCATGAGCGCAGGAGGCATGTTGTAATCCTCAAGCCGCACCAGGAGCGCTCCGTCATCTTCTTGAAGCAAGTTTTTTTGCTTCAGCTCGTCCAACACGGGAGCCATCTTGTCATTATAGAAGCTTTCACCGGCATAGGAATCAAACCGTACGCCAAGCAGTTCGTACATCTTCTGGAATTCCTTCAGACTGATCTCAACAAACCATTTCCACAGCTTCAGCGCTTCCTCGTCGCCTTGCTCCAGCTTGACAAACCAGGCACGGGCTTCGTCCTCCAGCTCGGGGCGGGTTTCCGCTTCATCATGCAACTTTACATAAATGCGCTGCAGCTCGTCGATGCCTTCGGCTTCCACAGCGGCTTCGCTGCCCCAATTTTTGTAAGCGACGATCAGCTTGCCGAATTGCGTGCCCCAATCTCCCAAATGGTTGATGCCGATACAATTGTAGCCTTCGTATTGAAAAATGTTGTAAATCGCGTTGCCGATCATCGTGGACCGCAAGTGACCGATATGGAACGTCTTGGCAATGTTCGGCGACGAAAAGTCGATGACGATATTGCGCCCGTTGCCGATATTTTGCGAGCCGTAGCGGTCTTTTTTTGAAAGCACCTCGCTAATTACACTTTCGGCAAAAGCCGCTTTGTTCAGGAACACGTTCACATAGCCGGCAACCGCATCCACACTCGCAAAAGCGCCTTGAGGCTGCCACTTCGTCTTGATCTCCTCGGCAATCGCCTGCGGCGCTTTACGCAGCTGTTTGCTCAGCTTAAAGCACGGCAGCGACAAATCGCCCATCTGCGGGTTGGGCGGATATTCGATCAGGTCCGCCAATTGGTCGCGGCCGATTCCTTCCACATGAGCCGCAAGTTGATCGGCCAGCAGTATTTTATAATCCATAATAATCCCCTTTCTGATCCCCTCAAGAAAAACATGATTTATGCAATAAAGCACCCCTTGCGGGGTGCCTTTTTTCAATGTATAAGCCTACCACCATAACATGAAGATAACATAACAATATTATAAAGAGTGCCCATGACAGAGTCAAGTTTTACCTTTGCAGGTTATCACCGCGATACTCCGCTTTATTCCAAGTTACGAAACGCGGAATTTGCGCACCTTCGACTCCAATTCTTCGGATAAATGTTTGATTCCGCGCGAACTTTCGGCGATCCGCTCCATGGAAAGCAGCTGTGTTTCCGCCCCGCTGGCAATCTGTTCGGAATTCGCCGCAAACTTGCGCGCGATACCCGCCACCTCCGAGACGGAAGAGGCAACCTGCTCCGTACCTGCGGATATTTGCTCGGATATCGCCGATACACTGATGACCTGGTCGTTGACCGACTGCGCTTTTTCATAGATCAGGCGGAATGAGCGTTCAAGCCGTACCAGTACATCTTCGCCGGCCCGCACCTCGTCTTCTTCCTGTTTCATCACATGTGTCATTTGCGAAATGTTCTCCTGGATGTGCCCGATCAGCTCGGAAATCCGTTCAGCCGATACCTTGGACTGCTCGGCCAGCTTCCGCACCTCGCTTGCCACCACGGCAAAACCGCGCCCTTGGTCCCCGGCACGCGACGCTTCAATTGAAGCGTTAAGCGCTAACAAATTCGTTTGGGAAGCAATCTCATTCATGACTTCCATGATGCTGCCGATTTCGCTTGAATCTTTCTCCAAATCCGCTACAACCGTACCCGTACGGCCAACGGACTCATGAATCCGCTGCATTTGCCGCACCACCCGCTCCATCTCGGCTGATCCGGTTTCCGCATTTGCGACCGTATCTTGCATCAATTCGGACATGACTTGGGTACGCTCAGCTATTTGCGTCACACCGATCGCCATCTGTTCCGTAGAAGCCGCTGTTTCCACCGCATTTTGTTCTTGAAGTTTGGCCCCTTCGGCAATTTGTTGGAACGCTTCGGTCATGCGATGGATCGAAACCGTTCCTTGCTGCGATTCATCGGCCAATTGAACGGAGTTCCCGTTAACCTCATTGGTCGTATAATTGATCGTATCGATCATTTCACGCAAACTGTGGGTCATCGCGTTGACGGAACGAGCCAACCGTCCCAATTCGTCATTGCTGCGAACATGGATATCGGCGCCGGTCAAATCGCCGCTTGCAATACTTTGTACGCGGGCGCCAATCGGCCCGATCGGTTTCATCATCCTGTGGATGATCCAAAAAGCGAGCAGCGCACAGACGATTGGGAAAATACCGCCGGCTTGCAGTGTGAACGTCAGCATGCTCCAAGTGCGTTCGCTAATAATTTTGGCGTCGAAATCAATCGCCATTAGCGCCACAATCTCTTGCCCGGCATCGTGATTTTTATAAATCGGGGCATAACCCGTCTTTCTCTCCGCGCCGCCGTATGTATATATAGTAGAAGCGACAGGATGTTTCATCTGCTTCAGCATCTCCGCATCTTTGGAATCGATGTAGAAGTCATCCCCTGCCTTAAAACCTTGCTGCTGCAATCTTTTGTCCACAGCGAGCAGCTTTCCGTCCAAGGTCATGATCGATGCATTTTTAAAAATGGGCTTGTGATCAACGATCCAATCCAGCTTCATCTGCATATCAGCCGTTACTTTGCCTGCGGCTAATCCTTCGATATCATTCACACTTAATAAACCGGACGTAATATTCGCGCATCCGATTAATTCTTCCCCCGCCGCTTCATCAATCTGTTTGTAGTTTACATGATACCCGATTGCAACAAGCGAAACGACGCTGAACAATACCGTTGCGACTACAAGTAAAATCACCTTCGAAACGATCCCCAATTTCATTAAATCCCCTCTTCATGTTGTGAATTTCCCATAATTTTCATCATAATGCATACGGATTCATCATACAACAACCTGTTCCGATACGCAGCAATATTATATACTTTTTAGAGAAATTTGACGTTTGATTGGTGGATCGAGACCATTGTGACTTTCATATGGTAAAATTAGGACAGCGGTGGCAAAAAAAGAAAACGCAGTTACTGCAAGGAGGTAACAAATTGAATAGCACAGCTTTCAAGCAAGTTGTTCATTCGGAAGAAGAATTAAGGTCGTTGTTCGGATACCCCGGCGAACTGGTCAAAAACAAATGTATCGATTCTATTGACGCTCACTGCCGCGATTACATAAGCAAAACGCCGCTGCTATTTATCGCCACCAGCGATTCGACCGGCTGCTGCGACGTTTCTCCGCGAGGGGATGCGGAAGGATTCGTTTGCGTCTTGAACGATAAGCATCTTGTCATACCCGAGCGGCCCGGCAACAGACGTTTCGATTCTTTGCGAAACATCCTAGCGAATCCTCAAATCGGATTAATTTTTATCATCCCCGGGCTTGAGGAAACCTTAAGAATCAACGGCCGGGCAGCCATTGTCAAGGACCCTGACATCATGGAACGGATGGCGGCACACGGCAAAACCCCGCT
Source organism: Paenibacillus thalictri (assembly GCF_004307995.1). Taxonomy (GTDB): domain Bacteria; phylum Bacillota; class Bacilli; order Paenibacillales; family NBRC-103111; genus Paenibacillus_AF; species Paenibacillus_AF thalictri. Next base: position 171,075 of record NZ_SIRE01000021.1, on the reverse strand, counting down.
TGTCGGCATCGGAGTGGAGGTTGAAGAGTGCTACATCCACTGCGCCAAAGCGTTTAAACGATCGCAATGTTGGGATCCCGGGCATTGGCCGGCCAAAGAAGATTTGCCAAGGCCTGCGGCCATCATAGCCGCACATGTCAAACATATGGGCGTCACCGAAGAAGACGTCGCCCAATCGCTGAAAGAAAGCTACGAGAAACGTTTATATTAAATCACGTCCCGGGAGGCGATCCACGTGAAAACGATTTACCTCATCCGGCATTGCCAAGCCCACGGACAACATCCGGACGCCCCTTTAACGGATGAAGGCCGGCGGCAAGCCGATGTGCTCGCTTCCTGTTTGGCCGGAAGAAACATCGAGCGGATCGTTTCAAGCACATACGCCAGAGCGGTGTCCAGCGTATCTCCGCTGGCCCGGCAGACAAGACTGTCGATTGATACGGACCCGCGTTTGTGCGAAAGAATATTGTCGGGCGAAAACGCGGACCATTGGATGGACATGCTTCGCAGGACGTTTACCGATATGGATTTATCGTATCCGGGCGGAGAATCGTCGCGGGAAGCGGCGGACCGTGGGATGAGCAGCATTTCCGCGCTGCTCGAAAGGCCCGAAACAAACATCGCTGTCGTCACTCACGGCAATCTGATGTCGCTAATTTTGAACCGTTTCGACGATCGTTTCGGATATGAGACATGGACAAAGCTGACCAATCCCGATGTATATGAGCTGGTCTTGCATGGCCATCAGAAGGACAAGGCGATCCGGCGGATATGGACTTAAACTTCAATGAAAGAGGTATGGCGGATGGCAACATATATTGCGCTGCTGCGCGGCATTAACGTAGGCGGAAACAATAAAATCAAAATGGCCGAACTGCGGCACACGTTAACGGCCCTCGGCTTAAGCCGGGTTCAAACCTACATTCAAAGCGGCAACGTCTTGTTTGATGCGGAGGAGCCGGAAGAAACGCTGCAAAGCCGGATTGAACAAGCGATAAAGGCGGATTTTGGCATCGAATTGAAAGTGGTGCTGCGAAAGGCCGAGGAGCTGCGGCAGGTGGCGGCAAACTGCCCGTTTTCCGCAGCGGAAGTACAGGAAGCGGCCGCTTCCTGCAGGGGAGAATGTCTGCATGTCGCCTTCTTAACCGGGATTCCGGCACAAGAAGGGATCGACAAAGTGGACTCGTATAAAAGCGCCAGCGATGATTACCGGATTATCGGACGCGAGGTGTATCTGCTGTTCCGCAGCAGCATACTGGACTCCAAGCTGGCAAACAATCTGCATAAGCTCGGAGTTTCGGCGACCGTACGCAACTGGAAGACACTGAGCAAACTTGTCTCCATGGCGGATGAAATGGAAGCTTAGGGCGGCGTCAAGGACGCCTGCCCTGTACGTGAGCGTAACATCACTTTCTATGAAAAACCTCCGGTGCCGCAGCAGAAATCTTACAGGAAACGATCGGCATACAGATCGCCGACACGGTGCATCCAGTTGGCCAATTCGTTCTGCAGCCTGCTTGCCTCCGGCCGGAAACGAGGATCGTCCGCCAAATTGACGGTTTCCCACGGGTCGTTTTGCAGATCGAACAGCTGCTCGCAGTTGGTCCCTTGTCCGGTCAGATGAGAGCGGCGGTACCGGATCAGCTTCCAGCGGTCGTCCTTCACCGTCCGCTGAATGTCCTTATACAGCGAATAAAGAGATTCCCTGCCTTGGCCCCCCTCCCCGCGGATAAGCGCATTCATGCTTTTTCCTTCGATATTCGGCGGAGGTTCGATGCCGGTGAGATCGCATAAAGTCGGAAAAATATCAAATTGGTAAACAAGTTCATCCACCCGCCTCGCCGCCGGTACCTCCGGGCCTTTGAGCAGCCATGGTACCCGGATGCTGTGATCGTACATATTTTGCTTGCCGAACAGCCCGTGTTGCCCGACGGAAAGCCCGTGATCCGCCGTGTAGACGATCAGCGTGTTGTCCGCTTTGCCGCTTGCGGCAAGCGCCTCCATCAGTTTCCCGATATGATGGTCCATATGGGTAATCATCGCGTAATAGTCGGCGATGTGCCGCTTGGTCTCCTCTTCCGTGCGCGGTAAGGCGGCAAGCTTTTCGTCGCGAATGGCCATCTCACCGTTATCAAACGGATGCCGGTCCATAAAGCTCGGCGGCAGCGGGATTTGGGCCGGATCGTACATGCTGGCGTAAGGCTCGGGCGCCGTTCGCGGATCGTGCGGCGACGTATAGGCCAAATACAGGAAAAACGGCTCGTTCGAGTCGTGCCGCTCAAGAAAATCAATCGCCTTGCCGGTAAACAGCTCGGTCGAAAATGTCGTTTCGACTCTTCTTGCCTCCTGCGGATAACGGCCTTCCGGATCGTAATCGAATACGGGAACTTGCCGATGATCGCTCATGCCTCCGAAAAGCAGCGTATCGCCGCCGCAAAAACCTGCCGTAAAGCTGGCGGTGTCGTTATGCCATTTGCCGATCGCATGCGTATAATAGCCGTGTGCGCGAAACCACGCAGGCATCGTTGCCGCCCCGGAGCGGATCACATGGGTTCCCGCGCGATTGCCGATCGCCTGGCTTTCCGTCGCCTGAAAAATATGAGTGCCCGTATGGACGCATGCGCGGCACGGGACGCAAACCGCGCCGTCGACGCCGCCGACGATATGTGTGGAAGCCATCACGGTGCCGGCATTGGCCAGAGCGTCAAGTGCGGGAGTAACCACCGTGTTGTCTCCGGTCGCCCGGATCGCATTGTACCGATGATCATCGGCGATAATAAAAATCACATTAGGTCGGACAGCCATAAGAACCTCCTTGAATTCCATGTTAGGATGACTATAATTATAAACACCAATCATCTAAACTTACATGGTAAAAAGGAGAATTGGCATGTCAAAAAGTCTGATGCCAAGCGATGCCTCCGCTTATTTGGACACCCTTCTTCAGATGGCGTTGTCTTCGTATATATTCCAGCTTCACAGATGTTTTAACGTAACGGTGAAAGCCTCCTGGCGCATCGACGAACGCGTGTTGGACGAGGTTCACCTGCTGTTTGTCCGAAGCGGCTGTGCGACGTACGAATTTGGCGGCCGCTCCGTAAAGCTGACCGCAGGCAGCCTGCTTGTTGTCTCCGACGGCACGATGCATTCGGCATCCCGCAATTTATCCGAACCTTTAAGCATTATTACGGTTCGATTCAGAATCGTCCGCTATAAAGAAGATCGGCATATGCCAACCGCCAACCCATGTTACTTTTTCTTCCAGTCTCAGGACACGCAAAAATTCCGCCTGCTGTTCGAGGCGATTCATCGGCATCATTGCCTCCCTCCGTCCGTCAAAAAAGACGCGTTATGTCATGCCTCCATCTGCCAGACGTTGGCCGAAATGTCGCGCGAGCTGGAAGAGCTTGAGCAAAACAAGCCGACCCGCCATGCCATTATGCAGATCAAAGGTTACATCGACACAAATCCGCTCAGCCGGCTGTCGGTGAAGGAATTGGCCGCCCTCTCCGGACTGTCGCCCAAATATTGCTCCCTGCTGTTCCGGCAGTCGACGGGACTGACAATCAAGGAATACCAGATTAAGTCGCGGATCGAATACGCCGCATATTTGCTGGAGCATTCCTCTCAATCCGTCAAAGAAATTTCGCTGCAGCTCGGCTACCCCGATCCGTTTGTTTTCTCGAAGCAATATAAGGCCGTTACGGGCATCGCCCCGTCCGAAACGCTGCGCAGCGGCACAGGAAAGTAGCTTTTGACGTTGCTATTTATATATTTTTTGCATCAAATAAACGTCCAGCAGGCTGCCGAACTTAAAGCCGACTTCCCGCATAATGCCGACATGGTCGAAGCCAAACACTTCATGAAGGTGGATGCTGCTGTCATTGCCTGCCACGATACGCGACAGCACCGTGTGCAGACCGGCCTCGCGTCCCGCTTCCAGCACTTGTTCCATCAGCGCTTTGCCGATGCCTTGTCCCCGATGGTCGGCATGGATGTAAAGCGACAGTTCTACTGTGTTCTCGTACGCCTGCCGGTCGGAATACGGATTCAACGAGGCAAAACCAAGCACCTTAGCGTCTTGGACCGCAACCAGAACCGGATGTTTCGGTCCGTGTCCGTGAAACCACACCTCGCGGTTGTCCACCGTCTTCGTTTCCGTGTCGAATGTGGCTACCGTATTGGCAATCGCTTCATTATATATCTCCGTAATGCCGGGCACGTCGGCAACGGTTGCTTTTCTAATGTTATACATCAACTGCACCTGCTTTTCATCAAATTAAAGACATCCGGACTGCGGATAAAATTTATGATAGCAGCATTTTTTGAAAATCGCAAAAGCCATATTTTCGGCAAAAAATACCTTCCGTCCGCCAACTTGCGGGATTAGGAAGGTATTTTTCATTGTATCAGCCGTAGACGACCAATTGTTCCGCTTCCGCCTGGATGCGGTAAATTTTCAATTCGGATTGCTTGTTCGTAAGGCTTAAGCCGCTCTGCAGATCATATCTGAACCGGTGCCACGGACATGTGATAACCCCATTTTTAATCTGGCCTTCGTGAAGTTCCATTTGTTTGTGCGGACATGAATTTTCAAAAGCGTAATACACATCTTCTTCCTTGTGCACAACAACCGAATGGCCTTCGGCGCAAAACACTTGGCTTTCTTTCTCTTTTACGCTGTCTATGGCGATTCTGAACAGTTCTTTCATCACTTCACCTGCCCTTCACGTTACGGGCGATTCACTAAAGATAGCCCTTTTCCTTGTAATACGCTTCCGCTCCGGCATGCAGCGGGATCGGCGTGTTTCTTCCGATTTCATGCATGCGGATCGGGCTGGTCATCGGCGCAAACTCCCCGGCAAAAATCGCATTGATTGCCTCGTGCTGCTCGTCCAGCGCCCTGGCCGCCAAATAACCCAGCTCAAAAGGCATGTCTTCCCTGCAGAACAGCAGCCAGCCGGAAAAGTCAATCGTCAGTACGTCCTCCTGAACGCCCGGCAATCTTCCTTTTTCCAGAAAACCTCGCGCCATGCCCATCTCCTCAAAATGTGCCACGACATTTTCGTCAAGCGGCAAATAACGCAGCGGATATTGATTGGCGATTTTCGGCCAGCGCCTTGTCATAATCGCTTCGTCAAATACGGCGCTAAAGCTGGGATCAACCGGAATGGAAGTCGGCGAGTTCTGAAAACGCGGCCGGTCTTTGAGCACTTTTCCGCCCCACGACTCGATATCCTCAAGGCTGAGGCCATATTGCTCCAAAACTGCCTCAACCACCCAACCGGCCGGATGTTCGATTTCCTTGACCGGCATCGAAATGTGCAAAGGCAGTTTTTTCTCTTGGAGTTCATGCAACGAATGAATCGGAACCTCCTGCCTGACGGCCATAACAAGCCGGTCATCGTGCGGGAAAGCGGCCAGCGCCCGCAGCGGCAGCGGATTTCCGCTGTACGGCCCTTTGCCTTCCGCCGCTATTTTGGCGTACCAGCTCGGCGTCGTGATCGCCATATGCACATCTCCGTTCGCCACAAGCTCCGGGGCCCTGACGCACCTTGTTCCCGGGTTGCCGGTGATGACCGAAACGGTAGAACCTTTGGGCAAGCTGCTGTAATAACCGTCCATCCCGATCGCCAGCAAGGAGGCAAGCCGAATCCAGTTTAATCCGGGCGCCGATATTTTTACGTCGATTGCTTCCGTCAATTTGTCCATAACAACCGTCCCTCTCCTAATTGATAGCGCTTACGTTTTGTGCGGCTCTCCGGCTTTACCACCGCTCCGCGGGTTCGCGGTCTTCGTCATGCACAAACGGATACGCCTGAGGATGCACGTGACCGCATGGGCCGCAAGTGCGCATCTCCGCCGAGTTGTTAAACGTGTTCACATGTTCGGCGGCGACGTCCCAAAAATCCGGGCCTTCGTCGGGATTTTTATCTTCGAAGCGGGCAAGCTCATGGCCGCATTTCGGGCAAAACCACGATACGATGCTCACCGTGTTCACTCCGAAGTTGCCGCCGCTAATGATCATGTGGTATTTGCTGTGCGGGTATTTAGCGCAAATCCAGATCCGGTCGGCATCGCTTGTATGCCAGAAACCAAACAGGTTCGTAATGTGCACGGGAGTCCCGGCCGGAATGCGGTGCACCAAATATTCCGTCTCTTCGTTAAAAACGACGACCCCCTTGTCGATTTTCTCCAGCACCGTCAAAGCCGGCGCCGAAGCCGCATATTCTTTGGCCCAGATGATGTATTGACCGACTTTGACCCAACCTTGATAGCCGTTTTCCATTGTCGTCAGCTTGATGTCCTCGTGCATTTTCAGCAAATTCGCCTTGCTCAACAAAACTCGCCTCCTTTTGGCTTACGTGGTTTGATGCGGCAGCTTACCAGATTTTTCTCGCCTCTTGCTGCTCGGGCGTATCTCTGGACGGATTCCAGCAATACCCGACCGGATTCACTTTGCCGCATTCCGAACAGGTGCGGTGGCGAATGTCGGCATTGTACGACTTGACCGCCTCAATCTCCGCTTTCCAGAAGCCGTCGAAGCCAAGCCGCCCCGTTTCGTACACTTCCTCATGCAGCATCGTGTAGCACTGATCGCAATACCATGCAAACCGGTCGCATTCATCGCCTTTCGGCTCGCCCATAATGACCAGGAAATAACTGAGACCGTCAGGATCGTTTGAAGGCAGCGGCAAATACATTTCGTCTTTGTCGTTGATATGCCAATATCCGAAATTATGGGACACCCGGTGAGGCGTTCCGCTAAAAATAAAATGCGTGTTCAGCGGTATGTGCTTCCAGGAATATATCCCGTTTGGCCCCAGCTCCACGTGCTTGGAGATGTTGCCTTTGCGCAGATCGATGACGTCGCCGTTTGCGGCGAATTTGCGCTGCCTGATCCCGTAAATGTTTTGCCCGACCGGCAAAAAACCTTGGAATTTTTTAATGATTTTTTCATTCAGAAAATCCCAATCCTCGGCAATCCGGTCAAGCGGCTCCTTCACTGTAATTTCGGAAAACATGCTGATTCCTCCTCGTACATACTAATTATTTTGCTTGACTAAATAATAAAACATTTTCCATCCGATAAATTTCATAATCTTTACTACTATTTAAAGGATCTTTACATGTTCGAAACGCTTCGAGATTGACCCGATAATACAAGCCTCCTCGAAGCTCGTCGAAAGAAGCTTTTCCCCCGCTGTCAAAACTGATTCTGTAGTCACTGCCGAGCAAATAGGACACTGTGCTAAAATAATCGGGATAGGGACATAAGCAAACGTCCGGTTTTGAGTTTCAGCGGTAACAAAAAACAACAAACCGGCGTTTCACTGCAGTTCGAACCGCCTTCGGGCGTCAATGAAATGGAATACCGGAAAGGAAGAAAACAGTGAGGAAAACATTTATCAAAAGCTGGATCATTGCTATTTTGTGTGCGGTTATTACGGCATGCCCCTTGCTCCAACCGACGCCGGCGGCTGCGGCGGGCACGATGTTCACTTCGGTATCGTCGGAATTGAATACGACATTTGCTTTGGATGCGGACGGCCGCATATGGGCGTGGGGTTCGAATATATCCGGCCAGTTCGGCAACGGAACCACCTCCGGATCCAATACCCCTCTTCTGCTCAAGGTGCTGGACAATGAGACACCGGTAACGTTTAAGGAAATAAAAAACGGCTTCAATCACGCGATCGCCCTGGATACAAGCGGACGGTTGTGGGCGGCGGGCGACAACGTCAGCGGCCAGTTGGGACTCGGCGCGGGAACTCCCCCTGCGCTTAGCTGGACCAAACTGAACGTAACGGACGGCAGCCCGCCTGTCGTATTTCAAAAAATTGCCTGCACGCGTTCGTCTACGTTTGCCTTGGACAGCAACGGCAAGTTATGGATATGGGGCCAAAGAACATTTACGGCAGATCCTGCCGTTCCTATCCGGCAGACGATTAACGACGGCGGCGGGACCCCGGTTGTTTTCCAAACCTTGGAGGCCAACGACGAATTTGCCTTCGCCATCGACGACCAGCAGCATCTATGGACCCTCTTTCAGCCCGCTTATTCCCCCTCGCAGTTTACGGTCATGGACGGCGGCACGGAAGCGAAATTCCAAGCGATTTCCGCAGGATCCGCTTACGGCACGGGACCGTTCCTTGGTTTAGCTATCGATACGAATGGCAACATATGGTCTTGGGGAGGCAACGATCAGGGACAACTCGGCGACGGCGGCATTTCGGGATCATTATGGGCGCCAGCCAAAGTCGCCATTACGGACAATGGCAATCCGGTAACATTTGTTCATGTCTCCGGAGGGCTCAAGCATGTGCTGGCGCTTGACGATACCGGAAACATGTGGACATGGGGACTGAATAGCTCGGGGCAGTTCGGCGACGGTACCACAGTTAACGCCGCTCCGCATAAAGTGCCGGTTGCAGACAACGGAAATCCCGTTCAATTCGCTTCCGTATGGGGAGGCTATGGAGCGTCCTACGGACTGGACGCCAGCGGGCGTTTGTGGTCGTGGGGCACGCAGGACCTGCTCGGCGATAATACGTCGGGAGGCGGGCAGCAAAAGACGCCGAAAAAAATATTTATCAAGCCGCGACCAGCGTTAACCGCGTCAGTCACACATGCCACTTACCTTGAACCGGTAACACTTACGGCCGCCGTTTACGGCGATTTCAGTTTCCCTGCGGGCAATGTGACGTTTAAAGATGGCGTACAGGTGTTAAGCAGCGTGCCTTTGAATGCCGGGGGCAATGCGCAATGGAGTTTTATTCCACAGCCCGGCGGACATACGTTCACAGCATTGTATGAGGGCGATAGTCTTTATTTGGCCGGGACCACAAATGCGCAGAACGTTACCGTTGATATGCCGGCTGCGCCATTCATCACCGTCACGCCGTCGACAACGGCGCCGATCATTGGCCCTGTCACCTTCACGGTAACGGCGCAAACGTACGGTAGCTCGAACGCCTTAGCCGGCTTGAAATGGCTGCCGGGAGACAACGCAGCGGCGGCATTTGCCAGCGCCGGGACGGATATTTTGTCTGCGGGAACGTTTACCGTCACAGCGAACGGTTCTTATACGGTGTACGCCAAAGATTTGGCCGGCAATGAAGCGGTCAAAAAGATCCCTGTAACCAATATTGTCACGCCGCCTGACAATAGTACGATCAGCCCCTCCGCGGCCGTTTTCGACAAATACGCAGGAGCTGCGGCCAACACCGACGTGCCGACAACGCTGAGCTTAAACGGCAACACATTTACCGGCATCGCCAACAACGCGGTACCGCTTGTGCTTGGCACCGATTATACCGTGTCGGGCGATACCGTGACGATTCTGAAAGCTTATTTGAACGCACAGCCGATCGGCACGACAATCCTGACGTTTACGTTCAGCGGCGGAGCCGATCAGATGCTCTCCATCGCCGTATCCAACTGGTTTCCTAGCTCCGGCTCCAGTTCGAGTTCAAACGATGCTTCGACTTCCGAAACAGCATCGCCCAAATATGAAATCGCTGTGGATCCGGCAGGCGGCGTCGTGATTACCGCCGATTCGTCATCTCTGGTGACGGAGACGGAACCGGACGGGACGGTTACGCAAAAGCTGATTGTACCGGCGGATGTGCTCCACCAAGTGCAGGAGCTGCTGAAAGACGCCGGGAAACCCAGCATTCTTATAAAAGCCGGCAATGTGGATCCGGACATACAAGTTCAGCTGCCCGGAGAGGCACTTGCGGAGCTTGCCGGGGCATATCCGCAGGCTGCCGTCGGCGTCGAGTTGGACGGCTCCAGCCTGGAGCTGCAAGCCAGTGTATTGGATTTGAACGGCTTGGCAAGACGCCTCGGCGTTGCGTTGGCTGATCTGAACATCGTCACTTCGATGAAACCGGTAAGCAGCGCGATCGGCACAAAGCTGGATCAGTTGGGCCTTGTCCTCGGTTTCCGCGTGCTGGACCATGCCGTAGATTTCCGCGTGCAAGCGTCTGCTAACGGGCAAACAATCGAGCTGCGCGACTTCGGCAGCAAATATATGACCCGCGGCATCGTATATACGCCTTTTCAAGCAGACGGCAACGTCATCGCCGTGTATTACGACCCTTACGCCAGCACGGTTTCCTATATTCCGACTCATCTTGGCGCCAGAAGCGACGGAAAAAAAGAAGCCGTTATGCAAGCCACCCATTACAGCATTTATGCTGCCGTGGAAGCCGACAAACGGACGTTTAGCGACATGGCATCTCATTGGGCCAAAGAAGATGTGGAGCAGCTGGCTTCGAAGCTGATCGTAAACGGCGCTGCGCCGGAGCGGTTTGCACCCGACGAAAGCATTACGCGCGCCGAGTTTGCCGCCCTGCTGGTCCGCTCGTTGGGATTATCGACTGAAGACGATCCGTCTTACCAAGGTTTTGCTGACGTGCCGGCGGCGGCTTGGTACGCGCCTTTGGTGAATGCGGCGGTTAAAGCCGGTCTGGTAAACGGCGTGACGGACGACCGCTTTGAGCCCGGCAGCCGGATCAGCCGCGAGCAAATGGCGGTGATGCTGGCCAGAGCGTTAAACCTGACGCCGGATGGAAAAAACATCGGGGAACATATCGAAACGCTCGCCGAATTTAAGGATCGGGATGCGATTTCCGCATGGTCGCAAGCCGCCGTCTCAAAGACGGTCCAAGCGGGAATCATTAACGGAATGGACGGCGGCATATTCGCACCGGCCGATAATGCCACCCGTGCCCAAGCGGCGACGATGCTGAAACGGTTTTTGCAGGCCGTTCATTTTATCGAATAGTTACATCGCATATGTTTATCGCCTCGGTACAATTCGTCTGATATACATGAACGCGCAGGCGGCCGGAGCGGGCCAGGCAGTTTAGCTTAAAAAAAGCTTCTGCCGGGCTCGCTCCGGCCGCCTTTTTACAGCAGCATGGAACGTGGACGCGGCTCATCCCTTGACCGCGCCGATCGTGATACGTTTGACAACATATTTTTGAAAAAAAGGATACACGATCATGATCGGGAGACCCCTTGCAACGGAGATCGCCATACGGAGCGAAGAGGCGGGAATCTGATGCTGTAAGCAATCAGCCCTATATCCTTAATACATCTTGCTTACACGCCTGCCGTACATTGCCTATACGTTCGCTTGCCTCACACCTTGCTTACAAGCTTGCCGCCAGCTCGGCCAAAGCCTCGTTGGCATTGCCGTTAAATACGCCGCCGTGATAACAAATAAGCGTCTCCACATCGTAATTCACAAACTTTTTGAGCGACTTGATCGCCGTCTCCATATCCGGGGTGAACTGCTCAACCGGCTTACGCAGCTTGCCGTCCATAATGACGATCGCATCCCCGGCAATCAGCGTTTTGCTTTGCGACAAATATAAGCTGATATGACCCGGCGTATGTCCTGGCGTATGAATGACGGTAATACCGCCGCAATAAGGCAGCGTATCGCCGTCAGCCACCACCCTATCCACTCCCGCTTTCGGCGGATTATCGAGCAGCAGCGCGATGTCCGCACGCAGCTGCAGTTCGCTCTCCGGCAGCGCGTTCATCTTGTCTCGGAGCACATCGGCCTTCAGCTTCATCAGCGGCTTAACGCCTTCGATATAAGGCCGGTCCGCTTCATGCGCCAGCACTTCGATTTTATGCGGCGTTGCTTGCAGCAAATTTGGCAAATTGCCGATATGATCGATGTCCTGGTGGGTCATAATAATTTGGTTTAACCGGGCCAACGGGATGCCCGCCTGTTCCATGGCCGTCTGCACCGCTTGCAGATGAATCGGCTCCCCGGTGTCGACCAAGATGGCGTTGTGTTCGTCCCAAATCAAAACGGGATGGATAATCCCTTGACTGCCATTAAATCCCCTCGTTAGCGGTATCGCTTGGATACCGTATGCCGCTTGCGTGTTCATCGTTTTCCCCCGTCTCCCTGCGGGAGCGCGGGCGCACCCCCTTATGATTGGATTACCACAATTTGCCCGACGGTAACTCGCTGGCCCATGATTTACCCGCTGGTTGGGTCATCCTTCATTTTGCTTATCCCTTGCTTTTTACCCGGTCAACCCAATAACTCCAGGCCCTGCCCAACGCGATCGGACGGAAATTTTTCTCCATCGCCGCTTGGCCTTCTTCGGGTGAAATAAACTTCGGAGTTCCCATCTGCATCGCCCGGTATTGCACTTCCGCATTGGCCGCCAAATAAACGGAGCTCATTACCACTTCTTCCACCGTCGAACCGACCACCACGGCGCCGTGCCCGCGCATCAATAATCCCCGCTTGCCGCCCAAAGCGCGGGCAACCCGGTCCGCTTCGCTTGCGCTGACAATCAGCATGCCGCTGGCTGCCTCCCCTTCGTCGTATACCGGGATGCCGTCATAAAACATACCGGCCATATGCATAATCGGCTTCAGCTCGACTCCGGTTACGGTAAACGGAAGCAGCGGGGCGGCGTGGTTGTGGCAGATCGCCTGCACGTCCGGACGAGCTTTGTATATTCGCGCGTGCAAAATGCGTTCCGCATACGGCGCGTACGCCTTATCCAGCACATCGCCGTCGAAGTCATGAAGCATCACGCCATCCTCCGTCACCAGCGAAGGAGCGACGGCGCGCGACAGCAGGAATTGCTCGGGATTGTCCGGGTTTCTGGCGCTCACGTGTCCGAAAGCATCAAGAATCCCTTCATTGCTTAATATTTGATTGGCCAAAACCAGCTTTTCAATCGTACTTGAGAGCATGTCGGCACCTGACATGTGAGCACCTCCTGAAAGGAATCATTTCCCTTCCCATTATATAGCCGGAACAAACGATAAAGAAACCTGTGATGACTTAAGGGCGAATCGGAACAAACACATCGTTAATATCCTGATGGCCGTTATTTTCCTTGTAATCTTCCTGTCTTTCAAAACGGAACGCTTCGAGAATCGGCAGATCGTTCGTGGAAAACAAATAGGCTTCTTCGCTGGAAGAGGTGTTCACATGCTCATGCCAAGTCCAAGCCGGCACGGCGAAAAAGTCCCCCTCCGACCAATCGAACCGAACGCCGTTCATCACGGTGTAGCCCTGCCCTTTATGGACATGATACACATTGCTGTGCACATGGCGGTGCGCTGTGCCTTTAAAACCGGCCGGCAATTTTTGCATGCGCGCGCCGATCCGGTCGTTGGCGTCTTTGCCTGTGGAAGGATTGATATATTCGACGGCATAACCTTCGAACGGGTCGGCCGGAAATTCGGATAATCCGTCAAGCGCGTTTTTTGTCAATTCCCACTTGAATCTTCCCAATGCGACGTTTTTAGGCTGGCGGTCGTTCAGCGGTCGGACCATGCCGCCCTGATAACGTTTGGAGCTGAAGTCGTCCGGAACAAGCAAAGGCTGCTGTTTATCCGGATGAAATTCGGTAAAGGAAACGTCCATCGCCATAATAAACGGAGTGTCCAGACAATCCATCCAAAACACCGTCTCATCGCCTTTGTTCGTATGATCGTGCCACGACCATGTCGGCGTAATCAAATAATCGCCGGGCGAAAACGTAATCTGCTCGCCGTCGACACGGCCGAACCCGCCTTTGCCCTTCATGACAAACCGCAGCGCCGTGGCCGTATGCCGATGCGACGGGGCGATTTCGCCCGGTTTGACCGCTTGCACGGCCGCATACAATGTCTGAGTCGCTCCTCCCCAGGCAATCGGCTTTAAATGCTTCATCCCCGGATTGACCAAATACACCGCGCGCCGTTCCGCCGAACCCGTTCCTACTTCGAGCAATTTTTCGGCGCGAGTCAGATAACTTTCAATCAGCTCGCTTTTCCACAAATACGGGATCGCCTTAGACTTCGGCTCAATCGTATTCATGTGATGAATGTGCGCCCACAGCGGGCCCAGATTGACGCTGTCCAACTCCTCATGGAACTGTTCGAGATCTTTTGACCATGCCGCCATATAAATCATCCTTTCGCGTGTGTTGAGATTGCGCCTATTCGGCGATACGATTCTCGATAACTCCGACGTTCTCCAGCTCGACTCTGACTACATCGCCGGTTTGCAGGAAGATGCCGCGCGCTTCGCCGACACCCCCCGGCGTTCCGGTACATACGACATCCCCGGGCTCCAAAGTCACGATATGCGACAGAAACTCAACCAGCTGCGGTACATCAAAAACAAGCTGCTTCGTATTGGAGGTTTGCCTTATTTCCCCGTTAACGGTAAGCGTAATATTTAAGTTGTGCGGGTCCTCGATTTCGTCCTTCGTAACCAGGCACGGGCCCATCGGCAGGCTGGCGTCGAGCGTTTTGCCCTGCAGCCACTGCAAAGTCCGTTTCTGCATGTCGCGCGCCGTAATATCGTTTACTGCGCAGTAGCCGGCAACGTAATCGAAAGCGTCGGCTCTGGGGATATCTTTTCCTTTCTTCCCGATGACAAAAGCAAACTCGGCTTCATAATCCAGCTTTTGGGTCAGATGCGCATTACGCGGCACATCGTCGAACGGACCGATCACCGCCGGGCCGAACTTGGCAAAAATAAGCGGCACGCTTGGAATCTCGCGTCCCATTTCTTGGATATGATCGCGGTAGTTGAGGCCAACGCAAATAATTTTGTTTGGCTTCGGAACCGGTGAACCTAAGGTGACGTCCGCTTTGTTATACAAAGCCGATGTCTGCGGTGTGCCCGCTGCGTATTCGATCGCTTCGCCCGCCGCTTTTACAGCAAAATCGCCGTTGGCCAAAAAAGCGGTCGGGTCGCTTGGCAGCAGCGCCTGCGCCAGTTCCTCCGCCCGGCCTTGCCCGGCTGCAATCAGCTTCTCGCAATAGGCCAGCTGCGGGTCAAGAATCGTATCGTCGCCCAGCAAAATGCCAAGCCGCAGCGGACTTCCATTTGTGGAATAAGTGACAAGTCTCATGTTTTTTAAACTCCTTTGCTCTTGTATTTATTGGTTTGCGATTGGATTTGTGCATGAAGCGTTTAGGAGACATAATGCAGTTTGCGTTCCAGCTCGGCCGTTAACCGTTCAAGTTCGGCCGCTCCCGCCGCTTTGCCGAATACGTACCGGTCGGGTCTAATCATAAAAGCAGCGGTATCATGCATCTGAAAAATAGACTTCAGCTCATCGCCGTGATCCGTCAGCACCACTGCATCCAGGCGGCTCCAGACAGCTTTTGTCTCCTCCGATACGTTGTCGATCACGTCGGGTTCGGCAATCACGGCAAACCGGTTGCCGACCGCATCGTCCATAAGCTGCCCGCTGCCCAGCCGAGGCTGAGCAAACAACGTTCCCGCCAGCTCCCCGTCTGCAAGGCGAATGCCGGAGCCCAACAACGGAGCAGGCTGCACTAACGTCCGCGTGTCTCCGCTTAACAGCTTGCGATCGCGTGCGGCAGCTTCCTCAGGATCCAGCACGGTAATGATTTTGCCAAGTTCAGTCGCCATATCGATAAATTGGCGCACATGCGGCGAACGCTCCGATTGGTACGTGTCGAGCAAGCTCTCTTCCGCTTGTCCGTGAACGACCATATTTAGCTTCCAGGCCAGATTTGCCGCGTCGCGAACCCCTGCGCACAAGCCTTGGCCGAGAAAAGGCGGTGTCTGATGAGCCGAATCTCCTGCCAGGAACACTCTGCTTTTCCTCCACTGCTTGGCGATCACCGAGTGGAAAATGTAAACGGAAGCCCTTTCCAGGGTAGCATCCTCCGGTTGAAGCCACCGGTTCAACAGACCCCACACCTGCTCGGGACGCTCCATCTCTTCTTTAGTTTCGCCCGGCAGCAGCATGATTTCCCAGCGGTAACGGTCGTAATCGCCGATCATCGGCACGTAGGTGATGGGCCTGGACGGTTCGCAATACTGGATTCCTTTCGGAGGAAGCGCAACTTCGCGTTTAAGCTTCACGTCTACGACAAGCCACTGCTGGCGAAGTCCCACATCGTCCATCTCAATTCCGAGCGAACGGCGCACCATGGAACGGCCGCCATCGCAGCCAATGACATAGGAAGCGCTTACTTCGATACTCTCATGTTTGGTCCGGTTGTCCACCCGCAATTGGACATAACCGTGCTTTTCCTCGATACCGGTCACTTCGTGCTCAAGGAACATTCGGACCTGCTCGAATCGCTCGGTCCCGGCGCGCAGCACCTGTTCGAAATTCGGCTGATAGAAGCGGTAATGATACTTCCAGCCTTGCGGACTGTCCCCTTCGGGCTTATCCAGCTTGAGCAGCACCTTCCCGTCCCCATTCAAAAACTCGTAGCCTTTAGCGCCGATAACGATGCGGTTTAATGCTTCGGATAACCCAAACGATTGGTAAATGCGCATCACCTCGGCGTCCATGTGGCTGGCCCGCGGCATATGATACACCGACGGCTCCTTTTCGAACACTGCTACCTTTAAACCGTAAAACCCAAGCATATTGGCAAGCGTAACGCCCACCGGGCCTCCGCCTATAATCGCCGCATCAAATTCGGCCTTTGCGGCGGTGCCCCCGATTTCTCCCTCCATCGTGTCCCCTCCCTGTAGTCAAATGGCATCGTTCCGATCAACACACCATATTGGCAAACCTTATTATTCACATTATGAATTATACAATTCATAATGTGAACTACATTTTTAGAATATCATTACTTTTTTAGCCGGTCAATACGGATTTTATTTGTGGATTTTTTATTGGCGGGTTATTGTTGATTTTGTTGATTTTCATGAACAACAAAAAACAGGGCCGTCCCTGAAAGCTGGATGCTTTAAGGACGACCCTGATCTGCTTAGGCCTTTTACAAGCCAATTTAAATCAATTGTGAATTTTTAAGCAAACGCTGCACCATGGCCGCAACTTCTGCCCGCGTGATATAAGCTTGCGGTTCGATCCGCCCCGCGCTTCTGCCTAAGACGATTCCCGCCTGCACACCCGCTTCAAAGCTTTCATGCGCCCATTCCGCAATGTCCGACTGGTCGAGGAAAGCCGCAAGAACCTGGCTGTTTGCAGGCAGCTTGCTTGTCAGCCCCGTGATCCGCATTGCTTTGGCAATGATTGCTACCGCTTCTTGCCTGGTGATGTTGTCCGTCGGCCGGAACGTTCCGTCCTCATAACCGGTAATCAGACGGTAGGCATATGCAGTCTGCACAGCGCCGTTGTACCACTTGTCCGAAGCGACATCGCGGAACGGCTGCATTCCTTTGGCCTGTACGCTTAAGCCAAGCGACTTGACGATAATTGCCGCAAATTCCGCCCGCGTGATATCCCGGTCCGGTTCAAACAAACCGTTCCCCGTTCCTTGCACGACCATACGCGAGCCCATATCGTTCACTGCATCCTTGCTCCAATGCTGAGCCGCGTCGGCAAATTCGAGCGGATGCCATACGACCGTATAGGTGCTGTTCGTTAAGCTGTTAATCGTCGCATAATAGCGGCCGCCGCTTTGGGTAATCTTGGTTGGGACGTGGCGCACTGATCCGTCGGGCTCTGTAACAACAGCCGTTGTTATTTTATTCGGATCGATACCTTCCGGCAGCGCAATCGTCCGCTCTACGTATACCGTGTAATCCGTGATTTCAACCGACTGTCCCCGGTATGAGGCGGTGACGGAAAAATCCACAGGCGGAACAACAACGCTAAAACCGCCGTCCTTCGCCGCATTTTCGACCACTTTCACCTTGCCCGCTTCGCTTTGGGAAATCTCGACTCTCACCTTGATCTCGTTGAGATCCGCGACCTGCCCCAGCTTGGCGGCAAGATTTTGAATATTGATTTGCAAGCTCGGCACTTTGTAGAAGGCCTGTTCGGTTCTCAGCTCCAGCGTGGCGCTCATCTGCTCCATCTTCCGAATCATCTCACCGGTCAGTTCCCCGGCAACGACATCCGATTTGTCGGTAAATACGACGGTTACCGTCGCATCTTTACCTTCAGCCGCCAGCTTTGCCTCCAGCTTCTGCTTATCGACGTCGATGGTTGTGACCGTACGATTGTTCACCTGCGCGACGGCGGCACTGCCCGCATTCTCCGCTTTGCCGTTGACATAAACAATAACTTCCTTACTTGTACTTGTACTGCTTGTCGTACTTGTATTCGTCGCGCCGGTATTGCCGGTGCTGTTATTGCTTGTATTGGTGGACGAGCCGCTTGAAGTTCCGGCACGATAAATCGACACAATGTAATACTTGACCGTCGTCCCATCTTGCGCCGTCACTTTAATATAAACCTTGGTCACTCCGCCTATAGCAAGCGCAATGGAGGAGCTGCCGGTCATTTCCGTCGTAAAACCGCCGTCCGTGTACAGCTTATACGTCGCCCCGGTAACCGTGACAATGCTCGACAGATTAAACGATGAGGTGCCGATGGGTACGCTCATATTCCAGACTACCGCCGCTCCTGCCGAGCCGCCGTTGCCGCCTCCTATCGACGCCGACGTCAGGCCGCCCACGCTAACCAAGCTGGCGTCACCATTTGGCGCCGCGGCGCGGTTCACTGTCACTTCGTAGTATTTCACCGTCGTCACGTCCTCGGACGTCACCTTAACGTACACCCGGGTTGCTCCACCCGCCGCCAAGGGAGCCGTCAAACTGCCCGTTATCTCACTTGTAAAAGCGCTATCCGTATACAGCCTGTACGTCGCTCCGGTAACTGTGACCATATCCGCCGGAAGCAGCGTTTGTTTGCCGTACGATACGTTGACCGTCCAGGTGATCGCAGCGTTAGCCGCTGTGCCGCTGCCGCCGCCCGTAGAGACAGGAGTTTGTCCCGCAACACTAACCAAGCCGGCATCGCTGCTCAGTGCCGCCGCGCGGTTTATTGTCACCGCATAATACATCACCGTCGCTGCGTCCTGTGCAGTAACTTTGACATACACGGTTGTCGAACCGCCTGCAGACAGCGGTACGGTCGAACCTCCAACGATCTCGCTTGAAAAAGCGCTGTCCGTATACAGCTTGTACGTTGCTCCAGTGACCGTCGCGATGTCCGCCAAATTTAATACTGTCTTGCTGTACGGCACACTCAGCGTCAATGCGGCAGCCGTTCCTGCGGTTTGGCCGTTGCCCCCTCCCGCCGCCGCCGGCACTTGCCCGGCAATGCCAGTCAAACCTGCAGCCGAATTGCTGACGGTTACCGTCAGCACCGGATCATTGCCGATGTTCATATCCAGCGTAAATGAATGGGCTCCAGCGCCCAGCGAAGCCAAATACTCCTTTTTGATCGTAACCACGCCTGAATTATCCACGCTATAGTTCGAGCTGCCAATGCTTACGCCGTTTAATTTGAAATCTGTCAGCGTGCGGCCGTTTGCCGTCAGCGTCGTCGTCACATCAGCGTAATGGCCTGTACTCGTGTCGGACGTATTGGTGTCAAATGTCGCACTAGCTGCACTGATCGTGCTGTCCGGCACATACTCGATGTAGCCGCCGTTCAGCTTGAAGTTGTCCGTACGGTAAACACCCGCCAACTTGATCGTCAGCTCCGGTGCGTCCGTGTCGTTTTCGGTATCGATGAACAGCGTTGTTTCATTGCCGGTTACCGACACCTGCACAGACCGCGCCGCCACCGACGTTCCGTCGCCGCTTGTAATTGTGCCGCCGGTAAAGTCAACAACAGGGTGAGCGTCGGTGTATCCGTTAATGACCTGGGTGGAATTTGTATCGGTCACATACACTGCGTTTGCAACTGTCCCAATCTGTCCATTGACGGATCCGTCGACAAAACCGACGACACGAATCCGGTCTCCGGCTCCGAACGACGAGATCGTATCCACACCGTTGTTGCCTTGGCGGTAAGCGATTGTGTCGGCCCCCGTTCCCAGTTCAATTGTATCGTTGCCGGAATTTGTCCAAATGTCGATATCGTTGCCGCCGAAGCTGTTGCCGACAAGATGCAGGGATGACCCTGCCAAAATGTCTCCTTCTATGATGCCGGTGCTGAATCCGGTAATGGTGTTGTTTCTGAGGACGACGCCCTTGGAGTAATTGACGCCGATACCGTCATTGGAATAACCCCCGTCGTTTGACGAATCACTGTTATGCCATGGCATAACGCCGGGGCCGGTAATCGTATTTCCTTCGATTAGAAAACCTTCTCCCGCCGCATACAAAAGAATGCCGGAAGGCCCGTAAAGCCCCACATTCAAATATGAACCGGGCTGTCCCGGTTCCGGAATCACCAGACCGATATCGTAAATACGGTTGTTTTTCACGACGCCGGTTGTGCCTCTGCGGTCCCCGTTGGCGCCTCCCATTCCGCTTCTGTCGGAGGAGGCGATTTGAATGCCGTTGCCCGTGCTGTACAACGTTTTCCCGTGGCCTTGAATATCATTATTTTGGATATCGACTTCCAGCGTTGGTCCCCATCCCAAAATACCGGTTTTGTGAAATTTCGAGACGGTGGAATTCGTCACCGTCACTTTATGCGAACCTGCGCCTGCAGCGCCTTCGAGCAAAATACTTTCGTTGTGATTGGCGCCCGATGGCTGGTCTTGAGGCACATAATCGCCCGGCAGCGGCGCAGGAGCAGTGCCGTAATCGGACCACAAGTCGCGCACATCGACAACCTTGACGTGGTCGATCGTCACCGTCGTATCCCTGACAGCTATGCCGTTAAAAGTGTAAAGCCCCTCCTCGCCGTTATGCGCCGCAATGTAACCTTGCTTGCGTCCGTCGACCGTTATATTTTTGATGTTGACGGTTCCCGGCGTTGAGGTTTTGACGCCAATAACCGCATAAATAAACTGATCCTTGAGGTTTTTCCAGCTGCTTTGCGCCAGGCTGCTTGAATCCGGAGACTCGATCATCGTGGTATCCGCGCCCGAGCCTTGCAGCGTAATGTTTTTCGTTACGGTCAGCTGGCCCCTGTACGTACCCGGCTTAATCGTAACCGTGTCGCCGTCCACTGCCGCATCAAGCGCGCTTTGAATGGTCGGATACCCGATGCTTGCGCCGCCGTGCTCCAATTGAGCAACGACCGCCCCCGGCAGCAGCGATAACACAACCGATGCCGTGTCGTTTGTTGGCATCATCTTGCTTTCGCTTTGGTAATTTGTCGCGGACGCGATTTGACTGCCGGTCGGCAGCCATAAAAACGCTTTGCCGTCCACCTTCGCCGGCGATTTGTAGGTGTAGCTGCCGCCGAGTGCGCCGGCGACCTGAGACTCAATTGTGGCGGCTGCCGGCGGGTTGGTTGTTGCCGTCAGCATGTAGACGTCGTCGCCGCCGGCTTTATTTTTTATGGACCGCGGATTCATTGACACTTCCATTGCAATCTCGCCGACGTTGCCCGTCGCGATGTAAATATCCTTCCCGAGAATGGACGGCCTTTGCGCTGTCGCGCCTTGCCCGCCGCGGACGTATATGTTGCCAGCAGCGCTGTCGATTTGCACGGTCTTACCGCTATTGCCACCAAAGGCCCGCAGACCAACACCGCCGACGCCGGTCGTTCCGTTGCCGCCAATAGATGTGATGTTAGCCCCGCTGCCGATCGTTATGTTTCCGCTATAAGAAAACAATCCATGCGAGCCGTTGACCGGACCGTTTCCTCCCGTTGCGGAAACCGTAGCGTTGGTGACCTGAATATCGCCGCTCACATATACGGCGGGTCCTCCTGAAGCTCCGGCAGCGGTGGCGTTGCCGCCCGTTGCGGTTAAATCGGCGTTAGTAATTTCAATACCACCGCCATTTGCATATACGGCCGTGCCGCCTGAGGTACCGGTTACAGCCATGCCGCCAGTAGCGGAGGCGCGTGCCCCGTCTTTGATCGTAATTTTGCCGCTGGGAGCAAAAATCCCATACCCGTTAACAAAACCGCTGCCGCCCGTTGCGGTTACCGCAGCTCCCTCAATGCTGACATCGTTGGTAATAAACATCCCCGATCCGCCCTCTAACCCGCCATTGACGCCTGTTGAAGTGACCGTGGTGGCTGTTCCGGAGATCGTCAACGCCAGCGAGAACATTCCGTCGCCGCCCTTGGCATTAGTATCGGCGCTTATGCCGCCGGTTGTCGTTACAGAGCCGCCGCTGATCGTGATGCTTGTATCGGCAAGTATGCCCCGGCCCCCTTCAAACGCGTAGCCGTTGGAATTGACCGCCAGCGCTTCGCCGCCCGTTGCCGTCAGTTGACCGCCTTCTACGGTCAGCTCGCCGGCTGTCTGCGGAAAACCCCAGCCTTTAAGATTAATCCCATATCCGCCGCGTCTTGTTACAATCGACCCGGAGTATGGCTGCGCGCTGCGATCGCCGTTTGTTTTACCGCCAATGGCCTCGACCGTGCCGCTTTTCACCTGCATATTGCCCCAATCGAGGAAAATGCCGCTGCCCGCCGATTCGTCCAGCGAATCGCCGCCGACCGCCTTGACGTTGCCTTCGATGATAAGTTTCGCTCCCGGCTGCGTAACGCCGGTGCCGTCCGACAACACATGAATGCCGTGGCCGCTGGCTGTGTTGGCTGCTGTGGACGCTTTGCCTAACGCCGTCAACGTCCCCGCGCCTTTGATCGTCAATTGATGGTTTGTTTTCGAATTGATCCCGTCAAAGCCGCTGATCGTATTGCTTCCGGTCACGTTCAACGCCGTAGCGTTCGGACTGTTCAGCTTCGTAAAGCTGATGCCGTTGTAGCTGTCCCCGGTTGGCGCTGTAATATTGAAGTTTTCGATGTTCAAAGTGATGTTTTCGTCAACCTCGACATATACGTTGTCGTATGTCTTACCTGCTTTGCCCTTTAGCGTAACGGAGGCATTGGCCGGTGCAGTCACATGGATTTTTACCGGCGAAGACGGAGCGTCGTCCGTCACTATTTCCAGCGTATCCCCATCCGCCGCGAGTGTGGCATCCTGCCACGAATACGGATTTCCATTCACGGTATAGTCTGTTGCGCCGTTAGCTTCCGCCCGCATGTCTAGCCCTGCCCAGCCCGGAAGCAGCAAGCAAATCGCAAGTAAAAGCCGAATTGCGGATTTTGTCATTTTCTTCATAACCATTCCCCTTTTTCATTGTGCAAAACCAGGTAAATAGACCCATACGACACTTAAGAAATACGTTTTTCCATAAATAACCCCCTGCCTTTTGCTTGTCGAAAATAAAACTTTATGCCTATTTAGTACTTTCGATAAAATCCGTCATTTTCCTTGATTCCCAATATTAAATAATGATTAAGTCCGCTCTAATATTGTATTAAGATACGTTAAAGCCTCCCCATCGAAGGATTGCCTCCTGTCCCCTGTCGGCCATTCCGCTCGCATTCTAATCGCTATTTTCCTTCATACATGCCAAATAGCCCGGAGCGGCCCGGGCTGTTTTATTGCGAACAAACAAGTGTTCCTTATGATTGCGCGACGCTTGAACGGCCCGCTTCAGCCGCGTTTTTCCAACGCCATAAGCTCTTGCTTAACAACTTCATTTGCTTCATCTTCAAATTGTTGTAATGCTTGCTCGGGCGTCAAAACCTTCGTAAATGCGGATTGAAGCTTTTTGGCAAAAATCGCCCTTTGTTTGTTGAAGCCCGGTGCCGCCAAACCGCCGTCCACGGCCAAGTCGGTTAATCTTCCTGCGAATTTTACATTTTCGTCCGTGCTATTCTTGTACATATCCGCAAATGATTTGCGTGTGGAAAGCGATTCGCTGGCCTTTACGGCCTCCGCGTTTTCTTTGCTTCCGAGAAATTTGGCAAACTCGATGGCCCATTTCTGTTTCACAGGATCCTCACTTTTGAATACGCCGTAGCCGTAGGTCGTCATATAAGAGGTCGCCCGTTCGCCAGGGGCATGTGGAGGCGCCGTGACATAAATATCGAACTTCTCGACATCACCTCTGGCCATCTCGCTTTTCATACGTGCGTATTGAATCGTCGCGCCTTGGATTGTCGCCACTTTTTGCTGGTTAAACAAAACGAGCGCGTCCGCCTGCTTAATGCCCGCCGCTCCGGGGTTAGCCAGCTTTTCATCGACCATTGTTTGCAAAAATTTCATCCCGGCGATCCCTTGATGATTGTTTAAAGTAATGCGGGAGTAATCCGCACTGAACGTCCTGGCGCCGAATCCCCAAATCCAGTTCAACAAGAAGGCGTCGCCCGAGGTTGTGTCCCCAAACAGTCCGACTCCGTAAACGCCGCTTAACGACGCCGAAACTTTGCGAATCGCCGCCACATACTCATCCGTCGTCCAGCTCCGGTCCTCATTAACCGGCAGCAATCCGGCGGCCCCCGCCTTTTCGAATAACGTACGGTTGACCATCAGCCATTGCGGCGAAATGCTCCAAGGCAGGTAATAATGTTTACCGTCGCGCAGTTCGGTCTGCGCCCACACGTTTTCGTAATAGTCATCCGTATATTCCTTGTCCAAATAGTCTCCGATCGGCACGATCAGCCCTTTCTGTGCGTACTCGAACAAGCGGATATCCGAATCCCCCAACACGTCCGGCATCGAGTTGGTTTGGATCGCTATCGCAACCTTTTCAGGCCCCGCTTTGGGATTCAGAAATTCCGTTTCGATCTTCACATTCCGATGCTTGTCCATGAAACGTTTGGCGGCATCGGCTTCCCAATCCCCCAACGTTCCGTTTGGTTCCGTCCCGGCAATACCCAGCCACTTCGGGTACGACCAGAACGTCAGTGTCACTTTTTCCGCTTGCGCAACCCCATCTCCGGCATGATCGGAACGATTGACAGTCCCCGTGCAGGCGGATAATCCAATAACCGCCGCAAGCATCAACGGGAGCGCCCAGCGCCTCCTGCCGTCCGCACTTTTTTTCACGACCGTTTCCTCCCCGATACCGTCTGATCCGCTGCAATACCTTCATTTATCATACACCGTTCGGCAGCTGCAGGAAACCAATTTACGATAGCTGGCTCCCTATTAACGATGTCTCAACGTTCTTGGCGGCGTCCCCCAATATCGCCGAAACAGACGGCAGAAATGGTTGCGGTCTGAGTAGCCAAGGCGGGCAGCGGTTTCCAGGACGGAAGCGCCTTCGCGCAGCATCGCTCTGGCGCGTTCCAAACGTTTGGATTGAAGACAACGGGAAAAGGCCATTCCCTGCTCCTGCTTGAACATCCGGCTCAAATACGACGGATGCATGCCGAAATGATCCGCTACCATCCGCAAACTTAAGTTCGGGTTGGTCAGCTCGTTGTCCAAATAAACGAGAATGCCTCTTACCGTAGCTTTTTTGCCATTCCTTCCATCCGCAGAAGCGGATGAAGCCAAGCGGCGAACCACGTTCTCGAATATGGCAAGACAGTTGATCTTATCGCTTACCCCCCACATCGGAAAGAGGCTGGCCGGATCGGTACCGGCCGCTTCGCGGATCGTTCCTCCGCTGACGTGGATAATGCGGATCAGAATGCCGCCGAGGTAGAAAGCGAGCTCCTCTACATCCTCGCTGCCGTCAGGCCGCACGAAACGTCTTGCCGAAAGAAACCGCAGCGCCTCGACCGCCACGTCTTCATTGCCTTGCAGCAGCGCGCCTTTAAGCGTTCGTATCGCTTCTTGTTCCGTCATCTCCTGCCTCCCGTTCGGCAGCGTATTGAGGCCCGCTCAAGTGCAGCCAACGATCCAGACAGTTCGCAACGCCAACGGCGATTTTCTCCATTCCCGTGTCGTCCGGATGGAGGAGATCCCCGGTTAATCCGTCAGGCCCGCCGATCAATGTCATCCCGTCCAAGATCGCAAGATGCTTATCGCTTTGCTGAAGTTCAGCAACGGCGGCTTCGATGGAGCGCCGGTAATCGGCAAGTTGGCTCCCCCTGCGGTTCGATTCTCCACGCCCGTCGGAGTTCCCCCGCCAGATCGGCGATACGCAAAGCAAAGGCGCATGCGGCTTATACCTTCTTACCGTGTGAATAAAAGTCCGGAATAACTCCATATATTCTTCGCCGCTCTCCAGCCCTCTCCCGTACGAGTTGGTCCCGATCGCCAGGCACAATACATCCCAAGCCACGTCCCGTCCCAGATGTATCGCCATGGCCGGGTCGGGAAAACCGGCGCCGCCATACCCATGATTCACCGTCTGTACATTCAACATCTTCCCGACAAGATAAGGATACGTGCTGAGCGGGCTGCCCGCGTACGATCCTTGCGTGATGGAATCACCATAGAAGCAAATTCGCGGCCGCTTGTCATCGGCTTCCGGCTCGTATTGAAATTCCGAGCCCACTCCGATACCGTGAAACGTCAACTCCCCTTTCCAAGGCAGTACAATCCGTACCGACCGCAGCCCTTTTCCCGCCGGTTTGACGGCTAATTCCGTGTATTCTCCGTCGCGCAGCTCGTATTCTTGTTCGGCATGCTGCGTATAAACGGCAAGCTGCTGTCCTCCCGCCCCTGGAGCCCGCCGGAACGAATAAGCGAATTGCAGCACATCGGCATCGGTGCGAAACCGTATTTCCAGTCCTGTCGGGTACACCGCCGTTCTCGCCATTTCACCCGGGAAGCGCCCCAGCCACTCTGCAGGAAGCCGGGCCAATCGGCATGTTCCGTTCTCCTCCGCGTGCCGCACCGCCCAATCGCATATTCCCGCCGTTTCCGCACTCATCCACTTCATGATCCATCATCCCCCTGATTCATCAAATTTCACTTATTTTCACCTATTGTAAGGCAAAACGCCTCATACGGGAATCATACAGATTTGCGATTTCTGCACTTTTTTTCAGTCATAAACATCATGCATCCGGTCAATTCATTCCTGTACCCGGCCATTCGCTTTTCTGCCATACTGAAGTTACGCTGGCAAGACCATTCCCTTCTAGTAAACGCTCTCATCATTATTTTAACAAAAAAGGAGTGTTTGTTTGATGTCGATTCAAAAAAAAGTCAAAATCACCTTATGCGCGTGGCTCGTATTTGCCGCAATGACCTGCGGGCTTCTGCCGGTCGCGGAAAGCGCCCCGGCCTATACGGTCACGACTAACCTGGTCGCGGACAGTCTCAGTCTTGCAAGCGGATATGCCTGGGTGCAGCCGCGTTCCACGGCCATTGAGCCCGGCGCTGCCAGCCGCAAACAACTGATGACCGTGGTGAAAAGAACTGTAACCGGCACGGATGCCATGTTCGGCATAGGTTTCATGACAAGCGCCGACGACGGCGCAACCTGGTCGGCGCTGACCGAACTGCCTTATGCCCGCCGCATGATGCCTAACGGTTACATGGGCATCATGGCAAGCGCCGTGCCGGTCTATCATCCGCCCAGCGGTAAAGTGATCGTCTTTGGCAACATCGTGTGTTACAATTCGTCCGGCGTTATTGCCGGCACCCGTTATCCGGCTTATACCGTATACGACCCGGTGACGGATACGTGGGCCCCGGATTACACCGTCATAACGGCTTATGAAAACTACAACCCGACCGGCGCTTACCCGTTCGTCAAACCGGACGGAACGATCCTTTGGCCGATGATGCTCGGCGGCGTGCAGATCGCAACGGCGACTTTTGACGGCACAGCGCTGTCGATCACAAACATGGGGCCAGTAGTCGCAAACAGCGGAACGGGCGGGGAAGCCCATCTAACCTATTACGGCGGCCAATATTATTTGGCGATCCGCGATACAACGACCGCCAACCGGATCGCGGCAAGCTCCGACGGCGTCAATTTCGCCAGCGCCGTAAATGTGAAGTGGGAGGACGGCACTTCGGTGCAAAGTGTCGATACCCAGATGCGCTGGGTTACGCACAGTGGCGGTTTATTCCTGGTCTACACAAGGGTTGATTCCAGCAATACGGGCATTTTTCGCAACCGGGCGCCGTTATGGATGTCGGAGCTTAATACATCGACGCTTAGACTGGTGAAGTCAAGCGAACACATCGTAATGCCCATTTCTCCGGGTAAGGACGATCTGGGCAATTTCGGAGCGGCTGCCGCCTCCCGGGATACAAGCCTAATCACATCCGCGGAATGGCAGCGCACTTCGACCAGCAAAAACCGGATTTATGTGACCCGCATCGCCTGGAGCGCGCCAAACAATACCGTGCCCATAGTCGTAGACAATACCGACCCCGGCTTCTCGGCTAACGCGCCGTGGGTGGCATCAACCATCGTTGCCGGATATTTGGGCGCTAACTATGTGACCGACGGAACAAGCGGAGCGGATACTTCGGCAAGGTGGGCGGCCTGGACGCCAACTCTCACGACAGCCGGGAATTACCGCATCTACATGCGGTGGACAACAGCAACCAACCGGCCTGACGCCGCTCCGCTGCGAATTGTCCACGACGGCGGTACGGATACCTCGGTGACCGTAAACCAACAAACCAATAACGGCAAATGGGTTCTGCTCGGCACCTATTCTCTGACTCCCGCTTCCGCACCTAACGTAAAAATATTGGCCACCGATAATGGCTACACGGTTGCAGACGCCGTGAAATTCGAGCTCGCTCCTTAAGTCTTAAGAAGCCGCCGGACCTTCCAATCCGGTGGCTCCTTTGCCGTTCCGTACAGGGTTTTGCACTTGCTCACAGCGAGCGAAACGTGAAGCGATGTTTCCACAAATTTCGATTTATCATGTATACTTAAGAAAATTATCGCATGTTTGAGGGGATGTCATGAAACGGACAAATCGCCTGAAGGATAAACTGGTATGGAAAATCGCGTTCAGCTATTTGGCCTTGACAGCGGTTCCCTTCATCGTATCGTATGCGCTTACATCGACGTATTGGTGGAACTCGTCCATGGCGACTTCGATCGATCATTCCGAGAAAATTTTGCATTATTCCAAAGAGCTGGTGGACGTTCATCTGCGGCAAATGGAGAGCCTGACCCTTTCGCTTTATTATGAACCCGATCTGTCCGCGCTGCTCGCCCGTCCCGATTTGACGACAAACGCCAACGTCCGAAGCGTCGTCACGCCGCGTTTTGAGAAACTGTTCCGCAACATGTCCAATTCGAGACCGGACGTATTCAACTACTATTATTATGATTTAAACGGAAACCTGATCTACGTCTATCTCAACGGCGTATGGATCGACTATGCGCCGCAAACAAAATATAACCCGGTAGGCGAACCTTGGTTCCGGGAAACCGTGCAAGCCGGCGGCAGAATCCATATTATCCGCACAACGCTGCCGATTCAGAAGCCGACCGATCCGCTGTTCTCCATGTCGCGCCTGATCAAGCTCTCCACCGATCCAATCGGCGTGGTGCTGATGGATTTCAACTTTAATGTGATGAAAGACGTCATCGGGCAGTCTTCGTTTAACGATAACAGCGCATTTGTCATTAGCGACCTGCGCGGCAATATGATTTACGACTCGCGGCTTCAGACGGCGGAGCACGGCAGCCTGCCTCCGGAGATTCAGCAATCGATCGACACGGGGCCTTCCGCCGGCTCCTTCAAAACAAAGCTGAACGGACAGCAATATTTGATCGTCTACGAAACGTTGGACCGCTTTTCGCTGAAGCTGATTCATATGATTCCAATCTCGTATCTTATTTCCGAAAATATGGCCTACATCCTGAACATTAACGTTATCCTTATTATCTTGATGCTCCTGCTGATTTGCGTTTCCTTATATTATTTCAACCGCAAAATGATCCCGCTCGTCAACCTCGCGCAGGTCATGAGTGGAAGCGTCAAGGAGCCGTTCGACACGAGGGTGCCCGTCAGCACAACCGATGAGATCGGGCGGCTGAGCTTTAGCTTCAATAAAATGATGAGCCGTCTCCATGAGTTGTTCAACAAAGACTACAAAAACCGGCTGGCCATGGCGGAAAGCGAGAAAAAAATGCTCGAGGCCCAGATCAACCCCCATTTTCTGTACAACACGTTGGATACGATCAGGTTCACTGCAATCAGAGACGGGAATGAGAAGGTTGGAAAAATGCTGTTTGCGCTTTCCACCAATCTTCGGTACACCATTTCGGACACAAGCGGCAAAGTCACCGTCAAGGAAGAAGTGCAATGGCTGGAACGTTATATTTATTTGCAGCAGCTGCGGTTCCAGGACCGGTTCGAAGTTTTCTTCCAAATCGACGTCCACGTCCATCAGCTTCGTATCCATCGGTTAATCCTGCAGCCGTTCATTGAGAACTCGATTCTTCACGGATTTCAGGACATTGAATCGGGCGGCATCCTGCATGTCAACAGTTACTTGGATAAAGATGCGCTTTATTTTGAAATCGTAGATAACGGCTGCGGGTTCCCCGGCGAGCTGAATCAATTTGTGACCAACGATAACATCCAATCCTTGGGGCGGGACAAGATCGGTATGGTGAACGCCCTCTCGCGGCTGTTCCTGTATTACGGAGAACGATGCGACGTTTATTTGAGAAGCATCCCCGGCAAAGGGACATCCGTCCGCATCAGGCTTCTGCAAGAGGATCCGGTCGATCCGGTCGAGGCCGAAATGGAGTGATGGTCAGGGTTAAAGACCGGTGAACAAACTGGTGTGACTACTTGGAGGATGATGAACACAATGAGAATCGTCCTGGTGGATGACGAAGATACGATCCGCAAAGGGTTGATGTATTTGCTGGAGCAATTGGATATGGACATCAGTGTCGTGGCTGAAGCGCGGAACGGGCAGGACGGTTTGCAAAAAATCGAGCTCTTGCAGCCCGATTTCGCTTTCATCGACATTCGGATGCCTGTCATGAACGGACTTCAGCTGGTGCAGAGGCTTTATGAGAGCAAACGTGCGCCACAAACAAAATCGGTCATTGTTACGGCACATTCCGAATTTGAATATGCGCAGCAGGCGCTGCGTTACGGAGTCGCCGATTTCCTGCTGAAGCCGCTGGATGAAAACGCCTTGCAGGAGTTGTTCGATAGACAAGTAACATCCGCGTCCGCAGAAGCCGATTTGACGCCAACCATGGGAATGGAATTGATCGACGGGATGATTGCCCGCCAAGAGGTATCTCATCCCGTCATGATTGAAATGTTGCGTTATATTGGCATGAATTATATGAAAAACTTGAAGTTAAGCGATTTGTCTGAAACATTCCGCGTAACGCCCACCTATGTCAGCTTGCTGTTCAAGAAGACGCTTGGCGTCAACTTCGTCCACCTGCTGAACGGCGTACGTACGGAATTGGCGAAAAAAATGCTGGAGCAAGGCGGCTACAAAATCTACGAGATCGCCTACATGGTCGGCTACAGCAATATCACCTATTTCGACCGGGTGTTCAAAGCCCGGACGGGAATGACACCCAATGAATACGTCAACCAAGTGCTGCGCAATCGTCTCTAATCCAACCTCTGAGCTTTCGCCGCTCCGCTCTGCAGGGCCGCGCAAGAATCCGCCAGCGCCTGACGGATCGTCCTTGTTGTCCCGGTGAGCAGGAAGCGGACTCCGGTTTCAATCATCAGCTTGGCGTCTTCTTCCGAGAAGGCGGTTGTTCCGACCGCCACTCTGCCGCCCGCCTGCTCCACCGTCCGCCGGATCGCCTCGCGGACTTCGGGTGCTCCGCGGTCTGCGGCGCCCAGCGATTCCGTCAGATCGTCGCGGCCGATAAAAATAAGATCAATGCCCGGTATGCCGGCGATCTCCGCGGCGTTGGCGATAGCTTCCGCCGTTTCGAGCGTGACGATGCAGAGCGCCTCCTCGTTTGCGCGTCTGACGTGTTCGTCCTGCGTCAGCGAGCCGTAACCCGATGCGCGTGTCGCCAGCGAGAAACCGCGTTCGCCCAGCGGCGCGTATTTCATCTCGTGCACAAGCGCTTTGGCCTGCGCCGCGTCATTGACCATCGGGACATGCACGCCCCCGGCGCCGGCGTCAAGCGCCGGCAAAATCAACCCGCGGTCGTGATTCGGCACCCGCACGATCGGCGTGATCCCGGATGCATTGGCGGCAACAATCAGCTGCGGCATATGATAGGCCGCAAATCCGTGCTCCCCGTCCAGCAGGACGTAATCGAACCCGGCCAAACCGCATATTTCCACAAGCCACGGAGAGTCAATCTGAATCGCCGCGCCAAACGCCACCTCCCCGCTACGCAGCTTTTGTTGTAACCGGTTGGGATACATAGCCGGTCCCACCTCCCCGTTCAGAATGTTCTTCTGCCAATGCCTTGCCCCAGCTCCGCCCCTAACGAAATCAGCCGCTTCTGCAGCTCGGCGATATCAAGATTACGTACGGATATTCCCTGCTCAACACACATCGCTGCCGCTGTGCCTGCGGCCTCCGCTTGAGCCATCTGAATCGGAATCACCCGGGTCGAAGACATCGCTTCATGTGTGGCCGAAATCGGCCTACCCGCAACAATCATGCCGTCAAGCCCTTTGGGAAGCAGGCAGGAAAACGGGATTTCGTAAGTGCCCACCTTCGTTGACGCAATCGTTTTCGATTGGCCCGGGATATGAATGTCCATATGGTATCCGCCCAAACAGATGACATCGTCGAAAAACCGGCCCGTCGTCAAATCTTCGCCAGTCAGCAAATAGTCGCCCACAATATGGCGGCTTTCCCGAATGCCGATCTGATGAGCTGTATCCAGAAGCTGCACCTGCTCGAAGCCGGGCGCGTACGTTTTCAGAAAATCGAAAACTTCCTTCATCTGCAGCAGGCCGGTCACTTCTCCGTTTGAATAGCTGCGGTTGTCGTTCGGATTGACATTTTCCACCCTGCTGGAGACAACAATCATTTGATTAAATTTCGGAATACACACGCCGACCAGATTCGCCCGCGGAAAATCGACGCCATCGGCAATCGCTTGCTCGATGTACTGCTGGAAACCGCCAAGCACAAACACCTCGGCTTCGTCCATCTGATCCAGCAAGTTCGAAACCACTTCTTCGCTCATGTCCCAAGGCCGGATCTGCGTCGGATGCTCCCGGAAAAACTTCACCAGCGGCGCAAAGTCGATCTGGCCAACCCGGAAAACAAGCGAGGACACCTGCGTTTTATTGTCCGAACGGCGGCCGTAAACATAATCAGCCCCCGCCCTGACAGCCGCATCGCCGTCTCCGCTGCAATCGATGACAAGCTTGGCTGCAAGAAGCTGCGTCCCTTCTTTGTTCTGGATAACCACGCCTTTCGCTTGGCCGTCTTCCACGACAGTATCCGTCAGCATGCTGTGCAGGAAAAAATCCACGCCGTCGTCACGCAGCATTTTCGTGACCAAATATTTGAACCAATGCGGATCGACGCCAAGCACATCACTTGTGATCGGATCCATGTAAAACGATGTCGCCGCACCCATCTCCTGAAGTTTTCGGGCAATTTCGTAAGCGATCCCCTTGACGATCAATTGGCCGCTATTGTTGTGGAATCCGAGCAGCGGCAGCCCTGGAATGACGTTTCCGCCTACAAAACCGTTGTATTCGACGATCGCCGTTTTTGCTCCGGCTCTGGCGCTTGCCATGGCCGCCACGATGCCGGTTGCTCCACCGCCGACAACGACCACATCATATCCGTATTGTTTAAGCATCTCTTACGCTCCTATCGTTTTCGCCGGCCGGACCTTTATTCATCCGCCATATGAATGTTGTAAAGCAGCTCGCAAAATTCCTCTCTTGTCGCATAAAACAAATCGTTTAAACCCCAATCTTTCCTCCATCTGAGCGGAAGATGTCGTGCTTCAATGCGCCGCATCCATTCCTCCGCAGCCGGATCCGTTTTATCGCCACCCGGCCCGGCGCCCTGCAAATAAGCCGCCGTCTTTGCGATCCAGCGCCAAACGTCTTTCCTGGAAAGCGCCGCGCCCGGATAAAATCCGGATGATTGCAGCCACGGCTCGATAATTCCCGCCGCCCTAAGCCGGCCCGCCATTTCGGCGTCCGGATGGCTTTCGTCCATGTCGTCAAACCACTGTTCCCCGTTATCCCCCGTCTTCCATTCCGGGTTTTCCATGTCAAGATAAGCGTAAAGCCAGCGTGCCGCTTCGGAACGGGTAACCGGATCGTACGGGCGGGCATGATAAGTGGAGAAAAAACCTTTGGTACAAAAGTATTGAAGCCCTTTGTTGCAGCTCGCCGGCGGCCGGATTTCAGCGTTGCTGTCTAGCCTCGTCCGCTCTCCCGGCAAATTGAGCGCCCACCAGACCGGGTCGGGACCGGGAACGTCGTAGAAAAAGCTGATCACTTGTCCGCTATCCAGCAGCAGCTGCTGCAGCCGCTTCACCTCGATGGCGGACGGCGGCGTTCCCTGCTGCAGCGCCAGATGCGCGGCCGTCCCGGCCGCTTGGCCCAGCGCCATCCAAGGCGGCTCCATGCGCAGCACGCTGAAGCCGAGATGCGTTGCCGACAGCGCGCCGGGAACAAGCAGATCTTCGATTCCCTCAGGCACGATGACCCCGTACGGGATATGGGCAGGCCTGGAGATCGGACGCAAATACACATGGCCTTCGATTTGCGGCCAGCCCGGCTGTTTCCGCTGTACGATATGGGAATCGACATGGTAATCTCCCACGGCGACCGAATCGTCATGAATCGGAGTCCGTTCACTGCCGGGCGCGAGGAACGCGTCAAGCGATGTGAATGTTTTTTTGCCGACGATCCGCCGCGCTTCCCGGACATAAAGCTCATAGGGCACATGGCCGTTGCCCGCGAATTCGTCGCTGCAGAATCCCCAGGTTACCGCTTCCTCGCGGAACGCGGCAGGCAGTTCGGCATCATGCTGCAGAAACCACAGCAGCCCCGTCATATACGATCTGTATCGTGCAATGATCGCGGCCCGGCCCTCTTCGTCCGCTTCAGGGTATCGCGTGTTGGCTTCCGGCAAATCGAGGCTGACCGGGATCAAGCGGTTGTTGCCGTTGAACTTGCCGTTTGGAATCGGGGCAAGACGGATCACGTCATTAAATTGCTTTACGTCCCCGTCGCGAACCAAGGCAATAAGCGGCACATATTCCTCGCGGTCGTATGCGTCAGGCTTCTGCGGCGCGACACGAACATCGGGCCGGTTTGTCAGACACAACCTGTAGTTATAAGCCTGAATCAAGTTGTCCCCGATCCCCGTGCTGCCTTCAAGCACCTGCAAGCCGGGATTTTTGAGAAAAATAAATCCGGCATACGGCTCACGGTACGCCTCCCGCCCTTCACGGCCGACACGGTATTTCACCCCGGCCGCCGCGGCCAAATCCCCCTCGTAGCTGCCGTCGATAAAAACGCCGGCACGAAAGGCCTGCGTTTCACCTGACGCGCGGTGAACGCAGCGGATTTCCTTTAGCGAGCCGCCTTCCGTTAGAGCCTCCGACAACCGAAAGTCCCGGAAGATGTCAATGGAACTGAACTCGGACAACATTTGCTCAAATACCGTCTCGGCGACGTGCGGTTCGAACCAGATACCGCCATTGCAATCTTTCACCTGCTGGGAATCACTTCCGTAACGTTCGGTATAGTAGTCAAGCACCTTGTCCGCGAATGCCCGGAAAATGCCTCCGAAGGCATGGGTAAACCGCAAATCCGTAATGCTGAGGCCACTCGACATCATGCCTCCCAAATGCAAGCCCCCGCATATCAAAGCTACCTTCCGGCCGAAACCCGCTGCGGCAAGCGCTGCGGCAATACTGCATGGCGTGGAGCCGAATACGGCAACATCGTAAGTTGCCGTTACTGAATGAATTGGCGTCATGTCGTTCTCCTTTATTTGTTGTGCGATTCCGCGACTTCTACCCTTTGACCGCGCCTACCGTGATGCCCCGCGTGAAAAATTTCTGAAAAGCGATAAATACCAGAATCATCGGAAGCGCGGATAATGTCGCTCCAGCCAGCATTTTTCCGTATTGGACCATATTTTCCTGCTGCAGCCCGGCCACGCCAAGCGGCATCGTCTTCATGGCATCCGAGCTGATAATAATCAGCTGCCAGACGTAGTCGTTCCATGACTTCACAAACTCAAAGATGGCGAGGGCCGCGATGGCCGGAGCGGAAAGCGGGATAACGATTCTCCAGAACGCCGACCATTCGTTGCAGCCGTCGAGCCTCGCCGATTCCATCAGCTCCTTCGGTATGCCCGCCATAAACTGCCGGATCAGAAATATGCCAAACGGTACTGCCGCCTCCGGTACGATCAAACCCATGTATGTGTCGAACCAGCCCAAGTCGCGGATTAAGCGGAACAGTGGAACAAGCAGTACATACTTGGGCAGCATCATCATCGAAATCATAAAGTAAAATATTGCGTTCCTTCCCCGAAACTCCAGCTTGGCGAAGGCATAACCCGCCATACAGCTAAGCGCGCATACCAGCGTCATTGTGCCAAGCGAAACGACCAAGCTGTTCAGAAACCAGCGGTCCATCTTTGTTTTGCCAAACAGCTCCACATAGTTGTGAAACGACATGTCGTGCGGAAACAGCTGCGGCGGAATGGCAAACCATGCCTGCTCCGTTTTGAATGATCCGGTAATGCCCCAATAGAAAGGAAATAACCAGACAACTGCGCAAAGCAGCAGGAAGATTCGAGCCGCAAGCCATAGAAATACATCCGTGCCGTTTCGTTTGCCTGTTATTTTGATCCCCATATCCGATCACCTCCTCTTAGAACTCGATCTTGGCTGTCATGAACCTGAATTGGAAATACGAGACGATGCCGATGAGAACAAAAAGCACGGTGCCCATCGCGGAGGCGTAACCAAAGTCGGTGTACACAAACGCATGCTGATACAGCTCGTAAATGACGGAGGTCGTTGTGCCGTAAGGCCCGCCTTTGGTTAACAGGTTGATCACGGCAAACGTCTGGAACGCATGGATCGTTGTAATGACCAAAATGTACAGCGTTGTCGGTTTCACGAGCGGCCATGTGATGTTCACAAATTTGCGTAAACGTCCCGCCCCGTCCATCGAGGCGGCTTCGTAATATTCGGAGGAGATTCCGCCAAGCGCAGCGGAATACAAAATGATCGGCTGTCCGACACTCCACGAAATAATGATGAAGACCAAGCTGAAAAATGCGGTATTCGGATCGGCCAGCCATGTCACCGGCGCCATGTGAAGCACCGACAAAAAATAATTGAGAATGCCGATGACCGGCTCGAAAGCGGCAGCCCATACCAGCGAAATCGATACTACGGAAGCGACCACAGGGATGTAGAAGACGCCGCGGTAGAAGGCCGCCCACCTCTCGCTCATGCTGTGAATCAGCACGGCGATCAGAATAGAGAAGGCCACGCAGACCGGAACAATATACAGCACATATTTGAACGTATTGCCAAAGGCCATAAGAAACGTATCGTCTTGGAACAGCTTGCGAAAATTATCCCACCCGATAAATTCGTTTTCCGACATCGTCAGCCTGTAGAAACTGATTCTGACGGCTTCGACGGCCGGGTAAGCAAGAAAAACAAGAAAGAGAATCAGCGAAGGCCCGATAAACAAATAACCGGGAACGTTCCGCTTCCATTGTTTCCACCACATCGTCAATTGATCGGTCACCTCTGGGTGAGCGAAGCGAAACCGGTTTCGTTTCCGATTCCGCGCCGCTCGGTCTATGGATGCTTAAGGCGCAGGCTGGCTCATGTTACTTCTTCAGCTTGGCGATTTCTTCGGCAATCGCCTTGTTTGCTTCCTCCTCGAACTTCTTCAGCGCCTGCTCAGGCGTTGCGGCTCCCGTGAACATGGCCTGAAGCTGCTTGGAGAAAATCGCACGTTGTTTATTGAAGCCGGGCGATGCCAAACCTCCGTCCACCGCGTATTGTGTCACTTGAGCCGCAAATTTGGTGTTTTCATCATCGCTGTCGTTGTACATATTGTCCATCGATTTACGCGTGGAAAGCGATTCCGAAGCTTTGACGGCCGCCGCATTTTCTTTGCTTCCGAGAAATTTGGCGAATTCGATCGCCCATTTCTGCTTGTTGGCATCCGTATTTTTGAACACGCCGTATCCGTACGTCGTCATAAAAGAGGTCGGCTGCTCGCCTTTGGCATTAGGCGGTGTGGTGACATACAGTTCAAATTTATTCAATTCCCCAAGCTTCATCGCACTGGCTGTGCGGGCATACTGCAAAGTGGCTCCCTGAATGGTAAGCACCTTCTGCTGATTAAACAACGTCAGCGCGTCAGCCTGCTTGATGCCGGCGGCTCCCGGATTGGCCAAACCGTCAGTGACTAATTTTTGCAGGAACTTCATGCCGGCCAGCCCTTTTTCGTTATTCAGCGCGATTTTGCTGTAAGTCGGATCAAAGGTCCTGGCGCCGAAACTCCAGATCCAGTTCAGCAAAAACGCGTCGCCGGAGGTCGTATCGCCGAACATCCCTACGCCGTAAACTCCCTTCAACTTCGAGGATACCGTTCGGATAGCGGATTCAAACTCTTCGATCGTCCAGGTGCGCTCCTTGTTCTTAGGCAGAAGATCGTCCGCGCCGGCTTGCTTAAACAAGGTGCGATTCACCATCAAAATTTGCGGCGAAACGCTCCATGGCAAATAATAATGTTTTCCGTCGCCAATGGTCGTCTGCTTCCAAACGTTCTCGTGATAATCTGCGATATAATCCGCGTCAAGATAGTCGCCGATCGGTACCGTCAGTCCTTTTTGCGCATATTCGAACAGCCGGATATCCGAATCGCCAAGCACATCGGGCACGGAATTGGACTGAATGGCGATCGCGACCTTCTCCGGTCCGCCTTTGGCATTAAGGAACTCAGTCTCAATCTTCACATTCGGATGAAGCGCCATAAACCGTTTCGCCGCATCCGCTTCCCAATCGCCAAGCGTGCCGTTGGGTTCTTTGCCGGTAATGCCGTTCCACTTCGGATATGACCAAAACTTGATCGTAACCGCGGGTTCGCTTGCCGCCGGGCTTCCGGTTGCCGCTTTGGGCGCATTGCTTGCGTTTTCTCCGCTGCTGCGGCTGCAGCCGGCTAAACCGGCAAATGCGATCAGCACCGTCATAAGAAGCGATAACCCTTTTTTGACCCCGATCTTCTTCACTGCGTTGTCCCCCATTTCAACATATTTTCGCTTGCAAGCTCAATGTAACACGGGTCTGCAGGCCGCGATAATCGTACAATCTTGCAGTTGTTGCACAAATTTATCATCGGGCGGGCAAGCGATGCGTTCTTTTACATACAAAAAAACCGTCCGGCGAACGGACGGTTTGGTGCGATAAGTTATTTTTTTGCGCGTAATGAGGGGGGAGTGTCCCTAAAACAATTCCCTTTCTCCACTGCACTCCGTTTTTCCTGAAAGTTCTTTTGTTCAGTTTATTTAAAAGCAGGTGCTATCGCTTCTCTACCCCCTATGTGATGGGTTATCCGCTCAAGCTGTAACACCGGCTGCGCATCAACCGAATTAGGTTACATCCGCTTGTTCGCCTTGTGCGGCACAACGTCGCAAGTTTCCTGAAAGAAATCAAGCAATCTCTCCTTCAGCTCCGCCACGACTTCAGCCAGCGCCGGGTCACCGATCCGGTTTACGTTTTCTCCGGGATCGCACCGCAAATCATACAGCTCGTCCTGCTCATCATAACGTCGTACATACTTGTACCGTTTCGTTCTGACCATAACCGCTTTCGTATGCTCAGGCCCTTCCTGCTGCTGCCACTGAATCCGCGGCCAATACAGCCCCGCAGCGCCGCCGGTCGCGCCGTGTTCCTTCTCCATGCAATGCTCCTCGCCGTGCAGCCTGCCGCCCTCGCAGAACACGGCGTCGCGATGCTCGTCCGTCTCCCCCGCGATCACCGGCAGGAGCGAGCGCCCAAAGTGGGTATGTCCGGGAGTGATCCCCAGCAACGCTTCCACCGTCGCGGGAAAATCGATCAATTCCACCATCGCTTCGCTAATTCGGGGTTTCACCGGGACGCCCTTAGGCGGCTTCATCATAAACGGCACACGTGTCAAACAATCTTCAAACGTGTTTTGCGTTTTTTCCACAAGCCCGTAATCGCCGGTAAAATCGCCGTGATCGGAGAAGAAAAACACGGCCGTATCGTCGTATATTCCCGCCTCACGCAATGCGTCCATAACCATGCCGAACTGCCGGTCAACCCGGGCGCACATGCCGTAATACGTCGCGCGCAGCTCGTTCCAGCGTTCCTCCGTCCATCCCTGCATCCCCTGCTTTTCCCAAATGCCCTTAAGTATGCTCGGTTTTC
Source organism: Paenibacillus thalictri (assembly GCF_004307995.1). Lineage (GTDB taxonomy): Bacteria > Bacillota > Bacilli > Paenibacillales > NBRC-103111 > Paenibacillus_AF > Paenibacillus_AF thalictri. The sequence goes on along the minus strand of NZ_SIRE01000021.1, from coordinate 131,156 downwards.
CCGCCCAGCCGGACGGGGCCGGAATACGCGGCGGCAGCTTGCTCCGGTCGGTCATACTGTAGAACGGCTCCTCGACGCCATACGGCGGATGAGGAACATTAAGCGCCAAATAAAGGCACAGCGGCCGATCGGCCGGCGCACGGCGGATCATCTCGATCGCTCCGAGCACATTCGCCCAGTCTCTGTCATAATAAATCTGCTCATCCTCCGCTTTTTCCAGCTTGCCTGCAAAAAAAGAGAAGTAATTGTCGCCTTCCGGCCGGCCTCGCCATGCGTCGTTGACATACAGATTGGTTTCCCGGCGCGGCGGCACGGCAGGCTGGTATTTGATGTCGCAATAATCCGCGAAGCCGTTCTCCGCGGGCACCAGGTCGTTTTTGCCGCCCCACCAGACGTAGTAGCCGGCATCTTTTAACGTCTTGAGCAGCACGGGCTCATCCGGCTGCATCATGTGATGCATCGTGCGATGTCCCCGCACATGCGGGTACCATCCGCTCATGAACGAACAGCGGCTTGGCGTGCAGACCGGATTTTGGCAAAATGCGTTGCGGAACGAAACGGCTTCGGTCCGCGCTAGCCGATCCAGATGCGGCGTGACAGCGGCCGGATTGCCCATATGGCCCATCACATCGCAGCGCCATTGATCGGGATTGATAATCACGATATGCGGATTTTTACCCATATTTTTCCACACCCACTTTCATGTTGCGTACAAAATGGCTAACCTCGTAAAAAACCGAAGCGGATTGCTGCTGAACAGCTGCTCCAGCTCATCTTCCGTAAACGTTCCGCTGTTCATTAACGTGTCAAGATGGTTGCGGCAGCCTGGAAGTTTGTTATACGGCCAGTCGCTGCCGTACATCATGGCGGAAGACGGAACCAATTGGCGAAGGGCGGCGATTTGCCGTGGGATCGGTAAACCGGCAAGATCGTAGTGCTGCTTCCGCAGCGTCCCCAATACGTCCAAAGGCTTGTTTTCCTGATCCTGTCCGTGTGACCCCATGGTTGCGGCAGCCGCTTGCATCCGGTCGGCCAAGACGGGAAGGGCCGCTCCGCCTAGCGGCATGATCCAGCGGATATGCGGATAACGCTCAAAGCTGCCCGTAAACAATAAGTTGGCAACGGCTCGCGTAATATCGAAGAAAAATTCCATCATGGAAACCGGAACGCCGGCAAGTACGTTAGACGGTATCGCGCTGGGCTGCGCCGGATGCATGAATACAACGCTGCTGCGGGCGTTCAGCGCTTCCAGCAGCGGTTCGAAGGAGGGATCGCCCAAATACACTCCCCGGCTGTTTGTCGGCAGCATCACACCGTCGGCTTTTAATACATGAACGGCGTAGTCAAGCTCGGCAAGCGCGCCCTCTACATAAGGGACAGGCAAAGCTGCCAAGAAACCGAACTTATCCGGGTATTTGTTTACCAGCTCAAATCCCCGTTCATTAACGATCCGGGCTAATTCCACAGCTTCGCGATCGTCCCCGAGATGGACAAAAGGCGAAGATAACGAAACAATCGCTGTATCAATTCCCATTTGATCATTAAATTCCAAGTGCATGTCTTCATTCCATTCCGGCAGTATGAGCTTGTTCCCGCTCACCTGACTGCTTTTCCCCGCAGCTTGCCGATAACGCTCCGGCACAAAATGCGTATGCATGTCAATCACGGTTCGTTTGATGTGAATTCACTCCTTCGCATCCGATACTCCGGTTTATTTCATCGTCACATCATTAATTTCAATGTAGCCGGACGGACTGATCCAGACGCCTTCCACTTTCTTCGAAATCGCCGCCAAGCTTTCCGTGCTTCTTAACGGAATGACCACCGCGTCGCGGTTTTCGATCTCTTGAATTTTTTCATAAATTTGCTTGCGTCTCTCCGGGTCCGATTCTCTTCCCCCGCTTTCAATCAGCTGGTCCACATCCTTGTTGGAATAAAACGTATGATTGCCCGGTTGGCCGAAGGAGCTGCTGTGAAACAACTGGAATTGGCTGTAATCGGCATCGCCCGTGGCGTTGGCCCAACTGCTGACGAACATTTCCGTCTGTCCTTTAACCGCCGCATCAAGATAAGCTCCGAATTCCATGACGTTTAATTGAAGCTCGATGCCGATGCCTTTTAATTGCGACTGCAGCACTTCCGCCACGTTCACGCGCTGCTTGTCGTTGCTGACAAACACCGTCGTTTTGAAGCCGTTCGGATAACCTGCCTCGGCCAGCAGTTGTTTCGCTTTGTTCAAATCGTACGGATATCCCGCCACCTTGGAGCTGTAGCCAAATACGTCCCGGCCCAATATGGAGTTGGTCAATTTGCCGACATTGTTAAATACACCTTTGACAATCGACTCCCTATCCACCGCGTACGAGATCGCCTGACGCACCCGCGGATCGTCAAACGGCTTTTTCTTCGTATTAAATCCGATATAATCGACACGATAGGCGTCAAAACGTCCGACATTCATCGTGGAAGAAGCGTTAATCCGCTCGATTTCGGTGATCGGCAGCTGTTCCGCAACCTGAGCTTCTCCCGTTTCCACCATCGCGATCCGCGTCGTATCCTCGGGTACAACCTTAAAGACGGCTTTGCTGATTTTCGCCTTGTTGCCCCAATACTTGTCGTTTTGGGCCAAGACGATTTCTTGTCCGGGCGTCCACGATTCAAAGCGGAACGGACCGGTGCCAACCGGATTTTTCGATAATTCTTTACCGTACTTGTCGATTGCCGCCGGACTAAAGATACTTCCCTCTACGCTGGCCAGCAGGGAAAGCAGCGGCGCGTAAGGATAATTCAGCACAAGCTGGACCGTATAATCGTCGATCACCTTGACTTCGGAAATCATTTTGAAGTTTTGCGCTTTGGAAGTGGGCTGGTTTTTATCCAACACGCGCATGACCGTCTTACGCACCGCTTCGGCATTAAAAGGGGTACCGTCATGGAAAGCTACGCCCTGGCGAAGCTTGAATTCCCACGTAACGTCGTTTAATTGTTTCCATTCGGTAGCCAGCAGCGGCTTAAAGTTGTTGCTTTTGTCCAGCAGGACAAGCCCTTCGTACACTTTATGAAGCACGATGGAGTTGGATTCGTTCTGATTGCTGTAATGCGGATCCAGGTTATTGGCGTCGCTTAAGCGCGCGATCACCAGCGTCCCCCCGGTTTTAGACGGCGCAGCGGCCGCACCCGCGTTGCCTTCGCTTGTCGTCTTGCCGGAGGAACAGCCGGCCAAAGTGAGGGCAACAATCAAGAAAGCGCTAACAATTTGTTTTTTCATGGAAACTCCCCTTTGCATGAATTGATCTTTCTCTTTACATCATAGAGAAATTTAAGACGGCCGAGTTTCATAATCTTTACATGTATTTAAACAATATTGACCTATATGTTGCCTTGTCGTCGTGCGCTTAATATTCGTGTCCCCTCCGGTCATTGCGCGTTTTGTCCTCCAGTTTACCATGTTTCCGGCAGCGATAAAACAGCTTAAACCGTTTCCGGGGCGCACGCCGCAAGCATGCTCACGGCTCGTACGAACTTTGATTTACACAATCTTTACCACTATTTAATGTATCTTTACGGATTGGCAAAACCGTATTTACAACGCCTTTATTTTTGATAACGTTGAACGTAACCAAAGGAGGTTATCATCATGAATGTCGATTATGCGGAATCGTCCAAGCAAGCGCTGCCAATACCGGCGGCGCCCGCACGCCCGGGCAAGTGGCGAACGTTTTACCGCAAGCTGCGCAAAAACAAAATGGCGATGGTCGGCGGAGCGATCATCGTTGTGTATGTGCTGACGGCGCTTTTCGGACCGCTGTTTACGACACACGACCCTTTTCTCGTCGACTTGCCGAACAAGCTGAAACCGCCTTCCGCCGAGCATTGGCTGGGAACGGACGATAAAGGCCGGGATATGCTGAGCCGGATTATTCTCGGAGCCCGCTTATCCATGGGCGTCGGTTTTGTCGCCGTGCTGATCGGCGCCGTCTGCGGAACCGTGCTTGGCCTGCTGGCCGGTTATTACGGCAAATGGACGGATACAATCATCATGCGTGTGATCGATATTTTGCTTGCTTTCCCGGGAATTCTGCTTGCGCTTGCCATCGTAAGCGCTTTAGGTCCGAGTCTGGTCAACGTAATGATTGCGATCGGCGCGTTTTCCGTTCCGATGTTTGCGCGCATCGCCCGCGGTTCTGCGTTAACGGTGAAAAAACTGGAATATATCGACGCAATCCGCTCCTTGGGGTCCAGCGATCTGCGGATCATCTGCCTGCACATCTTCCCGAACATCACCTCACCGCTAATCGTGCAGGCCACGCTGCGTTTGGCAACGGCGATTCTGACGGCGGCCGGGTTGTCTTTTCTTGGTCTCGGCGCGCAGCCGCCGCTTCCCGAATGGGGCGCGATGCTGAGCAGCGGACGCGACTTTTTGTTTACACAGCCGCAGCTCGCTTTATACCCGGGACTTGCCATCTCGATGCTTGTTATCGCTTTCAACGTGTTCGGCGACGGACTACGGGACGCGCTGGATCCAAGAATGAAACATTAGAAGGAGACAAATCATGATGCTCATATACATCGTCCGCCGCCTGCTGCAGATGATTCCGGTGCTGCTCGGCGTTATTTTGGTCGTGTTTCTGGTCATGCAGCTTGTGCCCGGCGACCCTGCGGCGCTGCTTGCCGGAGACGGCGCATCCACAGAAACGATCGAGCGCATCCGCCATCAACTAGGTCTGGATCAGCCGATCATCACGCAATACGTTCGTTATGTCGCGGACGTCGCCCACGGAGAGCTGGGTCTCTCCTTACGTTCGAACCGTCCGGTGCTGAATGAAATTATGATCCGCCTGCCGGTTACGATCGAACTTGCCGTAGCGAGCATTGCCATTACAATCGTGCTTGGCATGCTGGCCGGCATCGTTTCGGCAACAAGACAATACAGCGCCGCCGATTTTACGATCATGATCGCCGCATTGCTTGGCGTTTCGCTGCCCAGCTTTTGCCTCGGACTGCTGCTCATTTATTGTTTTGCCGTAAAAATGCAGCTGTTTCCGGTCGCCGGCTGGGGAACGTGGAAACATATCGTGCTTCCCGCGATCACGCTGGGAGCGGCGGGAGCGGCGATTGTCGCGCGAATGACGCGCTCCAGCATGCTCGACGTCATCCGCCAGGATTATATTCGCACCGCCAAAGCCAAAGGGCTTGCAGCAAGTATCGTCATTTACAAACATGCGCTGAAAAACGCGCTGATTCCCGTCATCACCGTAGTTGGCCTGCAGTTCGGCGTATTGCTCGGCGGCACCGTTGTTGTCGAATCGGTATTTGCCATTAACGGGCTTGGCCGGCTCATCGTGGACGCCATTCGCATGCGCGACTTGCCTGTCGTACAAGGCGGCGTGCTGGTCGCATCCGTCATTTTTGTGCTCGTCAACCTGGCCGTGGACATCTTGTACCGCAGCTTTAACAAACGGATCGAAATGGAATAAATGGAGGAACCGACATGGGAACACACCGGGAAAAAATTTTGGAAGTGCGCAATTTGCAGACGCACTTCTATACCGACGAAGGCATAAGCAAAGCCGTCGACGGCATCGACTTTACGCTGCACAAGGGAGAGACGTTGGGACTTGTCGGCGAATCGGGCTGCGGCAAAAGCATTACCTCCCTCTCCATCCTGCGGCTCATCGCCGCTCCCCCGGGTAAAATCGCAGGCGGGGAAATCCGCTTCAGAGGCGACGATCTGCTGAAAAAAACGGAAGCCGAAATGCGCTTGATCCGCGGCAATCAAATTTCGATGATCTTTCAGGAGCCGATGACCTCCTTAAATCCGGTATATTCGGTCGGGGAGCAGATCGCCGAAGTGTTCCGCCACCATCAGAAGCTCGGCCGGAAGGAAGCGTGGGCCCAAGCGGTCGAGATGCTGCGCATCGTTGGCATTCCTTCGCCGGAGAAACGCGCCGGGCAGGAGCCGTTTGAGTTGTCCGGCGGGATGCGCCAGCGGGTGATGATCGCCATGGCTATGGCCTGCAATCCGGACATTCTGATTGCCGACGAGCCGACCACCGCGCTGGACGTTACGATTCAAGCGCAAATTTTGGATTTGATGAAACGGCTGCAGCAGCAATTCGGCATGGGCATCATCATGATCACCCATGATTTAGGGGTCGTATCCGAAACATGCGACCGCGTAGCCGTCATGTATGCCGGCAAAATCGTGGAGATGACTACCGCGAAACGGCTGTTCGAGCAGCCTAAGCACCCGTACACCGTCGGCTTGCTGCAATCGCTGCCCCGCACCGACCGGGACCAGGAGCAATTAAACGCCATTCCCGGCAGTGTTCCAAGCCCCTACCAGATGCCATTCGGCTGCCGGTTCGCCCCCCGCTGCGAGCATGCCAAGCACATTTGCCATACGGCGTTGCCGGAGCTGACCGATCTGGGGGACGAAGACCAGGTTCGCTGCTGGATGTATACGCCGGAGTGGCACAAACAGCCGGAACAAACGACGAAAGAGAGGATTCTTGCATGACAGTGACGGCACAAGAAACACGCAAACTGAATCCGCTGGTGGAAATCAGCCATCTGAAGCAGTATTTCCCGATCAAAGGCGGCATCTTCGGGCAAACGATCAATTACGTCAAAGCGGTGGACGACATCAGCTTTACGATCTACGAAGGCGAAACACTCAGCATCGTCGGCGAATCCGGCTGCGGCAAGTCCACGACTGGACGTGCCATCCTCCGGCTTGACGAACCGACAGCGGGAGAAATCCACTTCCGCCAGAAGGATGTGCTGGCTCTGGGCCGCAGCGAGCTCAGGAAACTGCGCAAAGAGATGCAGGTCATTTTCCAAGACCCGTTTGCCTCGCTGAATCCAAGGCAGACCGTCCGGCAAATTCTCGGCGAAGCACTGGCCGTGCAGAACGTCATCCCCCGCGACAAACGGCCCGAGCGGATCAAGGAGCTGCTGGCCGGCGTTGGTCTGCGGCCCGATCACATCGACAGATATCCGCACGAGTTCAGCGGCGGCCAGCGCCAACGTATCGGGATCGCGCGGGCGCTGGCTGTGGAACCCAAATTGATCGTCTGCGACGAAGCCGTTTCCGCGCTGGATGTGTCGATCCAAGCCCAGGTGCTCAACCTGCTCAAGCATCTGCAAAGCGAATACAAGCTGACGTATTTGTTTATATCCCACGATTTGGGCGTCGTCCGCCACATTTCCGATCGCGTGGCGGTGATGTATCTCGGTAAAATCGTGGAAATCGCCGAGAAAACAAAGCTTTTTGAAAATCCGCAGCATCCTTATACCAAAGCGCTGTTATCTTCCATACCGGCGCCGGGCGGGGCGGTCAAAAAGGAGCGTATCCTGCTTACCGGCGACGTCCCTTCGCCGATCAATCCGCCGCAGGGCTGCCGTTTCCATACCCGCTGTCCACAGGCCGCCGAGCGGTGCAAACATCAGGAACCCGCGCTTCGCCGTCTGGGCGAAGACCACCAGGCCGCTTGCCACCTGCTTGACGCTAGATAAAAATGCAAAAATAAATTATGATAAGGGTAAGCTTTTCCCGCTAGAGCAAAACGATCATGCGTACGGAAGGGATCCCATGATTAGCTTCGAAGGTTTTACGCTGCTTATATTGCTGTTTATTTTGGCTCCTATCGTTGGAGCTATTATTTTATTGTTTCTGTTTATATTCGAGAAACGCATCGATTTGCTGGAGAACAAAGCCAAAAAGATCGAGCTGGAGAAAGAGCTGCAGCAGGCGCTTTACAGCCAGCTCAACCAGCAAATTCAGCCCCATTTCCTGTTTAATTCCTTAAACGTCATTTTGACGCTGGCGCGCCTGAAGCGCAACGAAGAGCTGGTCAGGGCGCTGGAAGTGTTTTCGCAATTTCTGAAATTTAAATACAAAACGGACGAACCGATGATTCCCCTCCGGGAGGAAATCCGCTACACGGAATATTACATCGAAATTCAAAAGCTTCGTTTCGGCGCGCGTCTTTCGATCGCCATGGAATGCGAGGAACGGCTCAAACAAGCGTTTATTCCGCCTTTTGTGCTGCAAACGATCGTCGAAAACGCCTTTAAGCACGGATTGGAGCGGAAAGTCGGAGACGTCAGCTTAAACGTGCGTTTTTATCATAAAGATGAAAACGCTTACCTCACCGTGCTGGATAACGGACCGCCGGACTCGCCCGCCGATGAACCGCCGGAACCGGGAGGGACAACGGAGCAGCTGGAAAAAAGCGGCTATGGCCTTGATAATATTCGGCGCCGCCTGCATTTATGTTTTGCCGATCAAGCCGATCTCACGATGCGTTTTATACAAGGAAGCGGTACCGAAGTGCATGTGAAATGGCCTTTTATTACAAAACCCGCTGCGGAAGAGGTGCCCCGATGAACGTGTTGTTGGTCGACGACGAACCGCTCGAACTGGAGCAGCTGGAATATTTAATTCAGCCTATATTCCCTTATTGGAAGTTGTACAAAGCCGCAGACAGCTGTCAGGCGATGGCGATCAGCCAGCAGACGAAAATTCATCTCGCCTTCCTCGACATCAATTTGCCGGGTAAGTCGGGGCTTGAATTGGGCGCGGATTTGCGCTTGCATAACGAGACAATCGACATTATCATCGTCACCGCATATCAAAACTTTCATTACGCCAAACAATCGATCCGGCTCGGCGTGGTCGATTATATGACCAAACCGATCATCCAAAGCGAGCTAGCCGACATATTGGGCAAATACCGCAACAACCGCTCCCAATCGGAAATTTCCCGCCTCATTCACGATGCGCTGACGATCATTCATGAGAAATTTGCGGATAAGCTGACGCTCCCCGACCTGGCCGGGGAAGTACACGTCAATCCTACCTATTTAAGCCGCCGTTTTCACGACGAGGTGGGCGTGTCGTTCTCCGAATACTTGATTCAATACCGGGTTGAAATATCCAAAAAATATCTGCTCTCCCGCCCTGACTGGAGCATATCGGCCGTAGCCGAGAAAACCGGCTTCAACAGCCAGCACTACTATTCCACGATTTTTCGCAAAAGCGTGGGCAAAACACCAAAAGAATACCGCGAGAAGGGGAAATAACCATTGCTCTACCATTCATTTCGCGAATATGTGCTAGGCGCGACCAAAATCGGCATCGGTCTCGGCGTCGTCTCGATCCTGGCCAGATGGGTTACGGGCAATACGATTTTCGCTTCTCCGGAAGCGCTGGTCAAATACGGCATATTTGGCGGGATCGGATACGCCCTGATGGGTGCGATTACCTTGGTTGCGTTCGGCTGGGTCGGCAAACAAGTGCGCAAGCAGTATTCGCAAGGCCAGACGATCGGCGACTTTTTCCAATTCAAGCTGCATCCGCTCGGCTACTGGATTATGATCGGCATTCTGCTGATGACAAGCATCGAAGGCATGTTTATGCAAGGCATGGCTGCCGGCGTGCTGGCCAATATCCTGTTTGGCGTACCCATTCCAGTCGGCAATCTGATCTTTTTTATGTTGTGTGTGCTGTATGTCGCTCTTGGCGGCATCGTGGTCATTCACCGGCTTGCTGTGGTGCAGATGATTTTTTTGTTTGCCACGGCGATCCTGATTCCCCTGTACTTTTTTATCGAAAAAGGGGTCGAGCACGTATACGAGGGAATCCGCCTGTACCATCCTTATCTGCTTGTCGTCAACAATCACGAAGGGATGTTTTTTATCGTGACCGGCCTGTTGATCGGCTTTGGGCAAGTGTTTGTCGATCAGGCCTCCTGGCAGCGTTTGTACATGCTTGAAGAGAAGAAGGTCGTGCCGACGTTTGTGCTTTCCGGACTGATCTGGTCGACCATACCGCTTGCCTTCTCCTCATTTGTGATGGTCGTTATATTTACCGGCGGGTTTCAAAACATTTTTTCGTTGCTGTTCGACCTTGTCCGCAAAATCGATAACTTGTTTCTGCTGACGCTGTTTGCGCTGTGCACCTTCGGTGCGATTATTTCCGCTTTCTCGGCGGGGCTGCATTCGATGATCAGCCTGATCGTGGGCAATGTATATTCCTTGTTTAACCCTTACGCCAGCGAGCGGCAAAAAATCCGCAAAGGCTATTCGCTTGCAATCGTGATCGGCTTGTTTTCGTTTGTTCTGACTTTTTATTTTACGCCGACGCTGCTGGACCTGCTTTTTTTCTTTGGCATCATCTATGCCGCCTTGGCCGTTCCCGTGCTTGTCATCGTGCTGAGCAGACAAAAGGCGGGCAGCTTTATCCCCGTATGCACGGTGCTTGGATTGACGTCCGCTTATATAGCGCGCAGTCATGTCGGCAATCTGAATGCCGTGTGGATCAGCATGATCGTTTCGACCGCACTGGTGATTGCATATCTCGGCTTCCAGCTGCTGCATAAATATTGGAGCCGGCGGACGGCTCCCGGCAGCCTCTAACCGTACGTTGAAAGTAACAACGGCACGCGTCATCTGTTTTTTCTATTGCACGAAAAGCCGTCCGGTATTTCATCGCCGGTCGGCTATTTTTTATGAGCTGGATCCAGTAAGCCCCCCCCCAACACCTCTTAGTCGTTCGGGAGGCCACTGAAAAAGCAGCTTAAGTGAGCGAAATCATGTTGGAGAAGCGCCAACGTTCGCTTTTGTTCCCTAATTTCACCTGCCGCAAGCAGGTACATTCAAGAAATTCGGGAACAATTGGTGATCGTAAGCAAGATTTGCTCATGCAGCGTTCACTTTTTCAGTGGCCTCGTCGTTCGGCCTTGTAACTTTTCGATATGCGGATAATCGAGCTGATCGGGCACCTCCTTTTTCGCCGGTCAATATTCGTTTTTTATTTGTGATTTGCACCGTTTTCAGGTACATTAAAGTTGCTAGCCTGCGGATATTATTTTAATGGACAAAGGACGAGGAATATTGCGCGATCTAAACATCAACTATATTCAGTCGGTGGACCGGGCCATCGACATTTTAAACGCTTTTTCCGCGGAAAAACCGGCGCTGACGATCGATGAGGTGATGAAGATTACCGAACTGACCCGGGCGACGGCTTACCGCTTGTTGTATACGATGGAGCGGAGAGGGCTGATCCGGTACGACACAGCCGCCTACCAATACCGGCTTGGGCTGAAAATGCTCGATTACGGCTACCAGCTCACCTCTTCGCTGGACATCGTCAAGGAAGCGGAGGACATTCTTACGGGGCTGCACGTCAAGACGCAGCAAACGGTGCTGATGGTGCTGATCGAAGATGAGCAGCTCGTATACGTGTTTAAAAAGGAAAAAGAAGAAGGGCTGAAATATTCCTCTTCCGTCGGACAACGCCGGTCTTTATTTTACGGAGTGCTGGGCCGGGTTGCTCTCGCTTATTTGCCCGAAGAGCGGATCGCCAAGCTGTTAAGCGGACCGATTCCGAAGGAGACGCCGCATACGGTGACGGACAAGCAGCAGATGCTCGAGCAACTGGCGGAAATTCGGAGAACCGGGATTTGCGTGGAAGTCAACGAAACAACGTTGGGGGTAACTGCGATCGGAGCCCCTATCTATGACGCGAAAAAAAATGTCGTTGCCGCAACTGGCATCATTTGTCCTTCGATTCAGCTAAGCGAAGATCAGCTGCAGCAATTTAAGGAAATGCTGCGCAAGGCCGCAGCCGACATTTCCGGCAGATTGGGTTACATCAGCGCAGGTTAAAAGGAGCAGGCCGCCACTTCCATCTTGGATATGGCAGCCTGCACATTTAAATTGACCAATGGGTAATTATTGCGAGAAAGCCGCTTTCCCCGGTAAAATCGATTTCCCCCTCATTCCCCACGTGGACTCCATGCGCTGCGCCAATGTTGTCAGGATAAGAAGCCGATGGATCAGAGTATCGTCACAAGAATGATTATGCGCGGCGCCCCGTTCTGGACATAGGCACTATCCGGATGGATCACGGACTGAGTGAGACTGTCGATTCATTGAACAGATCCAAGCATTGTGCATCCCCCAACGTTAACGGACATCAGCGCAGCTATATAAACCAAATCTGTGGTTTGCTCAATGGGACGGACACCAGCGCTCTTATTTGGCCTGCCATCGCGGTTTCCCCGACTTTTTTGGGCAAATAAAGTCGCGGGTGTCCGTTAAAAATGATAACCTCGATTTTTTTGCCAAATAAGAGCGCTCCTGTCCGTCAGCGTTGGAGCGTGACGTTTGCATGCATAAGGCCAACCATAGCAACGAGGATGTCCGTTACCGCCAGCCAAAGATTAACTTTCATCAAGTTGAATCGAGATCGCTTCATTTGCCGCATTCGAGCATGCTGTGATTCCGGGTTACTCCATAATCGCCATATGATTGCGCTAATGCAACCGATACGCGATCTGAATACCGGTCATCTATCGCTAGCCTGACAACATTGGGCGCTGCGCCCTGGACCCGCCACCTTAGCAGGAGGAGTGTGCCTCGGGCCCGCGCTTTCGTGCACCTCACCGTCGCTAACGCTCGGTTGGGCGCACAGCGCTTGACTGCGGCGCATTGACGCGGGGCACAGCTGCTTGCCTCGGGCCCGCGCTTTCGTGCGTCTCACCATCGCTAACGCTCGGTTTGGGCGCACAGCGTTTGACTTCGCTTCCATGTTATCGCTTAACCTTTTACCGAACCGGCGACCATGCCGCTGATCAATCGTTCCTTCATGATCATATAAAATAAGATCATAGGAATGACGGCAATGATGATCGCCGCCGACATCATCCCGTAATCCACCACAAACTCCGATTTCGCATAAGCTACAGCAACTGTAAGTGTGCGGAACTTTTGGTTGGGCAGCATAATAAGCGCAAATATATAATCATTCCAAATAGCTACAAAAGATAAAATAGAAATTGTCACGATCCCGTTTTGGCTCATGGGCAACACAATCCGATAAAACATCTGCCATACACCGCAGCCGTCAATAATCGCCGCTTCTTCCAAAGCGACAGGAATCACCCGCATAAAGCTGACCAACAAAAAAACGCAAAACGGCAGTTGGTGGCTGATATAGGTGAAAGCGATGGAATAGCGGTCACCCAAAAGTCCCAGCTGCTGATACAGCTTGAACGTACTGGCCAAAATCGTTACATTCGGGATAAACACGGCCATCGCAAAAAACATATAAAGCGTATGCGCCCCTTTGAACTTAAACCGGGAAAGCGCGTAAGCGCACGGTATGACGCATACAAGCAGTCCGGCCAGACTGATCAGCGTGATCGTCAAAGAATTGTAGAAGGCAAGCGGGATATTCGTATCTTTAAATACATGGACATAGTTGCTCCAATCGAACTTTTCCGGCAGCAGCTTTCCGCTGGCGAATATTTCTTCATTGCTCCGAAACGAATTGGAGAAAATCCATAACAGCGGCACAATGGTTAAAATCGCATGAAAAGTAAGCAGCGCATATTTGATGCACGTTATCCAATGAATTTTAGCCGATAACATCATCCTGTTTTCCATAGGTCCCCCCGGCAGTGTTAAAATTCGACTCTCGTTTTCGTTAATTGTTTAAAGAGCAGCGAAACGACAAGGCTGAGCAGGAAAATGAACATGGCCATCGCCATGCCGTAGCCGTACTTCAACGTGACAAATGCCGTTTTATACATGATGGTCGCCGGAACTTCCGTTGTCGTACCGGGACCTCCCCCGGTCAATATAAAGATGTAATCGAAATTTTTAAATGCGCCCGTTATGGCCAGGATGATGCATATTTGCAGCACTCCCCATAATAAAGGAATCGTAATTCGCGTGAACGTGACCCAAGCGCCGGCTCCGTCAATAACTGCCGAATCGTAAATTTCTCCGCTGATATCCTGCAATCCCGCAAGCAAAATAATAAAAAACAATCCGATCGTGTGCCAAATCGGCACCGCAATCGTAGCGTAAAAGGCGGTTTTATCTTCGGAAAGCCATCCGCACGCGAGCTCCTGCAGACCGACCGCTCTCAAAGCTTGATTAATGATGCCGACATCTTTATCATACATCAGCATAAAAATGAGACACATGGCTGAAGACGAAATAACAACGGGCATAAAATAACTGGATCTGAAAAAAGCCGAACCTTTGATTTTGTCTCTCAGCGCATTGGCCAATACAAGCGCCGCACCAACCTTGATCAGCACAGCCAGCAGCGCCCAAACCGCGATTTTCCAAATCCCGCCTACAAACAACGGGTCCTTAAACATCGACATATAATTGTTCAGGCCGGAATACACCGGCTTATTGATGCCGTCCCAATTAAAAAAGCTGTAATATGCAGTTTGCAGAAACGGCACGATAAAAAACAGGCAATAAATCAGCAAACCGGGTACTAGAAATAGCAAAACTGATTTTCTCAGCTTTAATTCACCCATCGCAATGGTTCCTCCCGCTCCGGAAATTGAAATGGACCGGCGCCAAGCCGATCCATTTCTTGACATTCATGCAGCTATAAAGCACCGTTCATTTACGTTTCCGCTATCCAACCGTTTTCAGAAATTTTGCGTCGGTACAAAACGTCATCCAATTGAATCCCGAAACCTGGAACATCCGGAATCGATACCATGCCGTCTTTAACCCTATACGCCGAAGCGTCTATGCCCTCCACGCTCATCTCATCCCATTCCACGAATTGAAAATGATCGATAGCCGCAGCTAAATGACCGGTTACATAATTTCCGTACGAGCTGCCGTAATTATGGGGTGCAGACCTCACCCCGGCCGCATCCAGCTTCTCCGCCAACTCCAGCCAATTCGTAAAGCCATAAAAGCGAACGTCGTATTGGATGACGTCAATCAGTCCTTTGGTCGCCCACTCGATGACAGGCGGCGCAGCCAATCCTTCACCGTCCGCAATCAACGTATGTGATCCGCGTCCGCCCAGCCAATCCTTCAGATCCGCGTACAGCTCGGGGTCCTCGTGAAAAGCTTCCTCCAGCCAATATACGCCGGCTTCTTCCGTTGCCTGCAAAAATTGCTTGGCCATATTCAGATTGTAACCGTTATTGGCGTCAACCATCAATTTGGCAGCCGGGCCCACGTTTTCTCTTACCCCGTTGACAATGGCAATATCGCGGTGCATGCCTTCAGCCAATGACATAAACCGGGCTCCTCTGCCGATTTTTATTTTAAAATTCCGATGGCCGCGTGCCGCGCCTTCTTCCGCTTCCGCTTGCAGCAGCGCTACCGCTTCCGCGTCATGCTGCAGGTGAAGGTCATCAAACAACAGGGAAGTGTCGTAACAAGGGACACGCAGCGGAGCGGCTATATCTCTTTTTCCGACAAGAGCATACACCGGTTGCTGCCTGACAGCGCCGAGCCAATCGAGCAGGGCAAATTCAATGCTGCGAAACGGCGGGGTCACCCTCCCGTCTTCAGCAAACAACCGCGATGCATGTACTCCTACCAGATCTCCCGCTTCCTTGCGGTCAATGCGTGACCATCCAAAACCGCTAATTCCGCCAATCGTAACACGGACAAGAGGGTATGAAACCGTAAGCCCATGAGTGCGCAATCTGGAATTGCCTCCTGCAAATCGCGGTCTAATGCCCTCAAGCGCCGCATATTCGATTTTTTCAATCCGCCAATCGGATGGAAACTGGGAATTGCTCATGTTTTATCTCCTCTTTCACCATTTATTTCTTATAGGCTTCATCCAGTTTTTCGGCGAATTGTTTGCCGGTATACTTCCCTACCCAAAAATCGGCGAGCAACGGCCATACTTTATCGCGCTGCGCGTTATCCATCTTTTTCCCCATCCAATAGTTGCCCGGTCTTTTATCGGCAATATCCGATGCCTGAACGATTACTTTCGGAATTTTGGACGTATCGATCTGCACGCCTTTCATCGGAATCGGCGATCCGCCATCCTCATAATACATTTTCCCGGCTTCTTTGCCGGTCATCAGCTTCAGCAGTTTGACGATATACGGCTTTTTGACCGGGTCTGCGTAACCTTTTGCGCCTGCGAAGTACAGCTGGGTTAAATCTTTGATCATCCGCTTTTCGGTTTCCACACCGCCCGGAATCAAAGGAAATTCCACAGGAACCCACTGATCCAGCAGTTCCGGCTTGACCGTTGCCATTGCTCCGGAGTTGCTGATAATGATCGCCGTTTTCCCCGTGTTTACATATTTGGCAAACACAGCTTGATCCTCCAGCGCAGAAGCGTCATCCGGGGCATAACCGGCCATTAATTCCTTGGCATAATCCAGCGCTTTGATGACGTCGGGTTTATTAAACGGCTCCAATCCTTCAAACAAATCGGAAACTCTTTGCGCTCCGAGCATCCTGTCGAGCACATAGTTCAGCGGGCGTTCAATGGTCCCCGATTTCGCCGGGATCGTGCTGACAGCCCAAGGGATATACCCTTTTTCCTTAAGCACCTTGACGGCCGCAAGCCAATCGTCCCAAGTCTCCGGCAGCTTTAAACCGCATTTTGCAAAAATATCTTTGTTGACGATAGGCATGTTGTAAAATAAAATCATTGGCATGGCACGAACTTTGCCGTCGACAGTTGCCGTTTTCCACGCATCCTCATCAAATAAGTCCTTTATGTCGGGGTCGGTTTTTAATTCCGTCAAATCGGCAATAGCGCCTGAAGCGATGATCTTATCCATGCCAAGATTAGGATCCGGCCTCCAGTAGTTGAACACATCCGGCGTGTTGTTGCTCGCCGCGTCAATCTTGATTTTGTTGGCCAGATCAAAGCCCGGCGCCGTTTCAATGACCAGGTCGACCTGCGGGTTTTCCGCTTTGAATTTATCCAATAATTTCGTTGTCGGACCTCCCAATCCCGATGTGCCCGTATAGTTGGTGGCGAATCGGATCGTAATTTTCTTGTCGGTTGCCGCGCTTTTGGCCGGTTCGCTTTTGGCGTCAGCCGTTTTGGCAGGATCGGCAGGCGGCGTATTGCTTGCCTGGCAGCCGATCAGCGCGCTTGCAACAACAACAGGTACAGCGGTTTTAACCCATTTCCTCATCATGTTACCCCCTTTAATTCATTTTCCTTCCTTATCATAAAGCCGGGCAACCGTTTTCAAAATGCGTGTGCTCCGGGTATTTGGGACATATTTCAAGATGAGCAGGCGAACGGGAAATGAGCACTTATTCGATACAAGGCAAGGTCAACTGTATCGTCGTACCGCTTCCGGACAACGAGCAAATGCGGATGCCATAAGCCGGTCCATAATGCAGACGAACGCGTTCGAACACATTTTTTAAACCGACGGACCCTTCGTAGCTCTCATCATTAAGCTGGCGATCCAGCACAAGCAGTTTTTCCGCGGAGATGCCAACTCCGTCATCCGTGACGAAAAACCGCAGAACACGATCTTCCTTTCTTCCTTCAATGACGATGGTCCCAGGGCCCGCTTTTTTCTCGATACCGTGATACAGCGCGTTTTCGACAACCGGCTGCAGCAGCAGCTTTAATGTTTTAAAATGATAAATATCGCTATCGATACGAATGATTTCTTCAAACTTTCCTCCATATGCCGTCTTCTGGATACTCAGATACAATTGAATATAACGCACCTCTTCTTCAACCGTGCTAAACGCTCTCCGATGAAGCGAAAGGCGAAGAAGCTCGCCGAGTGTGCCGATCATCTCGCTAATCTGATAGCTGCCCTGAAGTTCGGCCATCATATTGATCGATTCAAGCGAATTATATAAGAAATGCGGGTTAATCTGATTGCGCAGCGCAATCAATTCCGTCTCCTTTTTCCTTAAATTCGCTTCGTATACGTCATAAAACATCCGCCGCATTTCCGAAACCATATAATTAAAACTGGAACCAAGACGGCCGATTTCATCCTGGCTGTTCGTTTCGTAGTGCACGTCAAATTGCCCCATCTCCACTTTCTTCATCAGCTGCTGAAGTGTGCGGAGAGGGGTCGTCAGGCGGCGGGCAATCCAAATGAAAATAACGATGGATAAGATCATGGCCGTGGAAGCCAAAACAAATACGAGCAGAAACACCCACTTTTCGTTTTGGGAAATGGTTTCATAAGGCATAACGAACATCGCTTTAATGCCGCTGACCGAGGAAATAACACTTCCCGCTTTATAACGCTGACCTCCGAAAGTAACCAACTGCGAAAATTTATCGCCGGCCGGCTGCTCCCATACACGAAGCAATGCGCTCTTTTCCTCATCGTCGTTAAAACGGCCGTATATGAGACGATTGCTGTTATCAAACAAGTAGACGCTGCCCTGATATTTAGGGTTCATCTTTCCGATCATATCTTGAATGACCGACAAATTGGTCAAAATCATAAACAAACCGATCGGCTTGTTGTGAGCGTCCAAATCGTTGATCATTCGGCAGGAGGTAAGCATCGGCTGATACGGATTTTCGATATAATCCGGCTTGCCGCCTCCCAAAAATACCGGTACCCCCGCGGAAGCCGCACATTCCCGGTACCAGTCGGTTTGCTTGTAGGCATAAGAAGGTTTGACATAACCAAACTTCAAATAAGGTAATATATCCCCCGAATCGTCCAAGAAGATCACTCCGGTAATGTCGTAACGGCCGCTGAGCACGGAATTACCCGCCAACTTTAGAGCCGCCTGCTGCAGTTTCAAGCGCTCGTCGGCATTTGCCGGTTTTCCCTTCCATAATTCCAAAAACGGATTGTCGTAATAAGGGAGCGTGGACAACTGGGTCAACCCGTTCAAATAGGTATCGACATTAATCGTAAATTGACTCAGCGTCTCCAGCACGAATTCATCAATTGTTTTTTCCATCGACTTTTTATAGGTGACATAACCTACATAACTGACAAGCGTTAATGGAACAACAACAAGCGCTAAATAAGTCGCTACCAATTTATACAGCAGCCCTTTATTTCTCCACAGTCTGGACAACTGAAAACCTCCTTTAACAATAGAGCTTTCCACTCCAATTACAAATAGCGCTTGCGGTATTCGCCGGGGGAATATCCCGTATGTTCACGAAATACGCGATTAAAATGCCGATAGCTTTGAAAGCCGGTCTTGTCGACGATTTCTTCAACAGCCGCCGACGTTTCGCTAAGTAAACGTTTTGCCTCCAAAATGCGGATGTGGTTAATATACTCTGTAAAATACATCCCCGTTTTTTTATGAAACAGCTCGCTTAAATACGTAGGATGCAGATGGACAAAAGCCGCCGTTTCCTTTAAGTTGCATTTTTCCCGGTAATGTTTCTGGATGAAGGTCATCGCTTGGTAGACGGGCCGGTCGTTTTTATGGCGGTTGGCGTTTTCCTGCGCTTGTCTGTAAGCGATCCGCACTTGTTCGTAACCCATTTGCGGTGCGCTGATGCCTGTAATAACCTCAAGCCTGGCATACGTTTTCATCGAATATTCGATCTCGCCGCCGATTTTTATCGCCGTTTCCACCAACGGCTGCGTAACGCCGGAAGCAAACACGACAACAAGCGGCGCATCATCGGGTCCAAGAAACGCCGCTCCGGTTCCGTGCTTCTGGATAATTTCATGAATGATCTGCTGAAAGAATAGCTTGAATAACTGTTCGTCTTTTACTGTTTTCGCGCGGCCGATAAGCGATTCGGGATCGATCTCCAGGCTCATGACGACATATTGCATTTCCGCAAAACGCAAGCCTTCCTCCTCCAAAATGTCCCTCTCCACGGAACCCAAATAAATATTCCCTTCTACAAGTTGTTTGACCGCTTTCTCCAACGCGCTTCGCCGGGTCTCTTCTTTAAACGTTTGTATTTGCGCTTTTAACGTTAATTCCGATTTGCGTTCCGACAGCTTCGTTTCCATTTTCCTCAGCACCGCCGCCAACTCATTGCTTTTTACAGGTTTCAGCAAATAATCCTCCACGCCTATCCGCAACGCGCGCTGAACAAATTGAAATTCGCCGTAACCGCTCAAAATGATAAAAGAAAGCGACCCCTGTCTGGAGAGAGCGCTTTCAATCATTTCCAAACCGCTCATCCCCGGCATTCGAATATCCGCAATAACGGCGTCCGGCGTCAACGCTTCAATGGCCCGTATGCCTTCTTCGCCGCTTGCCGCTTCCCCGACGATTTGCCAACCCGGACATAACCGCCTGATCATATTTAGCAGTCCTTTGCGGATAAGCAGTTCATCGTCCACAATTAAAATAGTAGGCATTTGTGTCATCTCCTTCCCCGCCTCAAGGCGGCAAAACATCATATTTCGCACGAACCGGCCTCTTCTGCCCGAAGAAATCTGTCAGAACAAACAACGTTAGCACCGATTTACTTAAGTCGCTACCTCCCGTCGCCGGTGCTCCAGCCTGAATTTCCCTGTTCATATCATAAGTCAAATATTTTCCTTTTGAAATATGCAAAATGAATGGCTGCAAGCCGGTTTAAATAATCCACTAATCCGCTAAGCATACTGCGGCTGCAAAAAAAGACCCGCCGCAGGCAGGTCTTGATTAGCTTATATTCAATTTACAACCAGCCCCGCACATATGCCGAGTCTCCGTTTATTTTCAACCATGCAAGTGGCAAGCCACCAAATGACCTTCGGTCATTTCTTTGAGCACTGGAATTTCCGTTTTGCAAACCTCCGTCGCAAACGGGCATCTCGTGTGGAAAATGCAGCCGGAAGGCGGATTAAGCGGCGATGGGATCTCGCCCTTCAGCGTGATCCGCTGCTTGCGCGCGCCCGGATGCGGCAGCGGCACGGCGGACAGCAGCGCCTGCGTATACGGGTGAAGCGGCGTGGCGAACAAGCTGTCCGTCGGCGCGACCTCGACCATTTGCCCTAGATACATCACGCCGATCCGGTCCGAAATATGGCGAACGACGCTCAAATCATGGGCGACAAACAAATAGGTCAGCTTAAACTCTCCCTGCAGCTGCTGCAGCAGGTTGATGATTTGCGATTGAATCGAAACGTCCAGCGCGGATACCGGCTCATCGCAGACGATGATGCGCGGATTCATCACAAGCGCCCGGGCCAAGCCGATGCGCTGACGTTGACCGCCGGAAAATTCGTGCGGGTACCGGTAGTAGCTTTCCAATTGCATACCGACCTTTTGCAATATATCCATCACACGGTCGGTGCGCTCCGACTTGGCGCCGATGCCGTGGATCGCCAGCGGTTCCTCCAGCGTGCTGCCGATCCGTTTGCGCGGATTCAGCGAGGAATACGGGTCCTGGAACACCATCTGCAGCTCCTGCCGGATATTGCGGAATTCTCTGTCGGAGAGTCCGTATATATTTCGCCCGTTGTACATCACTTCCCCGCCGGTCGGCTCCAGCAGCCGCAAAATCGTCCGGCCCAAGGTGCTTTTGCCGCAGCCCGATTCGCCGACAAGTCCGAAGGTTTCTCCTTCAAACAGCTTGAAGGATACGTCGTTAACCGCCTTGACATGCGCTTTCGCGTTGCCGAGCAGCCCCTTGACGGGGAAATATTTTTTCAAGCCTTTTACTTCTAATAACGGCTCGTTTGATTTAGCGGCTTGCGTTGACAACACTTCCGACCTCCTGCTGCGCAATTTTATCGTAATGCCAGCATCTTACTTTATGAGAGCCTTGATAGGCGGCCAGCTCAGGCATGTTCTCCCGGCATTTGGCATCGGCATGCGGGCATCTGGGCGCGAAACGGCAGCCTTTCGGCACATTGTGCAGCGAAGGCACCATACCCTCAATTACATGCAGCTTGTGGCTGCGGTCCCCGTCCATCTGCGGAATCGATTTCATCAACCCGCGTGTATACGGATGAAGCGGTGCGTCAAACAACGAATGCACATCGGCTTCTTCGACAATTTGCCCCAGATACATAACAACTACACGCTGACATACCTCGGCGACAACACCCAAATCGTGAGTAATCAAAATAACGCCCATATCCAGCTTTTCGTTCAGCTCAACGATCAAGTCTAGAATTTGCGCTTGAATCGTCACATCCAGCGCCGTCGTCGGTTCATCGGCAATAAGCAGCTTCGGCTGGCAGGCGAGCGCCATCGCAATCATCACCCGCTGCCTCATCCCGCCGGACAGTTCATGCGGAAACTCGTTGACCCTTTTTTCCGGGGCCGGGATGCCGGTCAGCTTCAACAGCTCGATCGACTTGGCATGCGCTTCGGATTTGGACATATTCTGATGAAGTATAAGCGACTCCGAAATTTGGTAACCTATTGTATATACCGGATTCAGGGAACTAAGCGGATCTTGAAAAATCATCGAAATGTCGTTGCCGCGAATTTTTTGCATTTCCGCTACGGACAACTTGAGCAGACTTGTTCCTTTGAACAAAATTTCACCTTCGTAGCTGGCCGTCTGCTTTTCGTCAAATAACCGGAGGATGGACTGCGACGTGACGCTTTTCCCGCAGCCGGACTCTCCGACCACACCTAATATTTCCCCTTGCGCCACCTCGAAGGAAATGCCGTCGACCGCGGTAACTCGTCCTCTTTCCGTTTGAAAATGGGTTTTCAGTTGCTTAATTTCAAGCAGTTGCTGCTTTTCCATGGAAAGCCTCCTAGCCAATATCTTTGTCTTCGTGTTTGCTGGAACTCCATTATTTTTTGGCTTGATTGGTTTGAGGATCGAGCAGGTCGCGCAGTCCGTCTCCGAACAGATTCAGCCCCAGCACCGACAAGATGATGCTGATCGCCGGAAACACGGTCATCCACCACGCTTTAAAAATAACGACTTTGCCGTCGTACACGATATTGCCCCAGCTCGGCGCCGGCGCCGGAACCCCGGCTCCCAGAAAACTTAAGCCCGCTTCGATAATAATCGCATCGGCGAAAATAAATGTAGCCTGCACGATCAGCGGCGACAGCGTATTCGGCGCAATATGCATCCAAATGATCCGCCATGACGGGGCGCCGATCGCTTTCATCGCTTCAATATATGTCTGCTCACGCACGACCAGGGCCGCCGAACGGACGGCGCGGGCGACGTAAGGCGTATAAACGATCGTCAGCGCGATCATGACATTTTCCGTGCGCGGGCCAAGCGCCGCCATAATCGCGATAGCCAGTAAAATGCTTGGGAATGCCATCATCCCGTCGCATATGCGCATCAGCACATTGTCAAGCACACGATAGTAGCTTGCGTACAAGCCAACGATCATGCCAAACAGCGATGTGGCAAGGGCAACTGCAAAACCTACGCCCATCGATACCTGTGCGCCGTAAAATACCCGGCTCATCAAGTCTCTGCCGAAATTGTCGGTGCCAAACAGATGCTGCGCGCTGGGCGGCTTCAACCGGTCCGACACTTCCATCTGGTATGGATCGTAGTGGGTAATCAGCGGTGCGAATATGGCGATCAAAGCGAGCAGCAAAGTAAGCACGCTGCCGAGGACGACCATTTTATTGGATAACACGCGACGGACGAATAAACTGTTTTGTTGTTTCCGCAAGCTGTTTTTGACGGTAAGTAGCTCTGTTTTTTTACCAGCTGCCTCCATAATGCAACCCTCTCTATTCTGAAAATTCGCAGCATGCACAGTTATTCCGTGACGGCCTCACCGGACATAGAGCGGTTATTTCCGATTTAGTCTCACTCTTGGATCGATCACCCCGTACAGCAAATCAATTACGAGATTAATGAACACATAAGCGAACGTGACGAACAAAACGACACCTTGAATGACCGAATAGTCGCGGCGTGTAACCGAGTTGATAATCAGCTGGCCGATACCGGGAATGTTGAAGATCGTTTCGGTGACCGCCGCCCCGGCGACAAGCATGCCAAACGTTTGGCCGATGACGGTCAGAATCGGGATAAATGCATTACGCAGCGCATGCCGGTAAATAACATTGCGTTCCTTCACCCCTTTGGAGCGGGCCGTTTTGATAAAACCCGCATTCAGCACTTCCAGCATCGAGGAACGGGTCATCCGGGTAATTAGCGAAGCTTGCATCGTGCCCAGCGCAACCGCCGGTAAAATCAAATATTTCAGATGCGTCCACAGACCGGCGCTGAGCGGTTTGTAACCGGCAACCGGCAGCCATTTGAGCGTGACGGCGAACAGCAGCACCAACAGCAGCCCAAGCAGGAAGCTGGGAATGGAGATGCCCAGCAGGGAAGCGCCCATTAACGTCTGATCCGCTGCCGAACCTCTGCGGTTGGCGGCCATAATGCCAAATGGAATAGCGATCAGGATAGCAAGAATTTGCGCAAAGATCGATAACGACAGCGTTGGGCCGAGGTGATTCAGAATCGCGTGTGTCACCGGTTCCTTCATAAAAAACGAGAAACCTAAGTCGCCCCGAAACACGCCGCCGATCCATTTGATATACTGCACATAAATCGGCTGCTCCAGCCCGAGCTGGGCCCGCAGCTCAGCTACCTGCTGCGGGCTTGCATCTTCGCCCAGCATATATGCGGCCGGATCGCCGGGCGTAAGATGGATGACCATAAATACCATCAAGGATACGACAAACAGCACGGGAATAAGCGAAAATACGCGTTTAACCAGATACGTGCCCAAAAACGGTCCCTCCTACATTATTTTTTTGCAACCGAGGTATTCCAAAGCACGGGACCTTCAAAAGAGCCGAAACCTGCCACTTGTTTTGTCGTCGCATTTAAAGCGTAGTAGTCGCCCATCTTAATAATCGGAAGCGTCTCCCAAGCATAAGCTTGAAGTCCGTCCCACAGCTTCTTGGCATCTTCCTTCGTAGCGGAGGCGTCGATGCTTTTCAGCGTGCTGGCGATTTTCTCATCCGTTGTCCAGCCGGCCCAGGTCGGCGTCATGTACAGCAATTGGGAAGGCGTTGTTACCGGAGTCAGCCCTGCAATCAGGATATCCCACTTGCTCGGATCCTCACGTCTGGACGTCAATGTCGGCCAATCGTAAATGTCCAGCTTGACCTTCATCCCGACTTTCTCCAGCTGTTCTTTCATAACAACCGATGCGTTGTAGTAGAAATCATAATCGCGTGTTGTAAGAATGCGTACTTCTTCGCCGTTGTAACCGCCTGCGGCAAGCAAGCTTTTGGCTTTATCGGCGTTTTTCTGATTGTACTTGTCTTTGCCCGCTTCGCTGTACCAGTCCGCTTGTTCATTGAACAAGTAGCTGGAGCTCTCACGGTAAAACTCTTTCTCGGAGAAGGAAGCGACCATAATTTTGTCGATGTCAAGCGCCGCATTTACCGCTTGTCTCAGTTCCGTCTTCGCAAACAACCCTTGCTTCTTATTAAATACAGCGTTAAACGTATTGCTTAAAGCGACTTGGCTGACCACGCTGGAGTTGCTCTTGAGCTGCTCGTAGTTGTCTGTCGGCAGCGACAGCACGATATCGTATTGTCCGGTTTGAATACCTGCAAGACGGGTGGAGCCGTCGGTAACGATGTCAAAATACAGATCGTCGACAAGCGCTTGTTTTTTGCCTGACAAGCCGTCCGAAGCGGCGGCAAGCGGCTGGTAATCGGCAAACTTGGCTACATGGATGTATTGGTCCTGCTTCCATTCGACGAATTTGAAAGGACCTGTGCCGATGTATTCTTTCACGCCTTTCGTATCGGCGCCTTCAACCACTTCTTTTGGCATAATCGCCGGGAACTGGGTTGGCGTTGCAA
The DNA here is from genome assembly GCF_004307995.1 of Paenibacillus thalictri. Classification (GTDB taxonomy): domain Bacteria; phylum Bacillota; class Bacilli; order Paenibacillales; family NBRC-103111; genus Paenibacillus_AF; species Paenibacillus_AF thalictri. The sequence goes on along the minus strand of NZ_SIRE01000021.1, from coordinate 105,656 downwards.
GCGTAAACAGAACTTCAAGCGACGGGGCTTTTAACTGCAGCACCACCGTGCCGGGATCTTTGGCTTCGAAGGTAGCGCCGTTTAATATTTTTTGCGCTCTCGACGATTTTTCTTTCCAACGGTTCATGGATGCAACGACATCGTCGGCCGTCATCTCTTTGCCGTTATGAAACTTAACGCCTTTTCTCAATTGGAACGTATACGTTTTGCCGTCTGCGCTTGCATCGATTTTCTCAGCCAGCATCGGTGTTACCTGATATTTGGAGTTGAGCGTTACCAGTGTTTCGTAGATCGTTCTGGCGGTGTCGCGTGTTGCCGTTACGGTTGTCATATGCGGATCCAACGTTGGCGGTTGAGCGCTCATCGCCACTCTCATTTCGCCGCCTGTGGCGGCGGCTTTGCCCGCCCCCGCATCGCCGCTTCCCGCTGCAGGCGTATTGTCACCCGAACTGCAAGCGGCCAGCATCGATACAAGTACGCATAAACTGATGATAAAGCTCCATTTTTTCATTTTCATGATAATCCCCCTTTATTCGTCCAGTAGATTTTTGGCAAGATTGCGGTAACCAAGGGAAGCGGACAGCTTCTCGGCTGCATCCAACACTTTGGTCAAAATATCGCTTTCCTTCACATATAAATCTTCGGAACCGATGACGTTCATGGCTGCGATCACCTTACCGGTGTTATCGATAATCGGAGCCGCATAAGAGCGGATGCCGCTGGAAAATTCGCCGTACGTATCGTCATAGCCCCGCTTGCGGACGACTTCGAGGCTGGCAAGAAACTCGTCGGTCGCCACATGTTCAAGCTTGGGTTCGGCCAAAATATCTCGAACGTTTTCCTTTGTCTGATGAGCAAGAAAACATTTGCCCATCGCCGATACGTGCGCCGACACCCTTGCGCCGATCTTGATGTTAAATGCCGCAACCCCTCTGGCCGGGAATCTGGCCACGTAGACCACTTCGTGCCCGTCCAAGATGCCAAGATGCGTGGAAATGCCCGTTTCGTCACGGAGCCATTGCAAATAAGGGCGCGCAATTTCCGTAAACTGCAAATTGCTGACATAAGCGAATCCGAGTCTCAGCACTTTGGGCGTCAGCTCGTACCGCTTCGTATTTTCGTCCTGCCGAAGATAACCTAACGATTGCAGCGTATACAGCAGCCGGAACGGCGTCGTCCGGCTGACCCCAAGCCGTTGGGCGATTTCGGCAAGCGACAAGGTCGGATGCTCGTCATTAAACATGGTCAAAATTTCAAGCCCTCTGGCGAGCGCATTGGCGCTGTATTTATCCTTGTCTTTTTCTTCTGCGCACATGGTTTCCGCTATACCCCCTTTTTCATTGTCTTATATGTCAGCTTGTCGATGAAACCGGAGACAAGCTTGTTAAACGTTGCCGGGTCTTCCAAGTAACTTAAATGTCCCGCTTGCGGAACAATCGCCAGCTCCGAGCCCTCAATGCCTTGATGAATGATCGTTGATTCCGCAAGCGGAGTCACTTGATCCAGTTCGCCGCAAATCACCAGTGTCGGCACCTTTACGGTAGACAGAAACGGCGTAAAGTCCGCGTGATACAACGAGTAAGCGGATGCAAGGTATCCCGCCGGTCTGATCTGGGAATAAATCGTTTCCGCTTCTTCTTGCGTGGCGATCGTCGAATGCTCCGAAAGCAGCTCCCTCGACCGCTGCTTGGCGATTTCCTGCGGCGTCAACTTTTCAATGGAGCTCAGCCGCCTCATCAGCTTATTTTTGTTGATTTCCGGATCGCCCGATGCGCCTCCCCGTGTCCCGTCCGCCAAGATCAGCGCCTTTAGCATGTCGGGATATTTCGAATAGAAATGCAGGGCCAGCACGGAACCCATAGAATGCCCTAGCAGGTACACCCAGTTGAATCCCAACGCGTCCAAAAATTGCTTCAGTATTTCGGCTAGTTCCTCAAACTTCGTAATCTGCTGCGCTGGATCCGAGCTTTCCCCATATCCCGGCGCATCCCAGGCAATGACGGTGAACTCGCTCTTCAACTGTTCCAACTGATTCCGCCAAGACAGCGAATTGCTGCCCATACCGTGCAGCAGCACAAGCGGAGGGCCGTCGCCTTCGATTCTATAATGTATATTTACATCTTTCAGCTGTACTAAAGGCATCTGTCAAAACCCACTCCCGATGTCATTATCCGATTTGAATTGTCTCATGTTGATTTTTTAAGGTGGAAAGCACGCTTAACGCCGCCAGGAAGCTGGTCTTCGGATTCCCCGGCATCGGATCGTTCTCCAACTGTACCGTCAGCTTGCCAAAAGAACCCTTCGCTTCAATGCAATGTTTGTTTCTCTCGACGCTCGGATCGGCGATGATCGTAACCGAAGTGTTGTCGCATCCGAGGCCCGCCAGCGAAAGAATGACGGCGACATTTATATTTTGCGGGAATAAGAGAATTGCTTCCGAAGCGGAGCCTTTAAATATAATCGCCTCGCCGGTTAAACCATCTTGCGACAATGCTTTTGGCGGTTTTCTTGTCGTAATCGAAACCGAGTCCAGTTTGCCTGCCGACATGGCCGCTCTCACTACATCCAGTCCGCCGATCGCGCCGGACGGCAGCAATATTTTCGTCTGATATGTATGGCTTAAGTTTTTGAGCTGCTCGTAAAATTCGGCGTCGGCTAACGCTCCGACACTGACAATAATTAAATCTTTGCGGTGTTTGACGATATCGGCCGCAACCTCTTGAACGACCTGGATGTTCGCCGCTTCAATCACAAGATCGATACCGGAATGAATATACTGCTCAAAATCGGAATAATACTGAACGCCATATACAGGATCTTCTAGATGGGAAGGGTTCATCTTCTGCCGTTCGTCATAGACGGATGTAATCCGGCAATCCGGCAGTACGCGGTCGACATTCAAGCTATGCAGCAAAAACTTTCCTATATTTCCGCAGCCGATCAGTCCGATATTCATGGTGCTCCCTCCATTCTTTTTTCTTTTGGCCGCATTGATGTTTCATATATAAAACAATGTTTCGGAATTGCTGTAAAAAAAATAAACTGTTACATAAAACGACAGTTGCACCCTTTTTGCGAGGCATTACAGCAATTATTTATTTATTTTAATGCCACTAAATGCAATCTGTCAACAATACTTACATAACAATTATTTTCGTATTCTCGCAACAAGCAAGCGGTTCCATTGTGTCATAAGCATTGAGAAACGGGAAAAGAGCGTGTAATCACCCCTTTTCCGTATTTTTCTCCTTTAATCCGGACCTCTACCGTTTGGCCATCTGTACCGCGAGCTCCACGATCAGGTCCTCTTGTCCGCACCTTAATTACGGCTTTTGCTGATATCCTAGCGATTTGGACAACGCCAGAGCTTGTTCCCGAATCAGCTTTACAGCGTCTGATTCAAGGGATGCATCAAGCGCCCCGCTCAAACCGACGACGGTGACCGCAGCAGCCATCTGATTGTTTTGGTCAAATACCGGACAGCTGATGGCTGTAATTCCTTGAATTATAGTGCCTTCCGCAACGGCTACTCCGTTTTCTCGAATTTTTCGGATTTCATTGTAGAACGTCGCCTGGTTCATCGCGCTATTGGCCAACTCCATCTTTACCAAAGCTTGCGTCTGCTCCTCCGGGAGATTAGCCACAAACAGTTTGCCCGGAGCGCTTAAAATAACGCTTACTTGGGAACCTGCGCGAATGCCTATATTGACTGCGCGGTTGCTCGCTTCCCAGCGAATATAGAAAGGTCCTTGTTCTCCCCAGATGGCCAGAGCCACCGTCTCGTTTAAGCTATCTTTCAGATAAGTCAAATAAGGAGCGGACAGTTCCTTAACATCCAGCTTTTCAGCCGCCTTGACCCCCAGCAAAATTAATTCGCGGCCCAAAGAATAACGCAGATCTTCATGTTTCTCCAACACGCCGCTTCTGCAAAAGCTTGTCAAATACCGATGCAGCTTGCTTTTCGAAAGACCGGTCAAATGAGAGATTTCCGTAATATTCAAGGACTTGCTTTGCCTTGCAATTTGCTTTAAAATATTCAGGCCCAGTTCAACCGACTGGATGCCGTTTCCTTTTTCTTCTTTCTCTTCGGTCTCTTCGCTATAAGACATGCCGACTCATACCTTCCTCGTTGTGATTCATCGTTCAGTACACAATATATATCGTCATTTGAGGTCAACAAGTGAAGGAAGGGGCATAACTTACGGTCAATTAATTTTAATATCGCAACGTTCTGAAAGTGAGGCGTCACCCGCTTGGTGAAAGGCTCCATCGCTTTCATCGTTGCCTAGTGGGAAAGACCGCCGAAATCGAATTATAAAATAACTTCCTCCAGCCCAGCAACTTCGCATTTCTTAAGCCACTCGGGTTCATATTCCGCGTCCCCTGCGACTATGCACTTATCGCTATCGGCTATTCTACCGAATTGTCGGTCAAAGTAAAATGCCCAATTATCATATTGCACCCTCAATTTTCCCACAATTAGTAAACTATATTCACTAATGGCGAATACCAATATGACGTAAATTAAAAAAAGCCTGTTGAGCTTATCAACAGGCTGAGTCGCCGACAGGCGTTTTCTTTTTACTCTTCATTACTCTCCGATTTCTCGGCACCCTTTAATTCGAGCAGCAGGTCGGTTTCCACGCTGGTTAAATGTCCGATCATATGGGAACGCGCCAATTCCGCGTTGTTGTCTCGCAGCGCCTGGGCGATCAGCATGTGCTCCTGAAGCGACTGCTCGACCCGGCCCGGAATTTTCATCGATTGCATGCGGCTTTGACGCAAAAGATCGATCAGGTTGGTCATAATCCGCACAACCACTTCGTTGCCGGCGGCCTCCGCCACCATAATATGGAACGCTTGGTCCGATTCGGACAAAAATTTCTCGCGTTCTTGCGGCGTCGCGAACTGCGGCGTAACGATCACGCGGTTGTAACAGTCCTTGGTCTTCTCGTAAATTTGCGCCAAAAAATCGGGTGTGCCGCTGACGGCGGCTTTGGCCGCGCTTTCGGCTTCGATCATTTTGCGTACCTCAAACAGCTCATGGATCGTATCCGACTCCATAAACAGGAACGAAGCCAAGTTGTCCAGCCGCACGCTTTGGGCGGCAACAAAAACACCGTTGCCCTGCTTGATATCAAGCAGCCCCATTGCCGACAAAATTTTAAACGCCTCGCGGATGGTCGGCCGGCTGACATCCATCATTTCCGCCAATTCGCGCTCCGGCGGCAGCTTGTCGCCCGGCTTCAGCTTACCCGACAAAATAAGCTCCTTGATGTTTTCCACGACTTTGCGCGAAAATGTTTTGCGTTCCTCATTGATCGATTTAAACATGCTGATCCCTACCTTCTAACGTTCACTCTGCATAAGGAAGATCTGCCTTCGAGTTCGCCGATGACTTCATTCGAAACCATCTCTGCCGTACGAACTTGCGATTCCTCGGTTAACCCCGCAATATGCGGCGTGATGATACAATTATCCCGCTGCAGCAGCGGATGATCGGCTGCTGGCGGCTCCTGCTCCAGCACATCCAGAATCGCCCCGCCGATCGTTCCGCCAAGCAGCGCTTCGTTTAAGTCAGCTTCGTTTACGATGCCGCCGCGGGCGCTGTTAATAACAACGGCGCTACGTTTCATCTTGGCCAAACTTTCCTTGTTCAGCAGGTTGCGGGTGCCGCCGGTCAGCGGGACATGCAGGCTGACATAATCCGATTCAGTCAAAACCCGCTCGATCCCGGCAAGCTCAATCCCGCTTTCCGCCACGGGAAAATCGTAAGGCGCCACAAACGGATCGTATCCGATCACTTTTATACCTAACGCGCGGGCACGCACCGCCACACGGTGGCCGATCTCACCAACGCCGATCAGCCCAAGCGTTTTGCCCGATACTTCCAGCCCGGTGTATTTCTTGCGGTTCCAGCCGCCGGATTTTACATCCGCGGAAGCTTCGCGCAGCAGCCTTGCCGAAGCAAACACCCCGGAGATCACATATTCGGCGACGGATGTCGCATTGGCATTTTTCCCGTAAACAACTTGGATGCCGTGGTCCGCCGCCGCAGGCAGATCAATGTTGTCAAGCCCTACGCCCAGGCGGCCGATCACCTTCAAACGGTGTTCCCAGCCCAGCAATTCCGCGTCTACTTTGGTCTGGTTGCGCACGATGACGGCGTCCGCATTCTGTAATTCCGCACGCAGCCGCTCGCGGTTTCGCCAAAGCTCGGGATCGTAAACGACTCCCCAGCCTTTTGCCTGCAATATGTCAATGCCAATCGGCCAATTCAGTTCGGTAATGACCACTTTCATCTGTATTCTCCTTCCGGAAAAACCACTCCAACGGCTTCGCCAAGCAGCCGTAATTCGCCGGCGACTTCGGGAGCAACGGCCAGCCCGCAAGCGGAACGTTTCTCGTATTCCTTGTGCCTGCGTTCGCCCGGATAATAGATTTCGTCCGCGCCTGCCGCTTTTGGCGTGTCTTTCACTTCTTGGAGGAACCTTTCCATTATATCAAAATAATTGTCCATGGACATCCATTTGGCGATATCCAGCAATATAAAGCTGTGACCTACGCCGGCCGGCGGATCCCCGTCTTTGTACAAATTGTTGACATGCGGGCCGTAGGCCGCGCCGCTGAGCACGCTGCACATCAGCTCGACCGCCATCGCCAGCGCATACCCTTTTGCTCCTCCGAGCGGAAGAACCGCCCCGCGCAGCGCTGCCGCCGGATCGGTCGTCTCCGCGCCATGTTCGTCCATGGCCCAGCCCTTGGGAATGGATTCGCCCGTTTTTTGGGCCAAAATAATTTTGCCGCGGGCCACCACACTGGATGACATATCAATGATGACAGGCGGGCCGCTTCTCACAGGAAAACCAAACGCCAGCGGATTGGTCCCGAAAAACGCCTTTTTCCCGCCCCATGGCGGAATGCCCGGCGGCGAGTTGGTCATGGCGATCAGCGCCATGTTTTCCCGGCAAGCCATCTGGCAAAAATAAGCGGCAGTGCCAAAATGGTTACTGCCGCGGACAAATATACCGGTCATGCCATTTTCCCGGGCAAGCGGCAGCGCTTTCTCCATGGCACGGTAAGCAACCACCTGTCCCAAGCCGTTGCCGCCGTCAACCCGCAACACAGCGCCCGACTGCTCGAAGCTCATGTCGGGTACGGCCGCAATCCGCCCTTCCCGCATCCGTTTCGCATATATCGGCAGGCGGCTGATGCCGTGGCTTTCGTTGCCTTCCAGATCCGCCCGAACGAGCGAATCGGCGGCGATGCCCGCATCGGCTTCCGCCATGCCCAGCCGGACCAGCACCTGTTTGGCGAAATCGGCCAAGCCGGCAGCGCGGTAAAATAAAGAAGTTTGCCGTTCAGACATACTGTCACCCCGTTAAAAACGTATAGCCGGATACCTTAAGCGACATCCGACTACACATTATTTCGTTTTTTGCATTAACCCTGCGAACATTCGGGATCGCGTTCCATTCCGAAAGGAATGATCTCCCCGGAAATTTTTGCGTGGTCCCCTATCTTTATAGGTTATGCGCTGCGGTAAAGCTTTGTCATCACGAACTCTTTATGTCCAAGCGCTTCGGCGGCTGTAAGCCGGCCGTTAACGACACGGCACAAGTAGTCCATCAGCAAATCGCCCGCTTCGGTTAAATTGATTTCGCGGGAGAGCAGCCCGCTGCAGTCGACGTCGACGTGCTCGCTCATCGATGCAACCGTTTTCGGATTGGCCGTTACTTTCACGACAGGTTCGATCGGGTTGCCGATAATGTTGCCTTGGCCGGTCGGGAAAAAGTGCAGGACAGCTCCGCCCGCCGCCATCAGCGTAATACATTCGGCCGCCGCCGAAGAGGTATCCATAAAATACAACCCCGATCCGTTCACCGGCATTTCGGCCGGTTCCAGCACGCCGATCACTTGCTTGGTTCCGGTTTTCTCGATATTGCCAAGCGCTTTCTCCTCAATCGTAGACAAACCGCCGGCGATATTGCCTTGCGTTGGCTGCGAACCAAGCAGATCCACGCCCGATCCTTTGATCTCGGAAATGTAGTTGTCGTAGATGGCCATAAACTTCTCGCGCAGCTCGGGTGTTGCGCAACGGTCGGCGATCAGATGTTCGCCGCCGGTCAGCTCCGACGTTTCGCCGAAAAATACGGTGGCGCCGGCATCAACAAGACGATCGACCGCTTGCGCTACCGTCGGACAGGAGCCAAGGCCTGTTGTCGTATCGGATTCGCCGCATTTGATGCTGATCGTCAGATCGCTTAAGCTGATCGGCTCGCGCTGCAGCTCGGAAGCCCACTGAACAAATTCCTTCGCTTTCCAGGAAGCTTGGCGGATCACTTCCAGATCGCCTTTGCCTTCGATAGAGAAAGCGGCAACCGGCTTGCCGGTTTTGGCGATGCCTTCGGCAATGATGTTTGTCCAATTAGGCTCGATCCCGATAACGATAACTGCGGCTACGTTCGGGTTGGCGCCCGTGCCGATCATTGTGCGGAAATGCAGCTCAAGATCTTTGCCGTATTGCAGTCTGCCATATGCGTGCGGAAGCGCCATCGTGCCTTGAATATTGTTGGCTACCGCTTCGCAAGCATTATTGGAAATATCGTCCACCGGAAGAATGATCACATGATTGCGAATGCCTACTTTGCCGTTCTCGCGTCTGTATCCGTAAAGTTGTTTCATCTCTACCACCTCAATGTTTTGATATTGTGCGTATGAACATAATCGCCGAATTTAAAGCCTTCGGGCGCATAACCGATAGGCAAGCCGTATTCGATCACATGGCCGTTTTTGGCGATGTCGGAAACCGCGATTTTGTGCCCCAAAGGAATAGCGCTGGCCGCTGTCGCTTCGATGGTGGAATCGTCGTCCATGTAGACGCCGATCACCTTTTCGCCGGCCTCGATATCCGAGGTGGCAACCCCGACATGGTCACCTTGCTTGTGAATCAAAAACTTGTGCATGAGATGAACCTCCTTAAATATTATATTGGTAATATGTAAGTGGTAATACCAATTACCAAAATTATAATCCATAATTCGCCAACACACAATAGTTTTATTATTTTATCGGCAGATCTTTTTGAAACGTTGTTTTTTTGACTGGCTTGAGCGATTTATCCCCAAATAAGACGGATCGCCGAACAAGCTACAATCAAATAAGCGAGCTTTTGCACGCCAACGCGGGACATCCGGTGAAATAGCCGGTTTCCCAGCATCACCCCGGCAAGCACGGGCACAATGCCGGTTAACGTATACAGCCAAAATACGCTTCCCATATCTCCGCTAACTCCGTGCAACCCCAATGTAAACAAGTTGGACAATATGAACACCGCCTGCAAAGTAGCGTTATATTGTTTTTTATCTGCGAACAGATGTATAAAATAAAGCGCGTAAATCGGTCCGCCAAGCGCAAACGCTCCGCCCACAAAACCGCCGGCAAGGCCGACCCCGACGGCCGACCCTTTCCGCTGCATCACACGCCGGAACCTGCTTTCGATTTTGGGCCGAATGTACAAATAAACGACAACCGCGATCAGCATGAAGCCAAGCCATTGCTTGGCCGCTTCCGTCTCGCCCAGATGATGGATGTACCAATACGCCGCCACCCGGCCCGCAGCCGTGCCGCACAAAACGAAACCTATCGTTCTCCAGCGGATATGACGCCATAACGTTATAAGCACATAAGCGGACATTACGATCGTTAACGCAAGTATAATTAATGTGCTGTCTTTCACCGATACATATATAGTAAGAATGCCGACCGCAAACAAGCCTACACCAAACCCCGCAGATCCTTGCAAAAATCCGCCTATGAACAATGCGCCCCAGATGATCCAGGCCGCGCTGGAGCCCGCAACCGCCATCCAATATACCATGTCCGGAAGTTACACCATCTTCACGGAAATATATTTGGTTTCGAGAAAGCCGTCCATGCCTTGCCGGCCGCCCTCGCTGCCCAAACCGCTTTCCTTCCAGCCGCCAAAAGGGGCCTGAACAACCGTTGGCAGCGCATCGTTGATGCCGACGATTCCGTACTGCAAACCTTCGGATATGCGGATCGAACGCCCGAGGTCCTGCGTAAACGCATAAGCCGCGAGCCCGTATTCCAGTGAATTGGCCTCAGCCAAAACCTCCTCTTCCGTGCGGAAGGAAATAATCGGAGCGACCGGACCAAACGTTTCCTCGCGGCAAATCTCCATCGACTTGTCGACATGGGCCAGCAAAGTCGGTTCGATGAACGCCCCGTAGCGCAGCTCTGCCGAAGCCGGCTCCCACTTCTTGCCGCCATGCAGCAAAACGGCTCCTTTGCCGACCGCATCGTCCACTTGCTGCAGCACCTTATCCCGAGCTTCCTCGTTAATCAACGGGCCGATTTCGACTCCCGGCTCCATGCCGTCGCCAATTTTCAGCTGCTTGACCTTCTCCAGCAATTTGCCGGTGAAAGCTTCCGCAACACCTTCCTGCACATATACGCGGTTGGCGCAGATGCACGTTTGTCCGGCGTTGCGGTATTTGCTTACCATACATGCCTCGACCGCTTCATCCAGATTGGCGTCGTCAAACACGATAAACGGCGCATGTCCGCCAAGCTCCATCGTCATCCGTTTTACCTGTGCGGACGCGGCTTCCAGCAGCTTTTTGCCTACCTCGGTCGAGCCGGTAAAAGCGATTTTGCTCACTTTTTTGTTGCTTAGCCACTCCGCGCCCACCACGCTGCCTTTGCCCGTGACAAGGTTGACGACCCCGGGCGGAAAACCGCATTCGTCAAAAATTTCGAACAGCTTGACCGCCGTGAGCGGCGTCGCGTCAGCCGGTTTAAGCACGACGGTGCAGCCTGCGGCCAAAGCCGGACCGATTTTGCGAGTGATCATCGACGCTGGAAAATTCCACGGCGTAATCGCCGCGACAACGCCAATCGGCTGGCGAATGACTACAATCCTTTTGTTGCCGGCGGAAGACGGAATCGTCTCCCCGTAAATCCGCCGCGCCTCCTGCCCGTACCAGATGAGATAATCCGCGGCAATCGTCACTTCGCCGATCGCTTCGGCAAGCGGCTTGCCTTGCTCCAACGTTAATATTTCGGCAATTTCATGTTTCCTCCGCTTTATTATTTCCCCCGCCTCGATGAGCAAGGCCGACCGGTCGCCTGCCGTCATCTTGGACCAGGACGGGAAAGCCGCATGCGCATAATCAACCGCCAAAGCGGCATCTTCTCCGGTCGCAGCCGGAATGGTGCCGACAACGTGGCCGTTGGCCGGATTTCTGATCTCCCGCCGGGCGGATTGTACGGACTGCACCCAGGCGCCGTTGATGTACATGCCGACTTCCATCTTGACCGCTTCTTTCATATTGTTCTACCTCCCGTGTTCATTGTTATTGAAAATAGTACTGCCGCCGGCCATTTTCAACCTCCACGCGAACGGCTCCTTCGCGGAACATCGCCTGCAGATGAGCGGACAACGGGTCGCTTAAGCCGGCCCAGGCCGTTTCCGGCCAATAACCGAGACGGCTTCCCGTTTCCAGGCAAAGTTCCCCCAGCGAATACCCGCAGCATTTGGGCAGCAGCCTTAACGTTTGGTCCAGCTGCCGCATCATATCTAGGCTTTCATTCAGAAAACGCCGAATGGCCGCCCCCTCCATGACCGGAAAATGCGAGGTATATACGATATCCGGCTGCAATTCTCGGATCGTTTCAATCGTTTGGCGATAAGCAGCGCAGTCATAATACGGAGGCGGAGCAACCAGCTTGCCCGTCGTATTAAACAGCCCCCGGCCCAGCGCGGCATCGCCGATCACCGCGCAGGCGGCGTTTTCTTCCCACAACATGAGATGGCCGGGCGTATGGCCCGGCGTATGGATCAGCCGCCACTGTCCCGCTTCGTCAAGCTGTAACGTTTCGCCGCCGGATAAAGCGGTATCGACGCGCCCGCCGCCGCCCGATCGTTCTTTCAGTTGGGCGATCCGCTCCGGAGTTAGTCCCATTCCGTCAGCGGCATGCATGTTGTACCGCTCGGCGATGATCCGCTCCGTATCGGCAATCCACGGCACATCGGCGATGTGGGCCATCGCGGTCAAAAACGGCAGCTTGTTTCTCATCGCCGCCATGCCGCCGTAATGATCGACATCGGCATGGGTGATGACCAGCAGATGGGTTTGTTCCGCCACCGCTTCGCCGGCAAGCCGATGCCAATAAGGGAACATATCCTGCTCCGGCGTAGAAGCGATGCCCGCGTCGATCCATAATACCGTATCGCCGTTTGCCAGCACATGCTGATAAAGCGGTTTGTCGCTGCCGATCCGACAAGGAATCCGGTACAGCCCATTCACTGCCTGGTTCATACTTGCGGCCTCCTGTTAATCAATCTGCCGCCGTCCGCTCTGTATACGCCCCCGGTCAAGAAACCGGCGCCGGGCGAAGCCAGGAAAACAGCCAGCTTGCCGACGTCAGACGGTCTGCCAAGCCGGCCGACCAGCGTACCGGACGCGGCGTCCAGCTCGGGAGGCACATTCTCGAAATCGTCCAGCTCCGGCGGATATTGATCCTGGGGCAAATTGCGGCGAACCGAATCCGCATAAACCGCGCCAAGCGCAATGCCGTTGACGCGGATGCGGTACGGAGCCAGCTCGATCGCCATCGACCGGGTCAGCACCTCCATGCCGCCTTTGCTTGTGCAATACGCCGCATATCCGGGCAGCGGGCTTTCCGTTTGAATGGCCAGCAGATTAATAATCACGCCGCCTTGATCATGGCGGACCATCAGCTTGGCGGCCGCTTGGCTGAGCATAAAGGTGCCGGTCACATTGCCGCCCACCACCGTATTCCAGTCCGCTTCCGTCAGCTCCAGAAAAGGCTTAAGCGGCTCGACCACCGCCGCGTTGTTAATCAATATGTCGATTTTCCCGTTATCGGCCGCAGCCCGCTCGACAGCAAGTCCAATATCGCGCGGAGACGTCAAATCCATACGGATGAATTGCGCTTTGCCGCCGTTTGCTCTGATCTGCGCAGCGGTTGCTTCGCCGGCCGTTTCATCGCGGTCGGCAATGATCACGCTGCAGCCATGACCGGCAAATTCCAACGCAATGCCTTTGCCGATGCTTTTGGCCGAACCCGTTACCATCACTACTTTATCGCTCAAACTGTCCGTCATCGATGCCGTTCTCCCTTATGTCAAACTCGGCGAAAAGCCGGCTTTCCGCTTCCCATACCTCACCCGGCTGCAGCAGTACAAGCCCGCTTTCCTCAGCCGGAATATCCAGATTGGCGCCATTCACCGCACACGATTGCGGCTCCACGCAAATAAAATCACCGGCCGCCGAGTCATTCCAAATAACCCATTGCTTATATGGGCCGCCAACCTCATACACAAGCCGGATCTTCATTTTTGCATCGGTCAGATGCATCCTGTTGTTCCATTTCCCCTCTTCCGTACGGCGCGGGTTGGCCGTATAATAATCCGCCCATTCTTTGGCAAACGGCGAGGTTCCCTCGCCGGCAACAAGTTCATCGTGCCCGCTTAAAGGAAGCAGCTTGCCCGTAGGCAGCATTCGCTTATCGGTCTCCCAGCGGCTGCCGATCGTTACATGCACCTTGTAATCTTCCGGCCTGCCGTCTGCGGAGAAAGGAAAACAAAACGCCGTATGAAAACCAAGCATACACGGCATCGGTTCTTCCCCGTCATTACGGATGTGTATTTGCTGTGCAAGCCCCGCCCCGGTCAGCGAATAACGGATCCGGAACTCGAAGCGATGCGGGAACAGCTCATAAGCCGGATGCGACTCGTCGACCCGCTGCCCGATTTCCGCATAAGCTTCATCCCCCGCCGTTCCACACTCCAGCACTTGCCATGGGGAACGCACAAACAAGCCGTGGATATGGTTGTTCAGGTTTAGTTCATTGACGGGAAAACGGTACGTTTTGCCGGCTGCCTGGAAGACGCCCCCGTCGATCCGGTTCGGCGGAAACAATACGGGAATGCCGTAACGGGACGGCTTATCGGCAAATTCCTGCTCCTGATCGGGCCGCGGGGAACGGAGAAACCGATACGTTTTCCGCGCCGTATGGCTGAATGAAATCAAGTTTCCGCCGCGCTCGGGCAGAAGCAGCGCTTCATAGAGACCGGATCGCAGCCGCAGCGCCTTGCAACCCAAAACGTCCGCCGTTTCGCAGACTGCCGGTTCATCCGTTTTGTTAATCCTGCTTGCGTCCATAGGACCGGTAAGCGGTGTTCCGCTCACGGCAATCGCCTCCTTTGGTTTCGGCGAACCTCTTCATTTTAAGCCGAATAAAAAGCTGCCTTCTGCTCATCGACTTCAATGCCCAATCCCGCTCCTTCGGGCAAGTGCAAGCAGCCGGCCGATCTTTGCAGCGAATGCGTCAGCAAATCATCTTCATTGAGATCGTAAGAGATCGCGCAAGGGTACTGCAGCTTCGGCAGAACCGCGGCAAAATGGGCGTCCGCCGCCTCGCAGATGCCAAGCGGCAGCCGCTCGCCAAGCGTGACGTCGACATCAAAAGCGCGGGCCGCATTCACGATCTGCATCGCGGGATACAATCCCCCGCATTTGGATAAATACAGATGCAGGATGTTGACCGCCCTGCCTTGCATCAGCGCCATCGCTTCGTCCAATGTCCAGAAGCCTTCATCCGCCATAATCGGTGCATCAACCAGCGACATTAATTCGCGGGCCCCGGCGATATCCCAGCGCTTGAGCGGCTGCTCGATGCTTTCCAGGCCGTACGGCTCCATCCGTTTGACGATCGAAGCGGCCTGCTTTAAGCTCCATGCCTGATTGGCGTCGGCGCGAATCGGAATTTCCGGGCCCAGGTGTTTATGCAGCGCGGTAATTCGCTCTACATCCAGCCGTTCATCGGCGCCAACGCGGATTTTTACCGTACGGTAACCTTCCCCGACCAGCCGCTCGGCGATTTGCACCGAACTTGCCACATCGCCGATTCCGACATTTTTGATCATCGGAATGCGGTCCCGGTAAATGCTGCCGAGCAGCCGGGAAACCGGCAAACCGAGATATTTCCCCTTCATATCGTGAAGGGCGATATCGATGGCCGCTCTTGCCGGGTTCCAGAAGCCGATCCGTTCCATCACCATCATTTCCACACGGTCGATTTCATCGTGAATGTGTCCGATGTTCAGCACATCGCGGCCGATCAGCAGGTCGGTCAAATAATATTCGATTAAAGGTTTGAGCGTCGGAAACGGGATGGTCGCTTCCCCCCAGCCAACAACGCCGTCCTCCGACACCAGCTTCACCAGCGTAAACGTCGAGTGGGTCGGAATCGTGCCGCGATGCAGCGACCACGTTCCTTTCCGCGGCACTTTGACTCCGTATACGTGAACCTCGCGTATTTTCGCTTCCACACTAACACACTGCCTTTCTTATTTGGAGTAATGATAAAATGTCCGGTTCGCATGAACGACATGTTTCAGCTCGGTTATCGCTGTTGTTGTTTGCGTGCGCTTATCGGTCCATTCGCCTGTCGATTCCGCCAGCCACCAATACAATACGTTGACGCCCCGGCGCAAATTGTTCCATAAATAATACGAGCGCGCAAAACCGGTGACATGCAAGCTGAGCTTGCCCTGAGCGTTCTCCAGCTCAATCGTCCAAACACACGGAATTTCAAAACGGCTGCGCGGATCCGTCCAATGCTGGTCGACCGTCATCTTGATTTCGCTTTCGCCGAAGAAATCGACAAGACCGCCGGGGCTGATCACCTTGGCCCGGTATACGCCCAGGTCGGGGCGGGCCAGGAAAAACACCTGAAAATCGCGGGAAAACGCATTGTGGATCACAAGCCCCCGGCCCTTAAGCAAGGAGGCCGGATCATAAGTCGTTGACAGATGGACATGCCGTTCGTGCCAAGCCATACCCGACACCGGTATCGTTCTGTCCGGCGTCCCCAGCTTGCCCTCCGCATCCACATAAATCATGTGCCAGCGGTCGCCGGTTTCCACAGCGCTTTTGGCCGGATCGGTCATCCAGATAGCCGGAGCGTTGGCCCTGAACGTAAAGTCATAATCGATCGCGCGGTCTTTGCCATGCACTTTCCAAACCGGCGGCGCCGCCTCGTAAGTCATGCCCCCGATTTCCCAAACGGTCCGGTCCTCCTCACTGCGTATTTGCAGATCGCCCGGAGGCCTTAAGTCCTCCACGCCGTTCCAGCCCGTAAGGTAAAAATCGTTGTCGTTCATCTGTCGTTTCTGCTCTTTCGTATAATGCACGTCAACAACCATTGTTTGCAAAATACTTGCTTCCTCAAACGCAAATGGCCCCTTCTGCGGTCTTGAACGAAAATGGTACGGGGACGTCCAGATCAGCGTGTCATGTTCGCCTTCGATGGAGCGGATGCCCCATCCGTTGTTTTCCCATAAATCGCGGTCATGGTTACGCGCTTCCTGCAAGTATCCCTTATAATCGCCGGGCGACACGTTGTAAGGTTCATGGACCGCCGCTTTCCCTTGATCATCTGTGGTTTGCCGTGTAGCTGGTTGATCTGCCGACATGCCGTTGCCTCCTGTTCGCTTGCGCTATTTTTTACAATTGGATTCTGCTTCCTTTTTCCGACGACTCGATGCAAGCAAAAGCCATCTTCAGGCTTTTCAAATTATCGGCCCCTGTCAGAACGGGGGTTTCGCCCCCGGCGAAATAAGCCAAAGCGTCCTTCAGCACCTCCGCATTCAACGCCGAAAGATCAAGCGCCGCTTCACGCTGCTCTTCAGCCGGCCAGATCCGTTCCCCATTCAGCCAAATATTGCCCTTGATCAAACTGAGCACCCCTTTGGTGCCTTCAATCTCCCAATGTCCCGGATAACTTTCTCCCGGCTGATCGGTAGATAAGCCGCGGAATAACGCCCGGCTGCCGTTGTTCATCTGAAACAAGGCGATCGCGGTTTTTTTGCCCCATACCTCTTCATTCCACGGCATGTTCCAGGCGTCGGCGATCACGGAATCAGGCTCCAGCCCCGACATCCAGCGGATCAAATCGAACTGATGGATCGCACATTCCAGCAGCAGCGGATGCGGCTGATACCACTTGTCTCTGACCGGCCCTTGTCTTGTAAAATAGCTGTCCGCTTGAATGTAGGCAATATCTCCAATGACACCGTCCGCAATCAGCTTTTTCAGCTGCAGCACCGGCTCCATAAAGCGGATTTGCTGGGCGATGACAAGTTTCCTGCCCAAACGCGCCGCTTCGTTTACCATCGTTTGCGCCGTCGCTGCCGTGTCGCTCATCGGTTTGACAACGATGACGTTAAGCCCGCAGCGCATCGCTTCCAGCGCATTTTTATAATGGAAAGCATGGGGTGTCGAATCGATTATAAAATCGGCCTGCACGCGGTCATAAAATTCCTTGCTTCCATAACTCGCACAGCATGCTTCCGGCACACCGAAAAACTCACGCGCTTCCTGCAAAAATACCGGACTGGCATCAATTAATCCGACAACCTCGACCCCTGCGATTTCTTTTAACCCTTTGCGCCATGTCCTCCCGAACGTTGCGCTGCCTACGCCAACCTGTACGACTCTCATCCATTATCCGCCCCTTTCGGTTATCCTATTGTTATCCTTTCACGGAACCCGCTGTGACGCCTTCAATAAAATACCTTTGCAAAAACACATACATGATGATCATCGGAATCGAAATCACAACAACAGCGGCAAAAAGCTGGGGATAATTGGTCAAATATTCGCCTTTGAACTCCAGCAGCTTCAAGGGCAGCGTTTTCACCGATTTCGATTTCAGCAGCAGCAATGGCAGCAGCAAATTGTTCCAAACGATCATCAGCGCAAAAATAGCCAGAGTAGCTACCGACGGCAGCGAGATCGGCATGGCGATCCGCTGGTATATGTACCATTCGTTAGCGCCGTCCATCTGCGCCGCTTCGATCAATTCCTGCGGAATCGTTTTCATAAAACCTGTTAATATAAACACGCCGATCGGGATAATAAACGCCGTCTCCACAAGAATCAGGCCGAACTGCGAATTGGTCAAACCCAGCTTCGACATCAAAATGTACAGCGGGATAATGCTCGTCTGGGACGGTATCGTCATGCCCAAGGAAAACAAGGCGAACAGCAGCGCAGCCTTGCGTCCCGGCATCCGGGTGATGCCATAAGCGACCATGCTCGAGAAAAACAAGATGAAGCAAACGGAAGCAAACGTGACAACCCCGCTGTTTTT
Organism: Paenibacillus thalictri; assembly: GCF_004307995.1. Lineage (GTDB taxonomy): Bacteria > Bacillota > Bacilli > Paenibacillales > NBRC-103111 > Paenibacillus_AF > Paenibacillus_AF thalictri. The sequence continues at coordinate 87,449 of NZ_SIRE01000021.1, read as the reverse complement.
AAAATAAACAAGCATGTCTTCTTTGCGGAACAATTCGATATAATTGCTGGGTGCAAACGATTTCGGGATGCCAAACGGATCTTGAAACAGCCCGGCCATCGATTTAAAAGTCGCGAAAAACATCACGGTAAACGGCAGCAGCACAATCAGCACATAAGCGATCAACGCGGCTTGCCTGCTGATTTGACCTGCAAGCGGTTTCATTGTATTCACCTCACTTTGCGCAAAGGCGCTTAATACACGATGCGGTCCGATTTGAGCAGCCGGAATTGACTATACGTAACGACCATAATGATCAGCATCAGCACAACGGCGGCCGCTGTCGCATAACCGAAGTTGAAGTACGTAAACGCCTCATGGTACATAAACGTAGATAAAATTTCGCTGGCGTGGTTAGGTCCTCCGTCCGTCATAGCAATCACAAGATCAAACGATTTAAACGACTGGATCGTCGTATAAGCCAATACGATTGTGGCCGAAGGCGCCAGCAGCGGCCAGGTGACGTAACGAAACGTATTCCACTTGCTTGCCCCTTCAATGTTTGCGACTTCGTACAAATCTTTCGGGATCGCCTGCAAACCTGCGATAAATATAATCATGACTTGGCCGGTATGCCCCCAGAACTGGACAAAGGCAATGCTGTAAATCGCCAGCTTCGGATCTCCCAGCCAGGATTGGGCCAGCGACTCCAGACCGAGCGAATGAAGCAGCATGTTCAGCGACCCGATATTCGGATCGTATACAAACATCCACGTAAATCCTATCGATACCGATGAGATGACAGTGGGAAAGAAAAACACGGTCCGGTAAAATACGTTTAATTTCGTATTTTTCATGACCAAAATTGCGAAAAAAAGCGATAATCCGAACTGACAGATCACAACGGTTAAGCTGAACTTGATATTGTTGCCCAGCGCTTTGGCGAATACCGGGTCTTCGGCGAGATGGCCGTAATGCTTGAGGCCAACCCAATCGAAGTTGTAAGTCATTCCGTCCCAGTCGGTTAAGCTGAGCAGCAGCGAAGATACCGCCGGGATGATAAAAAATAAGGAATACAACAGCAAACCCGGAATAATAAAAAGCCATAATGTGCCGCTTCTCGCCTTCAAATGAGTTATCCCTCCTTTCACCTCCTATTTCGTCACATTGCGGTCGATTTCCGCTTGTGTGGCGGCAATCGTCTTCTGCACGCTTTCACCGCTTACGATCAGGTTCAACGATTCGTTAACGGCGGTTTCCACCTTTTTATTCGTAATCGTGAGCCTTGGCTGGAATACGGTTTTCTTTGTTGTCCACTTGCCTTGCTCGCCCAATTCCTTGGACTCGTATTTCACATTGTTGACCGTAAGCAGCTGGCCTGTATCGTTAGCATATTGCGAAGCGATTTCGGGTTTCGTGAGAAACTCCACAAACTTCTTGGCTTCCTCTTTGAACTTGGATTTCTTGTTGATGCCAAGCATAAACGTTGTCGTATGAACTCCTTCATATTTCATATCGCCTGCAGATGTCGTGATCGGGGCAAGCAAACCTTGAACGATATTCGGGTTTTGCTTGGCGATGGTCGCCATCGCATACGATCCGGCAGCAAGGATAGCCCCCTTCTCCTGAGCAAATAAAGCAAGTGCGCCTTCATATTTGGTGCCCGTCGCATTTTTCTGGATATATTCTTTATCGACCAAAACTTTAAATTGTTCCAGCGTTTTGACAAACCACGGGTCCGTCACTTTGGCCGCGCCCGTCTGAAATTTGGGGAATGCGTCTTTGTCAGGCATATTGTTCATCACCAGCGTATTGATCAGCTGTCCCGGCGTTACATCGTATCCGTAGAGGATCGGCGTGACACCGCTCTCCTTCAGCTTTTGGCACATCGCCAGAAATCCGTCCCAATCTTTGGGAGGCTGGAGTCCCAGCTTGTCGAGCATGCCTTTATTGTAAACAGGCACGTTGTATACGAGCTGATACGGGATCGCATATTGCTTGCCGTCCGCCTTGCCCGCTTCGATCAAATCCGGGGAAAAGTTTTTCAGCAGCGGAGCATTGGTTAAATCTTCATAGGTTTGCGATTTGAGCAGGTTCGTAAACTGGGCGCCGGGGGCCGACGCAAACACATCCGCGCCTTCTCCGGATAAAATGAGCGCTTGCAAACCGTTTGTATACGGGTCCCCGGAGCTGTACACCGTCATGTCGACATGAATATTCGGATTTTCTTGCTCAAACTTCGCGATAATGCTTTTGAACGATTCCGTATCTTCCCCGCGCCAATGCACAAAATTAATCGTCGCTTTTTTATCGCCTTTACCGGCAGACGCGCCCGTATCGGTTTTGGACTCCGCTGCGCCGCCGCATGCCGCAAGCAGCATTGAAGCGGAAACCATCAAAACAAGAGCGCTTGTTATTCCCTTTTTCATCATCGGTAACCCTCCATTTTTCACATCATTACTGATTTGTTACTTGTTGGCGGTTATCTTGCCCAGGTGATTGTTTACGATACCTAAAGATTGGAACATCTGGTCTTCGCGTACATGCTCCAAATAAAGCTGAATATGCGGTTTGCTTTGCAGCAGACGCTGCAAATAATGGGGGTAATTGAGCAGTCCGGTTCCGGCGGCGGGTTGGATCATTTGGCCGTCCTCCATCCGGTAATCTTTCGCGTGCGCCAGCAAAATAGAGTCGCCGAGCCGCTCAAACGCATCGTCCATCACCGCTTCCTGCCGGTCCATATTCGTTTCATCGATATAATTGCACGGGTCCATGACAATGCCGAGATGGGAGGAAGGAAACTGCTCCAGCATACGCTGCATCCGTTCCGGCGTGTTGATCACATTTTTCGTAAAACCTTCCAGCGCAAGATGAACTCCCCATTTCTCCGCTTCTTCCAGCAGCTCGGACACGATGTCCGAAAGCAGCTTCCAGTTGCTTTCGCTTTGGTTTCCGGCATGCCCTTCGAATTGGTTTGCCACATTTAAGGTGCCCGTTTCCGTAGCTACCGAGCTGGAGCCGAAATCTCTGGCAAAGCGGATTTGCTCCTTTATTCTGCGGATGCCTTTATTCCGCTCGGTCTCATCCGGATGAATCAAATTGGTGTAACAGCCCAATGACGGAATGCGGATACCGCGAAGGTCAAACGTTTCCGCCACATAGTTGGCAAGACCCGTACTCAGCTTGCCGGGCGACGAATCGATATCGTTGATCCATTTCAAGTTCACTTGTGTCGTGCGAAAACCGTACCGGTGCATCGCCGTTGTTAATTCATGCAGCGATTTGACGCCAAACGCACTGGATAAAACCCCTAATCGCATAATGATTCCCCTTCCGTATTCGTAACTAGCAGCTTAAATACCCAAGTCCTTGCAAGGAGTTTTGCAAATCCGCCGTCTCCTTGTCATTTAATTGCCTCAGCGGAGGGCTGACTTTGTCGGCCATCACATTGCGCAGCTGCAGCACCTTTTTGTGCGGAGCGACAGGGCAAGATTTGACCAGCATTTTCTTAACCTTAGAGCAAATCGTCTGCCAATAAAACGCCATCTGCATGTCTCCCGCACGAAACGCTTTGTACAGTTCGACATAAGGTTCGGGAACGGCCGTTGAGCCGGCCGAAATCGCACCGCTTCCGCCGATGCAAAGTGCGGCGAAAATCTGGTCGTCGTTGCCCATTAAAGTTACCTGTTCCGGTGTAGCCGCCTGCACCAGCTCGTAAAAATTGGAGAAGTCCATGCTGCTTTCTTTCATTCCGCGAATGTTGGCATGCCGCTGCGACAGCTTGGCAAACAAGGACACGGAAATGGCATTTTTGGCGTTGGAAGGAATGTTGTACAAGTATACCGGGAACGTCTGCAGCTGCTCCGCAATCACGGAAAAATACTGCATCAGTGCCTGTTCATCCATCGTGTAATAGCTTGGGGGAATGACGGATACCCCGTCCGCTCCGATTTCCTCCGCATGCTTGGCAAGACGAATCACCTCTTCCGCCCGGAAAGCCCCCGAATGAATAATAACCGGTACGCGATCTTGCACTTCCCGCACAACCTTCTCGGCCATTTTCATTCTGACCTTCTCGGTCAGCAGCACCCCTTCCCCTGTAGAGCCAAGCGGAAATAAACCGTGAACGCCTTTCTCAAGCAAAAACTGAACCAAACTGCTGACACCTTCCAGATCGACATCGTCGCCCGATGTATTTAATGGTGTGACCATAGCCGAAATGATTCCATGTAAGCCTTGTGACGAATGTTTGTTGCTGGATTGTGCCGCCATTCATCCACCCTCCTTTTTTGTTTCAAATATGGGATTAAATCTCTCATTTGATACATTTAAAGTATATCACATCAATTTTCCAGTGTAAATCATTATTGCAAACCCTTTCAGCTTTTTGCACAAGTTTCACGTTTAATTCCATTCCGGCCCCTAAACGAAATAAAGACCCTTATTCCTTCTAATTCGAAGTCTAAGGGCCTATTGGTTTAACCTAGACAACCCAATTGCTCGGAGATCAATCTGGTTGTCTCTTTCACATCGTCAATGTGGTCGTCAAGCTGATCTAAAGAAAAACGGAAGGATGGCCCCGATACGCTGAAGGCCGCTACGACTTCCTTGCGGTGATTGTATATAGGGCCGGCAATACAATAAATGCCGTCGCGGTTTTCCATCCTGTCCATGGAGTAACCTTGTATTTTGATCACTTCCAGTTCGTGATTCAGCTGATTGATATCCGTTATCGTATTGGGCGTTTGTGCAGGCAGCCCGACATCCTGAAAAATCCGCTCTCTGCGTTCCGGGCTTAAATCCGCCAGCAGCACCTTGCCCGCGCCCGTGCAATGCAGCATCAGCCTGGTCCCCACCTTCGAAAGCAGTCCTACAGGCTGGGGGCTGTCGATTTTATCGACATATACGGCATAATTGCCGTCCATTTGTATAAGATGCACAGCCTCCTGAGTCATCTCCGACAGCCGATGCAAATAAGGCGAAGCGACATCCTTAATTTTCAAATCTCCCGTTAACGAATCCGTCAAGCGAAGCAGCCGGTAGCCGAGTTTAAACTTTTTGCTTGTGCCTACTCTTCTGAGATACAAGGAATCAACAAGAGAAGCAACCAGTCTATGCACCGTGCTTCTGCTTAATCCGGTCAAATTAACGATTTCCGTCACTCCCAAGCCTTCCGGGCCCGCTTGACCGCAAGCTTCAATAATTTCCAACGCCTTCAAGGATGGATCCAGCTTCTCCATCAGTTGTTCCTCCGATCATTCCGCAGAAATTGTTCTAAATATGGACATTTAGTCCATATTAGCACATTTTATTCGAATTGCAAACAGCGGAGTGTTCACTTATAAAAAGAACCTGACGGAAAATCAGCTTCGGTATGGCGGAAATTCATATCCGCCATACCCTGTTGCGGCGAGTTTACAATCGCTGCTATTTTCGAACAATATTGCGGCTTATAGCGCTCTTGCTCTATGCAAAAAGGATGCCGGTCTCCCGGCATCCTCCATCTTCATTGACTTACTATTATGCGCTATGATCCGGCATCAGCGCGGTTTACTTTAAGTTATTCGTTCAGCATCCGCATAATAAGCGTCACCGATTCGGCTCGGGTTGCATGCGCATCCGGCGCAAATACGTTTGAATCTCTGCCTTGGATGATGCCCGCCTTGACGGCCGCAGCCACCTGGGCCTGGGCCCAATCCGGGATGCGGTCCGCGTCGGCAAACGCCACGTCGGACGCTGACGGCGCCAGCTTCAGCGCACGGGCGATCATCACCGCAATTTCCGCCCGGCTGATTTCGCGCTCTGCGCGGAATGTCCGGTCGTCATACCCTGCAATGATCCCGCTTTCCACCGTTTGCGCCACATACGGCTTGGCCCAATCCGGGATGCGGTCCGCATCGGCAAATGCCACATTGGACGCCGACGGTGCCAGCTTCAGCGCACGGCTGAGCATCACCGCAAACTCGCCCCGGGTCACTGTGCCGTCCGGACGGAAACTTCCGTCTTCGTACCCGTTCACAATGCCAAGCGCCACCGCCCGTTCAACTGCCGCTTTGCCCCAGTGGCCGGCAATATCGCTCAGCACCGGAGTTTGTTTCTCTTCCGCAGCCGCATGGTTTTCTTCTACGGCAAGCTCCTTGATCGACGAAACGTCATAGGCAATTTGCACCTCGTACGTCTGCGGTTCCTCAACCCCGGCTTTTTGGATTTGCACCCATCCGTTCAATTTCGACGACAAGTCGGGCGCTTCGAACTCAATCTCCCGCGTATCCGCCGCTTCGTTGCTGCTCAGCACACGGACATCCGTCAGCACGCCGTCGCGCGAAACTTTAAACGCCTTAATCTCCCGGCTCATCTTCAAAGTCAAGGTGATGTAGTATTTCCCCTCTTTTACGCGCAGCACGGCCGGGACTGTCACATAATCCATGATCTCGGAAGTTTCGCCGGTTCCCTTCTTCAGAATCGTCAATCCGATGTTGTATGTTCCGTCCGCCGGTTTAACTACCGTGGCTACAAAACCTCCTCCACCGCCCGACGAACTGCCGGACGAGTAAATCGGCGGATTCGTCGACGGATTTTCCCCCGGCACATTAACGGCCACCACTTTCTGGAACGCCAGCTGGAACACTTGCGGTTCTCCGTTAGCCGATCTCATTTCCATCTCATATTTCGCCGTCAAATCTTCGACCTCGAAGGAAAACTGACTATCCGCCGCCAGCGCAACTACGAGTTTCAGTTTCCCGGATTTCTTCCCGGAAGCGGCAAGCGGAATTTCCGTACGCTCCCCGTCTTTAATCTTTGTCACCTTCGACACGCTCACGCCAGGCTTCAGCGTGAAGACCGCTGTTTTCTTGCCGCCCGTGACATTGAGGCTGCCGCCACTCTCCACAAATTGGCTGATTGGCGTCCCCCCGGATGCGGACGCAGTAAACGTAAAGCGGTATTCCCCGTCCGGTACCGGCTTCGTCAGATCGATACCCGGTTCTTCCGTTCCGGGTTCTCCCGTCCCTGGTTCATTTGTCCCGGGATCTTCCCCTCCAGGTTCTTTGACGGCGGGAACGATATTCGAAAATCCGAGATCCACTTCATATTCCTCATCGTAGACGCCGATCGGAGGACCAAGATTCCAATATATTTTGACCCAACCGCCCAAGATCGCTGTCAGATCGTCCACTTCGAACCGAACGACCCTGGTATTGGTCGCCGCATCGGCGCTAACCGTTTCCGTTTCCGTCAGCACGCCGCCGACCTTCGTTTTGAACGACAAAATTTCCGCGCTTTGCTTTAAGGCAAGCGATACGTATTTCTTGTCGCCTTCTACCGTTAACCGGCCGCTCGTTTTGTCCACGTAATCGTACATGACCGATGTTTCCGTTGTGCCTTTTTTGTAAATCTTGAAGTCCAGCGTATATTCACCGTCATCCAGCAGCTGCGGATCAAATGCGCTTGCCGCCGTCTGCAATGCCGTTGTCGCCGCTTTAATAGCCGGCCGTGCGGACGCCAGATTGGCCGTGACCGTTTCCGCTGCCGTGACCGCCGTCTCCAGATTGACGCGTGTTTCATTGCTTGCGGTGGACTGCGCGCGGTTCAGCAGCAGTTTGGCTGCCGCGACAGCGTCTTTGAGCGCCTCCAATTCCCGCTTGTTGTAGCTGATATACACCTTCCTTGTTTCGCCGCCCACCTTGTATTCCAGCACGGACCGGCCTCTCCACAAATCGGGATTGCCTGCGCTTGCTCTCATCTGCACCTGGTATACTTTGCGGGTGTCATTGGAAAGAGTGCTCACCAGCGGAACCCGGTATGCGTTATAAGGCGCATTGTAATCCATCGCGATACATTCCGCACAATTCGTGTCCATATAAAACTCTGTCGTCCAATGCGGCCGGGACTGCGTCCACGGAACTGCATTCGGAACGGCAAACGTGAAGTTTGCATGCATTTCCGCAAACATGCTCTCATTCCCGTTGTAGAAAACATCCACCGTTTTGTTAAAATCCGACGCATAAGCCGATTCCGCCGTTGCATTATTCAGATCGTCCAAAATGTAAATCGGCCACGTTTTGGAATCCTTTATGAAATAACTCGCGGAATATCGGGTGTAATTGTTTGTTTGCGTTGTGATTTGCGTCGCCACCTGCGTATCGGTTGCCGTGACGTTTTGCAGCATATTAAATGCCGTCCGCATCGCGCTCTCCACATTGGAGATCACGCCTCGGGCGAACTCTCCTTCAACAACCGGCGCATATGCATCGCCCGCCCGACCTTCCGAGCTGCCATACTCTCCAACCACCACCATATGGTCGCGCAATTCGCCAAGCTTGTTATAAGCCGCCGACAACGCCGTCTTGTCCGCCTGGCGGACCGCAGCACGGAATGCGGTCAGCGCTTCCGCCAGCTCCTCGTATGCCGGCTTAATATCTTGCGGATGGGAGCCCGCCCGGGTCACCGCCGAATTCACCGCGGTAATATGCGCCTTCAGCCCCGCCTTCGAACCATCCGGAAATTGGCCGTATGCCGTTCCTTCCGCCGCAGCATCATGCACGCTGTTGCCGACAAAAATTAAATCCTTCAAATCCTGCAGTGTAATGTTCCTCGCTCCACCTTGCCCTTCTTCCTCTTTCGTAATCGGCAGCGAGCTTGTATCCAGCCACAGCTGCGCCGTATACCAGTAGTCGTAACCCATATTCCCCAGTTCCGGGAACCTCTCGTCTCCCGGCTCGATAAAGACGTGCATCAGGATTTCGATTTTTTTCCTGATGTCTTCGACCTTGATCGCCACTTTCACCGTGTCCGCCCCGCCGCCGGGTACGACCGTAAACTCTTCGTATCCGCTCTGGCCTACGGGAGCGTTGTTCACGATGCTTGCTTTGGCCGCCCCCGGTTTGCGGGAGGCCAGATAAGCCATAACGCCGCTTGTGTGTACCGGAACTTCATGCGTGAAAACAACTTCGCCGTTATTCACCGTAACTGTCCCTGAATTGGCCACATACAAAAAACTTTGCGCCACCGAATTGCTATCGGTGCCGTCTTTCAAATAGCGGTAAGGCACGTTTGTATAAACGCCATCCGCCAAAGGTCCCGACGCCGGAGTTCCAGACCCCTCCGAGCCGGAATTTCCTTCACCCGGGTTTTCTGCGCCCGGATCTTCCGCGTCAGGATTGACCGTTGCGTCGAACTGTTCCGCCGCCCGCTGCAGCGCCGCGATTGAAGCTGCCGTTTTCTGCGGCGTGCCGCTCACATTGACCGCTTGCTTGCCCGCCGTATCAATGGCTTGCTGGAATTTCACACGCGCCGATTCCGGGTGTTGTCCCGGCTTGTCGCCAACCGTCGCCCCGGCCAGCAAACTTTTCACTGCGGCAATCTTGTCGTACAGCGCGCTGTTGTCGACATCGTTGAAGTTCAGCCGGACACCGTACGGATGACCCGAACTGAAAATTTGACCTTCCGGCAGCACGGCAAAATTGGATATCGGAATCTTGTATGTCGCTTCGCTGACACTTTCAGCAGCTTTATACGAGCTGCCGTCCTTGATCTGAAGTACAAAATTCGGATTCGGATTGATCTTCACCAGTGCGTAAGTGCTTCCCGTAACCGATACGATTTCCGCCGAATTGTTGAAATAGACGCCTGCAGGCGAAAACTCGTCCGCAGTTCCGCTTGCAACTGTGAAATATGTGGTATATTCCGCATGGGCCCGAAGCCCGTTTACCGCCGTTTGCAAAGTGGCAGCCGCAGCCGCAATAGCCGGCCGAGTGGAAGCAAGATTGGCAATAACCGTTTCTGCCGCCGTGATCGCCGTGTCTACCTGGTTGCGCGCTTCGTTATAGCCGCTTTCGCCGCCTGCGGCGGGTTCCGCTTTGTCCAGCAGCCGCTCAGCCGCCGCGACGGCGTCTTTGAGCGCCTCCAGTTCCCGCTTGTTGTAGCTGATATACACCTTCCTTGTTTCGCCGCCCACCTTGTATTCCAGCACGGACCGGCCTCTCCACAAATCGGGATTGCCTGCGCTTGCTCTCATCTGCACCTGGTATACTTTGCGGGTGTCATTGGAAAGAGTGCTCACGAGCGGAACCCGGTATGCGTTATAAGGCGCATTGTAGTCCATCGCGATACATTCCGCACAATTCGTGTCCATATAAAACTCTGTCGTCCAATGCGGCCGGGACTGCGTCCACGGAACTGCATTCGGAACGGCAAACGTGAAGTTTGCATGCATTTCTGCAAACATGCTCGCATTCCCGTTGTAGAAAACATCCACCGTTTTGTTAAAATCCGACGCATAAACCGATTCCGTCGTTGCAGTATTCAGATCGTCCAAAATGTAAATCGGCCACGATTCCGCGTCTTTTATAAAATAACTCGCGGAATATCGGGTGTAATTGTTTGTTTGCGTTGTAATCTGCGTCGCCACCTGCGTATCGGTTGCCGTGACGTTTTGCAGCATATTAAATGCCGTCCGCATCGCGCTCTCCACATTGGAAATCACGCCCCTAGCGAACTCTCCTTCAGCAACCGGCGCATACGCATCGCCCGCCCGGCCTTCCGAGCTGCCATACTCCCCAACCGCTACCATATGGTCGCGCAATTCGCCAAGCTTGTTATAAGCCGCCGACAACGCCGTTTTGTCCGCCTGGCGGACCGCAGCGCGGAACGCGGTCAGCGCTTCCGCCAATTCTTCGTAAGCCGGCTTAATATCTTGCGGATGGGAACCCGCCCGGGTCACCGCCGAATTCACCGCGGTAATATGCGCCTTCAGCCCCGCCTTCGAACCCGCCGGATATTGGCCGTATACCGCTCCTTCCACCGCAGTATCATGCACGTTGTTGCCGACAAGGATTAAATCCTTCAAATCCTGCAGCGTAACGTTCCATGTACCGCCTTGCTCTTCTTCCTCCGTAATCGGCAGCGAACTTGTATCCAGCCACAGCTGCGCCGTATACCAGTAGTCATAGCCCATATTTCCCAGTTCCGGGAACCTCTCGTCTCCCGGCTCGATAAAGACGTGCATCAGGATTTCGATTTTTTTCCTGATGTCTTCGACCTTGATCGCCACTTTCACCGTGTCCGCCCCGCCGCCGGGAACGACCGTAAACTCTTCATATCCGCTTTGGCCTACGGGAGCGTTGTTCACGATGCTTGCTTTGGCCGCCCCCGGTTTGCGGGAGGCCAGGTAAGCCATAACGCCGCTTGTATTCACCGGAACTTCATGCGTAAAAACAACTTCGCCGTTATTCACCGTAACTGTCCCGGAATTAGCCACATACAAAAAACTTTGCGCCACCGAATTGCTGTCGGTGCCGTCTTTCAAATAGCGGTAAGCCACGTTTGTATAAACGCCATCCGGCAATGCGGCGGCTGCCGCCTTCGCCGCCGGGACGAGCGGCAGCGAAGAAACAAGCAACACGATCGCCAGGAGCCATGACGTTATTTTCTTAAATAAAGATTTCATGTTTTAATCTCCTCCTTTTATGTGAATTTGGCAGAACAAAAAAGCGCATAGCAAAGAAAGCGCTTTCTACTAAAGCGTTTTTCATTCCCACTTTTTATCTGTTCCCTTGAATGTGCTCTTGAAATTTGTCTAAAAACAACCGGCATCCCGCCGCCCGTAATCTCCCCCTTTGTTTGCATCCGTCATCATCACAGGGAAAATAGTAATAACGATAATCATTCTCAATAAATTGCAAAAAAATATATTTCCAAACAAATTTCCCTCGACATGTTGCATGAGACGGCATTGAGCCGCAAGGCACAATTTCCATCTTACATGAAAATGATAATCATTCTCGTATAAATACTACCCAAACATGTTGGGCTTGTCAACCGTCAAATTGGATGTTTTGCCCAATCAGCCGTTTTTTCTCTCCTCAACGATCCTATCGTTGTAGGAATTTGCTGCGTCGTCGACTCTAAAAAAAGGCCAGCCGGTAATCATCGGCTAACCTGATAATACGAAAAAAACACCCTGGCCTGGGCCTGCTTGCTAAATCGCAGCAGCCTTGAGGGTGCCTTGCTTTGAGACCGTCGGAAGATGAAAGCGACCATAGCTATGTGGCGCCGGGGATTCTCGCACGTTGAAAGCCTCACCCCAGCGAAATGCTGTATGAATATTGGTCGCCGCGGAAATAAGACATAAGTAATTCAACCGGAATGTTCGAGCCGTCAAAGGAGATCCTTTCGAAAAAAAAGAACGGGAGATGCTCCGGCACTTCCAGCAGCTTGGCCACTTCCGGCGCCGTGACGGCTTCCATCCGCTGCTCCGCCCTGCTTAATGGTTTGCCGATCTGCTTTAAATAAGAATAAAAAGACCCGTTCTCCAGGTCCACGTTTTCCAGCTGCGGAACAAGATGAACCGGCGTGACAAGTTTCTGAAACCCCATCGTTGCGCCGTTTACGTAACGGATTCTTTGCACCTCAAATACGGCCTGGGATTTGAGCAGTTGCAGCACATGCTGCTCGCGTTGATCGGGAAGCCTTTGCTCCAGACGCACTAATTTGGAATGCGGAGCAAGTCCTAACTCCAGCATATCCTCATGAAAACCGTTTAATTTGTTCAGATTCCGTTCCAGCTTCGTTTTGGAAACAAATACGCCTTTGCCGTGCACCCGGTAAACCAGCCCTTCATTGACCAGCTGCGTAACGGAATGCCTGGCCGTCATGCGGGACACGCCGTAATGTGTGGTAATCTCCTCTTCGGTCGGAATTTGCGCATCGACGGGAAATTCCCCCGTGGCAATGCGTTCCCGCAGATCTTTAGCTATTTGCAAATACATCGGCATCGGATTGGATTTGGAAATATGGCTGCTCACAGAATAAACAGATTCCTTTCTGATGTGAATATCGGTACCGCCAGCGTTTTAAATGTACCGCTATCCGCTGTGAAATACAAGTGCGCTTCAGCTCAGTTCGTAATCATAACACGTATGGTAAAGCTGAATGATTTCCTCATGGCTGGCGATCCGCGGATTGTTTTGCGGGCTGCCGCTGTCCAACGCGTCGGAAGCCATTTTGCTTACGGCCTGTCCCCACTTCGCCGGATCAATTCCCCATTGTTTCATATTGGGGATGTGAAGATCGGCGCAAAGCCGCTTGATTTGCCGGATGACTTGTTCAGCTAGCTCATCTTTGGACATTTGGCTGCTCTCCGGCACAATCGCGCTTCCGACTTCCGCCAATCTGTCCAGCGCGCTGTCTTTCGTAAATTCAAGCACCGCAGGCAGCAGCATCGCATTGGACAAGCCGTGCGGCACGTGGAATAACGCCCCGACCGGACGCGACATCCCATGAACAAGCGTGACAGAGGCGTTGGAAAAAGCGGTGCCCGCAAGCATCGAACCAAGCGCCATCTGCGAGCGCGCCTCCACGTCATTGCCGTCCCGGTAAGCGCGAAGCATGTTTCCGGCGATGAGCGAAGCGGCCTTTAAGGCGTAAAGGTCGGTAAGCGGATGCGCTTTCCGCGAAATATACGCCTCAATGGCGTGGCATAAAGCATCCACGCCGGTCGCCGCCGTAATGGGCGGCGGACAACTGAGCGTCAGCATGGGGTCAACGACGGCAACGGCGGGCATCAGCTGCGGATGGGAGATCATCATTTTAACTTCCGTTTGCGTGTTGATAATGACGGTGACTTTCGTCACTTCCGATCCGGTCCCCGCCGTTGTAGGCACGGCGATCAAAGGCAGCGGGTCGGCGGCAAACGTTTTTTTATTGTTGACGTAATCGCCGATCGGCCCTTCGTTGGTCATCAGAACCGCCACCGCCTTGGCCGTGTCGATGCAGCTGCCGCCGCCCAATGCGACAATGACGTCGCATTGCTCTTGACGGCACACGGCAAGCGCCTCCGCTACATGAACGTCGGTTGGTTCTTTGTCGACACCCAAATATTGCGCATATTCAACCGCCTGCCCTTGCAAAATGAGTTTGCACTCCGCGACGGCTCCCATCCGCTCCATCACCGGATCGCTCACAATCAGCGCTTTTTTCCCGAACGTACGGGCATGCAAGCCTACACGGGCGAATGACCCCGCACCATAAGTTACCGCCTTGGGCATATACAAATGATAAATGTGTTCAGCCATCATCGTTCTCCTCCATAATAGGTCGATAATAAAGTCCATTGCCGAAGCCGTGGCCGGTTTCCCCGTGTAAGCGGATTCATGTGTGGCGTGAATAGGAGCGATTCGCAGTGCCGTTTGGCTTCCGATATGCGCGCGGAATTAAGATCGGTTGGCGGCGGCGTTTGACATAGCGGTCAAGCGGTGAGACAAATGTTTGGTTTGGGCGTGCAGCTCTCTGTATATCTCAAACATCTCATCGTATACGGACACGTTGTCCCGCCGCGGCTCCACGCGGTCTACGACCGTTTGCGCCGCAAGCGCCGCTTCCTTTAACCCGCTGAACCAGCCGATCGCCGTGGCGGCAATCAGGCATCCGCCGTAAGAAGCGTCGCTGACTTTCGGAATTTCCATCTCCGCATGCAAAATGTCGGCCATAATCTGCACCCATACTTTGCCTTTGCTGCCACCGCCGATAATTTTCACTTTGTCCGGCCGGACGGAAAACTCCAGCGCGGCATCGCGAATTGAAAATCCGACGCCTTCCAGAATGGCTCTTGCGAAATGCGGCCATTGGTGTCTGACCGTGCAGCCAAAAAAGCTGGCGCGCAAATCGGGATCCCAATGAGGTGAACGTTCCCCGTTCAAATAAGGCTGGAACAGCAGCCCTTCCGAACCTGCCGGGATCTGCTCGATATGGGCGTCGATCACCCGGTAAATTTGCTCCGCCGAATTTCTCTGTTCCAGTTCCTTCAGAAAACTTTCCTTAAACCAGCGGAACGACGCCGCGGCAAAATTGGTGGCGCTGTTCTGGTAATACAAATCCGGCACGGGATGATGGTATGAGGTCATTTTTTTGTTGTTCACCGGTTGTTTGGCCAAGACGCTGAAATTGCCTGCCGTCGCCAGCTTCACGACGCCGTCTCCCGCTTCCACCGTACCGCAGCCAAAAATTTCCGCAGCCGTATCCGCCGTGCCAACGACAATCGGGATGCCCGCCGGCAGCCCGATCCGCTCGGCCATCTGCGGCATCAGCGCGCCGCTCACATCCGTTGGCGCGAGCACCGGCGGCAGCATCGATTCATCCAGCGAAACAAGCGAATACAACGGTTCGGACCATTGTTTGTTATGAATATCATAAAACAATGTGCCCTCGGCTTCAATGTAATCCGTCGCCAAAATCCCGTTAAACCGATACCTGACGTAATCTTTCATAAATACGATCTTGTGAATGGCGCCGTACACTTCCGGTTCATGTTTCTGAAGCCATGCCATATGGCACAACGTCCATGTAGGAGAAGGCGAATTATGGGTAATCCCGTATATCTGATCACCGCACAACGCCGAGAAATAGTTCGCTTCTTCGCCGCTGCGCTGGTCATTCCACATGATGACCCGGCGCAGCACCTTATGGCTTGAATCGAGCAGCACAGCGACATGATGTGGCGCGGAAAAGGAAATCGCCTTGACCCGCCGCCGTTCATCGGCTGTAAATACATGCAGCGCCCGGCGAATGGCCTCCACCGCGGCGTCGATCCATTCCTCCGGCTCTTGTTCGACCCACTGCGGTTTAGGGTAATAGGAACGGTAAGAAACATTGGCTTCCGAAACCACCTGGCCGCCGTCATCCATACACGTTACTTTGCAGCCGCCCGAACCGTGATCTACACCAAGCACATATTGCTTTGTCATGTTATCGGCCCTCGTTTGGATTCATTTGGATCAGTATTTTCATCACCGGCTCCCCGCGGTCGATCGCTTGAAATCCGTGTTCGATCGCTTCATCCAGCGGAATCGTTTTGGAAATATAATGTTGGGGCCGAAATAGCCCGTCTTCGATCAGCCGGATCGCTTCCCTGTAATCTTCCGCCGTATACACCCGCGAGCCGACAACCTTCAACTCCTTAGCCACAAGCTGATATCCGTCGATGGTGGGAGGTTTTTTGGGCAAACCGGCAATCAGCACCGTGCCATGCGTTCCTGCGGCTTCGATGCAATCGTTCCAACCGTGATTTGTGCCCGTCGCTTCGAATGTGACATGGGCGCCGTAACCTCCCGTCGCCGCTTTCAGCGCTTGTGCAACGTTCTGCTCCTGCGGATTCATAAGCGAAAAACCAAGCGCCTTGGCAAATTCGATCCGGAACGGGTTCACTTCCGAAACGTATACGTCGGCCCCTTTAAGCTGCGCCACTTTGGCCGCAATCAGCCCGATTGGCCCTCCGCCGGCAATCATTGCCGTCTGCCTGGCCTGCAGTCCGGACATGCGGACCATGTGCACGCCGACGGCAAGCGGTTCGACAAATGCGGCGTCTTCCATAGCCGTAGCATCTTGAATGCGGTATACGGTTTTTTCCGGCACCTTCACATATGGCGCCATCGCGCCGTCCACGTCAACCCCAATCAGCTTAAACGCCGCGCAGACGTTATAGCTGCCGCTTGCGCAAGCCGAGCAGCTGCCGCATGTCACCAGCGGTTCAACGACAACGCGGTCTCCCGGCTGCAGCGATGACGCCGGATTGCCTACCCGCTCGACATAACCTGAAAACTCATGGCCCAGCACAACCGGAGGTTTGACCCGCGCCAATCCGTCATGCGCAACCAGCATATCGGTTCCGCAAATACCGACATGCGATACGCGGATCAGCACTTCGTCTTCGCCAATGGTCGGAACTTCCCGCTCGGCCAAAGCAAGACGGCCGCTGCCTTCATAAACCAACGCCTTCATATGTATCCCCCCTACCAGATTCCGAATCCCAATTTGCCCGGATTCATAATGCCCTTAGGATCAATTGCTTTCTTGATGTCCAGCAGCACATCAAAGGCGTCGCCGTATTGCTCGCGCATAAGCCAACCCAATTTAAAGCCGATGCCGTGATGTTCGTTGAGCAGCGCTCCGTTTTTCATGTTCACGCGGGAGCACTCTTCCCATATTTGATTGTGCAGGCGGAATGCCTCCTCGGCGTCTTCCGGCGGATTTTCGATATAAAATCGGTCATAAATCATTGTACCCCACGGATACCAATGTGAGAAGTGGGCCATATAGGTTGCGTTCCAGCGCTTATATTTTTGCTCGACGAGCTGTTTTTTCTCTTCATACAATTTCTTGATGTTGGCATACGTTGTGATTGATTCAACAGTGCCATACAGCAGCGGATACGCCGGCTGAAGCGGCGGCTTGTAGAAATCGTAGCGGTGCTCCCACCAATATACGCCCGGCTCGTGCCCAAGGTCTATCCCGTCATTGGATGTGCAGATGTCGATCAATTTGCTCATATGGACTTCGGCCAACTCCTTGAACCCGTCGACCATAAGCACCATGTTGACTCCCTCCAACGGCTGTCCGGTATCCTTAAGCGATTTTTTCGTCGAACCCGGATCGTACAACCGCATCACCGCCGGATTTAGACGTTTGATCATGATTTCGCGGCCCGCCTCCAAGCCGGCGTTTACCGACGGAAATTTGAACATGCGGAACAATCGGGTCTCGGGCAGCGGGTCAAGCCGGATGGACACTTTCGTAATGACGCCCAAAGTGCCTTCGGAGCCGACAAACAGTTGAAGCAAGCCGGGGCCGCAAGCATGGTTCGGCAAAGAAAGCGTATTGATGATTTTCCCGTCAGGCAGCACCATCTCCACGGACAATACCATGTCTTCGGCTTTTCCGTATTTCGTCGACATCACGCCCGACCCGCGTGCCGCCAAATATCCGCCCAATGTCGCCATGTCTACCGAAGACGGGTAATGGGCCAGCATAAGCCCTTTTTCATTTAGCATGTTTTCCAGCACTCGCCCGTTAATGCCCGGCTGCGCCGTTAATATCAACGATTCCTCGTCGATGCCGATAACTTGGTTCATTCTGGTCAATTCAAGCAAAATACCGCCGTACATCGCAGCCGCCCCGCCTTGTGTCCCCGATCCGCCGCCGCGAGGCACAACCGGCACCTTATACGTGTTGCAAATACGCATGACTTTGGACGTTTGTTCCGTTGTGGCAGGCCGCACGACAAAATACGGAAGCTGTATATCCCGATTTTTCTCCTTCCACATGTGCGTCAGCCAATAACAATCCACCGCCAGTTCCTTGCGTATGGCCTCCTGACCGATCACGTGTTCAACGCCAACCGCGCTTTCCAGTTCCGAACGAAACATCTCCAGCGCATATCCGGTTAAATTCAACGAACCCACTCCCCTTGTCCTAGCGATACGCAAAACGTTCCGGCACCTCGCGCAGCTCCCAGCGCGAAGTGCGACGGCGCATGATGGCTGTCAACCTCAAGCCGGTATGCGGCCACCACGCAGTCCACATCATTCGCTTTATGATATAGTTGTATATATAACTATATGTATAGTATATGAACCTCCTGTTTGCGCGTCAACCTTTTTTTCGCTTCGCGGAAATAGGATGTTTTCCTGTCCAATTGCTGCAAAAAAACCGGCCTCTCCCTCAGTTTGACGGGCAGGCCGGTTTGGTTTGTTTGTTGTTTTAACGCTCCAGATGGATTTTATACGCATAACGGTCCGAGCGGTATTTGGTGCGGGTATATTCGATCGGTTCCCCATTCTTATCGTAACTTACCCGCCTCATTTCCAGTAAAGCCGCGCCGGGGCTTACTCCCAGCAATCCCGCTTCATACGTCATGGAATTGATCGCGTGAATCGTCTCATCCGCTCCTTTCAGCGAAATATTATGTTTTTCCTCAAGCACTTTGTAAAAATGCGCCGTATTTAAATCTTCCAGTTCAAGCAGCTTTCCGATTCGCTCGGGCCAACACGTAATTTCATAAGCAATCGGTTCGCCGTTGGCGAATCTTACCCGTTCAATAATGTACACGACGGCCCCGTCGGGAAGTTGAAGCTGGGACAACTCGTAAAACCGGTCTTTCTTGAATTCGGCGCTGATCAGTTTGGCCGAAGGCACAAGCCCTTGCTCCATAATTTCTTCGGCAAGACCGGACAGCCTGCTGAGGCGCGCTTCCATATGATGCGAAGTTACGGTTGTGCCTTTGCCTTGCTTTTTCACCAGAAATCCTTCGTTGACCAATTCCGTTATCGCTTCGCGAACCGTTGTGCGGCTGACGCCATATTGCTCGATCAGCTCTTTTTCCGTTGGGATCAATTCCTCCGGCCGCCATACTTTGTCTACAATTTTTTGCAGCAAAATGTTTTTAAGCTGGTGATATAGCGGAACGGGATTATTGGAATCAAGTTTCTCCATCGTTACATTTGGTTCATTCATGTTCAACTCACCCTTCCTGCCATATGGATATAAATTTCCCGAAAAATTACATCATGATGTTATGACCTAATTATAAAGATAACAAAATCGGGAGTCAACGAAAACAAGCCGATCTCAAGCGAGAAGACAAGACATCTGCTATGGTCCGGTTTGGGCTCATTAACAGAGGTCTTGTCTCGTCTTGAAAAAATTTCACCGCACCTTATCGCGGTGCCCTCTGCAAAATAGCCGGGCGCCGCCATATTTGCCCGTCAACCTGAACCTCCAGCTGCGGAAAATGTCCGGCCGCGGAAACGGTAATCAGCTCGGGACGATCGTCTGTTGTGATGATCGTGTCTTCGGACTTCACCCCGGCGATCGAAGGGTTCCAAGCGTAAGCTTGCCTAGCGGCTACAACCATCGTTTCTCCCGGGACGGCGGTCCGCTCCCGCGTAGCGTATCCGGTTAAGCCGCCTTGGTGATGCTTCGCCACCTCATCCGGGTATCCCGCATCGCGGTAGAAGCCGGTGATGCGCTCGTAAAGCTCGCTGTAGGCGATACCGCTTCTTGTGGCATCGATCAGCCGCGCGTCAATTTCCGCCACGGCCGCATGTTTGCGCTTCAACGTCTCGTCAATCGCGCCGAAATGGACAAGCCGGGTGGCCGATGCGATCAAACCTTTGCTGCGCGCGCATACAACCAGCATCGCATAACGTGAAAGACGAAGCCCGGTAGGCAGCGGATGCCTTCTTGTAAAAATGCGTTCATCAACGGCGATTAAATTGACGATCGGGTCCAGCTCCCTTTCCCAGCAATGACGCGCAAGATGGCCGGCGATTTCGTATTCGCTTTGTCCCAGGCTGATTTCCATTGCGGCTTGTTCGATCGCCTCGGCGGTTAGCCGTCCGACATCACGCCACTGCTCCATTTGCTGCGGATCGATGATGGAACGCAAGGCGATAAGCTGATGCTCCCATTCCGCGTCGCTTTTCATATTTCGCAGCTCCCCGGATATATCCGCGAGGATGCGCTCCCGCGCGGCAGGGATTTGCCAAGGCCAAATATGTACGTCAAGAAGCTTGTGCGCGGACGTTTCGCCGATTTCTTCTTCCAGCAGCCTTTCGGCTTCGATATTGTTAACGACCACGTGACAATGGTCCCCGGTTACGACAAGCACACAGCAGGCCGGTTCGGAAGCCGTATTCACATGGCTTCTCCCGCCAAGCAGCCACGACACATTTTTTTGCAGCCCCAGCTTGAGCCCGTCCAGCCCTTGCCGTTTAAGCTGTTCCCTGATCTGCGCCAATTTTCTCTCAAATATTGTACCTGACATCGGCCCACCTCATCTTGGTTCATATCATTGCAAATTCATCACGACAATGCGTTCTTCCGTCATTTCTTCAATTGCGTACCGCGGTCCTTCTTTCCCCCAGCCGCTTTGCTTTACGCCGCCGTAAGGCATCGCATCGGCCCGGAATTGGGAGGCGTCGTTAATCATGACCCCGCCGACGTGAATTTCGCGGGCCGCTTTAAACGCAGTATGGACATTTGTCGTAAAAATGCCCGCCTGCAATCCGTAACGGGACAAGTTGATGCGCCGGATGCAATCGTCCAAATCGTCATATGCAGCGATGCCGACAACCGGAGCGAATAATTCCTCGCAAGCCACCTTCATCGTATCGTGCACGCCGCTTAAAATGGTCGGTTGAAACAAGGCCCCTTGCCGTATGCCGCCGCATTCGACCACCGCTCCTTCAGCCACCGCTTCGCGCACCCAAGCTTCGGCCCGCTCCGCTTCCTTCTCGCTGATCATCGGGCCGATATCGGTCGTATCTTCGTTTGGATCGCCTGCTTTGAGCTTGAGCGCGGCTTCCGTCATTTTTTGCACAAAAATGCCGTGAACATCGCGGTGCACATAAATCCGCTGAACGGAAATGCAGACCTGGCCGGCATTGCCAAAGCTCTTATCGACACACATCTTGGCGGCAAGCTGCAAGTCCGCGTCTTTATGCACGATTACCGCCGAGTTGCTGCCAAGCTCCAGCAGCACTTTGCGCAAACCCGTGTCTTGTTTCAGCTTGAGGCCCACGCCCGGACTTCCGGTAAACGTGTACAAGCTGATCCGCTCGTCTTTCGCCAGCCACTCGCCAACCGTCGAACCGGGGCCAATGACGATGTTCAGGAATCCGCTCGGCAGCCCCGCTTGAACAAACAGCTCGGCCAGCTTGACAGCGATCAGCGGGGTGACGCTGGCCGGCTTCAGCACAACCGCATTGCCCGCCGCCAGCGCGGGGCCGAGTTTGTGCGCCACCAGATTCAGCGGCACATTAAACGGCGTGATGGCGCAAACGACGCCAACGGGAACCCGCAAAGTAAAAGCGATGCGGTTCTCCGCTCCTGGCGAAGCTTCAACCGGAACGCCTTCCCCGTGGATCCGCTTGGCTTCTTCGGCCGATATTTCCAACGTCTGAGCCGTACGTTCGACTTCAACCAAAGCTTCCTTCATCGTTTTCCCGACTTCGCCGGATAAGATCGCCGCCAAATACCGCTTGTTTTCCAGCAGCAGCTCGCTTGTTTTCTTTAAGATTTCGTACCGCTTATACGGCGGCATAGGGGTTTCCCGATAAGCCCGCAGCGCTGCGGCCACCGCTTTGTCGACAAGCTCTTTATTTGTCGTTGGGACAGTGCCCATCACTTCGCCGGTATATTTGTTTCTGACTTCCAATACCTCGCCAGTCGTCAGCCACTCTCCATCTAGCAGAATCGGATAATGGTTCATTTACGATGCCTCCCGAACTGGATTGTTTAAGCTTGTTTCCGCCTGTTAACGTTATGCCTTTGTTGCGTTATGCCGTCGTTACGCTTTGCCGTTGCTGCCGAATACGCGGATTTTTTGCTTGACGATTTCTTTCATGCGCTGCATGCCCTGATGCGCAAACGGATACACATCATAAGCGGAGCCGTAAGTTTCCACCGCCTCCCTGACGCCTTCCGTATAAGCCGCGCGAAGTTCGGTATCCACGTTGATTTTGCGGATGCCGTGTTGAATGGCAAGCCGGATCTGGTCATCCGGAATGCCGGAGCCGCCGTGCAGAACAATCGGGATG
Organism: Paenibacillus thalictri; assembly: GCF_004307995.1. Lineage (GTDB taxonomy): Bacteria > Bacillota > Bacilli > Paenibacillales > NBRC-103111 > Paenibacillus_AF > Paenibacillus_AF thalictri. The sequence continues at coordinate 65,100 of NZ_SIRE01000021.1, read as the reverse complement.
CCCAACTGCCGGCTGATCGTGTTTAATCTGTCGGTGTCCAGCTTTGGCGTTTGCTTGTAGAGCCCATGAGCCGAGCCGATCGCTACAGCAAGCGAATCCACCTGCGTGGCCTGGTAAAATTCCAGCGCTTGGGCCGGATCCGTATAATAGGCGTCTTGTTCATCGACGGACAAATCGTCCTCCACGCCGGCGATTTTGCCGAGCTCGGCTTCCACGGCCACGCCAACCGCATGCGCTGCGCGCACAACGTCTTTTGTATGGGATATATTGGTCTCCAGCGGGTGATGCGACCCGTCATACATGACGGAAGTGCATCCGGCCTGGATCGCTGCGATCGCTTGCTCGTAACTTTTCCCGTGGTCCAAATGTATAATAACCGGAACATTTGTTCTTTTTCCGAAAAATTCAATGTTATGAATCAAGCCGGCAAAACCCGAGTTGCGAATCGCCCGCTGACCGATTTGGATCAACACCGGCGAGCGTTCTTCCTCCGCCGCCTCCAATATCCCTTGTATCATTTCGCCGGTGTGCGCGCTGAAAGCCCCTATGGCGTAATTGCGCTGCGCCGCGTCCTGCATAAGTTCTATGCCGGAAACCAATTGCATGATGATCCCGCTCCCTTTTGTAATAAAGTACTGCCCGATATCGTCGGGAGCCCTTTTACTCTCAGTCCATGGAAAACTGCTTATACGGTTGGTTGTCCCCGATAAACGGAGCAAGCCACGTCTTGTACGACTCGGCAATTAGGCCGCCTTGCCCCAAGCAAGCCGAATCAAATTCCCTCTCCATTCCGGCCACCTTGATAAAAGGCGCGGACCCGGTTTCCCAGCGGTAAGGCGTATTCTGCAAACGCCGGATCGTCACCATCTCCCCGGTATGCCCGTCCAGCAGCAGCTCCGCCGCTTTGCAGCCGACCGCCTCCGCCTCCGCTTGATCTTGCCCGGACAAAGCCAGTGAAGCGCAGCGCTGCAGCATGCCGAGGTTTTCGTACCGGCACGATACGCCAAGCCGTTCGCCGATTTCTTCGGCGATATATGCGCCCACCCCGCCCAATGCCCGCAGTCCTTGCCCGTTTTGTTTCCCGTTGTTGATGCCGTTAGCGCTGATCGGCCGGTCGTGGCAGTCCCGCAAACCTTCGCTCACCACGATCAGGCAATATCCCAAACGCTGCTGAATACAAGCGACATCGGCCAGCATTTTCTCCAAATCAAAGCGGCTTTCCGGCACATAGATCAAATGCGGCGCATCGTCGACCGTTTGTTTAAAATACCCGGAAGCGGCGGCCAGCCAGCCTACGTTGCGGCCCATCGTCTCAACGACACGCACCTGCTCGAAACTTCTCATCGACGCCAGATCCGCCCCCAAATCGCGCACCGCATGCGCCACAAATTTGGCGGCGCTGGGAAAACCGGGCGTATGATCCGTCTCCATAATGTCGTTGTCGACAGTTTTGGGAATGCCGATCACCTGCAGCTCATATCCGAGCTCCCGCGCTTTCAGCTCGATCTGACGGCATGCCCACATCGTGCCGTTCCCGCCGGCCAAAGCCAAAGCATGGATATCACGGTCGCGCAAACCATTCACGCACGTTTCGATATCTTCCGCGGTCAGCGACTTTCTTCCCGCCCCCAAAGCCGACCCTGGCTGCGCTCGCAGCCATTCCAGCGGCTGCTCCGGTTTGATCGCGGACATGCGGTTTTCCAGCAAACCGGACATTCCATCATGTATGCCGATAATTTCCGCCGATTCTTCAAGTTGTCTGATCCTTTTGATAAAACCGTACAAGCTGCCGTTAATGACAGCGGTAGGTCCTCCCACCTGGGCAACGGCAATCTTGCTGTGCCGCAGCCCGGATTTTTGATGATCCGCATGTTTATCTGTGTTGTCCCAAGCCGCATCTGTCATAATGGATTCTTCTCCACATCCAGCCAATCGCACAACATGCCGACTTCTTTGTTAATATTGGCGTAAACGATCGAATAATGCGGCTCAAAGCCTTGCAGCATCAGCTTTTTCATGAGAGGAACGATCGGTTGGCCAAAGCCGACCTCCACGCTGGTCCCCCAAAACTTCTGCGGTTCGTCCAGCGCTTCGCCGCTTAACATCAGCATCCGGTATGCGCCCGGCTTAAACGGGTCGGGGCCTAACCGGTTGACCGATACTTCGCCGGCCTTCAATCCGAATTCAAGCGTAAAACCAAGCTTGCGGTTCGGATGAAGCCCGGCAACGGCCCCGGTATCCGCTCTGGCGAGCGAAAAAGCCCCCGCTCCGCAATGCCAAAATACGCCGGAATCTTTGCTTTCGTCGATATGCACAAGATCCCCCAAATAAGGCGCGTTTTGCGCCAACTGATGCTGAATATACATTGTGATGGCGCCATGAATATCCGCTTCGCAGGAGGCCATAACGCCCGATTCGATCAAGCTGGAAACGGTGGAGCAGGCGGCCGCCCCATATTCGGTAAAAAACTCCGGCCAACAGCGAACCGCTACCATCGAAATGCCAAGCCGGCGAATTTCGTGCAGCAGCGCCGTTTGGAAACGGGAAAACTTGACAACGCCTTCTTCCGGCAGCAGGGACAATCCCTTCACCTGACCCGCTGCGGTTTGCAGCGCCAACTGCACCTCCTGTTCCGGTACTTCCGCCGCTTTGGCAAAGACGTCCTGCAAGTTCAGCTCGATCAGCTGCGGCCCAAGCTTTGCCAGCATGTCCGGATCGGCATGAGAGAACAGGAATCCGTCCGGCTGGCTGCCGATCACCCCGATTTTCAACTGCTTCAATTGCTGCATCAACCTGACCACTTTTAACTGCGCATGAAGTTCTGCCGCCAGCTCCGCTTCCTGCGGATTTCCGAAAAGAAGCGCAAATTTACGCCTGCGCGCCACGATGGAATTGCTTAAGTTGTTAATTCCCGTCATCGAATTCAGCGACAGCCGTGTCCCGTTTACCCTGGGTTCCCGCACACCCCACAGTAAAATCGGAGCATCCGTCGCATCCATAATTTCGATAATAAACCGCGCATCCACAAACGTGGTGCTCTGCACGATGACCGCATCGACCGGCCCGCCTTGCACCGCATCCCGGATAAACCGGGCCGTGTCCTCCGGCGACATCAATAATGCGTCCGGCGAAATGCTGCAGTCGACCAGCTTGTTCAGCAATTGCTTGGATTGCTCAAAATAAATGTTGGCCGTCTCGACATCAAACGTAGGCCGGGCCACCGGCAAAAAAACCGTCTTCATCTTGATCATATCGTCGTCTCCTCCATGAATGTCATCCTTTGACCGAACCGGCCGTAATCCCTGCGACAAAAAAGCGCTGCAAAAAAAGATAAGCAACAACCATCGGCATCGAAGCGATCACGACACCGGCAAAAATAGCCGGGAAATTCGTAATGTATTCTCCTTTTAGTTGCAGCAGCGCAAGCGGCATCGTCTTTTTGCTTTTGTCGGAAATAAACAACAGCGGGTGCATCAGGTCGTTCCATACCATCACAAACAGGAAGATCGCGGTGGCTGCTACCGAAGGCATCGCCACGGGCAGCGCAATCCTGCTGTACATCACCCATTCGCTTGCGCCGTCCATACCGCTTGCCTCAAACAGTTCCTTGGACAAAGTTTTCATGAATCCGGAAATGATAAATACCGCAATCGGAATAAACACGGCAATCGACACAAGAATAAGGCCCGTCAGGCTGTTGGTCAGTCCCAGCTTTAATACCAAGGAATAGATGGCGATCATGTTGACCTGCCCCGGAACCATCATCCCGGCGGCAAAAAGACCGTAAACAACAAGCCCTTTTACACCGCTGATCCGCGTGATGGCAAAAGCGATCATCGTCCCGAAAAACAAGATCAGAACAACCGTGCTTAACGTTACGATCACGCTGTTCATAAAATATTGCCCGATCTTCTGCTGCGTGAACATCTCCATATAATTGGAGAATGAGAAATGCTGCGGGAACCCGACCGGGTTCATATAATACTCTTTTTGCTCTTTAAATGAAGTGATAAACACCAATGAGACAGGTATCAGAATACCGGCGGCCAGCAGCAGCAGAAGCGTTTTTTTCCATGCTTGATTGAGCAATCATCTCACCTCCCGAACAAATATGCCGATGATTAAGCGGCGTTGCTTTTCAACAAACGGAATTGGATCAACGTAATCAAACCGATAATCGCCAGGAAGAGAAACGAACCGGCGGATGCGTAACCGAATCTGTAGCTTTGGAATGCCGTATGATACAGGAACGTAGACAATATCTCCGTCGAATTGACCGGACCGCCGCCGGTCATGACGTAAATCAAGTCAAACGCCTTAAATGACTGAATCGTTGTGTAAGCAACGACTATAGTAGCGGCAGGTTTGATCAACGGCCATGTGACATGAACAAACGTCTGCCTGTTATTTGCTCCTTCGATTTTGGCCACCTCGTATAAATCCTCCGGTATGCCTTGAAGTCCGGCAATAAATATAACCATCATCTGACCGATATGCGCCCATACCTGAACAAAAGCGACGGAATAAATCGCGATATCGATATCGCCGGTCCAGTTCATAGCCAGTGACGGGAGGTTCATGCCGTTTAAGGCTTGATTAATCAATCCCATGGAAGGATCGTACATGAATGTCCAAATAAATCCTACCGCCGTCGACGATATGATCGTGGGAAAAAAATAGACGGCCCTAAACAAAATGTTGGACCTTGTGTTTTTGACCAGAAACAGTGCAAATAACAAGGAAACGATGCTTTGAGCAAGCACGACAAACAGCATAAATTTCAAGTTGTTGCCTAGCGATTTGGCAAATATCATATCTTCCGTCAGAAGGTTCTTGTAGTTATTCATCCCCACAAACTTGAATTGGTCCGACATTCCGTCAAAGTTCGTAAAAGAATAATAAAAACCGCTTAAAGTAGGGTAGACGAAAAAAAGCAAATACAAGACAGTGCCGGGGACAAGAAATAAATAAATCGTTTTGCTCACTTTCATGGGGAAGCCTCCAACGCGTTTTGTTTGCTTGCGGCTTGTAATCTTTGGCGCCAACCTCTCGGGACCATGGCAGGCTGCACCGGAACAAGTGCAGCCGCTTGCGTCATGGGTGAAACAACGTTAATTGGATTTCATCAGCTTGATCTGCTGATCGACCACGGCTTGCGCTTCTTTGGCCGCATCTTCCGGTTTTTTGCCCCCCAACGTGGCTTGAATCGAATTTTTCAGCGATTTCTGAATGTCGGCGTTAGAGATTAAATATCTCGGCTGAAAACGCGTCTTTTTGGTGGCCCATACTGCGACATCCTTCAGCTCCTGCGAGGTATAATCCACGCCCTCCACGGTGACGTGCTGCCCGGTTTCATTGCCGTATTGGCCGGCGATATCTTTGCGGCTCAGAAACTCCACAAATTTCTTCGCTTCGGCTTGATGTTTGCTGCGGCTGTTTACGGCAAGCATAAAGGTTGTTGTATGAATGCCTTCGTAAACCATTTTGTCGGCTGGAACCGTTATCGGCGCCAAAACCTGCAGCTTGATGTTCGGATTTTGCGCTTTAACCGTTGCGATGTGGAACGATCCCGTAGCCAGCATAGCGGCTTTCTCCTGGGCAAACATCGCAATCGCGACATCTTGTTTTGTGCCAAGCGAATCTTTCTGGATGTATCCTTTATCGTTCAGTTCTTTAAATTGCGATAACGTCTTGATCCACCAATCGTCCGTCAACTTGGCTTGCCCGGCTTCCAGCTTTTGAAAAATTTGCTCGTCCGGCGCGTTATTCATCATCATCGAGTTCAGGAGCTGGTCTATGCCGATATCGGAGGCCGGCAGCGCAATCGGGATGATGCCGGCTTGCTTCAGCTTCTCGCACATCGCCAGAAATCCGTCCCAATCTTTTGGCGGTTCCAGATTGAATTTCTTCAGCATGTCCACGTTGTATAACGGCATGTTGTAAACCAGCTGCAGTGGAAGCGCCAGCTGCTTGCCGTCCTTGGCGCCCGACTTAATCAAATTTTTGTTGAAATTGCTTACAAATTTTTCGTTCGTCAAATCGGCGAACAGTCCGGCTTTGCTGATCGATTCAAATTGAGCGCCCGGAAAGGAAGTAAACACGTCTCCTGTCGTACCGTCCAGCAATTTGGCCTGCGCCGAGGATTGATAAACATCGGACGGAAAAATGTCCATTTTCACTTTGATATTCGGATTCTCTTTTTCAAACTTTTCAATAATGGAATTCAACGACTTCACATCTTCACCCCGCCAATGGATAAAGCTGATTTCAACAGCTTTGTCTTTAGCCGCAGGCGCGTCCGATTTTTTTGTTGCCCCTGGTTCCGCGCCGTTCCCGCATGCCCCCGTCAATGCCATAATACCTGCAAGCAAAGCCGTTCCCGTTACCTTTTTATGAAATGTCAACATAAACACCTTCCCCTTTTGCATAGGTTTACTTTGGCAACCATCATGGAGGAATGTTTCGTATTTCAAGTTGTAACATAATGATGATTACGATTTTTGTTGGAACATCGGTTACAATCGGTTATGAATATCCCGGTAAGCGAAAGCAATTCCGGCTTATGAGTGCGCTTTCAAATGGGCTTTTATCGGTGGCGTTCTGCTTGCCGGTATCAGCCTAAATCCTCCATCGCCTTCACATTGCCAAAAGTAAGTTCTGCCGTCTGCACGGGCGCTGCCCATTTGATCCCGTTGACAATGACTTTCAGCACGTTTTCGTTATAATACGTCGGGAACGTTTCGTGGCCGGGCCGGAAATAAAAGATTCTCCCTCTGCCGCGATAAAAGGTACAGCCGCTGCGGAACAGCTCGCCGCCGGCAAACCAGCTGGCAAACACAAGCTCCTCCGGCTCCGGAATATCGAAAAATTCCCCGTAAGTTTCTTCATGCTCCAGCTCGAAATATTGCCCGATTCCGGCCGCAATCGGATGCGCCGGATTTACGACCCAAAGCCGCTCCTTTTCTCCCGCTTCCCGCCATTTGAGCTTGCAGGAAGTCCCCATCAGCTTGCGGAAAATTTTCGACATATGCCCGGAATGCAGCACAATCAGCCCCATTCCCTCCAGCACGCGGGCTTGTACGCGTTCCACAATCGCGTCGTCGACCAGATGATGGGCTTTATGTCCCCACCACAGCAGCACATCGGTTTGCGCAAGCCTTTCTTCCGTGAGCCCGTGTTCGGGTTCGTCCAAAGTTGCCGTTGTAACGGTCAATTCATCGCTTCGTATTCCGGCCGCAATCGCTTCATGAATGCCTGCGGGATACAGCTCGGCCACCTCCGCCATATGGCGCTCATGCAAAAATTCATTCCAAACCGTCACTCTGATGGTCACCGCATTCCCTCCTCCATGTAACTTAAAACTAACTTACATACACCGCTTTGCCGGTTTCGATCGATTCAAGCACTGCGTATGACAACTTCATCATCTCTTTCCCCGTCGAAAAGCTGATATATTCCTGCGAATCGTCCTGAAGCGCTTGGGCAAACAACTTAAACTGCTCCGCATGCAAATTCAGCTGATGAATAGCCACTCGTTCCGATTGATCGCCTTCCATAAGCTTGAGCTCAAGCTCGGGAATGGTGAATATGTTGAATGGCCCCTGTACCCCTCCTTTTGGTCCGAACAACCGGTCATTTCTGTTTGTCATTTTGGTATCCTTGGCAAGCGCCCAGCTAATCGTCATCGTTCCGATGTCACCGGATTCATATTCAACCGTAATCACCGCGGTATCGACGGCGAGTTGTTCGAAATGAGCGATTTCCGGACGGTCTTTGGCAAAAATGCCGCCCGATGCGTATACTTTCCGCGGTTTGGATTGCAAAATCGTTTGCCACATCAAAAAGTAATGGCAGCATGTATCAACGATCGGGCCTTGATTGCCGTTTTTGTCATGCATAACCCGCTTGGGTCTGACTTCCTGCAGAAGATCCGAACTGATGACAAGGGGACGGCCAAACTTGTCTTCTTCCACCCACTTTTTCACAACGGCAATCCCCGGCGAAAGATTCCGCTGAAAACCTAACCCGAACTTGACTCCCGCGTTGTGCACGGCTTCTTCCATCTGCTGCGCTTGCTCCAAGGAGCTGGCTAACGGTTTCTCGCAAAAAATATGTTTGCCCTGCCCCGCTGCATATAAAGTAACCGGCATATGAAAGGCAAGCGGCAGGCAAATCGAAACGATATCGACTTCGGGCCGGCTAACCGCCTCTTTATAATCGGTCGCCGTATACGGAACATTGTTTTCTTCCGCCACTTTCCTCAATCTCTGTTCATCCATATCGACCAGAATCATCACATGGTGGCCGGCTTCGATCCACCCTTTTACATGCCTGGCGCCCATATCTCCTGCACCGATAACGGCCACATTGTAGCGCTTACACATCTAGTTTGCATCCCCCTTCAGTTGATCTTTGGCCATGCTCTTGCTCCGTATTGACAATAACATCATAACAATTAGATCATGATCTTTGTTTTCAATTTTTGTGGTAAACATGCTCTTTTTTGATATAATCTGAATGAAAGCTGATTAAAGTGAACCGAAAGAGGGATGTTTTTGAAAGCGTTTTGCGAATCTCACCATCACCCTTCGATGTTTCCGCTCGTGTTGATGTACAAGCATGTCCGTCAGCCGCAACTGGATGCAAGGCAGTCCAAAAAAGGCTTTCACTTTCACGATTGGAATGAAATCGTGTTTATCCATGAAGGGGAAGGGCTGTTTTTCATCAATAACCGTTTTCTGGACTTTAAAGGCGGAGACATCCTGACGATTCCCGGCAATTCGATCCATCGGGGCAGCAGCTCGCCTGATGCGCCTTATATTGTAAGCGTTATTTTGTTCAGCTCTTCGCTGATCAATCCCAGTCAGGTAGGCGATACCTTTTCTTTTATGGATCTGTTCACGGCAACGGAGCATTCTCCGAGCTATTTGCTCAGATTGCAATCAGAGCACAAACAAGAAATAGAGGCCCATCTGGCCTCTATGCAACACGAGCTTGTTTCGTTGCAGCCGGGACACCGCTTATCCGTCCTTAATGCGCTGCACCACATTATGCTTCTGCTGCTGCGGATTCGTAAGATGGAGAGTGGGCTGACGCCGGCGAAAGAGTCGAAAAACAACATTTGGATGAAAGAAATATTGAAATATATGGATGAGCATTTGCACGAAAACTTGTCGCTGTCGCTGTTGGCCAAACAGGCGTTGATCAGCCCGGCCCATTTCAGCAGAGTGTTCAGCCAGCTGACCGGATTCAGCATTCCCGAATATTTGAATATCAAGCGCATTTTGAAAGCCAAGGAGCTGCTGGCGGAAACGGACCAGCCTGTTTCGTATATAGCGGATCAATGCGGGTTCAACAGCATCTCTCATTTTCATAAAATTTTCAAGTCCCACGTGCATATGACTCCGGCCAATTTTCGGGAACACCGAGGACAAAGCGGTTAGAGGTATTGAATCGGCTTCATACAGTGAGGTAACGCGGTGTCGCAATGATGCAACGCAGCAAGAAAAAAGAGGCCATTCAAGGCCTCTTATCGGCAGCAAGCAACGTATGGCGATTTCAGCCGCTTTTCCCGCGAGGGGCCGCATGGCTTTTTCAGCCGCATCCCCTGTCAGGCAGCCTGCCGCTTCTCTCAGTCAGACAGCCTCTTACGCTTCCAGCCACACCGTTTTGCCGGCAAACGTCCGTTCCGGGATCGGCACCGACGTTTCCACGGGATGTCCAAGATAAACAAATCCGACCAGTTCCGCCGTCTCCGGCAAATCAAATGCCGCCCTCATCTTCGGATGGTACGTCGGGCTGCCGGTCCGCCAAATCGATGCAAGGCCAAGCTCATGCGCGGCAAGCAGCATGTTTTGCACCGCGGCGTGCACCGCGGCAAATTCTTCAATCCGCTCGATCCCCAGCCCCTCGGAAGGCTCCACCGCTACGGCGATAACAACGGGCGCGCGGAATGCCTTGGCCGCCTGTTTTTCCAGATGGGCTTTCAGCTGTTCCTCGTCCATTTTCCCTGCCGCGTTCTCCCGCTCCACTTCCGCATACCCTTTGCCAAGCACACTGCGCCCTTCCCCGGTCATAACAATAAACCGCCACGGCTCCGTCTTGCGGTGATTTGGCGCGTATACCGCTGCCTCAAGCAACTTCTCTATCACTTTTTTATCAACGGGATCCGCTGTCATACGCCCTATGCTTCTGCGTCCCAATATGGCTTCATGTACGTTCATCGTTAAATCTCCTCTCAACCCGCTTGTTTAATTGATAACAATTCTCATTATAGTGCCAGGACTGTTTTTTTTCAAATGGATTTCCAGACCGCAGCAACCGGCAGCAACAAAACGATCCCGCACTCAGCAGCATTTTGCTTCATTATTTGACCGGACGGGGCATTCTCTTTACACACAAAGACGCTTGCAAAACCACTATGTAAGCGGAGTTGAAAGCAGCCAATTTTTGCGCCAGATCATAAACAGCTTGATCGAGCGCTCACTGCGGTTCTTCCGGCGCGGCTTCCTTCAGTTCCCGTTCGATCGCAAAAAGATAAGTTCATCCTTTCGATGTACGATGGATTCATTGTGACAGGCTTTGCTTCCTGTTCCTCAAACATATTTTCATGTTGCAAGCGCTACCAAAATATTGTAATATAAATACAAACGTTACCGGAAACGTTTGCGGTAATTAAAAACATCATCTATTTTGATCTTATGTAAGGAGGAATGCTGCTAAGTACGGCTTGAATCGCTTAGAATCTGTTTTTGCATAACACACGACTCCATGAACCGGCAGTTTGTTCACTTCCACTTTCAGTCAGACATCATTTTCAAAAATATGTCCTGAATTCACTGAGGAGGAATAAATGATGAGGTCTAAAATACTTTTCCCGTTATTTATTTTGCTGTTTTCCGTTATGATTGTCCCTTTTGCACCTAAAGCCCATGCCGCCAGCTACGCTGAGCTTGCCGCTTATTGGGCGCCCGATTTTTATCAAGATGTGAATTCCACATACGGATATCCCGCCGACTATATGACTAATTTCGATTATGATGGCGATTGGGTGAGCAACAACAACTGGGAAAATATAAACAGCTACCCTCTTAAGGCATACGCTTATTACTCCGTAGTAGAAACTACCACCCATTATTTTATCGGTTATTATGATTATCATGCCCGCGACGACGGTCCGCTCACCATCGACAGACACGAAAACGACATGGAAGGGCTGCTGCTGGTCATTCGCAAGGACGGCAGTACATACGGATCTTTTCAATTAATGGAAACGCTATCCCACAATGAATATTATCAGTACACCAACGATCCGACGATCACAACGGGCTCCGATAACGTTGACGGAGGCGTATTGTTCAGAGGCTCCCATCCGAAGGTATTTATTCAGTCCAACGGGCAAAGCCCGATCGGCGGACACGGCAACCTCGCTTATGACGGAAGCGGAGCGCCCGGCGGCGACGGCATCGTCTACGAATACGGCGGAACCGCCGATACCGTAACGGATGCGACAGGCAATTACACCCATCATTACAGCTATGCGCTGAAATCGGTCGATGAATTCTGGAACCGGAGAAATGACATCGGCAACGGCCATACCTTCGGCGCATGGGGCGCTCTGGACGGCGATACTTACGGGACCGACTCCGCCAAGCTGCCTTGGGCATGGGATGATTCCACCGACGGAGCCACCTTCACCGGGGACTTTATCGCCGATCCGGCGCATATGATCGACACGCATCTTAACGGGCTTGGCACGTTTTCCCATGTATATGTGAACAACCAATATTATACGCACCGGCTGCAGATTTCTTCGGTTACCAGTTTGGCGAATCGCGATCCTTTTGGCGGGGCCAGCGATATTTTTGTCAAATTCCGGGCTAACGGCTCCGGCGTCAGCGACGACCGGCTGTGGAAGAAAAACGACGCCGCAGTAGGAACCGCATACAACGTTGCATGGGGCACGATGGATGCCAGCGCAGGCGCCCAATACAGCTCCTCCTACAATGACCGTTATGTCGCTCAGCCTCCGAATACGCCGATGAACATCGAAATTTACGATTCCGACGGCACCAGCGGAGATGACGGCATGGGCGAACTTGATTCCGCTCCGGCGGTCGGTCAAACCGTGACCTGGACAAACGCCGTTACCTCAAACGGTCAAGCGAAAGTGACGGCCACCATCGAGGCGGTTCGCTAGCGCGGGAACGCTTAAAGATATTGTAAATATCGCCATAACTGATTGAATGCAGTAAATTTGTCCTGTATCATTAGAAACGTTTCCGGAAACGTTTGTAATCGAAGTAAAGCGAGGTGAAGTTGTGGCTAATATCAAAGATATAGCAAAGCATTTGGGCGTTGCTGTATCGACGGTTTCACGGGCGATGAACAATCATCCCGATGTCAGCGAAGAAACAAAACAGCAGGTTATGGAAGCCATCCGTGCCTTCAACTACCGGCCCAATGCGATCGCAAGAGGACTAATCCGCAAAAAGACGTTTACGATCGGACTGATGATCCCCGAAATATCGGACCCGTTTTTTTCCGGCTTGGCCAGAGCGGTCGAGAGAACGTTGTTTGGTCACGGCTATCAAGTGGTGTACGGCAACACGGACAGAAATCCGGATAAGGAAAAACAGTTCATCGCCAATGCCATTGAAAGACAATTCGACGGACTGATTATCACTCCCGACTTTTTGGACGCAACGTTTATCGAGATGCTCTCGTCCCTGGAAATGCCTGTCGTCTTCTTAAGAAGAAGAACGCCGCAAGAACTTTCCATGCCTTATGTCGACGTCGATCATTACCAGGCGGCGACGGTGGCGGTGAATTACTTGCTGGAGCTCGGGCATAAAAAGATCGGATTTATCGGGATGCCCGAGAGCTCTTTTACAGGAACACAAAGGCTGCTTGGGTACAAAGATACGATGCGGAAATACGGTCTGCTCTCCGAATCCACCGATATCGTGGTCGCCGAAGGCCGGCATATTCCAAACGGCCGAAAAGCGATGAGCGAGCTTTATGAGCAAAACCCGCATTTGACCGCCGTTTTCGCGGCCAACGATTTGCTCGGCATCGGTTCTCTGGAGTGGCTGGCCAAACGGGATATCAAAGTCCCGGAGCAAATTTCCGTCATGGGCTTCGACAATCTGGAATACGCCGAGCTGCACTGGATTCAATTAACTACGATGGAACAGCCGACGCACCGTATGGGCTCAAAGGCGGCAGAGCTGCTGCTGCAAATGATTGCGGATAAAACGCAGACGCCGCCTTCCGATTTAATAGAAGCAAGACTGATCGAACGGCAATCATGCCAATCGCTGAAAAGAACTTAACGTGATTCATTTTATTGAAACGTCCGGCCTTTGACACAATTCCAAGGAGGTTCTTGCATGTTAGGGAAATTAAGCGTGAAATTATTCAGTTTGTTAACGGTCATTTTTTTGGTCAGCGTTACCGTCTTATCGGGCTGCGGCAGCAGCGGTGAAGGAAACAAAACCGCCTCCGCCCCTGGCACGCCAAGTGCGCCAAGCGGAACAACGCCAAAAGAGGAAAAGAAAGACGCCCCTCCCGCTTCCAAAAAATTAACGGTATACGCCGCTCTGAACGAAGACGATATTGTGCAAATCCAGAAAAAGTTTAAAGAAGACACAGGAATTGATATCGAGTACTTGCGTTTGAGCGGGGCCGGTGAGGCCAGCACCCGCATTCAAGCGGAAAAAGCTTCTCCCAAAGCGGATATTTTGGTAGGCGGTTCGGTTGAATTTTACGATCCGCTCGCCTCGCAAGGGCTGCTTGAAAAATACTCTTCGCCAAATGCCAAAGATCTCGATCCTCAGTTCAACGATCCTAAGGGGTTCTGGCAGGGCTGGTACATGGGCGTTCTCGGCATCGTGCTGAACAAGGAGCGTTTCCAAAAAGAGCTTGCCCCCAAAGGCGTGAAAGAACCAAAAACATGGGACGATCTGCTCGATCCGAACTACAAAGGCCAATTCATCACATCCAATCCGGCAACCGCAGGCGGTGGTTACATCTTTATCGCCGACCAGTTGTTCCGTTTGGGCGACGACAAGGGCTGGGATTATTTGAAGAAATTAAACGACAACGTACATCACTACACACCTGCGGCCGGCGACGGCATTAATTTGACCGCAACGGGCGAATTTATCGCCGGCATGTCCTGGGCCCATGATATTGTCAAATCGGCAAAACAAGGTTACCCGATTCAAGTCATCGTTCCCGAGCAAACCGCGTTTGAAATCGGCGGCGTCGGCATCGTCAAAGGCGGAGCCAATACCGAAAATGCGAAAAAATTCGTGGATTGGCTGCTGACCAAACCTGTCGGCGAGATGAACACCAAATTATCGAACCGCTACTCCGTACGCAAGGACGTCGCTCCGCCGGAAGGCATGATCAAGATCGAAGACGTCAAGCTTGTCAAATACGACAGAGACAAAGCGGCTCAAATGAAAGCGGACGTTGTGAAGAAATTTACGGAAATGACTGCCGGCAAAAAATAACTCCCCTCTCTTTATGCTCTGAAACGATATGGCTGGTTGTGCGGAAAATGAACGGAAAAGATCGAGCGTTTTCCGCATAAACCAGGCTCTTCAGAAAAACTTCTAGCGAAGTCCTTCGAGGATGAGCGACCGCGGTTTAGCGGAAGTTTTTCTTGCGATACAGCATTTATTCAGCTCCGCCGGAAAGGTGTGACCCTCCTTGATCTTAGCAGCAGCCAAAGATACGTGGGCCGAAATAAAAAGGCTAAAAAACGAGCCGTATATGGCTCTTATCATGTTGGCGATTATTTTAATTACCGTTTATTTTGTCGTATGGCCGATCATTAAAGTAATCAGCTTTCCGCAGTGGAGCGATTACACAAACCTGTTTACGAATTCAAGGTGGTTTAATGCAGCGTTAAACAGCTTGTTTATGACCGTTATTTCTACGATATCGTGTACGGTGGTCGCCTTTATTTTCGCATATGCGATTACACGGCTGGACATTCCGTTGAAAGGGTTGTTCCGTTTTATTACTTTGCTGCCCGTCGTTTCTCCGCCGTTTATCGTAGCTTTGTCGTACATTTTGCTGTTCGGCAGGCAAGGCATCATCTCGAAGCATGTGCTTCACGTGAATTTTGACATTTACGGCTGGCATGGACTCTGGCTTGTGCAGACGATTACTTTTTTCCCGTACGCTTACGCTGTCATCAACGGAGTGCTGAAAGCCAGTTCGATCAATCTGGAGTATGCCGCTTACAATCTCGGCGCTACACGCTGGCAGGTGTTCAAGGATGTTTTTTTCCCGCTTTGCAGGCCGGGAGTTGCGGGTGGCGCGCTGATTGCGGCCATGAACGTGCTTGCCGATTTCGGAAATCCGATGATTATCGGGGGCAATTATACGCTGCTGCCAACCGAAGCTTACATGCAGATGGCCGGCTTGTTTGACCTGCCTTCCGCTGCCATGTTGTCTACCGCCTTGCTTGTTCCGGCGCTTGGCCTTTTTATATTGAACAGAAATTGGGTAGGAAAACGCTCCTATATAACCGTTACCGGCAAAGAAACTTCGCTTGAGCCGTATCCTGTTCCTTTTTATATAAAATGGGGTTTGTTTGGCTTCTGCCTGTTCGTTACGGCGGTTGTGCTGTCCGTCTACGGCGTGCTGTTTTACGGAGCGTTCACCAAAACATGGGGTTTCGACTGGTCGCTGACCTTGAAAAATATGAGCTACGTATGGGACAAAGGGACGGAAATTTACAACAGCATCAAATTTGCGCTGATCTCATCGCTGTTGGCCGCTTTTTTCTCGATACCGCTGGCATACATCGTGCAGCGGAAGCAGGTCGGCATCAACCGCCTGCTGGACTTTTTGGCGATTTTGCCAGGGGCCGTTCCGGGCGTATTCTTGGGTCTCGGCTTTGCTATCGCTTTTAACGAGAAACCGCTTGTGCTGACGGGCACCTCTTCCATTATGATATTGGCCCTGATGTTCTGGAATTTGCCTACGTGTTACAGCGCCAGTCTCGCCGGCCTGCAGCAAATCGGCACTTCGTTGGAAGAGGCGTCGCTGAATATGGGGGCGGGCAATCTGCGGACGTTTAAAAACGTGCTGCTTCCTCTGCTCAGAGGGCCTTTCCTTTCCGGGCTTGTGCTTTCCTTCCTGCGGTCGGTCACCTGCCTGAGCGTCATCATCTTTATTTATTCGGCAAAAACGTCCGTAGGCACCATATCCATTCTTGGTCTTGTGCAAAACGGCGCCTGGGGCAACGCTTCGGCCTTTACGGTTGTGCTGATTTCCATCGCATTTGCCGTTCTTGGCATCGCCCGGCTTTTCTTGAAAGAACAAGGCAAATCCATAGGATTATAGACGGAGGCTATCTTATGAGCGCAGCGGAACCAATCATCAAAATTGAAAACGTCACCAAAACGTTCGGAGCCTTTCATGCGATCAACAACGTGTCGCTGGATATTCCGAAAGGCAGCTTTACCACACTGCTCGGCCCAAGCGGCTGCGGCAAAACGACACTGATGCGGCTGATCGCCGGCTTCAACGAGCCGGACTCCGGATCGATTTACATTGAAGGCCATAAAGTCAACGGGCTGCCGCCGTACAAACGAAACACGCCGCTTGTTTTTCAGGAATACGCCCTGTTTCCCCATATGACCGTTTATGAAAATATCGCATATGGCTTAAAGTTGAAAAAGACGCCGCCCAAAGCGCTGGACGAGAAAGTTCAGGAAATGCTGGACATGTTCGGGCTCAAAGGAATGGAGCAGCGTTTTCCGAAGCAGATGAGCGGCGGGCAGCAGCAGCGGGTCGCCTTTGCGCGGGCGCTGATTACGGGACAGAACATTTTGCTGATGGATGAGCCGCTGAGCAACCTCGACGCCAAAATGCGGGTTGAAGTGCGCAGCGATATCCGGGAAATGCAGCAGCGGGCGGGAATCACCGCCATCTTCGTCACCCACGATCAGGACGAAGCCTTGTCCTTGTCGGACCGGATCGCCGTGTTTAATAAAGGAACGATTTGTCAGGTCGGCACGCCTTGGGAAGTGTATTTTAAACCGGTGAACAAGTTTGTCGCCGATTTTGTCGGCGTAGCCAACTTTTTGAATGGCCGGGTTGTCGGGATCGAAGCACAAGATTTGATTGTCAAATGCGCCGATATGACGGTGAAAGTGGACAAAGCGGACTACTCGGCCAAAACAGGCGATGAAGTGACGCTGGTGATCCGGCCGGAGTGCATTTCCATTATGCCGGGAGCGGCTGGCGAAGGAAACGAAGATAACGCCTGGAACGGGACCATCTTGCGCAGCAGCTTTCTCGGCCGGATGATCCGCTATGGGGTCGACACCGGTCCGATGCAGTGGATTGTCGACGATTCCAGCCCCAGCGTGCGGGGGTATATGGAAGGCCATGTCCGGCTAGTTCTGGATAAAAAGAAGATACACCTGCTTAAGGAGTGAGCCTAATTGAACTCTCGTTTATATGCGCTGAACGTCGGCCGGGGCGATTCGTTTTTTGTGGAAATAGAAACAGGAAAAGATACATACGTTCTGCTTATCGACGGCGGAGACGACTATTTCGACGATTCGGTGAAGCCAATCCAGTTTATACGGAACAAAGGCTGGCAGCACATCGACCTGATGATTTTAACCCACCTGCATCCCGATCATGTGACCGGACTGCTGGAAGTGGCCGAGCATATTCCCGTGCGGGAGGCCGTGTTGCCTTATCCGCCGCTGGAATGGGAACCGGGCAAATACCGGCATCCTAAAGCGGCGCAATCCGCCTCTGTGCTGAGCAATTACCGTACGCTGCAGGAATTGCTGTTGAAGCAAAATAGCAACGTGTCCGTGCGCCATCCTTTTGGACAAAAGAAAGATTGGCAGTTCGGAGACATCGTGCTGCGGCACCTGGATCCGCAGCACGAAAGCGACTTGTTTGCTTATACCAATCTGCTGCAGTTGGCTGACTCCTCGCCGGACATACAGGAGAAACGGCTTGTCGCTTTCGATTCGTTGTCCAATTTGGACAGCAGCGTCTGGCTGCTCGAGCAATCCGGCGGGGAACAGCTGTTTCTGTTCGGCGGCGATGCGCTTTTATCGAATTGGGAACGGATTATGAAAACTGCACATCTTCACCCTCGCGGTTTTAAAATAGGACATCACGGCATGCTGGACGCTTGGAATGAACAATTGCTGCAGCAGCTTTCGCCGGACTGGCTGCTGATCACAAACCACAATGCAGAATACGAACAGTTTCGGGAAGAGTGGACCCGGCTCGCGCAAAACGCAGGTTGTCAGCTATTTGTGACCGGCTCGCAGCCGGGTACGCATCACCTTGCTTCCCGTTTGCCGTTCATCCCGGAAAGGATGGAACTGAAATGACACCGCCAGTACAACGTTATCGGATGGTCGTTACAGATATCGACGGAACACTTGTCGATCTGGAACAGACGATCAGCGACCAGAACAAACAAATGATCCAAACCTTTCAACAGCAAGGCGGAATCGTCACGTTGGCGACAGGCCGCATGGAGGAAGCGGCGCTTCGCTTTGCGGAGGAACTGAACATACGCCACCCTGTCATTTTGTACAATGGCGGCAAAATTGTCGACTTTACTTCGGGGCAGTGCTTTTTTGAAGCCGTGCTTTCCGCCGAGGTCATCAAGATGTGCATTCAACTGCAGCAGGACCTGTCGCTTGATATGATTTTTTATAGCGACAGATCATTGTGGGTTGGAGAAATAAACGCTATCATTGAGGAATATATGAAAAAAGACAGGGTGCAATGCAGGCCTTGGGATACGCCCGATTTCCTGCTCCAGAGCAGTGTGAATAAAGTGCTCATCATTAAAGAGGACGGTGATTTCTCTCAAATTAAGCAAACCCTCGCCCCGCTGGCAGGCGTTCATTGCGAGCTGGTGCAATCGGAGACGACATATTTGGAGGTGCTGCCCTACTCGGTGTCCAAAGGACATGCGTTAAAATTGCTCGTCGACCGGCTGGGCATCGACATGAAAGAGGTCATCGCGATCGGGGACAACTTGAACGATTTGGAGATGATCCGCGAGGCCGGACTCGGCGTAGCCGTGGACAATGCCCATCCGGAGCTGAAAACGCACGCGCAATATGTCGCCAGGTCGCATCTGCATCATGCCGTCGCGGAAGTCATTGAGAAATATTGCTTGCAAGCGCAGCAATAAACTACGAGGATTTCCAGCGAGTTGATTTTTGAGAATATTAACAAAAGGAAGGTGATTGCATTGATCGTCGGGTTGGGAGAATGGGGTTTGCATTATCGCACGATCGAAGAGCACTGCCGAATTGCCAAGGATTTTGGGCTTTCTTATTTGGAGCTGGGCATCGGCGGGGATTTTCCGGGACGTATTCAGCGGGACATCGGGCAAGGGGAAATCGACGAGTTGCTTTCCTGCATTAGCGATTACGGCATTAAAGCGCCGTTTGTCGTGTTGGAAAGCGATTTTACACTGGAAGATGCGGAGGACGTACGCAGGCAAAAAGAACGGGCTGCCCATGACATCCAACTTGCAGCCCGCTTTGGCGCGACCCATGTGCGGCTGTTTACCGGCTTCGAGCTTGCGGCAAACATGACGGAGCAGCGTTGGACGCGGATGATCGAGGCTTTTGCGGAATTAAACGCGTTGTGCCTGGAGCACGGCATCGTGATATCGATTGAAACACACGGACGCAATACGCCGGTCCACAACGGATTCATCCATGAGCATACGACTTCCACGGAATGGAATTGCTTGAACCGGCTGCTCCGCGAGCTGCCTCCCGAAGTCGGCTTCAACTTTGACCCCGGCAACCTGAAAGCCGTCGATCCGTCGCGGCCGCTGGCCGATTATGCCAAGCTGCTTGGCAGCCGGATCAATTACTGCCATTTGAAGGACTGGAAGCGGACCGGCGATTATTGGGTGGCCTGCGCCCCTGGCGACGACGATTTGAATTACGGCGAGCTGCTTCCTCATATTCCGTTCCAAGGCGTATATTTGATCGAATACGAGCAGGTCGGCGATGTTGTCGAGGGCATCGGCAGAAGCTTAAATTACTTGCGCTCCATTTGTCCCGAGCTGCGGACAAGCTGAATATTCACTAGAAAGCCATGCGCCGATTTTCTTCGCATGGCTTTTGTTTTATGTTCATCGTCTGCAGCTTTAAAATACTTTCTTTGTGAAGGAGCCTAATTCAATGGCTGCCGGACCGGATGAAGGGACACAGCAAAGCGATGCAGCACGCGGTTCACCGGCGCTTTCAAATTCCGAATCCTCTTTTGTGAAGAAGATTTCCCAAGCATTGCCGTCCGGATCATGTACCCAAACTTTATCCTGCACCGCGTAACAGCAGGTTGTGTTCATTTCATCGATAAGCAAAAGTCCCGTCTCACGAAGGCGATCAGCAATCGCAAGTACCTCTTTTGTATCATGGACTTGAAAGCCCAGGTGATTAAGGACGCCATTTTTCTCAAAAGCACGAACATTTAACGAAAAATGCAGTGCCGGATTATCCAGCTCAAATTTTGCATAATTTTCTTTCACCTTCGTCGGCTCAGAACCAAAAAAAGCTTTGTAGAAATCGAGAGATTTTTGAAGATCGCTGCAGTTTACCGCTACGTGCATCCGTTTAATCATGCTCATTTCCCTTCTTTCACGAATATTTCAATGCGACTTTTAATGGCTTCCCGTACTTCACGGAACTTTGCCATGATTTCTTCCTCAGTACCTGCCGCTTTCGCCGGATCCTCGAAGCCCCAATGCCATCTTTGCGCGTTATTGTTGTGAACCACCGGACAATGATCGTTAGCATGACCGCAAAGGGTGATAATGTAATCCGCCCGTTGTAGGATCTCGGGATCAATCATGTCTGAAGTATGAGCTGAAATGTCAACGCCGGCTTCCTCCATCACCCGAACAGCTCGGGGATTTAGCCCATGCGCTTCAAGACCGGCGCTTTTGACTTCGTAGTTTTCGTTCCCCAGCGCCTTCAAAAATCCGTCTGCTATTTGGCTTCTGCAGGAATTACCCGTACAAAGAAAATAAACTAGCTTTTTCTTCAATTAAATCTGCCCCTTATTCATGTAATGTTTGATAAACTAGCGAAGCAGCAATGGCCCCAAGGACAGTAGCCACTAAGTATAACCATAAGTGTTGCGTAGCTCCTGAAACCACTGCCGGCCCAAGCGAACGTGCAGGATTCATAGAGGCTCCGCAGATTGGACCCGCGAACATCGCCATCAGCCCGACCGTAGCGCCAATGGACAGGCCGGCAAAGCTTTTCACCGCTTTACCATGTACAGCTGACCCCAAAATGACGATCATCAGCACAAACGTCAAAATAAATTCTAAAACAAAAGATTGGCTTTCCGACGAAAGAGGCAAGGTAGCACCTAAATTAGCGACATTGCCAAACAACAGGAAAAGCGTATAAGAAGCAGCGATCGCAGCGCCAAATTGAATCACAATATAAGATAAACTATCGCGAAGAGAAATATCTCCCCGTACCCAAAACCCAAACGTTACCGCGGGATTAAAATGGGCGCCTGATATATGACCAAATGTATAGATAAGAGCAGTCACAACAAGCCCGAATGTCAGTGCAACTCCTACATGTGTGATACTTTTCGTAATCTCATCAATCACCATTGCTCCAGGACCGGCAAAAACTAAAACATATGTGCCGACAAACTCAGCAATGAGTTTCTTTTTCATTCGGCGCACCACAGCAGTTATTACCTGATCTGGCTGGTTTAAAAATACAACATAACTCCTCAGAGAGGATATGGCTCACCTGATCTTGATTGATTTCGTAATAACTCCATGTGCCGCGTGTCTCTTTCGTAATAAAACCGGCATCAAGCAAGATCTTCAGGTGATAAGAAAGCTTGGATTGAGACATTTCGAAAATATCCGTAAGGTCGCAGACGCAAGTGTTTCCGCGCTGAGTAAGTTCGTACATGATTTGCAATCGTTTTTCATCGGCAAGCGCCTTGAATTTGGCTTCGTAATCTTTAAGCGAAATTTCGGTCATAAAGGTCATCACCTTTTAGCTTAATCAATTTTTTTTGATTTATTATCCGTAATGAATGTACCACCATTTTTTCCCCTAGTCAATTAGTTAATCAAAAAAAGTTGATTAATAGTTTATATGACCTGGCAGCAAGCCGGTCCGGGTGACACATCCCGGACCCACCAGTCATTAAACCTTTTCTTTGATCGCTTTAGGGAAGCTGCAGCGGATCTGATATCGGATCCAGATAGTGGAAGAGAGTTGGCGACCACCGACGGTCGTGAGTTAAACGGGGGGAGAGACGGTTTATTAGATTTCAGGGTCGAGGCGCTTCTGAGATGTCAACCGAGTCCTTTTTCTTGCAGATGTATTCTTGGAGTAATTTTATAGCAATTCCCTTTTCTTGAAAACCGTTCGCAGCAATGAATTTCCCGATCTTACCAAGATGTTTCTGACTTTTAGATTCGAGAAGGCAATGTAAAGGAGGCAGCCAAGCAAAAGGCATCCTCCCCAAACAGTGAAGACAAATGAAGTAAAAACACAGGAAATCATTATCAACCACGAACTCTTGTTGATTGTCCTTACAGGCCGGTTATAAAGAGTCATTTCGTTGATATACCATTCCTTTCCTTGTCTTTGTGACCTTTTAAATTGTTCAGATCGTCCACTTTGCTCTGCAAACTCTGTTTGTTGGAATAAAAATTAATTATGTCGTCAACTGTAGAAAATACGACACTAACGTTCGAATCATGTGTACTTGTTTTAATAAAAAACCGCTTTTCTGATGTGGTCACATCTTTATTTTATATTCGCATTTGATGGCGTCAGGCTTGATTTAAAGCTTTTTTCAGAGTGATTCCTGCCGTGAATACAGGAACTTTACCCGCCGGAAGTTCCACCTCTTCACCGGTTTTACGGCTTCTTCCCATACGTGCTTCACGACTACGGACATTAAATTTTCCGAAGCCAACCAGTTGAACTTCTTTGCCTTGCTTTAGAGCTTCAAAAATCGAGTCCAGAACATGCGTTACTGCTTTTTCAGCATTCTTTTTTGAAAATCCACTAGATTTCGCCACATCTTCGATCAATTGTTCTTTGTTCATTTACAATACCTCGCTTATATTATTTTAATTACGAAAATGACAGTCCTCGTGCATGAGTGTAAAAGCGGGAATAAACAAAAAACTGCCCCAGGTTTAGAGCAGCTCGAATGATTTAATAAATTTTAGAAACATTTTCAGCCTGCAATCCACGATTACCTTGGACTACATTGAACTGAACGCGTTGACCTTCATCCAACGACTTGTAACCATCGCCCTCAATCGCGCTGAAATGAACGAATACGTCGTTTCCGTCTTGGATTTCGATAAAACCAAAGCCTTTTTCAGCATTAAACCATTTAACTGTACCTGTTTGCATAGGATTCCTCCAAAAACTAAATTATTAAACACAACCATTTCAATGGCTACTAATAAAGAATAGCGGTCATTAGGCATTTTCAGAACTCGTACTTGATGTCCGCTAATGTATTGGTTAAGATAAGGATACCATGTCCGCTAATGTAAGTCAATATTTGGAGGTCTTGCTAATGAGTGAAACAACCGGGATTTCTAGACAAGGAGAACAGATCATTCGAGACTTCATTCACACTCTCACCACTCACGAAGATTTGAATCCCAAAACCCTAAAGGAATACGCAAGCGACCTGAAACACTTCATTGGTTGGTTTGAGACAACTGGCCACCCAGAGGAAGAGGTTATATTTCGAATTGAATATATAGCTACTCCAACATTAACACGGTATCGGGAAGCGGCGCAAAAAGTAATGGATTTGAGACCGGCGACCATTAATCGACGGCTCATAACCCTGAAACGTTTTTTCGAGTGGGCCTTGCTGGAATCCAAGATTCGCCACGACCCTGCGAAGCCGGTTAAATTGGTTCCGGAAGAAAAGGGAATTCCCAGGCAGATGACAAACAAAGAAGAAGCTGCATTGATCGCTGCGGCTGAGCACGGCGGTTCCCTTCGGGATCAGACGATTCTCATCGTGATGCTTCATACCGGCTTACGAACAATGGAAGTATGCGATCTGGCTCCCGGAGATATTCAAATCGGTAAACCCAGCGGTCAGCTTACAGTTCGATCAGGCAAACGGAATAAACAGCGGGAAGTACCTTTGAACGCTGCCTGCAGAGCTGCTTTAGAAAAATATCTCGCAGTCCTTCCTTCGGATAGTCCTTATCTGTTTCCATCGGAGAAAACCGGCAATCGATTAACCGAACGAGCTTTACGCCATATGATTCAAAAATACATGAAATCGGCGCGGCTCGAAGGATTAAGCGCTCACGATCTGCGGCACCGGTTCGGTTACGTGATGGCGGAGAACACCCCGTTGCACCGTCTGGCGCAAATTATGGGACACTATAGTCTGGACACAACAATGATTTACGTCAAGGGCATTGCGCAGGCCGGTAACTCCCATCATACGCCGGCTCTGCCCTCGTTTTAGGGAAATGGTACCACCTCGTCATCAATGGAATGCGTGTCCAGACAGAAAACAAATAAAGCCGGATCCGAGACACCTTTACGGTGTTTGATCCGGCTTTGATTTTGGCTGTAAAGCTTATTTACGATCCGCACCGATCCATTCGGGCACACGCTGGCGGCCCCAATCGCATATCTCCCACAAATCGGAAACCGGCTGCCGCGTGTACGGCAGCACATGCATGTAGCCGGGAGGCCCATATTCCGGCGTAAACGTAAACAACTCCGCTCCCGCCGCTTTTCTCGCTTCATAAATGCGCTGCCACCACGCTTCGTGTACGTTTACCTCTTGGGCTACCTCGGGAGCGCGGGGATCCGCCACCTGCGGGCCGTGAAAATAACCGACCCGCCCGTGAATATGCAGCGCACGGTCGATCGCAAGATGAACATCCGCTTCGCTTGCCTGCAGAAATGATTCCGTCACGCATACCCAATGGCTGAAATCTGCGGATATCTTCAGTTCAGGATACACTTTCAGCAGCTTGGCCGTTGTCCAAGGCGTATACATGCACCGGCTGCGATGCGTTTCGTGGGCGACCGGCACACCAACATCGGATTCGTCACGCAGCACGCTGTGGAATAAGCGGAGCTGCTCGTCGGTTTCCATCCGGTCGCGGCCCGTGTGGCAGTTGACGAACAGCGGCCCGTATTCTGCGGCCTGCCGCAGCCGTTCCCCGAAAGAAACGGCATGTTCGGCCGCCTGATCTCCGCCTGCCGTCGCCATCTGGGCGATGTAGCTTAAGCCATATTCGTCCAGCAGCGTACGAAACTCCCCCGGCCGCACGCCCTGCGGAACCGGGGCCTCCACCGCATCGTATCCCCCCTCGGCGATACGCCTGACTTTTTCCTCCACCGTGCCGTCCATACCCCAAAAGGCTTTAGCAATGATCGTCTGCAAAATACGTCCTCCTTACATTTTAGCGCAGATACATCAACACTCTGCGTCGGTCATCTCATTTGTGTACATTCGTTTGTATTCATCCGGGCGCACCTTCCGTGAGGAGCTGCCCGCATAATGAAGCTGCAGCGCCCGCCGCCGCTTGTCGCTGCCATTCGGCGGCGTCCCGTGATGCAGCATGCCATGGAAAAACAAAGCTCCGCCCGGCGGCAGCGGTACAGCCACGTCGTGTTCCACGCGCACACTCGTATCGCAAATTTGCCAATCGCGCACCGCATAATGAGGCACCCCGCCATCCATGTGCGACCGCGGGACCACATGCATACATCCATTATCCAGCGCCGCCTCGTCCAGCGCAATCCATACGCCGACAATCGGCTTATCATAAGCCAGCGGCCCGTAAGCCATATCCTGATGCCACGGCTTCTCGCCCCCAACATGCGGGGGCTTCAGCAGCGCCATGTTTTGCACCAATACCGGCTCGTCACCCAGGATGTCGCGAACCGCTGCAAGCAGCGCGGGATCGCCCGCGATTGCGGTCAGCGTTTCGTCGCTGGGCACGTAATCATGCACCTTGCGCACCGCCAGCTCCTGCTCCTCGCGGCTGTGCAGCTCGCTGCGCGGCCTCGTGTACTGAATGCGGGCTTCTTTTGCGTCTTCGAAAATCAGGTCCATTAACGCTCCGGTCGCCGCCTGCACTTGGTCCGCGGAAAGCACCTTCTCCACGCCGAGATAACCTTGCTGCTTGTAAAGCTTTAACTCAGCTTCGCCCAGGTCCGCAAGCGACGGCACCAAGGGAGAAACACGCTCATACCGGTACAGCTGGGAAGCGATTTCTTCATTGGTCATAGCAGTGGCCCGTATCGTAACGGCCTGCCCCATATATACCCCTTGAGCCACTTCGGAAGAGCTGTTCGTATTTGTACTCATCGTCCATTCACTCCCTAATAGAATCGTTTTACTATATAATCGATTATAGTAATGAAGGCGATTTTTTAGGATGTTGTACGATTCCGAATTTTTGTACTGAAATGCGAAAGTGCAGGAGGAATGAACAATGGATCTGCCATTTGCCGTCCCGCTCGCAAGCAGCCGCCACTCCGGCAAAGCCCGCTGTGAGAAAGGCTGGAACTGGCGGCCGCAGCCGCTGACCGATTACGATCTGTGGTATGTCGTGTCGGGCGAAGGCGAAGTGAATCTGAACGGCCAGCGGCATGCCGCTTATGCCGGCTGCTGCTTCCTGTTCCGTCCCGGAGACCGGATTGAGGCGGTGCAGGATGAAAACCACAGATTAACCGTTATTTTTATCCATTTTCAAGGCACTCCGGAGCAAGTGCCCGCCCTGCCGCCCTGCGTCCATTTGACGGACACGGCCTGGCCGGAGACGCTGCTTCATCGGCTGATCGTCTTGGACGATCCCCAGCCGGCGGCAACCTCAGCCGCCCTCGACATGGACGCCGCGGAATTCGCCATCCTGCTGCAAGCGATGCTCACCATGCTGGCGCGAGCCGCCTTCATCGAGCAGGATCCGTCCGCAAAACACCATGCGGTCGTCCGCCGGATCGTCAGGCACATCAAGGAACATGTCGCTTCGCCGCCAAGCCATGAGCAGCTCGCCGATTTGTCGGGATTGTCGGCGCGTTATTTGAACATCCTGTTCAAACAACAGACCGGATTGTCCTTAAAAACGTTTATCGCCAAAACCCGCATCGAACGGGCATGCCACCTGCTGGCGGAAAGCACGTTAAATGTGTCGCAGATCGCCGATACGCTTGGATATTCGGATATTTACTTTTTCAGCAAACAGTTCAAGCAGTTTGCCGGCCAATCGCCTTCACAATACCGGGCACGTGCGCTGGAGCCGCGAAGCCATCGCTAAAGCGAACCGCCGGAAGCAAAGCTTGGCAGCCCGCAAGTCTTGGCGGCGCGCTGTCCGGCCAGCTTTAAAACGTACTCGCCGGATGCGATGGCAGCTCGGACACGTATTCAAGCGGGCTCATGCCAACCGCTCCGCGGAACACGCGGCTGAAATAAGCCGCATCGGCGAAGCCGACTTTCTCCGCCACCTCCGATATCATATACCGCTTCGTGCGCAGCAAATCTTTCGAACGTTCGATGCGGTATTGGGTCAAATATTGAATAAAGCTGACCCCCGTCTCCCGTTTGAACACATATCCCAAATAGTTGCGGGACAAATGCAGCTCCCCGGCAATATCGGCAAACGAAAGCGGCTGATGATAACAAGCTTCCACCTTGCGTTTGACGACAGCCGTATAGTCGCCCGCTCCCGCATGGCTTTCTCCCCCGAGCGGATTGAGCCATTTCGTTCGAACATATTCTTTTACAATTCGCAATACCTCTTCGTTTGCCCGTGCGGCTTGAATATCTTGAAAGACGCGCAGCGGCTGCAGCGCATCCCCCTCCGGCAGCTGCGTCCCCAGCTTGGACAAGCCAAGCACCACATGGCTGATCATCGCGATAGCTGCGGTCTGGATATGGCCCAGTCCGGAACGGCTGCGTTCCAAGCGGTGTTCGATATCCGCCCACAGCTGCAGCGCTGCCGATTCGTCCCCCCGCGCAAGCGCCTCCGTCAGCAGGTTCAGCAGCTCGCTTTGCTGTTCCGCAGCTTCCCATGACGTGCGGTGATCCTCCCCTGCGCTGAGCACGAGCTGGTACCCCTCGTGTTCGGCAAGCCGCAGCATATCGGCGGATTCCTTCAGCGACAGGCAATATTTGTCCGGCTCGCCGTACCATTGCCCGATCCCCGCGTTGGCTTCAACCGCAAGGAAGCGGCCGATCCGGTCAAGCAGCAGCCCGGCAAGCCGGCGGGCGCACTCCCTTGCGGCCTCCGCACCGCTCCCGCAAATAAGAATCGGCAGCCGGTCCTCCATGTATTGCAGCGGATATGCCGCCTCCGCACCCGACTCTGAAGCAATCGACTCCTGCACGATATTCAGCGCGGAAAATTTGAACAGCTGCCAATCGCGCTCCGACTCGTTATGCCTTTCGGTCGTCCGGTATAGTCCAAGCGTAAGCAGCAGCGCACCGCCGGAAATCTCCTGGGGCAGCTCGTAGAAAGTCAGCTGTTCCTCGGAAATATCGCTGTTTTTCAGCCCCGCCGAGACGATTTTGTACAAAAACTGCTCGCGCAGCACCGGCAGCTGGTTTTGCACCATCCGGCTGAATTGCTCGTCATATTGCTTTTGCTTCGCTTCACGGCACATCTTCTGAATCACTTCGTACAGCATCTGCTCGATTTCGGACAACACAATCGGTTTCATGACATAATATAACACACGCAGATGCAGCGCTTTTTTTGCATATTCGAACTCGTCGTAGCCGCTTAAGATGATCGCAGGCGTATCGGGATCGGTCTGCCGCACGCGCTCCAGGAAGGTCAGCCCGTCCATCAGCGGCATCGTAATGTCGGTTACGATCAAGTCGGGTTTGCAGGTTTCGTACCGTTCCAGCGCCTGCAGTCCGTTGACGGCCGTATCCACATCGGTCACGCCAAGCCGCCGCCAGTCAACGAGCTGCACCAGTCCGTCCATAATGTGATGTTCGTCGTCGACAATCAATATTCTCATCCGCTTACACCCCGATTTGTTTCCGATTGACAGGCGGCGGCAGGGATTCTGATCTCCGTCCGCGCCCCGCCTTCCGGACGGTTGTTCAGCGTTACCCCATATCCCGCGCCGTAGTATAGCTGTATCCGCTTGCGCACATTATCCATGCCGTGTCCTCCTGTGCCTTTTTGAGCTTTACGGGTATCCGCTTCCGCCGGGTCAGCCACGCCTTCGCCGTTATCTTCAATCACGATGATCAGCTCGCTGCGGTTTTCACCGGCCAGGTAGGCGCTTACGGTGATCCGGAACGTACGCTCCGCCGCCGGATTGCGGAAGCCGTGCACGATCGAATTTTCGATCAGCGGCTGGATCATGAGCTTTGGCACAAACAGCTGCTCAGTGTCCGGCGCCATCCGCTCCTCGTATAGGAACGACTCCTTGAACCGCGCCTGCTGAATCTGCGCATAAATCGCCGCATGCTCCATCTCCTCGGCAAGCGAAATAAACGATTTGCCCTTGCTTAAGCTGAGCCGGAACAGCCTGCCCAGCTTGGCGGACATCAGGCTGGCTTCCTTCGCCCCTTTGGCCGCCGCCATCCAGTTGATCATATCCAGCGTATTGTACAGAAAATGCGGGTTGATCTGATTTTCCAGAACGCGGTATTCCGCCTCCTGCGCCGCCCGCTGCTCCTTCTCGCGGCTCTCGATCAGCATGTTCAGCTCATCAACCATCCGGTTAAACGATAAAGCGATCTGGCGGTATTCGAAAATCGCATGCTGCTCGGATATTTTCGTGTCCAGCTTGCCGACCTGTACGCGGCGGAAAGCGCCAAGCAGCTCGGGGATTTGGCGTGTCATCCGTCCCGATAAATAATAAGCGATGATACAGCTCAGCAGCAGCCCGGCGATGCCGATCGCCAGCACCGCATTGCGGATTTGCTTCACAGGCCCGTAGATGCGTTCCGTCGGGATCAACTCGATCAGGCGCCACTGTGTTTTGTCCGGATACGAATAAAGCACCAGATACGGCTCTCCCCCGATCGTCGCCGCATGATAACCGTCCTGCTGCACGTCGCGAATATTGTCCATCCAACGTGACTCGTCTACTTCCTCCGGCAGCCTGCCGTCCGCAAACGAAGTCAGCCGGGTGACGACACGCCCCCCGCCGTCCGTAATAAGCAGCATGCCGTCGTACACCTTGCGTTCGCCATGCAGCAGCTGCGAAAGCGAGCTTTCATCCATATTCATCTCGACAAGGCCGATCACGCGGCCCTGGCCGTTGAATATTTTGCGGACGTAAGAGATGACCTGCTTCGATTGGTAAGCGGCGACGGGATCCGGATGGGAACCGGCCCAGAACGAATCCGATCGGTTCAGCACTTCCTGGTCCCATTCCGCGGCCGACATCGGGTACACCCGGTCCAGAGCGGATAACGGCAAGTTTTTAAAACGGTCGCTGAACAATCTCACGCTGGATAAATAAGGCTTGGAATACAAAAAAGGATTCACCACATTGTTAACGACATCACGCCGGGTCTGAATGAGGCTGTACACATCGCGGCTGTTGTCGCCGAAAGCGTCGATCAGGTTCGGATTGGAGGAGATGACCAGCGCAATTTCCTCCACATCGCGGAACCGCGAGCTGATTTGGCCGTGAGTTTGGTCGATCAGCTCCAGCCGGTTATCGACGATTTGCCCGATCACCGTCTTAGAGACGTTCCAGTAAAAAATCAAACAGGTGAGCAGCAGAAGAAGCCACGTCAGACCGATAAAGCCCAGCAGCAGGATCGGCCTGATTCGCCATTGTCCCTTCTTCATGTGTTCACCCCCTGTTGTTATTTGAAATGCCGCAGCCCTTCGACCAGCATCAGCAGCGTCATAGATTGGCCGTAAGGCATCGGACATTGCGGAATGTCCTTGTAAAACTGCAGCGTGCGTCCCATCCTTGTACCGTAAGACACGCCTTGTACGGCCCCGTCCGCATCAATTTGCCGCAGCACGGCCTCTAGCGCCCGCTCGCCGACGATCCGGCGCGAAGCATCGGTGTAGCCCATGCGAACCGCTTTTAATATCCCGTAGGCAAAACCGGCCGAAGCCGACGTTTCCTCATACGAAGCCGGGTCGTCCAGCAGCGTGTGCCACAAGCCGCTTTCGGCCTGAAGTTCGGCCAACGCATCAATCTGCCGGTTCAGCGAGGTCAGCAGAAAACGGCGAACCCCTTCCGGCACCGTCACCATCTCGAGATAATCGACAAGACCGGCGGTATACCAAGCGTTGCCGCGACCCCATAACGCCTGGGCGAAGTGGTGCCGCTCCTTAAACGTCCAGCCGTGGAAAAACAGTCCGCTGCGAACGTCCGTCAAATATTTCAGGTGCACGAGAAACTGCCTAATGCTCTCCTGCACGTAATCGTCTTTTTGCAAAAGCATCCCCATACGCCCAACAAACAGCACAGTCATGTACAGCGTATCGTCCCACAGTTCGCCTTCGTTGGGGCTGTCGACAGCCGTGTGGGCAAAGCCCAGCTCGGCCGTTCGCGGCAAGTCCTGCACCGCGTATTGCGCCCACTGCCCACAAAGGCGCAGCGCCTCGGCATCCCCCGTCTCCTCGTACAAATAACTCAGCGTAAGCAGCGGACACATCGTATTGATATTGGGAGAAGGCAGCCCTTCATTGATCCGTTTTGCGAACCAGCCGGTCAAATAGTCCAGCGTTGCTGTATCCCCTGTCTCTCTATAATATCTGTAAAGCGCAAATAACCCAACCCCCTGCGACCAATCCCATACATCCATGGAAATGATGCTCGCGGGAGTATCCTCCGCGATCGTTGCCTTAAGCCCCTGCATGCCGCGGATCACTTGTGATATCGCATCTTCCAGCTGCGCCCGGTTAAGCCCGTTTAACGGCTGCATTTATGCCCCATCCTCCTTTGAAACCCGGTCAGTTTTTCATCCCGGTGGTTGCAATTCCTTGTACAAAATACTTCTGTGCGAGCAAAAAAACCATAAAACTCGGGATCAGCGACAGCACCGACATGGCGAACATCGCTCCCCACTGGCTTGTGCCCCCGCCGTCCAAAAACAGCCGTAAGCCAAGCGGCACTGTAAATTTAACCGGATCGTTAATATATACAAGCTGCGTAAAGAAGTCGTCCCACGTCCAAATAAAGCTGAATATTGCTGTCGTAATAATCGCCGGCACACACAAAGGCATCACGATACGCAAAAAGATTTGAAAAACGCCGCAGCCGTCCATCCGCGCCGATTCGTCCAATTCCTTAGGCAAACCGCGGATGAACTGCACCATCAGAAATATAAAAAACGGCGCAGCGCCAAAAAAGTGCGGCACAATCAGCGGCAAATACGTGTTTACCCAGCCCAGCTTGTTAAACAGCAAATATTGCGGGATCAAAATAATTTGCGCCGGCAGCATCATCGTCACAATCATGACGGAAAACCAAAGCTGCTTCAGCTTAAACTGCATCCGGCCGAATGCAAAGGCGGTCAACGAAGCCGAGACGACATTGCCGACGACCACCGCTCCCGCAACAAAAAACGAGTTGGCGAAAAAAGTGCCAAAGCTGATTTTCGGAACCCCGCTCCAACCCTTCGTATAATTGGCCGTCGACCATACTTCTGGCAGCAGCGCTGATGAAGAAAATATGTGCGAGTCGCTTTTAAACGAGCTCAGCAGCATCCAGATGACCGGATAAACCATCACGAGGCCGAGTGCCAGCAATATCAAATGGAGCAGCGTGCGGCGGGTCAGATTTGCTTGCATGCGAGTCATTCCTTGTCACCGTCCGTCTCATAATAAACCCAATAACGCGAAGTCGCAAAAAACAGCAGCGTGCACAGGCCGATGGCGACAAGCAGCACCCAGGAAAGCGCGGAAGCATAACCCATCTTCATAAACGAAAACCCTTGCTCGTAAAGAAACAAAGCGTACACAAGCGTAGCATCCATCGGTCCGCCTTTCGTCACGATAAACGCCTGCGTAAACATAAGAAAAGCGCCGATCGTCTGCATAACGAGATTAAAAAACAGCACAGGCGACAGCATCGGCAGCGTAATGGAAACAAACTGCCGCACTTTACCGGCGCCGTCGATGGCGGACGACTCGTATAAATATTCGGGAATTTGCTTCAGCCCCGCCAAAAAAATGACCATCGACGAACCGAACTGCCAGACGGCAAGCAAACATATCGTATAGATCGCGTATTTCGGGCTTGCGATCCAGATCGTCATATTGTCCGCTCCCAGCAGCCCCAGAAACCGGTTGAAAATACCGTCACCGCCGAAAATTTGCCGCCACATGACGGATACGGCCACACTGCCGCCGATCAGCGACGGCACATAATACACCGTCCGGTACAGCCCGATCAAGCGCAGATTGCGGTTCATCAGCAGCGCAACGCCCAGAGCCGCCGCCAGCTTCAGCGGTACGGCAACGCCAACGAACAGCACCGTCGCGCGCACGGCCAAATAAAACCGCGGGTCGGCAAACATCGTCTGGAAGTTTTGCAGCCCGATCCAAGTTGGTGCGGACACAAGATCATATTTTGTAAAAGCCAAATATAGCGAAGCCAGCATAGGCCCAACCATAAATAAAAATAGCCCTATCAGCCATGGCGCCAAAAACATATATGCGCTGATATTGGCTCGAAACGCTCTGCTGCCCATTGGTTAAACCTCCCTGCTTCCGGAAACAAAAACGACAGCGGGGCGCGGATGAAACCGCCCGCAGCCCCGAATCGCCCATGAATAAGCCATGTTATTTCGCCTGCAAAATCTGATTCGCTTTCGTCACGAATTCCGCTGCCGCTTCCGCGATGCTCTTTTTCTCAAACTGAACCTGCTGCGTGATGTTGACGAGCAAGCTTTGCACTTCGCCCGCTCCCACCGGCTGGTTCGGGTTAAACGGCGTCGCCACCTTCGCCATCTCGTCGATAAAAGCGAACTGCTTTTTATCCGTCGCGCTCAGCGAGCTGCCCACAGCCTCGCGTACTTTGGCCGAAATCGGCACGCCGCGGTTGGCGCCGAGTATTTTGGCAGCTTCCAGATCGTTGGTCAGGAAGTCCAGCAGCATGGCCGCTTCTTTCGGATGGGCGCTTTTCTGGTAGATCGACCAGGCCACCCCGGCCGAGATATAGTGGCCTTCCTTGCCGCCTTCCATCGACGGCCACAGCATCATCTGCAAGTCGCGGTTAGCCAGTGACTGCATGCTGCCGATCTGGTTTGAGCCCAGCAGTACAACAGGACTTTTGCCGCTGACGATCAGCTGCTTCTCCAGCTCGCCGCTTGTAACGGAGGCCGTAATTTCCGCCGGCGCTGCCGCTCCCGACTTGCGCAGCCCGTCCCAATAGGTGAAAAACTCGACAAGATCGGCTTGGTCAAACCCGAGTTTTTTGCCGTCGAAAAACGACTTGCCCTTCTGCCGCATGAAGTAGTTGAGCATATCCGGGTTATTCATATAATCCGGGGTTCCGTAAGAACCTTTGCCCAACTTTTCGGCCACCTGCTTACTGGCGGCGGCAAATTCGTTCCAGGTGAAGCGATTTTTGAGCGTAATGCCGGCTTTTTGGAACAGTGCCGGGTCGATGGCAAATGCCGACGTATTGACTCCTGCGGCAAGCATCATCATTTTATCCTGATACATCCCGATTTTACGGGTTCCTTCATCAACATCGGCCAAATTCAGCTTCAATGTATTCAGGTCCAGCAAAGCTCCGCGCGAGGCATAATCGTTCATTACCTGGTACGTGATTTGGAACAAATCCGGCGCATTGCCGCCGCTGACTTGGACGTTTAATTTATCGAAGTAGCCGTCGAATCCGGAAAACTCCGGTTTCACTTTGATGTCGGGATATTTCTTTTCGAACAGCTCCAACGCCTTGACGGTCATATCGTGGCGGTCCTGAGTGCCCCACCATAACACACGCAGCTCAACTTTTTTCGCAGGCGCCGCGGAATTCGCTCCCGCCGCCGGGCTTGGTCCGGTTGAATTTGCAGTTCCCGCCGATCCGCCGCCGCTGCATCCTGCCGCCAGCGACAATGACAACAAAACGGCCGTCCCCGTCCCCCATATTTTTCTTTGTTTCACAATCGTTTCGCCTCCCTGTTTATGATTGCGCTTTCCTTTTTTACTATACAAGGCGTTTCACCGCCAGTGAATGCAGAAACGAACGCTCTTTTTGTAAAAAACAACGCACCTTTACCCGGGCAAACAAAAAGCCCGGTCCGCTGGATAAGCGGTGAATCGGGCTCCGTGCGTTTTGGTGCGTGTGTTTAGCGCAGCGTTTATAACCATCCGTACGGTCCGTACGTCTTAGTAGTTGTCGTATTTCAAATCCATCGTCGCGAAACCGCAAAACTCGGGGAAACTTCTCAGCACGCCGTCGATTTCCTCTTGCGAGTACCCCATTTTCTGCAGATGGAGCTGCTTCGCTTTATCGGCGACGGACTGGGCCGTCACAAAGTCGTCGATCTGCTCGAACAGCTTGGCGCCCCATTTTTTGCCGAATTGAACGTGCAGCCGTTCGTCGGCGATGTCGTATTCCGATTGCAGCGACGATAACGCATCCCCGTAGTGCTTAAACGCATCAATCGACTTGCGTTTTTTGATAAACGAACACGGCTCCATCACCATCGTCAAGGTGGAATAAAACTCGGGGAACGTGCGCTCCAGATTGTCCGGCGTCAGCGCCGTCGACGGGTGCCAGGAGAAATCCTCGGTGCGGTAGCCAAGCTGCTTCAACCGCCGCACGCCCATGCGGCTGTGCCGGGCTTCATCCCACGTATGGCGGGCGATATCGTGATAAAACTCCATCGGCATCTTCTGCACGCCGTAATACAAATAAGTCAGGCTTTCCGTTGCCGACATCTCGCTGGCGTTAATAAAAATCATATGTTTGACGCTGTCATAGGTCGGCGACTTCGGGTCGAACATCGCGCTTTTATAACGGTTCAGGTCAACATGCGGGTATTTCGGATCGGCGGCCGGAATGGCCGGAACCGGACCCGCAGGCGGATACTTCAGCCGTTCTGCCCACTCGGCCGCCGGCGCCGATTCTTCCGCAAACAGTTCGTCCCACTTCTGATCGACGTAACGGCACCAGCTGTCAAACCGCTGCCGCGATTGCGGATCGTCCACGTAAGCGAAGCGGACATGCGGTTCGGCCCAGCTTACAAGCTGCTTCCTGTCCAGCTCAATGACACGCAGCGCATCCAGCGTTGGCGCTTCGAGAATCGGATCAAGCGTATCGGCAAGCCCGGCGTATCTGTTGTACAGCTTGCTCACAAAGCTGCGGTACGCCCAAGCAAATTCGGGAAAAGCGGGTGCAAGCGACACGGACAAGAAAACGTCCGCCACCCGCGCCGGTGTCCAGGACCTGTCGCTTAAAGCGGCGCCGGGAAGCTCGGCGACACGATCGCGCAGTTTTTTCATATGCTCGGTATGCAGGTAGCCCATACGTACGAGATCGCCTTTCCATTCCCAGTCGGCCGCCCCCGTCACCCAGCCCATCGCCATACGCGACAGCTCGAATTCGATCCAGTAACAGTCCTTCAAGAGCAGCGCGGTATCGACAGGACGGACAAACGAGCCCGTCCGATTTTCCGTATTGTCCAAAAAACCTAAATCATTGACGTCAACCATAATTGTTTTTTTCGAATCCATTATCCTTCACCTCGTTTTATGTGGTTAACACCACTGTAACAGAGGTTTCTTGAAGACGCTTGCACCTGAATCTCCGATGCTTGGAGAATCCTCTACTTTTCCGATATTTGCACGTAAGCCGCCTTATTCGCGCATGCTGCTCCGGTAAAAACTCGGCGTCACACCCGTCGCTTCCTTGAAGCAGCGGCTGAAATACGCCATCTCGCCAAAACCGAGCCGCAGCGAGATCGCCGTAATCGGCTCGTCGCTTCCGCTAAGCAGCAGCTTCGCATGATTGATCCGCTGAAGCAGCTGGTATTGGTTTGGCGTTTGACCGGTATGCAGCTTAAACAGCTTGTGCAAATACGATTTTGACATATGGAATTCCGCCGCTAATGTATCCATCGACAGCGTGTCGGCATAACGGTCGGAAATGTAATCCGCCACCTTGTTCATCAGTTGGCGGGACGTTTGCGGCAATACCGTCCGTTTAGCCAAATCCGGGCTTTCCAGACGGCCCAGCAGCGCAAACAGCTCCAGCAGCCGCGCCTTAACGACCAATTGAAAATGCGGACGCCGCTGCTCCAGCTCCCTTTCGATCGTGCGCAGCAGGTATTGAACGGCTTCCATCCCTTCCTTCGACTCCACATGCAGCTGCGCCGCTCCAATCTCATCGGACGGAAACCAAACATCAATCAATGCGGAAATTGCCGGTTCCTGTGCGGACAGCACGCTCAGATACGCCTCGTCGACCGATAAAATCACCCGCCAATATTCGACCGTTTGCGTCGAGCGGATAAAATGATAGGCGCCGGGACGAATGATCGTCATTTTGCCGGGTACGAATTCAAGCTGCTGCCCGTCTACCACACAGATGCCAACGGAAGAGCAGGGAAAATGAAACTCATAGCCGTCATGCGCATGGATAAAAGCCATCACCGCCGTATCCCGCTTCGTTTGGCAGAATACCGGATACTGGCTTAACGATTGATTAAACTCCCGGTCCACGACAAGGGATAAATTGTCGTCCATTCATTTCCCTCCCAAGCCGTTAAGGTTCTCTTGCGGACGCCGCTTCATCACCAAAGAAATCTATCTTAATTCTACGTGCTTACCGCTTTTTTTCAAGAATGATTTCATAAAAAATCTTTTAGGCTTTGAAATAAGCCACTGCCATGACTTTGCAGCTATCGTAAGGCCTGTTTGTTTGCCGGCACGAATGAATCACATATTTGCACACGTATTTCACGCTGTTTACGCATAAACGAGAGCGATTTGAGAAAAATATCCATTAAGTGCATTTTATGCAAGGAGGACTTGGATTGTCTAAACAACGTACCACAGCATCGGCCGATTCCGCCTTGCTTCATCTGCTGCAAGTGATTAAGCAAGCCTTCAACGTGAACAAAAGTCCCCTTCCGTGGACAAAGGCGATCAGCGCCGGGATATGCTCCGGAATCCCGGTTCTGCTGGGGCTGTTGGCGGACAATTTGGCTTACGGTTTGCTTGCGGGGATCGGAAGTCTTACGTATTTGTACGTCTTTAACATTCCATACGCGCAAAGAGCGAAAAAAATCGGCTTTGCCGCGCTGGGCATGTCCTTATCCGTCGGACTGGGGACACTTCTCGCCCCTTATCCGCTCGGTTCGGCAATAATGGTCGGAGTGATCGGGATGGTTGTCACTTACCTGTTCGGAGCTTTAAAAATAACAGGGCCGGCAAGTATTTTTTTCGTACTTGCTTTCACGATGGCAACGGGCATGCCGGTCGATCCGGCTTTGGCTCCGTTAAGAGCAGGACTGGTGCTGCTAGGGGGAATTTTGTCGTGGATGATCGGGATGATCGGCTGGCTCCATAATCCGTTCGGACCCGAAACCGAGGCGGTAAAGAAGGTATACGTGGAACTTGCGGCATGTATGGAGGCAGCGGGAACCCGGTCGTACGAGGAAGCGAAGCTGAAGCTTATCCGGCAGCTCGAGATAACCGAAAATATTTTACTGGCCGGCAGGCCGTCCCGGCGGGCGCCGGAGCCGTATGTACGCCTTCTTCTGCTGCTTGATCGCGCCAATCTGATTGTTGTGCAGCTGCTTGAACATACGGAGACGAGCGGCGAAACGCCGGACGTAGAGATCGGAAAATATGCCCGCAGCATCGGTGAGCGTATTGGAGAACGCAGTAGAGCCGGCTTCATTCAGGAAGATCTGCCGTCGTTTCGCCCGGCTGAGAACCATCACGCAGATCAGCTCTTGCTCAAGGTGCAGGACGCCGAAGCCGCGCTGCACGAACCGTTGTCCCGGCTTCATCAAACCGCTCATTTCACCAAGCCTGCATTA
Organism: Paenibacillus thalictri; assembly: GCF_004307995.1. Taxonomy (GTDB): domain Bacteria; phylum Bacillota; class Bacilli; order Paenibacillales; family NBRC-103111; genus Paenibacillus_AF; species Paenibacillus_AF thalictri. The sequence continues at coordinate 26,073 of NZ_SIRE01000021.1, read as the reverse complement.
AGCGTCGTCTTAGGCGGCTCGTTTGACAAACATTCGATCGTGTTCCTGACGGCGGTGCGTTTTGGGGCCGTACTTACGGTTGCCGCCATCGCCGCTTTTTCGTTTGATTTCAACCGGTCGTTCTGGGTCACCTTGTCTTGTGCGGCGGTGATGTCCGGTTCAACCGTCGTTTCGACGTTTCACCGCGCCGTGCAGCGGTCCATCGGCACCATACTGGGCATTCTCATCGCGTTTGCCATCTTGTCGCTGGAACCGCAAGGTTATGTCATCCTGATCGCCATTGTCGTATTGACGATATTCACCGAGTTCGCCATCGTATATAATTACGGAATTGCCGCTTTGTTCATTACCCCCAATGCCCTGCTGCTGGCGGAAAGCAGCTCGCTGTCCCATGACGCCGCATTTTTTGCGGCAGCGCGGACCGTCGACGTGCTGGCCGGCTGTATGATCGGTTTGCTTGGCACGTTATTGATCGGCAGGAAACAAGCATCCCGGCTGCTTCCGCATCTGATCGCCAAAACCATTCGCAGCCAGCAGCAATTTCTGCTGCTGCTGTTTTCAGCCCAACCGGCACATCCTGCAGCGGCAAAAGAACCTCCTGAACGGAGCAAAATGCAAACCAACCTGGCCAACGTCAATATGGTATTCACTGCCGCATTGGGTGAAATTGTCCACCGGCGCTCAGGCCCCGAGCTGCTCAGGCCCGCCGTATCGTCCATCGAACGGCTTGGGTACTTGCTGGACGCATGCTGGAAATACGGCAACCGGCCGATCCTGCCCGCTCCTGTCCATGCCGAGCTGCTGCTTGCATTGGAATGGATGGCCAAAGCCGCCGAACAGCGGCGGCTGATACGCAAGACGAAACTTCCCGAGCTGCCGTCTTTACCGGCCATTCATACAGAAATCGCCTGCCTGCAGCTCGCCCTGGAATCGACATATCCCCCGGAAACGAAAGCTTAAACCATTGCTTTAACGCTTGGATAAACTACTTGGCCTGCAAGTTCACCATGCTGATTTCCGGGCACCTGGTCGGTTCAAGCCATCGTCTCCAGCATAGGCAGCGTAACTTCGTATTGTAAGGGCTTACAGTTGCAATATCGCTCGCATTCCTCCGCCATGTAGTGTCCCATGCGGGCAATTTCGCGGTTCATGCTGCCGGCAATATGCGGGGTCAAGAAGACGTTGTCCATGTTCAAAAAGTCGCTGTCCGGTCTTACCGGCTCCGGGAACGTCACATCAAGCACCGCGGTGCGGGTCGGCACTTCCTTCAGCGCGCGAATTAAATCGGCCTCCACGACCTGCGCCCCTCTGCCCGTATTGATAAACGTCGCATGCGGCTGCATCCGGTCAAAATGCTCTTTATTTAACATTCCTTCCGTTGCCGGCAAGTTGGCGAGATGATTGGATATCGTGTCGCAGTTTGTGAAAATATCGAGCAGGCCGGTTTTCCTTACGCCCAATTCCGCTGCAGCCGCATCCGGCAGGAACGGATCAAACACATCAATCGAAAGCTCATATGCCTTCAGCAATCGGACCACCTTTTTGCCGATCATCCCGGCACCCAATATGCCGACTCTCGCCCCGAAATTTCCGGGGTACATCCGGGCGACGCTCAGTGCTTCCCGGTTGTCCTGCTTATACCGAAACAACGAGCGGTAAAAACCTTTGTTGGCAAGCACGATTTGCGAAGCCGTAAATTCCGCTACGGGGACGGCGTTGGCCGCCCAACTGCTGACTACGGTCACGCCTTGCGAAATAAACGTTCGCGCAAACCGTTGAACCGAACCCGCGCCATAAAACAGCACTTTTAAATTAGGCAAATACGTTTTAATGTCTTCCTCCGTAAATTCCGGTATCCCCCATGTAGAGAACGCGATTTCGGCCTCGCGGATTTGCTCGGCGTGCTGCTTCATATTCCCGCTATGGACCCATTCTTGGTATATGTCGACATAAGGGCTCAATTTCTCCATAACGCTCCCGTTGTATACTTGCCCGACTGATGTATTTTCCCTGGCAGCTAAAATAACCGCTTTTCTGACCACCTGCTCATCCTCCTTGTATATCAAGAAATGGCCGTCCAATTTCAACCAGTACACTCAATATCATGCAGCAGTCCGAACATTCGGTCAAATACAAATTCAAGATCAATACATGCCATATTCATGCTCCTGCAAGCTCGAAACAAATGACGGCTGCGAGAGTTTCCCTTGTCCAATTCATACGCCAAAAAAGACCGTCCGCTCCCATGACCTTAAGATCAGGGAAACGGATGGTCTTCAACTGTTCGTTACCGTAGATCAGCTGCTGCGGAGCATTACCGCGAGGTTAAAAGCCTTCGCAAACCGCAGCAGCCCTCCAGCTATTGCCGGATCGGCAGACTTATCGGTTGCGGCGTTTCATCTCCAGCACGTAAATGGAATGCGCGTTCAGGCTGCAGGTCAAGCGGCCTTGCTCGGACGTCAGCTGCTTCTGCTTGCTGACGATGTAATCCGGCGCAAATACCGAGTTGATCGCTTCGTAATCGTCCCCGCTAATTTCCCACATCGTTACATCCGGCGACATCATAAAGGCATCAACGGAAATTTCCGTCTGAACGGGCTCAAGACCCCGGTTGACAACAAACAATGTCAGCGTATCTCCAGACTCGCTGAGGCAGGAAACGACATCCAGCACGGGCAATTCATCCAGCTTGACGCCAAAGCGATTTTTTTGCGGCGTCACGCCAAATGTGCCGCAATCCACCGCGCTTGTGACCGTGCGGGCAATGTCGCGGTTCGCGTAAACCTTCATCATGTGATATGTCGGCGTGCCGTAGACCAGTTGGCTTTTCCCGCTCCATCCCGGCTGTTTCCCGCGGTATTGGTCGGCAAAATGGTCGCCTACGCGAATACAGCCGGCCAGCCAGCCGTTGACCAGATCGGAGTAGCTGCCGATTTCCACCATCGAGGCCTGGCGAATATACTCATTGAGATTAGCCGCGTTGGCCACCGCCGATTCGAGCGTATGTTCCATCGGAAGGCCTTTGCGGATCGTATTCGGATAATACATTGTTGTGTATTCCGTAATGGCCAACTTCACATGTTCGTGTTTGGCGCTGCTACGGATCAGCTCGGTCGTCTCGTTTACGATATGGCGCGTAATTTCCGGGTAAGCGACCATCGCCTTATATCGTTCTTCCTTCGGCGTATTCGGATCAATGCCGACGGTTCCGAAGCCGTGATAAATATGGAGCGTCAAATAGTCGATATATTCGCCGGCAATATCCAGCACCGTCTTGTTCCATTCGCTGTTTACGTCTCCGCAGGCCATCAGAATGATGTTCGGATCGGCCGCTTTCATCGCTTTGGCGAAGCGGACGTAGCGGTGGGCGAATTCCTCCGCGGAACAATGTCCTACCTGCCAAGGGCCGTAAATCTCATTGCCGATTTCCCAATATTTCACCCCAAACGGTTCTTCGTTTCCGTATTCGATCCGGCGTGCGCCAAACGGCGTATCTTTGCCGCCGTTGCAGTATTCCATCCACTGCACCGCTTCCTCCGGCGTACCGGAGCCGGCATTAACGCAAATCAGCGGTTCGACGTTCAAATCGCGGCAGAAGCGAATAAACTCGTCGGTACCAAAATATTTGTTCGTCCAGCCTCCCCACGCCTCGTTGATCATATTTGGCCGCTCCAGCTCCGGGCCGATGGCGTGCTCAAAATGGTACGCGCTGATATAGTTGCCGGCCAGGCGCATCATGCCTGCGTTCAGCTCCCGGCTCCAGTCGATAACTTCCTTCTTGACGATACCCCTACTATCGGCAGGCAGCATCGAAACATGATCAAGCCACAAGATTCCGGTTGCAATGGAGTCCGGCCAGGCTGCACCCTCCGAGGAAATCAGCAGACGGAATTCCGCGTTCTCTGCGGTTTCGGCCGGTGTCACTGTGAACGTATACTCCCGCCAATTGTGGCTGGTCAGCTCCACTTGCGCCGAGCAAAGCGTTTTTCCGCCGGCGGCATCGGCCACTTCGCACACCAGCTCGCGAATGTCAAGCGCTGCGCGCGCTACAAGCCGAATACGGTATTCCATGCCGCCGCGTACGGAGATGCGCTGCCCGATGCCGGCGGTGCATTGATCGCTGCTGTAAATTCTAATTTTTTGACTGTGACCGGAATGTTTGGGTGCCGCCGGCTCCAGCTCGAAGCGCGTATTTTTCCCGTTATTGATCGGATACCAGCCCGACGAGACACCGCCAACCGCCTCGTCCTCAAAATCCATATCCTTCAGGACAAAAGCAAGCATAGCGTCCATATGGTCGCGGATATCCTCGACAAAATGGCCAAACACATAAGGATTAATTGTGGCGGCTTGGACTTCTCCCGCTTGAATCGTAATTTTCGCTTGGTTGCTCATTGTGTGTAACCTCCATTTGCCATTGATGTCGTTTATCAATGATATTATTCGCTGTATTCCGGGTGCGGCACCGGCATTCCTTTGGGCGGCACATAACCGGTTAGGCCAAGCCGCTTTTTTGTCTCCTGCTGGAACTGCTGCGCCCGCCGGTCGACCGCCTCCGGGTCGCAAACGCTGCGGAGCCGCGAGTCGCAAGCCTCAAGCGCCTGCCGCAGCTCCTCGGAAGCCGACGCGGACGGATACAGATCGTGCATTTCGCGAGGATCCGCAGCAAGATCAAACAGCTGAGGCGCGAAACCGACGTAATATACGTACTTCCATCTCTGCCAGCGAATCATATACATGCCGCTGGGCACTCCGTGAGCGTGATATTCACTGAATGCAAAGTCGGCTCGCAGCGGGTCATGTTCTCCGCGGGCCAGCGGCAGCAGCGAACGTCCGGGCAGACCGGCAGGCGGCTCGATGCCGCGCGCATCGCAAATCGTCGGGAACATGTCGAGCAAAGACACCGGCGAATCGATGATTTGACCGCCGGGAATGCCCGGCCCTTTCAAGATCAAAGGCACGCGGGCCGATTCCTCGTACATGCAGCACTTCCACCACAACCCGTGCCGGCCGAGCTGCTCGCCGTGATCGCTTGTATACACGATCAGCGTATCCTCTTCTTGCCCGATTTCCTTCAGCGTTTGCAGCAGCCGGCCGATGTTGGCATCCAGCTCCTCCGTCATCGCGTAGTAGCCGACGTGCGCTTTCCTCAGCGTTTCCGGGTCGACGACATCCCCGCGAAAATGGCGGCGCAGCTGGCGCAGCGGCTCGTTCAGCTCGGGAAATTCGCTTCGCGCCGCGGGCGCCATATCTTCGTCCGTCACCAGCTTGTCATATTTGTTCCACTTCTCCTCCGGCGCGATAAACGGGAAGTGGGGATTCAAGAAGCCGACATACATCACCCAAGGTTCGCTTGCGCCTTGGCGGCCCCGCAGCCATTCCAGCGCCGCATCGCGCACCCGCTCGTCAAAAGAAGGCTCGGTGCGGATGCCCATATGTTTAAAACGCAAATCGTTGCCCATCTCGACGTCGCGATCCCGGAAGAAACTCTCGAATTGCGGGTTATTGCGCGGTCCCCACAACGTTGCATCAAGCCCTTCATATTGGCCGTCAGGATGCAGATCCAGCTTGCCGAAGCTGGTCAGCCGCTCGCCGTGGCGGTGCAAATGATTCGCCATATCGGTGGAGCGGCCGTCATACGGCGTCGCGTTATCCCATGTTCCCAGCGTATGCGTATACTTCCCGGTAAAAAAACTCGCCCGCCCCGGCGTGCAAAGCGGACTTGGCGTATAACAGCGGGTAAACGCCGTTCCTTCCCCCGCCAGCCGGTCCAGCACCGGAGTCTGGACCTTGTTATGTCCGGCAAACCCCATCGTTTCGCCGGAATGCTCGTCAGACATAATAAAGAGCACATTCATGCCGAAACACCCCTTCTCTTCTTCCGATTATCCTTTGATCGCGCCGATCATAACACCTTTGACAAAATATTTTTGCACAAAAGGGTACAACACCAGCACGGGAACGCTCGCTACGATAATCAACGCATATTTGATGCTCTCCGCAAGGAATATGCTTTTGTCCGAGCCAAAGCTGTCGGCGGCGAGCTGCGCTTTGTTCTGGATCAAAATATCCCGCAGGATGAGCTGCAGCGGGAACATTTTGCTGTCCCGCAAATAAATCAATGCGTTAAAATACGAGTTCCAATGCTGCACTGCATAGAAAAGCACCATAACGGCCAAAATCGGCTTCGATAACGGCAGCACCACACTCCAGAACGTGCGCAGGTTGGTGCAGCCGTCCATCTGCGCGGCCTCCAGCAGCTCGTCGGGAATGCTGTTCTGGAAATAAGTCCGCATGACGATCAGATTGTAAGTCGCAATCGCGTTTGGAATGACCAGCGCCCAAAACGTATTGTTCAAGTGCAAATCTTTGACCAGCAAATAAGTAGGGATCAGCCCCCCGTTAAAAAACATCGTAAACGTGATGATAAACATAAAGATGTTTCTGCCGGGCAGCGTTCGCCGCGATAACGAATAAGCCGCTACGGTCGTCAGCAGCAAATTGATGCATGTGCCGATCGTCGTGTACATGATGGAATTGCGGTAGCCGCTCCATACCTGCTTGTTTTTGAATACCTCGTGATACGCCTCTGTGTTGAGGCCGGCCGGCCATAACGTAACTTTGCCGTTCAGCACAAGCACCGGATCGCTGATGGAGGCGATGACCACAAAGTAAATGGGAAACGCCGTAACGACAACTACGATGGCCGCAATTACGTACAGCAGCGTATCGAACAGCCGGTCCCCCGGAGCAAAGCTGCGTGAATCCATGAAAAGTCCCCCTCTACCATAAGCTTGTGTCGCTTTTCCAGCGGGCAATCCGGTTCGCCACAATAAGCAAAGCGAAGTTAATCAAGGAATTAAACAGGCCGATCGCTCCGGTAAAGCTGTATCTGGCCTGCTGAATCCCGGTTGCATAAATGAAAGTCTGAATAATGTCCGACGACTCGGCGTTTAGGCTGTTTTGCATCAGCAGCGTTTTCTCGAAACCGATATCCATCACATGACCGATCCGCAAAATAAACAAAATGATGATCGTTGGTGCGATGCCGGGGATCGAAATATGCCAAATGCGCCGCAGGCGGGATGCCCCGTCTATTTTGGCCGCTTCATAAAGCGACGGGTCGATGCCGGACAAAGCGGCAAGGTAGATGATCGCCGCCCAGCCCGCTTCCTGCCATACGCCCGTGGAAACAAATACGGTGCGGAACCAGCCCGGACTTTGCATGAAAGCAACCGGCTCCATGCCAAGTGTCTTCAGCAGCAGGTTAACAATACCCGTGTCCTGGTGAAGAAACGTATACGCCATGCCGGCAACAACAACAACCGATAAAAAGTGCGGCACGTAAGTAATATTTTGCAGCACCTTTTTGACCGCGGTGCCTTTGATTTCATTGATGAGCAAAGCCAGTAAAATCGGGATCGGAAAACCAAACACAATATTGTACAAGCTGAGCAGCAGCGTGTTGATAATCAGGCGCGAGAAGTAATACGCCTGAAAAAATTCCTGAAAATACTTGAGGCCGACCCACGGGCTGCCGTTGATCCCCTTCACCGGGTTGAAATCTTTAAATGCAATCTGCACGCCGTACATCGGGATATATTGGAAAATAACGTACCAGGCCAGCGGCAAAGCAAGCAGCGCATAAAACTCCCAATGTTTGACGAGGCTTCTGGCCAGCGAACGCGATGGATTCATGTCTTTAGCTCCTCTCCCAAAAGGATAGAAAGAAGAGAGGCCGATCGAGATGGGCCTCTCCTTTCATCCCGTTACTTGTTGTAGCTGTCCAGCGCTTTCTGGAAGAAGCCTTCGTATTCCTTGATGCCAAGCTTCTGCAACGTCTGTTTGTATTGCTCCCACTTGTCGTCGGCTACGCCGTCGACAATAAATTTCGATACCGACTCACGCACGAATTTGTTAATATCTTCCGTCATCGCGCTGTACTTCTCGGCAATCGCCGGCTCCATAAGCGGCGCGCCGTATACCGTCTTCGGCATGATGGCGTCGATCTTCTTCTGTCCTTCCATAATGGCGGGGGTGGTGACCGCTACCGCGTTCTTATCGTTAATGACGTGTGGCGCACCGGCCCCCGGCCAAATGGTCATGTCGCCGATCGCGAACTGGATGCCCCGGCTGTCCTTCATAATTTGATCTGAATAGACGAGATTGCCGTCTGCATCCTTGCTGTATGTCTTGCCTTCGATACCGAAGCGCAGGAAAATCGAGCCCTCGTCTCCATAGAAGTAATCGACCCAACGCATCGTCGCTTCCGGAGATTTGTTTTTGTTCGTAATCGCAAACGAGCCCAGGTCACGTGCGACCGCTCCGGCATTCGCAACCGGATCGCCGAATGATGACTTCGGATATGCAAAGGTTTTGAAAATTTTCGTGTCCATTCCGACATCGGTCTGGTTGAACGTCATGCCGACTTTATTCGCCTTGGTCATGGCATTCAGCTTGGCGATATCAAGCGTAAAGCTGTTGTTGTCAAGCAGCTTTTCCTTGTACAGCTTATTCAGGAACACCAGCATGTCCTTCAGACGGTCGCTGTCATACCAAAGCTTGAACTTGCCTCCCTCAATGCCGCCGGACGTGCCCATCTGGAGCGGCAGCCCCCATATGCCCGCCAAACCTCTCATCGTAGCGTTCGTAAACATATTGCCGGTAGCGCTGGCCATATCGATGGCGAACGGCACCGCATCCGTTCCTTGGTTGATTTCCTGGAATTTCTTTAACGTTTGGTACAATTCATCCGTCGTCGTAGGCGCTTTCAATCCTGCTTTGTCAAGCCACTGCTGATTCATCCACAACTTCTGGGTACGGGCCGCAGCCTGAGTTACAATTGTCGGCAAAGCATAAATATGTCCGTCCGGAGCTGTAACCGTTTTCTTCGCGTCCGGATATTTTTCAAACAGCGCCTTCAGGTTAGGACCATATTTGTCGATCAGCCCTTCCAGCGGAATGAGTGTGCCTTGTGTTCCGTACTTCAGCTGCTCCTGCGCGGAGATCCCTGAATTGATAAAAGCGTCCGGCAAATCGTTGGAGGCAAACAGCAAATTTTTGCGCTCATCGAAGTTCTGCATCGGATAAACTTCGTATTCGACCTTGATGCCGGTTTTTTTCTCGTATTCCTGCAAGACCATCATATCTTTCCATTCGCCGTGCTGCGGGTTTTTACGCGCTACAAATCGGAGCGAAACCGGCTGGTTGACGATGGGAAATCCGGTCGCGTTCAAGCCCTTTGCTTCGCTGCTTGCCCCTTCTTTGGCCGAGGGCGCGGCCGCTTGCTCCTGGCTGCACGCGGACAATGCCGTTGACGCCAGCATGAATGCGGTCAGACCGATTGCACCCCGTTTGCTTAATTTGCTCATGATTGGAACCACCCTTCTGTATGTGAAGATGATCTTATTCTATCGCCCGTTGAAGCTTCCCGGGCTGCACGATTTTGTCCAAGGACTGTACAATTTTGTCCAACCTGCAGCAAAAACCGCCAGGAAAAATGGCCTGACGGTCCCTTTCATAAGCTATCGGGGCGTTTGGCGGACGGTTCCCCTTCATGAGTCCTGCTCGCGTTTGGCCGCCTGCTGCGGGGTTTGTCCCGTAATTTCCTTAAATACGCGAAAAAAGTAACTGTAATTGTTAAATCCGACCTTCTCGTATACTTCCTTCACGCTAATCTCTCCGGATTGCAGCAGCTTCATGCCCGCTTCGACACGGATCCGGTTGATGTATTCCACCATGCCGACGCCCGTTTCGCTTTTGAACAGCCGGGATAAATAAGCGGGAGACAAGTTAAGCTGCTTGGCCGTCCGGTCAAGGCCGATTTCCTCGTGATAATGATGACGAATAAACTGGATGGCCTGCTGTACGTAAGGGGAATAACTGGGCTTCTCACCCAAAGCTTGCGACAAATACGTAAATACGCGTTTGAGCTGCTCGCCGCTTTCCGCCGTATCTTCGCATAAGGCAAGCTGCTCCAGCCTGGCTTCCAGCACATCCAGCTGCTGGAACCCGATCTTCACCGCGACTTTCCGCGCCAGCGACATCAGCTCGCACAGCAGCAGCCGCAATCGCGCATCATTCGCCGACCGCCCCAGCACAGGCTTCAGCACCTCGTCCAAAATCATGCGTATCTCGTCTTCTGCCGCGCCAATAACGGCTGTAAGCAGCTGCTTCTCCTGCTGAATAGAAAACAGCTGCTCATGCGCATCGCTGTTTGACGTCATTTCGGCAGGCGCATTGACTTCCATCCCCGACATGTAGCGCAGCTTTTCCGTCACTCTCGCATACATCTCCGGCAGCAGCCCGGCGCTGGTGCATACTCCGGCAAGCTGACAGGCCGTCTTTACGTTGAGCAGCAGGTGCAGCGAGCGCGATACGGCCCCTTCCAGATGGCTCAGCTCCTGATAAATCGCACTTTCGCTGCGCACCCCGGCGCAGCCAATTAGAATGACAAACCTCCCGTGATCGATATAAACGGCGCAGCCGTGCTGCATCGTTCCGATCGACTGTTGGCATATATCAAGTACGGACTGAATAAATTGGCTTCTTTCGGTATCCGTTTTCCCTTGGGACAATCTGAAGAAATGAGCGATTTGGATGACAAGCAGCGCCGATCTCGATCCGGTGTACGGATACGCGCTCATCCATTGCTGAACCGCCGGGCGGTATCCAAGCACAAGCTCACGGACAAACTGCCTCAGCAGCGGGGAGTAGGAATCTTTCCTCTCCGTTTCGGTGCGCTCTTCCTCCCGCTCCCGGGCCCGGTCTTGTTCCAGTTCCTTGCGGATCGAGCCTAATACAAGCCGCAAGTTGTCCGGATTCAGCTCATGTTTCAGCAAGTAATCGGAGGCGCCGCTTTTTAACGTATTTTTTACATAGTCAAATTGATCGTGGCTGCTGATGACAAGCATCCGGATTTGCGGTTCGTGTGCCGCGATATGCCTCGCCAGCTCAACTCCGTCCATGCCGGGCATTTGAATGTCCAGAACGACCAGATCGGGCCTCTCCTCTTTGATCATCTCCGCAGCCGCCAGCCCGTTGGCCGCTTCGCCGACCAGGGTATAACCGATTTCCTCCCAATTGACCAGATGACGCAGCTCCCTGCGCACGAGCCATTCGTCGTCAACCAACAGTGCCTTCCAGCTCATGCCCCTCCGCCTCCTCTTCACCCGGTTGTTTTTTTGTCATGGGCAGTCTGACCTCCACCGTCGTCGAGCTGCCGGGATCGGAATAAATCGTCATGCCGTAACGCTCTCCGTAATACAGCTTGATTCGCTCCTGCACGTTGCGGATACCCACGCCTGATCTCATCCCTTGCAGCCCGCTTCCTCCCCCATGCTGCAGCGCGCGCTGCACCTGCTCCTCCGTCATCCCGACGCCGTCATCGTGAACGATGCAAACCATATCCTCCTGGTCCTGGAAAATCTCGACATGAATCGTACCGCCATTTGGTTTGGGTCCGATGCCGTGCAGCAGCGCATTTTCCACAATCGGCTGCAGCGTAAACTTCAATATTTCACAATCTTCACAAGCCGGATCGGACGAAATCGTATATTGTAAAATTCCGATATACCGGTATTTCTGTATCGTCAAGTAATGAGTTAGCAGCGCAAGCTCCTCCCGCACCGTGATCTTCTCGCTATGCTGGCTCGTGATGCCGCGCAGCAGCGTAATAAACGAAGCGGTCAGCTCTTCAATGTTGGGCGTATGCTGGATGTTGGCGAGGTACCGGATCGTATTCAGCGTATTATAAATAAAATGCGGATGGATTTGCGACTGCAGCGCCTTGAAATCGGCCTCCCGCTTCTGCCGTTCCCGCTCTTCCACATCGTTCATCAAATCCCGGATCCGCTGCATCATCGTTGTAAACGCAGCGCTCAGCCTCCCTACCTCGTCGAACGAGCGCACTTCGGGTCTGGCGTTCATATCTCCCCGTTTGACCAGCTCCATCGCTTGCGTCAAAGCCTTCAAATTGCGCGTAATCTGCTTCGACAAGAGCATTGATACGACAAGCACAAGCACGTAAACGATCAGCAGAATCCGGATCATTTCGTCGCGTACGATCATCGTATCGCGAAGCAAATCGGACTCGGAGACCAAAGCGATAATTTCCCAATCAGGAACGGGAATGTATTTGGTAAGCTGAATATACGTCTTGCCGGCGACCTGTACTTTCCGCTGCTCGATTTCATTGGATTTCGATGGTGACGTCCAGTATGCGCTATAAACGGTATCCTGAATTTTGCGGCCGATCATTTCTTTGTCGCGATGATGAATAATCGTGCCGTCGCTCGACACGGCCAGCAGCTCCATATTTTCGCTCGGCTGGCTGTAGAAGGTCGATTCAAACACCTCCTGGTTGATGTCGAGCACGGCGTAGCCAATTTTTTTCCCTTGGGCAAAAATAAGCTTTCCCGCTGCAACCAGGCCATTGCGGTATTCGACATACAACCGGCCGCGGTTCGGATCGGTGCGAAGCAAACGTTCACTCCACTCGTCTTCCCGCAGCTCCATCGTCGGATTGATCCCGCTTTGAAACAACTTGCGGTTGTCGAGGCCAATCACGGCGAGCCGGTCGATGTACGTATTAAACCCGCGCAGCGGCTGTAGAAACGCTTCCACTTTCTTGATCTCCTGAAACCATTCGAGAGTAGGAAACGTGTTGGCGGTCACGAGCGCCGAAGCAACATTATCCTGATCAAGCGTAACAACGGTAAGCACCCGCTCGATATCGCGGTTCAAATAAGCGAGTTTTTCCGCGGAATGGCTAAGCCCGTCGGAAGCGTATTGAATCGCATTGCGTTTGATCGACTCGGTTGTGTTGCCGTACATGTAGATCATGACGAGATACGTAGAAAGCACCGCAACCGTCAGGAGACCAAGAAAAATTTTGGTTTGGATACTTGTGATCCGGAACCAGGCTCCCCTCACCCGCTTCTCCTCCTATCTTGCAATCCGCAAATGGCAAGCCGCTTCGCGATGGCCATTCGATTCGGACATCAGTGTCCAATTTCGATTTACCCCTATTATAGCGAAAAATCGCGAAATATGCCGAAAGCGTTTTTTTAGGCAATCGGTTCCCGGCAATACGTACGATGCCGTGGCGGCGGCAGCACCTTCACATCTGTTTCAGGGCTTCCACTGTACGATTTTGCTCACCCTCGTCTTGTTCCGGTCAAAATTGTACAGCCATAAATGACAATACCTATAGTAAAGTAAGGGTAACACATAGGTTGGAGGGCATGTCAATGAAACCAAATATCATCGTTGTTATGACGGATCAGCAAAGAGCGGACGTAAGCGCAAGAGAAGGTTTTCCAATAGACACGACTCCGTTTATGGACTCGCTCGCCCGCAGCGGCGTCTGGTTCGATAAAGCTTATACGACTTCACCTATCTGCGTAGCGGCCCGCTGCAGCATGCTGACGGGCCGTTATCCCGGCGCCCACCGTGTACGGGAAAACGGAAGCGTTCAGCATATCAGCTACACTCACGATTTGTTTGACATCATGAAAAAACAAGGTTATGCGACCGCGCTGATCGGAAAAAATCATTCGCATCTGAAGCCGGACAGCGCTTCAATTGACCATTATTTTGGTCTGGAGCACTATGGAGACGCCGGACCGTTTCGCAATGAGGACGAAAGGGCGTTTATCGAATGGCTTAGCCGGTGCTCGGTGAACCAGACGGAACCTGCTCCTTTTCCGCTACAAAGCCAAAATCCGTACCGGGGCGTGACGGAAGCGCTCGAATGGATCGAAGGCGTCAAAGAACATCCGTTTTTCTTATGGTTAAGTTTTCCGGAACCTCATAACCCTTATCAGGTGCCTGAGCCGTATTATTCGATGTTCCCGCCGGAAACGCTGCCGCCGCTTCAATCCTCCGCGCAAGCGCTGGAAACCAAAGGTTTCAAATGGCAGTGGTGCCGCAAGCAAGGAGAGCACTTCAATCCGGCTTTTGACGCCGACATCGGCCGTGTCCGCTCGAATTATTTCGGCATGCTGCGTTTGCTCGACGACCAGCTGCGCCGTTTTGTAACCGGACTGGAGTCCCAAGAGTTGATGAAAAACACGATCCTTGTTTTTGTATCGGATCACGGGGATTTTGTCGGAGAATACGGTCTGATCAAAAAAGGCCCGGAGCTTCCCGATATCCTGCTGCGCATTCCGATGTTCTGGATAGGACCTGGGATTCAACGGGATGAACGGCCTCATGCTGCGCATGTTTCCTTGGCCGATCTCATGCCAACGTTATGTGAAGCGGTTGGAACGGAAATTCCGGCAGGCGTGCAAGGCAGGAGCTTGTGGCCGCTATTGACCGGAGCGGAATATCCTGCGCAGGAATTTTCCAGCGTGTACGGTGAACATGGCTTTGGCGGGTTGGAATTTTCGGAGGAAGACGGACTGGACATCAGCCGTTTTGGCAAGCGGACCGAAACGGAGCAAGGCGCCATCGTCCGGTTTGATGAGCTGAACACGGTGACTCAGGCAGGTTTCATGCGAACGGTCCGTAAAGGAGACTGGAAGCTGAATGTGAGCATGCAGGGCAACGTGCAATTGTATCGGATCAGCAGTGATCCGCTGGAATTAAACAACCGGCACGGCGAGCCGGATACGAAGGATATCGAAGCGGAGCTCTTCCACGAGCTTGTCATATGGATGATGCGCAGCCAGGACCCGCTTCCCTATCCCGGCCAATATGCGTATAAGAAGGACGCAAGAAACTATTTGGCGCCATATTCGATCCGCGGCTGAAGCTAGAACAATAATTCGGGAAAACAAATCAGGGTTTCAGTCATATGGCTGAAACCCTTGATTGCTATTATGCCCTCGAGAAGACTCAAGCCCCTACGGCTGTTAGGCAAACCTTGCACTTCGAGTACTTGCTTTAATGATCCCAATCAAGTATTATGTTAATAAAGTATCTTGATAATCAAGTATTTCGTAAAAGAAATACAATTCAAATATAAAGCGAGGCGAATTCTTTGGCAGACGACCGACAAGATCAGCCCACAAAGCAGCAGGAAATCTTTACAATGCGCATGCGCGGATTGGGTAATCGAACGGTGCTTTATCAGCAATGTGCGGCGTCCTGTTTGGGACTTTACAATAATGATTTTTTAGCCGTGGATATTCTGCATGAAAAAGGTCCAATCACAGCCGGGCAATTGTCGAAACTCACCGGGCTTACGACAGGCAGCGTTACCGCTTTAATCGACCGGCTTGAAAATAACGGTTATGTTCGCAGGCAAAACGATCCTAATGACCGCCGTAAAGTAATCATTGTTCCATTGTATGAACAAAAAGAAGAAGTCAGCAGCACATACCTCCCTCTTCATACAGCGATGGTCAAGTTGGCTTCCAGCTATACGGATGAAGAGCTTGAGCTTATTTCAACATTTTTAGGCAAAGCTAGCGAGGTATTGGAGGAGCAAATTCAATATCTTCATTCAAACGCACGCAGCAAATTTTCTCCGTGACGAATTCCGCAAGTAAATCTTTTACCGATAAGGGTGAGCAAAAGATGAGTATGTTGGTTCTATATGCCACGAAAACCGGAGCAACAGAGCAATGTGTAAAAGTGTTGGCGGACGAGCTCGTGCACTGCACGACTTGTAACATTGAAGCGGAAAAACCCGCGTTAGAAGATTTTGATCATATTATTCTCGGGGCGGGGGTAAGAGACGGAAAAATATATAAGCCCATTCGGGACTTTATCAAAAAAAATCGTAGCGAGTTACTAAAAAAGAAAATGGGATACTTTATTTGCAATGAAAAACCGAAGGAAACAGAAGAAATAATAACACGAAACATTCCCGAAGATCTGAAAGAAGCAGCTATCTGCATAGCATCGTTTGGCGGTTACAAGGCTTATGCTGCGCCTAAGGAAGGCACCGATCAATTAAAAGGAATTTTTGTGGATCATATAAAATCGTTTGCTGAGAAATTCAAGACCCTCTAACTTGACCGCGCCAAAAAAATCAGGGTAGATATTGGCTTACGAGCCCAGGTTTCCATAAACCGGACGGCGTTACCGGCTGCAGCAAGCTGCGGTCATGCCTCAACAATAAATAAGGGTTTCAGCTGCATAAGCTGAAACCCTTATTTATTCCTGATGCGCTCGAGAGGACTCGAACCTCCACGGCTGTTACCCCACTAGAACCTGAATCTAGCGCGTCTGCCAATTCCGCCACGAACGCAAATATGAAGTGAACAGTGACTATAATATCACGGTAACCTAGACGGTGTCAACGGTTAGTTTCTGGACAAACACCCCTCCGTTTATATACAATGAATAGGTACCCGGTCAGCAGGGAAACAATATAACATGCTAAGCAAGCAGCAAGGAGCGATGGATATGAAGAAATGGTTGATGATCATGATGACTGCCGCAGTGCTCGCAAGCGCCGGTTGTTCATCGAATTCAACAGGTACGCCCAGTTCTACTAAGCAGCAGGAAGCCGTTATCACCAAAGCCGCCTTCGATAAGATTGAAACTGGCGCCACTTACGAAGACGTGCAAAAAATTGTTGGCGGAGCAGGACAAAAAATATCCGAAACCGGCAAGCAAGGCGAACCCGATTATACCGAAACTTATCAATATAAAGGCGACAAACCGAACTCGAATGCCAAATTTACGTTCCGCGACAAAAAGCTTTCCAGCAAATCGCAGAGCATGCTGGATTAGGCATAACGATTTTACGTTACCCATCCAGACACCAAGCCGTGGCGCTTCTTCTAGAAGCCGTCGCGGTCTTTTTTTCTATTTTATGCAATAAGTGAATACAAGCCATCCGACCAGTCCCCATATTGGAAGCGTAAACAATATGCCGTAGACCGTTCCTTTCAGCGCAGATCCTTCTTCGGACATAGCCTATCCCTCATTTCAAAATTAATAGCTGTGGGATTATAGTATATGCACGCTTATAGCAAAAATTCAGTGCTTATCTGTTCCGGGCTGAATATAATTTTACGAGGAACACATCTTCCTGCGGAGAAGGGGTCGATGTCTATGATGCTCGTTCAGTTGCTCGCCGGTATATTGATCGCATGTATTCTGTGGGGGTTATTCCGGCTTACGTTTAAGCTGCTGCTTTGGGGATTCGCTGCAACGTTCCTGCTGCTGCTCATCCCCGGGGGTATGCTGCTGCTGGGCGGATTTGGTTTATTGCTGCTATCGCTGTTTGCGACGCTGGGCGTGTTGTTTTTGTGCTCGCTGCTGCTGGGGCCGCGATAACCCGGGTACCGGTTGACTACCCCTCCCGGTAAGCTTGCAAAGCCTGCTGAGCCATGCCGCACAGAAGTTCGCGGTTGGTTTGCTCCGGCACTTGAAAAAGCTTTGTTCCCAGCATGGTGCCTTCACGCTGCCCGCTCGCCAGCAATATGACCTCACCTTGCCATACATCCTCCTGTGTGCCGGCAACCACTTTTAACACATGGTGTTGATCTAAAGGAATATATTCCATGCCGTCGCCTCCATACAAGTAGATTGCCCTGGCGTATGACATTAAATACCGAGCCCGTCGGTACTTCTTTCCTGCTCGTAGGGCTGATACCGGTAGCTCCTCTTTAGCTTGACCATATTGCGGTTTCGCTTGCGGATCACAACCGATTCCTCGTCCCATGCCACGACGTAACCACGCAAGTCGTTTTCCGGGCTGGCATCCCGCACTACGCGCAGCAGAATTCCATCCAATCGGTACCGATCCAGTTGTTCATCGGAAATCATTCGCTTGTAACCTCCTCTTATCGGCGACTGCTTAAGCTGCCCGCAAGTCCCGCCAGCTCTTTGACGGTTGCAGGAACAGCTTCATCCAGAAATTTTCTTTACTCTTAATAAAAAGACCCTCGCTTTAGTCTTCAGCGCGGGTCTTTCATGTATTCAAGGCATTACACAACTTTGGTATCGTTTGTCTCAAACCAGTAATCAAGCACCTTGCTGGACATGACCCGCTTCTTGATATAATCGACCTGCTGAGCGGAGAACTGCTGCTCCCATTCTACTTTCAGCTCCGTGCAGAGCTTCACGATAGTGAGCAGTTCGGACCAAGCCACATACCTTTTGTACCAGAAAAATTGAGGATGCTCGATCATATAAGGATACAAGTCATCAAATTCGGTATGCTTGCAATCCAGGGCACGCTCGAAATGAACCTTCGCCTCGGACAGCTTTGTCATTAAAAAATCGTTCGGAATGATAGCCTCGCCCATGGTACTGCCTCCTCTTTTACGTTGCGTACATTTTATACGTACATTATAAAGGAAAATCAATAACTAGGGAAGGCGGCAACGCTTTGAAAATAATTCATGCCTATTCGAAAATAATGTTGCCGTTCTCCATGGAAGCGATTTTGACAAGAGATTCCACATGGATGCCTTCTTCGCGAATGGAACGTCCTCCGGATTGGAACGTTTTTTCCACAGCGATGCCCACTGCGGCAATTTCCGCGCCGGCCCGGCGAATGACCCGGATTAAGCCTCTAGCGGCATCCCCGTTGGCAATAAAATCATCGATGATCAGCACCCGTTCGCCTTCCCGCAAGTACGCCTTGGATACCATTATATCGGTAACAATCCCTTTGGTGAACGACGGCACCCGTTCGCTCCAGGCGTCGTCATCGGTTGTCAGCGTTTTTTTGCGGCGCGCGAAGACAAGCGGCACGCCCAGCTCCAAAGCGGTGGCAAACGCAATCGGAATACCCGATGATTCGATTGTCATGACTTTATCGACGGCTGCTTCACGGAACCTGGTGGCAAACACCTTGCCCATTTCCAGTGTCAGCTGGGGATCGACTTGATGATTTAAGATGGAGTCAAGCTTAATGACATCCTTTGATATGACAACGCCAACTTCCAATATTTTATTTTTCAGTAAATCCATAAACAACCTCCGTATGACATCATTCTTTCAGATAACTTAACATAACAGAAAACTGAGTTTCAAGTACTATCCTGTAAATTCATACAATTTACGATTATTCCGAAAAGTATCATACGGACATAAGCAGCAAATTTTTGAATTTTTTTCTAAAAAGGTGCAACTTTTAGCCTGTTTTTCCGTCTATAATGGTGTAATGATTAGAAAAACGGTCCTTGGCCGTGAAAACTGTTTTCAGAAAATCAAATGCTGCCAATTTCTAGAGAATATGCTGAATATGTCAGCCAAGCGGTCTTTGTGAAAGTGACGGCAAACGAGTAAGATAAGAAATGTTGCAAGTACCCCCTTAGCCGAAAGGATGATGCGTATGAACAGAGCAAGGCAACTGATAACAGGCGCAGCCATTCCTTTCCTAGTTATGATGCTCATGTCAGGCTGCAAACAATCCCCTGAGGAACAGCCTGTAGCGGAGAAGCCGATTATCCAGGTGAAAGACCTGCCCGCTTTGACCGCAGATGCGCCCGCTCATACGCAAACAGTGACACCGCTCGACGTTGCCCCGCCATCTGCCGACAAGCCGGCAGCAGCGAATGCAGCAGCCGATAAAGTCACGCTTTCCAGCTCCAGCGGCGGCGCGGACATTCCGGCCGACAAACCGCCGGAACCGGCTAAACCAGCCACTTCCGGCAAACCGAAAGTCGATGTGCAGGAAACCTACACCGTGGCCAAGCCCATCTTGATGGGACTTACGCTCAAAACATCGGCAAGCGATGTGGTGAAAAAGTTCGGCAACCCACGCGAGCAATTTTTGATGGATGATGAGATCGATCCGATGACGGTATATGATTATACCGATTTTATGGTCGGCTTTAATAAAGCGGAGCAGTTGATGTTTGTCGATGTCCGAAGCAGCGAAATCAATCCGGGTTTGAACGGGTTGAAGTTAGGCCAAACGACCGACGATGCATACAAGGCACTCGGGAAACCCGACACCAACACCAGTTACGTGCTGACCTATAAGTCGGAAGGCACAGTATTGAAGTTGGATGTCGATCCGAAAACAAAAACTATCAACTCAATCAAGTTGTTCTACGATAAATAAGCGCACATGCAAAAGGCTCTTCCGTTACCGGAAGAGCCTTTTGAGCGATCAGCGGAGCGATTGTTTTTTACGGTGCCTCATATAAATCAACGCCGCGACCGCAACGAGCACAATAATGACCGTTACACTTACCCCCATATACTTATGAACCAAACCCATCAGAGCCGGAGCATTCTGTCCGATAAAATGTCCCAAGGTGAGGAAGGTCAGCACCCAGACCAGTGCCCCGCTCCCCGCGTACAGCAAATATCTCCACAATCCGACACCGCTGACGCCTGCCAAATAACACGTAAAATGACGAACCCCCGGAACGTAATAACCAAACGCGACCGCCCACAATCCGTACTTCTTAAACCATCCCTCCGCCTTCTCAAGCCGCTGCGGCGTAAGTTTGATCCACTTGCCGTACCGGTACAAAACCGGCTTGCCGACCTTTTTCCCAAGCGTGTAACTGACCATCATGCCGGTCATCGCTCCGAGATAACAAACGATCAGCGATGTGCAGAACGAAAGCATGCCCAGTGAGGTTAAAGAACCTACTGTAGTCATCAATATTTCGTCAGGCACAGGCAACCCTACAATGCCGAGTGCGAGCAGTCCGAATAGAGCGATATATCCATATTGCGTTACCATGTCCACGATTTGTTCCTGCACGCCTGCACGCTCCGGTATGAAAGGTATCTATTTAAATCCAAAGTTAATTTTAGCAGAAAAAGTTGTTTTTGGCGAACGCTTGTCTTAAGTTAGAAATCTTAAGTCATGTCCCGCTTTCCCCCTACATACCTTGTACTAATGCAGGTGTGCGAAAGGCGGAGTCGAGGCTTGATGAAAAAAATAATCAGCATTGTTCAAATCAGCTTTACATATGCCGGAACGGTTGTGGGAGCGGGCTTTGCCAGCGGGCAGGAAATCCTGCAATTTTTCACCCGCTACGGCTGGATGGCAACACTCACGATTGGACTCGCCAGCGTTATGTTCGTTTGGCTGGGCATCAAAATGATGCTGCTGGCCCATCGGGTCGGCGCGACTTCATACGAGGATATGAATGTGTTTTTATTCGGGCCGAAGTTCGGCAATTGGATCAGCTTGTTTACACTTGTGATCTTATTTGGCGTAACAACGGTCATGCTGGCCGGCGCCGGTTCGATTTTTGCCGAGCAGCTCGGCAGCTCTTATCAGCTCGGTCTTGCGATCACCTTAGTGCTTGCTTATTTCGTGCTGAGCAAAGGCATGAGCGCGTTAATGATGGTTAACACCATCGTTGTTCCGATGATGATTTTTTTCAGCTGCGCTTTAGTATGGTTCACATGGGACAAACCCGGAGCCGAAAACTGGCTCCATATGGGCAGCGATTCCCCCGTTCGGGCCGTATGGTCGGCTCCGTTTCTATACTGCGCGTTTAATCTCGCGATGGCCCAAGCGGTACTTGTCCCGCTTGGCGCTCAGACGAAAGACCGTTCCGTGCTGCTCTGGGGCGGCATTTGGGGCGGAGCCGGCATCGGGCTGATGCTGCTTGCCGGGCATTACGCCCTGGCGGCGCAAATGCCCGACATCTCCCAGTTTGACATCCCTATGGGCAACGTGATCAAACGGCTTGGACCGGGGTTGCAGGCGATGTTTATTCTGATCATTTACGGCGAAATTTTCACGACCTATGTCGCCGACGCCTACGGTCTCACACTCCAATTAAAGCAGCGCTTCTCCATTCCGCAGCAGTTCGTAATTATCGCTATCCTTGTCTTAAGTTATATCGTCAGCCAATTCGGGTTCAAAACGCTGCTGTCATCTTTGTATCCTTTATTCGGCGCTGTCAGCTTGGCTTGGATGACTATGCTCATTTGGCGCAGGCACCCTGTCCGCCCGCATGAATGACAGTAGCATCGCAAGCCGCACCACCATAAAAAGCATACCCATGCATGTAAAAATGAACCCGCAAAGCAAATAGCCATAATGATACATGGGGTAGCTCGCCTGATCGCGGATAACGGCAACAACATCGGTAAGTAAAAAAACAAAACCAAGCGCAAACAAGATAAGCAGCGCCGCATCAAATACCGACCATTTGGTCAGATCGGGCAGCTTCGGTTGCGTACCGCCTTCCTTACGCCGCTGCACATAAACCCATGCTGTAAATACAGCGGCGCCGGTAACAAACAAACCGATGATTCCGGCAAAAATAGCAAGTATCGTATTCAAGTCGAAAGTCCTCCTTTTGGTTCAAATGCATCATCCCCGTGTTAATGCGGACACGAGCAGAAGCGTCACGATAAAGCTGACCGCAGGCAATACGCAGACGATGACGGTAAGCGTACGTCCCGTTACAGTTGGAAGAGGTCTCCAAATATAACGTTCAAGCAGCCTGCTGCCGGCCGGCTCGGGTTCGGACACCGGCGTCTCCTCCACAGCTGCTGGACGGTCAGCTTGATCCAGTCGAATCTTTCCTTTCTTCCAGCCAACCTGGTATGTAATTTCCCTGCCCGGTTTATGTTCGGAATTCACCTTGTAAGTCTCCTCTCCATTCTTACTCTATCTGATTATACTAAAGATTAGACTAAATGTTTTGTAAAATGCAATGGCAAGATGTCAACAACCGCCGTTCGGACTCCCGTAAAGGAGTCGTTTCTTGTATAATGGGAAAATATGAAAAGAGAACATGGAGGTGACGGTATGGGCACGGCAGAACATGAACAAGCCCGCGGAAACACGGTATTGATTACAGGCGGAGCGCAAGGTATCGGGAGAGCGCTCGCGCTTCGCTTTGCCCAAGAGGGCTACCAGGTATCGATTGCCGATACGGATAAGGATGCGGGACTTGAAGTAGTCAAACGGATCGGCAAAGAAGGCGGGCAGTCGTTGTTTGTATGTACCGATGTCTCAAACGAGCAGGATGTGGGGCGCTGGGTCAAAGTGACGGCACAGGAAATGGGACGGATTGACGCGCTCATCAACAATGCCGGGATCAGCAGCAACGGTCCGGTGCTGGAGCTTGCTGCAGAAGCGTTCGACCGTGTGATCGGCGTCAATTTGCGCGGAACTTTCTTAAGCTCGCAGCATGCGGCCCGTATCATGCGCCGCCAAGGCAAGGGCTGTATCATCAATATATCTTCTACCCGGGCGCTGATGTCCGAGGCGGATACGGAGGCGTATTCCGCTTCCAAAGGAGGCATTCTGGCGCTGACGCATGCCATGGCGGTCAGCTTAGGCGGATACGGCATCCGGGTCAACGCCATAAGCCCCGGCTGGATTGAAACAAGGGATTGGCAGAAGTCGGCGAACGCAAGCATCCCGGTGCATAGCGAACGCGACAAACTGCAGCATCCGGCTGGCCGGGTCGGACATCCGCTGGATATCGCCGCCGCTTGCCTTTTTCTCGCCGGAGATCAGGCTTCGTTTATTACCGGGCAAAACCTGGTGGTGGACGGCGGCATGACGGTAAAAATGATTTACGAAGAATGACGGCTGCACTATAATAAACTGCATATCAGCGGCTTTCACGAATAGCGCAAAAGGGGACAAACAGCATGTGGTTACTTTACGCCCTCGCCTCTGCGGCTTGCTTCGGAATGAGGGGCATTCTTTATCAATGGACGTCGCAAAGACGGCTGGACCGAAACCTGATGTTGTTTGGGGTGTACTTGTCCGGTGTCGTTATTGCGGTAGCAAGCAATGTTGTAGCCGGGCAAGCCTGGACGGCCGGGGCATGGATCGGCGTATTCATGGGACTTTTTTCATTTGGCGCAAACGCCGCGATGTACCGCGGTTACGCCGTCGGCAAAGCGTCGCTGATCGCCATATTGGCTTCATTGTCGCCGGTTGTGGCGGCAGGAGCAGCCTACGCCGTATTAGGGGAGAAGCTCAGCGGACTGCAGAGCCTCTCCTTTGGCATTATCATCATCGGGATTCTGATGATTCGTTATTCCAACGATATTTCGCTAAGCAATCTGCAAGGGGCCGGATGGGGCGTTCTGACTATGGTGCTGTTCGGGATGACGGATGCGACCACCAAGATGGCCACCTTGCACGGAGCTCAGACCATGCCGGCTTTAACGGTCATGTACGCGACCGGATCCGTCTTGTTTTTTCTCGCATGGCTGAGAGGAACATGGATGAGGCGCGGACAAGATACAAGCGCCAACGCGGCGTTAGCATCCGCTGCGGCCGCAGCCAAAGAATTGGCCGCAGCGGCCGAAAGCGGCGACGGCCGTACGAAAGCGGCAAGCCGCGATGCAGCGGACAATGCCGAACCGACTCCCGTTGTCGCGGAACGCACAACGGCGACGGCGGATCGCCGGCCGGCGCCATGGTCTTTTTCGCGGACGCTGCTGTGGGGGATGTTCGTCGGATTAACCAACATATTCGGCATGATGTTCGCTCTCCCTGCCTTCCGTGTCGGCGTAACCGGACTTGTCTCGGCGGTTATGGCCATGAGTGTGTTATTTGTGCTTTTGTACGCCCGGATCATCCTCAAGGAAAAGTTCAGCCGGCTGGAAATCGGCGGCATCCTCTGCGCCCTGCTGGGCATGGTTGCGATGCGGCTTGTCAGCTAGGAAGCTGACCGGCGAAAGCAAATCCGCGGATATGTATTCATCAGTGTGGTTATTGCGGGAAACGGATGGCATTCCACCGCTCGTGAAAACCGTGTTCTATACAATTTACCTTACGGTAAAAACGCAGTTTTCAAGGCGGACGTAAACTTTCCATACCATTCCCTTACCCTTCTTACACAAAGATGAATAAATCACTTAAATCATTACGTCGGACAGGCTCGTGCGCGGAGCCGCCGTGCTTCACAGCTCGATCAAGTGAAGTTCCGGCACAAGCCGGCGGGCTTCGCTGACCACATGCTCATGGCAGGTGAACATCAGCACCTGCTGGCGCTGCGACATCTCGCGCAGCGCCGCCAAGCTGCCCTGCAGCCGCTGGATGTCGAAGTTGACGAATATATCGTCCATGACAAGCGGCAGCTGGACATGCCGGGCATAGTCGTCAGCAAGAGCGAGGCGCATGGCCAGATAAAGCTGCTCGGCCGTACCGCGGCTGAGCTGCGACGTCTCCAGCATCTCGCCGCTCAACCGCTGCGCAAGCAAGGTTGTCTCGCCGATCGGCGAGACAATGCGGACAAACGTGCCGCACGTCAACATACGAAAGTATTCGGAGGCCCGCTGGATAACGGCGGGCTGTCTTTCTTTCTCGTAAAGCTGCTTGGTGCTGGCAAACAACGCGGAGCACATGGATAACGCCGCGTACCGCAAGGTCAGTTGCTTCAGCTCGGCCTTATGCTCTTCCAGCGTCTGCAAGCGGCTGCCCCGTTCCGCTCCTTCCAGCCGCTCCGCCTCCTGCTCCAATCTTGCGCATTGGGTTCTGGATGCCTGAAGATCCTCCTCCGCTTCGTTCCATTCCCGCTGCTTCACATCCTCGAGTGCGCTCAATCCCGGCTTATCATAACCCTTAAGCAGCTCACCTACAGCGCTTCCTTCGTCCGTACAACCCCAGCCGGCAAGCAATGCCGCCAGTTGGCTGCGCTCCTGCTCCAAGGTCTGACGTTGGGCATGCTGGCGGGCTCTGACCCGCAACTGCTCGGCGTCTTGTGCGTCTCCTTGTTCCAACAGCTGCCGCAGCCGGCGATCCAATCGTTCCAGCTGTGACTCGGCCAGCGACTGCTGTGCAGCCAGCTCCTCCCGTTGTTCGGCGGCATACCGTTTGGCTGTTTGGCCCCGCTCGTATTCGGCTGCGCGTTCCTTCCACAGCTTCAGCGCCGTTACCGGATCGCTTGCCGCGGCGCTGCCCAAGTGCCGGCAGACGGCTTGCTCGAATTGCGCGGCCTGTTCGGCCAACGCGTCACGCCGGGCGGCGCTTTTTTGCTTCTGCCGCACGAGCTGCTCCGCTTGCTCGGCCAGCTGCAGCTGCTCCAGCGTCGCCTCGGGCGACACCTCGCCGCCGAGGCGGCAGCGCTCGCGCCAGCTGCGCCAGCCCGCCCGCAGCGCGGCCCGCTCCTGCTCCAGCGCGCGGAGCGGCAGGGCGCCGGCGCCCTGCCGCTCGCGCAGCTCCGCTTCGCGGGCC
The DNA here is from genome assembly GCF_004307995.1 of Paenibacillus thalictri. Taxonomy (GTDB): domain Bacteria; phylum Bacillota; class Bacilli; order Paenibacillales; family NBRC-103111; genus Paenibacillus_AF; species Paenibacillus_AF thalictri. The sequence goes on along the minus strand of NZ_SIRE01000021.1, from coordinate 32 downwards.
GCCAGCTGCGCATGGCGCGCGGCCAGCTCGCG
>NZ_SIRE01000002.1 GCF_004307995.1 Paenibacillus thalictri | reverse complement strand
TTGGCAAAGGAGGCGTCAATCCTTCGCAGTCATCACCTTCCTTTTCGGCGTATAAAGTTGGTCGTTGCGTAGCAGCGCATCGACCAGACGCACTAGTTTTCTTGCGGTTAAGACGAGGGCGCGTTTATGTTGGTGCTTGGGTACTTCCTTAAACTTTTTCCTGTAAAACGCTCCGAACTCCGAATCGCGGTTTTTTACCGAGTTGGCAGCTTCAACGAGGTAATAGCGAAGGAAACGGTTGCCGGAGCGAATGCGTTTGGTTTCTTCGGCTTCAAAAGGACCGGATTGATGTTTTCGCCATACTAGGCCGGCATATTTGGCCACCGCGGCTTGATCATCGAAGCGTTCTATGTCGCCGATCTCGGAGAGGATACCAGCGGCATAGACCAAATCGATGCCCGGAATGGATCTCAAGCACTTGGCTCCGGGAAGGCCATCCAGCATCTTCTCGATCGCCTTGTCCAATTCTTTGAGCTGAGCCTGTATGCTCCGAATAGACTGAATCGATGTGCCAAGGACCAGATCGATGGAATCTTCCATGACTTTGGATAGGCGGTAAGACGCCCGTGCCGCTTTCTGGATACAGGCAGCGACACCTTCGGGATCCGGGAAACGGTTTTTGCCTTTCTCCTGGAGATAGTCTGCTAGCGCGGCAATCTCCATCGATGCAATTTCATCAAGACTGTACTTCTCGGAGAGGAGTTCCATGATCGCGTGGCCAAAAACGGAGCTGTCCACTTCCGAACGGAACGCATTGCATTTGTAGAACAAGTTTTGAAGAAAGTACTGCTTCTCCCGGGTCAGATTATGGACCAGGTGAAATCGCATGCGGGTGATGCGCTGAAGGGCGAGATATCGCTCCTGCATCACAATGGTTGTCGTCAACCTGCCGAATCGTAGACGATCTGCAATGATCCAGGCGTCGAGCCGGTCGGTTTTGTCCAGATCGGCATAAGCTTCTCTGAACTTGTTGATCAGCTTGGGATTGATGGTAAATACTTTCGTCTTGCGTGCTTTCAATGCTTCGTCTTCGTGAAGATACATAGCTGGATGCCAGCTGTAAACCGAAGTGGCTTCAAGGCCGACATGGATTTCCGTAGCCGGGAGCTTGTCCGCGTGTGAAAGAATACGGTCGCGCAAATATTGGGCGCCGGCCAGGTTATTTTTCACCAGCAGGGTGTCGAGCGAGTCGCCTTCCATGTTCATAAAACAGGCTTCAAGCTGCTCACTGCTTACGTCAATACCGACAAAGAGTTTCAAGTGGAAATCCTCCTTTCTATTAGGGATTCAGGGAAATGGACTTTTCGGGATGCCCCCAGCGCGCTCGCCGATCAATCACCCTCGCCTATGAGAACTCACTTCGGTCCATGAGCTGCCCCGAAGTTGCTATCTTCGGGCATGGGTTGCCGGAGGGAACAGCCAGCGGGTAAGAAGTGCCGCACGAGTGCCAGGGAAACAGACTTTAAGAGTAGTCGAACTACAGGAGGAAAAAGAGTTTCCCCGAATGAACCCTAAGATTCATTGTCTGGAAGCATCACGAAAAGTCCAGTCCCTTTTAAGAATCTTCATTTATTTTTCATTTTTCAAAGATCAAATTGGAAATTTTGAAGGTGGCCGCCAGTACCCTAGGGTACTGGAAATTGGCTCAACAACAATCTTTAAGAAATACTATACGAGGAGGATGAGTTATGGCAAATGAAAAGTTAAACATCGGGATCATTTTAGGCAGCACCCGGCAAGGCCGGGTGAGTCCGCAAATAGGAGACTGGGTTAAAGGAATCGCTGACCAACGTGGAGATGCCCATTATGAAATTGTTGACATTGCCGATTATCAGCTGCCGTTTATAGGCACAACCGATGGAACGGAGCCGGGGATTGCGGCTTGGAATGCAAAGCTGGCCGAATTGGACGGATTCGTATTTATCGTTCAGGAATACAATCACAGTATTTCCGGCGCGCTAAAAAATGCGCTGGATACCGCTCGGGAAGCATGGAATAACAAGGCGGCGGGCATCGTAAGTTACGGCTCAACGGGCGGGGCTCGCGCGGCTGAGCATTTACGCGGGATTATGGGGGAATTAATGATCGCCGATGTACGGGTGCATCCAACGTTATCGCTATTTACGGATTTTGAAAATTTCACTACTTTCAAACCGGCCGAATTGCACCTGAACAATGTAAATGAAATGCTGAATCAAGTCATAAGCTGGAGCGGCGCGTTAAAACCTATTAGAAAAAAGCCGTGAAATAAAGTTTAAAACGAAGAAAACGGGAACCCAATAAATGAATAAACAGCGACAGCCCAGGACTCATTATTTTGCGTCCGGGCTGTCGCTGTTTTCATTTTCACAAGCTTGGTTTAGATTAAATTGCATTATCACGGTGTAACGGCGGTTCCTTCAACAAGAAATTTCTGCAGCTTGGCGACCGTATCGTCATCCGTAGACGGGATGTTGATCGTGACCGTAAGATGGGGCTGGTCCATAACGCTAAACGAAATTTGCTCGAATACGAGCCGTCCCGCAGTCGGATGGTGATTGATCTTCAGCCCTTCGGGGCCGTTTAACACATCGTGCTGCGGCCACCATGCTCTGAATTCCGCGCTGGCCCGGCTCAAATCCTCAATAAGCTCCGTCCACCACGGATCGCCGACGAATTTGCCGTAGCAGGCGCGAAATTGCGCCAGACGGTGCCGTGCGTGGCTTTCCCAGTGGCTTTGCAGCATCCGGCGGACGTACGGCGAAGTAAACGTGCGCCAGACGCTGTTGCGTTCGCGCGGCGTCATCTCTTCGTATTTGCCGTAAATCAGGCTGGCGGATCTGTTCCAGGCGACAATCGTCAGCCGCTGATCGCTAACGTAAGCGGGGCTTGTCCCCTGCTGATCAAGAAAGCTTTGCAGCGTCCGGGTAATTTCGCCTTCCGCCGGCGTCAGATCGGCCGGCAGCTGCTGCAGCGCCAACATAAATAAATGATTCCGCTCGTTTGCGTCAAGCTGCAGCGCCCGCGCGATGCTGTCCAGCACCTGCGTGGACACCTGAATGTTTCGCGCTTGCTCCAGCCATGTATACCAGTCCACGCTGATCCCCGCCAGAAGCGCCACTTCCCCGCGCCGCAGCCCCGGCGTGCGGCGACGGCCGCTGAACGTCAGACCGGCCTGTTCAGGGGTAACGCGGGCCCGCCGCGCGCGTAGAAACTGGGCCAGCTCCTGCAGCCGCCCATGGGTGGATGATTCCATCGCTTGCAACTCCTCTCCTTTATCGCCCTTAACCCTCTGTATGAAGTTTGAGAGCAAGCCGCGCTTTCAGCCAAACATAGGAGTCCCGCTCCTAGGATAAACCGTCATCTCGTACTCGTATATATTTCATTATACACTTTCGAGGAAGGTTGCGGCGACATGCCGAATGGGCACAAGAGAGGGGATTTTATGGTGGAAAAAGCGATATGGACACAAACGATGCATACTGGCAAACGGGGGAAAACACTGCTGCTGCTGGGTATCTCGTTTGGTTATTTTATGGTGCTGCTGGACACTACGGTGTTAAGCGTAGCGCTTCCGGCGATCCGGGACGATTTGGGCGGGGGCATTTCCGGTCTGGAATGGGTGGCTAACGCCTATACGATCGTGTTTGCCGGGCTGCTGCTGTCGATGGGCGCGCTCGCCGACAGATGGGGCGCCAAACGCGTCTATATGGGCGGCCTGGCGTTGTTTATGGCGGCCTCGGCCATATCGGCCTTTGCGCCGTCGCTGGGCGCACTGATCGCCATGCGTGGGCTGCTTGGCGCAGGAGGAGCCGCTTTGACGCCCGCTTCGCTTGCTTTGCTTTCGCACGCTTTTCCCGGGCCCTCCGAACGCGCGCGGGCGCTTGGCATATGGGCGGCGATCACCGGCGTCGCAATGGCGTCAGGGCCGGTTGTCGGCGGCCTGCTGGTCGATGCGTTCGGCTGGCGCAGCATATTCCTGCTCCAGGTGCCGCTTGCGATTATCAGCCTGGCCTTAACTTCGCGGCTTGCCCGCGAAACGGAGCGCAAGCAACAGAAAAACTTTGATCTCGGCGGCCAGCTTGCCGCGATCTCTGCAATTGGTGCGGTATCTTTCGCTCTAATGGAAGGGCAGGCCTACGGCTGGCATTCGCCGGTGATTATAAGCGCGCTGAGCGCGGCGGCGGTTTGCGCCGTTTTGTTTATTGCGCTTGAAGCCAAAAGCAAGGCGCCGCTGCTCCCGCTTGGCATATTCAGAAATCATACCGTATCGGCGGGTCTTCTTGCCGGCATGGCGGTGAACATCGGCTTTTCGGGCTTGTTGTTTGCGCTGCCGCTGTTTTTTCAGCAAATCCGCGGCTTGCCCGCTTATATGGCCGGACTTGCTTTGCTGCCGATGACCGTTCCGATGGCGGTTAACCCGATCTTTACCGGCCGCTTGGTCGGGCGGATCGGGGCGAAGCTGCCGATGACGGCCGGGTTCGGTCTGGCCGCTCTTGGCACGCTGCTGCAGTTAAGCGCGGATGAACATGCCAGGTATACATGGATGCTGCTTGGCTTAGTAATGGTCGGTTATGGCGTATCGCTCACCATTCCGTCGCTGATGGCTGCCGTAATCTCTTCCGTCCCCAAGGAGCAGACAGGCACCGTGTCGGGCGCTTTGAACTCGAGCAGGCAGCTCGGAGCAACGCTAGGCGTCGCTTTGTTTGGCGCGGTCATGAACGGCAGCGCCTCGCTTATGGGCGGCATGCGGCTAGCGCTTGCGGCGGCGGCCATCGTTTTATTTGCCGGCTGCTGGCTTTCGTGGGCATACATTGGCGGCAAAAAGGCGCCGTAAACCGCGTTTCCTATCGCGAATCCGGTCAAGCTGCAACTTTTTGGCAACAGGCGGCGTCTTATGTTTAAAAAAACAAAGAAGGGCTGTATGTTCCGATGATGAAACGGATGTTGGCGGCAGTTCCGGCTGCCGCCTTGATGCTGCTGAGCTTGTCATTGCCGGCGGGAGCCGCCGCGGCCAAAGTGCAAGTGACGCTTCCCCCGTTCGAAGTAAGTCTCAACTCGTATGCGCCTATTGCCCAATTTGAACCGTATCCTCCGATCGTATACAAGGGGGTTACTTATGTTCCGATGACCTGGAACAACAGCATTCGTTTAAATGTGGCTATCGATTGGAGCGAGGGCAGGGGATTTTCGATCCAGAGGAAAGAGCAGCCGGAATCACAGTCGTTTGCGCAGCCGTACGAACCTCCCGCTTCCGAAAATAACGAGCTGAATAAGCCCTACGAAGCGGAGGTCGCCGCTTACCGGATTACGGTAAACAGCAAACCAATCGATAACTCCAGCGAACCTTACCCTGTATTGTCGTTCCGCAACATTACGTATTTTCCGCTGACGTGGCGGTTTGCCCAAGAGGAATTCGGCTGGGCGACCGCATGGAGCGCAGAAGACGGATTTGGGCTGGTGGCAGGCGACCGAAAACATGTTATAGGCGGAATTTATGGAGACGATGGGCAATCGCTGTTTTTCGGCACCAATATTTACGGGACTTTCAAGATCGATAAATCGCTCCGAGGGGCTCCGGAATCGCTGCGCGCGCAAGGGACGGAGGGCAACCTCCCGCAAACGGAAAACCGGAAAGCAGTCAAACGGGTGGAAACCGATCCTGCGGTACAGCGCAACCAAACAAAGCTGGCCGGCGACACGGTCTCATGGAACGGCAAGGAACTGGTTTCGTTACAATCCGCGTTGGAGCAGGCAAAGACATGGGGCTCCGGTTACGCTTATGAACAAGAGGGTGTGCGCACGGAGGATTATGTGCTGCCGCTGGGCAAAAGCAATCTGATCAGCTTGTATACCAATGTGCCCAGCGCAAGCGATGCCACGTTTCTGGTTAGCGGCGGGCAAGTGACGAAGCTGGATAACATTCCGCCGTACAGGTGGGTCGATAACGGCGACGGCACGTTTTGGGTCAGCAGCGCAGATGCGTTTCACGAACCGCATCATATCTCCTGGTCGGAACATCGTTTATGGCTGATCGATAAAGAGGGCGCTCCGCACTCCATCAATGAAAAGCTTGGAGCGGAGGTTGTGAGTATGTTAGCGGTAATGGGCGACGGCACGTTGGTCGTGCTGGCCGGCGGCGCATTAACGGACGACGTGGAGAAGCAAGTATATCGCCTCAAATCCGACGGCAGCGCCGACAAATGGCGCGCTCCTGCCAAAGGGCTGTTTTACGCGGACGGTCAAGGAGAAGTGTATGTAGTCTCCGGCGAAGACAACCGGATCAGCAAGCTGAGCGACGGCAGCAGCGTGGCGCTAACGGAAAAAGAACTGTTTCTGGCGTCCAGAAAGATGCCTCAGCAGTAAATGCTATAACGCAGCAAAGCAACGTCAAGCGGGGATCAGGCAAGCAGCCCCCCTTGACGGTTTAAACGTTTCAATATAAAATCAATTTAAACGTTTAAATTGGAGGCGTATTGAACAAAATGAGCAAACGATCCGTCACCATTGTCGACATTGCCGAAGCGGCAGGCGTTTCGATTGCAACCGTTTCGAATGTGCTCAACCGCCGCAACGTGCCGATGTCGGAAGAAACGATCCGTAAGGTGGAAGACACCGCCAAGCAGCTCGGTTACCGCAGGAACGTAATGGCGGCCAATTTAAGCCGGCAGAAATCGTACGAGCTAGGTTTAATTGTTCCCAGCTTTACCGGATATTATGGGCAATTTGCCGAGGAGATGGAACGCAAGGCGAATGAGCACGGCTATCACATGTCGGTGTTTTCGGCCGGAGGCATGAAGCCGGAAATGGAGAAGCGGCATCTGGAAATGCTGCTTTCCCGCCGGGTGGACGGCTTATTCTGCCATGGCCTCGCGATGTCTCACGAATCGACCCGAGCGGTTGTCAGCGACGGCACTCCGCTTGTGTTGTTTAATGGCTGGGGTTGGCCTGCGGACATCGCGCTTGCCGCGGTGAATCTCGATTTTGCGGGAGGCAGCTTGGAGGCTGTAAGGCATCTGGTCCAGCAAGGCTGCCAATCGCTTGTTTACGTCGGGCGCAGCAAAGCGCTGGAGGTCAACGGGCAGCGGTTGGCCGGCTTCAAGAAAGGCGTAGAACAGTACGGCGGCGATCTTCCGGTTATGCTGCTGGACATCACGGATTGTGCGGCCGACCGCATCGTAGATGAAGTGATCCGCAGCAGCCTGCACGAAACTCAGCCGATCGGCATTCTAGTGTTCGACGATTATGCCGCGTTATCGGTCATGTCGGCGGCATTAAAGCGTGGTTTGCGCGTGCCGGATCAGGTGAAAATCTCGGGCATCAACAACGACCCGCTTTCCACCGCTTGTTATCCGGCGTTGACGACGCTGGACATTGCTTACGATTTGCAGGCGGACATTGCTATCGGGAAGATGCTGGAGCGGCTCGAAGAGAAGCCGTTCCATATGCCGGACGCATCGATGGATACGGGCGGGCAGGAGATTCATATCCCGATGAAGCTGATTCAGCGGGAATCAAGCGGCGCTAATGTACCGACTCTATAATGTGCTTTGAAAAAACTCATACCCCAAACTATAAGGAGTGTTATTGTATGTGGAAGCAAGCGATTGAAGATGCGGTTCGGATCACCCGCGAGAATATCGGCCGATTTGGCGATTTGATGCCGCATGTCAGCGGTGGCGGCAAATATGAGCTTAACCCGAATACCGAATGGACGGACGGCTTCTGGTCCGGTATCCTGTGGCTTTGTTATGAATATACCGGGGATTCGCAGTTTAAGGAAGCGGCCGAGCGTACGGTCGAGAGCTTCCGTCAGCGGCTGGCAAAACATGAGCAGCTTGATCATCACGACATCGGATTCCTTTATTCGCTTTCTTCCAAAGCGCAATGGATCATCGAAAAAGACGAAGCGGCGCGCAAGCTTACTTTGGATGCGGCCGATGCGCTGATGAAGCGCTGGCGCCCCAATGCCCAGCTGATTCAAGCTTGGGGACCGGAAGGGGATCCGGTGAACGGCGGCCGTATCATTATCGACTGCATGATGAACCTGCCGCTGCTGTATTGGGCTTACGAGCAGACGGGGGACGCCAAATACCGCGACGCAGCGGTGACTCATGCCGACAAAAGCCGGCGGTTTCTTGTCCGCGGCGACGATTCGTCGTATCACACCTTTTATTTCGATCCCGAGACGGGGGATTCGCTGCATGGCGGCACACATCAAGGCTTCCGCGACGGCTCGACCTGGACGCGGGGACAAGCTTGGGGCATCTACGGTTTTGCGCTTTCCTACCGGTACACCCGCAATCCGCTTTATCTCGAGACGTCCAAACGGCTTGCGCGCTTCTTCCTGGAACGTCTGCCGGAAGATGATGTAGTGTATTGGGATTTCGACGTGCCGGTAGATGAAAATACGTACCGCGACAGCTCGGCTTCGGCCATTGCCGCCGCCGGCCTGCTTGAATTGCTCTCGCTTCTGCCTGCGGAAGATGCCGACCGTGCTGCACTGGAAGACGGCTTAAACCGCTCGATGAGAGGTTTGGTTAACAAGTATGCAACGATCGGCCAATCTGAGGCTGAAGGATTGCTTATGCATGGCTCTTACCATGTAAGGGGCAACAATGCGCCGGACGATTACATGATCTGGGGCGACTATTATTACCTGGAGGCGCTGCTGCGTTTGGAAAAGGGCATCACAGGTTACTGGTACGAAAGAAAATAGCACAATGCCTCCCCAAAATGGACAGATTCCACAAGGATCAAATTCCATGAATCAAGCCGGATTCGGACTTTCCGAATACCGGCTTGATTTGTCATATTCTATATGAAATTTTTTTACACTGCGGTTATTGTTAATGGGGCAGTCGGCTCTCCTACAAAGTAAAAACCAAGCTTGCAAGCGACAGAGACACGGCGAGTACAATATTAAACCAGGCAAGGAAACGAGATGCTTTCTCCTCTTTCTTATTGCCATCGGTTTGATACGATTTTACATCGATCATGAAGATCAGGCCGCCTGTGACTAGCAACAGGGCAATCGTATAATACAGATCGCTGGAGTATGTGATCGGCATGTTGGTTGAGCCTCCCGCCATTTTTATTGTGCTTTCATGCCAATACGGCGAATTTTGATCGTTACGTCGACATGGACGGATAAATCCTTATACATTTCCTGCCATTTTTCTTTCGTCTGCACATGCTCTCTCCAATATTTAGGCTGCTTTGCGCGCACATACTCGCCGAATCCGAAAACATCGGTTCCATATTGCTGTGTTTGTCGGATCACATCGCTGTAAAATTTTTTAGCATCTTTCTCGTCCGCTTGTTCGATTTTTCTTAAGACATCGGGCGAACTGACAAGCACGCTTTCGTTCAGTTTCTCTTCCAAATTCACTTCAATAAACGATTGTATATCAATTGTCGGGCGTCCGTTTTCCTGGCTCACACGGATTCTCGATTGGCGGCGGGTGGCGTAAAGATTGAAAGTACCGGACAACCCGTCCACTTTGACAAAACTCCGGTATCCGGCGGGATTCATTCCTTTGATTCCCATATATGCGGCAATTTCCAGCGGTTTGGACACACCAACCATCTTATCGGCTTTAAAATAGGCGATGCCGGAGATACCGACGTTTTCTTTCTTCTCCAATTCGATGTAAGGCAAGTACCCTTCCTGCCCCATTTTCGAAGCGTTGCTCCAAAAAATGCCGAGAAAGTCGTTTGGGAATTTCCCCATCTTGGTAGCCTGATCGATCGTATTCAGCAAATACAACGTCGGCAGCCTGCCCAATCTAGGTGTTGCTATCATGAAGTTGGCGGCATCCCCTTTGGAAATCAGCATCCAGGTCGTCCGGCGTATTTCCGGATTTCTGCGCAAATAATCGTTCAGATCCTGCAAACCTGAGCGGGCGATCGCTTCAGACACCACAATGACACGCAAATGGCCGAAAAATAAGCGGGAAGAAATTTGCTGCTGCAAATTCATCAGCGCATCGTCGATCGTATGTCCGACAACTTCGATCGGCCATACGGTTTGGCCGCGTACAGTTGAACCGCCGCCTTCTCCCGGACCCAGCGGAATTTGACCGGGCAGCGCGATTTGCGCGGTTACCCGGATCAATTCTTTCTCGGGGGCTGGAAATTTTCCTCTGAGATGCGAAGTTTCGCTCTCTTTGCTAGTTGTTTTATCGGTTGCTTTATCCACGGAGATGCCCAATATGACAGCCCGCTTATCCAGCTCAAGACTATCCCAGCAGCCTGTCAAATACGGTACGGTGAGAAGTATGATAAGCAGCGGTTTAATTGGTGCCGTCAGCAGTTTGCTTTTCATGGCAGCCTCCACTTTTCTTTCGAATCAGAGCCATTACCAGCAAAACGCCGGGATAGGCAATGGTAATCCATAACCCGATGCGGCCGACTTTTTCAATAATGTCGTACATTTGCAATACGTTCTGTGGGAGCATGGCCAGAATAAAGACAATCGGGAGCAAAAACAGCGAAAACATTTTGTGATTGCGCAGATGAAAAAGCGAGCTCATGGAATGAATGGTTATATAATAACTGGAAAACAGCGTCGTAAATACGGCAATGACCCATACCGCAAGAAAAGCCGCATCCAGACGTTCTAAAATATTTCCGGGCAGTGACGTCGTTTTAGCGAGCTCCAAGGTGGGCCATAACAGCTTCCTCGTCTCCTCGGAACCGAATACGCTGACCGCCGCCAGCGTGATCAGAATATACAAGCCGCCTGAAATCAGCAGGCCCCAAAAGCTTGCTTTCATCGCTTTAGTTGGCTGGCGCATGGCTGGAATGACCATAGTGAAAATAAAGGAGCCCTGGAACAAAGCGGACACGGTGAAAATACCCGACAGCATGGTTTGCGGCGATTCTCCCCAAATCGGCTGGAGGTTGGTCATATCGGCATTTTTTAACGAAAGTACAACGATTAGCAGCCCCGGGCCCAGCAGCAGCGGCAAATAAAAATAATGAAGGTAGGCAAACTCGATAATATTGTTGCGTGCGGAGAAACATGCCAGGAGGAGCATAACAATGACAGTAATCTCCAAAGGCGTTCTTCGGAGAACGGAAGCGACCACAACTTCGCCAAATTCCCGTGCGGTCAGTGAGGTCAAAATGGCAAAAAAACAGATGATGAATGCGCTGCCGAGCCGAGCCGGCCATTTGCCGATAATTGTTTCGCTGTATTGAATGATCGTCTGGTTCGGGAAACGCATGCCAAGCAGAGCAATCAGCCAAAGCCCGATGAAAGCGACAAAACAACTGATCAAGGTAATCAGAGGCGCTCCCGAGCCTGCTGCCCGAACGGCAAAAAGAGGGAGAGGCAGCACGCCGACTCCGATGATCGTGCTAATGAGAATCGCGGCTGCCTGAGTCACTGTGATTTGGCGCGGATATTTCATCGCTTGCATTCCTCCTTTCATTTCCGATTTGCATAGGGTCGAGCACGTCGCGAGGCGTTTGCATTAGCCGGTCTATCGTATCGCCGGCCATTCGTTCCTCATTTCCCGTATAAAGCAGCGTCGGCCGTTTCTTCATCCACCATAGTGGACTTCGGATTAACGTATCCTTCATTCCGCTATAATCGCTAGGTACTAACGGACTCATGTAAGGCACGCCGAACGATTTTAGTTTAAGCAGGTGATTGGCGATCAGAATGAGTCCGATCATTACGCCGTAAAGTCCGAAGATGCCGGCAAAAATAATGAGCGGAAACCGCAATAGCCGTAAAGCCAACGCCGCATTGTAGGCGGGAGTCGCAAAAGACCCGATGGTCGTAAGCGCAATAACAACTACGGTAATCGGACTGGCAAAACCGGCAGCGACCGCGGCCTGTCCGATAACGAGCACGCCGACGATGGATAAGGCGCCGCCGACCTGTTGGGGTAAGCGGATCGTGGCCTCGCGCAAAACTTCCATCGAGATTTCGATCACAAGAACTTCAACTACCGACGGAAACGGTACGCCGGCCCTTCCGCCGGCGACGGCAACAGCGAATTCCGTAGGAATCAGCTCGGGATTAAACGAGATAACGGCGACATAAAGGGAGGGAAACACCAGGGAAAAGATGAGTGCGATAAGACGTGTTAACCGTATGGCGCTCACCAGTAAAAACCGTTCCGAGTAATCCTCGGCAGTTTGATAAAATTGGCTGAACACCGTCGGCACGATCAGAGCAAAAGGGGAACCGTCAACAAAAATGACAACCCTGCCTTCCAGCAGATTCGCAACGGCCTTGTCGGGCCGCTCCGTATTTTGAACTTGCGGGAACGGGGTAAAATGATCGTCTTCGATAAATTGCTCCAAATAGCCGGCATCCAGCACGCCGTCAATATCGATCGTAGAAAGCCTATGCTCCACTTCAGCCACGAGCTCGGGATTCACGATGCCCTCGATATAACAGATGGCTACCTTCGATTTTGTGATTCGGCCGATACTTTTTGTTTTAATGCGAAAGTCGGGAGTTTGCAGGCGATAACGCAGCAATGCGAGATTGGTTCCAAGCGGCTCGATGAACCCTTCGCGCGGACCCCGAATGACCTGCTCGGTGGCCGGTTGGTCGATGGCGCGTTTCTCGACATTGCGGGTACCGATCAGGAAGGCCTCGTCCAATCCGTCCACGACAACAACCGTTTCGCCGCGGAGCAGCGCCCCAATCAATTCGGTAAGCCGGCTGTCCAATTTTCCCTCGCTGTGATAAACGGCGTCGTTAAATAAAATAGACTTCAACTGGTCGATGCTGATATTTTGATCCGCCAGATGAAAAGGAATCTGCATAAACGGTTTCAGGATATCTGTATTAATCAAAGCCTGATCGATCAAATTCGAATAATAAAACATGGCGGCGGGGTATTTGCCGAATACATGAAAGGGCCGCATTGAAAAATCGTCGCTTTGGCCAAGCAGAAGAAGGATAAAGTTAGCCGTATCTTCCAGTTGACCGGAAATTTTCTCGGTTTTGTACTGCTCCAAAATTTGATTGGGCACTTTGATGACCGGTTCGTTTTGTTTTTTGGGTTTCCGGAATAGCGAATGCAAGATCGGCAAAATGATGACCTCCTTCTCCTTGGACTATCCATTATGGTATAATCCCCCAACTGCCGCGATTTTATTTTACAACGCATCCAAAGTCCCGTTTTCCGAGAAAAATACATATATAAAGCCAAAAACGCCCCATGGCGTCTTTGCGAGCGGAATCTGCTCATCAAAGCACGCAAGGGGCGTTATTTTGTTTTTTATAAGCTCAATCGTGATGTTCGCGGTTTTTTAAAAATTCCTTGCCGTATTCGCCGTGCGGCATAATATTTGCATTTTCCATCTGAATGGTGGAGTGCGTAATACCGAAGTTGTTTTGCAGCGTCTCGTTAATCCCCAGGATGATGCAGAAGGGCTGGATTTTGTCGTCGGTAAACACATGCGCCGTAAGCGAGTAATGGCCGGTGGAAACCGCCCACAGATGCATCTCGTGAACGTCCTCGACACCTTCCACTTCAGCGATCGCATGGCGGATTTCGTCCAGATCGAAGCGGTCCGGCACGGACTCCATCAGAATCAAATACGATTCTTTGATGATTTTGGCGCCGCCGATAAAGATGATGATGCCGATAACGATACTGATGAGCGGATCAAACCAATACAAGCCGGTGAAATAGATCAGCACCGCGGAGATGATGACGCCCAGCGAGCTGAGCAGGTCGCCGATAAAGTGCCACAAGGCGCTTTTTACGCCAAGGTTCTCTTCTTCATGGGCGCTATGGCTGAGCACCAGGGTAAGCACCAGGTTAACAATGAAGCCGATACTGGCGATAACCAGCATAAGTTTAAACTCGATCTGTTCCGGTGTGATGAACCGGCGGATACCTTCGATAAATATGCCCACCGAGATGAGACAAAGCGCGAGACCGTTTAGAAACGAAGCGATGATCTCAAATCTTAAATACCCAAACGTATACCTTGCATCCGGAGGTCTTGTGGCCAAATAAATGGCAAGCATACTTAAACCTAAAGCGATGACGTCGGAGATCATATGGGCCGAATCGGACAGCAGCGCCAGCGAATTCGACATGATGCCGCCGATGATTTCTACAATGGTAAAAAAGAATGTAAGTCCCAATGAGATCCAAAGTGTTTTTTTGCTCGTGTTTTGCTCTTTGACATGTTTTAAGTGATGATAATCATACATTTGGTTTCCCCCCTCAAGGAGCGGAATCAAGGAATTGAGCCATCGTAATCCGCTTATTTAGAAATATTATTATTTGAGTTTTATTATACGTTACATTTTTTCATGCTGCAATGAAAAAAAGTATTGCATTGTGGCGGGGCCGCTGAAAACGTAGCGGCGTGAGCGAAATCATGCTGGAGAAGCGGCCAGCGTTTGCTTTTTCAGTGGCCTCCATTGTGGCAGCTGTACAGCCGTGTACATAGGATATAGCAGTTACCTTCGATGAAAAGGCGGTGCCGGCTATGGAATGGAGTCAGCTGATGAGAATTGCTTTTGCCGCAATGGGCTTGCTGTTCTCCATATCTTATGGGAGCCGGCGGCTTTTTGACCATAAATTTGCCCCAAGCAGTCCCAGATTGCGTCAAGGCTTGCTAGTTGCCGTTGCGGTGCTTGCGGGATGGGCGGCAGCGTGGGTTATCCCCAACCAGGTGATGGCAGCCCTGCCATTGGTGCCGGCTGTCATATTAATCCTGATGGGACAATCGGGGGTTGCGGTTTTTGGGGCGGGGACGATAATCCTGCTGGGGCAGCATATAACTGTTCACGGTTTAAAACATGGCGATACGCTTATCGTCTTTTTGATGGCGCTGCTTTTATTTGTCCGTATTGCCGTTTATTTGCGGGACCGGTCTTCGTGCCGGAGCCCATATCTATATGGCTTGCTGCTGCACTTTGCATGCTTTATTCCAGCGTTAAGCTCATGGCCGTACGAAAGCGAAGGCGGGGGAGGGCTGATGGCGGCGATGGCGCTCAGTTACGTTGTTTGCACGCTAGTTGTGATGTTTGTGCAAGGCATGCAGCGTGACCGGCAGATTCAGCGTTCGCTCAGCGACGAGGCGTATAAGGATCATTTAACGGAACTGTATAATAAGCGTTTTTTTCTGCAGGCACTCGAACGGACGGTCCGGCTGGCAGCCGGCCGCGGCAAAGCGATGTCGGTATTGTTTATCGATATCGACCGGTTCAAACACATCAACGATTCGTACGGACATATGACCGGCGATCTCGTAATACGGGAGGTGGCCGAACGGATCCGCGAGCAGCTGCGGGCGGAAGACACGGCGGCACGTTACGGAGGCGATGAGTTCGTAGTGCTGCTGCCGGGGTGTTCCTCGCTGCAGGCTGCGCAGGCGGCGGAACGAATCCGCAGGAGTATGAGCCAAAAAGCGTTTCATGTGCGGGGAGATTACGTTAACATAACGATATCGGGCGGTATTTCCGCATTTCCCGAATGGCCTCAAGAGGAATTGCTAGATGCCGCCGACGAGGCATTGTATAAAGCCAAACAAAATGGGCGGAATCGGATAGAGGTTGCTGAAAGAGTAGGTTAAGCGCTTTCATTTTTGTTACACAATTGAAATATTACTGTTACCGTTTTACAATGTAAGGCGGCTATAATAATAACCAAGACCCCCTTTTTAATATATTTATTTGAAAGACTCGCCACCGTTTGGCGGGTCTCTTTTTTTTGTTTTCCGGCCCGTAATCCGCAAATGGAAAAAGACAGCCGCTTTTCCGCCGGCTGTCTTTTATTGAGACAAATACTTCTTTATGCTGTTCAATCCCCTATAAGTGAAGCGCGTTGCGCGCTGAAGTGTATTACCTGGATGTATAGTAGGTGAAGAGGTGAGAAAATCCCTGATTGAATAACAAGTAAACCATGTGTTTGTATACCAAAACGACAAAAGCCCTGCCTCTCAATTGTCCTTGCAGCTCCTAGACTGCGCCAGAATGAATCAGTAGTACCATAAAACAAATTCGTCCGTGTCTTCGCCACGGAATAGCTGCAAATGATGCACATTTGCAGGATGGATGGTTGGAATTTGATAAGATGGGTCGACCTTTATTCATTTGAGGAACTTTCTGAGGAATAGGCATAAAGAAATATCTTATTTATTATACACTAATTTCAATCGTTGTCAAGAAAAAAAGCCGATCTAATCGACCGGCCACGCTGGAATATATAATTACAGCTCAACTCGCTGCGGTTGTTTGTTTTTGAAATAAACCCAATGATCGAAACCGATGTCCTTGAGCCGCGCGGCAACCTGCTCGAATTCGTCGGCCACTCTGCTTGGAATGTGCGCGTCGGAACCAAAAGTGACCTCGACCCCGTAATGAAGCGCTCTTTCCAAAATGGCATCGGATGGATACCAGCCGCCGCAATCTTTTGTTTTGCCCGAGGTATTGATTTCAATCGCCAATTGGCATTCGCCGATAATCTTGAGCGTTTGATCGAGTTTGTCAGTTTGGATGTCGCTAAAAGCAGGATAAAACCCCTTCATCGCGTCGATATGGCCGAGGAATTGGAACATGCCGCTTCTCGCAGATTGAGCGATTAAATCGTAATACATCTCCTTGTGCTGCACCTGCTCCGCCTCGGACAAGCCTTTCCAACGATTTTTGTTGAAAATGCTGACGCCGCCCACAAAATGAACCGAACCGATGATATAGTCAAACGGATATTGCTCATACACTTTACGGTACGTCTCCGCGTGCTCGGGGAAAAAGTCGGATTCGACGCCAAGCAGCACGTCGATCTTGCCCTTATATTCTTCCTTAAGCCGCAGCACTTCCTCTATGTAGCGGGGAAACTCGCTGATCGCCATGGCAATGCCTGGCTGCTCTTGGTCCACCTTGCTGCCGAAATAAGGCGAATGATCGGAAATGCCGATGCAGCTTAAGTTTTGCTTGATAGCGGATTCAATATAGTCGCGGATATCGTCTTGGGCGTGGCCGCATCTGTAGTGGTGGGTATGCAGATCGAATTTTATCATGGTCTCATCACTCCGAACCGAAAAATTGGTGTTCATCCATTCCCTTGAGATCTCGCAAAAACTGGTGGAGCGCCGAACTTAAATATCTTCCCGATTTGTAAACGACACCGACGGGGTGGCTGATTTCCAGCTCATTGACCTTCAGCATTTTCAAAGTGCCAAGCCGGAGTTCCTTGGAGATGGACATCTTGGATATGATCGCCGCGCCCAAATCCAGCTCGACCATCCGTTTGACTTCCTCGCTGCTCGACAGCTCCATAATGACCTGCGGGTGCACCTTCAGTTTTTGAAAAATCTGATCGACAAACCTGCGGCCAGCCGTTTCCGGCGACAGCATGATGAAAGGAATATCGTTTAGCTTCTCAAAGGGAATGTGCGAATATACGCTGAGAGGATGCTGGGGGGATACGACAAGCTCGAAAGTATCGTAATACAAGACCGACGACTCCAGCGCTTGGTTTTTTTCGAACAAATACGTGATTCCGATGTCCACCGCACCGTTTTCCACACTGCTCATAATTTGCGATGTCGTCATGGAATGGATCGTCGTTTTAATCAGCGGAAACTGGTCTTGGAAATAAGACAGCACCCGCGGCAATATTTGCATAGCAATCGATGTGGTGGTGCCCAGATGAATATGTCCTTGCGGCGTTTGCTGAAGATCGGTCAGCCGCTGCTTCAAGTCTTCGACAATATGCAATATTTTCTCGGCATGCTCAAGAAACAGTTTGCCGCTATCGGTTAATGTCACCGGCTGGTTGCGGTCGATCAAAGTTGTCTTGAACTCGTCCTCCAAGCTTTTGATTTGGGCGGAGACAGCAGGCTGAGTCAGGTTCAGCAATTCTCCGGCCTTGCGAAAACTCATCGTTTTGGAGATGGTGAGCAGTGTTTCGAGCTGGTTCATGTTCATGCCTGTCACCCCTTGTCAAATAAAATCGATAAAATAGGTTGAAAATAAAACAATGTATTTTCATTATAGAATAAGTTTCGGCTCCACAGCAATGTTTATGAAAATATGTGTGAAAACAATGTCATCCGGGCACTTGTCATATACTCAAATTTGAATATAATAATTTATGTATATGATATATTTTGTTTAAACCAACTTGGGAGGTTGATTATGGATCAGCGCAAATCAAATGTGAAGTGGACTGTGGCCGGGCTGATGCTCGCGCTGCTGCTGTCCGCTTTGGATCAAACCATCGTATCTACGGCGATGCCGACGATTGTCGGCCAGCTGGGAGGTTTGGATAAATTCGTTTGGGTGTTCTCGGCTTATTTGATCGCCAACGTCATTTCCATCCCGATCTTTGGCAAGCTGTCGGATATGTATGGAAGGAAGCTGTTTTTTCTGCTTGGCCTGGTCGTGTTTATGGTCGGCTCGGCACTTTGCGGCACCTCGCAATCGATGCTTCAGCTCATCATCTACCGGGTCGTGCAGGGGATCGGCGGCGGCGCGTTAATGCCGATTACGTTTGCCATTGTGTTCGACATTTTCCCTCCGGAAAAACGCGGCAAGATGCAAGGTTTCTTCGGGGCCGTGTTTGGCTTATCCAGCGTGTTAGGACCGTTGATCGGCGCTTATTTTACCGATTATGTGGCTTGGCAGTGGATTTTTTACATCAATCTGCCTTTAGGTGTCGTTTCGTTTATTATTATCTCGATTTTTTATCACGGCAGCGGCCAGCCGAAGAAAGAAAAGATCGACTGGGCGGGCACGATCGTTTTTGGCGCCGCTGTGCTCAGCTTAATGCTGGCTCTTGAGCTTGGGGGTAAGGAGTATCCTTGGGGTTCGTGGCAAATCATCGGTTTGTTTGCGGCTTTTGCCGTGCTGTTCGTGCTGTTTCTGGTGATCGAGAAATATGCGGCTTCACCGGTCATCCCGCTTGCTTTGTTTAAAAACAAGCTGTTTACCGCCAGCATGGGCGTCGGATTTTTTTACGGCGCCGTCATGTTGTCTGCAGCGACATATATTCCGTTGTTCGTGCAAGGCGTGTTTGAGGGTTCGGCGACCAACGCCGGTCTGGTGCTGACGCCGATGATGTTGGGTTCGGTGCTCAGCAGCATGTTTGGCGGCCGTTTTATCGGCAAGCTGACTTACCGGAACATCATGTTGTTTTCGGCAGGTTTGCTGATTGTGGCGACAGCGCTGCTGTCGACGATCAGCACCGGAACGCCGCGGGGGCTGGTGACCGTCTATATGGTTTTGCTGGGACTGGGCATCGGCACCTCGTTTCCTATCGTGTCGATCTCGGCGCTGCATGGCATTCCATTCCATCAGCGGGGCATCGTGTCGGGTCTTGTCGCCTTTTTCAGAACGATCGGCTCTGCGGTAGGCGTGACGATTTTCGGCAGCATCCAGATCAAAGCGATGGAAAACGGCATATTGAGCAAGCTGGGCAGCGCGGCTGGAGCGCAGCAGCAAATCAGCGATCCGCGCGTATTGCTGCAGCCGCAGGTCAGAGCGCATATTCCGCATGACGTATTGGACAAGCTGATTTCCGCAATGGCCGAGTCGATCGCTTACGTATTTCAATGCTCGGTTTTCATGGCGGTCATTGGGCTCGTCTTTGTACTGCTGATGGGGAAAGCCAAGATGGAAATCCCCGCAGGCGCAAAGCAAAAAGCATAAAGCGGCGAGGTGAGCGGGCGATGTCGATCAAACTGGTCATTTTGGGCCTTATGATGGAAGCGAACCGGCATCCATACGAAATTCGGCAAATGATGAAGGACCGCGGCATGCACCATTACATCAAGATGCAGGATGGATCGTTGTATTACGCCATCGATCGGCTCAAAAAAGACGGGTGCATCGAAGTGGTCGAGACGATCCGAGAGGGCAATCGGCCCGATCGGACCATATATCGGATAACGGAGGATGGCAAGGCGTTATTTCAAAAGCTGCTGCTGGAGCAGTTTAAGCAGGCAACCAGCGTATTTCATCCGCTTTCAGCGGCATTGGTGTTTGCCCACAACGGCGATCAAGCTAAAATATATGAGCTGCTGAAGGCCAAAATCGTCGCATTGCGGGAACGCACCGACATGGCCAAGGAATTGTACGAAGAGCATATCCCGACGGTGCCGCGCAGCGTGCTCCATATGATGTACGGTTTTTACGAACATTCGTTAACCGAGCTGAAGTGGCTGGAGCGGCTGGCTGAGGACGCCAAAAACGGCAGGCTGAAGGAGATTGGCTCGCCGTTAAACTGAATAAGAGATTTGCATGAAGGCTGCGCTATCACAAGCGCAGCCTTTGTTGGTTTTTAAAACAACAAAAATTTTGCAATTTACCTCAATTTAACCTGAGCTTGCTAAGCTTGCAACCATGCTCTGGACGAGCAAATACCAATCGGAGGTCTTGTAATGAAACATGTTGTGAAAAAGCTGTTGCTCAGTGCGGCGTTATGCGCCGCGATGTTGGGGACGTCGGCCGTAGCGTTTGCCGATGCTTCCATGGATTTTACCGTTACCGGGTTGTCTTACGATGAAGACGAAATCCTGGTAGCGACGGGAATCATTGAAAACACCGGCGATAAGCATATCGAAACCGTCGACCGTGTAGATATGACGCTTTCGATGTCCAATGACGCCGGCGAAGAGGTGTCTACCGAAGCTTATTGCGAAAATATTCAAGTTCATTTGGCCCCTGGAGAAAGCAAGGAGATTACGATCAAGTTTCCAAGCGGAACAAAACTTGATAAGATCGATAACCCGACCTGCTGGAAATCCAAAGAAAACGATTGGCAATTCACTTATTACGACGCAGAGTAACTTGAATACGAATAACCGGCGTTAGGAAGAACTACACGCTTATTTGAAGTGGTGCGTTCCGGCTGTGGCGGTCATCAGCATTTCCGTCATGTGTGTATTTTCGATCCTTCATGTCGGCTAGATTGGAACTTGGAGAGGAAACTGAGGTCATGCGCATCATCCGCTTCCTATTCGTCAGTTTCTGTGTGCTAAGCTTAATTTATGGCGTTGCTTCGGCAAACGCGAGAAGCGAAGGTGAGATCCCGGAGCTTGTCACCTCGGATAGTAAGCTGATGTATTCGATGAACACACATATGAGTATATTGGCAGACCCCGATCGGCAATGGTCGCTGGATGATGTGCAGTCGCAAGTTTTGCAGGAACGGTTTCGCCCGGCGACAGGTCAATCTTCCTTTGGTTTTGGCTCGCCGGTCTACTGGGTGAAGATGCAAATCCGCAACGGCTCCTCCAAGCCCAACTGGGAAATCGGTTTGCAAAACCCGCTGCTGGATAAAGCGGAGCTGTTTGCCCCTGTCTCAGTCGAACCTTTGAATCGGAATTATCCTGCGTTTGCGCTTAATTTGCCTTCAGGACAACTTACGACGATTTATATGCGACTGGAAACTTCCGGTTCGATGATCGTGCCCCTGAGCTTGACGGAGCCCTCCGCTACGTATGACGCCATCCATCTGGAGTTTTTGTTGTATGGGTTATATTACGGGATGATTGTCATTATCATCGTTTATATGTATACCCTATACAGATCCATCCGCAATTCGGCGTATCTTTACTACATATTTTATATCGCCAGTTATTCCGCTTCGCAGTTTATATGGAATGGACTGGCCCGGCAGTTTATGGGACCGGACCTGTTGATGGCAGACTCGCGGGGCATCTATTGGTTTAACGGTCCGTCGAGCGCATACGATTTCTTTTTTCTGCTGAGCCTTTGGTTTGGTTTTATGGCGATTCGAAAAATGCTGGAGCCGGACAAATACGCGCCTTTGGCCGGCAGGGTGTGCAGGTTGATGCTCGTCTTGTGTCCTATCAGCGTGTTGTGCGCGCTTATGGTGTATTCAGGCGGAATTCCCTATTATTTATCTTGGTTTAAATCCGCGGGCATTCTTATCGTTCCGTCCGTAATTATTGCTTGCGCGGTAAAAGGAAACCGGCTGGCCTGGTACGTGTCCGGCTCCATTTTGCCTTTATTTATCATTGGCGGCCCCAGCAATCTGCTGTCGTTTGGGCTTGTGCCCGACAATGTATTTACTCACTTTGGCATGCAGTTTGGGTCTGCCGCCGAATTTTTGACCATGGCCGTGCTTTTGTACGAGCAAATTTCCAAGATGCGCAAGACTCAAGATGAAGCCAAGCAGCAGCTCATGAATGCGTTAACCGATTGGAACGAGGCATTAAATAAAACGGTGGCCGAGCAGACGGAAAACTTAAGGCGGACCAATGGCGAGCTGGTCATTGTGGAAGCTGCGCGGACAATGCTGCTGCAAAATATTTCTCACGATGTGCGCAATCCGCTCAATTTTGTGCAAGGCGGCATTCTCGCGCTGAAATATAAACTGGCCGCGGAACCGGGGCAGCAGGAACGGCTGCTCAACAAAGTGTACGGTAAAGTGCTTGATGTCAACCGGTTTATCGATGATCTGTTTGAGCTGAGCCGTTCCCAAGGTGCGCAAATACCGTATGTTTTGGAATTGGTGATGTTTCAGGATTGGATCGAAGATCTGTTTCAAGAGGTTGCCGCAGATATTGAATATGCCGGCAGACGCTGCAAGGTCGCGATTTCTTCCAACGGCGCGGATGCGGACGTGCAGATCGATCCGCATTTAATGAAAAGGGTAATTTTGAATTTGGTGCAAAATGCATGCGCCTATACCCCTGCGGGCGGAACCATTACGCTGCACGCATCGCTCGGAATCCGTTCGGTTGCTGTCAGAATTGGCGACGACGGTCCGGGTATCGGCCCGGAGCGTCTGCCGCATATTTTTCGCCGGAATTATAAGGAGGCCGAATCGCAGGGCAGCGGTTTGGGACTGGCGATTGCCAAAGAAATTGTCGAAGGGCACGGCGGCGAGATTGGGGTTCAGAGCTTGCCGGGACAAGGCAGCCAATTTTATTTTACATTGCCTGTCGTTGATACCACATGACATGGATCATGCCAAATGCAAAAACCGGAGAACGCTGCACTCAGCGATCCCCGGTTTTTTTGCATGTTTTATTAGGATGTGCAAGACCAAACTTCAGCTGCAATTCTGGCGCTCATCATGGAAAGACTTCGCTGGAAGTTTTCTTAAGGTGTAAGCTGCATTAAACGTTGTTTGCAGGCAACTGCTCCAACAACTCTCTGAAAGCGGCCAAATCGTCGCAGATGACGTCGGGCTGGACACCGGCAGCGGCAATTTGCGCCGCCGCGTTTTCTTTGGTGGCCAGTCCCGTCAGCACCAGCGCGGTCCGGCAGCCGGCTGCGGCGCCGCCGCGGATGTCGGTGAGCATGTTGTCGCCGACGGCCCAAATGCGCTCCGCCGGCAGTCCAAGCCGGGCAATCGCCAAGTTCATAATAACCGGCGAAGGTTTGCCGATCACAACCGGCTCGGCTTGCGAAGACGCTTGTATCGAAGCGGCGATCGAACCGGCTCCCGGAGTCAGTTCGCCGTTCCACGGCAGCAGCAGGTCCGGATTTGTCAAAATATGCGGCGCGCCGGCGCGAATATGTTTGACGGCCGCCGCCAGTTTGGTATACGTAAACTCGCGGTCGATGCCTTGCACTACGTAATCGGGATCGGTTTCCGTCAGCTCGAAGCCCGCTTCGGCCAGTGCCGTCATCAGTCCGGCTTCACCGATGGCATATACGCGCCGTTTGCCGCTGGAATCGGCTGCTCCCAAGTGCAAGGCGGCTGCCTGCGAAGAAGTGAATACGGCCGATTCAGGCACCCGGATGCCAAGGCCCAGCAGATGCCGGGTCACTTCGTGCGGCGTGCGCGACGAATTGTTCGTGACGAGCAGATAAGGGTACTCTTTATGCTGCAGCCATTCGATAAAACCGGCGGCATGAGGAATCGGGTGATGCCCGTTGTATAACGTCCCGTCGAGATCAAGCAAAAATCCGTATGTCATCGGAAAATGTTCCTTTCTTGGACCGGCCTTAAGTTTGACAGTAAGGTAATTACCTTCTTTACTGTAATGCATAGGTGCGGTTGTGGCAAGAAAGGAACGTGGGGGACGCCAGGGAATTCAGGGACGATCAGCGACCGGAAGTAGGATTGGTACATGCCGCGTTCACTTGTCCAGCGCCTCCACTGTCCGCGGGATTGCGATCCATCAAGCCAAGCTTAATCTTACATAGAAGTGGATGCGGTTTCCGTCCGTTTCCGCCCAGATGTGGCCGTGATGGGCTTCAACGATGCTTTTGGCGATAGCCAGCCCTAATCCGGAACCGCCGCTTTCCGAAGAGCGGGAGCTGTCCACACGGTAAGTGCGTTCGAACAGCCGATCGAGTTCCTCCTGGGAGAGCCCTTCGCATTGATTGCTGATCCGCACGACGACGTACCGGGCTTCTTTCACCATTTGAACGGTGATGACTCCGGGTTTTAAGCTGTATTTCACCGCATTGGCAAGCAGGTTGTCGAAGACACGAATTACCTGGTCCGTGTCGATGTGCACGACCATTTTGTCATGGGGCAGTTGGCGGACAATCTGAAGTTGCTCTTCATCCGCCAGCGTGACGTATTCCTCAAGCAGCTGCTCGAGCATTTCATTCAGGCAGACGTTGTCTTTGTTCATCGGAATGTCATGGTTGGCCAGCTTGGTGTAGTGGAATAGATCGTCGATCAGCACCTTCAGCTTTTCCGATTTTTGATAGGCGACAGACAAGAAGCTGGCTGCTTGTTCGTCGTTTTCATATTTTTTGTCGTGGAGCAGCCTTAAATAACCCATGATCAGCGTAAGCGGTGTGCGCAAATCGTGAGACACGTTAGTAATCAGCTCGTTTTTCACGCGTTCAGCGCGCCGTTCTTCCTCAATTTTGCGCTGCAGTGCGGAAACCATGAAATTCATATCGGCGGCAAGCCGGCCAAGCTCGTCTTTGGACCGTTCGATCATGCGGTATTCCAGATTGCCGGTCGAGATGATCCGCATCCCGGAAGCGAGGTCTTCGATATAGCGCATTTTGCGGCGCGACAAGTAGTAGAACAGCAGAATAAATCCGGCAATCGCGGTCAGCCAGGAGAGCGGGCTGTCCTCCCTGCGGTAAGTAATGTGCGGATCGGGGATGCCCGATACGATCAGGTACGATTTGCGGCCGTCGTAATTGACGGGATAAAAGCTGGCAAACTCTTTGCGTGTATCCGAGCGGTTGACCCGGTCGTCCATCGCTTTTTTGATGATCTTATGCACGTCGACCGTTGTTTCCGCAGCGTTGTCGGTGCGATAGATGACTCTTCCTTCCAAATCGGTGAGCAGCACCTTATAGTTATTGTCGCGGACCAGGTGGCGTATATGTTCTTCAATGCGCTTTTTCCTCCATTGCTCGTCCTGCTGGCGGTTTGCCGCGGCTTTCTTCGACACCGCCGTGCTGCCGCCAGGCCAAGGGGCGGGCGGGAGGACAGGGGAGACTGCCGCGGCGGTCGCCGATCCCGCTGCGGCGGACGTGCCGGGTGTAGCGGCGGAATTCACTGCGCCAACGGGAGCGGTCTGCCCGGTCGTTGCCGCCGTCGGTGCGGAATTCACGCTAGCGGCACCGGCCTGCCCTGGAGCTGCGGCGGAATTCGCCGCACCTGCGGGAGCGGACTGTCCTCCGGATCCTGGAGCTGCCGCGGCATTCTCCGGTACCGCCGGAACGGCAGGCGCCAACGGGACCAATGGGGTCGCCGGTGCGGCTTTTCCGGTCATTTCCGCTTCAGTGGAATCCTCGTCGTCGGGTTCGCCGTATTCGTTGCGAAGCTCCGCGATATCCTCATCCATCCAGCGCACCAACGTTCTGGCCTCGTCATCGATGCGGTTGATGCCCATCGTGTAATCAATGACCGGCGAACGGTTCATTTCGCCAAAAATGTTGGAAGATATGGCGTAGATGATAAGTGAAGAGACAAGGCAAAAGGCGAAAGTGATGACCAGCTGAAGCCGGATGCTCATCTCCACATTGTTGCGGAACATCCGATAGAAGCGTTTCAGCAAAGAAAACGGAAACAGATTAAACAAACGTCTCAGCAGAGAAAAAGGAAACACATGAAACGGAAAACGGGACTTCGGAGCCGGTTCCGCGAAATAATCTTCAGGCAGCTGCTTTTTATGATTAATCAACTTTGTAGCCAACCCCCCACACGGTTTTTATAAATTTGGGCTTGCGCGGCTGTTCCTCGATTTTTTCCCGGATTTTGCGGATATGTACCATCACCGTGTTGTCCGACTCAAAAAAGGCTTCTCCCCACACGGTTTCGTAAATTTTCTCGATGCTCCACACCTTTCCGCGGTGCCGGGCCAGCAGCTCCAATATCGCGAATTCGCGGGGAGTCAGCTTGACATCCCGGCCGTCGACCTTCACTTCGCGGGTGGAGGTATTGATGAACAGGTCGTCGACTTCGATCTCTTCTTCTTTGTTTTCCCGCGGAACATTAAGCCGCGTATAACGGCGCAGCTGAGATTTGATGCGGGCTACAAGCTCCAGCGGATTAAACGGTTTCGTCACGTAATCGTCGGCACCGGTGCTGAGCCCGAGAATTTTATCCATGTCTTGGCTTTTGGCCGACAGCATAATAATCGGCATGTTTTTCTGCTCGCGGATTTTGATGCAAGCTTCCATTCCGTCCATTTTCGGCATCATAATATCAAGGATAATGAGGTCGATTTCCTCTTTTCGCAGCACCTCAAGCGCCTCGAATCCGTTGCCCGCGCGAAGCAGCCGATAACCTTCATTTTTCAAATAAATTTCCAGCAGATCGATAATGTCTTTTTCGTCGTCAACCAGAAGTATCGTTTGCGGACGCAATCGCATCTTCTCCTTTCCTTACCGGCTCATAACATCATTATAGACGCCGATTCTTAACAAATCGTTCTGTTAATTCTTAAGCAAATCTTAAATCAAGGGATAAAGACATATTTTACTGTTGTCAGCCATTTGTCCTCCGTGGTAATATATAACAATTAGTGGAAGGGTTTCTAGGGAACCGTCGATCTAGACGGACCAAGCGAAGCCGACGCCGGGCAATAGCCGCGTTACACCGTAGGAATTAAAAGACCTCGCGCAAGTTCCGCCGTTATGGCGAAACTGCACGGGGTCTTTGTTGCTTTAATAAGTTGAAGCGGGAGGGGGACGGCATATGTCGGCCATACGGGTGCAGGGTTTAACGAAATGTTTTGTTGTCAAAAAGAAATCGGCGGGGTTCACAAGCAGCTTAAAATCGCTTTTCAAGCCGGAGACGATGGTGAAAACCGCGGTGCACCCGCTGGATTTTTCCGTGGAGCAAGGGGAGACGTTGGCTTTCCTGGGTCCCAACGGGGCAGGCAAATCAACAACAATCAAGATGCTGACGGGGATTCTCCACCCTTCCTCCGGCAGCGCCGAGGTGCTTGGCTGCAAGCCTTGGGCGGACCGGAAACGGCTGGCGTTTCATATCGGCTCGGTGTTCGGGCAAAAATCGCAGCTGTGGTATCATCTGCCTGCGGCCGACTCGTTTGAGCTGATGAGCCGTATTTACGAGCTGAACCGGATGGATTTTGCAAAAAGACAAGAAGATTTGGTCGAACGGTTCGAAATAGGTCCGTATATGAATATCCCGGTACGCAAGTTGTCCCTCGGAGAACGGATGCGCTGCGAATTGGCGGCGGCGCTGCTGCACAGGCCAAATATCGTCTTTCTGGATGAACCGACGATTGGTCTGGACGTGGTAGTTAAGCATAAAATCCGCCAGCTGATTTTGGAGATGAACCGTGAGGAAGGGACAACGGTGTTTCTGACATCACACGATTCCGGTGACATTGAGCAGTTGTGCAAGCGGGCGATCGTGATCAATCACGGCCAGCTCATATTGGACCAGGATGTCGCTACGATGAAACGCGAGCTGCTGACGCATAAGTCGATCCGCCTGCAGCTTCTGGAGGACAGCGAACCGCTCTCGATGCCGGGAGTTGAAACGGTGGAGCATACGGGCCAGACGATGCGGCTTGCCGTTGATACGCGGCGTGTCTCGATGGAAGCCGTGCTTGCGCGTATCGTCGCCGCATGCCGCATCCAAGATGTGACCATAGAAGATCCGTCCATGGAGGAAATCATCACTCATATCTACGCGCGGAAAGCCGGGGTGGGCGTGTTATGAGGCTGCTCACGGGAACGCTGAAATATGCGGCGATCGGACGAATTTCCTTGCGGAACCATTTGGCGTATGTATACGATTTTTTGGTGCGGACCATCTTTCTGGTGCTGATCATGTACATCTTCCTCCAGCTTTGGCGGGTGACGTTTCAAGGGGAGGGGACCGAGAGGATTGCCGGTTACAGTTATCCGGAGTTAATTTGGTACATTATTTTTGCCGAAGCGCTGACGATGGCGACGCCAAGCCTTCCTTTACGGATCGAAGATGAGGTGAAAAGCGGGGATATCGGCTACAAGCTGATCCGTCCGGTCAATTACATCGCCATGCAATATGTGACCTTTATGGGGGAGATGGCCGTCAGACTGATTGTCAATGTGGCCGTAGGTTTCCTGATCGGCTTCCTGGCATTTGGCTTGCCTCATTTCGGAGGAGGATGGGCCGGCTTTGCGGTCGTATCTTTGTTTGCGATGACCGTTCAATTCATGCTTGGCATGCTGATCGCTTTATGCGCATTCTGGGTTGAAGAAACAAGAGGCATCGAATTCGTGTACAACAAGCTGCTGTTTACGATCGGCGGAATGCTGATGCCGCTGGAGCTGATGCCGGAAACGCTGCAGCATATATGCTCGTGGCTGCCGTTTCAGACGGTGCTTTATTTTCCGGCAAAAACGGCGGTGCATTTCGACCTTGGCGGCATGGCGCAAATGATCGGCGTTCAGCTGATTTGGATCGCTGTCCTCTCCTTGGGGGTGGCGGCCGTCTATAGGAAAGGGGTGGGCAAACTCAATGTTAACGGCGGTTAATACGATAAGATTTGTGCTTACTTGCTGGAAGCTGAATTTGGCCGGCGCGATGGAATTCCGGATCAGCTTCCTGCTGACGGCAGGTATGATGATTCTTAACAATACCGTATGGGTATTGTTCTGGGGCGTATATTTCCATCGCTTCCCGGTTGTGAACGGCTGGGATTTCCGCGACGTGATGATGATGTGGGCAATCAGCGCCGGGGGCTTCGGACTTGCCGCATCGTTGTTCGGCAACGCTTTCCGGCTCTCGTCGCTGGTGGCGGGCGGACAACTTGACATCTACATGGCACAGCCCAAGCCGGTGCTGCTTTCCATTCTGGTCAGCCGGATGTCGGTGAGCGCGATCGGGGATTTTTTGTTCGCTGTCATTTTGTTTGTCATGTTCGGACAGCTGACGGCGGCGGGTTTGCTCAAATTTGCGCTGGCGCTGGCGATTACGATGACAATCTACATATTTTTTATGGTGATTGTGCATTCGCTCGCTTTTTATATGGGCAATGCGGAGGGAATCGGCCAGCAAATGTTAAATGCCGTTCTCGCTTTTGCGACATATCCGACCAATATTTTTAAAGGTCTGGGCAAATTAATGCTGTTTACGGTCATCCCTGCGGGTTTTATCAGCTATCTTCCGATTGGCTTAATCAAGCGGGTGGAGCTGCCTTTTCTGTTTGGAGCGCTGGGGATGGCGGCCGCGTTAGCGCTGCTCGCCACGTGGTTTTTCTATACCGGCTTGCGGAGATACAGCTCGGGAAATATGATTTCGCTGCGCATGTAATTTGCAAGTTTTTCACAATCATTTTCATAAAAATGGTATACTTGCGAGGTAAAATTAGGTATAATTATCCCCAACGGACAAGAAATGTGAAAAAAGCTCGCATTTTGTAAGAAAAACTACCGATCGAAGCTTTACGACGAGGCTGCGTTTGTGTCTTAAATGAAGTTTTTCTTGCAATATCAGATGGTTCGGTTTCGCTGAAACTTACAAATTCTGATATTATCGAAAAAGGGGACCGATAAGTTTATGAAGGCGGAGTATATCAATCCTTTTTTGGAATCTGCACGTATCGTGATTGAACAAGTGGCAAATGTGCGTCCATCCACAGGTAAGCTTGGCATTAAAGACGTGAAACTAGTTGAAAAATATATATGGATTCAGATTGGCATGACCGGCCAGATGCAGGGAGATATCGTCTTTGGCATCCACGAAGAGGTGGCGCTTCGTATGGTATCTGCAATGATGGGCGGTTTTATCGTTACAGAGATGGATGAGATGAGCCGCAGCGCGATTTCCGAGCTTGGCAACATGATTAGCGGCAATGCCAGTACGATGTTGTTCAATCAGGGCGTGCGAGTCGATATTACCCCGCCAAAGATCATGCATTCGGCGAATGCTGCCGGGTTTGTTCCAAAAAAAGCGCTGACCATTCCTTTGATTATGGATGGCATCGGAGAGCTGGACATTCAAGTGCTGGTCACTTAAGACCTTTGTGCAATGGATAGTTTGACCAGAATGGTTTCATTCTAAAGTGGAGAGCTGAACGGGCCCAGAGCCTTGCGGCTGTCCGCTTTTTTGGTTGGCGGAAAAATGGAAAGAAAGGTCGGTTGAGATGAATATCGCAGGGAAGATCGCTGTTGTAACGGGGGCTTCAAGCGGCATCGGCGCGCTGATGGCGCAAGTTCTGGCACAGAAGGGGGCGTTGCCGATACTGATGGCCCGCTCGGAGGAAAAGCTGCGGGACGTAACGGCGAAGATCGTCGAACCGCATGAAACGCATGTGCTGGACGTGACCGATGCGCAGCAGGTTGAAGAGACGATGCGGAAGGTGACGGAAAAGCACGGACGTATTGATATATTGATCAATAACGCGGGTTATGGCGTGTTCGAGAGGTTCGTTGACGCTCCGCTAACTGAATTCGAAAGCATGATGGACGTCAACTACATGGGGGTTGTCCGCTGCACGAAAGCCGTGCTTCCGGGGATGATTGCGGCCGGAAGCGGCCACATTGTCAATATCGGCTCCATGGCGGGCAAGATCGGTTCGGCCAAATCATCCGGTTATTCGGCCACCAAACATGCCGTGCTTGGCATGACCAATTGCTTACGCCAGGAGCTTGTCGGCACCGGCGTATCTATCTCTGCGGTAAATCCGGGACCGATCGACACACCTTTTTTTGACCGGGCCGATCCTTCGGGAAATTACGTGAAAAACGTCGCCTGGTTTATGCTGAAGCCGCAGCAGGTGGCGGATCGGACTATCGAAGCGATCGAACGGGGCATTCCCGAGGTGAACATTCCGTTCACCGCAAGCTTTGGCGTCAAGCTGTACCAGCTGTTTCCGCGATTGTTCGACGGCATCGCCTATAAGCTGCTTAATAAGAAATAGCAGGGCGGCGGATTAAATGTAAAGCTCCGAAGCCAAATAAACAACGGATGGTTGTCGATTTCGCTCTTATGCTGCATAATACTTTATTATATGGTAATTTATTGATAAAGGAGGAGCGAGATGTCTTTTCAATTCGGATCCAACACTCCCGACATTGAGAACCCATTCAAACGTGAAGGGATGCTTTACTTAATTAGCGGAACATTTATTTCGGTAACTAGCGTCATATCGGTCTTGCTGATGAAAAAGCAAATCATCGATCATGCGGCTCTGTCGAGTTGGGTGCATTTAATTTTAAGCTTATTATTTTTATCGCTTGGTGTCTCACACATCGTTAGAGGATTGATGAAGGTGTTCCGATTTTATATCGGAAGGGATGTTCCTGTAAGCTTGTGCAAAAATCAGACTAAAAGCGAAAAGCATTCGCTTGAGCGGAATGTGGTGTACAAAGCCAGCGAATTGGATCAGATGATGGCCGGGCGCAAGAACATTACGTTTCTCGAACCGATAACGCTGCTCGACCGGATGCTGTACAGCGTTTTCCCAAAACTTTTATTTCTGCCTTACTCTATGCGAAATTTTCTTCATATCGTCACTGAAAACACCGGACTTGCTTTATTGTGGCTTGGCGTATACATATTATCGCTTGTGTCGGGTTTCCTCGGATTGACATCCATTACGCAAACTGCGCTTGGACAATGGCTCGGCGTCGTCTTGCTGCTCGTGTGTCTGGGGATCTGGCTGTTTAACGCTCCGACGTTTCAGAAAATCAATAACCACCAGCTTATTTTCGGCAAGCGCCGCAATGTATACCTGGTATCGATTTTCTCACTGGTATTACCGACGATTGGGGAAATGCTGATACGCAGGGATGTCACGATTCCGGAAGCTCCGATACAGCCGACGCTGCCGCTAATTATATTGTTTCTGCTTCAGATTGCCGTTCTGGTCTGCGCCATTCTCATCTCTAAACGACGAGCTGAAATGTACGACCCGCTCACGGAGGTGTCCGAATTCAGGGAGCATTGGCAGGAAAACGTTCACCCGCAAGATTTTTTCCGGTCTCTGGATATGGAGATGGCGAACCTGCGGTATATGGAGTACCCGAACCGGGTATACCGAGAGCTGGCGCCGAAATTAAACATGGAAGGCAGCATGGACAAAGGCAGCTTCCGAGGAGATACCATTCAGGAAACACAGCCGGTTTATGAGCCGATACCGTATCCGAAACTCCTCCAAAATATGAGATTATGGATTTCTGTCGGGGGGCATATTGCAGTTGTCTGTGCGTCACTTCTGCTTTTCTTTTACAGCGCGAATGCTGCTGAGTATTCCTTAGGCATATTTTTTAAAGAGGTTTTTTATCCGCTTAATTTATGGTTGTTTGGAACTTCGGCAATTATTTTGGCCCATTTATATTGGTCGGAAATGCATTTTACGAGTTACCTTATTCAATTCCAAGGAGAAGGAACGTATACGGAATCCAAGTTTTCCGTCGGAATGGCGATCACCGATTCGACGAGAAGCGAAAATACGATTGTCCGCAGTTCGTTCAGCCCTTGGCTATACGCGACCAAGCTTGTTTCAAGCACGCTTGTAGGCTCGGGAGCCGGAAATATGTCGAGCCCGCGTTATATACTCAGCATGCACAAAGCCGACGATTTGCTTGCTCACCTTGTTCAGCAGATCCGTTCGTTCGTGGATGAACGCCAAGTCATTGCCGTATCGACTTCAGGCAAAGACAATGAGGCGATACAGCGAATTTACTCAGTGAATGAAGCCGCTCCAACGAAGGAGAAATTGTTGGATCTCGGCGCTTCAGCCAGACGGGAATCTTTAAAGACTCCGGAGGACGATTCGGGTTCCGGCAACAAGGAATAATGAGGCTAAACTACCGGTTGTGTAATTCGTGTCAATGTGCAGGCTTGCGAAACGGATGGCGTGTAAACATCAAACATAATCAAAACCGTCAGGGATCCCTGACGGTTTTTTCGTAATACTCCCACTTCTCCTGTTACACAAACTCAAAAGACGGCTGCACCCGGTTGTTAATGTCCCGAAGATACGGCAAGGCCGACCTGTTCGACGAGTTTTCGGCTTTCTTCGTTTAAGCCAGTGATGCTGACGTTTTTACCGAGCTGCTCATATTTCAGCTTTGTCTTGGAGATGGCGGTGATCGCCGAATGGTCCCAGACGTGGGAAGCGGTGAAGTTGATGACGACCTTCTGCGGATCGTTTCTATAATCGAAAAGATCGATAAAATGCGTCATTGTGCCAAAAAAGAGCTGGCCGGAAATGTGGTACACCTTCGCCCCGTTTGAGGAGGCAGTGGCATGTGCTTTAATTTTCGCGGACTTCCAGCCGAAGATCAGCGCGCTTAAGACTACGCCGGATACGACTCCGATCGCCAGGTCGGACGTCGCCACTACGATCGCTACGGTAACAACCATAACCAGCGCATCGCCGCGAGGGATTTTGGCTAAAGTTTTCAGCGAATTCCAATCAAACGTGCCAAGGGAAACCATAAACATCACGCCGGTGAGTGCGGCCATCGGTATTTGCTTGACGACATTGCCCAGCACCAAGATGAGAAATAACAGAAATACGCCGGCCACAAACGTCGATAGCCGCGTCCTGCCCCCCGATTTGACATTGATCACCGTTTGGCCGATCATCGCGCAGCCCGCCATGCCGCCAAAAAATCCGGTTACGATGTTGGCGATGCCTTGGCCTTTGACTTCTTTGTTTTTATCGCTTTTTGTCTCCGTCATCTCATCGACGATCGTTGCGGTCATCAGCGATTCCGTAATGCCAACGACAGCCAGCGCCAGCGAAAACGGCAATATGCTCCAAACCGCTTGGAGCGATAGCTGGATATCCGGTATGTGGAAAAACGGCAGCTCTTGCGTAATTTTCCCCATATCGCCGACTGTACGCAGGTCCAGATGCAAGGTTACGGAGATGATCGTCATCACAATGATCGCTACCAGCGCGGACGGCACCGCCTTAGTTAGCAGCGGGAACAAATATATGACGGCAAGTGTACCTGCAACCATGGCATACATCTGCCAGTTCGCTCCTTGAAAATTGGGGAGCTGGGCCATAAAAATGATGATGGCGAGCGCATTCACGAAACCGGTCACGACCGAATGCGGGATAAACGTAATGAATTTGCCGAATTTGAGCATGCCCATGACATATTGAATGATTCCGGTTAAAATCGTTGCCGCAAATAAATATTCGATCCCGTATTTGGCGATAATCGGTCCCATCAGCGAAGCCATTGCTCCGGTAGCTGCGGAAATCATGCCCGGGCGGCCACCGACAATGGAGATGGTGACAGCGATGCAAAACGAAGCGTACAAGCCAACCATCGGGTCCACTCCGGCCAGAATGGAGAAGGCGATCGCTTCCGGAATCAACGCAAAAGCGACCGTAAGCCCGGATAACATATCCCGACGAACGTTAGAAAACCACGCATTTTTCAATTTTGGGTACAGCAAAAAAACTCCACTCCTTTTCGCTTTTGAAAAATTGTTTATTCCGAAAAACTGGGGTCCGCTCGCATTGCAGTTGGGTATTGCACGAATAAATAACTTTTCACTTTCAGAAAAGCCGGGTCCGATAGTCAACGGTTTTTATTATACACACATTGCTCCGAGATCTCTATCTTTATTTGTTGTACAGAGGTTTCATTGGTTTTCTTTGCGGGGAAAAGTGTGGACGATCGTTTTTTTGCTAATCGGCAGATACGTGGTAACGGGGACAGTACAATGAGGGAACTATGGTTTACGCGGCTTTCGGTGGACTGGTATACTTATTGAAAGGTCATCTCGCGGCAAACGGATTTCATGTATGGTGCTTACGGCGGTTATTGGGAGGACAATAAGGGAAAGCGGCCGACAAAGGGCGGGCGGAAGTACGATAACACGGCTGGATAGTTCGGAGTATGGTCTGCATAAGCGCTGTTAGCAAACGTCAGCGGCTTTGCAGCCATACTCCCGGCTTACTCATGAGGGTAAGGACTAATGGACTTGATTTGCTCTTTGCTTCACTTGAGCAACAACTTCATCGTCGGTCAAGCCGTCCGCATTGATAATGGACGCTTTCGTTGAAGTGTCGGCGATGCCCATGATGTTGCTATTTTGCCCCGATACGACGCAGCAGTCCGCGCTTGCCGCGCTATCGAAGGAAACGATCTCGCAGCCGCTGTTTTGCAGTGCCTGTTTCAGATGGCTTAAGCTGTTTTCTACAGCAACTTTCATCGTGTCACCTCTTTTCCAAATAACCATTTTACATACCGGTTTATTTTGAGTAAGAGGTTGTAGAAATATTCCAGTTCATCCTGAAATCTTTCAGCCCGATTTCAAGTTGCTTCTTCAAGCTTCTTTATAATGTTGATGTGGAGAGCTATTGATGCGATAAATACAGCGGCCATATACACTACAAGTGCTCCGTCGGGAATAGGCATTTCAAACATCTTCAACATGTAATAATTCAGCATTGCGTATGCCGCAGAAATGCCTATCATCAGAACGTGTTTAAAAAACGGGATGGCCCAGGAAATCGCGAATACTACAAAAGTTATGATGACATACCAAAATGAGCTGGCTATAAAACCCATGGCCACGCTGGCGACAAGCATTTCCACAATGAAAATCGATTCGTATGAAAAATCCTCTTGGCTGCCATTCGGGCTGCCGTTTATTTTACCGGGCAACGCTTTCACCCTCCCACTTTACACATTCCCCGCTTGCTTTACTTCGATCGTACATAAATTGGGCGAAATTGTAAAGGTTTGTCGGCAGGGCGTCACGTTTGCGGCTGCTGCGGATCCTCCTGTTTGCTGCGCGCCTTCAGCTTGATGTTCAAATCCCGCACTTCTTCGAAGAGCTGGCGGATTTCCGCTTTGCCTTGCGGGTGGTTCTGATTCCAATGGCTGGCCAAGGCCGGCATTGTTTTGTGGATATGGTTGTATATCGCCCATATTTTAATTTTCTCGACCATTTCGGGGGAGGCATCCCCTGTTAGCAGTTCTGCAAATTTTTCGACAAGCGCCTCAAAAGGCTGCTCTAATTGTGGATTCATAGCCGCACTACCTTTCGGATCATAATAAATGGAATAAGCTGCTTACTCCCCAGTCTAACGCGCGGATGGCGGGGTGTCAAAGCGGTTAGCAGGAGGCGACGGACGATGACAACAGAACGAAACGGCACCATTTTGGAAAAAACGCCGCTCAAAAATCCTTCCGCGGATTTGCTGCTGTATATGCTTACTTATATCAGCGACGGGCTAAAGGTTAAAGGGTATTTGGTTGTCCCCAAAGCCGGGGCCCCGTATCCGGCGCTCATCTACTGCCGCGGTGGCATACGCAAGGTCGGCATGGTGCGGAAACGGCGGATTATGTCGATGGCGCGGCGGGGGTTCGTCGTTTTTGCCCCGTTTTACCGGGGGAATGAAGGCGGGGAAGGACGCGAGGATTTCGCCGGGGACGACCGCTCCGACGTCTGCCACGCCATTACCGCCGTGCAATCGCTGCCGGAGGTGAAGCCGGGCCCTGTGCCGCTGATCGGTTTTTCGCGCGGAGCGCTGATGGCGCTTGCCGCCGCACGCGAATGCGATCAGGCCGGACCGGTCGTTGTTTGGGGCGGGGTTAGCGACCTGTTTGATACGTATGAAGAACGGGTCGATATGCGCCGGATGCTGAAGCGGGTGGTCGGCCATCCCCGCAAGCAGACGGAGCAATACGTGCGCCGGTCGCCCGTCTATTGGGCCGATGAAATCAACGTGCCCATTCTGATCGTACATGGGACAAGCGACGCGCAGGTGAACGCCGGTCATGCCCGCAAGCTGGCGGATGCGCTGGAGAAAGCGGGGAAAGAATATGCGATGGAATTGTATGGCGGCCTGCCTCACCGGTTTCCGAAAGAAGAGGACGAACGGGCGCTGGATGCGGTATTTGCTTGGATCACCGGCAAGCTGCAGGATGCCGGCGGATCAAAAGCTGCAGATGCGGTAAGTGCTGCAAGTGCGTCAAATGCGGCAAGCGTGCCAAATACAGCAATTGCGGTAAGTGTGTCAAATGCGGCAAGCGTGCCAAATACTGCAAGTGCGCCAAATGCGGCGAATGTGCCAAATGTGCCAAAAACGGCGAATGTGGAAGCCGTCGCCTTGAAATCCGCTGCTTCGCAGGAAGCGGGGAGCGTCCGATGACACACCCGCTGCTGCTGCATACCGCCCACCGGCCGTGGCCTCTGCCTTCGCGGGCATATGTCATGCATCAAAGCTGGCTTGATCTGCTTTTTGTCCATTGGCCGATTCCTTGCGACACGCTGCGTGCGCTCATTCCTGCAAAGTTCACGCTGGATACATGGGATGGCACCGGCTGGCTGGGAATCGTTCCGTTTCATATGAAAAATATCCGGCTGAGGGGGCTGCCTCCTATTCCGTTTACCTCGGCTTTTCCGGAATTAAATGTACGCACTTATGTGACATATCAAGGAAAACCCGGCGTTTATTTTTTCAGCCTTGACGCGCGGCACCGGCTTGCCGTTGAAATGGCCCGGCGTTTGTTTCATTTGTCGTATTTATACGCACATATTGAGGTGGAGCATGACCCTGACGGCGGCATTGTTTACAACAGCAGACGCTGCGATCCGCGGGGGAAGGAGGCATTATTCGCCGCCAGTTACCGTCCCGTCTCGGAGGTTCGGAACAGTCTTCCCGGTTCGCACGAGCATTGGCTGACGGAACGTTATTGTCTCTACAGTACGGACAAGGCGGGGGATGTCTACCGCTGCGACATTCACCATGTCAAATGGCCGCTGCAAACGGCGGAGGCGTCGATCACAATCAACTCGATGGCGGCTTCTCACGGCATTGTTTTGCCCGATACACCGCCTTTGTTGCATTTTGCGCGAAAACTGGACGTTCTGATATGGGGGCTGGAGCGGACGTAATCCATACATTCTTCGCAGACATCCTAAAAATCACGGTGAAAATAAGGCTACTTGCGGCAAGCCCCCGCGCTTGATATGATGCAGGTAATACGCTATATGGGGAAAGAGGTTATTCATGAACAACAGCTTTGAACAATTGCACATTCAGCCTTTTTATATAAAAAAACTGCATGCGATGGGGATCGTCGAACCGACGCCGATCCAGCGCGATTCGATTCCTGTCGTCATTGAGGGCAGGGATGTGATCGCTCAATCCCAGACAGGCACGGGAAAAACGCTCGCTTATTTGCTGCCACTGCTGCACCGGATCAATCCTCAAGATAAACAGCTGCAGGCCGTCGTGCTGGTTCCGACCAGGGAGCTTGGCATGCAGATCATGCTGGAGCTCGATAAGCTGACCAAGGACAGCGGCATTACCGCACAAGCGCTGATTGGCGGCGCATCCGTGCAGCGCCAAATTGACAAGCTGAAGTTGCGTCCGCAAATCGTGGTTGGTACACCGGGCCGCGTGCTTGAGCTTATCAAGGTGCGTAAGCTGACGATGCACTTTGTGCGTGCGATCGCTGTGGACGAAGTGGACCAGGTATTCGATCTTGGCGCTATAAACGAAGTTGAAGCGGTGTTAAAAAGCGCCCAGCGGGACCGGCAAATCGTATTTTTTTCGGCCACGATGCCGGAATCGGTTAACGCTATGGCGGATAAATGGATGAAGGATCCGCAGCGGGTGCAGGTCAATCCGCAGCAGCGAACTTCGGAGACGCTTGAGCATTTGTATTTTACGTGTGAAGAGCGGGATAAGCTGGACACGCTGCGCCGTCTTGTGAGGATGTACAATCCGCCTGCGGCCATTGTGTTTATTAACGAAACGGACGATATCGGAGAAGCGGCGGAGAAACTTCGTTATATCGGATTATCGGTCGAAGCGCTGTATGCCAATGCGGGCAAGATGGAACGAGCCAAAACGATGAACACATTCCGCGAGGGGAAGTTTCAACTGCTGCTGGCGACGGATGTGGCCGCCCGCGGGCTGGATATTCCCGGGGTGACTCACGTTATCAACTTGGATCCTCCCGTTGACGCGGACCATTACGTGCACCGGGTCGGACGGACGGGGCGAATGGGCCGCAAAGGTACGGCTATTTCGATTGTGACGCCAAAGCAGGAGTTTATTATCAATAAATTTGAAAAAACGCTTGGCATTACGATCGAACGAAAAGCGATGTTTGCCGGCAAGCTGGTTGAACCGGAAAGCTTGCGCAGCAGCGCCGCCAAAAAGCGCGCGGGCGTGACCGCAAAAGTATCGGCTGCTGCCGAAAAAACAAAGGACGGACGGGCCGATTCCCGTCAGACAACCGGCCGAACCGCCTCCCAGCAGGCACCGGCCGAAGCGGCTCCGTCCCGCAAGTCCGGAGGCCGTCAAGGCGGCGCTGCGGCGGTACCGGCCAAACCTGCGCCGTTGTCGAAAAAACAGGAGCGGCTGCAAAAAGAGCGTGAGCGTAAAAACAAAGGCGCGCCGCGGTGGTTAAAGGATAAGCCGGACAAGCAAAAGTAAGTTTTTTGGGCGGGAGAACAAGGGGAGCGGGGAGTGAGTGTGTTCAGGTTGTTGAAGGGCGTTTTGGCGCTTGTTTTTTGCATTGCTTTTGTGATTGCAGGGTTGGTGTGGTACGTGCAGCCGGAAACACATCTGGACTTAAGCTACTCCGGGGTGGAATGGCCGGACAAGGTAAAACAGATGATTTCCTCCCGCAAGCTGAGAATCGAACTGAATGAGGAAGATTTAGATCAGTTCGTGAAGAAGGCGATTGCGCAGCGGCAGGATGTGCCGGGCGGTTTGCGGATTACCGGGGCGCGCACCTATTTGCAGGGCAGCGAGATGATCGTGGACATTACCGGCATGTATCAAAATTTATGGCAGGTGGGAGGGAAATTATATTTTACACTTACATGGGACGAGCCGGTCTTAACGGCCACCCATACCCGGACGACCATTAAACAAGCGTCGATCCCAAACGATTGGTTTCAGCTGGAGCCCATTGAAGTCAATCTTTCCGAGATGGTCCCGAAGCCGCTTGGCGTTCGCTCCGTTTCGTTTGACGGTTCTACTCTTACCGTATCGCTGCGGTTTGTGCGGCGGTAGAAGGCTGCTTGGCAGCCTCCGCGCAAGGGGTATCATAATTATAAATCGATATTGGGGTGAAATGGAAGTATACTCCGCTCCATTCGACGTGCGGCTGCCGAGAGGAGACGAAACGTCCGACGATGAGATCAAAACGGTTGTCCAGCCGGACATCACCGTGATTTGCGACAAAACCAAACTCGACGACAAAGGCTGCAAAGGCAGTCCGGATCTGGTCGTCGAAATCGTCTCTCCCGCCAGTCTGAAAACCGATGTCAAAACCAAACAAGCGCTGTACGAGCGGTTCGGCATCCGTGAATACTGGATCGTCTACCCTGCAGAGAAGTCCGTTGTCGTATACCGGCTGCAGCCAAGCGGCAAATATGAGCTGAGCGATGCGTATGCGCAGGATGAGCTTATTCAGGTGGGCATATTCGGCGATCTGGCGATCGATTTGAAAGAAGTGTTCACAGAGTAGATGACGGCAAAATACAGTTGCCGTCCGTGATCGAGCCCGTTCGCATTGCAAGGGCTGAAAAGTGATTTTGATGCCAAAAAGGTACAACCGCTCAAGAAAATGAGAGGCTGTACCTTTTTTGTGCATTTTACGTCAATGCGGATTCCCACATGAGGATGTGGCACGGACTTTGCCGGGCCGTTTTTGTGCGCACCACTCAAGACCTCGCCAAGCCTTGTCAAGCATCCCACCAGTGCATCTGCCGAGTACTTTGTCAGCCGCCTTACTTCTTACGCGTCTTACTGTACGACGGATACGTGATCTCGCCGCTGTCGAGTTTGGCGAGTTCATCGGCGGTCCAGCCTGTCAGCTTGCTGTGGCCGGTAGCTCCGGTCAGCTTAATTTTGTATTTGCTCTCCAGGTAGCTGTGCAGCGCCGGCATATCGGCTTCCTTGATTTCGCGCAGCTTCTTTTTGCCGTGCAGCTGCCCGAGCATAATGCCGATCGTTTCGGCAGCCAAGCTCGTGTTGGGCTGGATGCGCGCGCTGCCGTAAGCGATGGCGGAGGCGCCGACGTTTTTGCCGGCGACAAGCACGTTGTCGTAGTTTTTCAGCATGAAGCTGCGCAGCGGCATACCGTATTTGTCGGGGCGGCCCATCTCGATCCCCCACTTGTTGGCGCTGGTGCCTTGAAGATCAAGCGGATAACCGGCGATGCTGACATCGTCCCAAAACATGCGGGCTCCGAGCATATCCGACACTTTAAGCACATAGTCCGTTTCATAGTGATTGTACTCGCGGATGTACAGGTAGTTCGGAAAACCGTTCAGTTCCGCATGCTCCCAGCCGGGCAGATTGTTGCGGAAATGCTGCAGCACGGCAGGCATTTCCTTCTTGCCAAGTTCCAGCGCGTCGGCAACCGATTTATCGTCGGAAGGGTCGACGGTGTAAACAAGCAGCGCATTGATGAGCACTTCACCGTTCCGCTGGTTTACCGCGTTTAATCCCCGCAAAAAGATGCGATCGTTTGAAGGTTTATATTTTTTCGTAACCCCGCTTAAGCCAACCGCAAAGCTGTTGTCGACAA
Source organism: Paenibacillus thalictri (assembly GCF_004307995.1). Lineage (GTDB taxonomy): Bacteria > Bacillota > Bacilli > Paenibacillales > NBRC-103111 > Paenibacillus_AF > Paenibacillus_AF thalictri. The sequence continues at coordinate 439,138 of NZ_SIRE01000002.1, read as the reverse complement.
CGCCCCACTCGTATTTGGCGCTGCGTTCCTCGGGTTTCATGTTGTTAAAAGTGCTTCTGAATTTTTCCCAGTCGACATTTTTAAATTTCATCATGTACCCGGAACTCATATATTCGATGTTTTGCTGGCCGTAAAAAGCTTCCAGGCCGGGCAGCCGGGTTGTCTGAAGTTTGCCGAGCAGGGCCGCAAAATCCGTGTTGTCCAGCCAATAAGAGGCGGCAAGCCGCTTTTTGACACCGTCTTTAGTTTGGTAATCAACCGATTCGACGGCGTGTGGGCCAAAGCTGCCGGGGATTTGTTTTACATTATCGAGCCGGATCCCGGATTCGACGGGGATATCTTTTTTCAGCTTGTCAAAATAAGCGGCAAATTCGGGCTGCTTGCGGATTTTTCCGTTGCGGAAGCCGTCAAACAGCTCTTTGACCCGTCCTTGAGATAACGAATTGCCTTTTTCATCGCGAACTTCATCCAAAAACAGCATTTCCCCCTGCAGCACTTGTCCGCCAAAGGCTTCCCGCGGATCGAGCACCTTGACACGCAGCCCTTCGTCCGCCGCGGCCCTAGCCAGATACAGTCCTTCCAATTCGCTGCCGATCACAGCGACATCAACAGTTTCCGTAGGCGGCTCCGGCTCCGGCTTGGGGGTGGCAGGAGCGGGATTGCTTGTCCCGGCGCTTGAACCGGCTGCGGCGGCTGGCTTCGTATTAGCCGCTTGCGGCTCTTGCGAGCTGCTTGCGGGAGCTTGGCTGTTTTTTGCGGCAAACGGATTAAAGGCAAATACGGCAACGGCTCCAATCGCTGCCAAAACGAGCACGGATAAGGCCATCATGCGCTTTTTTCCGGAATAACGGCGAGATCGTACCATCAGACTCTCCCTTTATCATAATCTGTGTATGAAACTATAGTGCAAGTTTAACATCTTTAAATCTTTTAAGCTAATTTTCAGGAACCCCCTTAAAGACTCCAGGGGTGGCGAAACTATGTATCAGAGCAAAACCTCGCGAGGGTTCTTTTAACAATGAAACATGACTATTGAGGAGAGATACCCTATGAAAAAGTACACTTGGACGAAAAAAGCGATTGTGAGCAGTTTGGCATTAACGATGGCATTCGGCGGAACATCGGCGGCATTCGCAAAAGATAAAGATCACGACGACAAAGGTAAAGGGAAAAACGAAAAAGAGTACAATATCAAAGGCAATAACTACACGAATTTCAATAACAATAACTACTACAATACCAACAACAATTCAAATAACGGCAAGGCCAGCTTGGAAATCAAATTGACGTTTGACGATCTCAAAGGTAAAGACGTCGAATGGGCGATCCGTTATATCGCCAGTCTTGCTTCCAAGCGGGTATTCGAAGGTTATGAAGACGGCTCCTTCAAGCCGCGCCAAACGATCACCCGCATCGAGGCGATTACTGCGGCCGTCCGTTTGATGGGCTTGCGTGATCAGGCGGAGTCCCAGGCAGAGATGAACTCGCAGCTGAATTTTAAAGATGCGGATAAAGTGAAGTCCAAATATCCATGGGCCGTCGGTTATGTAGCCGTTGCGCTGGAAAACGATTTGTTCACCGAAACCGAGGATTCCGTACAGCCGGAGAAGGAAGCGGACCGCTTGTGGGCAACTACGCTGCTGGTGAAGGCGCTGAAACTTCAGGATGAAGCGAAAGCCAAAATGGGCACAAAGCTGACTTTTAAAGATGCGAACAAAATTCCCGCAGGTTCGGTAGGTTATGTGGCTGAAGCGATCGACAAAAAACTCGTCGATGGCTACGAAGACAACACATTCCGTCCAAGCCAACCGGTAACACGCGCCGAACTAGCCGCATTGCTCGACCGCACCGGAAGCCAGCTCCCGGGTAACGGCAGCACTACAAGTTATACGCTGACGGGCACCGTTGGTTCCAACAATAATAACGTGATTTCCATTAATCAAAATGGCACCGCGCAGCAGCTGACTGTGGATGCGGACGCATTTGTTTACCGGAAAGGGACAAAGGTCTCCGCCGCGGAAATTAAGGCGGGAGATGAAATCCGTGCCAACCTGTACAACGGCAAGGTTGTTTTTGTGGAAGTGACAAAGGCGGTCGACGATGTACAAGTCGTCAATTATACGGTTATCGGCACACTGAACAGCTATACGCTGAATGCCAGCGGACAGATCGCAACTGTTTCCGTTAACCAAACAATCAACGGCGCAGTACAAACGGCCGTATACAACGTCGCTGCGGGCGTAGCGATTAATGATGCCTCGCTGCTGACGGCCGGCCGTTCCGTTCAGCTGCAAATTACGAATCAACAAGTTACCGCAATTACAGCGCAGTAATATATGTAATCTGCGATGATCCTATCCGGTGTTTCCTGCATTGCAGGGGGTGCCGGATTTTTGCGTTTAAGAGGGATTTGCCGCTTGGGGGCGAATACATGTAAGTAAAAGGGAGGTATGCCTCAGTGATGAAAGTATCGGTAACCTTAAACAGGACAGATGTGACAGACAGCCATCTCAGACTGCTCAGCCAGATTGGAGTGGACTGCGTGGATTTTGGGAACGGCAATGCGTTTGCCGGCGTTGCGGAGCAAGGATATCCCGATTTGGACGGGCTGCTTGCCTTGAAGCGGCGTATTCAGTCGTGGGGGATGGATATCAACCGTGTGACATTGCCCAATATTAGCGAAAAGTTTATCACGGCGTCCGAAGGAAGCGAAAAAGAGCTCGACCACGCTGCAACCGCTTTGACGGTATTTGCCGAAGCCGGCATACCGATTGTACGGCAGCGCATCGCCGGGGATAACCGTTTTGACAGCCAGATCATGTACACTGCGGTTCACCGCGGCGGCATGACCAACCGCGGGGAAAACTGGGCCGGGGTGATGAACGGACTGCCTTCGCGCGAACAGCAGGAGATGTGGTGGGGGCGGTTCTGCGACATTTACGGCAGACTTGTTCCGCTGGCCGACAAATACAACATCAAGCTGGCGATGCACCCTTCGGATACGCCGCTTCCCGGCATGCCGTTTGGCAGTCTCGGTTTTCACCGCATCATTGACGCATTCCCAAGCAAACGAGTCGGATTTATTTATTGTACAGGCACACGGGGCGAAGCAGGCGGTTCTGCTCTTGTATTGGACGAAATCAATCATTTTGGCCGAAAAGGACGTATCTTCTCCGTCCATCTGCGTAATGTGAGGGGTAGTCTTGCAACCGCTTCCGGGTTTGAAGAAGCGCTGCTCGACGACGGAGATATGAACATGTTCAAGCTGCTGCTGGAACTGAGGAAGGTAGGCTACGACGGCTGTCTGAATGCCGATCATATGCCGCATTTGGCGGGAGATTCGGCCGAGCATACGCTGGCCTGGTGTTATTCCGTCGGATACATTAAAGCGCTGCTTGCTGCGCTGGTTGAATTTTCAGGTTAGCGGGTGTTCATTTATTACGGTTCCCAAGTAACGGATAGACAAGCAGATTTGATTCTGCCGGCTCTGTCCGTTTTATTTTTGGCTGATTGTTTTAATGTTTGATACGGTATCGGCTTCTAATCACTGAATTGTGTAAAAACAGAACGGATATGTTCATTAATCTAACTGAAACGAATTCTTATAATGGAGATACATCTCAGGGAGGAGAAAATTAAATGAGAAATCTGAAGATCAAGCAGCGGTTGTTTCTTATCTTGTTTACAGAAGCGGTTGTCATTGGATTATTAGGTTGGCTGGCACTTCATATATCGTTTAAAATCTACGACAATCAAATTTATATTGAAACTTCGGATAAATTAAAGCTGCAATCCCGGGCGATTGATGAGAAGCTGCGTAAGGCGGACGAGCTGTCTTATTCGATATTGGCCAACCCCGGACTGCAGCAATCGCTAAAGATGATGAAGCAATATCCGGATTCCTATGAATCGAGCCGAGCCTCCCGGGAGCTTCAGGAAAAGTTTCTCATCCGTACGCCGCTGCAACCTTATGTAGGCGCTGTTGATATTATTGACTTTTACGATAACCAATACAGTATCGGTCAGGACGCAGGTGTATTGGACAAAAATAAAATACGGCAAATCAAGGAAATGGCAGTAAATAAGAAAGGCGCCAGCTTCTGGGGGAAGCCGGATAAGGACAGCCAGACGTTCTTTCTCATGCGCGAATTGAAAGAATCGGCTAATGTGAGTATGGAAACTTTGGGCTACTTGATCATTCGTGTGGATGCCGATAAGCTTGTCCGTTCAACTACGGCGGAAATCTCTAACAGTGAAACTCATCTAACGATTGTAGCGGATCAAACGGTTATTTATCCGAATGATAGTCTGTTTCAGGTCGGCCCTGATCTTCCGGTAGACGAGGAGAATGGTTACCGGATTATTGCGGATGGCAGTAATGAGTATTTGGCTGCATATTTAACCTCTTCCTATACCGGTTGGCTGTTTATAAATATGATTCCTTATGCTTCTATATTTCACAATATTTCCATTATGAAAGTGTCGTTACTATTTTTTTATATTGTCATTTTGCTGGTTATGATCTACATCGGTTTTCGCTTTGCCCGCAGCATTACGAAGCCGATTGAAAATTTAACCGTAAAAATTGCTCAGGTCGGTAAAGGCCGATTCGAGCTGGATCAATCCGGTGTCTCAGTCAGCCGTGACGAGGTAGGACGGTTAAACCGCGATTTTGATATTATGATCAGTCGTCTTGACGCTTTAATTAAGGAAAACTATATCAAACAGATGATGCTGAAGGAAGCCGAATATCAGGCGCTTAAGGCAAAAATCAACCCGCATTTTTTGTACAATACACTGGAATCTGTAAATTGGCTGGCAACGATGAACGGGCAAACGGAAATTTCAATTATGGTGAAAGCATTAGGAGACCTGCTTCGCAGCACCGTAAACAACAAGGAGTATGTGACCATCGGCGAGGAAATAGCAAATTTGGACAAGTACATTCAAATTCAAACGATCCGTTACGAAGATCGGCTGGATTACAGGATGGAAATCCCGGAGAATTTGGCGGATATACAGATTCCCAACCTGATTCTGCAGCCCATTGTAGAAAATTCCATACAATACGGGTTGGAGAATATGCCGGGCATTTGCCGCATCCGTGTTGGCGCGGAGGAATCGGCCAAAGAATTGGTTATATTCGTGAATGATAACGGCCCGGGCATGGATCCGCTGTATCTGCATAACCCGCGGGATCATCAAGAAGGCCAAACCCAATCAAACGGGATTGGCCTTAGAAGTATTCATGAGCGGATACGATTTATATATGGAGATGAATACGGTATCGTGATTGACAGCACTGCAAACGAAGGGACGACCGTGCAGATCCGAATACCTTATATGCGGAACGGGAGGGTAACACATGTACAAAGTGCTGCTGGTTGACGACGAACGGATTATTCGCGACGGTATTGCCCGTTCGATAGATTGGTCATCTCTTGGGCTTGAATTTACGGGTGCCGCTGCCAATGCGGAAGACGCGCTGCAGCAGATTGCCGAATTATCGCCGGATATCGTGATTACCGATATTAAGATGCCGGGCCGCAACGGGTTGGAGCTCATTCAAGACGTGCAAACGAGGCACTCAGAACTCAGGTTTATTGTATTGTCGGGATATGGCGAATTTGAGTTCGCCCACAAGGCTATGGAGTACGGAGTCCGCCATTACTTGTTAAAGCCGTGCAATAAAGAGGAGATAACCGGTGTATTGCTTAAGGTTATGGCTGAATTGGACGAGCGGCACAGCAAAGAGAAGTTTTATATGCAAGCGATTCCCAAGGTGAAGGAGCAGTTTCTGCGCGACGGTGTGCTCAGCCGCTTCTATACGCAGCAAGATTGGGACCAGTTCAAGCGAATGTTAAACCTTGGCGGGCGAAACGTCAGGCTGGTTATTTTTCAGTTTGAACAAAAATTCAGCTATACCGATATTTTCGCATTAACTAATATTACTGAAGATTTGCTCGGCAAAGAGGGGATTTTATCCACCGCCTTGGTTGGTGATACATTTCTTGTGCTTATCCGGGACGATGACCTGATAGCAATCCGTTCGACTGTCATTTTAATTCGGGAAACGTATATCAAATATTATAAAAACGGGCTTATTTGTGTCATCAGTGAAGAGGGCCCGGTGGAAGGGATCCCTTCTATGTATAATCAAGCGCTCCGTATCGTTATCGATTTCCCGCAATACGGCACGCTTGTGAACCGGATGATCCAATATGTCCGGCTGCATCTGCATGAGGAGCGGCTTAATCTGCACTGGCTGGCAACGGAAGTGTTTTTTATGAACGCGGATTATTTGGGTAAGCTGTTCAAGAAGGAAACAAATGAAAATTTCTCCAATTACTTAATGAAAATACGTGTGGATAAAGCAAAGGAATGGATCAACTGCGACCGGGAAGCGGCTATCTATGAAGTTGCGGCGAAAACGGGTTTTGGAGAAAATGCCCAATATTTCAGTAAAGTGTTTAAACAATTTACCGGCCTTACACCAAAGGAATACAAACTTTCCGGACTCAACCGGATTCACTGAATATGACAAGAGTAAACCGGATATGTTTATTATTTTTATAAGGGGTACGCTTTAGAATGAAGTTGAACTTAATTTCTAATTTAATGCAAAGGATGTGTAACAACAATGAAAAAGCGATGGGTCCATGGTATGGCATTGCTGGCTGTATCCGCATTGTTGCTGGCGGCATGCGGAGGAACAGGCGGCGGCACTGGCAGTGCGGGAAGTACAGGAAGTACGGGCAATACAGCGAGTTCAGGCGGGGCGGGAGGAACAGGGGGGCAACCGGCCAAACCGGAAGAGAAGAAAAACGAAGAGAAGATCACATTACGCGTGGGGTATTTCGCAGGCGCCCAAGCAACGGTAGATGTGACCAATAAAGTGATTGCATTATTTGAGAAAAAGTACCCGAACATCAAAATCGAATCGGAGTACTCGCCGTTTGCCAACTATTTTGAGAAACTAAGCGTTCAAGCGGCAGGCAACAGTATGCCGGATGTGGTCAGACAAGATTACGCGTATTTGGCTCAGTATGTTAATAAGGATCTGATGTTTGGTTTGGACGATCTTGTGAAGCAAGGCAAGATTAATCTGGAGGGTGTTGACAAGAAGCATCTTGAGGGCGGAATGGTGAACGGCAAGCTGTACGGTATCAACATCGGAAATAACGCATTTGTCTCTTTATATGATCCGGAAGCATTCGCCAAGGCCGGCGTGCCGCTGCCGACGGATAATTGGACCTGGCAGCAGTATGAGCAAACGGTGCTGCAATTAAAAGACAAGCTGAATATTTACGGTGATATGCATCTAGGCAGTAATGTGTTCCAAATCTATTTGCGTCAAAACGGTGCTTCCTTCTTTAACAAAGACGGTACTGCGCTTGGTTATGACGACGATAAGCTGTTCACCGATTTCTACGATATGGTGTTAAGGCTGCAAAAAGCTAAAGCGCTTTCACCAATCGCTGAAGAGCTGGAGGCCAAAGCGGCGGAAGACACCCCTTTCGCCAAAGGAAAGACGGTGATGGATAACCAATCATGGAGCAACAACTTATTAGTACGGGAAACCTTGTCCAAGAAAAAACTGCAAATGGCTTTAGTTCCCGGGTCAGGCAACGGTAAAGGGATGTATTTAAAACCGTCGCAGTTTATGTCTATTTCCAAATCCTCTAAGCAGGTGGATGCAGCAGCCCAATTTATCGACTTCTGGATGAATGATATCGAAGCGAATAAAGCGTTAAATGCGACACTGGGGTTTCCTTATATTCCGAAGGTGCTGGATGCTATGTCGCCGGGCTTTGACGAGGTACAGAAGAAAACGGCTGCCTACTTAAAAACCGTTGAAAAATACGCGGCAGCTATCGATCCCCCTGCACCCGGCAACAGCGGAGAGGTTTCCAAGCTGCTTGAAATTGCAACGGGCGAAATCTATTTTGAGAAATCGTCAACCAAGGATGCAGCTGCCAAATTCAGAAAGCAAGCCAATGAAATTTTAGCCAAAAACAAAAAATAAACGGGCAGACGGGTGCGGTAGTCTTGAAATGGTACGAAAAGGTGAGTGGAGTTTATGAAAATAGAACGTATCGGGAACGTTCTGAGATCTGATCATACAGCCGGCTATCTATTTGTTTTGCCGTGGCTGATCGGGTTTGCAGGATTTACAATGCTGCCGCTCTGCGCCTCATTGTATCTATCGTTCACCAAATATGATGTATTATCACCGCCTGTATGGATCGGTATCGATAACTACAAAGCTATGCTTCATGACGACAGGTTCTGGAAATCGATTAAGGTCACGTTTATATATGTATTTACGGCAATACCGCTGAAGCTAGCTTTTGCATTAAGTATCGCATTACTGTTAAATGCCAAATTCAAAATGATGGGATTGTACCGGTCGCTGTATTATCTTCCGACCATTATGGGCGGAAGTGTAGCAGTAGCAATCATGTGGCGGCAATTGTTTGGCCTGGAGGGAGCGCTTAATTCGTTTTTGGCCGTGTTTGGAGCGGTCGGGGAGAAGCAATCGTGGGTGATGAACCCGTCAACATCTTTATGGACGCTGGTCTTGCTTGGCGTCTGGCAATTCGGTTCATCGATGTTGATTTTTCTTGCCGGACTGAAACAAATACCAACGGGCTTATATGAGGCCGCTATTATTGACGGGTCCAACTGGTTCCAGCGTTTATTTCGTATAACGCTGCCGCTGCTTACTCCTGTTATCTTTTTCAATTTGATTATGCAGATCATTAGCGGCTTTAAGGTGTTTACCGAAGGACTGATTGTGACCGGCGGAGGGCCGATGGACTCCACCTTATTCTATGCGCTCTATTTATACGAAAAATCATTTACCAGCTTTGATATGGGTTTTGGTTCGGCTATGGCCTGGGTACTGCTGCTCATTATCGCTTTCTTCACAGCGATCGTATTTAAATCATCTGCAGGCTGGGTGCATTACGAATCGAAAGGAGAATAGCGATGGGAATGCTGAACCGTCCGGCTGCTATTCGGGCTGTCGTTTATCATCTGTTTGTTTGGATTACTGCATTTTTAATGCTCTATCCGCTGCTGTGGCTTTTATCCAGCTCGTTGAAGGATAACTCGGAAATATTTACTCATGCGCACCAGCTGACCCCGAGTTTTATTAAATTTGAAAATTATGTAACCGGCTGGCAAGGCTTCGGCGGCATCAAGTTTTCAACCTATTTCCTGAATTCGTTGATTATTACGGTTTGCGCAACGGTCGGCTGCGTCATTTCCTCCACCCTGGTAGCTTACGGATTCGGCCGCATCCGGTTTGCAGGCTCCAGATTTCTATTTGTGTGCATGCTCATCACCATGATGCTGCCTGGTCAAGTGCTGATTATACCGCAGTACATCTTTTTTCAAAAAATCGGCTGGGTAAATACCTTTCTTCCGCTCATTGTCCCTTCCTTATTTGGTCTGCCGTTTTTAATATTTATGATCATGCAATTTGTGCGGGGGCTCCCGAATGAGCTTGATGAATCCGCCAAAATCGACGGCTGCGGGAGATATGCGATTTTTTACCGTATCATTGTCCCTCTTGTTACGCCTGCTGTCATTTCGGCAACGATATTTAAGTTTTACTGGGTATGGGACGATTTCTTTGGCCCGTTAATTTATTTAAATCGGCCGCGTCTTTATCCGGTATCGCTGGCTTTGAAGTTTTTTGCCGACCCGCAGCAAAAAACGGACTGGGGCGCCATGTTCGCGATGTCCATTTTGTCATTGGTCCCGGTATTTGCAGTATTCCTTGCATTTCAGAAATATATTGTGGAAGGGATTAGCACGACGGGCTTGAAGGGGTAAGAAAGATGCGAATCTGTAAAATTAAGGTAATATAATGTGATTAAGGTGACAAATTTAGTTTAAGTGCGGAGGATGGAAGATGATTCAATTTAATACGAAGCAATATTTGAATAACATGCTTGATAGGGCGGACCGGGCATTTGCGGCAGACAAACAACTGCATGAAGGAAATTGGCAGGAGTGGCAGACCGGCTTCCGAAAGCGGTTGCGTGAATTGACAGGTGTAGAGCGGATAACCGCCTTAACGGACGGGCTTTCTTTGTCCGCCCGGTCGGAAGGTGTATGCGAGTTTCCTGACTATACCCGCGAAAAGCTGTATGTCACAACCGAGCCGGGGATCGAAATTGCTTTCTATTTATTGCTGCCGAAGGAAGGGGAAGCTCCATTTCCTCTGGTACTGACTCCGCACGGTCACGGCCGCCGCGGTAAGGAGGTTTATGCCGGTAACTTTGAGGATGAGCAAGAGGAGGAGGAAAGCCTGTCGGGAGAACGCGACATTGCCGTGCAAGGCGTTCGTGAAGGTTATGCGGTGATCGCTATGGATGTGCGCGGGTTTTGGGAGATGTCCCGGGTTGAGGAATATGATAAGGGTGAAAACAATTCCTGCACGGAGCTTCAGAAGCTTGCCTACATGTTTGGTCGGACGATCATTGGAGAGCGTGTGCACGATATCGGTCGGTTGATTGATTATGCGGCTACCCGGGAGGAAATAGATTCGTCCCGAATTGCAATTACAGGCAACTCCGGAGGCGGAACCGTATCGTTGTTTGCTGCGGCGATGGATGAACGTATCTCCATTTGTGTACCGGGCTCTTATTTAAATACGTTTGAGGAATCCATCTTATCGAGATACCACTGCATGTGCAATTACATACCGGGAATGCTGGAACTAGGTGAAATGTATGACGTCGCCGGATTGATTGCTCCGCGGCCTTTTCTGGCTGTCAACGGCACCGATGATCCAATCTTTCCTATTGCCGGAGCCAGAGAATCGTTCAGGCATATACAATCCGTATATACCCATATGGGTCATCCTCAACATTGTGAATTTTATGAAGGTAACGGCGGTCACCGCTACTATAAAGCGCCGGTATGGCCGTTTATCCGTAAGCATATGACAAGTTTAAAGGAGAGATAGCTGTATGAAAGGAAGCTGGAATGAGGCGGTATGGACGGAAGGCGGTCATTTACGGACGGAAGCTGACGAAGCCGCAGAAGCCGGCTCCGCTGGCGGAAAACATCATTACCGGATTACCGTGGCATCGGATTGGGCACCGCTCCGCGGGCACGAAGCGATAATGGTCGAACGGCCGTTGGATATTTTTGGGGATTTGCTTCCATTGTTCAGAGAAAGCGATTTGAATATCGTAAATGTGGAAGCGGTTCTTGGCGATCACGGGCAGCCGATCTTGAAGGACGGGCCTTGCCTGAGAGGGGATGAGCGAGCCGTTCAGGGTTTGGTGGAAGCACCCTTTCATGTTGCTTGTCTGGCTAATAATCACACGTGCGATTACGGCCCGGAGGGACTCCGGCATACGATTGATGTGCTGCATAAAGCAGGCCTACATACGGTCGGAGCGGGAATGAACGGTGAAGAGGCGGCTAAACCGCTGCTGCTGCAGGCGGGAGCCGTGAAGCTGGCTGTCGTCAACTTTGCCGAAGGGGAAGCATGCCGTTCCGTTAACGGCTCGCCGGGAGCGCATGGCTTTGATCCGCATACAGCAGCACTTCGCATTCACGAAGCGAAGCAGCAGGCGGAGATCGTGCTTGCCGTCTATCATGGTGGGAGGGAGTACACGCCTATGCCTCCGGTGTATGTGGTTGAAGGCTTGCGCAAGGCTGCCGAGGCAGGAGCATCGGCGGTCATCGCGCACCATCCTCATGTACCGCAAGGTATGGAATTCCATCATGGAGTTCCGATTGTTTACAGTCAGGGTAATTTCGTTTTCTGGCAAGAAAATGATCTTTACTATAGGCATGTCGGCTATCTCGTCCATCTTGATTTTGCCGGTGACAGGTTGGTTAAGCTGGAGTTGTCGCCTTACACAATCGGCAGGGAAGGTCTTTCTTTGCTTGCAGGTAAAGATAAGGAATATTTGCTCAGCCAACTACAGCATATTTCCCGGCTGCTGACGGAACCGAAAGCAGTGAAGATGGCGTGGGATGCGTTTGTTGACCGCGTTGGTGTACAAGGAATGGTCGCGAGGCTGCAGAGTGATCTGGACATGATAGCACAAGATACACCTGCAGGAGCAGCCCGGCTGTACAATATGTTCTTCACCTCCGCGCACAACGAGCTGTTTCTGAACGGGCTGAAGCGTGCTGCATCAGGTGAAGCCGGAGCTTCTCCCGAATGGGCTAAGGAATTGGTGGAGCGCTGGATGACGGAGAAGATTAACGGATAAAGTGAATAAGCAGTCTTACAAATTCATCGCCGATTTCATAACGTTTAGTCAATTCGCTGTCCGCATGTGATAGTGGATGCTTCCAGGAGGCGGAGTGTCATTTTTGCCCAGCGTACAAATCAGGAAGCTAAACCTAGGAGAAATATGGTATGATTTTTGGAGAAAGGAGGAAAAAAACATGTCCAACAACATAAAAGAAATAATGAAGGAAGGTAAAACAGCGTTAGGTTGTTTTATCGGAATATATTCTCCGTCGCTGGCGGAGATGATCGGACACGCGGGGTTCGATTTTGCGGTGATCGATAACGAGCACGGCTCGTTCAGCTGGGGCGAGGTCGAGAATATGATCCGAGCCTGTGAGGTGGCCGGAACGACTCCGATCGTTCGTATCGTCAACGCGCTGCCCAGCGAGATTTTGAAAGCGCTGGACCGGGGAGCCAGAGGCATTCACGTGCCGCAGATCAATACCGGCGCGGAAGCAAGAGCAGTCGTACAGGCGGCCAAATTCCCGCCGCTGGGTACGCGAGGGGTGGCTTATTCGGTTCGCGCCGCCTCGTACGGCATGAATAAAGGACCTTCGTATTTGAACCAGAGCAATGACGATGTGCTGGTTTGTGTGCATATCGAAACGCCGCAAGCGGTGGAGCATGTCGATGAGATTATGGAGAGCGGCATTGACCTCGCTTTTATCGGCCCGACCGACTTGTCGGTAAGCGCGGGGCATGCGGACAATCCCGATCACCCGGAGCTTGAAGCGATGAAAAACAAGGTGCTGGAAGCGGGGCGCCGGCATGGCGTTCCCGTCGGCATTCTTGCCGCCGACCGCGCCGGATTGGACCGTTACCGCGCATGGGGCGCGAATTATATCGGCACGAATTTTACTTCACTGCTGTATTCGTCGCTAACTTCGGTTACGAAACAGTAGCAATAAAGGCTGGGATTGCCGAAGATCGAAAGCGAGCGTAGAGGTTGGAGCCACTCCCGTACCTCGTGTGGGGAAATTGCGCGGCTAGTAGCAGTTATCTGCTTCGCTCCTCGTATGGACCGCCGTGCAAGCCGTATCCCGCTTATGCAGCAAAAAAAGGTTGATGTTCGCGGGCGGCTGTGTATAATAGATCTATTATACACATTTTCGGACATGATGGAGGTCACTTATGAGCCCGGCAAAAGTCAAATTAGACGATATCGTTTTGGCCAGTCACCTGCTGAAAGATGTCGTGAACTATACTCCGCTGCAAAAAAACTTTATATTATCCGATCGTTACGGCTGCAACGTTTATTTGAAACGGGAAGACCTTCAGGTCGTCCGCTCCTTTAAAATCCGCGGTGCGTACAATCTGATCCGTAGTCTTCCGGAAGAATTGCTAGAGCGGGGCGTCGTCTGCGCAAGTGCAGGCAATCACGCCCAAGGCGTCGCTTATTCCTGCAAAACATTGGGCATTCAAGGGAAAATCTTTATGCCGACGACCACGCCAAGACAAAAAATTTCTCAGGTGAAGTTGTTTGGCGGCTCGTTTGTTGAGGTTATTTTAAGCGGCGATACGTTTGACGATTCGCTGAAGGAAGCGATCAGAATCAGCGAACAGCAAGGCATGCAGTTCATTCATCCGTTTGACGATCCGAAAATCATCGCCGGGCAAGGAACAGTGGGCATGGAGCTGCTCAATGCGCTGCCGGAGCAAGCCGATTTCGTATTTATGGGCATCGGCGGAGGCGGTCTGGCCGCAGGCGTCGGCACTTATGTGAAAAGTATCAGTCCGGCGACGCAAATCATCGGCGTAGAGTCAACGGGCGCGCCTTCGATGACAAAGGCGTTTGAGCTGGAGCAGGTCGTTACGCTCGACGAAATCGACAAGTTTGCCGACGGAACGGCCGTCAAACGCGCCGGGGAGCTGACTTTTGAGATTTGCCGCGAGGTTGTCGACGATATCCTGCTTGTTCCGGAAGGCAAGATATGCACGACGATCCTTGAGCTGTATAACGAAAACGCCATTGTGGCCGAGCCTTCCGGCGCGCTGCCGATTGCGGCGCTGGACTTCTACAGGGAGCAAATTGCCGGCAAAAACGTCGTCTGCATTATCAGCGGCGGCAACAACGATATCGATCGGATGCAGGAAATCAAGGAGCGCTCGCTCATTTACGAAGGGCTCAAACATTACTTTACGGTAGAGTTTCCGCAGCGTGCGGGCGCGCTTCGCGAATTTTTGGACGAGGTGCTGGGGCCAAACGACGATATTACCCGCTTTGAATATACGAAGAAAACAAGCAAGGAGAACGGACCCGCGCTTGTCGGCGTTGAGCTGAAAAACAAGGAAGATTACGGCCCGTTGATCGAGCGGATGATCCACAAAGGCATCCGTTATGTGGAAATTAACAAGGACCCGCATTTGTTTAATCTGTTGATCTAAGCTAAAGAAGGCTGAATCGCGCAGGCGGCAGCATGAAACTGCACCTCCATTGTGGATATAATCCAGCAATTGGAGGTGCAGTTTTTTTCTTGGCACATGCCGTCTCGCAGCGCTTTACGCTTCGGTTACTCAGTGTCCTCGCCTAGGCTCAATTGGATCCGAAGCGAACTGCGGCCTTGCAGTTCAAGAACGGTGTACAATCCGTTGCGATTGCCCCTTGCTGTACTGTCCAACAAAGGTTCACCGTCGAACTCCACTTTGTATACCCACCTGGGTATTTTGACGGTTGCTTGATGTGAAAATTCACAGCTCGAATCGGCATGATCCCGAATATCGGTTATATCCACCAGAGAGGTGTGCGTACCGTTTGAGGAAAATAAAGGCACCCTCATGAACAACGGACCTGCCTCTTCACGTTCGGCCATATATCGGACGCCGTTCTTATCGAGCACATAATGTTCGATAAGCGCTCCTTGGTGTAATGCTTCTCCCGTATAGCGGACCTTAAACTCCACACGGTCTTCTTCCTGTGAAATGCTGCTGAGCTTATGTTCCAATTCCTCCGACAACTCGGCTAAATACGTCACTTGCCCCTGTTGCGCAATCCAGCCGGGACCGATGGCAAGGCTTTGCGCAGGTACGCCATCCGGCAGAACATACTGCGGATCGCCCGGACACGGTCCCGATAATGCCAATTCTGTAGGAACGCCGGCTTTATGGATGCGTCCGAATCCGGTTGCGTCGTAATGCGGATCCGCCTTGGTATCGAGCTGCACGGAATATCCGCCGGCATTGGCTACGATTTTATGAAACGCCGGCGACGTTTCCCATACATAACCGCCTGTTTCCGCTGGACACGGCTGTTCCTCGATGGTGTCATCGGCGAAAAGAAATGCGATATAGATGAAGGAACCGAGGGTAGCCATATATTTATCGTAATAACCGTAGAATTCCGTCCCGAATTTGGAGCCGGGGGGAAAGCCGTTCTTAATATGCCGGGGCGGATCCAGCTCCAGCCAGCGGCGAACCGAGCGAGCTGCCAGCCGGGCGCTGCGCTTGAAAGCTCCGGCCGTGGCATGATCGCCGAGCCGTGCATACCGCACCGCTTCATATTCACAGTTGGCGGCGATCAGCGCCTCGTTAAACAAATACTGATTGCTGCGTCCGCCGTACGGCAGCTCGAATGCCGCCGATTGCAGCAGCAGCGTGCATAACCCGCCTTGCTGCAGTAGCCTGTCCAACGCGGGATAAAACTCGCCGCGATAGCCGAATCCAAGCAGCAGCTGGATCTGGCAGCGGGTGGCCAAGTCGTACAATATTGGACAATTCGGGTCCATGTACATGCCGTTTGCGTCAAAAAGACGAAGCTGAACCGGCCAGTGGCGGGAGAAATAACCGGTTGTTTCGGTAAGTCCGGCCCGCTCCCGCAGCCATTCCCCGGCCATGTTGTATATATTGATATTGTGCATCCGGCGCTCGTCCTCCGGCGCGCGAATGACGTAATAATAATTCCGCTCGGGATCGATCTTCTTCAGCTCGTCCAACCAGCTGCGGCTGCGCTCCTCCGGTACATGCTCCTTCATCGCCTCATAGGCAAGCATAACCTCCTTCACGGAAAAGTCGACCATCTGATCGCCCGAAGTTTGCGGAAATTGCCGGCAGCAGGCGTCCATCATACGCTCCCATAACGGCTGAAGTTCCTTGTACCGGCCGTTTGCGATCAAGACGCCAAGAATGCTTGTGATCCGCGAATAGGCTTGCAAGTCATCAAGCCTGCCGTGCTCCGTGCAAGGCAATCTTGCTTCAAGCTGCACCGGATCGTAAGCTCCGAACGCTTTTTCCATCATGTCCAAATACAGCAGCTTCGTTTCCCCGGTGGGGGTGAAGCCGGCAGGCTTACGCCGGCTCCGAATATATTCGAGTACATTGATCATGACATATCCGGCTCCTCTTCGGCTTGTTTGGATGATCTCACCTTCGTGTTCTTCTTACTTAGCCGACCTTTTTTGGTACGAATCGTTCATTTCCTTGGACATTTTCTGAAAATCGGCGTCGGTTTGCAGCTTCTTAACGAATTCATCCCATGCGCCGATCGGCTCTTTATTGAAAATAACCTTTGTTTTAATATCTTGTATTTTTTTGCTCAGCTCGGATCCGGCGGTCAAGGCCGTTTCCGAATACAACCCGACGGAAATGTTCGGTTTGCTGATTTTGGAGCGTTCGTCGATAATTTTTTTGTTGCGCTCCAGATAATCGTCGGCCATTCCGTTACGGATTGCGCGTTGGTATTTGTCGTTTTTATAAAACAGTTGTTTAAAAGCGCCTTGCGTCACCAATTCTTTGGTTCCCTTTTCCGTAAACACCTTATTGCCGTCTTTCTCCGTATAATGGACGTCTTTCAAACCGTAGCTGACCAAGTCCCATGCTTCATCCGAAGCGCCGTAATCGAGGAAGGCAAGGATCGTCTTTAATTTGGCTTCGGGAACTTTTTTATTAACAGCGTACATGCCGAAAAATCCGGAGTCCTTGTATGTAAATCCATTGATAGCGGTCAGCGGCAGCATATCGGCTTTCGGATCGGTTTTTCTCAGCTCGGCGGTCGGCTCCCAAGCCCCTTCCGGCGTATCGGTATACATGCCTGCTTTGCCCGCTTTGACCATGTCCCTCGATTGGCTGGGCTTCAGAATCGCAAAATCTTCAGGTATCAGCTTATCTTTATAAGCGTTGTTTAAATAAACAAGCGCATCCCTTGTTCCCTGCAGCACGTTGATATTCGTCAGCTTGCCGTCTACGACTTTCCAGTCCCCGTTGGTCTGGTTAAACACCGATTCAACCCAGCCGAGCGCGCCCATGCCGTTTGTTTCCACATTTGCCGCAAAACCGAATGTATCAGCTTTACCGTTGCCATCGGGATCGTTGTTCGTAAATGCCTTCCACGCCGTGTACATCTCATCCATCGTTTGCGGAACCGGGAGGCCCAGCTTGTCGAGCCAGTCTTTGCGAATATAAGGGAAACCGCCGCCGTCAACAGGACGGACACGGGGAATACCGTAGTTTTTGCCGTCTTCCATCTTCGTAAATTCCCAGGCTTCTTTCGGAAAATCATTCAGCTTCGGAAAATTTTTGTACATAGAGGTGACATCCCAGAAAGCTCCTTGAGCCGCCGCCCGGCGAATGACCGGCGCAAACGGGTCGCTGATCAGCATCAGGTCCGGCATATCACCGGAAGCGAGCGTCACGTTCATTTTCTCGTTGTAATTGTTCGGTGAAAGCCAGGATACTTTCAATTTGGTATTCGTTCGTTTCTCAATTTCCTTAATAATGCTGTTGTTTTCGTCCGGCGGTTCCGGCGAATAAAAAGTCGTCATGATACTAATTTCGGTCGGCGCGCTTGCTGCCGGAGCAGACTGGTTTTTGGCGCTTGGTTCAGTTGGTGTGACATTGCCGGCGCTGCCGATCCCGCTCCCGCCGCCGCAGGCGGACAGCATCAATGCGGTGGTGACAAGCACGGAGATTGCGGTTGTTTGGATTCGAATCATTTTCATAAGACCTCCCTTGGATATTAGTATAACGCATATATGCGGTCATTCCTTCACGGAGCCGACCATAGCTCCTTTGGCAAAATGCTTTTGCAGAAACGGATAAACCAAAAGGATAGGAACCGTCGCGATCACCACAGCCGCCATTTTGAGCGTTTCCGGAGGGATGCGCTGTTCGGCCGTCATTTCCGCCGCCGCATCGCCGCCCGCTGCAGTCGAAGAGTCGATCAGCATGTTCTGTAGCAGCACCTGGAGCGGCCATTTTGTATGGTCGTTGATGAAGAGGACGGCGTTAAAAAACGTATTCCAATAAGCGACTGCGTAAAATAACCCAAAAGCGGCCATAGCCGGCATAGACAGCGGCAATATGACGCGAAACCAGATGCCGAGGTCGCCGCAGCCGTCGATGGTCGCCGCTTCTTCCAGGCTGACCGGAATACTGTCAAAAAAACCTTTCATCAGCAGCACATACCAACCGCTTGTCAGTACGGGCAATATGAGCGACCAGATGTTGTTAATCAGTCCCAGTTCTTTAACTACCAAATAAGGCGGGATGATGCCGGGTTGAAACAACGTGGTCAACAGCACGCTCAACATGATCAACCGGCGGCCATACAACTGCCGCCTGGAAAGCATGTAAGCGAAAGCCGATGTGACAAGCAAGCTGAGCACGGTGCCGACGACGGCGAGAAAACAGCTGACGCCGATGGAACGAATGAAGGACTGCGTCGACATCAAATATTTGTAAGAGGCAAGCGTCCAGATTTTGGGCCATAAGATGATGCCGCCTTGAATGTATTCCGACGGATCGGTGAAAGAGACGACAAATACGTAATAAATAGGGAACAACGCGGCCAGACTGAAGCACACAAGCACGGTATAAATCAAACCGCCTGCCAAGCGGTCATTTATTGCTGATGTCATGCAGCACCACCTCCGTATCGGTTAGTAGACGCCGTCTTCGCCGAATTTTTTGGCAAGACGGTTGGATATAATGACAAGCGTGAACCCGACTACGGATTTAAACAAGCCGACGGCGGTGCTGAAGCTGAATTGGCCTTCACGGATACCAAGCCGGTACACGTAGGTGTCGAAGACGTCGGCCACCTCGGAAACGGCGCCATTCATCATCAGAAATACTTGTTCGAAGCCGACATCCATAATATGGCCGATGCGCAGGATAAGCAGGATGACGATCACGCTGCGGATCGCCGGCAACGTCACATGCCAAGCTTGCTTAAGCCTTCCGGCCCCGTCGATTTTGGCCGCTTCGTACAGCTGCGGATCGACCCCGGCAATGGCCGCCAAAAAGATGACCGTGCCCCAGCCGGCTTCCTTCCAGATCGACTGTACGGTGAGCAGTCCCCAGAACAGATCCGGGTTGGTTAAGAAATCAATTTTGCTCATCCCGGCGGCCACCAGCAGTTTGTTGACGATGCCTTCACCTTGAGAAAGCATCAAATAGCTGATCCCGGCGATAATGACCCACGACAAGAAGTGGGGCAAATAGATGACGGACTGAATGATTTTTTTGACCAGTGCCCGCCTGACCTCATTTAATAGCAGCGAAATAACAATCGGAAGCGGGAAAAAAAACAGCAGATTCAGCGCGTTAATTGCCATCGTATTGCGCAGCAGCTTCCAGAAATCCGGGTTACCGAACAGCCTTTCGAAATGCTTAAGTCCGACCCATGAGCTTCCTGCCATGCCTTGAAACGGCGAATAGTCTTGGAACGAGATCAGAATGCCCCACATCGGGACATATTTAAATACAATAAAATAAAGCAATCCCGGAAGCCCCAACACATACAGCGCTTTGTTGCGGCCAAGCCGTTTCAGGATAAGCCGGATCCCGGCGGCGCGCCCGGCAGGAGACGAGACGGGGGCGGTGTTCAGATTCATATCATGTTCACTCCTTTGTTTTGTAGTGGATTTCGATTCGTAAGTTCTCCCGCGTTCTCACTATAGATCGGGTGGTGAAAAGCACACAATAATACTTTTTTAAATGCCCGAAACGGTTGATCTAACAGGGAATAATACTTTTTTCAGCGAATAACACTTTTTTCGGAAACGCCCAAATCCCCCCGCAAAACGGGGTCTTAAGGTTTGGCAGCTCATTACGGGGAGCTCCGGTATGATCAAATTGGATAATGCGAAAAAAGCCCGCTGCGGCGGGCTTCTTAAGGATTGGTTCGAATGCTGGCTGCGCTTTGGAGAAAGCGCTCAAGCGGGAAATGGCGCCCTACCCCGATCACGGGGCAGGTACTCGCGAACGCTCGCGGAATTCACTGGCTGTGATGCCCTCTTGTTTTTTGAATATCCGGTTAAAATAGGTCGGCTGGTAACCGACCGCAAGCGAAATGTCATTGATTTTCATATCGGTGCCAATCAGCAATTGCTTCACTTTATCCATTCGTACCTGCGTCAAATAATCAATGAAGTTGACGCCCATGATTTGCTTAAAAGCCGAGCTGAGCTTGACCGTGCTTGTACCAAACAGATCGGCGCAATATTCGAGCGATATCTCGTTCATGTATTGCTGATGAATCGTTTCGGCGACTTGCGCGACCAGCCGTTTCATATAAAAATCTTGTGCTTCGGTCAGGGCCGAAATATAAGGCGCTACAATTTTGTTTTGGAACCATGGGAGGATGTCGCCGGGTTCCTTAAGCCGGGCAAACAATTCGTACACGTTCATGCCGTCGTACAGCTTGTGCGGGTGGAACCCTGTCTGCATCACCAGGTGAAGCATAGCTCCAAGCAGCTGCTGCATGCCTTGCTGAACGGGACCTTCCTTGGCCGTGTGCCGCTGCAGCTCGCCGTAAAACGTTTCGATCAGCGCCATGGCTTCCTCCATTCTGCCGACACGAATCGTTTGGATGATCGTCTTTTCCAGCTCAAACGGATAAAAGACCGGCTCTTCGCCGATCGGCAGAAGTTCCCAAGCGGCGAGAATTTCGTTGTCATGATCAACTCTGCGGTAGGAGAGCGCTTGTTTGGCCTGTTCGAAAGCGGTTGCGACTTCACTGGCGGCCGGCGCGAATTTGGCGATGCTGACCGTAATTTGCAGCTTCAAGGTTTGGTGCAGCGCCCCAAGCATATCTTGAGCCAACTGATAAGTGTCGCGATGGTGCTGCAGCTCGCCGGCAGGTGAGAGCGGAATCAGTACACCGACCGAGAGGTCGCGAAAATTAATGACACCGAAATGCTCGTATTTTTGGCCAACGACTTCTTCGGCAATGTTGGCCGCTGCAAAGGTAATCAGTGGTTCGTCTCCAGGCAAAAAGCGGTCCTGCAGCAGCGGGGACAAGCCGCGAAGCTGAATAAGCAGCAACTGGTAACCGCAGCCTTCAGGGCGCCAGCCGAACGATTTCATCTGCTCGAACGTTTCCTCCTCGGACAATGACTGCAGATGGCCTTGCACGAACTGCAGCAGGAAACCTTCTTTGAGCATCGGTTTGGCGCGGTCCAGACGATGTTGCAGCTCTTCGCTTTCGCGGGTAATATGCCGCCAACGGCGTTCTACTAGTTCCAGCTCATCGCCAGACCCGATAGAATCCGGCGTATTTGCGCCCGCAAGCTGCACCATTCGCTGGATCGGGCGGTACAGCTTGTTGGAGGCGAACCAGGAAAGCAGCAGCGCCAGCAGCAGACTAAAGGCGGATATGCCGATCATCAGCCGGGAAATCAGCAGCACGGGAGCCGTCAGGTTGGATAACGTGGTTGCCGAAACAAAGGTCCAAGGTTGTCCCAACCGGTGGATTGTACCGTAGGAAATGGAATAGGTGCGGCCGTCCCAGGTCCAGTCGAACGAGCCGTCAGGTTGGTTGTGCAGCTGCATTTCTTTCCACAGCGCATTTTGCAGGGAGGCGTTACCGGCGGCAGGGTCCGCGCTACCGATCATTTGTTTGTTTTCATCCAGCAGGAAGGAGGTGCCGAAGTCATCTGTCGTCAGCTCGCCGATGAATACGTTCACGCGTTCCGGGCTCAAATAAACGAGCAGTGCTCCGTAAGGTTTGATCGCTTGTGCGGCCAAATTGTGAACGAGCATAACCTTGCTTTTTCCCTGGTTCAGCGAAAGCTCCGATTCAGGGCGCAGCCAGAACATATCGCGGGTTTGGCCGATGAGCGAACGGAAATCCCTTTTCTCCTGTTCGCTCATATTGCGGCGCGCCAGTTCGTCGGTAATCAGCGCTTGCGGCCCGTCGAGGTACAAGTAAATTTTATCGATCAGCGGATTCGACACTTTCATGGACATGATCGATTTGTACATATCTTGAATTTCTGCGTATTGGTTTACGAAATCCAAATTTTTCAGCTTCACGTCAAAGCTAGGATTCAGCGTCCATTGCGTTAAATTCATCTCCAGCTGAGAGAACGTTTCGCTGAGCCGTTCCATGCCTTTGCCGAGCTGCAGCTGGTGCGTGCGGTGAACCTCGCGTTCGATATAGCTGCTGCCGATATAATAGGAGCCGACCCCGATCAGCGCAGTGGGAATACAAGTAATTGTCAGCACAAATATAAGGCTTTTGCGATACAAGCTTCCTTTTTCTTTAAATGAATGGATAAATCGGCTCCAAGCGGGGATACGGAACAATCGGCTCACATCCTGAATTGAGAGTTGTACCCGTATCATAACAGATTCGCGAATCGTGCAACATACTTGCAGAGGAAGAGTTTGGCTCACGGAATAACATATGGATCAGCGGCAGTAGCGTTCAACGACAAGTTTCTCCAAAAAAGGATTGCGTTCGTCATAAAATGATATATAATAATCTTAAGAAAAATAGAACGCCGTTCTTATTTGCGGTACGAAAGGTTAAGTAGATGGAGAAGAATGTGAAGAAAACGGCTATTTTAGAAACCGGAGACCGAATTTTAAGAATGCTGGAATGTTTTACCGCGGAAAAGCCGGAATGGGGAGTTACCGAGCTTGGAGAATATTTGGGCTTGTATAAAAGCGTCGTGCACCGGATGCTGGTCACGCTGGAGCATCGCGGGTTTGTGATCCAGAACCCGTTGACCCAGAAGTATACGCTGGGCATCAAGCTTTTTGAGCTGGGAACGGTTGTGGCGAACCGGATGAGCTTACGGACGGTGGCGAAGCCGATTATGGAGAAGTTATGCGAGAGCACCGGAGAAACGGTCATGCTGATGATTGCCGACGGGCTGGAAGGCATCTGTATCGAGAAGGTCGAAAGCTCGCAAAGCGTGAGGTATACATCTCCGCTGGGCAAAAGAGTGTCTTTGCATGCAGGAGCCACTACCAAAATATTAATGGCCAATATGCCGCCGGACAAGATTAATCAAATCATCTCGAGCGGATTGCAAAAGTTTACCGAATATACGGTCGTTGATCCATCCGAGCTGCTGGATCATCTGCAAACGATCAGAGAACAGGGATACTGCATCTCCTCCAACGATTTTTCTTTGGGTGGCATGGGCATTGCTGTACCGATTCGGGATCATACGGGTGAGGTGATCGCCGGGTTGTCCATTTCGGGTCTTGAATTCAGGATGAGTAAAATTACGGATGAATTGCTGCAGCAATGTCAAAATGCTGCCAACCTTATTTCTCAGAGACTTGGCGCGGTATAAATTTTTTTTGATAAATATAGAGAACGATGTCCTTGAAATAAGAACAATTAAAGGAGGAATTGATATGCGCAAAGTGATTTTGGACGTAGATACGGGGATCGACGATGCTTTAGCCATCGCATACGCCTCAGCTTCGCCCGAGATCGAATTGCTTGGCGTCACGACGACCTACGGCATGGCTCCCGTAGATTGCTCGGTACGCAACACGCTTCTTGTGCTGGAGCATCTGAAATGCGACGTTCCGGTGTTTCGGGGCGCCGAGACACCGCTTGTCCGCAGCCGCGAGTACAGCGGAGCCTTCCATGGAGAAGACGGGCTCGGCAACACGGCTGGCCGCGAGCCCAAGCGGGCGGCGGCGGATATGCACGCCGTCGATTTTATCATCGCACAGGCGCGCGAGCATGGCCGCGAGCTGACGCTTGTGACAACGGCGCCTTTGACGAATTTGGCGCTGGCGATCCGCAAGGCGCCGGATATCGTCCAGCGCATCGGCAGTGTCGTTACGATGGGCGGGGCGGTTGCGACGCTCGGGAATGCGACGAAATTTGCGGAAGCCAACATCATCATTGATCCGCATGCGGCGGACCTCGTGTTTTCCTCCGAGCTGCCGATTACGCTGGTAGGCCTTGATGTGACGAGGAAAACGCTGCTCCGGCAGGAAGAAGTGGAGCGCTGGAGAGTTAAAAATACCCCGTGCAGCTTGTTTTTTGCGGAATTCACCGAATTTTACATACAAGCCTACCGGAAATACCATCCTTATCTTAAGGGCTGCGCGCTGCATGATCCGCTGGCTGTTGGCGTGGCGGTCCATCCCGAGCTGGTACAGACGATTCCGATGCATATCATGGTTGATCTGGAGGCGGATGCGCTTGGCCGCACGACCGAGGATTTGCATAGGGAGTCCCCGGATAAGCCAACTACCCAGGTGTGTCTGACCGTCGACGCCGAACGGTTCGTCAGCCGTTTTCTCAGCCGGGTCGATCAAGCTTTTAGCAGATGATGAAGGAGGACTACACCTATGAGCAAACCTAGCAAGGCCATTCCCCGGCCGGGATTGCTGACCCGCTTCGACCGGATGCCGGATTCGGCTACGGCCAGCGTTTATTTGACGCCGACTTATATTTTGCTCGCCCTGACGATTTTGTTTCCAATGGCTTACGCCTTGTTTCTTTCGTTTACGAAGATGGAGTTTGTTTCCGGGCATGCGCATTTTACTTTCGTGGGAGCGGACAACTACATCAAGCTGCTTCAAGATGACAGAATTCCCAATGTGCTGCTGCAAACGTTTTTATTTACCGTGCTCAAGGTGGCCGGGACGCTTTTTATCGCCTTTGGCATTGCGCTGACGATTTTTCACGGCATTTGGGGCGGCGAGTTTTTTAAACGCATCTTTCTTATCCCTTGGGCCTTGTCCAATGTTGTGAACGGGCTGATGTGGAAATGGATGTATAACGGAAACAACGGAATTATTAACGAGCTGATGCAGAAGCTGGGACTCATTAACGAATATAAATCCTGGCTCGCCGAAGGTTCGACGGCGCTTGGCGCCGTCATTATCGCCGATATATGGAAAAGCGTTCCGTTCGCTGCGCTCATTTTGCTGGCGGGGCTGCAGACCATTTCCAAGGAACTTTACGATGCCGGGCAAGTGGACGGCGCCGGAACGATTCAGCGGTTTTTCCATATTACGCTGCCTTCGCTGCGTCCGGTGCTGATGGTGCTGTTTGTTATGGAAACGATGTGGGCGCTGCGCGCGTTCGACATCATTTGGGTGCTGACGCAGGGCGGCCCGTTGGATACAACGATGGTCATCAACGTCTACGCGTACGTGCAAGCATTCCGCAACTTCGATATGGGCTACGGCTCGGCGCTGGCGTTTTTCATTACGCTTTGTACACTGCTTTTTACCGCAGTTTACTTAAAAACAATAGGCAAAAACGATTAAAAACAGGGGGAGTCAAACATGGAAAACAAGCAATTCAAATGGTTGAAGCTGGGGGTTGCAGGCGTTTTGTCCGCCTCTATGCTGGCCGGATGCGGAGCGACGGCCGATCAAGCGGGGAGCAGCGGCGGCGCAGGGAAGGAAAACAAGGAAATTACCGTGCTGTATTTGGACGAGCCGTTCTGGAAGCAGCAAAATGAGGAATTTACGAAAGCGACCGGCATTAAGGTGAAATATGAAACGGTTCCTTTCATGCAGCTTCACGACAAGGTGCTTGTTTCTTTCACGGCGGGCAACAGCGAATATGACGTGATTCACGTCCGCGACGACTGGGCGACCGAATACGCCGCTAAGGGCTTTCTGGAGCCGCTGGATTCGTATGTGACCGACGATATGAAAAAACGGCTCAATCCACAGACGATGGAAGCGATGTCGTACAAGGGCAAGCAATACGCGATTCCGCGTTACGTATGGCTGTGGCAGTTCTACTACAACAAAAACTTGGTGCAGAACCCGCCGAAAACGTGGGATGAGCTGATTGCCTCCGCCAAAAACATCAAAGCGGATAAAGTGTCCCCTTATGCGGAATCGTGGGGCGGCGTCTTGTCTTACTCCAGCTTTATCGTTCATTTACGGGCAAACGGCGGCGAATTCTGGGATTACAAAAACGACCGCCCGAGCTTCAACAGCCCGGAAGGCTTGGCTGCGCTGCAGACGATGGTTGATATGAACCTCAAGCACAACATTATGAGCCCGCAATCCAAGGAGTTTACGAGCTCCGGCGCGATGGTCGAAGTGCTGACGCAAGGCGCGATTGCGATGAACATGAATACGCCGCAAACGCTTGCGATGTCCAACGATAAAGAAAAATCGAAGGTTGTCGGCCAAATGGGCGTAGCGCTAATTCCGGGCGGCAAGCTGAAAACCGCTTCGTACGGCGAAACCGGCGGTCTTGCCATTCCGGCTTCTTCGAAGAAAAAGGACTGGGCTATGGAATATATCAAGTTTGTCACAAGCGCCGACCAGCAGAAGAAAATGTCGCTGGCCAACGGAAAAATCCCAAGCGACGACGCCGTGGTGAAGGATGCGGAGCTGCAGACAAAATATCCGAACTACGCGCTGCTGCCGGAACAAATGCAATATCCGTTTGGCCTGTTCCGCCACGAGCAAGCGACGAAAATTACCGATGAGTTGTCCCGCAGCCTGTTGGCCGCTCTTCTTGGCAAAGTAACGCCGGAGCAAGCGCTCAGCGAAGCGGAGCAAAAAATATTGGCCATGACCGGCAAAGGCAAATAACCTCTTATAAGGCTTTAACCAAGGTCAAAGCGGCTTAAGATCAGGAAGGAACGGAATTTCCGGGGAGGAGGTCCTGGGGATTCCGTCTTTCTGAAAAAGCCGGCCACAATTCTCAAACGAGAGGATGTTTTGGAGTGTGAAGTACGCGAAAAAAACGGTTCAGGTGACGATCTCGATATTGCTCATGATCTTTATCTTGTTTCCCGTCTTATGGCTGCTCTTGTCCAGCTTTAAGCTGCCGCTGGATTTATTTAGCAATCCTCCGAAAGTATGGCCAAGCGAATGGACCGTCAAATATTATATCCAGCTGCTGAAAGAAAAATCATTCACATCCGCCATGCTGAACAGCTTTATTGTGTCGGGTTTTACGACGCTTATTTCCTTATCGATCGGCTCGCTGGGGGCCTACGCATTCGCGCGATTTCAGTTTCCGCGCAAAAACGCGTTTTTTCTGACCGTGCTGGCCTCGCAAATGCTGCCGCATATGGCGCTGCTCATCCCGCTGTTTATGATCATGCGTGTGACGGGGCTGCTGTATACGCATCAGGGTTTGATTTTGACCTATATCAGCTTCTCGTTGCCCTACGTGGTCTGGATGTTCCGGGCTTTCATCATCTCCATTCCTTACGAGATTGAAGAAGCGGCTAAGCTGGACGGCTGCACCCGCTTGCAGATCATTCGCAAAATCGTGCTGCCCCTCTCGATGGGAGGGCTTGTGACGACAGGAATCTTTGTATTTATGGGCGCATGGAACGAGTTTTTGTTTGCCAGCGCGATGACGAATATGAATGTGAAAACATTGTCCGTCCGAATGGCGGAATTTATCGGGGAAGACCGGGTCGCCTACGAAATCATGTTCCCGGCCGGGATTGTCGGAAGTCTCCCGGTGTTGTTTCTGGTGTTGTTTTTCCAGAAATTTATTGTTAGAGGGCTGACCGAAGGCGGCGTAAAATGATGCGAATCAGGCATAGAAAAAGGTGATGACATGAAATGCGATTTGTTGATCAAAGACTGCAGCGTGATGACGCCGGAGTTTACTATCGAAGATAACCGCGCTATAGCCATTGACGGCTCGCGTATTGTGGAGATCGGACCAAGCGCGGAAATGGCGGCCAAATACAAACCCGACGAGACGTTATCGGGCAAGGGAAAGTTGTGTATGCCCGGGCTGGTCGACGCTCATACGCATACTTGCCAGCAGCTGCTTAAGGGACGGACAATGGACGAGCTTCCGATGATCTGGTCGCGTATTCTTGTTCCGTTCGAAGGCAATATGAATGAAGCTGACGTCCGGATCAGCGCCGAAATGAGCTGCCTGGAGATGATCAAGTCGGGAACAACCGCTTTCGCCGATGCCGGAGGCGTTCATATGCATCAGGTTGCGGAAGCGGCGGTACAGTCGGGAATGAGAGCGGCGATTACCCGCTCTTCCATCGATATCGGCGACTTTTTGCCGGACTCCATGAAGCAGCCGCTGGAGCAAATCATCGACAACAACGAATGGCTGTACCGCACGTACAACGGAGCCGGAGACGACAGGGTCCATATCTGGTTTGGCATCCGGCAAGTGATGTCCTGTTCGCCGGAGCTGATACAAGCGGCAGCGGAGAAGGCCCGGCAGTACAATACCGGGCTGCATATGCATCTGGCCGAGCATCGCGACGAAGTCCGCTACTGTCTGGAGCGTTACAGGAAACGCCCGGTGGAATATTTGGACTCGCTTGGCGCGTTAGGACCGAATTTGCTGACGGCGCATAACGTCGTCTATTCGGAGCATGAGCTTGAAATATTGAAAGCCCGCGGCGTCAAGATCGTGCATTGCCCGCGCGCCAACTTTAACTCCCACGGTTTTCCGAAAACGCCGCGTATGGTCGAGATGGGTATATCGATCGGCATGGGCAGCGACGGAGCGTCCGGCTCCAACTTGAGCTTGTTTGACGAAATGCGGGTATTCCGCTCCGGACTTCATGCTTATTGGGGGCTCCCGGTGTTTGATCCGCTTGTGATGCCGGTCAATGAGCTGCTGAAGATGGTAACAATCGGCGGCGCACGCGCCATGCAGCTTGCGCATGAGATTGGCACCGTCGAGACCGGCAAGAAAGCCGATCTGATTCTGATCGATATCGATCAGCCTCATATTACGCCGACGCGTATTCTGGTTAACACGATTGTGGAATCGGTCACGAGCCGCGACGTGGAGGATGTCGTCATTAACGGCAAAATCGTGATGAAAAACCGTGAAGTGTTGACGCTTGACGAAGAGCGCATTATGTATGAAAGCCAAACCACGATGGATGCTATAGCCCGCAAAGCGGGAATTTAAAGCATAGAGCCTTCTGAAACAAGAAACGGCTCCCGATGTCCGGAAAAAATCCGGCGTTTCGGGGGCCGTTTTTTTGCAGTTTGCGTGGTAAGGAGCGTCTCCAATCGGGCGTGGCCATTATCATAGTAAAGCTGGTGGAGAAGTTATGCGGATTAAAAAAAGTCATGCCGCCGGCAGCCGTTGACGGAATATATGAACTTAAGGTTACACGTATGCCGCAAGCTCGTGCTCCAGACTGGAAGTGATCGGGCAAAGCGGCAGCCGCACCGCGCTTGATGCGATCAAGCCTTGCCGGGAAAGCAGCCACTTTACCGGGCACGGGTTCGGCTCGCGGAACAGCAGACGGATCAACGGCAGCAGTGTATCAAAAGCTCTTTTGGCATCGAGAAACCGGCCGCTCTGAGCAAGACGGTATACCTCGGCGAAATCATTGGTCCTGACATTGGCCGAAGCCAGCATGCCGCCCGAAGCCCCGGAAGCAAGCGACGTATAGAAGTAGGCATCTTCTCCGCAAAGCACAGGTTTGCTGTCAAAACGCGTCAGCTCGGACACCAGTTCGGTGCCGCCGGAGCTGTCCTTCAGGCCGATCACGCCGTCGATCTCCAATATCTCCCTCATGGTGTCCACGGTCACCTTCACCCCTGTACGGTATGGAATTTCATAAGCAATCACCGGGATTCCAACCCGGGCCGCTTGGCGGAAATGCTCGATAATACCTGCTTGGGAAGGGCGGCTGTAATAAGGAACGACGACCAGTGCGGCGTCGGCGCCAAGCAGCCCGGCTTGCTCCGTTCTTCTTACCGTCGCTGCGGTATCGTTGGTCCCTGTGCCCATGATGACGGGGATATGTTGACCTTTTGCCAGCTCTTTAGTCGCTTGCAAAAGCGCTGCCGCTTCTTCCCAGGTCACGGTCGGCGACTCCCCTGTCGTCCCGTTGACGACAAGCCCTTGAATGCGCTGCTTTACCAAGTGTCCGGCGTATGTGCGATAGGAATCGAGATCCAACTCGCCGCTTGGCGTAAAAGGTGTTATCACCGGTATAAAAATGCCACGCAAATCTTGTTCATTCAGCATGTAACATCGCTCCTCACGTTTAAATTGATTTTGCCGTATCCATTAAACCGGGGCACTGCGGGTCGCTGCATTCCTTGTTCCGCATGAGCATTTGAGCCTAAGCATGAGCTCAAATTTATCGGTTCAACTGTATATAAACCATACCATGGATTTTAGTATCACAGTTATCTATAATAATTGATTATATGCATCGAAAATATTGATGATAGGTGAGTGAGTGCTTATGGAACTGGTTTATTTCGAAACATTTCGCGAGGTTGCCGAGCGGCAAAGTTTTACCCGGGCGGCTGAAGTGTTGGGGTATGCCCAATCCAGCGTGACCACGCAAATTCAAAAGCTGGAGAAGACATACGGCGTACCGTTGTTTGAACGGCACGGCAGGCAGCTGCGGCTGACCCCTCCCGGCGAGGAACTGCTGAAAATTGCCGTCAAAATGCTTGAATTATACCGGGAATCGCTGGAGGTCGTGGCACGTCAGGCTGGGGGTACGCTGTCGATCGGTTCGATTGATTCGCTTGCTTCATATTACCTCCCTCCATACATTCAGCTGCTGAAAGCGCAGTTTCCCGAACTGACCATCAGGCTGCAAACATGCAGCGAATCGGCGATTGCCGAGAAGGTCAAGCAGGGGGAACTGGACATCGGCCTGCTGCTCGCCGATCATACGGCCGATGTTTTGCTTCGGTGCGAAACGATCCGAGAGGAGCCGCTTTTTCTCATCGCCCGTCCCGATCATCCGTTAACCCGGTTTACTGAAGTGACGCTGGAGCAGCTGCATGAAGCGGAATGGATTATGGCCGAGGAAAGCTGCAATTACCGGAACATGCTGGAGAAGGCGCTTAAAGCGGGAGAAGTGCCTTACCGGATCAGCTTTGAGCTGGGCAATCCGGAGGCGGTTAAACGCTGCGTCATCACCGGACTAGGCATCGCTTTGCTGCCAAGGATGGTGGTGGAAGAGGAAGTGCGCCGGGGCGAACTGGCGGTGCTGCCTTTTTCCCATCCGGACATTCGTCTGGAACTGCAGATGCTGATCCATCCGCGCAAGTGGATGTCGCAAGCGATGGTTGCATTTACGGGGCTGCTGCTTGATAAGTACAAAGAATAACTATATTCAAGGTTAAAGCTAATATCAAAATGTGGAGATTTTCAGGGGATTTTTCCATTTTGTAGCAACGGGCATATGAACTCTTCGTCATCAATCCGTCATTTGCGCAATAGGATAATCATATACGCATGTCCGTCAATAGCCTGCTTTCCAGATAAGAACTCCAGGCGCGGGGAGACGGAATTTGCCAACACGCGCCAATCCCGGGTGTGTGTCCCTGGGCCGCATGGAGAGGGGCGAACCGAACGCGTTCCCCAGCCGCAATCTTTCGCTCATGCGTTTGATCTTAAGAATTCGACTCTTAAGGGAGGCCTTAGATTCCGCTGATGATTGCATTTGTGAAACAGAAAATAAATGCGCTCAAACAAAGTCGTTTTCTTCAACTGAATGCTGTTAAAAAGGAGCTTAAAAAGAAAAGCAAACACATCCGGAATTCCGTACGTTTACCGGCATTGACTCCGAAAGACGGGGAGCTTATTGAGCGGATCAAAGAAAAAACAGAGCGGTTAAACGCAAATAATGTGACACGAACGACGGCGTATTATGATTTCTATTGCCGCCATCCGGAAATTCATTGGGCTTTGCTTGGTCATATGGTATCAAGAAACGGCGGCTGGAATATGACCGATCTGAAAGGGGAATTGCTTTCCAGATTATTGTCCGAGCAAGAGCAAAAGGAGTTTTTTCACTTTTTGGAGCGCGGCAACTGGCTGATTTTTCAGGATGTATATCCGCAATTTTTGTTGTATGAGGAAAGTTTAAAAAGGAAAGAGAACTTGTTTTACCTTCTGCCTTATTTTCATGTTTCCACGTTTATGGAGACGATGTGGAATCATTTCATGAAGAGGGGAGACCGCTATTCGCTGGCCATGGCTTTAATAATCAACGAACAGAACTACCTTGAGCAACGAGTGATTTGCAATGAGTATTACCGGAAAACCGTGCTGCAAACCATCGAGTTTAAAATGCAGGATATTTTAAGCCTCAATCAAATCCTTTTTCCCTGTTACCGGGACATGAAAAATACTACATCAACAACCGTCATGGTTGGTCAAACACTCCATCACTTCGCATCCCTTCATGACCGCATTTTACTGGGAAAACGGCTGTATTCCGTCATTTTTAACGACCCGGACGTTAGTAGATGCATAACGGACTGGGCCGCGGATCATCCCCACACGGCTTCCCGCAAAGATTACTGGCCGCATTTGTTTAACGATGTGAACGAATCGCTGCCTGGTGTACCTTATAAACGGAAAACGGATCATTGCCGTTTAAGGGAACACGCCGCAAAAATATATAGCCCGTCCTTGCGTTATGTTTGGAACCATGTTGAACATGACAAAGCGGAGGTGGGGGACTGGTTTAAGGACTGGAAGGTCATTGTGTATTTCCTGGATCCAAAGGAACAAGTAAATGGGGAGATCTATGATGCCTACTGTGAAACATTGGAGAAAATCGAGCTGGCCGTTATGGCAAAAACAGCGCTTTTTAAACGGTACGACGAAAAAACAAATGTCCTTTAAACGTTACGTTCCGGCCATGATATTTGCCTCCTGCCTGGGCACTTATTTGGACCTCCTCTTGGTGGAGAAGCAGTTATACAGTTTTCCTGTCCGAATTCTTCCAGATTTATTCCAAATCAATATTATGTTTACACTAATAGGACTCCCGGTAGGAACCGCCGTCTTTCTTTATAATGCCGAGAAGATGCGCCCCTCATGGAGAATCGGATTTGTTCTATTCCTAGCTGTGGCAATGGCTGTGGCAGAGCAGCTATCCGAAACGATGGGCTGGTTTTCCCATGGGCCGCAATGGAGGCATTCGTATTCTTTTTTTGGCTATATGATTTTTATGTGGCTGGTGCTGAGGTTTCATCGGTGGATGAACAATTGAAGGGAACAACAGCAACGGAATTAAATAAAAAGGGAACGAGAGTTCAATTTGCCGCCTTTTCACATTGGGCGGTAAAACCGCCTCGTTGAGAGGCGGCTTATTGAGCTATCGTCGTTAAAGTTTATGCATCACGAAGTCCCACCGAGTGAAGGCAGCTTGCTGCCGGCCGCTATGCGATTAGTCGGTGTTAATGTGTCCCGGCAATTACTTCCTCGTTCCTTGTTTCCGGGACCGAGGGTCGCCCAGACCTAATGTTCCTTTAAACGACACTTATTTATTACCAAGTTGTTCTGCCAAACCGATTAGAATTCCTTCATGTCCGCGAATGTAGCAGAGCCGATACGAGTTCTCGTATTGAACCACTTCGCCAACGAGCTGAGCACCATGCTTAGTGAGTCTGGATACCAGTTCGTCAATGTCTTCAACGGCGAACATGACGCGCAGATAACCGAGGGCATTTACAGGAGCAGTTCGGTGATCTGATATAGCAGGTGGGGTGAGGAATCGCGAAAGTTCAAGCCGGCTGTGGCCATCCGGGGTAACCATCATAGCGATCTCTACGCACTGCGAACCCAGCCCGGTTACGCGACCCGCCCATTCACCTTCGACAGTAGCTCGTCCTTCGAGCTTCAAGCCAATTTCCTCGAAGAAAGAGATTGCGCCATCAAGGGATTCTACAACAATGCCAATGTTATCCATTCTCAGTAATTTGTTATTTGCCATAGTTTTATCTCCTTATGTGTACAATTTTATTACCCGATCGTCTTCATATGTATTCTATCAATAATTACCGATTACTTCCAAACGATTAACATCTTGTCACAGTTCAAGATAACAAAGATAAGTCACGTTTCGTTCATTTCAAACATTCATTGGAACGCTTCAATTGGATTTTGGCAATGCGGACAAACGAGTCACTCTATACAGTCCTTTAAAACCATGGGTAATTCATCTCTGAACAGTGATATTACCCTAATTATAGAACATTAGTTCGCATATATCAAACATCAACAACAAAGTTTAACATAGCTATTTAAAAAAAAGCTATCCACCCAATCCGGCGGACAGCTTTTTTAAAACTATTTGTCTCAAGCGAGCAGTAAACAGCGTGTCCCGCCAACCTTAAGCGCTAGCGAAAAGGAGGCGGGAGACACGCGAACCCGAGGCACAAAGCCGCGCCCCGCATCATCGCACCCAAAGTAAAGCGTGTCCTGCCAATCTTAAGCGCTAGCGAAAAGGAGGCGGGAGAAACGCGAACCCGAGGCACAAAGCCGCGCCCCGCGTCATTGCACCCAAAGTAAAGCGTGTCCCGCCAACCTTAAGCGTTAGCGAAAAGGAGGCGGGAGAAACGCGGGTCCGAGGCACAAAGCCGCGCCCCGCGTCATCCGCACCCAAAGTAAAGCGTGTCCCGCCAACCTTAAGCGTCAGCGAAAAGGAGGCGGGACAAACGCGAGCCCGAGGCACAAAGTCGCGCCCCGCGTCATCCGCACCCAAAGTAAAGCGCGGCGTTTATAGGTTTTGCGGCAGCAAAACCATAAACGCCCAGGCGCGGGCCCGAGGCACCCTCCACCTCTACCGCGGCGGGTCCAGGGCGCAGCGCCTGGGGTCCCCCGATGGGGGAGTTAGGGGGCGACCTTCACCAGATCAAGCACACCCTGGTAAATCGTGTTAAACAGCTCTTCCAGATTCGCTTCTTCAATGCAAGAGAAAGCGACGCGCAGGTCGGTTGCGCCCAAAGCGATCGTGCCGACCCCGTATTGGTTGAGCAAATGCTGACGCAATGTTTCAGCGTCGACGTTTTTTAATTTGAGGCACATAAAGTAACCCGAATTGAAAGGGTAATATTCCCATACATCGTCAAATTTGCCCGTATCCAGCAATTCCTTGACTTTGTTGGCGCGGCCTTTCATGATTTGAAACTTTTCGGCTTTCTGCGTTTGGAAGTCCGGCGATTGCAGCGCGTGCAGCACGAAAGTTTGCGACGGATGCGGTCCGCTGGAGATGGTGGCGCGGATAATGCCCGTCGTTTTTTGCTCCAGTGCGGCTAATGTTGCGTCGGGTTGACCGACATAAGTGATAAAGCCGACGCGGAAGCCCCAAACGTACTCTTCTTTTGTTGCGCCGTCAACCTTCACGGAAAGCACCCGGGGATGCAGGTCCGCAAGCTGGCCGGCCAGCGATTCTTGTAAGGAATTTTCGAAAAACAGACCGAAATAAGCATCGTCCGTGACGGCGACAATATTGATGCCGGCTTCGGCGCCGGCTTGGATAGCGGCCACGATGCTGCGGCCCTCTTCGGCAAGCGGCGTATAACCGGTCGGGTTGTTCGGGAAGTTAAGGACAACAATCGCTTTGCCTTTGTCTTTTTGCGCCAAGATGGCTTCTTGCAGACCGGCGGCGTTGAATTTGCGCTGTTCGTTGTACAGCGGGTAATTGACGATTTCCGCACCGCGGCGGATGCCAAAAGTCAGCTCGTAATTTTCCCAGTTTTTGTCAGGGATAATGACCGCGTCCCCGGGATCTGCGAACAGATCGGCTACGATGCTCAGACCGTGGGTCAGCGCATTGGTTGCAATCGGATTGCCGACTTGCTTTCCTTGAAGCGACGGGTTTTCTTCCAGCATTTTGGCGCGCCATGCGGTGCGCAGCTCCGGTTTGCCTGCCGGTGGGGCATATTCGTAAATATCCTTCGGATTGTATGCCGATAAAGTGTCTTGAATTACTTTCAAATGCATCGGTGCGCCGTTTTCCAGCGCGGTGCCGATGGTGGCGTTGAACTTCTTCGCTTTCGCTTTGGCTTCCGCTGATTGGCTCAAAATGCCCTCCTTCGGAAAATAAATCAATTTTCCAAGATCGGATAACATTTCGTGGAGATGAGGGTTTTCTTTACGAATCGTCTCATTCAGCTGTTGCGCAAGTGGATGCATGCAAGTCATTCCTTCCCAATTTGGGTTACTGAAAACATTTTGCAGATATTATACACCAATTGCGCAGGCGAAGCCACATCTATTCCGCTCATTTCCGGAACGGCATGTTCGAGGTTTGCGGCGGGCAGCGGCTTTTCTTACATCACGCTTTATGGTACGATAGATAAGGAAATTATCGCACACGTTAACATGGCAAATTGAAACGTTTAATGTGCGGTATACAATTTATTTTAGGGAGGCTTTTCATTTACATGGAAATTCGCTACGCTACGAACCCAAGAGAAACGAAAACCTACGATACGGAACGTTTAAGAGAAGAATTTTTAATTGAAAAATTGTTTGTTGAAGGCAAACTGACCCTTGTATACAGCCACGTTGACCGTTATATTACAGGCGCAGCCGTTCCTACATCCGAGCCGATTAAATTGCAAGCGGACAAGCATGACATGGGAGCGGACTATTTCCTCGCACGCCGCGAAATCGGCATCATCAATATCGGCGGCAAAGGAACCGTAACCGTTGACGGAACTGCATACGATTTGGAAACCAGAGACTGCCTGTATGTCGGTCTGGGCAATCAAGAAGTTATTTTCACAAGTGCTGATGCGGCCAAACCGGCGCGTTTTTACTTGAACTCCACACCGGCTCACAAAAACTATCCGACGGAAAAAGTGGCGATCAGCGGAGCTGAAGCTCAGCATCTCGGATCGATCGAAACGTCCAACGAACGTACGATCTACAGATTCATTCACGAAAATGGCGTAAAAAGCTGTCAGCTCGTCATGGGCATGACGCTGCTTAAGCCGGGCAACATGTGGAACACGATGCCTTGCCATACGCACAACCGCCGTTCCGAAGTATACCTTTACTTCGATATGGCCGATGATGCCGTTGTCTTCCACATGATGGGCGAGCCAACCGAAACCCGCCACCTTGTGGTGCGCAACGAGCAAGCGGTGATCTCCCCAAGCTGGTCCATCCATAGCGGCGTGGGCTCGCAAAACTACACGTTCATTTGGGGTATGGCTGGCGAAAACCAAGTATTTGCCGACATGGACATGGTAGCTATGCAGGACTTGAAATAAAACATAGGCAGTATGCAGAAACACCCGGCGCAATCGCCGGGTGTTTCTTTATGTTAGGGGCAGCGGCATGCTGCACCAACCGGCGCGGCCTTGTCCCTTGATGATTAATCCCCAAGCGGCTTACGATGATGCGGACAATATTGGCGCATCAGTTCGGCTGTTTCCGCGTCCAGGCCGGTATTACGTTCTACCAGGCTGTCAATCACCTTTTCGCGTCTGGCTTCGGCCATATTTTGCCCAAATTTGTATTTGGCCGTTAGCTCGGCGACTTCGATACGGACTACGGACACGCCGTTCAGATTTTTCAAATATTCCTTATCGTTGGGATCGATCGGCTCATAACCGCCCTCCGGCTGCAGCTTTCGCATGAAAGCGCCAAGCGCGTCCGCTTTTTCCCGAGGGTCTTCAAGGGGAACGGCATAACCGCGAACAAGCACCGATTTGAAAAAGGCGGTAGCCGGACAGGCCAGCTTGGGATCTGTGAAATATGATGGGATAATGGCGTATTCTTTGGCAACCGAGAAGGTTACCTTAGGGCGCTGTTTAAGGAAATCCATCTTCTGTCCAAACTTGCTGCCGTGAAAATAAATCGCCCCCTCGTGATAGACAAAGTTGAGCGGCGTGACCAGCGGCCAACCGTCGTCCCCGGTCGTACCAAGAAAGCCGAAGCTCATCTCCTGTAAAAATTGTGAAGTTTCCTCTTCATTCAAAACCTCAAATTCTTTTCTTCTCATTCGTCTGACGCTCCCCTCAAGATACCATTTGCATTGGATATAGAATAATGCTAATAATGGTCTTTAAAAAGATCCAATTTAGAGATAAATGAATGGACCAATAATGAGTGGTCCAATCAAACTATGGAGGTGGACTGTTTTGTTCCATGTGCCGCTTCAGTCGTATATGCGTCAATATCCGGGAAAGCTCGATGCGCTTTACCATGCTTTAAAAGATATGATCGTCAAAGGGGACATTGCTTATGGATCCCGGCTGCCGTCCAGCAGGGAGCTGGCCCGCCAATATGAGCTGTCTCGGGGTACGGTGAATCAGGCGTACGATATGCTGGCCGCCGACGGTTACGTTTCGGCGGGCGTCGGCAGAGGCACCTTTGCCGCTTATGCGCAAAGACATTCACAGCCGGATGGAACAACCGCGCAGCCGATTACGTTTTCCGCATGGGGAAGGCGGGTGCAGGAGTCGGAGCTTCGGCGCGCTGTAGTCGGTACGCCGACCTTATACGATTTTCATCTGGGCTCGGCCGATGTGGAAGGTTTTCCAACCGAAGCATGGAATCGCTGTTTATTTGCCGAGGCCAAAGCTGCGAGCCTGGATCCCCGTCACGTGTTTGAACCATCGCAAGGCGATGCCGGACTCCGCAGAAGCATCGCGCAATATTTGCGGCGAGCGCGGGGAATATCCGCTCAGCCAGAGCAAATTGTCATCGTCAACGGCTCGATGCAAGCGATTGCCCTGCTTGCTCAGCTGCTTGTCGGAACAGGGGACGGCGTTATTGTGGAAGAGCCCGGATACGGCGGCATCGGCAAGGCAGTTCGCTCGGCGGGAGGCAGCACCATTGCGGCTGAGCTGGATGCCGAAGGCATCATCCCCGGCAATTGGCGGTCGAAGCTGCTGTTTGTTACGCCGAGCCGCCAGTTCCCAACCGGCGTGGTACTCAGCCTCCAGCGACGTCTGGAGCTGCTGGAGTGGGCGCGGGAAAACGGCGCGATCATCATCGAAGACGATTACGACAGCGAATTCCGCCACCGCGGCAGGCCGGTGGAACCGCTCAAAGCGCTGGACCGCGAAGGCAGGGTGGTGTATGTCGGCAGCTTCTCCAAAACGCTGCCCGGCTTTATCCGGGTCGGCTACGCTGTGCTTCCCGAGGACCTGGTCGTCCCGATGTGCAAAGCCAAGGAGCTGTTCGAACCGCAGCCGACCGGTCTGCTGGAGCAAAAGGCGCTTGCCGCATTTATGCAGAGCGGTCACTATGAACGCCATATGCGCAGGATGAAGCGGCTGTACGGCCGCAAGTTCATCTACTTGCGGGAGCTGCTGCACAGCGGATTGTCGGATTGCTTCGAATGGACGGAAGGCGATGCCGGGCTGCACATTTTCGGATGGTGGAAAGGGGATAAGCACACGTATGCGGCGTGTAAAACGGCGTGCGGCCGGCTTGGCGTCAGATGGTCGGAGGCGGTGGCCGGGGGCGGAGATGGTGTTGAATCCGCAGGCGGAAACGTCCGGTACGGGGCATACTTTAATTTTTCTAAGCTGAGTTTGGAGCAAATGGAGCAGGGTGTGGAACTTATGCGGCAGGCTAAAGAAGATCTCGTCTAAACTTCAGCTTGCAGTTGCGTATTCATGGAAAGGCTTCGCGTGGCCCTTATCCGCTGATTATGATCTCACAATGGCTTATGATAAGATGAAAGCAAATTGGCAGAAGAGGAGTGACGATTACTCAAGTGGCAGGATCAATTGGCGGCAGCACCAGCATCATTTTGAGGCTTGAAATGGAGAAACAGGCGGTGTCCTTCGGTAAAATCGCTACGGCGATCAACGAAGCAGGCGGCGACGTCATCGCCATCGACGTAAGCCAGTCCGGCAAAACGACCACAGTCCGGGACATCACCGTCCATATGAACGACCAGAGCCGCACCGACGCGCTTGTTGAGAAAATAGGGGCGCTGCCCGGGGTTAAAGTCATCAACGTATCCGACCAGACGTTCCTGATGCATCTCGGCGGTAAAATCGAAACGACTCCCAAGATGCCGATCAAAAACCGCGACGATTTGTCCCGGGTTTATACTCCAGGAGTTGCCCGCGTATGTATGGCCATTCACGAGGATCCGTCCAAAGCGTTCTCGCTGACGATCAAACGCAACACGGTAGCCGTCGTGTCGGACGGTTCGGCGGTGCTTGGGCTCGGCAACATCGGTCCGGAAGCGGCAATGCCGGTGATGGAAGGCAAAGCGATGCTGTTTAAGCAGATGGCGGGTGTGGATGCGTTTCCCATCTGCTTGGATACCCAAGATACCGAAGAGATTATCCGCACGGTAAAGGCGCTTGCCCCTACCTTCGGCGGCATCAACCTGGAGGATATTTCTTCGCCGCGGTGTTTTGAGATCGAAGAGCGGCTGATCGAAGAATTGGACATTCCCGTATTCCACGACGATCAGCATGGAACGGCGGTTGTAATTTTGGCTGGGTTGCTCAATGCTTTGAAAATCGTAAAAAAACAGCTTGAGAACATCAAAGTGGTCGTTTGCGGCATCGGCGCAGCGGGCATTGCTTGCACGAAAATATTGCAGGCCGCAAATGTGACGAATATCGTCGGAGTGGATCGTGAAGGGGCTATCGTTCCCGGGAAAGACTACGCCAATCCGGCTTGGGCTTGGTACGCCGAACATACGAACCCGAATCGCGAAAGCGGAGCATTGTCCAATGTCATTATCGGCGCAGATGTATTTATCGGGTTATCGGGGCCGGGCGTCTTGAAGGTGCCCGATGTGCGCAGCATGGCTCGCGATCCGATTGTTTTCGCGATGGCGAATCCGACGCCGGAGATCGCTCCGGAGGACGCGGAGCCGTATGTGCGTGTAATGGCGACAGGACGCTCCGATTATCCGAACCAGATCAATAACGTGCTTTGTTTTCCGGGTATTTTCCGGGGTGTGCTTGATTGCCGCGCATCCAAAATTACCGAAGAGATGAAGTTGGCCGCCGCTAAGGCGATTGCTTCGGTTGTGAGCGACGAAGAATTAAATGAATCTTATATCATGCCTAGCGTGTTTAATCAAAATGTGGTGGAAAAAGTGAAAGAAGCCGTCATCGATGCCGCATATGCGTCGGGAGTCGCCCGCCGCCATGTCCGCGGATAATATTTGACGCGCAGCATATCCGAATAGAAACAGCCCCCGCTTTGCATCTCCCGGATGACTCCGGTCAGGTGCTAGGACGGGGGCTGTTTTTTTTAGGCTGTAACAGGGGATACGGATGGGCGCCAAGCCGGCAGATGCGCAGGCTAATCGTCTCGCGGCGGAGATTCGGCTTCAGCCGCACATTAGCTTTTGCCGTGAAATTGCCCTATGGCTTCGCCCATCTTGACTTTGCTGCCAAGCTGCAAGTCTTGGCGAGGGCTGAATGTTCCATTCTCGAACAGCAGGACGACGGTTGAGCCGAATTCGAAGTAGGCCAGTTCATCGCCTCGCTCCAAATGGCGGGGCAGCGGCGTAACGTATTGAATGCTGCTGACGTTCATCGCGCCCACTTTGACAACGGCGACTTCACCGGTTTCGTGCTGCATGTAAGTAATGAGCCGTTCATTCCGGCTGAGCACCCGGCGCATCTGGCGCAGGCCAAATTCATTGACAGGGTACACCTTGCCCGGTACGTGCTCTTTCTCCACAATATCCCCGGTTACGGGCGAGTGAATGCGGTGATAGTCGGTTGGGCTTAAATAAAGCACCATATAAAATCCGTTTAAATAACAAACGGTCCGCGGCGAACGGTTAAGCAACTCCTCGATCGTGTAGTCCTGGCCTTTGACATTCAGCATCAGACCCGACGAAATGTCTCCGATTCCGGTAATCAGCGCATCGACGGGACTGACTGCCGCTGAGACAGCCGTGTCGATGGGACGCAGTCCCGTTTTCA
The DNA here is from genome assembly GCF_004307995.1 of Paenibacillus thalictri. GTDB lineage: Bacteria > Bacillota > Bacilli > Paenibacillales > NBRC-103111 > Paenibacillus_AF > Paenibacillus_AF thalictri. The sequence goes on along the minus strand of NZ_SIRE01000002.1, from coordinate 397,047 downwards.
GCCGGCGTGTAAAAAAGTCGTTCAGTGAACCGTACTCCTGTATATGTTTCTCGGCATCCTCCACACGGATACCGTAAGTTTTGGCAAAACGGGGGATAAGGGTTCTGCTGACTTTCGATTTGGCGAAGGCGCCTGTTGTCCTGGAAATAAATTTGCGTGAGGACAACTCGGTCAGCAGCCTAAACAAAGGCTTCATATAATATGTCACCGGTTCCTTTCTCTATTGTTCCGTAGCAATAAACGCACAAAGCTATCTTTACACATAAACCTTTACAAATCAATACGAAAAATAATGCCGCTCAGCGGATTACATGGTTTCGATGCAAGCCCGCTTCAGGATATCAAAAAAACGGATACGCAAATCAGAATTTTTGGTACAATGTGGGAAGCTGTTTTTAATTTAATCGAAAAGGAATGTGATCCATATGCCTATGGTGGACTGGCCATTGCCGAAGCTGCGCGAATACCGTCCCGACAGTACGGCCGAAGCTGATTTTGATGTTTTTTGGCAAAAACAAAAGGAATTATCTGCTCAAACGCCATTAAATCCGCAGCTGAAGGAGCTCGATTATCCGGTTAAAGTCGCAACCGTTTACGAGGTAACTTATGACGGCGCCGACGGTACCCCTGTTCATGGCTGGTATGTTGTGCCTAAACATGCAGCAGCTCCGATGCCTGCAATGGTTCGGTATCATGGCTATTCCGGAAGCCGCGGCTTTGTATACGAGCTGCTGCATTATGCGGCGATGGGCATCGCCGTGCTTTCGATCGACACGAGAGGACAGGGGAACCTTACTCCCGACTTGGCTGTGTATCCGCAAGGCAGCGCTGCCGGCTGGCTGACTTTAGGCATTACCGATCCTGACCGGTACTATTATAAGCAAGTTTATTTGGATTGTATCCGTGCGATTGATTTCATCTGCGGGAGACCGGAGGTCGATGCAGCACGGATTGCGGTCTACGGCGCTAGCCAAGGCGGCGCGCTAACGCTGGCGGTAGCCGGACTTGATTCACGTCCTAAGCTTGCCATGCCCGTTTACCCGTTTTTGTGCGACTTCAGACGGTCGGTGGAGATTCACAGCACGGGCCCGTATCCGGAAATCAAAAACTGGTTCCGCCGTTTTGATCCGGAGCATCTGCAGGAGGAGCAGGTATACCGCACGCTTAGTTATTTTGACGGCATGAATCACGCATCGAGAATTAAAGCGCGCACATTGATGGCAATCACGCTGCAGGATACGACTTGCCCGCCTTCGACCTGCTTTGCCGCTTACAATCATGTAAGCGCGGAGAAGGAGCTGAAGCTTTATCATGACTATGGGCATGAGCCGCTTCACTTTCATGAAGAAGCGATGATGCGTTTCGTGGAAACGTATTTGTAAACCGGCGAAAAATAATTTTTTTAAAAAATTTGCGAAGCTGTGCATATAAATGTTTCATCCCGTCCATAATATTATCGTCGGTGAACAAGAGAGGTGTGGTTCCGTTGAACTTTTCAACAGAGCAAACCGTGGAGATGACGGACTCGATATAGAAGCGGAGGGATGTGCCAAAGATACGTTAGTGTGGTAACCCACAGCTTAAGGTATTTCAGGTTGACCGAGGCTTTTCGTAAAGAGTAAACGAAAGATCCAACAACTAATTCACCGACGGAAGGGCTCCCGCAAGGGAGCTCTTTTTAACTTGATCCAATACTGCAACCCATAAAGCGAAAAGGCAGCCACCGGGCAGCGATATAAAAAGGGTTGCGGAAATGGCAAAACCGATGTATTGTAGGAGTAACCAAAAGTTTTGGCGGGGGCTTGATGAAGTCAGGCTGAGATAGCGACCGTTTGTTGCTGACCGATAATCTGATCCGGGTAATGCCGGCGTAGAGAGAATAAACGTGCGATGTAAGAGCCGCGATTATTCCGCAGGCTCTTTTTTTAACGTTTCGTGTAGAAAAACTTTTCGCAAGGGGCCGCACCTGTGACATAAGCAGCGCAGCCCACGCGGCTTTGGAAGTTTCTCTGCTCTTTTCTTGCCGCACACGGTGACAGCATATCGGATTGCAACAAGCCGCTTCCCTGAGAAGAGGCTTGTTTTTTTGTTGAAAGGGCTTCGGTTCGAAGCTGCTCTCAAAAGTAAGTAAACGTAAAGGGGTTGTAGTGACCATGTCCAAAAAGCTGAAATTGGTCGATATTTTAGTAACGGTAGTGATTGCCGTCTTGTTTGCCATCATCTACCGCGCGTGGGGGCCGGTATCGGATCTGGTCAAGCTGGCGGGCTTGCAGGCTGACCAGCTGGTGTACGGCATGTGGTTTATCGCATCAACCGTAGCGTTCCTGCTGATCCGCAAACCGGGTGTCGCTTTGCTGGCGGAAGCCGCGGCGGCTTCGGGCGAGCTTATCATGGGCTCGCAATACGGTGTGGAGTCGCTCACTTACGGTATTTTGCAAGGACTTGGCGCCGAACTTGTGTTCGCGTTGTTCCTGTACCGCCGGGCGACGCTGCCCGTCACTTGCTTGGCAGCCGTTGCGGCTGCAGCCGGCTCGATTGTGATGGATGTTGCCAAAGGTTACATGCTGGAGCTGCAGTCTTGGAATTTGACGTTATATGTTGTGTTCCGTTTTGCCGGCTCCATTTTCTTCACGGGCATATGCGCCTATTATCTCGTTAAAGCGCTGGAGAAAACCGGGGTGGCCAGCTTATTGCGCCCGGCTTCCAAAGAAGATTACAGCGCGCTGGACAGATGATCATGGAAGACGCAATTTATGTGGAGCAGCTGAGGCTGAAGTTCCCCGGGGCGGATGAGCTGCTGTTTCGGGACTTCTCCATCCGTGTCGGAAAAGGGCAAAAGGTGCTGCTGCTCGGTCCGAGCGGCTGCGGCAAATCAACGCTGCTGCAAGTGCTTGCCGGCTTGATTCCGGGCTCTATCGACATCCCGCTGAAATATGCGGGGATTCGGGTTCCCGATTCGTGGGGATACGTATTTCAGGATCCGGACACGCAATTTTGTATGCCTTTTGTTGATGAGGAAATGGCGTTTGTGCTGGAAAATATGTGCGTTTCAAGAGAGCAGATGCCGGGTATGATGACATCGCTGCTGCGGCAGGTGGGGCTTGGTTTTGCCGATATGCATACGCCGATCGCTTCGCTGTCGCAAGGCATGAAGCAGCGTTTGGCCATCGCATCGGTGCTTGCGCTTCGGCCGGAAGCGTTGTTCCTTGACGAGCCGACTTCCTTGCTGGATCCGGACGGCACCAGCCAGGTGTGGGATGCGATCAAACGTGTCGGGCAGGACAAAACGGTGCTGATCGTGGAGCACAAAATCGGCGAAGTGCTTGATTTTGTCGATCGTGTCATTTTGTTTAACGACAACGGCGAAATGATCGCTGACGGCGATCCCAGCGGGGTGTTCCGCGCCAACAAGGAGCAGCTGCAGGAGTACGGCATTTGGTATCCCGGCGTGTGGGACGATTACGTGCACAGCGAGCGGTTTCGCCGAATGGGCGGCGGAGCGGGGAGCGGCTTGGCCGAAGGCTTGCAGGGCCGCTCGCTCGCAAGCGGGCTGCGCGCCGTGGAAGGCCCGGCGGTGCAAGAGCCGGGCGGCTGGGCGACCGGCGAGTCCGGAGCAGCGGCGCATGCCGGGCAGCCGGCCGCAGCCCGGCCGCTGATGCAGCTTGCCGCGTTCCGCGGCTTCCATGGCAAGCAGCAGAAGCTGGAAGCCGCAAGCGCCTCCGTTTCCAGCGGCGAATGGATCGCCGTGATTGGGGAAAACGGCGCCGGCAAAAGCACGCTGCTGCAAGCGCTGATGCAGCTGATCCCGACAAGCGGCGGGTATATGCTGGCGGGCCGGCCGGTCCGCGGCTTCCGGGACGTTTCCGGTGCACTGGGGTATGTGTTTCAAAACCCCGAATTTCAATTTGTGACAAATTCCGTATTCGAGGAAGTCGCTTTTACGCTGCGGCTGACGGAAAGCTCGGAAGCGGCGGTGCGTGAGCAAGCGGAGGAACGGCTCCGGCAGTTCGGGCTGGCGGCTTATGCCGCGGCGCACCCGTTCCAGCTGTCGCTGGGCCAGAAGCGGCGTCTCAGCGTTGCGGCCGCGATCGGCAGCGGCCAACAGGCGCTGCTGCTGGATGAGCCGACCTTTGGCCAGGATGCGCAAAATACGTTTGCCATTCTCGAGAAGCTGGAATCGCTGCGCCGCCAAGGCACAGCCATCGTGATGGTGACTCACGATATGGATATCGTGAACTATTTTGCCACAACCGTTTGGCGTGTGGAGGCGGGTAAGCTTTCGGTCGAAGCGTCTTCGCCTGCCGGTGGCGGTTCCGCCGCTTGGCATGGGGAAAGGAGGGAGTCGCCGGATGCTGCCGTCATACCGTAAAACGTGGATGCATCGTGTCAATCCGAGCTTGAAGCTGCTGCTGTCGCTGGCGCTTTTCTTGTTTGTGCTGCTGGTTGACGATATCAACGCGCTGCTCTTTTTTACGGCTGCTTGCTTGCTGCTGCTCGTTTTTTTCAGCGGTTATCCGCTGCTGAAGCTGCTGCTGGTCGCTTCACCGTTTATACTGCTGTTTGTGTCGTCTTCGGTTTCGATGATGTTTTTCGGCAAAGGCGAGACGGTATGGCTGGAGTGGGGGCTTGTACGGATTTCCCAGGAAAGCTTTGTGCGGGGGCTTGCTGTTGGTTTTAAATCCGTTGATTTTTCGGCGGTGGGGCTGCTTTTTGCGCTGACGACCCGGCCTGTCGATTTGTTCTATTCTCTGATGCAGCAGCTGAAGCTGCCGCCGAAATACGCATACAGCTTTATGGCTGCGGCGAATCTGATTCCGATGACCGTTAGCGAATACCGCACGCTGCGACAGGCGCTGAAAGTGCGTGGCGTCCGCTACCGGCGCGGCGCGGCGGGCATTTATGACAGGCTGCGGCGGTATGCCGTGCCGCTGCTTGCGCAAAGCATCCGCCGCGCGCAGCGCATTGCGGTAGCGATGGAAGCGAAACGTTTCTCCTCCGCCAAGGAGCGGACTTATTATTACGAGCTTGGCTTTTCCGCCAGCGACGTGTTTTATGCGTTGTGTTGGCTGGCCGCAGCCGCTGCGGCTGTCTATGCAGGCGGCGCTGTGCCGGTTATTTCATAAAACTTTTTATCATTCAGGGACGAGGAGGCTATCTTATGTTATTTTCCCAATTGTTGCGTCAAGAAGCGGATGCCATGTGGCAGGCCAGCTTTGATCATCCGTTTGTCCGCGGTATCGCCGACGGCTCGCTGCCGCTTGACCGGTTCCGTTATTACGTGCTGAACGACTCCTATTACTTGGGCGAATTCGCCAAGGTGCAGGCGATTGGCGCCGCAAAGTCCCACAACCTGCACACCAGCAACCGGATGGCAGCTCATGTGCAAGGAACTTATAATTCGGAGCTGGCACTGCACGAGACGTTTGTGAAGCGGCTTGGCATCACCGAAGAGGAACGGGCTGCGTTTAAGCCGGCCCCGGCTTCTTATGCGTACACGTCGCACCTGCACCGCGCGGCATACAACGGTCACCTGGGCGATATCGTGGCGGCGCTGCTGCCATGCTACTGGCTGTACTTTGAAATCGGCGAACAGCTTAAAGGGACGGTCGTCTCCGAGCCGATCTACCAGGATTGGATCGACGCTTACGGCGCCGAAGGTTTCGGCGAGCTGGTGCAGGAGCAGATCGACCGCCTGGATGAAATTGCCGATATGGTGACGGAAGCGGACCGGGAACGGATGAAGCAGCAGTTCCTGATCAGCAGCCGCTACGAATGGATGTTCTGGCAGATGGCTTATACGCTGGAGCAATGGCCGGTATAAAGGGCGGGAATAAGAAAAGCGGGTTGGATGGCCGATCGCGGAAAGCGAATCGTGCCCTCAGCCCGCTTTATTTTGTGCCCGGCCATTAGGCCCGGGAGAAGACCAATCCCGGCCAGAGGGAAACAATAAAAGTGTCGGCCGGAGAAACTTGTGCTCCGGGCTGGTTAAAAACGTAGTAGCATTTATTTAGACATTGGTTTATAATGATTTATGAAAACGCTATCATGAAGCACGCTGCTCTCCGGCAAAAAAGCGGACTCCGCCAAATTTGACGAAGTCCAAGTGAAAGCGAATACCGCGATCCGTTAATACGGATCGGTATACGAAATCCCCGTCCGGGGCAAGCGGACGGGGATTATTTTTGCCTTCCCGCGGCAAACAGCAGCACGAAGGCGATACCGACGATCGCGGTCGTCCAATACCAGGCCGCGGCGGTTTTGCCCGATTCAACGGCGATATAGATGGCCGTCGGCACGGTTTGCGTTTTGCCGGGAATATTCCCGGCAATCATCAGCGTAGCGCCGAATTCGCCGAGGCTGCGGGCAAAACCGAGAATGGCGGCGGAGACGACAAACCGCCAAGTCAGCGGCAGCGTGACGTAGAAGAACACCTGGCGCTCGCGGGCACCCATGGAGCGCGCCGAATCTTCCAGGTCGCCGTCGACGGCGGCGAAGCCGGTCTTTAGCGTCTGGTAGGCTAGCGGGAACGCGACAACGATGGAAGCGACCGCAGCCGCCCACCAGGAAAATACGATCGGCTCGCCGAACAACCGCTCGATGGCCGTGCCAATCGGGCTGTTCCGGCCGAGCGATACGAGCAGCACGAAGCCGACGACGCTGGGAGGGAGCACCAGCGGCAGCAGAAATACCGTTTCCAGCAGCGCTTTGCCGGGAAACCGCCGCTTGGCCATCAGCCAGGCGGCAAGCGCTCCGGCCACAAGCACAATCGGACTGGCTGTCAGCGCCACCCGCAGAGACAGTTCTATAGGCTGCCAAAATGCCTCCCAATCGATCGGCTCGCTCATTTCTGAGCCTCGGCCGCAGGCTTAAAGCCGTATTTGACGAACAAATCCGCCGCTTCTTTGCTTTGCAAATATTGATACAGCTCCTGTGCTTCCGCGCGGTGTTTTGTCGATTTGACAATACCGGCAGGGTACACGATCGGAGAATGCGTCTTTGGGTCGACGGCAAAGGCAATGTTTACTTTATCGGCGCCGTATGTATCCGAACGGTAAACGAATCCGGCTTCGGCATTGCCGGTCTCAACGTAAGTCAGCACCTGTCTGACGTCTTTGGCGGCCAGCAGCTTCGGCTGCAGCGCCGTCCACAACGCCGCTTTCGTCAAAGCCTCCTTGGCGTAACTTCCCGCGGGTACGGTTTCCGGTTCGCCGACCGCTATTTTTTTCACATCGCCTTGGTTTAAGTCGGTCAAGCTGCGGACAGCCGCAGGTTTCTCCTTATTGATGACGACGACAAGCTCGTTGCCGAGCAAATTGGAGGAATCGGCTTTGTCGACCAGCCCTTTGTCGACCAGCGTGCTCATCTGCTTCTGGCCTGCGGAGATAAACAGATCGGCGGGCGCGCCTTGTTCGATTTGCTGCTGCAGCGTGCCGGAAGCTCCGAAATTATATTGCAGCTTGACGTTGGGATGTTTCTGCTCATAGGACGTCTGCAGCTCTTTGAGCGCATCGGTCAAGCTAGCCGCGGCGGAGACGGTCAGCTCCGTTTGCTTGGCGGGCGCGGCGGCAGGCGGCGCTTTGGCAGGCGGTGCTGCGGCCAAAGGCGCAGCTTGCTCTTGCTTCGCAGAGCAGCCGGCTATTACAATGAAAGCAGCGGTTGCGGCAATCCAGCGTTTCTTCATATCGAAAATTTCGCCTCCTAAAAATACCTAATATAATGGACTTATGAAAGATGCCGGCGTGCTCCCTTTTTTGGCCTGATAGGGGTTGTCTCGATGCTTGGGTCAGCTTATATCATAGTATGATGGAAGTGATTCTATCATATAAATAGTTATAAATAAATATATCTAGTTATAAATAGTGAGATAATTATAGAGAATATGAAAAATCGAAGTTACCGGAAAGCAGGTTTATACAATGACCGAATCCCGATCATATACCACGGAAGAAATTGCCGGCTTGCTGAAAATATCCAAGCTAACGGTGTACGGCTTAATCAAAACCGGCAAATTGCCCGCTTATCGCGTCGGCAGGCAAATGCGGGTGGATGCCGACGATCTGGAAGCGTACAAGGCCGCGTCCAAAGGCCGCTTAGACAGCACCGGAAGCGCTCGGGCCGGACAGATCCGCCAGGAGGAACCGGCAGGGCGGAGTGCAGAGACAGAACGGGACGACGCGGGGCGATCGTTTGATACCGCCGATTCAAGCGGAGCGGCTGGACAAAACGGAGCGGTAGGCCAGAGCGATTTGAGGAAATCAAGCGGCGAGGCGGAACAGAGAAGTTTGGCAGGCCGCAGCGGTCAGGCCACATATAATCGGGTTACAAAACAAGGCGGCTCGGGAGCCGTCCGTTCCGTCATTATTACCGGGCAAGATATCGGCTTGGATTTGCTGGCCAAACATCTGGAGAAAACGTCGGCGCAGTACCGTCCGCTCCGTCTGCATGTGGGCAGCTTGAATGGCTTGATTGCCTTGTACCGCGGGGAGGCCGACATTGTCAGCACACATTTGCTGGACGGTGACAGCGGTGAATACAACGTTCCGTACATCCGGCGTGTGCTTGTCGGTTTTCCGCTCATCGTCATTCGCATGTTATCCCGCACGGCAGGTCTGTATGTGCAGCCGGGCAACCCGAAGGGAATACACGGCTGGCAGGATCTTGACCGCAGCGGCATCAAAATCGCGAATCGCGAGAAAGGCGCGGGGGCCCGCGTATTGCTTGAAGAGCAGCTGCGCCTGCGGGGACTTGCAGCATCCGCGTTGGAAGGATACGAAGATGAAGAAACGACGCACCTTGGCGTAGCGGGCAAGGTAGCTTCGGGAATGGCGGACGCGGGAGTTGGCGTCGAGAAAGCGGCTCATATTGTCGGTGTCGACTTTATTCCGCTGATTCAGGAAAAATACGATTTGGTAGTGCTCAAAACCCCGGCCAATCGCGAATTGATCGAGCTTGTGCAGGGGGCGCTTGGCGATAAGCCGTTTTTGGACGAGCTGCGCGCGGTGCGCGGTTACGATTTGACGGAAGCCGGGCGGATTGTGTGGGAAAGCCGGTAAGAAATGGCTGGCTGCCCCGCCGGGAATTCCGCTGCCTGGATACGAACTCCGGCACAACCCCTGCTTCAGACGTGTCAAAAGCCGCATAAAATCACACCAATGAACCCGGCCATTCGGCCGGGTTTTGCTGTGCGCTTGTCCGTGCGCCGCGCAGTGCCACACCGCGACAAACATTGTTCACACTTGGTGTAACTTATTGTGATGCTCATCATAGTTCGACATATCCCTCAGTCCGTACAATATAGGCATAACCTGTGGAAAACAAGTGAGGATGTCCCAGAGAGAGGAGGGTTTTCGATTATGAAAAATGAGCATGGCCAGAAGGAAACGGCATTAAACGGAACCTTGGTATCCGTCATGCTGCTTGGCGCGTTTATTGTCCTGACCTGGCTTGGTGTCTATTTCCTTTATTTGCACAGGGGTTGACGCAGCAGGGAGAAAGCAGCAACACGATGACAAATGACAGCGATGAAGATGGCATCGAAACCATACTATGAACGGGAAAGCAGGTACATCCATATGCACATTCACCGGTATGAAAAAATTTGGCTGATTTTCGGGATAGCGATGCTCGTCGTATTTCTAGCCGTGCTGGGCATCGGCACTTTTGCCCGGGGAGCCGAGCCGCCGGGAGGACACCGTCACGCGGTCGATCCGGAAACGGTCGACCAATCGGCGCCGTTTAACGACCCCGGCCTTAAGAAAATCGGCGATAACGAATATGAAGCTACCATGTTGGCTTTCGCTTTTGGGTATTCGCCGGAGAAGATGGAGATTCCGGTTGGCGCAACGGTACATTTTAACATTACAAGCAAGGATGTCGTACACGGCTTCCAAATTCCCGGAACCAACGTCAATATGATGGTTGTGCCCGGCGAGATCAATCATCTGACCTACAAATTTACCAAAGCCGGAGAGTTTCTGGTATTGTGCAACGAGTATTGCGGCGTGGCGCATGAGATGATGCAAACGCGCATCATCGTGAAATAGCGGGAGAGAAGGGGAATCAAGTGATGGAGACGGATGCAAAAGGCTTTGACCGCCGCGATTCGGCGCTCATTTTGGCACATATCTTGTTTGCGTTTTTTGCGCTTTTTCTGGGAGGGGTAGCCGGGCTGCTGCAGGGGCTTGTGCGCGGAGGACAAATTACGCTTCCCGCCGGCATCGGTTATTACCAGCTGTTGACCGCCCACGGGGTGCTGATGGCGCTGGTGTTTACGACATACTTTATTATCGGCTTCCTTTATTCCGGCGTGGCCAAATCGCTTGGCGGACAGCTGCTGCCCGTGGCCCGATCGCTCGGCTGGATCGGTTATGCGCTGATGACGGTTGGCGTTGCCGTCGGTACGGTGATGATTTTGCTGAACAAAGCTACGGTGCTGTACACGTTCTACGCGCCGATGATGGCTTCGCCTTGGTATTATATTGCGCTGGCGCTGGTCGTCGTAGGAAGCTGGATGAGCGGAATCGGCATGTTCATTCAACTGCGCTACTGGAAAAAAACAAATGGCGCCAAATTATCCCCGTTGTTCGCTTTCATGTCCGTCGCCACCATGCTGCTGTGGCTGATCGCCACGTTGGGCGTTGCCGTGGAAGTGCTGTTCCAACTGATTCCGTGGTCGTTTGGCTGGGTGGAGACGATTAATGTTGAGCTGAGCCGCACCTTGTTCTGGTATTTCGGCCATCCGCTCGTATACTTCTGGCTGCTGCCTGCCTATATCTGCTGGTACATTGTCATTCCTAAGATCATCGGTGCCAAAGTGTTCAGCGATGCGCTTGCCCGCTTGTCGTTTATTATGTTCCTGCTGTTCTCGATACCGGTAGGCTTTCACCATCAACTGACCGAACCCGGCATTTCCCCGACATGGAAGTACATCCAAGTGGTGCTGACGTTTATGGTGGTCATTCCGTCCCTGATGACGGCGTTCTCGCTGTTTGCCACATTTGAAACGCACGGCCGCTCGCTTGGAGCCAAAGGTTTGTTCGGCTGGCTGAAAAAGCTGCCTTGGAAGGATGTCCGCTTTTTCGCACCGTTTATGGGCATGCTGATTTTTATACCGGCCGGCGCAGGCGGTATCGTCAACGCTTCGAATCAGATGAACGTGGTCATTCATAACACGTTGTGGGTCACAGGCCACTTTCATTTAACGGTGGCGACCAGCGTAGCGCTGACCTTCTTTGGCATCACGTATTGGCTTATTCCCGCCATTACCGGACGTGTGCTTACGCCGCTGATGCATAAAATGGGTATCGCGCAAACAATCACGTGGCTTGTCGGCATGTTTTTTATGTCGGGTTCGATGCATACGGTTGGTTTGCTCGGATCGCCGCGCCGCACGGCTTATACGACCTATCAGGATCATCCTGATGCGATTTTGTGGATGCCGTATCATGTCGTGATGGCGATCGGCGGCACGATTTTGTTCATCGGCGTTATTATGATGATTGTCAATATCGTCATGCTGCTCCGTGCGCCAAAAGGTTACACCGAATACCCGCTTGGTGAAGTAAGCCAATATGCGGAGACGACACCGGCGATTTTCGAACGCTGGGGAGTATGGATTAGCGTAGTGGTGGTGCTGATTCTAATTGCTTATACCGTTCCGGTTACCGACATGATTAGCGGCTCGGGTGTCGGTTCAAAAGGTTTCGTCACCTGGTAAGCAAGCGGATCATTCCATGATAAAAGAGGCGTCTGTCCGAACGGAGACAGACGTCTTTTGCTGTGTTGGGCGGATGCCGTCAAACATAGAGCCTCCGCAAGGAGGCTCGGTGAACGCCATGTGTTTAATGCTGAACGGTTAACTCGTTATCTCCGTCCCCGGAAGGTGCGGCGCAAATCGTCCACCCACTTGTCCGGAATTTCCCACGGGATGAAATGTCCGCCTTCATCATGGGCTGCGATGTTCACATGGTTGTACCATGGGGCGCGGTCGCTCTCGAGGAAATGCTGCACACGGTTGCCGGTTGTGATCCCCGGGGGATTTTCATAACCGACAAAGGTGATGCCGGTTGGCGCCTCAATGACAGGCGAGCGATGATGAGCGGGAGTCCACGGATAGCGATTGGCATTGGCATAAATGCGCATTGACGTTTCGATTGCGTTGTTTACCCAATAGATGGTTGCGTGTGTAAGCAGGTCGTCTTTGGAAAAGACATTTTCGATGTTGCCTTTATTGTCGCTCCATTTGACCCATCGCTCCAAAATCCATGCCAGCATTCCCGCCGGTGAGTCGCTTAATCCATACGCAAGTGTGCCGGGATCCAGAACGTGCACGGCCAGATGCGAAGCAAAACGCCGGTCCACCTCCAAAATCTGCAAACGGATGTTAGCGGGAATGTTGTCGGGAAGAGGCCGGCCGCCGGCAAAGTCCCAGGCGCGTTCTCCGCTAAAAAAGCTTAGTTTTAGGGCGGATCCGATATGAATGGCGTAAAGCTCGCCGCTGTATTTATGTCCGAGCTGGCCGGTCACAAGAGCGCCGACATCGCATCCCGCCGCCGCGTATTTCGCATAACCGAGCACATCGGTCATAAGTGTATGCCAGAGATCGGCGATTTTCCAAAAGTTCATGTCCGGGTTGTTTGGCAGCGGCGTGGAAAAGCCGAAGCCCGGAAGCGAAGGCACGATGACGTCGAAGGCTTCAGCCGGATCGCCGCCGAATGCTCCAGGGTCCGCCAGCGGATCGATAACCTTGGACCAGTGCCAGAATGTCCAAGGCCAGCCATGGGAAAGGATTAAAGGCACCGGATTGGGCCCAACGCCCGGTTTACGCATAAAATGCACAGGAACTCCGTCAACCTCGACTTGGTAGTGTTCGTAAGCGTTGATCGCTTTTTCGGATTTCCGCCAATCAAACTCGTTAGCCCAATAATCGACAAGCCCCTCAAGATAGCTCCGATTCACACCGTAAAACCAATCGTCGTTGCCGGCATCAAGAGGCCATCTAGTAGACCGAAGACGATGCCGAAGATCGGCAAGCAGCTCCTCCGATACAAAAATCGGACTTGGTTGAAGCGCAAAATCGGATGGTTTCATCCATGTTCCCTCCATTCACGAATGATAAGATTTCCTTCGTATTCGGTTTATTTGCGCAGCGCTTGTATTTGCGCAAAATGACCGAACCATGACCGAATCTTACGCATCGCCTCCCAATTCGGCCAACCGTCTTAATGCGGGGATTGCAGACACGATTGCCTGTTTTTCCTTCGGAGTCAGACCTTTAATAAATGTTGTGATATGCGCAATACGTTCCAAACGGCGGGAATCAATTATATTTGCTCCCCGCGGGGTAATATGTACTTGAACGACTCGGCCGTCATTCGGATCCGAGCGGCGCTCGACAAGTCCATCCTTTTCCAGCCGGGTGACCAATTGCGTGATTGCCGACTGCGTTACCTGTTCGTTGGCTGTCAGTTCAGTAAGCCGCATCGGGCTTTTGCGAGACAAGGTGTGCAGTACGGAAAGCGTGGTAAAGCTTAATTTCTCAATGGAAGGCAGCCGGATGAAAATCCTCGTTAAATCTTCAAATACCATAGCGAAATCGGCGACGTTGAGTTCAATCAAATCTTTGTTAGGTTCCATGGTGAAAAGTATATCACTAATTTATATAAGTTACTAATATAAATTAGAATGATCGGGCTGGCGGTTGCATTTAAGCGGAGGAGGAAGTTGCAGCTTTCGTATATAATAGCTCCTTTTGAGCGACTTTAAACACCCAAAGGGGATAACCACGGAGAAGCCGGATGCCCGACCGTACACGGGGAGATGCAAAATTCCCCACACGTGCGAATCACAGGCGCGCGTTGCGCTGCGCGGCGGTCGGTCGAACCCCAAAGAGGCCTATGCATCCAGCATAGACCTGCTCTATAGATTCGTTTTGACTGGTATTCGCACCGCTAATTCTAGGGAATTTTCCCGGGGGCACTGCTGAGACGAGCGGTTTTATTTTTCGCTTTGCACTTCGTTCACCCAGCGGTTGATGAGACGCTGCCGGTTTTGGCCGGACCAGTCGTGCCGGTAAGGGATGACGTTTAAATTTTTCAGCGGAAACGCCTCTTCCGGGGATATCGCTTCGCGATTGGTCAGCAGCTGATAATTTCCCACCTGCTTGCCGAGCTCCTGCGCGTGTCTTGTCAGCGCCCAATCAACGAAGGTTTGCGCCTCCGGCAAGTTAGGACCGTTATGAATCACGGCGACAGCGCCGATTTCGTAGCCGGTTCCTTCGCTTGGGAAGTTGATCATAATGTTGCGGAAGCCCTCTTTGTAAAATTTGACCGCGTCGTGCGAAAACATGATCGATGTGCCGATTTCGCCCATGCCAACGCTTCTTCCGGGAATGCTTCCCGCGGTTGTGTAGGAGCGGATTTGTTTGTGAAGTTTTTTTAAATAGTCAAAAGCTTTCTCCTCCCCCCACAGCTGCACCAGCGTGGCGAGTACTGTATAAGCCGTGCCCGATGAACGGGGATCGGCCATCGACAGCATGCCTTTATATTTCGGATTCAGCAAATCCTCCCACGATTGCGGCGGGGTGAGGCCGACCTCTTGAAGCCAAGCTTTGTTGGACACAAGCGCGATGGAACCGACATAAATGCCGGTCCAATAACCGTCCGGATCTTTGTATATATTGTCGATCATCGAGGCATTTCTGGAAATGTACGGATGCAGCAAACCTTCCGACTGCGCTTGCACAAACGTGTCGGCCGGGCCTCCGAACCAGACGCTGGCTTTCGGCATGTCTTTTTCCGCACGGATTCTGGCGAGTATTTCGCCGCTGGACATGCGCACGTAAGATACCTTGATGCCCGTTTCTTTCTGAAATGCTTCGATCGCTTTGATCGCATGGTCCTCGTACAATCCGGCATACACCGTTAATGTGCCTTTGCGGTCCGCTCCGCAAGCCGTTGCCAGCAGCAGCACAAGCACCAGCATGATTGCGGCAAACCACGCAGATCGGCTGCGTTTCATCGTGCGGATCGCCCCCTTTAAGTGTGATAACGAAGCATGATGCTAAAATGACCGGATTATAGGCGGCAAAAACGTTCGGAAAATCCGAACGTTAGTTGGCAGGCCGACACTTGCTGCGGTGCTTTTGCAGCATATCATATATGACTTTTTCAGATCACATGTATGGCGTCTTTCGGAAACTGCAGCGAAACAAACTCCCCGGCTTGAAACACCTTTTGGCCTTTGGGATGGCTGATGCTGATCTGCAGAACGTGATCTTCATATTCTACTTCATATTCCTGTGTTTGTCCCATAAACACACTTTTGGTGACAAGGGCCGGTTTGGCGCCGCCTCGTTCAAGTACAACCGACTCGGGGCGGACCACGATGGACACTTGATCGCCGATGCGGTACGTATTGGCGGTTTCCGCCTGGATGCTGCCGATTTTGGTTTGCATGATGACGGTTGTACCGCTGATGTCAGTAACCCGGCCTTCAATAAAATTGGCGGTGCCGATAAAATCGGCGACAAACTTGGTGCTTGGCGTATGGTAAATTTCCTGCGGCGTGCCGATCTGCTCGATTTTTCCTTTGTTCATGACGATGATCCGGTCGCTCATACTCATCGCTTCGCTTTGGTCATGGGTAACGTAAACCGCCGTAATGCCGATCTGCTGCTGAATGCGGCGGATTTCGTCGCGCATCGTCAGGCGCAGCTTCGCATCCAAATTGGACAACGGCTCGTCGAACAGCAGCACGCCCGGTTCCATCACCAGCGCGCGGGCCAAGGCGACGCGCTGCTGCTGCCCGCCGGACAGCTGCGATGGCATCCGGTCCTTGTAGTCGGTCAAATTCATGATGGACAACACGGAGCTCACTTTTTCTGCGATCACCGGTTTGGCGAGCTTTTGAATTTTCAGTCCGTAGGCGATGTTGTCCGTCACGCTCAAGTGCGGGAAAAGGGCATACGACTGGAATACCATCGTGCAGTCCCGTTTGTTGGGCGGGATGTGGTTGACTTTCTCGTCGCCGAACCATATGTCTCCGGATGTGATGTCTTCAAAGCCGGCGATCATACGCAGCGTTGTCGTTTTGCCGCAGCCGGAAGGACCCAGCAGCGTGACGAATTCGCCTGCGGCGATATTCAGATCAACGCCCGATACGGCTAAGTTTTTTTCATTTTTTTGCTCATTGTCGTAAGCTTTGGATACCGCGCGCAGCGTAACCGATTTTGCACTCATGGGGGACCTCCTAAGAGTTTTCCGGAGGAAAACTCGCGTCGTAAGGATAAGCTAAGAGTTTTCCGTAAGGAAAACTCGCGTCGTAAGGATAAGCTAAGAGTTTTCCGAAGGAAAACTCGCATCGTAACACTCTATTATGAAAGGGACGTGTATTCCTTGGAACCGCCGAAAATCTTGACCAGGAAATTAAGCAGCAGCAGCGCCACGCTCATAATCACGATCAGAATCGTGCAATAAGCGCTGGCTGCGCCGATTTTGCCGATCTCGACTTGGGCGAGGATTGAAGCGGTCAGCAGGTTGTGCTTGGCGGATATGAGGAAAATGACCGCACTCATCGCCGTCATGCTTTTCACAAAGCTGTAGACAAGCCCGCTGAAAAACGCCGGTTTAATGAGCGGCAGCACAACGCTGAAAAATGTTTTCGTCTGGCTTGCGCCCAGATTGGTCGCCGCTTCCTCAATCGAAGGGTCGATTTGCTGCAGGGAGGCGATCCCCGAGCGAATGCCTACCGGGATGGCCCGGATAATAAACGCGGCCAATATAATGATCGCCGTTCCGGTCAGCGCCAGCGGCGCCGTATTAAAGCTCAGCACGTACGCGATGCCCAGCACGGTGCCGGGGATGGCGATCGAAATCATGCTGATGGCCTCCAGCGCTTTTTTGCCGAAAAATTGCTTGCGGACGATCAGGAAAGCGATAATCATGCCAAGCAGTCCGGCCAGCGGCGTGGCGATCAGCGCCAGTTCGGTCGTATCCTTCAGCGGTTTCTGGCCAAGCGAGAACACGTAGATGTAATGATCCAGCGTAAAGCTGTTGTTAATGCCCCACAGCTTGATAAACGAACCGATCGGCACCAGGATGTAAAAGGCGATAACTACGATGGAAAGAATAAAGCAGACGGCGAACGTCGCGTATTTGAACCAGCCGCTGTCGATCATCCGGCGTCCGTTAACCGGCTTGCCGGTGACGGTGACATAGCTTTTTTTGCCGACCCAAAATTTTTGCAGCGCGTACACGATAAACGTGATGGACAACAGCAGCATCGCCAGCGCCGAACCGGCCTGCATGTCGTAGCTGCCGACGGCTTGCATGTACACTTCGCGCGCCACCGTCGTATAGTTGCCGCCAATGGTCATCGGATTGCCGAAGTCGGCAAGTGATTGCACGAACACGAGCAAAAAAGCGTTGGCAATGCCGGGAACGGTGAGCGGCAAGGTGACATTCAGAAACGTCTTCAGTTTGCCTGCCCCCATATTGAGGCTGGCTTCTTCCAGCGCCGGGCTGATCGAACGAAGCAAACCGGCGAGAACGAGAAAAGCGATCGGGAAAAAGGTGAGCGTCTGCACAAGCACAAGCCCGTTTAAACCGTAAATGTTGGCGTTGGTCATGCCAAGCAGATGTTTGGACACGAAACCTTGCTTGCCGAACAGCAAAATTGCCGAAAGCGCGATCACAAACGGAGGAGAGATGATCGGTAAAATGGCGATGCTGTTAAACAGCTTTTTCAGCGGCACATTAACATAAGCAAACGTGTAAGCAAATACATAAGCGATTACGGTTGACAAGGAAGAGACGATAAACGCGAGCAGCAGCGAGTTTTTTAGCGGAGTAAACAACTGCTGGCCGGATAAAATCCGGATATAAGCTTCGATGGAAAATTGCGCTTCGCGGTTCAGAAAACTTGCTTTTAATATTTGCAGCATCGGGTAGACGACAAATAGCACCAGGAAAATCGTCACCAGCGCAATGCACAGCAGCAGCACCGGGTCGCGGGCGAGCTTTTTCATTTCGCTTGCTGTTTTGGAGAAGTTCACTTGAGTTGGAACTCCTTTCTATGGCGGATAGGCGGGAGCGCGCCTTGCCCTCGTTTGAGGTTGTCCGGCGGGCGGGACAAAGCCAGGCCTTCTTTCGAACATCTCGCACAGCTCTCAGCGAGAGAGAGGTTGGCGTGTGATGGCTGTCATCCTCAAGCAGACTCCTGCATCTCCTGCGTGGCATCCCCCGTCGCAACGCAAGGCGCGTCTCCCAACAAAAAACAAATTATTTTTTGACTTCCTTATTCCATTTGTCGAGCAGACGCTGGCGTTCCTTGCCGGCTTCGACGATGTCGTATTTGATCGTATTGATTTCCGCCAGCTTGATCGCTTTGGCCGGATTTTTGGCTTCCGGGTTGGTCAAGCTTTGGAAGCTGCCGACCGTTTGGCCGAGCTCCTGTGCGCTAACTCCAAGCGCCCAGTCGACGAATTTCTGCGCTTGCGCTTTGTTTTTGGCGTTTTTCACGATGCCTACCGCGCCGGTTTCGTAACCTGTGCCGTCCTTCGGAATCGTCATCTCGATTGTGTTGAAGCCTTCTTCCTGGTATTTGATGATGTCGTGAGCGAACAAAATGCCGATGCCGGCTTCGCCCATGCCGACCATCCGGCCCGGAGCCGCGCCGCTTGTGGTGTACTGCTGCACCTGCGGATGAAGTTTCTTCAAGTAATCGAAACCTTTGTCTTCGCTGCCCAGCACCTTCAGCACGCTGTAAATCATCGTATAAGCCGTGCCGGAGGAACCCGGGTTTGCCATGACGATTTGCCCTTTAAACGCCGGGTTCAGCAAATCCTCCCATTTTTCCGGAGCTTTCACATTGTTTTTCTTCAGAAAATCCTTATTGGAGGCAAAACCGATCGCGCCGGCGTAAATGCCCGACCAGTAGCCGTCCGGGTCCTTGTATTTGGCGTCGATTTTCGCCGCTACCGGCGATTTGTAGGCTTCGAGCAGATTTTCCTGCATGCCGGCCACAAACGTATCCGCCGGCCCGCCGTACCAGACGTCGGCTTTCGGGTTGTCTTTCTCCGCACGGACCTTAGCCAAAATCTCGCCGGCCGACATGCGCACCATTTCCGTTTCAATCCCGGTATCTTTGGTGAACTGCTTCATGGCGGCAATCGCGTGGTCCTCCTGGAAGCCGACGTAGACGCTGACCTTGCCCGTTACTTTCTCCGCAGGTTTGTCCGCGGGTTTGTCAGCCGGTTTATCGGCCGGTTTGGCCGCCGGAGCCGGTGTGGAGCTGGCTGCCGGCGTACTGCCGGAGCCGGAATTTGTGGAGCTGCCGCATGCGGCAAGCACGGAGGATGCAAGCATCGTGACAAGTGCAATACTGAACCATTTTTTCATGTTTAACTTTAACCCCTTCCTTGAAATGGACGATATTTGAGTGGTGCGATTGCTTTATCATCATAATGGATGCGCTTACAATATGGATAGTCCAACTAATTGCCGTTTGTCGCGGCAAAAAAATAGAGCCTCCGTAAGGAGGCCGGGCAAATCACCTATTTTAGAATTTGTGAAACTAGTTCCAAGCTATTTGAATATACTGCCGTCAAAAAGTTATTAAGGGAAGGAGCACTATTTTTGGATGTTATTGTGGATATATCTAACCCTTCATCTGACCCGGTTAATGGCGTTAACGTTACCGGCAATGTAGTCACATTAAGCAATCCGCTTGTTATTTATCGAGTAATCGGGACGACTAACACGTATAAATTGGTTCTTGCAGGCGCTGTAAACGTTATATTGGATCAAGTCTCCATTACAACTTCAACCGCCAATGCACCGATTTCAGTAAGCAGCAGTGATGTACTCATGCGGCTTGTCGGTGACAGCAGATTGGAAAGTACAGGAGGCAGCGCCACTTTGGGTAAGGCAGGATTAGAAATACTGCAGGGCGCCAGCCTTACCCTTGAAGAAGACACCGATACGCCAGGCGGTACTTTGACGGCAATTGGCGGATTCGGTTCTTCGGGGATTGGCAGCAGTATAAATTCAAAAGGCGGTAATTTAACCATTACAAGCGGCGTAATCACGGCAATCGGGTATACGACAACCGTAGCCGCCCGTTTCAGCGGCGCCGGCATAGGAGCAGGCGCGTCTACCTTGGCTGCGGGTTCTTCTTTCGGGACGATTGTCATCGATGGAGGCATTGTCAATGCCACCGGAGGAAACGTTGCCAGCAATGGCGGCGCGGGGATTGGTTCGGGTCATGCCAGTGTGGGGTCCTCCGTTGTGACCGGCATTGTCATTAATGGTGGAAAAGTTACGGCCAAAGGCGGCGATTTCACCACAAATTTTAGCGGCGCAGGCATCGGTTCTGCTTGTGCGGGCGCAAATGCCGTCTCCAGAGTAGAGAGCATTACGATTGGCGGAGCGGACACCGAAGTGACAGCAACCGGCGGTTCTGCAAGCGGCGCAACTGGCAGCAGCAGCGGCTCCGGTATCGGATCGTCCTGGCCTACGGCGGCAAACGGCGAGTCCAGCGTTGGCGATATCACCATTGATGCCGGGGTTATTATAGCTACCGGCGGAACTGTCGTGAACTTTACAGGAAGCGGCATAGGCGCTGCAGGAACAAGGTTTGCAGCGATTTCTTCCGTCGGCAATATACTCATTAGCTCAGGTACGATTACGGCAATCGGGGGCAACAGCATCACTTCCGTGGATTCTAACGGCGGCTCCGGTATCGGCTCGGGTTTTGCCAACGGCGGAGGTACATCGTCAGCCGGCTCTATTACTATTTTGGGCGGAGACATTACGGCTGCGGCTTCACCTTTGCGACAAGGAGGCGCAGGCATTGGCGCGGGTTCGGCTCAAGGCGCAGACTCCACATCCATGGTGCAGGACATCACCATTTCCAATGCCAACGTCATTGCGACAGGCAGTGCCAATGGCGCGGGGATTGGGACGGGCGGGGTCGTTAGGCTTGCAACCTCGAATGTGCTCGTCAAAACCGGTGTGATCTCCATTACCAATGGAACCACTGTAGCTGTAGGTTTAGCCAATTCGCCAGGCATCGGTCCGGGTACGGCCGCCGCTAACAGCACTTGCACGGTCGCAAGTATCTTGATTTCAGGCGGAACGGTAGAGGCGAGAGGTTCGACCAATACATTCAACACGCCGGGAGGCGCCGGGATTGGTACAGGGTATGGAGTCGGCGGAACCTCCAGTGTCGGCAACATTGAAATTACCGATGGCGCTGTGATTACGGAAGCATCCAGCGGGTTTAGCGGTGCGGGCATTGGCACGGGCGGGGCGACAAATCAGGGAGAGGCAAGAGGGATAGCAATTGTAGATAAAATTATTATCCAACAATCGCATATTATTCTAGCATCGAGCGGCGGTGATCCGGTCAACGATTCGGGTGTCGGCATTGGCGCGGCTTATGCATTGCGAGGGGCGATATCCAGAGTAAATGCATTGGAAATCACAGATTCCACGCTGGATCGTGTTTTCGGAAGCTTAAACAGCGCTGCAATTGGTTCGGGAAGAGCGGATTTTGACCAGAGCCAATCATCAGTTGGTTCTATCACGATTTCCAACTCCACTTTTGGCGATGTTGTTGGAGGCAACTTCGGAGCTGGTATTGGTACGGGGAATGGCATGGAAGGCAATGTGGCTTCTATGATAGGCACATTTCAAGGGGCAGACCTCGTGAACGATTGGAAAAATTGGTCGCTAGGAGATATTACGATAACCAACTCTACTTTTAATTCGATAGCCGCCTTCCCCTTTTTGGATACGCAAGCGAGCATAATAGGGGGTACAGGGATCGGTTCCGGTGCGACAGCCGCCAGAAGTGTCGTCTCTACGACCAACGGTATTTCCAAGATAGGAAATATTTTGTTGGACGGTGTTATGGTTTCCAGCATTACGGGGGGAAGGGGGGCTCCCGGCATCGGTGCGGGATATTCAACCAACGGAGGCGAAAGTCACGTTAATTCCATCGTTTTGCGAAATTCAACCATCGAAGCCGTCAAGGGAGGCATGTTTAAGAACGGCGATGTATTTGAGTTTGATAAAGGGCCGGGTATAGGAACAGGGTATGCCAATGATTTTCGCATAGCTGAGTCTCCTGTACAATATGATTTCGGCGGCACATCAACTATAGATTCGATTCGTATTGAGAACACCCAAATTGGCGGAGCATTTGGAGGAAATGAAGCTCCGGGGATCGGCGCGAGTTTTACCGAAAACAAAGATCCGGCTAATGCCGGTTTGATCGAAAATAAATCTCATATTCAGTCCATTCATATTGTAAGCAACAGCGTGGTGACAGCTTATGCCGGGATTGATGCCAACGGCATTGGCATATCGGAAGTTGCTTATTCCAGAAGAACACCAGCGGACGCTGCAGATCGCTCGATAAAAGGGTCTTCCAATGTGGATACACTGGAAATCGATAACACAACCCATGTGGTTGCTTATGCCATCAATTTTACCGGGATCTGGACCGGTTTACCTAATTCCGTCTTTTTTGATGCCTCTCCTCCGATTAGCGGCACCTTTGTGGACAATACCTTCAACCAGCGTGATCAGCTATGGACCGGATTAATCAATGATGATGTGACCATGACGGAAAACCAATGGCTTGCATCAGGAGGAATCGTAAATACCGGGAATGCCCCGGCCAACATCATAAACGCAACCTTTTATAAGGGCAGGGTAACAGACGGAATAAACGGGATTAACCGGATTGACACATCAGAGGAACTTGTCGTTACTTCTCAAGGTGCAACTGACGGTGTGGACGTTTCCATCCCGCCATTATATAAATACGTTGCTTTTACAGGCGAAGATTCGAGTTACTTCTTAATACTCAACGGAGGAACTTATCAGAATAAGAAATTGGTTGACCGGCATACTACCTTGAATTTTAGCTCTGAACCGACTGCATTGGCAAATATCATTAGCGAAACGGTGTTAAGGCTTAAGGTGCTGCAATTTCAGCTTTTTGTGACTTATTTTGCAAATACCCAATCCGTAAACAGAGCCGCGTTAACTTCAGGTTCGGTACCCGTAGATCATAATGTCTATATAAATGACAATTATGTCATGGTGCAGAATAACCCGAACAACATGGTGTTGCAAGATTTTAATTTCTTTGGATGGTCGCTCAACGACAATGGAACGGGGACAGGGGAAAAATACCAATATGTCGCCGATCCTCCAAGCGAACGAAAAACTGTCATAACGGGCAACGATGGATTGGGCATTCAATCCGATCAGAACTTATACGCCATTTGGAACAAGAAAGAGCCGCCGATACCACCTCAGCCGCCAACGCCGCCACAGCCGCCGTCACCGCCGCAGCCGCCTCCCATCGTAATCATAGATGTAAACCCGCCGATAATTCCGCCTGGGGGAGAAACGGTAGTGACCATCACCGTGCAAAATATCGCTAACATTCCAATCGAGAAAAACTTGCTCATTCATTTACCGAGAGGTTTTAAACATCTGCCGCAATCGCTTATTGTTCGAAACAGACCGTTGCTGATGAGAATTTTAAATGGCGCCGATATCAATCTGGGAATCAATATGCCCGGGGAGATCGACATCGTTCGCTTTCGGCTGGTTGCGCCCCTGATCAGTTTCTTGGAACAACATATGATTCGATCGATTCTTCACACCAAACTCGGTAATGTAACGACAACGGCCCATATTACCATAGAGGAACATGAGGAATAGCGCAAGCAATGAAAGCACCCTGATTTCAGGACCGTTCCATTAAGGAGTCTGTCCAATGGACTTTATTTTGCAGCCGGGACCGCCTCCCGGCTTATTTTTGCCGCTCATCAATCAGTGATTTTCAGCCATGAAACGCCAGCTTCAGCAGCCAATGGACAATAACGCCGATCACGGAAAAATCGCTGTCCGCAAACGTCGCCCGGATAAAACCAAGGCCCGATAGCAGCGGGATGAGAAAGATCGGCAGCAGCGTGACCAGAAAGCCGTGGCACAACGAAGCGACGATCAGCCCCCGCCGCCTGCCCAGCTTGTAAGCGATCACGCCGGCGGCGCCGCCGGAGAAGAAATGCGGGATGACGCCGGGAATGATCACGGTATATTGATACGAGTAGAGCAGCGCCATCGCCAGCAGTCCTCCGGCAAAGCTGAGCAGGAAACCGGCCACCGCGGACAGCGGCGAATACGTGAACAAGACGGGGCAGTCGATCGCCGGTATGGCGTTTGGCACCACCTTTTCGGCAATGCCGTGGAAAGCGGGGATGATCTCCGAAAGCATCATCCGTACGCCTGCCAAGATGATAAACACGCCTGCGGCAAACCAGATGGCCTGCATTGCCGATACGACCAAATAATGCCGTCCGGAGAACATTTCGCCAAAACCTTTGGCGGAGACGAAAAATCCGGACACCAGAAACAAAATAAACGTAAACACGCTGATTACGATCATATGGTCCTGAAAAAACATCTGCACTTTCTTCAGCTTGTCCGACGTTTCCCGTTCTTCCTTGGAGCGGACCAGCCGCGCGATCCAGCCGGCAATCAGGTAACCGGCGCTGTTGAAATGGCCGACGGCAAAATCGTTGCTTCCGATCACTTTGCGCACATGCGGCTGAATGACGGCCGGACCAAAGGACATGCTCAGCGCCAAAAAAATACCGCCGAACAAATACGTCTGCCAGGCCGCCAGAGGCATGGCGACAAGCAGCCCGGCCAGCATGGAGGCCATAAACAACATGTGATGGCCGGTCAGAAAAATATATTTGAACCGCGTAAACCGGGCAATGCCCAAATGCAGCACCATGCCGATCAGCATGATGACGGCAATTTCTTGGCCGTAATTGATTTGCGCCAAAGCGACAATTGTTTCATTGTGCGGAATGATGCCGATGATTTGAAACCCGCTTTGGATGATCGTCGATAAATTGGACAGCGAGGTGCCTGCCGCCGACGCCCCGATCTGCAGCAGAACGTATCCCAGCATTGTCTTGATCGTCCCGTTCATCATTCGCTGGAACGGCGCCCGCTGCAGCAGCAGCCCGAAAAACGCGATAAAACCGAGCAGCAGAGCGGGTTCGCCGAGCAAGCCTTTATTGATGAGCTGCGTAAAATTCATAATTGGTTTCCCTCAATCCGAAGTACCCGAAATTTGTTTCAAGTACGCTTTGCTTTGCATAAATTGCTGTTTCAGATGATTTCTGTCGGTAATGCTGTCCAGCGGAATTTTCTCGACATCAAGTTCGGAGCCAAACGATTCGACAATCTGCTTGGCCCCGATAATGACATCCGCATCGTGATAATACATCGAGGAAGCGTCGATGTGCATCATGTCGGCTTGGATGCCCAGTTCTTTCAGCAGCGCCTGCATATTAAGCCGGATCATTAAGCTTGTACCGAGTCCGCTGGTACATACGACGACGATTTTTAACATTTACGCTTCCTCCTTTGCGGCAATCCGGTTCCAAATGTCTTCGGCGCTGGACGCAGTCTGTACAGCTTCCATAAACGCGGCGTCGTTGATTGCATCCAGCAGCGTGGACATGGCCGGCAGATGCTGCTTTTTGTCCGCGGCGGCCAGCGTAATGATCAGCCAGACCGGCTGCCGGGCGGGTCCAAAGGCAATCGGACGCCGGAACGCAACAAGGCTGAAGCCTGTTTTCCACACGCCATCCTGAGGAGCCGCATGGGGAAAAGCAATTCCGTCGTGAATGATGAAATGATGCTTTTGACCGCGAATCATGTCCACCAGCTTTTCCTCATATTGCAGCCCGGTCAGACCGCGGTCGCGCAGCAGCCGATTGCCAATCCGGACCGCCGTTTCCCAATCCGTATCCTCTTGCTGGAGCAGGATGGACTGCGGCGGGAGCAGGCCGGACAGCTTGTTCTCCTCCGTAGCGGCGGCGGATCCCTGGAACAACGCCAATAGCTGCTGCACCAGCATATTGCGGTTATGAATAGTGGCGCTGCGCTCAATAATTTTCATAATTTCGCTAACCGTTTGAACCGTTTCGGCTTCGAGCTGCCGGTCGGCGGGAGCGACCCCGAAATAAGCGGAGAGCCGATCCTGGTCGTTTTTCGGCAGCAGAGGAGATACTTTAAACCAGGGAACAGGCAGCGGAAACGCAATGTCGATGGTCGAGAGCACGGCGTCGGCATCGGAGGAAGTAATCGCTTTCAGTTCTTTATACGAAAATTTACCGGCGATGTTGACATGCGGAAACAACGTTTCCATCCGTTTTTGCAAAATCGCCGAGGTGCCGAGGCCAGAGCTGCATACAAGCGCCACTTTCTTTTTGCTGATCTTCAACGTCTGGCTCAAGCCGCTGCAAATATGCAGCACGATATAACCGATTTCCGCCCGGTCGAAGCGGATGCCAAGAGGCTCCGTCAACTCTTCGGCAACTTGTGTCATGATGTCGACAAGCGAGCCGTACTCCTCTTCCAGCTGTTCCAGCAGCGGATTTTGCGTCTGCAGCCCAAATTTGGCCCGGTATACCGCAGGTTTCAGATGGATGGCAAGCCCTTGAATCACCTGCTCGGTCAGCTGAAGAGGATGACCAAGCTTCATCTCGGCGCGGATTACGATCTGTTTGGCGAGCTCTTCGTATTCCGAATGCTGCCCGGAGCCGGCGTGGGCTTTTTGCGCGCCGAGGATATGCTGAGTAATGTAGCCGATCTCCTGCTGCGGCACCTCTACATGGAAATAAGCGCTCAGCCCCGGAACGATATGCTGGACAACGGCGCCGTATTCCTCGGTTGCCGCCAATTCTTCCAGCAGTTCGTTGTCCATGCAAATCGCATGGCGGTGCTTCAGCCGCTCCATCGCCATCAGCAGGTGAAGAATCAGCGCGGAATATCCCGCATCGGAAAATTCGAACCCGAGCTTGTGCTCCAATTTCCGCGCTAAATCAAACAAATAATGGGCATCTTCCGTTTTGAACCACGTGTTCCAATACGCCATGGGTCCGTTTCGCGAGTCGTCCAGCATGAATTGAAGAAATTTCTCGTCGGATATGTCTTCCCGCAGCAGTTCCAGGTACGCGATTCGTTTGGCGGTTTCCGCTCCCGTTACCTGCAATTTTCCGCGGTCCCGTTCCAGCTTCAGGCCGCGATCTGCAAACCAGATTCTCATGTCGGACAAATCCTGCAGCAGTGTGTTCTTGCTAATGCCAAATTGCTCGCCAAGCTCGTTTGCCAGCAATTCCGGCGCTTCGAGCAGCTGCTTCAGCAGCAAGCGGATGCGGCTTTTGGCATCCACGAATTCGGGCCGTTTGGCAAGCAAGCCGGCCAGCTTCGCCGACTGCTCGCGATCCGCATCAAGGCTCACGCCGAGCCGGCGGTCACGCTGCAAAGCGATGCCATGTTTCCGCAGCCAATCTTCGATCAGCAGCAGGTCGCCGCGCGCCGTTCTTACCGAAATCTGGTGCAGCTGGGCAAACGTTTCGGCGGTCACGTGCCGGAAATTTTCCATAAGCTCGGCGAGCATTTTCTGTTGACGGCTTGTCAGCATCGCAGCCGAACCTCCCTTACGATAAGCTTTCGGCAAACTGCAGGAAGGCGCTTACGACTTGCTCCTCGTCGGGGCCGGACGCCGTTATGTCAACGATGTCCCCTTCCTTAACGCCAAGTGTCAAGAGATGAATGGCGCTTTTGCCGTTGGCGGTTTTTCCGTTTAAAGCGATTTGGATATCGCTTTCAAATTGTAGCGCCTTGCTTACCCACTCGGCTGCCGGTCTGGCATGAAGGCCAAGCGGGTGGCGAATGATTGCTTTGCCGTTCCGCATTGTGACTTATCCACCTTATTATATCGGTCATATGGGTTTCGCCGGGATCCGATCTGTCTGACAGGCTCCTTGCTTTCGTTCATTATAGCAAAACCGCCGAAGTTTGACAGCGCGATATTTCGCCTGTTGCTTTTTGGCGCCGCAAGGGTGTATGATAAGGAACAATCAAACATCCCATTATGCCGATGAAGAGCATCCAACTCCGAGGCGTTTTCGTTAAAGAAGCTGCCGTTACAGCGCCGCTTCTCAAGTTCACCGGCCCCGCCCGTTACCGCGGAACCAAGAGGATCGGCATATACCGCCTGGTATATCCGGTCAAGTTGGGTGGCACCGCGAGCTTAAGCGCTCCTCGTCCCAATCGGATGAGGGCGCTTTTTGTGTTTTTTACGGCATACACATCACAAAGGCGAAGGGACGGATGAAACATGGAGCGGATGAACGGCAATCGAGTGTACAATTTTAACCCGGGACCGGCGGCGCTGCCGCTGGAAGTATTGGAACAAGCGAAAGAACAATTTGTCGCTTACGGCGGCGAAGGCATGTCGCTGATGGAGATGTCCCATCGGAGCGGTACGGTGGAACAACTGATGGAGGAAACGCAGATGCTGCTGCTGGAGGCTTTGGCGTTGCCGGCCGGTTATCATGTGCTTTTTATGGGTGGAGGCGCGAGTTCACAGTTTGCGCTTATACCGATGAATTTCATAGGCGCCGGCAGGCCGGGCAGCTACGTGCTGACCGGGAGTTTCGCGGAGAAAGCGTACGAAGAAGCCGCGCTTGTCGGCGAAACGGCGGTTGCCGCCAGCTCCAAAGCGCAGAAATGGGCGGCACTGCCCGAGCAAGGCGATTTAAGCATCGCTGCGAACTCAGCTTATGTGCATATCACGGTCAACAATACCATTGAAGGCTCGCAGTACCGGGAGCTGCCCGATACCGGCGATGTGCCGCTGATCGGCGATATGACCAGCGATATATTAAGCTGCCGCAGAGATCTCAGCCGATTCGCGATGGTGTACGCCGGAGCGCAAAAAAATCTCGGTCCGGCCGGCGTGACCGCGGTCGTGATCCGCGACGATTTTGCCAAGGAAGCGAGGAGCGACATACCGGTCATCTTCCGATACGGTACTTATGTCAAAAACCGCTCGCTGTACAATACCCCGCCGGTTCATTCGATCTATATGGTGAACCTTGTGCTGCAGTGGGTTCGGGAGCAAGGCGGCGTGGCCGCGCTGGAGCAGCGCAACAGAACGAAAGCCAAGCTGCTTTACGATACGATTGACGCCAGCGGGGGCTTCTACAAGGGCATGGTGGAGAACAAGCACCGCTCGATCATGAACATCACGTGGCGGATGCAGGATGAAGCGCTGGAGAAGCGGTTCGTGCAGGAGTCGGAGCGGGAAGGCTTCGCCGGGCTGGCCGGCCACCGCAGCGTTGGGGGGATGCGGGCTTCGGCGTATAACGCTGTGCCGCTTGCGGCGTGTGAGGCGCTTGCCGCGTTTATGAAGCATTTTCAGCAGCGGCACGGGTAAACAATGATGGATTTGCTGTTGTGTACGGCGCAATGATGTTCGGCGCAATTATTTTCGGTTGACAAAAAGCGGGTTCGGCTCTATAGTAAGAAACATCATTCATACGAAACATACGGTTAGGCGCGAGTCATGGAGAAAACCTTATCCGTAAGTCATATCTTACCTTAACGGGTGAGGTATGCTTACAAGGATAAGGTTTTTTGTTTTATTTCGATTATTGCTGAAAGAGAGGCATACAAAATGAAGGGTTTTATTTTTGATTTGGATGGTACTGTTTATTTGGGGGACAGAATGATGGAAGGGGCGGCCGAGACCATCGGGGCGCTGAGAGCTCGCGGAGACCGCGTCGTTTTTTTATCCAACAAACCGATTGCCACCCGGCAGTCCTACGTCGATAAGCTGAATAAAATGGGGATTCCGACAACGCTAAACGACGTGCTTAATTCGTCGCAGATCGTTGCGCAATATTTGCAAAAACATATGAAACCCGGCGAACGCGCTTTTGTAATCGGTGAGCAGCCGATTTTCGACGAGCTTACCGATCATGGCATTACGATGACGGAAGACAGCGAGCAAGCGGAGTATATCGTCTTGTCCTGGGACCGGCAGTTTACATACGACAAGCTGAATCTGTTGTACCAAGCAGCTATACGCGGTGCGATTATTGTCGCCTCCAATCCGGATGCAACATGCCCGCTCGATGGCGGACAAATTCCCGATACCGGCACGTTTATCGCAGCGTTGCAAGCGGCTACCAACAAGCCGATCGACCTGGTGATCGGCAAGCCTTCGCTGATTGCGGCCGAAGCGGCGGTCGCTCATCTAGGTCTCAGCTTCGAGGACTGCTACATGGTCGGAGACCGGCTGGAGACGGATATCAAGATGGGCAATGACGCGGGCATGAAGTCCGTGCTTGTGTTAACCGGCGTCGGCACCCGCGAGATGGCAGCTGCAACGGATTCCCCGCCGCATTTTATCCTGCCAAGCATTAAAGAAATCGTGTCTTTACCTTAACATATGGTATAATGTTCTCACTTTAACGAAAGGCGGTACAAATATGTATCCGATCGTCGATATTGTGGAACATCAAACTATCGCGTCCATTCATAAGGTGGAGGATGTGGAC
Organism: Paenibacillus thalictri; assembly: GCF_004307995.1. Classification (GTDB taxonomy): domain Bacteria; phylum Bacillota; class Bacilli; order Paenibacillales; family NBRC-103111; genus Paenibacillus_AF; species Paenibacillus_AF thalictri. The sequence goes on along the minus strand of NZ_SIRE01000002.1, from coordinate 366,593 downwards.
CGCGCGATCGAAAGCCCGGTTAATGTCATCTTTTTAATGGTTGGTTCCATATTCAATATAAAAGAATTGGTGGACCGGGTAAAAGCGGCAAACAAGCACGTATTTCTGCATATGGAATTTATTGAGGGCATCGCACCCGATCGCAGCGGAGTCGCTTATGTAGCACAAAATATAAAACCGACCGGCATCATTTCCACCAAAAGCAATCTGATCCGCGGCGCAAAAGAGAACGGCCTGATGGCCATTCAGCGGATATTCCTGATCGACCGCAGCGCCGTAGTGCGCGGGGTCAAGACGGTGGAGCAAAGCGAGCCGGACGCCATCGAGGTCATGCCGGGCATTATGCCGCGCATCATCCGCGAGATGACCGACATGACATCGCTTCCGATTATTGCGGGCGGGCTTGTCGGCAATCAGCAGGAAATCGAAGAGGCGCTGAAAGCCGGGGCGCTCGCCGTATCCGCCGGTACGTCCGAGCTTTGGGCGTAGGAAAAATTGCATATAACGAAGTAACAAGCTGATCCAAGCGGTATAGTGACGTTGAGATAAACCTCTTTGGAAAAGATGCGGGATTTTTGTGCGCACTTTTCTTGAGAGGTTTTTTTCATTCTGGCGAACGTTTGACCGGCGCAACTGAAGGGAAGGGAGGTGGTTTCATGCACAATGTTTGGCAAATTTCGCATCTGGATTTGACGCTCCGCATTCTGCTGTCGGCTCTGTTGGGAGGGCTTGTCGGCTTTGAGCGGGAGTGGAGCAACCACGCGGCGGGGCTGCGTACGCATATACTGGTATGCATCGGCTCGACGGCGATTATGCTGCTGTCCATCTACGGTTTTTCGCAATTTGTAAACGAAACGAATGTGCGGACGGACCCGGCGCGGTTGGCCGCGCAAGTGATCAGCGGCATCGGCTTCCTGGGCGCGGGTACGATTATGCGAACTGGCACCACCGTATCGGGACTGACGACGGCTGCTTCCGTCTGGGTGGTGGCGGCCATTGGGCTTTGCGTGGGGGCGGGATTCTTCTACTGCGCCAGCTTGGCGACGTTTATGGTGCTGGTCAGCTTGTTTGTGCTCAACAAATGGGAGAAACATATGATGCGTCACCGCAGAAATCAAGAAATCATAATTAAAATTTGCGATAAACCGGGCGTGCTCGGCAGCATTGCTTCACGGCTCGGAGAGCAGGGCATTCAAATTGTCAATGTAAAAATGAAGCAGGAGGGCACCATGGAGATCGCCGGCGTTGAAGAGCCGGTCATGGAGCTTCTTTTCAGCTTGAAGGTTTTTCAGAAAGAAGCGCTGATTAAGGCAATGGAGAGGATTTCTTCGTCGGGGGAGATTCTTTCGATGGAGTCGAAAATCGGCAAATTGGCCGATCCGCAGCTGCAAAGCTCGCATTCCGTCTGAGCATTTTTGAAAAAACAAATAAATCGATTGTTTACATTGTATTTACAAGAAATTAATGGTATATTTATAATTTATGTATTGACACTTACACCGCGCTATGGCATACTTTAAGTCGGAAAAGAAAACGTTTACCTCATGTTCTATATTGATTGGGTGCGGAGACTATTGAGACAACCCAAGAAGCATATGGACCGTTCAGGCGGTTCCTTTGTTTCTTGCGGTTTTTTCAAGTCTCCTTTTGTTTTTTTATTCCTGAATAACAGAAAACGCATACGAAAGGGGATTTTATCAATGCAGGTAAAAAAATGGTTAACGGTGCTGGCAGTTTCGTCCATCACGATGTCTATGGCAGTTGGATGTTCAAGCAAAGGGGAAGATATTCCCGACGCTAAAGCGGCGGCTGAAGATAATTCCCCGGTGACGATTCAATACTGGCATTCCCATGCGGAAACGCAAATGCCGGCCGTGAATTATATGATCGCCGAATTCCAGAAGAAATATCCGAACATTACCGTTGAACCGGTTTTCCAGGGAGCGTACACGGATCTGCACAAAAAGCTGCAGGCGGCTGTAGCGGCCAAAGAAGTGCCTGCTGTAACCAACGTTGAAGTATCGGCGCTTCCGAACTTCGCGGACGGCGGCGTATTCGCCGACATGACCCCATATATCAAGCGGGATAAAGTCGATCTGACCGACTTCTCCAAAGGGATGCTGCAAGCATACGCATACAACGATAAGCAATACGGCTTTCCGCTGATCGTCAGCACCAGCGTGTTTGTTTACAACAAAACGATGTTGGACGGGCTTGGCGTTAAGCCTCCGCAAACTTGGGCGGAAATCGAAGATTTCAACAAGAAGGTTACCGTGAAGGAAAACGGTAAAACGACACGTTACGCTTTCTCCGTTCCCGGCTGGGATACTTGGTATTACGATCCGTGGATTTCCAACGGCGGCGGCGCGATTCTAAGCCCCGATCACAAGACATCGCTGCTGGATCAACCGGACAGCTTGAAATGGATTCAAAACTTCGACAAATGGATGAAAGACGGATCGATGCATATGGGTTACGGCAAAGGCGCATCCGATACGATGCGGCAAATGTTCCTCGACGGCAAAGTCGCCATGGTGCAGCACACTTCCGCCGTGTTGAAAACGTATTTGGAAAACGCAAAGTTTGAGGTTGGCGTTTCCTTCATTCCCGGCGATAAAGAACGCAAATCGCACATCGGCGGCGCAGGCATCGTGATGATGGACGGCGCGCCGGCCAAGCAGAAGGAAGCGGCTTGGAAATTCGTGAAGTTTATGACCGGGGCCGAAAACAACATCAAATGGGCGGAAGGCACAGGTTACCTGCCGACTCACAAGTCTGTAATCAACACCGAAGAAGGCAAGAAATATTTCGAGAAGCTGCCGCAATACAAAGCCGTATTCGATAACTTCGACAACGTTGTAGGCCGTCCTCAGCATCCGGCATATCCGGAATTCAGCAAGAAGTACATGGAAGTTGTCGGCAAAATGATTTTGGAGAACGCCGATCCGGTTCCGCTGATGAAAGACGCTGTGAAAGACATCAACGCCATCTTGAAGGATCAATAAGCCCTTTCCCATAATTACCAGAAGCAATGTATAAAAATTCATGAATAACCATCGTAATGCGGGCGGGATACCTCGCCTGCATTACATTCATTCATTATCGTATTCGAGAGGGGAGTCGCGATGAAAGCGACGGACGGCCGCGCTGCGGGCTCGACAGCAGTCAGCAACACAAACAAGCTTTCCCGTAAAAGAAGGATCGAAGGTTTCAAAGATTTTGCGTTTGCGATACCTGCATTGGTTGCTTTAATTGCCTTTATTTATTATCCGCTAGTCAATTCGTTCTACTTGAGCTTCACCAACTGGAATATGACCAAGCCGACCAAGAAATTTATCGGGTTCGACAACTATACGTATTTGCTGACCAGCGATACGTTTTATAAAGTGCTTAAAGTTACATTCACGTACACCATACTGGACGTCATCATTACGTTAGGGCTGGGCCTGCTCCTGGCGCTGCTGTTTAATGTGGCATCGCGTTCGTTCGGTTTTATGCGGGCCGTTATTTTTATGCCGCATTACATTTCCATGGTCATCGTTTCGATGATTTTCTTATGGATTTTCAACGGCCAATACGGCTTGCTGAACGAACTTTTGAAAATTTTCGGCATGGAGCCGATTCACTGGCTGACGAATACGAAGACGGCGCTGTGGGTGCTGGTTGTCGTCGCTTCATGGAAAGGCATCGGTTTTGCGATGATTATATTTATCGGCGGTTTGCGCAGCATTCCGCTGGACTATTATGAAGCCTCCGGTTTGGACGGGGCGAGCAAATGGACGCAGTTTTTCAAAATTACGCTGCCGCTTTTGTCGCCGACAACGCTGTTTTTGGTCGTTACCCATTTTATATCGTCCATGCAGGTGTTCCAATCCGTCGATATTATGACCAACGGCGGTCCGCTGGAATCGACCAAAGCGATGGTGTATTGGATTTACGAAATGGCGTTCGACGAGTTTAAAACAGGCCGGGCGTCCGCGCTGGTCGTTATTTTCTTCATCATTATCGTGCTGCTGACGTCGGTGCAAATGTACATCTCCAAGAAGAAAGTTCACTATGAAGGGTAGGCTGATAAAAAGATGAAAAATCCCGTATGGTCGACTACCCGCCTTGTGTTTGCGATATTGATTACATTAGTGATGTTTTTCCCGATTTATTGGATGGTTATTACCGCCTTCAAATCGACGGCTGAGCTCAAATCGGCGATCCCGACGTTTTGGCCGGAGCATTTCAGATGGGAGAACTTTGCCACCGCTTTTAAGACCATTCCGTTTTACCGTTTTACGGTCAACACCGTCGTTCAAACGGTAGGCATCGTATTCCTGCAGATTAACATCGGCATTATGGCCGCTTATGCTTTTGCCAAAGGCAGTTTTAAGGGCCGTGAGCAGTTGTTTATGCTGGTGCTTGCCGCGCTGATCGTGCCGGAGCAGGTTGTGTTTGTGCCGGTTTACGTCATGATGTCCAAGCTCGGCTGGATCAACACGTATTATGCGCTGATTATCCCGCACGCCGCTTCGGCTTATGGCATATTCCTGCTGCGCCAGACGTTCCGTTCCATTAACAACGACGTCATCGAGGCCGCTCGTGTGGACGGGGCCAACCGCTTCCAAGTGTTGTACCGGATTCTTACGCCGATGGCTTTGCCGACGGTCGCCACCTTAACTGTCATCAGCTTTATCAGCAGCTGGAACTCTTATTTCTGGCCGCTCGTTATGACCAACTCGAACCAGATGCGCGTGTTGACCGTCGGGATCGCGATGATGCGGGATTCCGTGGCCGGCGACGAGTCGCTGACGTTCCACCTGCTGATGGCCGCAAGTATCCTTGTGATTCTGCCGATCGTCATCGTATTTATTTTCGCGCAAAAATACATTATCGCAGCTATGGCCAACTCCACCTTTAAGTAAGGGGCACAAGACCGGGAAAGGATGATTGACTATGTCGACTGAAAAACAACTGCTTGTCATTGCACACCGCGGAGCGAAAGGCGAAGCTCCCGAAAATACGCTTGCCGCATTCCGGCTTGGACTGGAGCAAGGCTGCGACGCCATTGAGCTGGACATTCATTTGTCCAAGGACGGGGAGCTGATCGTTATCCACGATGCGACCTTGGACCGGACGACCGATATGAAAGGGGCCGTCAACGATCTGACCGTTGCCGAGCTGAAACAAGCGGATGCGGGCAGCTGGTTTGATGAGAAATTCGCCGGCGAGCGCTTGCCGCTGCTGGAGGAAGTGTTTGATCTGACGCCGCCGGACGTGATGATTAACGTAGAGATCAAGGGCTCCTACGGCCGCAAGCTGGAGCATGCTTTATGCGCGTTGATGAAAAGAAAAAACCGCGTGCATAACGTTGTAGTTTCTTCCTTCGACCACAAAAGCTTGATGTTCCTCAAACTGCTATTGCCGGAAGCGAAAATCGGACTGCTTTATGACATGAATGCGGCCAAACATTCGGCATTAGCCGATACGCTCGGATTGCCGGTTTACTCGCTGCACCCGAATATGAAGCGGATCGACACTGAAGATGTACGCGAAGCCATAGAGCGCGGATTGCGCGTTTATCCTTATACGATCAACGATGAAGCGCAGATGCAGGAAGCGATCGATTACGGCGTTTCCGGCATCATTACCGATTATCCCGGCCGCTTGAACGGGCTGTTGGATCGCCAGCCGCGTGCTGCGGCAGGAGCGGCCCGATGAAGAACCCCCTGCGATATATCGCGCTGCTGGCCGGGTTCGGATTGGTTTTGTCGGGCTGCGTCTCTTCGCCGCAAGCGGCCAAACCGGCCGCTCCAAGCCAGCCCGCCGCTCCCGCGGCGGAAGCGAAAGACAAGCCGGCCGCGGCTGCGCCGGGTCAGCCGGCAAACGCGTTGGGCATTACGCAGGAAGAGGCGGGAATCAAACTTCGGGTGGATATTCCCGAAATCAAGCCGTTTTTGCAAAAAGCGAAAAACGGCCCGATTGTACCCGGTTTGCTGCAGGGCGGCGTTCCGCAGGGGATCGCGTATTTGCCTGAGCAGAAGTGGATATTGATTTCCTATTACCGCGAAGGCGGCAAATCCAGCTTTATGTCGGTGCTGGACGCCGGTACCGGCAAGCTGGTCAAATCGATGACATTTAATAAAACGGCGGACCAGCCGTATACCGGCCATGCCGGGGGCATTACCGCCAGCAAAAAGCATGTGTGGCTTTCTTCCGATAAAGAGGTGAACATGCTGAACATCGACGACATCGTGAAGGCGGCCGACGGCTCCAGCCTCGTATTCGCCGGATCGGTGAAAAGCAGCACGCGAGCATCTTTCACCTCCTACGGCGACGGCGTATTATGGATCGGCGAATTTGCCCAAGGAGCCAGTTATCCGACGGATAAAGCGCATTATATGACAGGTCCCGACGGCAAAGAACATAAAGCGTGGGCGGAAGGCTTCAAGCTGGATGGAAACACCGATCTGCCGGCGGCTCAGAATGGCGCTGCTCCCGTACCCAACTACATATTATCGCTGCCGGACCGGATTCAAGGGATGTACGTCTCCAAAGACAACATCTGGCTCAGCGAGTCGTACGGCCGCAACAACACAAGCACGCTGCACCACATGAAGCTAAGTTTGGCGGACAAACCGCATGCCAACGTGACGATCGGTTCTGCCGCGGTGCCGGTCTGGTTTTTGGACGGCAAAAATGTAAAAGACACAACGGAGATGCCTCCGATGTCGGAAGGATTGTTTGAGCTGAACGGCAATCTTCACATTCTTTTTGAGTCCGGGGCTTCGACATATCGCTCTTCGTCCAGTTATGCGTTGGACCGGATTCAGATTTTGCCGTGGAGTGAATAATCGGGCGTCTTGGTACAAGTAGTCAGACGCCCGCGGATACGGTATGATAATAGGGAATACGCATTTTGGAGATCAAGGGAAATAGGAGGACGATGACCATGACTATACCTGGACTCGCACATCGCGGTTACCCGAAAAGATATCCCGAAAACACGATGGTTTCGTTTCAGGCGGCGCTTGACCTGTCATTTAGCCATTTGGAGCTGGATGTGCAATTGACGCAAGATGGCGTTCCCGTTGTCATTCATGACACGACCGTCAACCGTACAACCAACGGCAAAGGCAAAGTGATCGATTATACGTTCGAAGAGCTGAGAAAGCTGGATGCCGGAGGAGGGCAGCAAATTCCGACGCTGGAAGAAGTGCTGACTTTGGCCAAAGGCAAGGCGCTGGTCGACATCGAGCTGAAGCAAAGCGGGGATTTGTATCCGGGCTTGGAGCAAAAAGTACTCGATACGATCGCTTCCTGCGGCATGCAAAACGAGGTGTTTGTGACTTCGTTTGATCATTATTCGATCATCAAAATGAGAGAGCTGTCCGCGGAGGTCGACTTGGGGCTTGTTATTTACGGAGCGACCCCTTCGTTATTCCCGCTGGCGGAGCAAATCCGCGCCCGGTATGTATCGGTCAAATCGATCTATTTAAACGATGAATTCGTGCAGCGCTGCGGCGAACAAGGAATTCAGATCATCGCTTGGACGATTGACGATGAGGAAGGCATGAAGGAGCTGCGCTCCCGTTATCCGCACATTTGGATTTGCACCAATGAGCTGGAGAAATGGAAGCAATGCGTAGAGCAAGCCTAACCGTTATTGAGGTCAAAGCGGCAGGATATGTGAAGCGACCTCAAAAGTAAAACTGATTTCATTGGTAACTAACAAGGCATGAGTCCGGTATTGTACTGGACCATGCCTTTTAAGTTTCCGCCAGCAGGCGCAGCCGGAAGCAGTTTTTGCCGGTTTCCCCGAGCTCTTCCAGCAGTCCGTAATTGGCCCAGGCGCCAACGACGGCCCCGATGCCCGGTACCAGCTGCAGCATTTTGCGAAAATCGATCGTATCGCGGTACTCCTGCTGCAGCTGGCGCCAGTCCACATGTTCGGCGTAAGATTGCAGGGGCGGAAGCGCCCGGGCGGTGATATGCCAGCTGCGGACGGTTTGAAGCAGCGCCGCTTTCTTGTCTTGGCCGGAGAAAGCCAACTGAAACACATAAAGTAAAAACAGCCGCTCGCGGTAGTCCTTTGTGGAAAAACCGTATACGTGCGCCAGCTCGAACAGAAATTTCATCTTAATCCCGATCAGCAGCGGGAAGTCGGCAAGCCCCAGCAGAATACCCCCGGCGCCGGTGCCCGCACCTTCGGCGGCCGCCAGTTTTTTGTACACGGAGATCAATTCCTCGGCGCGCCTGTCGCGATCGGATAACCTAAGCCCAAGCAGCGGTTCTCCTTTGGGAATGTAATCGAGGCTGAACAAGGCGGTTTGGACGATGCCTTTCACCGATGCGGTGATCGCCTGATGCACCTTGGGAGGGATGACGCGATTGATTTTACCCTGGACGAACCGGGACGACTTCTCCATCAGCCCTGCCGGCTGCAGCAGCTTGTGTTCCCATATGTACAGTTCGGACTTCACTTTATCCTCGTAATGACGAAACGGACTCATGTCATGATCCTTTCGGCTTCTTTTCGTTACAACAATCCCACTCGTTTATTTTATCCGTTTTACGTTGGAAAAGGAAACCGGCCTGCCGCTTTCTTTGAGGCGGAGGCACTTGCTTGTGGCACTCTCCGTTTCCCGGGGGAGAATGCCACGTATGTTCACTTTAGAGCGTTACATCGGCGGAGTGCCGTCCGGGTGGTCCAGCAAATATTTGGCGTAGGCCATCGGATTGAAATAAGTCGATTTCCATTCGTCCATCATTCCCGCTTCGCGGAAGCCGTAACGCTGATCTTTGCCGTTGCATTCGATAAATAAGGGGAAACCTGATGCGGTAATTCCGATATCCATGCCAAGGTCGGCCAGGTGCGGCAGCCGCGCGCTCATCTGTTTTGCCGCCCGCAGCGAGAAATTGCACACATCGGCAAGCACTTTATCCGGGTTAAGCTGAGGATATTCCTCTTGTATAATGTGCTCGAGACGGTGTACCGTGCCGCCTTGTGCGACGTTAGTAATAAACGTCGCTTTGCCCGCAACTTTGGCGATGATGCCTGTAACCTGCCAATCTCCGGCGGCTCCCCGCTGCACGGATACCCGCATATCAAACGGCCGGCCGCGGTAGGTAGCGAGCGGCAGGCATTGCTGCACGATATAACTCATGCCCGCAAGCCGTTTGTGCAGCAGGCGAGGCAGCGCGCTGCGGAAGCGAAGTTGTTTAAAATGTTTGTTGTTTACGCTGAGGGTGCGGGGATAAATGAGCACCCAGCCGCCAGGCTCGCGCTTCAGCTTCATGACACCGCGTCCTACGCTGCTCCGGTCCGGCTTCACGATGATCTCGTCGTACATCCGCATCATCTCCGTAATATGGGCCGGCGTAGCGGGGAAAGTTCCCGGCAGATGCGGGCGCAGCGTATCGTCCAGCATGAGCAGCTCATGTACCTTCAGCTTGCCGTACCGGTTCCAACGGTTAAAAATACGCAGCCCGTTTTCTTCCCAAGCGGCGAGCTGTACATTCTCCTTCTCCGTTGGGTAAATGGCCCGGTTATGAATGACGGTAGGGGTGGGAATGATTTTTTCGACATACCGGTTGTTTTCATTCACGTAAGCTTTGACCGTGCCGTCTTCTTTGCAGTCCTGCATGCGAAAAAAACAGGGGGTCACGCCATACCGCTTGCCGGCTTCGATGTAATAATGGATGGCTTCATATTTCGTAGTTCCCGATGGAATCCAGCTGTACATTTTATCGTTGACCATAATGCCCACGTAAGGAGCTGTCATCGTCTTGTATCCGCCCCTTTCTAGAAGCTTATTAGGTGAATTTCTGTACAGCATATGACACAAGCAGGGCGGGGGTATGGACAGGTGTGGTGGGCAAGTGCGTGTTTAAAAACAACGGAGACCGCCGGTCCTCAAAAAGTTTCAACACATACCGCCCATCCATCCCTGTTTTGGCTTGAATATAATGAATCAACCTACAAGTGAGAGTTCAAAAAGTCGGCTTTTCAGGACCGAGAAGGTTGTGAGAACCTGAAGAAGGAGGAGGAGCGGAGTGTAGGCAAAACCTACATGAGCACCGGACTTTGAAGGTAAACGCAAGATTCGATGTCGATTCGCTTCCTGACTTGCTTCGTGATCAAAAGCCGACTTTTTGAACAACTTCTACAAGGAATAAGGGGGAAATCAAATTGTTGAATCAACCTGTCGTGACGATTGTGACTCCCGGTGATTTGGCCATTTTGTCGGGCAGGAGCGGTTCTGTGGAACTCGTCGTCGAAAATGTGGCCCGGCGGGTAAGCGGCGTAGTCAAGCCGATCGTCTTCGGCAAGAAGACGGCTTCGCTTTCCGCGGTCGAGACTCGGGACGGTGTGACGTACCGGCGTTACCCGCGTGTGAGCATGGCACGATATATGCGCAACGTGAGCCGTCATATCAGCAAGGTGCGGCCGCAGCTCATTCAAGTGGAAAACCGGCCAAACTTCGTCCGTTATATGCGCAAAAAACATCCGAAAGCTGAAATTTGGCTGTCTTTGCATTCGCTTACTTATGTCTCTCCGCCTTTTATCGGCATAACCGCCCTGAGACGCTGTCTGAAAGCAGCCGACCGGATTATCGTCAACAGCGAGTATATGCGGGATCGAATAGCGGAGAAAGTGCCCGCGGTGGAGAACCGGATTCGCGTGAATTGGCTTGGCGTCGACAGGGAACGGTTTATTTCCCGGTGGGAAGACGAAGGCCGGAGGCTGCGGGAAAACATGCTGGAAAAAACCGGGCTGCAAGGAAGGCCGATCCTGCTCTACGTCGGAAGGTGGACCAAGCAAAAAGGCGTCCATAAGCTGCTTGAAGCGATGCCGGCTATTGTCAAGGAGGTGCCGGACGCGATGCTGATTATTATCGGGGGTTCGTGTTATCACAACAACAAGATGACGCCTTACGTGAAAAAATTGCGCCGTCTTGCCCGGCAGGTTCCGCATAACGTGCGGTTTGTTTCTTATGTGCCGCACAAGGAAATTCCCGAATGGTACCGTCTGGCCGACGTGCATCTCGTCCCTTCGCTTAAACGGGAAGCATTTGGACTGGTGAATCTGGAGGCGATGGCGAGCGGCGTGCCGGTCATCGGAACTCGTGTCGGGGGGATCGGCGAAATTGTGCAGCATGGGGTGACGGGATATTTGCTCGATCCGCAACAGATTGGGAAGCAGCTGCCGTATTACGCGGTATCGCTGTTGAAAAATAAAGAGCTGGCGCAATGTTTGGGCGAGCACAGCCTGAGGCGTGTCGCGCAGCAATTTACATGGCAGCATACGGCGGATCGGTGGCTTGCTCTATTGCAGGAGCAAGGCCGCGGATAAGTTCGCGCGCGGCGCAAGATTTTCACCGTGGTTCATACAAAATTTCCTCTCCGATGTGACTTCAATATGGGTATTCGCATATGTTACAAAAGACTAGTCGCATGGAAGGAGAACATTATGAAAAAAGTGAGGAGCAGGGAATCAGGCCGGGATCGATCCAAGCCTGTTCCCTTATATAGGCAAGCGAACTCCAATATCAACGAGCTGAAATGGTTGGACGATGTCAACAACCGGCCTGCGCCACTGCAAACCGCACAGCCGCAGAGCATTATACCTCAACCTCAACCCCAACCTCAGCCCGAAGCCGCTGCATCGCCAAAACCGGAGGTTTATCCGTCGGGCGCGTCGATCAGCCGGGTATCGGTTGTGCCGGGAAATGGAGATTTCCCCCGCAATGGTAAAGAAGCGGCTGCGGTTCCTCCCGAACCCGCGGACATCAGAACACATGAGCTGAAGCCGAAGGAACCGTTCCCCGTTAAACAAGCCAGACCGGACTTCAAAGAGCCGTTTCCCGTCGCAGCACCGAAACCGAAGGACGTTGAATTAGGTCCGGCGCCGCCCCTCATGCTGTTGACGGACAGAAAACTCCCTTCGCGGCGGACTCCTGTCATATATACCGACGATATTCGAGATGAAGCGGTTACTTCGGAAAAATTGGCCAATCGCTCCATTGACCAGTCCAAATTAAAGCCAGGCAGTGTCAGCGCCATTACGATCGCCGATTTTTCCATTGATCACACCAAGCTGGCCGATCAATCGGTTACCGGACAGAAGATCGTTCCAAATGCGATTTCGGAGGAGCATATTGTCGACCAATCGATATCCGGCAGGAAAATCCGGGATTATTCCATTGACGGCGATAAACTGCAGGATAACAGCGTCACTTCGGCGAAATTGGCCGATAAAACGATCGATTCCATCAAAATAGCCGACGGTTCTATATTCCAGCGGCATCTGGCCGATCAAGCGATCTCCGGGGAGAAACTGGTCGAACGTTCGATTCGTTCCGAGCATATTAGCATCGGTTCCATCACCTCCGACAGCCTGGCGAACGATTCCGTGGACAATGCAAAGCTGGCGGACGGAGCGGTAACGGCCAGCAAGCTGAAGGACGGCATTATTACCGCCGATAAGCTCTCTGACGGCTCCGTCACGCAAGCGAAGTTAGCCTCGCATGCGGTAACCGGCGACAAGCTGGCGCCCGGGACGATCGTGTCGGCGCATCTTGCCCCCCGCTCCGTGCAGGCCGTTCATCTGGCGCGCGGAACGGTGCTCGGCGAAACGATCGGCCAAGGACAGATCGGAGCCGAACATATCAGCCCGCAATCCATCGGCGACAAGCATATAGCCAATAAAGCCGTTACTTCGGAGAAGCTGGCGGACGGCGCCGTACAGTCGCACCACCTTCAAGAGCAGATCGTCAGCGGCCAGCATGTGCAGCCCGCAGCGATCACAACAAAACATCTCGCCGCGGAAGCCGTAACGGGAGACCAGCTTGGCAAAGGGGCGGTTATTGAGGAGCATATCGGCAAATTTGCAGTAACGACGCCGAAGTTGGCCGAACAGGCCGTAACTTCCGGGAAGTTGGCCAAAGGCAGCCTGGTCGCCGATCATTTTACCCCGGGGTCCGTCACTTCATCGAGCCTTGCGCCTCTTTCCATTATCGGGCGGCACATCAGTCAATCGTCCATAAGCAGCGAACATATTCAAGACCGTTCGATCACCGCAAACAAAATTGCCAAATTCGCCGTCACATCGGATAAACTGGCTACGGCAGCCGTCCTCAAGCACCATATCGGCGAAAATGCAGTGGGTACGGCACAGTTGGCCGATAAGCTTATTGTCGCAGAGAAGCTTGCCGAGCAATCGGTCTCCACCGGCAAGCTTGCGCAAGAAGCGGTAACTTCGGAGAAGCTGGCTAAAGATTCGGTGACGCAGGAGCATATTGCCGAAGGCGCCGTACGCGGGGTGCATGTGGCTGTGGAATCGCTGACTTCGCGGCACTTGGCGGATCGGGCGGTAACCGGCAGCAAGCTTGCGCTGCGCGCAGTCGAAAGCTTTCACCTTGCGGCAGAGGCGGTAACCGGAGAGCAGTTGGCTCCCGGAGCGGTTACACTCAGCCACCTTCAAGCGGAATCCGTGAGAAGCATCGTAGAAGCAAGCATCCAGCTAGGCGCCCTGAAGAAGTCGGAAGTCGAAAGTGATCACATTGCCGACGGGGCGGTAGGTTCAAGCAAGCTTGCGCCAAACAGCGTCACCGCCAAGCATTTGGCGGCAAACAGTGTAGGCAGCGCGCAGTTGACTCCCGTCAGTGTGGAGACAAGGCATTTGCAAGGCGGCAGCGTTACATCCGATAAGCTGGCTGCGGGAGCGGTAGACAGCTTGCAGCTCGCACCGGGCGCCGTTGGCGTCGAACATCTTCGCGCAGGAGCGGTTGCTTCCGTCATGCTGCAGGCAGGCAGCGTGACGGACGAGAAGCTGGCCGACGGCAGCGTCACCGAACGCCATCTTTCACCGCTATCCGTTGCGGGCGCACACATTCAGGCCGAATCGATCGACGGGATGCACATTCAACCGGAAACGTTGTCCGGACTCCATCTTATCCCCGGAACGATCGCCGAAGGGCATCTGGATCCGGCGCTGATTGAAAAGCTGGCCTACAAAATCGAGCATAAAAACTTGCGCCAGCATCAGGTTTCCGCTGACCAGCTTGCGGATTCGGCGGTTAGCGAGTTCAAGCTGGCCGATGGGAGCGTCACAAGCGGCAAAATTTCCGCCGGCGCGGTAACCGCCGAGAAATTGGCGGAAGCCGCCGTAAGCGCCAAGGCGCTTGCCGACGGCAACGTGACCGAAGCGAAGCTTGCCGATCGCAGCGTAAGCGCGGCGAAGCTGCAGCCGGGAACTGTAGCGGCGGAGCATGTGCGGGCCCGGTCCATCGGGCTGGAGCATTTGGTAGACGGCAGCGTGAGCGGCTCCAAGCTGGCGGTTGGTGCGGTGACCCCGGATAAAATGGCCAGTTTTTCCGTCACGGAAGGGGCGCTTGCCGACGGATGCGTTACGGAAGCGAAACTCGCCGATCACAGCATCAGCGGCGAAAAGCTGCAGCCAGGCGCGATTGCCGCATTGCATGTGCAGGACGGGAGCATTGGCTCAGGGCAGTTGGCCAACGCTTCCATCACTTCCGAGAAGCTGGCGGAGGGCAGTGTCACCGGCGAGAAGCTGGCCGTAGAATCGATCAAAAGCATCAATTTGGTTGCCGGCGCGGTTACTGCGGATAAAATATCGGAAGCGAGCATCGGCACCTCCAAATTGGCTTTGGCCGCGGTGACTCCGGAGAAACTGGCTTCAGGCGCCGTGCTGACCGATAAGCTGGCGGACGAAGCGGTGACCGGCCGTAAGCTGAAGCCGGGAACGGTAAGCTCGGCGCACGTGCAGAATGCGGCGATCAGCGGCGAGAAGTTGGCAACCGGCTCGGTCACGGCTGAAAAGCTGTCCGAAGCGGCAGTTACAGCGCGGTCGATTGGGAAACATGCCGTAGAGGAGGGTCATCTCGCCGCCGGTTCCGTGACCGTCACCAAGCTGGCCGCAGGAGCGGTTAGCGCCGAAAAGCTGTCCGAAGCGGCAGTTACAGCGCGGTCGATTGGGAAGAATGCGGTAGGAGAGGATCATCTCGCTGCCGGTTCCGTGACCGGCGCGAAGTTAGCCGCAGGAGCGGTTAGCGCCGAAAAGCTGGCTAAAGCAGCAGTTACAGCGCAGTCGATTGGAAAACATGCCGTAGGAGAGGATCACCTTGCTGCCGGTTCTGTGACCGTCACCAAGCTGGCCGCAGGAGCGGTCAGCGCCGAAAAGCTGTCCGAAGCGGCAGTTACAGCGCGGTCGATTGGGAAGAATGCCGTAGGAGAGGATCACCTCGCTGCCGGTTCTGTGACCGGCGCCAAGCTGGCGCGTGGAGCTGTCGGAGCGGAGGCGCTGGCCGAAGGCAGCGTTGCGGCGGGGAAACTGGCGGACGAAGCGGTGACCGGCCGCAAGCTGAAGCCGGGAGCGGTCGGCTCGGCGCATGTGCAGAATGCCGCTATCGTAAGCGAGAAGTTGGCCGCCGGCGCGGTTGGCGCCGAAAAGCTGTCCGAGGGCGCCGTCACGGCGCGGGCGGTAGCGAAGAATGCCGTAGGAGAGGAACATCTCGCGGCGGGTTCCGTGACCGGCGCCAAGCTGGCGCGCGGAGCAGTGACGGCGGAAGCGCTGTCCGAAGGCAGCGTTGCCACGGGGAAGCTGGCGGACGAAGCGGTGACCGGCCGCAAGCTGAAGCCGGGAGCGGTCGAAGCGGCGCATGTGCAGAATGCGGCGATCGTCGGCGAGAAGTTGGCCGCCGGAGCGGTTGGCGCTGAAAAGCTGGCCGAGGGCGCCGTCACGGCGCGGGCGATAGCGAAAAATGCCGTGGGAGAAGATCACCTCGCCCCCGGGTCCGTGAGTGGCGGTAAGCTGGCGCGTGGAGCTGTCGGAGCGGAAGCGCTGGCGGAAGGCAGCGTTGCGACGGGGAAGCTGGCGGACGAAGCGGTGACCGGCCGCAAGCTGAAGCCGGGAGCGGTGGAAGCGGCGCACATCCAGAATGCGGCGATCGTCGGCGAGAAGTTGGCCGCCGGAGCGGTTGGCGCTGAAAAGCTGGCCGAAGGCGCCGTCACGGCGCGGGTTATCGCGCCGGGAGCGGTCGGCGGAGCGCATTTGGCGCCTGAAGGGATCACCGGCGAGAAGCTGGCGCGGGAAGCGGTGAAAAGCGCAGCGCTAGCCGCAGGAAGCGTGACCGCGGAGAAATTGGCGGATGGAGCGGTTGGCTCATCGAAGCTCGCGCAAGGCGGCGTATCCGCCGAAAAGCTGGCCGCAAATGCCGTAACCGGCGAGAAGCTGGCGGAATCGGCGGTATCCGAACGAGCGCTTGCAAGCGGCAGCGTATCGGAAGATAAGCTCGCCGACGGCAGCGTAAACGCTGCGAAGCTGCAGCCGGGCGCCGTATCGCCGAAGCATCTGCAAACCGCGGCCGTCACCGAGGAGAAGCTGGCGGACGAAGCGGTGACCGGCCGCAAGCTGAAGCCGGGAACGGTGGAAGCGGGCCACATTCAGGACGCGTCGATCGTCAGCGAGAAGCTGGCTGCCGGAGTCGTAAGCGGCGAAAAGCTGGCCGAAGGCGCCGTCACGGCGCGAGCGCTTGCCGCGAATGCCGTTGAGGACGTTCACTTGGCCTCCGGGTCTGTGACCGCCGCCAAACTCGCGTCTGGAGCGGTGACCGCGGAATCGCTGGCGGAAGGCAGCGTGGCGACGGAGAAGCTGGCGGACGAAGCGGTGACAGGGAGCAAGCTGAAGCCGGGCGCCGTAAGTTCGGCGCACGTTCAAGACGCGGCGATCGTCGGCGAGAAGTTGGCCGCCGGCGCCGTCACCGCCGAGAAACTCGCCGAGGCTTCGGTTACGGCGCAATCTATCGCGGCGGGAGCGGTCGGCGGAGCTCATCTGGCGCCAGAAGCGATAACCGCTGAGAAGCTGGCCGCCGGCGCGGTCGTCGGCAATAAGCTGGCGGATGCGGCCGTCACCGGACGCGCCATTGCGGAAGGCAGCGTTGCCGGCGTGCACTTGACACCACGTTCGGTTACCGCCGATAAGCTTGCGCTTGGCGTCATTACCTCCGAAGTGTTTGCAAACGGCTCGGTCAGTTCGGATAAACTGGGAGAAGGCGCGGTCATTTCCTCCAAGCTGGCGGACGGCAGCGTCACCGGAGATAAACTTGCTGCGGGCGCCGTACACGGCGAGAAGCTGGCCGACTCCGCAGTGAGCGAAAGAACACTGGCCAGCGGCAGCGTAACGGAAGCGAAGCTGGCGGACGGCAGCATCAGCAGCCGTGCCCTACAGCCGGGCGCCGTGTCGGCGGCCCATGTGCAGCCGGCTTCGATTGGAGCGCCGCAGCTCGCGGACGGAGCCGTCGACACCTCGAAGCTGGCGGGCGGCGCCGTGTCGGCCGATAAGCTGGCGTCTGCCGCAGTCACTGCCGATAAGCTGGCGGAAGGCAGCGTCGGCAGCCGCAGCTTGCAGCCGGGCGCGGTGACGGCAGAGCACGTGGCCGACGGCGCCATCGGCAGCGGCAAACTTGCCGCAGGTGCGGTGCAGCCGCATCATATCGCGGAACGGGCCATCGACGCGGGCAAACTGGCGTTCCGCCCGGTGCAAACGGCAAAAGATCAGACGTACCAGCAATTCGGGTTGTTCCCTTATCTGTTCAGGATGGAGGATGAAAGCCTGGATCTGACGATATCGCTCGAACCGTTTGCCGACGCGCATTATGTGTTTGTCGCTTCGACGAACCATCCGGCCTGTTACGCCGCCATCAAATCGAAAACACCCGACGTTGTGACGGTGACTATCGTCCGCACCAAGTTTTCTCCTGAACTGCAGGGCATTCTGAACTGGATTGCCATAGGCAGGAGCGCGAATTAATCGCACCATAGCTCTTCCTTCTCAAGCATCTTCCGGCTGGCAGCAGCCGCGGAGATGCTTTTTTTTGCATGCCCGCACACCTGTTTTTGTGTTTGCTTAATGTGCCCGGCGGCAATACGGACAAGAGCCAATTTTGCCTTCTGGAAGACACCCGTCCATGTAGGTATGTCTACAAGGTGCATATCATGACATCATGCGGGAGGTGCGGACAGCCGTTACTCCGGCATATGTCAAGAAAGGGCGCTTTGGGGGCGGGCGCTGCGTGCGGTCCGGGCCGAAACGGCCGGGCTGTATCTTTTCGGGAGGGAAGATGAGGATGATCATTCGTTCAAGAGCGCCTCTGCGCATAGGCATCGCTGGCGGGGGGACGGACGTGTCTCCTTTTTGCGATGAATACGGCGGTTATGTGCTTAATGCAACGATCAACAAATACGCTTATTGCACGATCGAAGAAAGATGCGACGGCAAAATTGTGTTTAGCGCACCGGATCGCAACGAACGCGTGGAGTATGATTCGGAGCCGTCCCTGCCGTTTGACGGCCAGCTTGATTTGCATAAGGCGGTGTACAACCGCATCGTCGGACAATTTCAGGATGGACAGCCGCTGTCGTTCCATATGACAACTTATTGCGACGCCCCGGCCGGTTCGGGACTCGGCTCTTCGTCCACGCTTGTGGTCTCGATGGTTAAGGCGTATACCGAATGGCTCAATCTGCCGTTAGGCGAATATGACAATGCGCACCTGGCTTATGAAATTGAAAGAATGGACGCAGGTTTGGAGGGCGGCCGCCAGGACCAATATGCGGCGGCGTTCGGCGGATTTAATTTTATGGAGTTTTACAAACAGGATAAAGTGATCGTCAATCCGCTTCGCATTAAAAACTGGATAATTAACGAGCTGGAGCAGTCGATGATTTTGTTTTATACCGGGGTTTCCCGCTCATCGGGCCAGATTATTCAGGAGCAGGCGGCTAACGCCAAGCAGAAAAACAAGCAATCGCTTGACGCGATGCACGAGCTTAAAGCGGACGCTTTGGTCATTAAGGAATGTATTCTCAAAGGAGATATCCGGTTGTTCGCGGAGTTTCTCGACAAATCGTGGAACGCCAAAAAAAAGATGGCCGCATCGGTGTCCAACAGCCACATCGACAGCATCTACAACGCAGCGAAGGCGGCTGGCGCCTATGCCGGCAAAGTGTCGGGAGCAGGCGGCGGAGGTTTTATGATTTTTATTGTCAACCCGGTCCGCAGGCTTGAAGTGCTTCGCGCGCTCGCGGGATTTAACGGCCAGGTTATGGATGTTCATTTCACTAAATGGGGTACACAGGGATGGAGAGTGTAAACGCCGGGCGGGTGGAGGCCGTTGTGCTTGCAGGCGGTCTCGGCACGAGATTGAGGCCGGTCGTATCCGATCTGCCGAAGCCTATGGCACCGGTGGGCGGGAGGCCGTTCCTTGCCTATGTTATGGACCATTTAATCAGCCAGGGCATCGGGCGTATCGTGCTGGCTACCGGCTATAAGCACGACGTCATTGAAGGGCGCTTCGGGAGCAGCTACCGGGGCATCCCGCTTCATTATTCGGTGGAAGCGGAGCCGCTGGGGACGGGAGGGGCGATCAAGCAAGCGCTTGAGCATGTGCGAAGCGAGCTTGCGCTGATATGCAACGGCGACACATTGCACCGGTTTCATTTGGCCGGTATGCTCGCGTTTCATACCCGTACCGCAGCGGATATGACGTTATGCCTGAAGCCGATGGAGCGGTTCGACCGTTATGGAAGCGTGGAGTTGGCGGGTCATCGCATCGCCCGTTTTTTGGAAAAATCGGCCCGGTCCGCCGGTCTTGTCAACTGCGGGGTGTATATGGCTAACAGCGGTTTGATTCGTGAAATAGGGTTGCCGGATCAATTTTCATTTGAACGCGAGTTTTTGGAAGCGCGGGTGGGAGAACTGAACCTGTGCGGTTTTGTTTCGGAAGCTTATTTTGTCGATATGGGGATTCCGGAGGATTATGCAAGGGCGCAGCGGGAGCTTGCGCTCCCATGATAAACGCGACCGCAGCCGGCAGCAAAGCCGTGTTTCTGGACCGTGACGGCATTATCAATGTGGAGAAGCATTATTGTTACCGCATCAACGATTTTGAGTTTACGGACGGGATCTTCGAGGCGCTGCGTTACATGCAGAGCTTGCGTTACAAATTGGTGGTCGTGACCAATCAGGCGGGGATCGGCAGAGGGTATTATACTGAAGCCGATTTTATGCGGGTGACCCGCTTTATGCTGGATCGGCTGGGGCGCGAGGGCATTCGCATGGACCGGGTGTACTACTCGCCGTTTCACCCTGTGCACGGAATCGGGTATTACCGCAAAAATTCGCCCTGCCGCAAGCCGAATCCGGGTATGATCGTTCAGGCGGCGCAGGAGCTTCATATCGATTTGTCCGCCTCCATGATGGTGGGCGATAAGGAAACGGATATCGAAGCGGGTATCCGTGCGGGGATTCCGGTTAATGTGCTGGTCACAAACGAGGCCGCGGCGGCTGCGCAAAGCAAAGCTTCGGTTATTGTGCCGCAGGTCAAAGATTTGCTTGCCGTGTTTAAGGCTATGACGGCGTCCGGAGCGTAACGCTGCGGTTAGAACGGGAAGACAGCGGTCTATATTTTGCGCGTCATGTGTTGCTGCCCGTGTGCGTAGGTCTCCCGGAGCATATGATGAAATGATACTGGCGTCACCCTGAAAGCAGACAGAACATTGTAATGGAGAGGGGAAACGTGATGAAAGGTGTGATTTTGGCGGGAGGAACGGGATCTCGGTTAAGACCGGTAACCAATGTGATCAATAAGCACCTCCTGCCCATTGGAACATATCCCATGATCCACTATGCGATCGCCAAGCTGGCGGATGCCGGCATCGAGGATATCGTGCTTGTGACAGCGGGCAGTTCCGCGGGATTGTTTATTCAATATATCGGCAGCGGAGCGGATTGGGGCGTGCGGGTGAGCTACAAAATTCAGGAGAAACCGGGAGGTATTGCGCAGGCGCTGGCTCTGGTCGAGGATAACATTCGTCCGGGCGAGAAGATGGTCGTGCTGCTGGGCGACAATTTGTTCGAGGATACGTTGCGTCCGGCCGTCCAGCAGTTTGCGCAAAGCGAGCCGCAAAGCGCCCGCGTGTTTCTGAAAAAGGTGCATGATCCAAAAAGGTACGGCGTGCCCGAACTGCGCGGCGGACGTATTGCTTCGATTGAGGAGAAGCCGCTGGAACCCAAATCGGATTATTGCGTAACAGGCGTCTATATGTACGACAGCGGCGTGTTTGACATGATCCGCCAAATAGCTCCTTCCGCCCGCGGGGAATTGGAGATCACCGATGTCAACAACGTTTATGCGCAGCTCGGCAAGCTGCAGTATACGATTTTTGACGGATGGTGGACCGATGCGGGTACGCCCAAGTCGATGTTCGAGGCGAATGCGCGGATCATGGCGGACGATGCCTTATGAGAAGATTGCTGGTCACCGGCGGAATGGGTTTTATCGGAAGCAATTTTATCCGTTATTGGCTGCGTCGTTATCCGGACGATCAGGTCGTCAATTTTGATTTGCTGACCTATGCCGGTAATCCGGATAACGGAGCCGATTTCGGCGAGAGCGCTCATTACGTGTTCGTGCGGGGGGATATTGCCGATTGTGCCGCCGTAGAACAGGCATTATCGCAGTATGGGATCGATACGGTCGTGCATTTTGCCGCCGAATCCCATGTGGACCGCAGTATCGACGATCCGTTACGTTTTGTCCGCACCAACGTGCTTGGCACGCAAAGCTTGCTGGAAGCGGCCAGGCGCCGCGGGATCGGCAAATTCATTCATGTATCCACCGACGAAGTATACGGTACGCTCGGCCGGGAAGGTTTGTTTAGCGAAACGACGCCTCTAGCGCCAAATAGTCCGTATTCCGCAAGCAAAGCCGGGTCCGACCTGCTCGTTCGGGCTTATTGCGAAACGTACCGGTTCCCGGCGGTCATCACCCGCTGCTCGAACAATTACGGGCCTTATCAATTTCCGGAGAAGCTGCTGCCCAAGACGATTACCCATGCGCTGCGCAATGAACCGATTCCCGTCTACGGCGACGGTCTGAACGTACGCGACTGGTTGCACGTGGAGGATCACTGCTCGGCCATTGAGCTTGCAGTGCTGCACGGCGTCTGCGGAGAAGTGTACAACATCGGCGGCAACAATGAAATGACCAATTTGGATATCGTGAAACGGATTTTGCAGGAACTCGGCAAACCGCAGTCGCTGATTCATTTTGTCGCCGATCGTCTTGGGCATGACCGCCGCTATGCGATTGATTCCACGAAAATCCGCCGGGAGCTCGGTTGGGCGCCTGCTTATTCGGTGGAAGACGGGCTGGCGCGCACCGTCCGCTGGTACGCTGCGCATACGATTTGGTGGGAGCGCATCTTAAGCGGCGCCTACCGGGCCGGCGCAGCCGCTGACGAAGGGGGGGCGGCGCTGTGAAGATCGCAATTACCGGTGCGGGCGGCCAGTTGGGCCGCGATTTGATCCGTGTGCTGGGTCCGGTCCACGAGCTGCTGCCGTATACCCGGCAGCAGCTGGATGTGAGGGACGAGGAAGCAGTCGTGCGGCTTATCGTGGAAACGCAGCCTGACGTTGTCATCCATGCCGCAGCTTATACTCAGGTGGACCAGGCGGAAGGGCATCCGGAGGACGCATATATGATTAACTCGTACGGCACCCGCAATGTAGCTCTTGCAGCGCAAAAGGCGGGAGCCAAAATGGTCTATATCAGCACGGACTACGTGTTTGACGGCACCAAAGAAGGGTTATACTCGGAATCAGACCGGACGAATCCGCTAAGTATCTACGGCAAATCCAAGCTGCATGGGGAAAAGTTCGTGGAGATCGCTTGCGAGCGGTTTTATATCGTACGTACCTCCTGGCTGTACGGCAAGCATGGCAACAATTTTGTGAAAAAGGTGCTTGAGCTTGCGGGAAAGCAGCCCTCGCTTACGATGGTGAGCGATCAATACGGTTCGCCGACCTATACGTACGACTTGGCTCTTTTTGTTGCGGAATTAATCTGCACCGATCTGTTCGGCGTGTATCACGCTTCGAACCGGGGCAGCTGCAGCCGCTACGAATTCGCCCAGGAAATATTACGGGCGGCGGAAATCAACGGCGTTACGCTTAAACCGGTTAGCGCCGCGGCATTTTCACTGCCGGCCGCCAGACCGGATAACTCGGCTTTTGACGATACGGCCATCCGCAACAGCGGCTTAACCCGCATTCGGGACTGGAAATCGGCGCTGCACGATTTTATTTGTAACGACCTGGAAAGATGAAGCCGAGGAGGATACAATATGATAAACGGAGTTACCAAGAAACCGCTCATTAAACACTGCGACGACCGCGGTTATTTTATGGAAATATTGCGTGAAGACGACCTCATCTACGGCCATTTCGGCCAGGCGTCCATTTCAATGAGTTACCCCGGCGTAATCAAAGCGTTTCATTACCATGAGCAACAGGACGATATTTGGTTTTTTCCGAGCGGCAACGCGCAGGTCGTGCTTCACGACTTACGGGCGGAGTCGCCTACCTACAAGCAGACTGATACTTTTTATATGGGGGAGCAGAACCCGTATTTGCTGTTTATACCGCGTGGAGTGGCGCACGGTTATCGTGTGTTAGGCCACGTTCCGGCTGTTATCGTTTATTTTACGAATATGGCGTACGATCCGGCTCGGCCCGACGAATACCGGATTGCGTATGACGACCCGGATATCGGCTTTCAATGGCAAACCAAATTTCGTTAAGATCCGGGAGGGGATGTCATGAAGGTAGTGATTATGGCCGGGGGGAAGGGGAGCCGGTTTTGGCCAAGAAGCAGCGATGAAAAGCCCAAGCAGTTTCTTTCGCTAACGTCGGAGGAAACGATGCTGCAGTCCACTTACCGGCGTTTTGCCGGTCAGGTGGACCGTGACGGGATTTATATCGCTACGGTGCAGAAATATGTGCCGCTTGTCCAGGAGCAGCTTCCCGAGCTCGACCCGCTCAGGCTGATTGTCGAACCTGAGCAGAAGGATACCGGTCCATCTATTGCTTTAACCGCATTGCGTTTTTTACAGGAAGGAATGGACGAACCCTTCGTCACCGTGCCTTCCGATCATTTCGTCGGCGACGACGAGGCGTTGATTAAGGCGCTTCGCGCCGCAGTTGAGCTGGCGCGGGACGACCATGCGATCGTGACGCTTGGCGTCGTACCGACCAGAGCGGAGACGGGTTACGGTTACTTGAAGACGGAACAACATCAAGACGGTGTGCACAAGGTGAAAGCTTTCATCGAGAAACCCGACGCCGCCAGAGCGGAACAACTCGCGGGTATGCCTCATGTGTACTGGAACTGCGGTATTTTCGTGTGGAAGCCTTCGACGGTGGCCCATTATATGAAGCTGCACGCGCCGGAAATGTGGAAACTTCTGGAGGACCATGTGAACGATCCGGAAAGTGTGTATCCGGGGCTGCAGAAAATATCGGTCGATTACGCGATACTGGAGAAAGCCGATCAGATTTATTGCATTCCGGCGCAATTCGAATGGGACGACGTAGGCTCATGGACTGCCCTGGAGAGATTGTTCCACTCCGACAAGGAAGGCAACATTGCGCACGGCCCGATTCATATCGACCGGTCCAACGGCAATATCGTCTATTCCGAAACCCAGAATGTCATTATGATCGGAGTCCGGGATTTAATCGTGGTGTCTACATCCAAAGGCGTGCTTGTATGCGCGAAGTCGGAGGAGCAGACGCTCAAGAAAATGCTGGAGGCACTGAACGGAAGCGAATTTCCGTCATAAAGGGTTGGGCTATCCGCAAGGAAATCCGGCTGCTCCGGCGATGCAAATCGTTTCCATACTCCTTCCTGGAAATTTACAAAAAGTAACTTACAATACAATAATAAGCGCCTAGCGGTGATTGCTCCGCTAGGTTTTTTTCTTGTGCGATGGAGTAGGGATTCCCCGTATACCGGACGGTTTTTCTTTTGCCCGGCAAGGCAGGGCGAACGCCAATTTTAGCTTGCACGGGTTAGGTGTCCATATGTCCTGATGACGGCAAGCATACTATTTTAGCAGGGCACAGTCTACAGGCTCAGCAGCACGGTATGACGATTAATTCTCTTCTTCTCTGCAAAAAGTTTTTAAGGAGGAATGCGCTCATAATGAAAGCACTGATCACAGGTATTTCCGGGTTTGTCGGCAGCCATATGGCTGAATTTTTATTGCAAAAGGGAGTAGAGGTATACGGGACGATCCGCCACCGGAGCAGGATGAATCATATCCAGCACCTTCTTGACGATATCCATTTGGTGGAATGCGAGCTGAGAGACCCGTTTTCGGTTGAAACGCTGATCGAAGACGCCAAGCCGGATCTTATTTTTCACCTTGCCGCCCAAAGCTTTGTTCCGACGTCCTGGAATTCTCCTATTGATACGATCCACAACAACGTGGCAGGCGAGGTCAATATTTTTGAGGCGATTCGCCGTTTAGGCATCGACTGTAAAATTCAGCTGGCCTGCTCAAGCGAAGAGTATGGGCATGTGAATCCCGACGAAGTACCGATCAAGGAGACCAATCCGATTCGCCCGTTAAGCCCGTACGCGATTTCCAAAGTGGCTCAAGAATATTTGGGCTATCAATATTTTAAAAGCTACGGTTTGAAAACGGTCATGACCCGCACATTTAACCACACCGGACCCCGCCGGGGCGAGAATTTCGTTACATCCAACTTTGCCAAACAAATCGCCGATATCGAAAAAGGCAAAAAAGACCCTGTGATTCATGTCGGCAACTTGCAGGCGAAGCGGGATTTCACGGATGTACGCGATGTGGTCCGAGCTTATTGGCTGGCTCTGGAAAAAGGAGTCGTCGGCGAAACCTACAACATCGCTTCGGGCACGTGCTACACGATCGAAGAGGTGCTTCACAAGCTGCTGTCGTACAGCAAGGTGCAAATTACGGTGGAAGAGGATCCGGCGCGTCTGCGGCCCTCCGACGTGGAGATTCTGCTTGGGGATTACAGCAAGTTTCATCAGCAAACCGGCTGGAAGCCGGAAATTCCATTTGAACAAACGATGGAAGACTTGCTTCAATATTGGCGCTCGCAGCCATAAATTAAAATCCGTATAGGGAAAGGATGACATCATGTCTAAATCAACCGGACGCGGCACAAGAAAGAAAAAAAGCCGCAAGAGCAAAAAATCGTCGGTAAAGCTGAGACTGAAGAAAAAGTCTAGACGCAAAGGCAGTGCGCGGAAAAAATCAAGATTGAAAAAATCAAGCAAATTCCGCAAAAAATCCAGATCCGCCAGAAGAAAGACAAAACGCGGCAAACGGCTGAAAAGAAAGCTCAGAAGAAACCGGAAGGCGAAATGGAAACACAAGAGCCGTCGCGCTCGCAGACGCAAAGCCCCTCCGGCCCCGCCGCCTCCCCCGCTGGAGCCTGAGTTGCCCAAAGGGATTAACCTGATCGGGTTCTCCCGTGCGGAAATCGGTCTTGGCGAATCGGCCCGGCTTGCGGCAAGAGCGATAGAGCGATCGGGAATGCCGTTTGGCATTATCAATTATACGACCACGGTTTCGAATAACGATTTGTCCTGGGCACATAAAGAAATGCCCGACCCGATCTACCGGACGAATCTGATCCATCTGAATCCCGATGCGTTGGAAGGACTGCGGGCCCGCCTAGGAGAGGGTGCGTTTCATCGCCGGTATAACATCGGCTATTGGCATTGGGAACTGCCCGATATGAGGGAAGAAGACGTTGGGGGCTTCCAATGGGTGCAGGAAGTATGGGTGCCGACTCATTTTGTCCAGCAAAGCTTCGCCAAACGTTCTCCGGTTCCGGTGATCCGGATTCCGCATGGCATTGAAGTCGATGTCGATTACAGCTTGAACCGGGATAGCTTCGGGTTGCCTCATGACCGATTCCTGTTTTTGGCCATGTACGACGTCATGAGCGATCCCCGCAGGAAAAACCCGAATGCCGTGATCGAGGCGTTTAAAACGGCGTTTAACAAGGACGATCAGAAGGTCGGTCTCGTGCTGAAGGTAAGCCATGTCGACGAGCAGCCGGAACATCTGGAGACGCTCCGTCAAATGATCGACGGATATTCTAACATTCACATTGTCGATCGGGTGTTGTCCAGACCCGAAGTGAATGCTTTGCTTCATTGCTCGGATTGCTACGTATCGCTGCACCGGTCGGAGGGCTTTGGACTCGGACTTGCGGAAGCAATGTATTTGGGCAAACCGGTCATAGGGACCAACTGGTCCGGCAATACGGATTTTATGAATGAAGATAATTCGTGTCCCGTCCATTACCGTTTGGTGCAGGTCGGCGAAAGCGGAGGTTCTTATTTCAATCAAGAGCATCAATTGTGGGCCGAAGCCGATATCGGTCATGCCGCTTCCTATATGCGCACGTTAGTTAATGAACCGGAGTGGAGGCATAAAATTGCCTTAAACGGGCAAATCACGATCCGTACCGACTATTCGCCTCAGGCGGTCGGCGAAAAAATCAAGCAGCGGCTTGCCACCCTCGGATTGTGGTAAAGACAAGTTGATATTTCAGAACAAAGCTGCAAGCGCCTGGCGCTTGCAGCTTTGTTTGGCGCCGGACGCATCCGCACGGAAGCTGCGCCTTCAAACGGGATTCCGTATACAGCGAAAATGGATGTCTATCTTGGTCAAGCAGCCCTGTCCAATCGAATTCGCCGGAATATGATAATCGTAGATAGTGCACGAATGCGAGGCACAGGCCAAACTTCGGCAGTCTCAGGGCCGCTTTCCGTTATGCGCGCACTATCCAGATGTATGCCCATTTTATTGAAAGAGGAGGAGATTCATTTGGCAGTATTTGTTTATTCCACAGCTTCCGTATTGAAGCCGGCCAATACTACGACAAATGTGCAGCTTAGCATTAATAACAGAAACCCTGACCCGCAAACGTACCGGTTTATTGTTTGGGATACGACAACCGGAGTAAAAACGGTGATTTTTGATTCCGGGGTCGGCAGCGTCAATTCCAACAATACCGTCGTATTTCTCAACGGTTTTGCTCCAGGCGAGCAAACCATGCTGAATGCCGCAACAAGCTTTGAAGTTGAAATCCGCTTGTCGAATCAGCACATGGCGCCATACGTAGAGCTTCATTATAACCCTATTCTTGGCCCTGCAATCACTTTGCCGGTGTTCGCCGACGAAATGTTCCGCGACAAGGATTTGAACTCTAACCCTTAATTGTAAAAAGCTGTAGCTCCTTTTCTGCCGGTCGCTTATCCGATTCCGGACTGACAAGGAAATGAAAGCGGGCTGTTCCAGGGTCGGTTTAATGACCTTGGGAACAGCCCGTTTTTGCGTATGTTTCTTTATTTTATTCGAGGGTCCCGGCCTCCGGCCTTACAGCAGCCCCAATTCGGTCAGCCTATGCCTGATCTTCGCTCCCGATACTTCGGGGGAGAATTGGCTGCGGATCGTTGCTTGACCACGTGCCGCAATGATGCTGCGCCAGCCTTCGTCAACGACAAGCCGCTGCATATGTCTGGCAGCCTGCTCAACATCGGGACTGGCCCAAGTCTGATTTGGCTTGTAAGGACCGGAGCCTTCGCCGATCACGACCAGCTCATACCCGACAGGACAGCAGTTTTCATGATTCATATAATCGGTATTTCCCGACCACAATGTGCCGACAACCGGTTTGCCAAGATACATAGATTCCACCATGACCGAACCGAAACCTTCCGAGCGGTGCAGCGAGACGTAAGCGTCGCAGGCGTCAATCAGCGCGTAAGTTTCGTTGCGCGGAAGCGTGGCATCGAGCAGATAAATGTTGGGATAACCGGCCAATTCATTTCTCAGCTGCTCGACTTCGGCCGGATTTGTTTTGCTGTTGTTCACTTTAACGACCAGCCCGACGTCCGTTCTGCCCGGGTCGAAGGCTGTTTTAAACGCTTGAATGGAGCCGTACGGATTTTTCCTAAGCGCGGTGCTGTGAATGTCATACATCGACAAAAACAGGAATTTGTCGCCGGGCAGGCCGTAACGCGAGCGGATCTCGCCGCTGTCGAACGCCGTATCGATTCGAATGCCGTAGGGCATGGTGAGCACGGGCAACGGCGATTTTTTGGCGATTGCATCTCTGACGAATTCGGTCGGCGCCCAAATTTCCTGGAGCCATTCAAATCCATCGGCCCATTCATCGGGCAGTTCGGTTAATTCCCATGCCCAATAACCGATGTTATAACGATGCTCGAATAACGAAGGCCCATAATGAGCGCGGATATACCTCATCTGATCGCCGTTGATATGGAACAGATTGACGCGATGCGGACTGCCGTCCTGTTCCTTGTGAGCCCATGATAAATCGCCCATGCGGGACGAATTGCCGTATTCGAAGTTGTTGATGCCAAAAGGAACTCCGGCGCTCTCCAGCGATCTTGCCAAGAAGCGGCAGCCTTCGCCCAGCCCCATTTCCGCGCGGTTGTAGCCAACCAGATTCACGCCGCTGTGCAGCTCCGGTCCGGCCGGCTCGGGTGCCGGGGCGGAGTGGAGCCGATGGCGTTTTACCCGCCGCTTGCGGACCTTTGTTTTTTTCCTTTTTTTCAATCCCCGCCTTTTTAAGCGAAGTTTGGATTTTCTATGCGTCATGCGTCTTTTCAGCCTGCGTCTTATTTTGCGCACCGGCTTGCGTCCCGACTTCCTTCTTGCGATCCGTTTCTTTTTGAGGAACGCGGATTTTCTTTTTCCGAGTCTAAGCTTCCGCTTTTTCATGGGATGCCTCCTTATATGCTCTCTTTGTTTATGGCCTGCGGATTGATGGGCTGCCCTTAACTTGCTGGACACTAACATTAATACATTATGCAGATAGGGCAAATCACTTATGGATGACTGTCACTATAAGGGAGCAAAATGGGCCCAAGCAGGGGGATAAAGGACCGGACGGGCTGATCGCCTTTTTTTCCGGGCCAGCACGAACGCCCTGTCTCACCCGGCAAACCTACATACAATGAAACAGATGAAGGGTACAACACCTATGGAACAGGAGTTGAGGCGATTGGCAAAAGCGAGCCAAGGGCCGGTGGCTCAGAACAGCAGCCAGCCCGCAGTTTCCGTCATCATTCCCGT
The DNA here is from genome assembly GCF_004307995.1 of Paenibacillus thalictri. Classification (GTDB taxonomy): domain Bacteria; phylum Bacillota; class Bacilli; order Paenibacillales; family NBRC-103111; genus Paenibacillus_AF; species Paenibacillus_AF thalictri. The sequence continues at coordinate 336,578 of NZ_SIRE01000002.1, read as the reverse complement.
TATTAACGAACGAAGAACATTATCCGGGGTCATCCGTCAAGCATTCCGCATACACGAGAAGACGGAAGTGATCGTTGTAGCCAATGGCTCAAGCGACGAAACGATGCAGCTGGCCGCCCGGCTTGGCGCCAAGGTGTTGCGTTTTTCCGAAACGCTGGGGCACGACGTAGGCCGTGCGGTAGGGGCGAGGGAGGCCAAAGGGGATATCCTGCTGTTTCTTGATGCGGACATGGTCATTCCGGTTCGCGAGCTGAGGCATTATGTTCATGCCGTGCAGCATGGCGTCGATATAGCGCTTAATCAATACTCCGGTCAAACCTCAAAAAAGCAAGTGCATCGTGTTGTGGAGGCCAAACATACACTTAACGCCATCTTGGGCCGGCCGGATTTAAAAGGCTGTTCGTTGACGGCGATACCGCATGCGATTCGCCGGGAAACGGCAGGTGCTATCGGTTTCGAGCAGCTGGCCGTTCCGCCGAAGGCGCAGGCCATTGCCGTCGCAAAAGGTTTTAAGGTTGAAGCCGTGCATTTTGTGAATGTCGCCAGACTGAATCCGCTGCGCAAAACGGTCCGTAAGGGCGATCCGATCGGTGATCTCATTTTGGGCGATCATTTGGAAGCCATCCGGTGGCTTATTGCGGAACGCGGCAGCAGGGCAGGAAAATCGGATATGGGGAGAAGAAGGGACCTAGTGAGGTGAAGCCGGCATGTTGAAACGCAGAGCAGCGGTTGCCAGGCGCAGAACTGCGGCGCCCAAACGCGGACCCGCCGGAAAGAAACTGAGGGTCGGCGTTGTGAAACGCAGGTCGGCAGCCGTGAAGTTTGGAACTAAGGCAAGAAAAAGGAGAAAAACCGGAGGATCGGCGCGCAGCAGACGCAAGCCGGCGATCCGGTTCAAAGTGAAACCGGGAAGCTGGCTGAATTGGGGGATCGACGCAGGCAAGAAAGATGCCGGAGATCATCCGATCGGCGGAGAAGCTTCGCATCAAATCGCCTTAAACCGGATTTGGCAGGAAACCTCCAAAGCTAAACATTTGTCCTCCTGGCCGAATTACTGGTCTGCGGCCAAAGGATACGTGCAAGGATACAGCCAGGTATCCGGGATACATGCGGAAAATTGGGTGCTGATGCCAACCGGGAAAACGGTGTCGGCGGTGTTGACCGTCATGAACGAAGAAGATTCCGTATTGTCGGTCGTTCAAGAATTAAGACGGCTGCCGCTGAAGGAACTGATTGTTGTCGTTAACGGTTCGGAGGATCAGACGTTCCAGAAAGTGCGCAGCGGCTCCGACGCTCTTGTCGTGTATTACCAGCACCGGCTGGGGCATGACGTGGGCAGGGCGATCGGCTCCAAATTGGCCGATTCGGACATTATCTTGTTTGTGGACGGCGATTTTACGATTCCGGCTGAGCAGTTGCTGCCGTTCATCGCCTCCGTGGACCGCGGGACGGATATGGCGCTTAACAATATTACGCCATACCTCGGTTCGTATGCTTCCTTGGATGCGGTCAGTATCGTCAAGCGGTTTCTCAACCTCGTTATGGGCCGGCCGGATCTTGCCTCCAACTCGCTGACGGCAGTGCCGCACGCGGTATCGCGCAAAGCGCTGGAAACGATCGGAATCGAAAGTCTGATGGTCCCGCCGAAAGCGCAAATCAAGGCGCTGCTTGCGGGATTGAGTATCTCGGCTCCGTGGAGCGTCGACGTCATTTCCATGAACAAGATGAAAAGGTTCAATTCAGGAGAGCGAAGCCCGGTGGCGGACCTGATTGTCGGCGATCATATCGAGGCGTTTGGCGCGGCATTCGAGAAAAAAGGGGATCGGCTGAGCTTCCCCGACAAGCTGCGCAAAAGACATTACGCTGCGGAATAAACCGCTCGGAGGGGGGAAGTTAAGTGCAGACGACAAGCATCATTATTCCGAACCGCAACGGCCTTGGCTACCTTCGGGAATGCGTGTTGTCGATCAAGCAGCATACGGATGCGGAGACGCCGTATGAAATCATTGTGGTGGATAACGGCTCCGACGACGGCTCGCTGCAGTATTGCCGGCAGGAGCACATCAAATTTATATCGCTGCCGTCCAACCGCGGATTCCCGGCCGCCTGCAATCTCGGCATGCGCATTGCTTCCGGAGATGCGCTCATGCTGCTTAACAACGACGTGCTCGTAACGAGAAACTGGCTGAAAAACTTGCTCCGCTGCTTGTACAGCGGCAATGAAGTCGGCATCGTTGGTCCCGTAACCAATTTTGCCAGCGGCAAGCAAATGGTGGAAATACCGTATAAGACATCGGAGCAGGCGGCCGGTTTCAGCAATACGGCCGATCCCGGCAAATGGTTGAACGTTCCGCGGCTTATCGGCTTCTGCTTCCTATTCAAGCGGGAACTGCTGCACCGGATCGGACTGCTCGACGAGCAATTCTCGCCGGGACATTTCGAAGACGACGATTATTGTTACCGCGCCAGGTCTCAGGGTTACCGGCTTCTTATCGCGGCCGATACGTTCATATACCATCACGGCAGCGCCAGCTTTGGCAAAGAAGGGGACGATCGGGTAAAGCAGCTGATCCGGCGCAATTACGACAAGTTTGTCGCCAAGTGGGGCGTCGATCCGCACAGCTTTATATAACCGCTTGTTTGCGGGTGGAAGGGAGGAAGCGCTTTGAGAAAAAAACGCCGTACGGTGAAGCTGCGGGTAAAGACCGGAAAGCTCCGCAGAAAGGTGAGAAGGGCGCCCGGTAAAGCGGCCGCCCGACCGCCGCTGCCAAACGGTTATGACGAAGGCGTACGCGACGGGTTGGAGGCGGGCAGGCAATATGGATTCCGGCTCGGTTCCAGCATGGGCGTGGCGGGCAGAATTGCTCCGGAACAGGGAATGCTGCGGGACATCAAAGTATTCTACGTCAAGGAAGGGTTCACGTCTTTGGACGACGGGATCATTGAGGCGCTGCAGGGCCTGGTGAGGGAAGTTGTACCGCTTCATGAATCGCAGGATGCGGCGCAGCTTGCCGCCGAGCAGCGTCCCGACTTGGTGATCGTGCTGAACGGGACACGGTTCCCGCTGTCGCAAGTTGACGCATTGCGCAATCTCGGCATCCCGACCGCATTATGGCTGGTGGATGATCCTTACCATACCGATATCAGCAGCGTCAGCGCTCCGCATTATTCATTTGTCTTTACGCACGAAATCAATTGTTTGTCGTTCTACCGCGCCTTAGGCTGCGGCCGAGTTCATTATTTGCCGCTTGCAGCGGGGCGAAGCACTTATTTTCCGAAAAAGGCGGATATAACCCAGCATACGGATATTTGCTTTATCGGCAACGGATTTGTGAACCGGATCGCCTTTTTTGACCGGATCGCCCCGTTCCTGGCGGACAAAAAAGTGCTGATCGCAGGCTGGTGGTGGGACCGGCTGACGAACTATGCGCTGCTTAAGGACAAAATCAAGCTTAACGCGGACTGGATGCCTCCGGGTGAAACGTCAAGCTGCTACAATGGGGCCAAAATTGTCGTGAATTTGCACCGCAGCGACGATGATCCGTCCAACTTTAACAGCAGAGGCATCGCCGGCCATTCCATTAATCCGCGCACATACGAAATCTGCGCGACCGGCGCGTTTCAACTGACGGATACGCGCGGGGACTTGGCCGATCTGTATGTCCCGGAGAAGGAAATCGCGACTTACGCGAGCCCCGAGGAATTTATTGAGAAAGCGGCTTATTACTTGGAGCATGCTGACGAAAGAGTAGCCATAGGGCTGCGGGGACTGCGGCGGACGCTGGAGGAGCATACGTACCGGAGAAGGCTGGCACAGCTCATTCAAACCGTATTTTCCGGTTAATCTCCGGATGGGTTCCTAAGGCAATTCGGAAGGAGGACTGCAAGAATGGCTCGTGTAAAGCGAAAAAGCAAAAATAAGCGGCTGCCTAGGGGGAGCTATCAGAAGGGCTGGAACGAAGGTTTTGCAGCCGGCCGGCCGTACGGTTACCATCTGGGAGCTTGCGAATCTGCTGTAAAAAGCTGCGCCGGAGCCGGAGCAGGCGCACAAAGACCGGTTCGCGTGTTATTTGTTGTCTCAGGTCAAGGAGATCCTTACGCTACCATCGAACGGGGGCTGCTGGAAGCGCTGCGGCCGCTTGTCGCCGAACTGCTTGTCGTCAGTCCGTTCGACGATGTGGCGGGTGCCGCAATAACGGCTAGACCCGATTTGGTGCTCGTATTTAACGGGTTGAATTATGTTTCGCCGGAGACGATACAGTCGATTCGCAACAACGGCGTCCGTACGGCAGTCTGGTTTACCGACGATCCTTATTACGCCGATTTATCCGTGAATATCGCGCTCCAATACGATCTTGTGTTCACACAGGAGCTCAGCTGCGTGGAATTATACCGCACGGCCGGCTGCACGGACGTTCATTATATCCCGCTAGCTGCCAGTCCCCGCATTTATCGGCCGCAGCGTGTTGCTGCCGTTTCCCATACCGACGTTTGTTTCCTAGGGACGGCATACCGCAGCAGAATCGGACTGTTCGACCAGATGGCCGCTTATTTAGCGGGAAAAAAGACACTGATCGTCGGACGATGGTGGGAGCGGCTTGGCTCCTATGAGCTGCTTAAACCCGCCATTCGGGGCGAAGCCGCCTGGCTGTCGACGGACGACACCGTGAGCTGCTATAACGGAGCGCATATTGTGATTAACCACCATCGCACTTTCGACGACGACGAAGTGAATGCAAACACGCGGAGGGTGCCGGCTTTTTCCCCCAATCCGCGAACGTTTGAAATCGCGGCATGCGGCACGCTGCAAATGGTGGATGCCCGGGAAGATATCGCGCGATTCTATACGCCGGGCCAGGAAATTGTGACTTATTCAAGCGTGGAAGACTTGACCGGCAAATTGGAATATTACCTCTCCCATCCGATCGAACGTAATCGCATTGCGTTAGGCGGGCTGGTCAGGACCTTAAAGGAGCATACGTATCCGGTACGGCTGCAGACGCTGCTGAAAGCGGCGTTCGGAGGCTGACAACTAAATAAAAAAGCGTTTTTTCTATAATGGAAGCAGGCGGTGGACAGATGAAACGGGTCGCGAAACGCAAGTTGAAACGGGTCGGTAAAAAAGGCGCGCTGCGTAAAAGAAAAGGCAAAAAAACCGTTGTCCGTAAATTAAAGGGCAGAAGAAAGAAGAAAAAGCTGGTGAAGCAGGAAGTTCCCGAGCAGGCGAGCCAGGATCCGCTTGCCGGTCATGAGGAGCAATTTAAGAAGGGATACCAGGAAGGTTTTCACGCCGGTCATGAGGAAGGCCATAAAAAAGGAGTTTACGACGGCGGCGACGCGATTGTCGATACGTTGCTGCCCTTTGATGCGATCCTTCCGGAAATTTCGGTTCATCAAATTATCGAAGCCGGCCTGAACCAGCTGAAGGATCATTATTTCATGCTGCAAAGCACCGGTCAGATTGCCGCAAGAATTCAAGATGCGCTGGATCATAAAACGCCGTTTTCGCTGATTCGGCTTGGCGACGGCGAAGTGCTGACGCTGGCGCAAGGCGTTGTACTGGGGGTTGAACAGGTTCGCCGGGAAGGGCATTTTCTGGAATACGCAGGCGTGCATGTGCCGGACTTTACGGCGAGAGACCAAGTGGCCGAAGCTGTGCGGCAGGCCCATGTCGTCGGTATTCCGAAGTTGCGCAGCGCAAACTATCAGCCCCTCGCTTTCCAATCGTTCCGCGCTCATGGGATTGATTATCGCGGGCTCAGCCTGACTCATTCGCTCATTAACTATTACTTGTTTAAAGACGGCCACCTCGGCAAACTGCTGCGAGGCCGCAGCGTGCTGGTCGTCGGCAATGTAGGTCCGGCGCTTGCGGCCGTATTGTCGGAGAACGGCATCCGTATATCGGGCGTCATTTCTCCGGTTCATGGCGTAGGGGATGTGCAGCGGGTGATGGGCGAGGTGCGCCAGCACCAGTTTGACATCGCACTTGTTGCCTGCGGTATCGCCGCCGTTTTGATTTCACAAAAAATCGCTGCGGAAATGGGCAAGGTGGCCATTGATTTCGGTCACTTGGCGGATGAAATCGCCAGCCGGCGCGAGCCCTTCAGATAACAAACAAATAAAGCATTTGCCGGAACCGGAAAGGAGACGCGTAATATGAAGATGAAACGGGCCGTCAAAGGAAAGGCGCGAGCCGGCCGTGCGCAAGCCGGAGTTTTCCGGAGGAGGAAGAACTTCAAACGGCTCCGCAGAATGAAATCCAGCCCTTATGATAGGGGTTACCGCAATGGTTTTCGGGCAGGCCGGGAGGGAGGTCTGCCGTATGGCTTCGAAACCGGCGTCATCGCCTTTCGTCAGCCTTTTGAAGGTACAAGTATCGTTATACCGACCTATAATCAATGCGAGCTGCTGCGGCAGTGCATCGAAAGCATCAAGCAGTATACGCCGGAACGCCATGAAATTATCGTCATCGACAACGCTTCGACGGACGGGACTGCCGATTATTTAAAATCGATGACAGGCCAGCTTCGTTACCGGATCAACAAGACCAATGCCGGGTTCTCCGGCGGTGTGAACCAAGGGCTTAAAATGGCCTGCGGAACGACGTTAATGGTGCTGAATAACGATACGGTGGTGACCAAAGGCTGGCTCGGCAATTTGCAGAAATGCCTGCAAAGCGATGAACGGTTCGGTCTTGTCGGTCCGGTGACCAACTACATTAGCGGAGAGCAGCTGGTCGCCACTTCTTATCCGAATATCGCGGAAATGCACCGTTTTGCCGAAACGTTTAATCAATCCGATCCTCAAAAATGGCAAAAAACAGCGAGGATTACCGGATTTTGCCTGCTGTTCCGGAGAGAGCTGTTCGAGCGGGTAGGCTTTTTTGATGAAGGGTTTGAGATCGGCAACTGCGAGGACGACGATTTCTGCCTCCGCGTCAAATTGCTGGGCGCCCAGCTTGTCATTGCCCGGGATACGTTTATCCATCATGTGGGCAGCGTGAGCATGAAGGCGCTCGATTCGAACATGGGGGCGGTCTACGAGAAAAATCAACAGTTTTACGGCCGTAAGTGGGGCTCCGTACCGGAGATCAATGCCGAGGCGGATGCGCAGACCGCACCCCGCCGCATGGTGCAGTATTATCCTAACGGCGTGACGGTAAAAGGCAACAACGGGGCATTGTACTGGCTGAGGGACGGCATCCGCCACCCGGTCACGGCAGCAGAACAGGTGAAATTGCCTGTCACTCGCCTGTCCCACGTCGATTTAAGAGGCTGCCCGGTCGGAGGAGCGGTTCATGCCGATGAACTGAACCGCTCGGCGGGAGATGCGCCGGATTATTACGGCTACCGCGACGGGACGCTTCTGCAAGCGGAGGAAGGCCGGACATTTCTTCTGGAGCAAGGCAAAGTGCGGCGAGTCATCTCCGGGCAGGCGCTTGCGTCCTGGGGCTATGAACGGCGGCCGGTCGTTCAGGTGGACGGTCACCTGCTGGGCGCCTTGCCGGCCGGATTGCCTATTCTTGCACCGGTCGTTCTGCAAGCCGATAATTTATAAGATTCCGATCGCGTAGAGTCCGGCTAACGGACTCGCGCTGCACAGAAATTGGGCGATCGCCTATGTCGCTTAATATGAGCCCGCGGCATAAAGTAAAGAAGATCGACTGCAGCAATCAGGAGGGGCGCCGGATGCAGAACCAAATTACGGACATGATTGTGCATATGGCCAAATCCCAGGAGGAACTGGCCAATATCATTGAAGCCAAAAGGCACATTGCCATTCATTTATCAGCGTTAAGCCATCATATTCCTCATGAGAATCCGGGATTCGGAGATATCAGCGATCTGATGGAACAATCGCTGCTGGTCACCAAAAGCATTACTTCTTATTTAAACAGCTTGGCTGATCTGGAGGATGCGTTGACGGAAAATTTGACCAGCGTCATTAAAGAATTGGAAGAGGACCCGGGAGAAGAGTAAGTTTTGGTGCGATCGGGAAAGGGGTATGAACTTGAGCCGAACTCAGTCTTATTACAGAATGCTTGATGCTGCAGCCAAAATTCAATTTAATATAGCGCTGATCCTTGAGGCCAAGGCGGTAGAGGCGGAAAAATCGCGCCACTGGGTATGCAATCACCTGTCTCCGATGGCTTATGAGGGCCATACCGAACAGGTTAAAGAAACGATGGATGTTCACGATCAACTGATTGAAGTGATCGACGGTTTGACCAAAATGGAAAACGCGCTTGCCAAAAACCTGCAAACCATTTTGAACCGGAAGGATGAGTCCGATTCGGGCGATTTGGGAGGAGGCGGAGGATTAGGCGATTTATTCGGCGGATTGGGCGGCGGCTTAAAATGAACGTGTTGGAAAAAGAGCGGCATATTAAACTTCATATGCTTATCTCGCTGGCGCGCAGCCAGCGGGCTTTAAGCCAGATGCTGGAGTCTGTGGCCCAAATCAGCGCCGATTCCGAGAAAACGGCTAAGAAGCTGGCTGAAAATATCGAGGTTATCGGCAAACACCAGCGCGTGCTCGCGGAAAAAATAACCGGCGTGAAGTTTGCTAGAATGAAACGGGGCAAACCGGGCAAGATCTGGCTTAATTCATCCTTTCTTCAGCCGATCGCTGCGAAAGAAACGTCCCCTGATGGATATGACGGCAATGAGGGCGAAAGGAGTGAACGCTGATGGCTCTAAAAGTGAAAAAGAAGGTGAAGCGAGGCCGCAAGAAGGCGTCCGGCTCAAGTAAAATCCGGCGCAAAAAAGTGATCCGCTCCTCGCGTCCGCTTCGCAAAAGAAAAAATCGGCTGGGCGGGCCCGCTCATAAAGAGCAATACGATCGGGGATATAATATCGGGTACGATCGAGGATTTCAGTCGGGATATGCCGAAGGTTTGGAAAGAGGCCATGAGAAGGCATATAGCGAATTGTAGCGGGAAACCATGACCCTTTTTCCATTTCCCAGGAAATAGTCGATTTGTGTCGGTAAAAAAACGTCCAGGATACCGCTGTGGGCGTTAATTTGTTGTGACGTAGGCGAGCCGTGCGGAATAAGAATATAATATACTCTTGTTTCGCATGGAATGGAGGCAACCTCATGGATACAACTTCCTTCAGCGCTTCTCACCCTACGTCCGGCGTTACGTTTCAGCATCGGGATTTTTGCTTGTTTGTGCGGTACTTGCAATGGAGTCTGGAGCACTCTGCGGAAATGGCTCAAACCTATTTAAGGCTGCTTGAAATGGCGCCGACCGATGACGAGGCCGAGCGGATCGAAACGATGCTGCGTGAAGAAAATAAGCATTTCGGCCTGTTTGAATCGATGTATAAAGAGCTTCGCGGCCACACGCCGAAGGTGCGCCCCGAGCCGGTTTTTTTCGAAACATACCGCGATGGACTGCAAGCCGCGGTTCATCGCGAACGAACGGCGATCAAGCAATTTCGCGATACTTACTTGCTGACTCCGAGCCCCAGAATCAGAGACGTCTTTTTTTTAACCTTGTACGATAAATGGGATCATATTGTCAGTTTGCTGCTGATGGACCGTTAGCACCGGTACAATGGATGAGTGTGCTTGCAGGGTTCAGCCGGAGGGTAGTTAAAGATGGATCAGGGTAAGCAGATTACCTCTCCGGCACATATCCATACACACGATTGTGTCGCAGGAAAAGTGGATCGCTGCGCTGTTATACAGCTGAACATTTGGAAGCAAGCGAATCATGCGCCTGAGGCTTGCCGCCGCTCTCGAGTTATGCCGAACACGGGCAAGCCAAGCGCATCATGCTTCGGAGGCTTGCCGGTCTCGAGTTCTGCCGAACACGAGAAAGCAAGCGCACCATGCGCCGGAGCGGAGCATTGTCGCAAACCCTGAGTGGCGGCGACTGGGCAACGCAAGCTTCCGGGTTGGGTTATGTCCGCTGCTAAGCTCAGCAGCTCCAGCGCCACAGCAATCCGGCATGGACAAGCCCGCCGCCGAATCCGTACATTAGCAGGTTATCCCCGTCTTGCAGTTTACCGGCTTTGGCCGCGGCATCCAATGCCAGCGGGATGGTGGCGGCGGAAGTGTTGCCAAATCGCTCGATAGTATGCAGCGTTTTATCAAGGGACAAGCCGGTTTTCTCGCAAACCGAGTCGATAATGCGTAAATTCGCGCTGTGCGGAATGAACCAATCCACCTGCCCGGCTGTCATGCCCGCCTTGTTCAGCAAAGCCGATACGCCAACCGGCACGGTCGTAACGGCGAATCGGTACACTTCCCGGCCGTTTTGAACGATGCGGCCATCTGCTTTCAGAGGTTGGCTGTCGCCGTTTTTGTCTTTCAGCTTATCGGTAAGGATGGTGCGGTACAGATGTTCCGCTCCCGAACCGTCAGCTCCGCCATGGTAAGCGATAAAGCCGGGCCGGTCAGCGCTTCGCTCAAGCAGTGCGGCTCCCGCGCCGTCGCCGAACAGGATGCAGGTGGTGCGGTCGGTATAATCCGTCGTTTTCGACAGCGCGTCGGCGCCGATGACCAGTACCTTGTTGTGCAGCCCGGCGCAGATCAGGCCGTTTGCTACATGCAAAGCATACGCGAACCCGGCGCAGGTCGCGTTCAGATCCATGGCGCCGGCTTGCTTCAGGCCAAAATGTCCCTGCACCAGGCAAGCGGCGCTGGGAAAAGCCAGCTCGGGCGTATGTGTGGCAACGATGATCAAATCGGTGTCCTCAAGTTCCGCTTGGGGGCATGTATCCAGCAAATTGCGCACCGCGGCGATGCACAGATCGCTTGTAAATTGATCGGGCGCGCATATGCGCCGTTCCCGGATGCCGGTCCGCTGCACAATCCAGTCATCGCTGGTGTCGACCATTTTTTCCAGATCGGCATTGGTCAGCACTTGCTCCGGCACGTAACTTCCCGTTGCGGTAATACGCGCTCCGGCAGGGCCGGGCGAAACGGCGTCTTGGTTGCGGGCGTTCAAACTTCCCATAAACAGCACCACCCAGTCATTTTAAAATGTAGTATCAAGTATTAGTACCAGATACTAAATATAGTTTACCGAATAGGGCGAAAGCTGTCAATATCCAAACCTCCGTGTATAATGGGATCAAAGACCGTACTGCTGCGGACGATCGAACAATAGAAAAAAAGTGGGGGACCGTTATGTCGCTGCGCACACTGAAGCTGCTTACGATTTTTGTGCCTGTGCTGATGATCGGAGGATTTGAATATATTCGTCATGATTTCTTGCTGGACATGCTGTCGATGGAAGCAGGCAATTTCTATATCACGGCGCTGACCTTGGTGCTCTCCCTGTTGTTTGCTACATGGATGTTCCGCAAAATCGAGCGCATCAATGTGCGGCTTGCGGAGGAACAATCGCAGCGCGCCGTTTATGAAGAAAGGGAGCGGCTCGCGCAAGAGCTTCACGATCATATCGCGCAAATGCTGTTTTTCCTGAATGTGCAGCTGCAGCAGGGGAAAATTAACGAAGCCCGCTCGGCGGCCAGTGAAATCGACAGTCATCTGCGCCAGGCGATTTTTAATTTGCGCACGCCTCCCGGGGACGGCAGCGCCTTCGCCTCCCGGCTCAGCGCTTGGGTTCAAGGCTGGAGCGCCATGACCGGGATCGAAGCGGATTTGATCATGGACGTGCCGGACGGTTATTTTACCGTTTCGCAGGAAGTGCAGTTGTTTGGCATCGTGCAGGAAGCATGCACGAATATACGCAAGCATTCGCAGGCGGAACGTGCAGAGATAACGCTTCGGCTCAAGGAGGTTTCTTCCCGTCCCGTCACCGGAGCTTCCCACAACGTTAATAATGGCTCCGGCTGGCGCTTGTCGGTAAAAGATGACGGTATCGGCATGGCGGAACGCTCGCCGCATTCTACCGGCTACGGACTGACGCTGTTGGAGAAGCGGGCCAAGGAGCTTGGAGCGGCATTTAAGGTAAGTTCCGCTCCGGGGCAAGGTACGGAAATCGATATTATCGGAGGAGGGGCTTCTCATGAAATATAGACTGCTTATCGCGGACGATCACCCGATGGCCAGAAGTGCGGTACGAAGCCTGGTGGAGGGAGATGCGGCCTTCCAAATCGTAGGAGAGGCGGCTAACGGCGAGGAAGCGGTTCAATTGTGCGAAGCGCTTTTGCCCGATGTCGTGCTGATGGACATCAACATGCCTGTTCTAGGCGGACTTGAAGCGACAAGGAAAATCAAAATCAAATATCCGCATATTCGGGTTGTCATGTTGACGGTCTCCGACGATGTGGCGGATTTATTCGCGGCGATTCAATACGGGGCGCAAGGTTATTTGCTGAAAAATATGAATCCCGCGGACTGGACGCTTTATCTCCATGCGCTGATTGACGATAACGCGGATCTGTCGCGGCAGATGGCGGACAAGCTGTTTCAGCGTTTCCGTTCGGGTCCGCGCGCGGAGGAACCCCAACCGTCGGCGCTCTCCGCCCGGGAGCAGGAAATCGCCGCGCGCATCGCTTCCGGAGACAGCAACCGGCAGATCGCCGAACAGCTGTTTATTACCGAAAATACGGTCAAAAACCATATAAAAAATATTTTAGCCAAACTGGAGCTCGACAACCGCGTGCAGCTGACGGCGTATGCGATCCGGCACGGACTGACACAGTACAGTCACAATGAGAAGCGGAAATAGCCCGCTCGGGCCATGTTTAAATCGGAACCCGTCGGTTACATTGTTTAAAGAACAATAAATCGCCGAGGGGTTGGATGTAGATATGAAAAAAACCGCCATCATGCTTTCTTTATGTTTTACTTTAGTATTGCTTGCAAGCGGCATCGCCAGTGCGCACGTAACGGTTCTGCCGAATCAATCGGTGCAAGGTACTTATGAGAAATTCGCGGTGCGGGTACCGACGGAGAAAGATATCCCTACCGTGAAGGTGGAAATCAAGTTTCCCGTTGATGATGTTTCCATCTCCCGTTTTGAGCCGAAGCCGGGCTGGAAATACGACATTGCCAAAGATGCCGCAGGCAAAATTACCGGCGTAACCTGGACGGCTACCGGTGACGGGCTTTCGGCCACGGAGTTTGGCGAGTTTTATATGCAAGGCAAGGTTGGGGATAAAGCGACCAAGCTGGTTTGGAAAGCATATCAAACGTACAAGGACGGCAGCGTGGTCGAGTGGGTTGGCGCCGAAGGCTCGGATAAGCCGGCTTCCGTAACGGCGGTGGCGCCGAAACCGGCCGGAGCCGCTGCGGACAGCCACGGCAACACGGCAGCCGCAGGCCATAGCGGCAATGCTGCTGCTTCGTCGCAAGGCTCAACAGCCGGAGGCTCTCAAGCGCCGCTGTATCTGTCTGCCGCCGCGCTTGTCGTAGCGGTGCTTGCACTGATCGCCGCGCTGCTGCGCAGAAAGCCGAGCCGCTAAAGGCTCTCAATCGCTGCTGTAAATCCGGACGATTTTCACTCCGGATCAAACAAATGAGACAGCCCGCAGGGAGTACTGCGGCTAACACAAGCTCGCTGAATATTTTCAGCGGGCTTTGTATTTTTTTCCAGGCAGGTGGGGGAAAGTAAATAATGGCTGATGATATGCGGCGGCTCTGCCGAAGCTATATCCGAATGATAGTCTACTTAAGACGGAAGAAGGATGAGCAACATATGATTCATGCGCAAAAACGCTGGTTTCTTGTTATTTTCGTCTGCTTGACGCTGCTTTTTACGAATATTCCGGCAGCGCAAGCATTTGGTCCGGGCGCTAGCGGTCCCGACGTGTTCGTTGTACAAGGCATGCTGAAATCGCTGGGTTACTTCTCGGGCAATATTACCGGCTATTACGGAACCGGAACACAAACAGGCGTCAAATTATTTCAGAAAGCGTATGGACTTCCCGTTACCGGGGCTGTAGACAATAAGACGCTGGAATCGATTTTGTGGGCATACGGCAAATTGAAAATTCCGAAGGAGTCTGCCCCGGAACCGGCACCAAAGCCGGAGACGACGCCAGAACCGACACCAACACCAACACCGACACCAACACCGACACCGGTACCAGGGCCGGGTACGATGCCGGAGGCGACACCAACACCGGAACCGGAGACGGCGCCGGAACCGACACCGGCACCAAAGCCGGAAACGACGCCAGAACCGGAACCTGCACCGGTCCCAACACCGGAGACGACGCCGGAACCGACACCGACACCGGTCCCAACACCGGAGACAACGCCAGAACCGACACCGACACCACAGCCGGCTCCAAACCCGGCCCCGACACCTTCTGTGACGATCAGCGCAGAGGAACGGCAAATGGTCGATTTGATCAATCAGGCGCGTCAGAAAGCCGGTTTGGCGCCGCTAACGGTCGATCCGGGGCTGGTGAACACTGCCAGGCTGAAAAGCAAAGATATGATCGATAACAGCTACTTCGATCATCAGTCGCCGACGTACGGCTCGCCATCCGACATGATGAAGCAATTCGGCGTAACTAATCAGACAGTCGGCGAAAATATCGCCTGCAATAAGTCTGCGGCAGCGGCTCATCAGGCGCTGATGAGTTCGGAAAACCATCGGGCTTATATTTTGAAAGCCGAGTTTACCCATATCGGCATCGGCATCGTGGACGGCGGCTCCTGCGGTAAAATGTTCACACAGCAGTTTATCGGTAAGTGATTTTAAGGCCGGCGGCGGACTGCTGCGGATGCATAGGCCCCGTCTTACCGCGATGCCGGCTTCTTCGCGTGGCGCGATGAACGATGCAGCGGCGCCGACAAACGAAACTTAAATTACAACGGCAGCGGCCAACTGTAACGGATCCCCCCGGGAACCAGCTCATTATTCTGCATGATGCAGGATAAGCTGGGGGCCGGGGGGATTTTTCATCTGAGCGTATCGCCTTGACACTTGTGGAATCTCATTCATACTAAAATGATAAGAGATACAATTTGGTGTTGTCGGAATGGGGGATGGATGATGGATCCGATACAGCTGGGACCTTTTTTTATCAAAGCGGAGCTGCTGCCGTGGATTGCGGCGCTAATCATCGCTTATGCTGCTTTAAAATATATGGTGAGACGGGAATCGGAGCCGGCGCAGCGCATACCGGAGCTGTTCGTAAATGGGGTTCTGCTTGCGTTTTTTACTTGGAAGTTCAGTTATATCGTTACGGAGCCGGCCGCGGCAGTGCGCAATCCGATGGCGTTGCTTTATTTTAACGGCGGCGAGGCCGGTATTTGGATTGCGGGAGCGGCGATAACATGGCTTATATGGCGCTTTGCAAGAAAGCACAAAGTGGCCGGGCTAGTCTGGCTGGACGCCATCTGCGCGGTTTGTTTGGCCGGGGCGGCAGGTTATTACACAGCCATGTGCCTGCTGGAGCGGTTCAGCGAAATCTTTCACCTGTTATCGGCGCTGCTGTCATGGGGGCTGCTGCTGCTTTATGCGGTTTCGAGAAATCGAACGGCCGGCATGGCCCGCGCGCAAAAAGGACTGCTCAGCGTCATTTTGCTGTTTGCCGCATTCACCTGGGAGGAGCAACTGCTGCATAAGGCGCAGCCGCTTGCGGCAATGACGGAAGGAGTGAAGCCGGGTCAGCTTGCTCCTGACATTTCACTTCAGACGACGGAGGGGAAGACCGTTAAGTTGTCCGATTATAGGGGCAAGAAGGTGCTGCTTAATTTTTGGGCCAGCTGGTGTCCCCCTTGTCGTGCCGAGATGCCGGATCTGGAGCAGTTTTACCGCGAGTCTGCCGGTCTTGATGTTGTGGTGCTGGCCGTAAATATGACAAACACGGAAGCGCGGCGGAGCGATGTGGATGCTTTTGCTGCGAATCAAGGGCTTACTTTTCCGATATTGTTGGACACCGACGGAACGGCCGGCGGCGCGTACCGAGTGATGGCGTACCCGACGTCGTATTGGATCGATGCCTCCGGGCTGGTTCGCGACCGGACTCAAGGGCCGATGAGCAAGGCGGCGATGAAAGCTTGGCTGCGGGAGTAGCCGGGGAATCCGCCTAAAAATTCCCCTTCCTCAAATTGGGTGTTTTTCCGCATGATCATAGTGGTGGATTCTCAGCAGATGAGTAGCTACTAAGCTTGTTCTGTCATGTTGGAAACTATTCAAAATGGCGGGTTAAAGTTAGTTTGTTTATAGTTAATAATTGGGTTTAAAACTATATAACCCCAGTGTCTTCGAGAGGGTGTTGAGCAAGCTGTTCCTCTCGAAAAGTGATTTTTGCAGCGTAACTATGAACGACCCGTACTTGAACGTAGTGTGTTCAGAAAAAACATGGTGCCAGAAAAATAGGTATGCCTATATATTCACACATTTTGGCGGCATTCGTACATCAGAGCTTGGAGGGGCATAATTCTTGCCTCCGGCAGCGCATCGTTGTAGCCCTTCACCCGATCTACATCGTACGGATGAAGCATCGAAATTGAAACAATTCCAGTACAGCACCCTCCCCCCTCATAGATTTTTTATCGAGAAGAAGGATATTGGAACTACTCTGTTGAAAATTTTACTGTTCTGGTGCAACTGGAGGCCTAGGACTATAGTTTATGGGATTGAAAACCAATGTAATTGTTTGGGTAATGGTAATTTCTTTGAGAGCGGAGGAATCATAGAAAGATGGCATTTGAGAAACCGATAACAATAAAGGAAGCCGTTGAAAATATGGCGGCTCGTCAATTCCTGCTTCCTTCTATTCAAAGGGAATTTGTTTGGAAGCCAGAGCAAATGGAAAAGTTATTTGACTCGTTAATGAAAGAATATCCCGTTGGTTCTTTTCTCTTCTGGTCTGTTCAAGGGGATAATGTTCATAACTATCAATTTTACGAATTTATTAGAGATTTTCATGAAAAAGATAACAAACGGAATCCAAAAGCAACTACATCAGGAATGCACTCCTTGACTGCAATACTGGACGGCCAGCAGCGACTGACTTCTCTGTATATTGGACTCAAAGGCTCGTATACGGAGAAGCTCCCTTATAAGAGAGTTAATGATCCTAATGCCTACGACAAGAAGAAGCTTTATTTGAATTTAAAAATGCCATCGGATCGAATCGATTTCAGATTTTTGTCTGATAAAGAAGTTGTTTCCTACCCTAAAGGAGAGTACTTCTGGTATCGAGTTGGAGATATCTTGAATTGCAATGGAATGCCAGATATTTTCAAGTTCATCACCGTAAATAACATCACTGAAAATTTTGCGTCGGAATGTTTAATGATGTTGTTCCAACAAGTTATCATGTCCCCAGTCATTCATTTCTTTATGGAAAAAGGAAATGAATTGGATAAAGTGTTGAATATCTTCATTCGGGTTAACAGCGGCGGAACACAATTGACGTATTCCGATCTGTTGCTTTCTATCGCAACTGCCCAATGGGAGAATGAGGATGCTCGGGATAGGATCACCGAACTCGTTGACGAAATTAACGATTACGGAGATGGTTTTAACTTCGACAAGGATACTGTTTTAAAATCATGCCTTGTCTTATGCGATTTTACTGACATCTCGTTTAAAGTAGATAACTTCAATGCTGCTAATATGAAGAAAATTGAAGACGAATGGGATACCATTTCCCAATCAATACGAGTTGCTGTGAAGTTGCTTGCTTCATTCGGTTATAATGCAAAAACTTTAACTGCCAATTCAGTCATTATTCCTGTTGCTTATTACATTTATAGAATCGGAAATCCGATCAATTTTGATGTCGCTTCCAAGCATCAAGATGACCGTAATCAGATTAAGAAGTTTGTCATAGTGTCGCTCCTGAAAAGAATTTTTGGTGGTCAACCTGACAATGTGCTGCGTCCTATGCGTGAAATCATTAAAGGAATGACTGATAAGTTCAGTTTTGATGCTATTAAGTCAAACTTGAAGATTACAAATAAATCGTTAAGGATTGATGATGAGGATATTAACGCGTTGCTGTATACGAAATACGGAAGCAACTATGCTTTCTCGCTTCTTGCACTACTGTATCCGACCTTGGACTATCGGAATATTTTTCACCAGGATCACATCATCCCTCGAAGTTTGTTAAAATCCCAAACGAAGCTGAGGAAATTAGGTCTTACCAATGACCAGATTAACTTCTGTCTGGAGAATGTTGACTACATTGGGAACTTGCAACTTCTCGAAGGTGTTCCAAACATCGAAAAGTCGGATATGCCTACTCAGCAATGGTTAGATCAAACATATCCCACGGCACAAGAACAGGCAGATTTTAGACATAAGCACTATATACCATCTGTTGAATTGTCAGCTAGTAAGTTTGAAGAGTTTATGAAACAAAGAGAAGTTCTCATTGCCAATAAGTTGGAACAGATCTTGATATAATTTCTCTGGCGTAATCTTTTATTATCTACGTCTCCTTCAAAATGAATTGGAGCTGCTGCGTAGCACATTCATTGACATATGCTCAATCGAAGTACCAAGCGATGAGTTGTTTATTTTATAGACAAGTTGACAAGCGAACGAATTAAAGAGAGGATGCAGATTACGAAAATGTTGTTAAAGTAACTGCCTTTTCTTCGGCGCATTCGGAAATCTATTTGATAAGGAAATGCCTAAGAGCAGGTCTATCCCAAGGAGCCGGTCGTTTCGGAAAAATTCGAAGCGATGGTTAGCTTGTCTGTGATGAACAGCGGCCGGCGGCGCGTACCGAGTTATGGCGTACCCAACGTCGTATTGGATCGATGCCTCCGGGCTGGTTCGCGACCGGACTCAAGGGCCGATGAGCAAGGCGGCGATGAAAGCTTGGCTGCGGGAGTAGCCGGGGAATCCGCCTATTTTTTTGCAACGGCGCTGTCTTTCGCACCAATGGAGCTACTTTCTCATACTATATTTTTGACTGTATCCCTACACCTTGTAACATACAAAACCCGGGCAAGGAGGGGTGACTCCATTGAAGGGCAGCGATCATAAAAGTAAATTTCTATTAACAAACCGTGAACGCGAGGTCTTTGAACTGTTGGTCCAAGACAAAACGACCAAGGATATTGCACAGCAGTTGTTCATCAGCGAAAAGACTGTGCGTAACCATATTTCCAATGTGATGCAGAAGTTGAACGTGAAGGGCCGTTCGCAAGCGGTTGTAGAGCTGATAAAGCTCGGGGAGCTTCAAATCTGACACAACAGTACAAACGTGTCGCAGAAAATTAGCCTTCTTTTCACGCTTTCCTGACGGGAAGCGGGAGGAGAGGGCTATTGGTTTTTTTGGGGGAACATGCGTCAAGGAAATTGCCCTCATTATGCATACTGAACGCCATCCGTTAATGGTAAAATGAACCATAGAATACTTAAGCATACCGTGTTCAATTCAATGCTTATTATCCGTTCAGAATAATGGAGGGATGGCTGATGAAATGGCAACAGGTTAGAGAGTTGTTCCCTGACCAGTATATTTTGCTATCGGTGCGTGGTTATATCGAGCAAGAGGATAAGAAAATCGTAACGGAAGTGGAGCCGATTCGAGTCATTAACGCGAAGGACGCAAACAAGGCGTTTTTTAAAGTTGAGCCGGGTAATATTGTTTACCATACCGGAAACTTGGAATGCGTTATCCATTTGCGGAAAGATCCGTGGATGAAAGTGAGGTGCGGTCATGAAGCTTCAAGATGAGGTTCGCACGGCTGCCGCTTTATGGTGTAGCATACCTTATCTGCATCGTTTCGAAATCTATCTTCAGTCCGGTTCTTAGCATATAATCAATCCCAATAATGCCATCAAATCCATAAGGATCCTGTATTGAACCGAGCTGTAAACAAAACGAAGGTAAGCTTATGGAATCAATCCTGATATTGTTAACTAATTGCTCGTAACAAGCCTCGCTGGTTTCACCTATTCCATACATTCGCTTCACGGTTCCGTTAATGAAGTCGGGATACAACCCTGCAACTGCCAGGACATCTGTATCAAAAATTGTAGCGGCACAACCTGTATCAAACAGCACATTGGTTAATTCAACGGTATAATTATTGTATTCGATGGATAAAGAAACAATTGGCAACCCATGAATGATTCGAATCTGCATTAGTGTTGTCTCATCCCGGAAAAGAACTCTTCAACCACTTCAACGATCTCACGGCTAGTATGGAAGATATAAAGCTCCCGCGCTGGGTCTTCTTTGTGATACTGTTTGTACCCTTCCCAAGCTTCCTTGGAGTCCTTATATTCGTTCACCACGGACATTTCTTCAATGGTTCGAATCCGGTTTTGGGAGGTGGCTTTAAGAGCCTCAACCAACACAAGCCGATTCGGATAAATTTTGGTGATTTCGTTCCATTTCATGGTTAATCCCCCTTTGTGGCTTGGATAAAATAAGTATAACACAAGCTCCGAGGGACAGGATGTATTCCAAACCACATCATAAATCTGACACAACAGTACAAACGTGTCGCAGAAAATTAGCCTTCTTTTCACGCTTTCCTGCCGGGAAGCGGGAGGAGAGGGCTATTTGGTTTGTTCGCCCGAGATAACTTTTCGAGTGATTTCCCTCACTTTCGCAAGATGCTTTAATGCTTTACAATTAGAATTGCCGAATGAAGCCAAAAACAGAGATTTCCGTTTTTTTCCGGATAGAAGATGATGGGGGAAACAAATATGAGCAAAACAAGAATTGTCATTATCGGAGCAGGGGCAGTTGGCTCGACAACCGCTTATACGCTGCTGCTTAGAAACCGGGTGGACGAGCTGGTGCTGATTGACTCTAACCAGCACAAGGCCGCAGGGGATGCGCTGGACATGAACCACGGCATGCCGTTTCTTGGCGGAGCTAAGCTGTGGGCGGGCACATACGAGGATTGCCGCGATGCCGATATTATCATCATTACGGCCGGAGCCGCGCAGAAGGAAGGGGAAACCCGTACCGATCTGCTGAAACGGAACGTTTCCATTTTGGACAGCATCATTACAGAGGTGTTGAAGCACAACAGCACCGGTATTTTGCTGATTGCCTCCAACCCAGTCGATATTATGAGTTATTTCTCCTTGAAAAAGTCAGGCTGGCCGGTGAACCGCGTCATCGGGTCGGGCACGCTGCTGGACAGCGCCAGATTCCGCTATTTGATCGGCAGCGAGCTGAATATCGACCCGCGCAGCGTTCATGCTCATATTATCGGGGAGCACGGGGATTCCGAGCTGCCGGTGTGGAGCCTCGCCAACGTAGCCGGCACGGAGCTTGCGCTTAGCGAAGAAATTAAGGCGGATATTTACGCCAATACCCGCGACGCGGCTTACCAGATCATCAACGCCAAAGGCGCCACTTATTATGCCATCGCGCTGGCGCTGGACAGAATATGTACGGCGATTCTTCACGACGAAGGGGCCGTTCTGAACGTATCGACCTTGCTTGAGAATTACCACGGCATCTCCGACGTATATCTCGGCGTGCCTTGCATTGTTGACCGCCAAGGCGTAAGAGAAGTGCTGCAGCTGAAGCTGTCGGCTGACGAGCAGGAACTGCTGCAGCGTTCGGCGGACAAGCTGAAAGGCTTGATCGGTTCGATAACACTTGGGAATTAAAGCCCTACGGGTTCATCGTCCCACTTTACAAAAAATTTAGCCTTCTCTTTACGCTTTCCTGCCGGGAAGCGAACGGGAGGGCTATTTGCTTTAAGCCGAGTGTGTTATAGTAGAAGTAGAAAATACGTTTTTTCTTAGTATACATCACGAATGAAAGCGTTTACTAAATGTTGTGGTTCTGCTCCAAGATGTGCGCTTGTTCGTGTAGAAACAGTCAGGGGTTGAGAACTTATGCAAGTGATAAAAAATAAATTATTTCAAAAAATTCTGATGTATTTTCTCTCGCTGTTAATCCCGATTATTATCATTGGTCTCACTTCGTATCTGAACGAAGACCAGATCGTCAAAAACGACGTGTCGCAAAAGCTGGCCGCCAATTTGAAGTTTTCCTCCCGCACGGTTGACATATATTTGGAAATGGCGCAATCCACAAACAACAATTTATTTTTAAGTGATATCGTACAGCAGCATCTGAAACCTTACTCGCAGCTGACCGATGCGGAAAAAGTCAATCTGCCGCTGATCGTTAGAGCGATTGTGCAGAACCGCAACACCATCAGCTCGTTTATCGATCATATATTTTTGTATATCGATACCGATCGGGTATACTCCAGCGAAGGGTTGTTTAACTTCAATACGTTTTTTGATCAATTTTACTCCTTAAATGATTACAACAAAGACTATTGGAAACAACGCCTCGGCAGCAGCAGCTTTTTCGAATTGCTGCGCCCCACCAAGGTAGAGCAGTTTTATGGCTCGCACGGTCAAATGGTCATTCCCAGCGTTTCAACTCAATATGTGAACGGCAAACTCGCCACGATGGTGACCAGTTTGTCTGTACCTGCCATTTCTTCATCTTTGAACAACAACTCGCTGTATCCTTCGACTTCTTATTTCATTATGGACAGCAAACGAAAAGTGATCTTAAACAGCGGCAAATGGGATGAGGAATCACTTGGGCATGTCAGCGGACTGTTTCCCGGAGCTCAGAACATTCAATTGGCGAAGCTGAACAATACCGAAGTACTGATCGTGCATGCGCCGTCCGGTTCTTTCGGATGGGACTATTATTCGGTAACCCCGGTGTCGGCATTCAGCGGGGAATCATCCGGCATTTTGAACGTCGTATTCTGGATTTGTCTCAGCCTTGTCATCATCGGCATTTTGTTTTCGTTTTTATTCAGCGTCAATCTGTACAATCCGATCAAAAACATTAAAGATGTTCTAATCCGCGAAGAGAAGGAAATCGAGGTGCACAACGAGCTGCGCAGCGGCGATGAATTCAAGATGATCCGCAGCAGGATCCACCAATTGGTCGAGCAAAACCGGAACGCTGCGCTGACGCTAAATCAGTACTCGAGCGAGCTGCTCGATCAGTTTTTCACTAATCTGATTAAAGCGCATCCGTGGGTACAGCAGGAAATACCAACCCGGATATTGGGCAAACTTGGCTTTGACGGCAGTTATTACTCCTGCTGCTGCTTTATGTTTGACTATAAAAATCGCTTTTTTCACGAACTGTCGGAAGGTGACCGCCTCCTGATTCAGGAGAAGATGAAAAATGTGCTGTGGGGTCTCATGCAGCGGCATGTGTCCTGTTATGTGCTGGAGCTGGACCCGAATCTGTATGTGTGCATCATGAACCTGAAGCAAGAAGAGGAGCGGCAGCAGCTGAATCAGGCGCTCGACAACATCAAGAGCACCTTTGAGTACGATATGATCTACTGCGAGCTGAAAATTGGACTTGGCAAAATCTATTCGAAAATCGGCGATATCGCCAAATCGTACAGCGACGCGATCACGGCTATTGTGCAAGGCACGGGGCATTCCGATGTGACGATTGCCGACGCTGCAGATTTTGTTATTGAACAAACGTATTTTTATTCCTTTCTGGATGAGAATAAAATCGCCAACGGCTTTAAAACCGGCAACATGGAGACGCTTCGTACCGAAGTGGAGGGTTTGGTCCAGTTTAATATGAACAGGGGCGTTTCCTACGTGTATTTGGGTGCTCTGCTGGCCGAACTGATGAATACGGGCATCCGTTACATTCATGAGCGGCAAATCCCGCTGCATACGCTGCTGACGGAAGACCAATACGCCATTCTGGCGAGCCGGAACATGTCACCGGGCGAGTTCCGCGAACGGATCGAGCGGTTGCTGAAGTTTTACGAACGCATCGTCGCCGAAACAACGGTCAAATCGGAACCGAAAGCCGGTGCGGTCATCACGCTGATCACAGGTTATATCGAAAATCATTATGCCGAAAACATTTACCTGGAACATATCGCCGACGAAATCGGCTTGTCGCCGAAATATGTTTCACGTCTGTTCAAAGAAACGACCGGAACAAGCATCACGGATTATATCAGTCTGGTGCGGATGGCCAAAGCCAAGGAACTGCTTGCGGAGACCGATCTGAAAATCAGCGAAGTGTCCGAGCGGATCGGCATTTTAAGCCGCACCACCTTCTTGCGGATATTCAAAAAATACGAGGGAATTTCGCCGATGGACTACCGGACTTCCATAGCGCGCAAGCAAAATGAAGCAAAGTAGACTTTTTAGCGCATGGTGGAAATTTGAATCATCGCGCCGCATATGGAAATTCGGAACATGAAGCGCTGCAATGGATATGTTATGTGATTCGAGATGATGTTAGTGTTGATTGTGCAGGACAACAAACATTTTTAGGGAGGTTCAATATGCATAAGAAAGCTAACTTAAAAACGAGGGTCATTATGACAGGCTGTGCCGTATTGCTGCCTGCGAGCTTGCTCGCTGCATGCGGAGGCGGAACGCCTGCGGCCAAACCGGCCGACACCAAACCAAATTCAACGGCAGCGCCTGCTGCGTCCGGAGGAGCGGCAGCACCGGCAGCACCGGCTGCGCCCCTCGAGCTTACATGGATGAGATACGAGCATCCTTCGCAGGCGATTATTAATGATTCGTTGGCGCTTAAGGAATTTCAAAAGAGAAAAAACGTCAAGCTGACTATGCAAAACGTCCCGCAAAGCAACTATGACGACAAAAAGAAAACGCTGATCGCCACAAATACAACACCGGATGTCATGCTTGTTAAGCAAGACGATATCCAGAACTATGCGGATACGGGTATTTTCCTTGATCTGACACCTTATTTGGACAAGATGCCGAATTTGAAGAAGGTCATCGAACAGCAGCCGGACATCAGCAAAAACAAAATTGACGGCAAATTGTACGGCTTCCCTCTGGCTGCAAGTTACGCCGGCTCCGGCGGTCAGCTGGCTATGCTGCGTGTCGATACAGTGGAAAAGGTAGGCGCCAAGGTGCCTTCGACGTATGACGAACTGTATGAAGTATTCAAAAAGATCAAGGCGGCTAATCCCGAATCTTATCCGTTTACGGCTCGTGCAGCCAATGGCTTGACCGGTACGGAAAACTTGCTGAATCCAATTACTTTTGCTTTTGGCAGCGGTTACACCACGTTTAACGGATCCAAAGTGTATTATGAGCCAAAGGAAAAGAAATATAAATTCGGCCCGAATTCCCCCGAGTTTAAAGATGCCGTCGCTTGGCTGAACAAGTTGTACAAAGAGAAGCTGCTTGATCCCGATTATGCTACGGCAACATCGCAAATTTGGCAGGAGAAACTGAGCGCGAACAAAGCGTTCTATTTCCAAGACAACAATGGTTTCGCCAACCAGTTTAATATCGCATTGCAAAAATCCGATCCTAAAGCGAAGTTTGACCTGATTCCGACATTGTCGGCGCCTAACGGCACAAAACGCAACCTGATTTATGCCAAAGGTCATCTTTCCGAATCGTATGTGTTGAATGCGAAAGTAAAAAATCCGGAGAAAGTCATTGAATTTATGGATTGGCTGTATTCGGACGAAGGTTCGAATTTGACCAGCTTTGGTCTGCAAGGCGAGCATTACACGCTGACCAACGGAGAATACAAGATGGCGGATGCGCTTTATAACAAATATAAAGACGACAAAACGCCGAACTATTCGTTGTCTTCCGCATTTGGCTTAGGTTACCTCGGCTTTGCGGTGCTGGAAGATACGCGTCTTGGCAATACGTTTGCTACCCAACAATCGCTTGAGTGGGAGAAAAAATCGAATGAGATGGAAAAAGCCGGCGAAAGCGTACGCTTCGTAAGCGACCCTCCGTTCACCAAAGAAGAGCGTGAGAAGCTGAAGCAGCTCAGATCGCAGCTGGATTCGTACCTCACTCGGAACATGGACAAATTTATTATGACAGACGGCGCGCTTGCCAAAGATTGGGACGGCTTCGTAGCTGAACTGAAAAAACAAGGCTCCGACCAGCTTGAAAAAATTTATAACGACGCATTGGCTCGTGTAAAATAATCAGCGGAAAAAGGGGAACAGGCAAAGTCCCGTTCCCCTTCTTCTAAAGAAGGGAAGGTCTTGGTATGGTATCGGCTTCAGGAGCCAGGAAAAAATTCACTAGAAGTATTCCTTTGTATTTGATTTTTGCTCTGCCTTTTATTTATTTTGTTATTTTTCATTACGCTCCGATGGTCGGCAATTTGATGGCTTTTCAAGATTATTCGATCGTAAGAGGTTTTTTTGACAGCCCTTGGGTAGGCTTCAAATATTTCAATCAGTTTTTGTTCGATTCTTATTTTTGGCAAGTTGTCCGCAACACGCTGCTGATTAACTTATATTCGCTGATTTTCTTTTTTCCGTCTTCGATTATTTTTGCCTTATTGCTTAACGAGCTTCGGGTTCAGTTTTTCAAGCGCTTTTTGCAGACAGTTACGTACGTCCCGCATTTCTTATCCACGGTTGTAGTAGCCGGGATGCTGGTCAACTTTTTATCCACCGACGGTTTAATCAATGGCCTGATCAAATGGTTAGGCGGTACGCCAAAAACATTTATGTCCTTGCCCGAATGGTTCCGAACTATTTTTGTCGGCTCGGAAATATGGCAAAACATGGGTTGGAACTCGATTATTTTCTTAGCTGCGCTCACCTCCATCGATCCCCAGCTGTACGAAGCCGCTACGGTTGACGGCGCGAATCGCTGGAACAAAATGCTGCATATTACATTGCCCGGCATATCTACCGTGGTCACGATTATGTTGCTCCTGACGCTCGGAAAAATGATGACGGTCGGCTTTGAGAAAGTTATATTGCTTTACAGCGGTCCGACCTACGATACCGCTGACGTCATCCAGACGTACATTTATCGCCGTGGCTTGATCGACAGCGACTTCAGCTTTGCTTCTGCAGTCGGTATCTTCCAGTCGATCATCGCGTTTATCATGGTCATCTCGGCAAATATGATATCCAAGAAAATCAACGGAACAAGGTTGTTCTAGAAGGAGACCCCATCATGTACAAAAGACGCATTCTCGATGGCGGGCGCATATTCGATATATGCAATGTGCTGTTCATGCTGCTTCTGGTCATCGTTACGATTTACCCGCTTTACTACATGGGGATCGTGTCGATCAGCGCCGGCGATGCCGTTAACCGAGGGGAAGTCTACTTCCTTCCGAAAGGTCTGAATCTGCAAGCTTACGATGTGATTATGAAAGATCCGGCTATTTTGCGTTCATATGCCAATACCTTGTTTTATACATCCGCCGGTGTCGTGATTAACCTGATTATGACCGCACTTTGCGCGTATCCATTATCCCGAGGGCATCTGTACGGTCGGGGATTGATTTCATTATTCGTCATCTTTACGATGTTCTTCGATAGCGGTCTGATTCCGCGTTATATGGTCGTTCATTCGCTGCACATGGTAAATACCGTTTGGGCGATATTGATTCCGACGGCGATTAACGTGTTTAACATGATCTTAATGCGGACGTTTTTTGAAAATATCCCGGACTCTCTGCATGAATCGGCAACAGTGGACGGGGCGGGCGAATTCCGTATCCTCGTGCGGGTGGTGCTGCCGCTTTCGCTGCCGGTTATGGCCACCATGTTCCTTTTCTATGCGGTAGCCCATTGGAACAGCTTTTTCCCGGCGCTGATTTACTTAAACGAGAAAAATCTGTATCCGATGCAAATTATACTCCGAAATATCGTTATTGCCGGAGATATGGCCTCGCAAACGACAAGCGCGGGAGCGGAGGAGCTCGCCGTCATGAGCTTGAATATTAAATATGCGACGGTATATGTCGCCATTCTTCCGGTGCTTGTGCTGTATCCGTTCGTGCAGAAATATTTTGTTCAAGGTGCAATGGTCGGTTCTGTAAAAGGCTGAGGCAGAGCGTGTCTGTTATGCACATAATAAGCGTCGTCAACAGTCTATAGCCTTCTTTCCACTTTCCCCCGGGAATGTGAAAAGAAGGCTGTTTGCTTTTTCCTAAAAAAATTACAAATAAATCTAAAACCCCGGGCGTTATCAAACGCAATGAAAGCCTTTACAATGAGTTACGAGCCGAAAACACTGCATGTTACCACACAAAAGGGGGACAACGATTGAAAACGTTAAAACGGATCGCTTTGCTGATCGACAGCTTTTTCGAAAATTTTGCGCTTGTGGCGTTGGCGTCGATGACCATTATCGTCACGATACAAGTCATTACCCGAAAGCTGTTCAATCACGTATTTTTTTGGTCGGAGGAAATCACTTTGCTGCTGATGGTCTGGTTTTCATTTATGGGCATCGCCATCGGCTTCCGGGAGAAATTGCACATGGCGATGGACAGTGTGACCAAGTTTTTCCCGAAGATCGTCAACCGAGTGCTGGACAAAGTCATCAATATCTGCATTTTTTTGTTCGGACTGTATCTGGTCGTCAACGGATGGGATTTCACCGTGCTGATGAACGAATCGACACTTCCGGCCACCCAAATGCCCAACAGCGTATTGTATGCCGTCATGCCGCTTACCGGCGTGATGATCTGCGTATATTCCTTCCTGCAGTTCATCGGCATTGACACCATCAGGCATCACGGCATAGAGGAGGTGTCCGAGTAATGAATACGATGGCTATATTGATTCTTGTCGCCAGCTTTATCGCTCTTATTGTTCTGAGGTTTCCGATTTCGATTACACTTGCCGGGTCGACGCTGCTTACGCTGATGTATCTGGACGTTCCTTGGGTTGTCGTAGGACAGCGGATGATTCAAGGAATCAACTCTTTCCCGCTGCTCACGATTCCGTTTTTTATTTTGGCCGGTCAAATTATGAGCGCCGGGGGCATGGCCGTACGGCTGGTCAATTTTGCGCAGCTGTTTGTCGGGGCCGTCCGCGGCGGTCTGGCGATGGTTAACTGTGTGGCGTGTATGTTTTTTGGCAACATATCCGGTTCGGCGGTAGCGGACGTTTCGTCCATCGGTTCCGTTTTGATTCCGGCGATGAAGAAAAAAGGGTATTCCGCAGATTATGCGGTAGCCGTAACCACTTCGGCGGCGATTCAAGGCGTTGTCGTACCGCCCAGCCACAACCTGGTGTTGTTCTCGATCGCAGCCGGCGGCGTGTCCATCTCCAGCTTGTTTCTAGGCGGTATCGTACCGGGACTTTGCTTGTTGTTCACCTTGATGGCGATTTCGTATTTCATTGCGGTTAAGCGCAACTACCCGAAGGGGGATCCGGTCAAATGGGCCGACGTTCCGAAAATCGTGCGCGACGGCTTCTTGTCGCTTTTGACGGGCGTAATCATCCTTGGCGGGATATTAAGCGGCTGGTTTACGGCGACGGAATCGGGCGCAATGGCTTGCGCGTATGCGTTTATCCTTACCTTCTTTGTATACCGCGATGTGCCGCTCAGCGGCATGTACATGATCCTCAAACGGACGTTCCGCACGGTGGCGATGGTGTTGTTTTTGATCGCGGCTTCCGACGCGTTTGGTTGGATTCTGGCTTACTTGAAAATTCCGGCTTTGGTTACCGAGATGTTCTTGGGCATCTCCAGCAATCCGTACATCATTTTGCTGCTGATTAACGTTCTGCTGCTGATTCTCGGCTTCCCGATGGATATGGCTCCGATGATCCTCATCATGACGCCGATTTTGCTTCCTGTTGTTGTAGCGCTTGGCGTCGATCCGGTCCACTTCGGCATTATCATGATTTTGAACTGCGGTATTGGGCTCATAACGCCTCCCGTCGGGACGGTCCTATTCGTCGGATGCGCGATAGGGCGGGTTTCGGTCGATCAGGCGACCAAGGCGTCATGGCCGTTTTTCTTCGCGATGTGCGGTGTACTGCTTATATTGACGTACGTTCCGGAAATTACGCTGTGGCTGCCACATATGATTAACGGCAAATAGCGGGCTAAAAAAATTACAAATAATCATAAAATGGCTCATGTATGATCTGAATGCGCTTTCAACTATACTAAATTTCGAGTAACAATCATGATTGATAAGGGGAGAAGACCACGATGAAAAAATTAATGACCGGAGCGGTTGCGACAGTAGTTCTTGCAAGTATGATGTTGGCGGGATGCGGAAGCGCAGGAAACAGCAAACCGAGCAGCGGTGGCGCAAGCAGTGCCGGCGGTGCGGGCAGCCAGCCGGCGGCCGGAACAGCGGCCAAACCGGAAGATAAGAAGCCGAGTCTGACGTTCCGTCTTGCCGATACGCATCCTCCGGATTATCCGACGGTCATGGGCGACAAGAAGTTTGCCGAATTGGTCAGCCAAAAAACAAACGGCCGCATCAAAATCGACGTGTATCCATCTTCCCAATTGGGTGAAGAGAAGGCCGTCGTTGAACAAGTACAGCTTGGCGCCATCGAATTTACCCGCGTCAGCAGCGGCGCTGTTGCAGACTTCAACAAACCGATGGGCGTATTCAGCTTACCGTACATCTTCGACAGCGAAGAACATGAGTGGAAATTCCTGAACAGTGCGGACGGCAACAAGCTGCTTGACGGAATGTCCGGTTCCAAACTGATCGGCCTCGCCTATTACGATTCCGGGGCACGTCATTTCTACAGCCGCAAGCCGGTTAAATCCGTTGCCGATATCAAAGGCCAAAAAATCCGCGTCATTCAAAATAAAATCAACATCGACCTAGTCGAATCGCTGGGCGCAAGCGCTACGCCAATGCCGTACGGCGACGTGTTCAGCGCACTGCAAACCGGCGTTATCGATGCGGCCGAGAACAACTGGCCAAGTTTCGATACGTCCAACCACTACAGCGTTGCCAAAAATATGATTTTGGACGGCCACCAGCGTGTGCCTGAGCTGTTGATGATGAGCAAGGCCGCTTTCGATAAATTGTCTGACGAAGACAAGAAAATCGTCAAGCAAGCGGCGCTTGATTCCGTTCAATACCAACGCGACGAATGGAAGAAATTCGAGAAGAAATCCGAAGAGAAAATCCGCGCTGCCGGCGTTACGATTACGGAAGTCAAAGATGTGAAGCCTTGGCAGGACGCCGTTAAACCGGCCATCGACAAGTACCGTGCGGAATTCAAGGATGTGCTTGAGGCTATCGACAAAGCAAGAAAATAATCAATCGCATATAGGTAATCTAAAGAGGAGGGGCTTTTAGTTGAGGCCGCTGAAAAAGCAGCTTAAGTGAGCGAAATCATGCTGGAGAAGTGCCGGCGATCACTTTTGTCCCCGAATTTCACCTGCGGCAAGCAGGTCAATTCAAGAAATTCGCGGACAATGGGTGATCGTAAGCATGATACGCTCACGGAGCTTTCACTTTTTCAGTGGCCTCGCTTTTGGTGAAGCCCTCTTTTTTAACAGTTCATTTCAATTGCCTCACATCTATGAGAATAAGCTGGTGGTCATTAAAGATTCGGGCGAGGTGTCCGACTCTTTTCATCGAATTCATACTAGCAGAACGATGCGGAACACTCTGAAGACCTATCACATACGAATCGTCACGGCCCAACGCTAACGGACAGCGGCGCGCTTATTTGGCAAAAAAGTGAAGGTTATCATTTTTAACGGACAGAGCCGCGCTTATTCGCTCAAAAAGTCAGGGAAACCACAGGTGATAGGCAAAATAAGGACTCTGGTGTCCATTGCATTTGGCAAACCTCTGATATTGTTTAAATTGCGGCGCTCATGTCCGATAGAGGGGGCAGACTGGAAAAAACTCAGCCTACTGTTTATGATGAAAGTAATGCGATGCGTAAAAGCCGCGTTTTCGCTAGCAACGCGCTACTCGCCGGATCAGCTTACCGCTTGCCGCACCATGAGCATAAGAAGGAGGGGAACGATGCATTCGGTTTTGTTAATAGAAGATGAACGATGGGTGCGCACCGCGATCAAACGGACGGTCGAACGAACCGGCTTGCCGTTTCAGGTCGCAGGGGAATGCGCGAACGGACTGGAAGCGCTGGACTGGCTGAGCGGGAACAAGGTTGATCTTATTATGGCAGACATCCGGATGCCCGTGATGGACGGACTTACGTTTGTGGATCGGCTTCGCGAACGCGGAGGCCAGGAAGCGGTGGTCATGATCAGCGGTCACGACGATTTTGCCTATGTTCAGCACGCGCTGCGGGCAGGCGTCTTCGATTACCTACTGAAGCCGGTCGAGGCGGAGGACATGACAAAATGTCTTGAAAAATGGATGAAAATGAAGGCGGCTTCAGAAACGGCGCCAACCGCCAGCAGAGTCAAAGACGTTCACGAAATGTCTCCGGTCGAGCAGGTGATCCGCCTCATCCGCGAACGTTTGCCGGGTGATATTACATTGACGGAAGCCGCCGCTGCGGTTCATTTGAATCCAAGTTACTTAAGCCAGCTGTTCAAGCAGCGGATGCATCAGACCTTTGTCGAATATGTGCTGCAGATGCGGATGGACGAAGCGGAACAGCTATTGACCCATACGTCGCTGCGCATATCGGAAATCGCGGGCCGGCTCGGCTATGCGGATATCTCTTATTTCAGCAATACATTCAAACGGTTGAAAGGCAGCTCGCCGTCGGAGTTCCGCAAGTCGATCGGCGCAGCTGATTTGATTAGATAAAAATAACCCCCTCACAGTGTGAAGGGGTTTTTCCTTGTTGGATTAAGTCCGGAATTTTTTGACCACGTATTCGACAATCTCGGAAACGATAATGACGACGGCCAGACAGCCCACCGCATAAGGAACGACAAGCGGCACGACACGCAGATCATGGATGTGGATAAGCTTGAGAAACAGCGGGTAAAACAGCAGCATAACGACCCAAATCCCCGTTTTGACCATACGTACGTACCCGGAGATTAAGTAAGCCGAATGATGCTGATGACTTTATCATCCTGAGCGACTTTAAGAATATGTTTGGACTTGTCGTAGCTGACCATCCCCGAACCGATCTCCATTACCGGGTCAGCCCCCAGACCGTAGAACAAATCGTCAGCCATCGTGCGGATGCACTCGCGTTGTTCCTCTGCATTCATCTCCTGCCAATCCTGCTCCGGCATTTCGAAGAAACTGTAAATATCTTCTATCTGTACGACGGCTTCGGTCATTTCATCAATAATGTCGGCGTACTCTCTTCCGAATTTCACACCCATCTTATAAACACCTCTCCATAATCGCTCAATGAATTGTACATGATATAGGGTAACTATAGCATAATTATTGCCGGCTTGTTAGATAACAGATGAGCAGGATGCAATAAAAATCATATTTTTGAAATAAAAAATCAAAATTATGATTGAAACTTTAAAAATATTGCGGTAAACTAAATACATATTACGGACTGGAGAGGTGTTTTGGACTATGACGACATTCGGACAGTTTACTTATCCGGAAATTTCAGCCCAAGCGGAAGCGCTGCAGGCTGCTTGGACACAACTTGACAATCAGCAGGATTGGATCGATCGTTACTTAGCAAATCCGCAATTTGATGAAGTTATTTTTATCGGTTCGGGCTCATCTTATTACCAGGCTCTTACGATGGCCGCTACATTCCGCAAATGGACGGGACGCAGCGCCACGGCGCATCCTTCAAGCGAAATTTATTTGTTCCGTGAACAAGCCGTACCTGCCGGCAAAAAAGTGCTGGTCATCGGCGTTTCCCGATCCGGCGAGTCGACCGAAGTAATTCTGGCGCTGGAATCGGTTCACTCCCTGCCGAATTGGACAATCGCCGGCATTTCTTGCTACGAAGACAGCACGATGGCGAAGCTGGCCGAATGTTTGATTTCTCCGTTAGGCAAAGAAACAAGCACCGTCATGACCAAATCGCTCAGCAGCATGACCTTTATGATGCAGGCGGCAATCGCACTGGCGGCTCACAATGGCGAACTGTCCGGCGAATTGGAGCGGGTGATGAACTTGGACGGCGGCGTTGTCAAAGCAGCCGATGCGTTTATCAAACCTATCGTGGACCAAGGTTCCTTTAATAAATATATTTACCTCGGAATGGGTGCTTATGTCGGACTTGGCCTTGAAGCCAGCCTGAAAATAAAGGAAATGTCTTATGTTTGGACGGAAAGCCACGGCACGCTGGAATTCCGCCATGGCCCGAAATCCGTAGTTGACCCGGGTACGCTGGTATGTTTACTTGTATCCGAGCAAGCGCGCGCATATGAGCTTAAAGTGGCGCAGGAGATGCAGGAATACGGCGCGTTTGTGCTGCTGATCACGGCCAAGGCGGGGGAAGATACGGCGTTTGCCAACGCGGTGTTTGAGATCGGAGCGGAAGACGTATCCGACGAAGCGAGAAGCGTGCTTTATTTGCCGGCGCTGCAATATCTCGGTTTTTATACGGCGCTGCATAAAAATGTCGATCCGGATTCGCCGAAAAATTTGACCCAAGTCGTGAAAATTTAAAGCAGGAGGCTGAAGGTTATGGGCGCAGATGAATTGTCCAAGGGCGATAAGCGGCGCGAAGCCATCATGCAGGAAATCAAGCGCCAAGGGAAGATTACGGTCCAGGAAATCATCGATACGTTCCATTGCTCGGAAGCGACTGCCCGGCGGGATCTGGATTTGCTTGTGAAAAAAGGCGGCTTGTTCCGCAGTCTTGGCGGGGTGCGGCTTGATACGGTAAGCATCGAGCTGCCCTTCAATGAGAAGCGGGAATTGCTGCTGCTGGAAAAAGAAGCGATCGCCGAGAAGGCGGCTTCGATGGTCGAACCCGGCGATATCGTCGGGCTGACCGGCGGAACAACGACGTTTCTGATCGCGCGGCACTTGAAGCGCCACCGGCATATTACGGTGGTGACGAATGCGGTTAACATCGCGATGGAGCTCGCCGACAGCGGCGTACAAATCGTGCTGACCGGCGGCGTGATGCGTTCCAACAGCTTTGAGCTGTGCGGACCGCTCGCAGAGAAAATCGTGGATTCGCTGAACATCGGCAAGATGTTTATGGGTGTCGACGGAATTACCGCCGAGCACGGGCTGACGACGTTTTCGGAGCAAGAAGCGGACATCGCGCGGCTGATGATCAAACGTTCGATTCAAACGATCGCTGTGTTCGACCGCACGAAGGTGGGACGTACCTCGCTGTTCAGCGCCGCCCCGCTTTCCACCGTCAGCGCTTGCATCACGGACGCGCCGGTAGGCGGATCCGTAGCGGATATGCTGGGCAGATTGGGCGTCCCTGTGCATGTGGCGGGTGCAGACCAAACAAGGGGATAACGTCCCGGTGCTGAGAAGCCGGCTTTTTGAACACGTGCTTTAACGGAAAAGACGGCTGCTGACTGCCGATCTTACAGATGGGGTGAGGACATGATCGGATATGTAGGAATCGATATCGGCGGCACCAATGTGGTATGCGGCATCGTAAGCGAGAACGGCGATGTGCTGGGCATGGCCAAGCTGGCGACGGAAGCGCAAGGCGGCTTTCAGCACGTAACGTCGCGGGTGGCGGAAGCGGTGCGCCAGCTGATGGCCACAGTGCCGGAAGTGAGCTGCGCGGCTGTGGGAGTCGGCGTGCCGGGTTTTGTCGATCACGAGCGGGGAATCGCCGTTAAGGCGGTTAATCTCGGCTGGGACAATATACCGCTGGCGGATGAGCTGAGCCGTCATTTGGGGTTGCCCGTCTATATCAACAATGACGTGCGAATGTACATCTATGGCGAAGCGGTAGCGGGGGCCGGCAAAAACCACCGTTACGTGCTTGGCATCACGCTTGGAACAGGCATCGCCGCGGCATCCGTATTTAATGGCGAGCTGCATTACGGCAGCGGCTTCCGGGCCGGCGAGCTGGGGCATTTCGGGATGCCGGGCATCCCTTACAAATGCGTTTGCGGGCTGACCGGCTGCCTGGAGACGATCGCTTGCGCCAACGGCATCGCGCGGCAGGCCAGAGAAGCGTTGGCCGAAGGCGAGCCAAGCGTGCTGGGCGAGTGGTTCTCGGCCGACACGTCAGGGCTCACGGCGGCGGATGTCACGCGCGCTTACGATGCGGGCGACCCACTTGCCCAGCGCATCATGAGCCACACGGGTACGATGCTCGCACGCGGGCTCGCGCCGGCAATTTCCTTGACGAGCCCGGATGTGCTTGTCATCGGCGGCGGAGCGGCGAAAGCCGGGGACCGGCTGTTCGGACCGATGCGCGAGGAGCTTGAGCGGACCGTGCACCCGATGTATATGGAAGGACTGACGATTTCGGTGGCGCACCGGCTCGAGGATGCCGGTGTCGTCGGCAGCGCGTTGTACGCCCGCTCGCGGGTGTAGCGCTCACTGCCCCTTGATGTAAACGAAACTGCGGAACGTTTGACGAATTTTGCCTGACATACAACAACAGCTATCTACCCATTTCATTTATTCAGCATGAGGAGGAACTATTATGCCACTCGTTTCGTCAACGCCGCTGCTGGCGGCGGCAAGAGCTCATAAGTACGGAGTAGGCGCTTTTAACGTGCACACGCTGGAAATGCTGCAAGCGGTCGTGGAAGCGGCCGAGGAAACGCAATCGCCGTTAATTTTGCAAACCACTGTCGGTACGGTTAAGCATTTGGGACCCGAATATATCGTTGCTGCCGCGAATGTCGCGGCCAATCTGGCCAGCGTGCCGATTGCGCTGCATCTGGATCATTGCACCGATTTCGATTTGATCGTGCGCTGTATCCGCGCCGGATACACGTCGGTGATGATCGACGCTTCGATGCATCCGTTCGCCGAGAATGTCCGTCTGACGCAGAAGGTCGTCGAAGTGGCGCGGGCTGCGGGAGTGAACATTGAAGCCGAGCTGGGCAAAGTTGGCGGCGTGGAAGACGATATCGTCGTGGCCGAGCATGACGCGCTGATGGCCGATCCCGACGAGTGCGCGCGGTTTGTCGAGCTGACGGGCGTGCCGACACTCGCTCCAGCGATCGGTACTGCACACGGTATGTACAAAGGCGAGCCGAACATCGATTTCGACCGTATCGGTTTGATCGCATCGAAGGTTGACGTGCCGCTTGTGCTGCACGGCGGATCCGGTATTCCCGAAGAGCAGGTGAAACGCTGCGTATCGCTGGGTATGGCCAAGATGAACATCGCAACCGAAATTCGCATCGTTTTCTCGGATGCCATCAAGAGCATTTTTGCGCAAAATCCGGATGAAAACGATCCGCGTAAATATATGGTTCCCGCGAAGAAAGCGGTCAAAGAAGCAGCGATTGCCAAGATGACGATGCTCGGCAGCATCGGCAAAGCCAAAGACGCAGGCAAATAAGGGGCGGGCTTAAGATGAGCATAATCACAACCGTGACGATGAACGCGGCGATCGATAAAACTTATTATGTTCCCCGCTTTCCGCTTGGGAAAGTGACAAGAGTTTCCGGCATGATTGCCGACGCCGGAGGCAAAGGGATCAATGTCGCACGTGTTGCTTCGCTACTGGGAGCGCAAGTGACCGCATCCGGATTTGCCGGCGGCAGCAACGGCCGTTTTATCGAAAGCGAGCTGGCGAAATTGGGAATCGCTCACGATTTTGTGCACGTTGAAGGCGAATCCAGGCTTTGTCTTAACATTATGGACGAAGAAGCGGGGACGTCGACCGAGCTGCTGGAGCCTGGTCCGACGGTGCCGCAGGAGCAATATGAGCAATTAAAGATGACCGTGAAGCAGCTCGCCGGGCGCTCCCGCGTCCTTTGCTTCAGCGGCAGCATGCCGGCCGGCGTGCCTGTGGAGTCGTACGCGGAGCTTGTCGCGATCGCGCGGCAGGCGGGCGCTACGGTGCTGCTGGACGCCAGCGGCGAAGCGCTGGTCCGCGGCATCACCGCCGCGCCGTTTATGATCAAGCCCAACGAAGACGAAGCGGCGGTACTGCTTGGCGGCCCGCTTGACGCCGGCGGCAGCGAATGCAGGCAGCAGCTTGCCCGGCTTGCGGCGG
This sequence comes from Paenibacillus thalictri, assembly GCF_004307995.1. Taxonomy (GTDB): domain Bacteria; phylum Bacillota; class Bacilli; order Paenibacillales; family NBRC-103111; genus Paenibacillus_AF; species Paenibacillus_AF thalictri. The sequence goes on along the minus strand of NZ_SIRE01000002.1, from coordinate 298,895 downwards.
CAGGCATCGCCTGCGTGATCGTTTCGCTGGGCGCGGACGGCGCGGTGGCCTTGTGGGACAACCGCCTGTACCGCATCCGTGTGCCACGCATTAGCGCGGTCAACACCGTCGGCAGCGGCGATGCCTTCACGGCCGGATTTGCCGTTGCCCTTGCCGAAGGCCGGGCACCGGAAGAGTGTCTGCGGCTGGCCGCCGCAGCCGGCTCTGCCAACGCGCTGCAAAGACGCGCCGGCTGGATCGACGTCAGCGATGTCCGGAGCTTGGCGGAGCAAATTGCGGTCGAACCGATGAGCGTGTAACCTGAGAGTCATTAACGGGGCCATATGTGGATGCACAGTGCCGGCAAATCATTTTTATCAGGTGCCATGTTACGCCTTGAAGTGGTAAAATAATGGGGATCGAAGGCGCCTCATGATTTTACTGAAACAAACTGAAAGGTTGTGGCCGCATGACTGTATATAAGTGGGACGGGCATACGCATACTAAATTTTGTTACCATGGCAGCAGCGACGACCAGGAGTTGTATCTGGACCGTGCAGCCGAATTGGGATTCGAACGTTATACGATCAGCGAACACCCGCCGCTGCCCGAAGGGTGGGTAGACAGTGCCCAACTGATGAAGGAACTGGCGATGCCGGAGAGCGAGCTGCCTGCGTATATGGCCTATGCGCAAGCGATGAAGCGGAAATACGAAGGCAAGCTGGAAGTAACGGTCGGTCTGGAGCTGGATTATTTGCACGGAGCGCTGCCGTTTACCGAACGGATCGTCGACCGTTGGCATAACGAGCTGGAGGATGTCGTTTATTCAGTGCATTATTTGCCTTCGGCAGGGGGAAGAAGCTGCATCGATTTTACAGCGGACGACTTCAGGGAAAACTTGCTGTCCTATTACGGTACGATGGAAAAAGTGGTGGAGGAGTATTACAACCACGTAGAGCTCGCTATCGAGTGGGCGGCCAAGCTGCCGATGCGCAAGCGAATCGGTCATATTAACTTGATCGAGAAGTTCCGTCTTGTTTTGCCGGAGGTGGATGAAGCGCAAATCGAGCGGCGTTTGAAGGCGATCGTTCCGAAGCTCGTCAGCGCCGGGGTAGGCATCGATGTGAACACGGCGGGGCTCAGGGTACCGACATGCGGCAAACCTTATGTGCCGGAATGGTTTTTGCAGGAATGTTTACGCAGCGGAGTGTCGTGTATATACGGATCGGATTCCCACCGGCCGGATCATGTGGGTACGGGATGGGAATGGTACGAAGCTCAGCTCAAACTGTCGCAATCGTAACTTATAGTTTAACATCCGCCGAAGAGAGCGCCGCTCCTTCGGCTTATTTATGTTCGCGGACTATTCCCGCTTATCTTCGTTGTTCAAAATGCTCCTGAATATGCGGATCAGATGCTGCGAATCCTCATGAGATACGCTGCTGAAGAAACCTTCGATCACTTGCTTGCGGTGCTCGCGTATTCGGGTGAGCATCTCCCGCCCCTGGGGCGTGATCTCCAAATAAACGACCCTGCGGTCTTCCTCCGAACGTTTTCTTTCCGTATACCCCGCGGAAATCAGCTTATCGGCAAGCGCCGTAATGGCCCCGGCGGTGAAGCAAAGCGCGTCGGCGACCTGCGATACCTTCAGCGGCCCTTCCCTTTCAAGTTTCTCCAAAATAAAACCTTGCGAGGCGGAGAAGCCATTTTCCTCAAAAGAATTCCAGCCGGTCTTAATCCGCTGAAACACCTGCCTGCATACCTCCTCCAGTTCAAATATGTCGCGACTGTCTGGCATAGACGTCTCCTTTACTTTAGAACAGATTTATCTTTATTCTATCACAAACTTTTTTGAAAAAAATGTGTTGACGTCTTATTTTTCCATATGATAATTTAGTTAGGAAATGTTTTAAGGTAAAAACATTTTTTATTAAAAAATTTTAAAGGAAAAGCTTCTATCTGTTAAAGGAGTAAGGGGAAGGAGTAGAGAGACTGTGGATTGGGAGAAGAGATTGCACGAGTTTGAACAATTGATTCAATTGGGCATCAGGCAATCCCGGGGAGTCCCGCCGCCGATCGTCAAAAACTTGTCGAAGCAGCAGTTGCTGCTGATGTTTACGCTGAATTGCACGGGCCGCAAAACCGTCAGCGAGCTGGCGGAGGAACTTCAGCTGTCTGCCAGCGCGACAACGATCGCGATCAACCGGCTGGTCCGGGATAAATACATTGAGCGTACCCGGGATGAGACGGATCGCAGGCTCGTATGGGTGCAATTGTCGGACTCGGCGCGGGAAATCGTGGAGAAGATCCGCAAGCAGAGAAATGACATGCTGGTGAGATTGTTTAACAACGTGACTGTGGAGGAAGTGGATCAATTTCTTGCCATCGCGCGAAAAATGCTGCAAGGGCCTGAGCATAAGCAGCCATAAGGATTTGGACGTAAAAAGAGAGGAGCAACGGCAATTATGAAGAAAAAAATCATTCTGCTCACCATACTCGCGATTGTTCTGCTGGGTGGAGGAGCAGGCGGCACTTATTATTATGCGATGGCAAGCAGATATATAAGCACGGAAGACGCTCGCATTCAGGGCGATTTGCGGGCGATTTACGCGCCGGGAGCCGGCAAGCTGCTTGAGTGGAACTACAAGGAAGGCGATTCGTTCAAGAAGGGCGACGTGCTTGGCATTGTGGAGACTACGCCGGCCCGGGGCAACACGCCCGCCATTACGATGGACATCACGGCTCCGGAAGACGGCACCATCATCCAAACCAATCTGATTAAAGACCAGATGGTATCGCCAAGCAGTGCGCTGGCCATGAGCACGAATCTCAGCCAGCTGTATATTACGGCCAATTTGCAGGAAACGGAAATCAACGACGCCAGAATCGGCAATAACGTCACGATCAAAGTCGATGCTTTCCCCGGCGTGGTGCTTACCGGCCACGTGGAACGGCTTGGACTTGGCACCAACTCTTCTTTTTCGCTGATGCCGTCGTCAAGTTCTGGCGGTAACTTCACCAAGGTTATTCAGCGCATACCGGTTCGCATCGCGATCGACGACAACCAAGGCAAACGGCTGGTGCCGGGACTGAACGTCGTGATCAAAATCGAAAAATAATTTCATGGCTACATAAAAGCGGTTGTTCGGTTATAGAAGGGAGGAGCCTGACGTGTCTGCAAAAGATGAGGCTTCCGGCGGAGCGCCGCAGATCGGCAATCCGGGGGGAAACCCGGCGGCCCAGAAAGGACTCGGCCTTGCGATGTTTGCGATTATTATCGCCGTGTTTATGGCGATTCTCGATACGAGTATCGTCAATGTCGCGATTCCGAAGATGATGGCGGTGTACGGCGTCAGCCAGAACGAAATCGAATGGGTAGTCACTGCTTATTCGCTCGTCAGCGGCGCGCTGATTCCCGTTACCGGTTATTTGGGCGACCGGTTCGGTTATAAAAAAATGTTTTTGATCGCCAATGTTTTGTTTACGATCGGTTCGGCGTTATGCGGCATTGCCTGGAGCAACGACAGCATGATTTTGTTCCGGATTTTCCAAGCGGTTGGCGGCGGCGCGCTGATGCCGATCAGCATGGCGATGATCTTCCGCATGTTTCCGCCGGAACGCCGGGGTATGGCGATGGGGTTGTTTGGGGTGGCGATTATGTTTGCGCCGGCAACCGGCCCGACGCTTAGCGGTTATATCGTGGAGTATTTGGATTGGCGGCTGATTTTTACGATCAACGTGCCGATCGGCATCTTCGACTTCTTCCTGGCGCTTGCGGTATTAAAGGAGTTTAAAGCGCCGACATTCAAAAAGTTTGATTTCTGGGGATTCATCACCTCCAGCACAGGGCTTGCTTCATTGCTTTACGGCGTGGGCAAGGTGGCGGAGAAAGGCTGGACCGACTCCGAGGTGCTGATATTTGTCGGCATCGGCTCGTTATGCCTGGTATTATTTGTCGTCATTGAACTTCTGATCGACAATCCGATGCTGGATTTGTCGCTGCTGAAAAATTTTACGTTTACGTTGTCTTTGGTGCTTTCCAGCATCGCGACGATCATCATGATGGGCGTATTGTTTCTGCTTCCGGTATTTTTGCAAAACTTGTCCGGCCTCTCCGCTGTGCAGACCGGTCTCATCCTGCTGCCGCAGTCGCTGATGGTCGGAGTGATGATGCCGATTGCCGGAGCGTTGTTCGATAAAATCGGTGCCCGCATAATCGGCTTTCTGGGAATGCTCATTACCGGCTGGTCGCTGTTTTTAACGGCGCAGCTGGATGTAAACACGTCTTATTCGACGATTATCATCTGGCTGGTGATCCGCGCAATCGGCATGGGGCTGATGATGATGCCGATTCAGACGGCGGGCATGAATACCGTGCCGATGATGAAGATGGGGCAAGGCACTGCGCTCTCCAATACGGTGCGGCAAATCAGCGCCTCCTTTGGGATCGCTTGGCTCTCGCTGCTTTTTGCGCAGCGCAAGGACTTCCATGCGGCATCGTTATCCGAAGAAATGAACATGTTTCACGCTCCGGTGGCCGACGGTTTTGCCAAGCTGGTAAATCAATATGTCGCGATGGGGCAAAGCGCCGTTCAAGCCCAAGCGAATGCAATCGGTTATTTAAGCGGGCAAGTTCAGCTCAATTCGGTCATTCAAGGGCTTGATGACGTATTTATCGTTACAGGGGTTTTATCCGTGGCCAGCGCTTTTCTGGCGTTGTTCCTGAAAGGCAAGTCCAAGGGAGCGGGCGGCGAAAAAGTACACGTCATGGGTGAATAAGCGGGGCCCCGCATGGGGGATTGAATTTTTTGAGGAAGTATGGAAAGGGGCAGAGTTCTCATGTTAAGCAATAGCGAATTGCACACTCGGTGGAAGCGTGTTTCCGCCACAGGCATAGCCATTCTTCTGATCGGGGCGCTGGCGGCGGGCTGTTCGGTATCGAATGCCGGCGAATCCGCCCGTTCGGTCAAAACCGCGCAGGCCGTCAAAATGAAAATGGACGATAAATCGGAAATCGATGCGGATGTCGTATCTTCGTCGCAGGTGAACATCGTAGCCAAAGTCGGCGGGGACGTATCGGAGCTGCTCAAAAAACGCGGCGACGTCGTTCAGCAAGGCGAGGTCATTATGCGAATCGACAATTCGGACGCCCAGCGGAGCAAGGAAAAAACGGAGCTCACGAAGCAAAATTTGCAGGCGCAAATCGATAAAACAAGCCAGGACGTATCGACAAACCGCAGCGTGTTGAAAAATACGGTTGAAAAGCTGACGCTGACGATCGCCGATCTGGAGAAAAGCTACAACAACAGCCGCAACGATTACGACTCCGGTCTTGTGCCGAAATCGCAGATGGAGAAACTGGAAACGCAGCTGAAGACCGCCCGTCTTGATTTGGATACGGCGCAAAAGCAGCTTGCCAACATCGATGCGACCGACCCGCTCGCTTCATTGCGGATTCAGCTGGATACGGCTGACGTTTCGCTGCGGGACATCGACAAAACGATTGGCGATTTTGAAGTAAAAGCGCCGATCAGCGGGATTTTGACCGATTTTAACCCGGAAGCGGGAATTACCATACCTGCCGGTTATGTCGCAGGGGTCATTCAGCAGCAAAATCCGATTAAGGTTCATGCCGATTTGACCGAAAATGCGATGAAACTGGTTCGCGGCAAAAAGGAACTTCCGCTTACCGTACAAGGCTCCGACATGAAATTGACCGGAACGGTCATTTACGCTGCCGACGTGATGAGCCCGCAAAGCAAATCGTACGTGCTGGAGCTGAGCGTCCCTAATGCCGACATGAAGCTGAAGTCGGGGATGAGAGTAAAACTCCAAGTTGGCGGCGATACGCAGCAGGATGTCGTTACGGTGCCAACTGCAGGTATTGTGAAGGACGGCAACGACAACTACGTGTTTGTCGTGGGTAGCGATCAAACGGCCGAAAAACGCAAGGTGACCTTAGGCCGTACCGTCGAACCGAACCGCGAAGTATTAAGCGGGGTAAAGGAAGGCGAACAAGTTATCGTTTCCGGAGGCCAGGAGCTGAAGGACAAGGATAAGGTCACTGTCAGAAAATAAGCTTATGCTTTCGATCCCAGTTTTACTTCGCAAAACTCTTAGGAGGACCTATCATGAAAAAATACATGAAAAAAACGTTGTCTGCGGCGGTCATTGCCTCGCTGCTGCTGTCGTTCCCGTATTCGGCCGCCTGGGCCGACGATGCGGGCACGGCGGTTGTCGTCGATAACCGATATCCCGTTGTTTTATCCGATGCGCTTCAAGTTAAGGTGACCGGCATGCTGAGCGAGCATACGCTGGACGGCACCCGGCTTGCCGCAACGGTCAAAATGTACAATGTAACCGGAGACACGGTGCGGGTGCCCGATTACGAAGTGCGCGCGCTTGCAGCAAACGGCGCGAAATATACATTGCGCGGCAGCGCGGACAATGTGGTTAACGTGCCGCCGATGTCCAGCATCGAGCTGATTTATTACGCGCAGATCGACATCGGAGGCGAAGTGGCGCCTGCGGATCTGCTGTGGATCGACGTCAATAAAGACGTCTATCCGAAGGTGGAGACAACGATGCTGGATCTGCCCGTCGCCAACCTGGTATGGCACGGCGACAGCTCTTGGGTGAGCGATGCGTCCGCCATTAAGGCGTGGGGAGAAACATTTACGATCCCGTCGCTGGATTCTCCGTTAACGTATACGCCGGTAAGTCTCACTACCGACTACAAATCGCAAAATCCGGTGAAGGTGATGAAGCTGCTGGCCGAAAATCCGGGAGGCAAAAGCGAGAAAATACCTAATTTCTCGATCAACGGCCGTTCCGCCAGCCAGGTGTTCAAGGGAACAAGAGCGGACCAAACCGTCACCGCGCTGGATCCCGGCGAGAAGAAGTACATTTATTACGCTATTCCGACCGATCTTGATACCGAGCTGCAAAGCTTCACGATATCGACGCCGCACAGCTTCAAAATACCGAATCGTACCGATGCTGCGGCGCAGATCAGCTATTCGATCGGCAGACTGAGCGTATCTATGCCGACGACCAGCCAACTGCAGGCTCAGGAAGCCACTCCGCCGACCTCGTATACGGTAGAAACGGTTGTGCCAATCGATCCGCTGAACACGGCGATTAACCCGAATATCTCGGTATCGGTCGTCGATCTGCAGCTGTACGAAAACAAAGGTATGGGCTATCAAACCGGCCTTGTCAAGCTGCGTTTCAAAAACCGTTCCGACAAGCCGCTTCCGGTTCCGCAATTTGCCGCCGAACTGGTCGGAGGAGGGTTCACTTACGCCGGCACGAGATTAAACGCGGCTGCGACCATGGTTGCGCCGGATACGGACTATGCGTTGGCGTATTCGTTTGTGCTGCCGCTTGATGGCGTGAAAGATGCCTACACGTTAAGACTCGTGGACGACAAAACGGCTGCTCCGTACCGTTCGACGTTTGGCCAAGTCGGTCTGGCCGTCAATAAACCACGGCTCGATAACGCCAAACTGCTGATGTACCCGTTCGAAGTTTCCATCAAGGATTGGTCGCTCAGCAATAACGTCAACTTGAACCAAACGACCAGACAATACGAATACATGTACAGATTAAAAATTACATTTGATTTAAAAAGCGTAGACCCGGTATTCGTGGACAGCAACTACAACAAGCTGTTGATTGAGCTGGAAAACAAAGTCGGGCGCAAAGTCGCTTCGACGACCGTCAGCTTAAACGGCGACAATCGGATGATTAACGGCGAGCAGCTGATTAATTTCTACGATACGGGATCGGATCAGCTGGAGTATCCGCTTGTGCTGAAACTGTATGAGACGATCGACACGCCAAGCGGGCCGGCCCGCCGTCTGATGGCGAGCATGCAGCAATAGGCCACGCTGCCGTCCGGCGTGTATCTAGCGGTGAGCATGCAGCAAGGCTAATCCTCTGCTGGAGCGCCATCTGGTGGCGTGCAGCAACAAGAGCCTGCGCCGGAGCGCCATGGGTATGCCCCGGCATCAAGCTGCGCCTCGGGCACGCCCCGGCAATGCTCCGGCCGCGCCTTGGCCGTCTCCCGGCATCAAGCCGCGCTGCGCTTGCTCTTATGGCGGCTGCGCGCCCGGCCGCCGGATTTAACCGAATTGCTTCGAGCTGCCCTTTTGGAAAAGGCGGCTCTTTTTTTTCGGCGTTTTCCTCTGATCCGGAGCCTGGAGGCCGCCTTTTTTTTGCGCGGACGAACGGCAGGGACCTCCTCCGGCAGCTCCGGCGGAGCGGGGGGAACGACCGCAAAATTCATCTCGCCGGTGAGCTGACCGTAATGGAGCGGGATAATGTCCAGCTCGCGCATCGTTTGGGCGATTGCCGGATTTTTAAACACGTCCAGCTCCGCTTCCCTGATTTCGATCCATTTGGATATGGACAGCAGAGTGCTGTCGACATATCCGGGGTGACACATGATCTCCGTTGTTCCTTCGGGGAGTGTATGCAAATATTGCAGCAGCTTATACAAACCGTCCGGCCGAGGGTACGAATCCAGCAGCACAAAATCGGTCGTGAGCGGTGCCGGAGCCGCTGCGGCGTGTTCAGCCTGCACCCTGCGCAGGGGAATGCTTTCCCTTACCGCAAGCCGGGCCATTTTTCTAAATACGGCGGGAAACGACTGATGCAGCAGATGATGGGAATCCAGATGTGTCGGGCGGAATCCGGTGGCGATGAACTTATTCCACTGCGCTTCGAGCTCCAGCTCAATTTCGCGTTCGTCGCGTATTCCATCCTGGACGATATTGTTCCGAAACCGCCCGTCCGGCAAAACAAGCGATGGAACCAGATACGGAGGGGAAATAGGCGTTCCGTAGGTCAAATTAAAGTGCAGACCGACTCCCGGGCAAGGAACGGAACGCATAAGCTGCACGGCGTCTTGAAACCCCGGCATGTTGACCATCAGTGTTGTGCTTGTGATCCCACCGGCGCGGTAAGCCTCGATAATTCCGCGATTGATGCCGGGAGCAAGGCCGAAATCGTCCGCATTGATGATTGCGTATTTTGGCATTTTGATGACCCTCCGTTAAGTGTCGATTGCTATAAATTATGGATAAGTCCCGGCACATTCTTATGTGATTACCTATTTACGATGGAAAACATGGCCGCGTTATCAAAAATTTGTCTTTATGTTGATCTGAAACCGACTATAATGAAATGGGGACAAGTCCAAACTTTACTCGCGGGAGAGTGGTCGTAGTGATTTTTACCGACATTGAAAGTTATCGTCAAGAAAAAAGCCTGTATCCAAAGCCGGTTGCCCAAGCGCTTGACTGGCTTGCGCAGCAAGATCTTGCAGCCCTGAAGCCGGGGACATACGAAGTAAACGGCAAAGAGCTGTTTGCCATGGTGCAAGAGGCTGTTACGGCTCCCAAAGCCGAGAGAAAACCGGAGCATCACTTCAAGTACGTTGACCTGCAGTATTTGCTGGAAGGGGAAGAAGTGATGTATGTGGGCCGCCCTCCGCGCGACGGACGCGCGCCGCTGGAGGAAAACCGGGAGAAGGATATCGTTTTCTATGACGAGGCTGCCGACGAGCTGCCGATTTATTTGAAGCCGCATCAATTCGTGCTGCTGTACCCGACCGACCTGCACCGTCCGAATTGCACGGAATCGGAAATCCGCACCAACCGTAAAGTCGTTTTTAAAATCGCTTTGTCCACGCTGGAGCTGTAAGCGGCAAATTGAATAAACGCTTGGAACAACAGCTTCGTAACGGCTTATTGCCGCTGCGGAGCTGTTTTGCGTGAATACGTTTTTGGCGGGCCGATCTTAATTTAGTGACAAATGGAAAAAAGCGTAGTAATTTATATAGTGAGGCTAAATACTTTTGGGTAAGGGTACGTATTATGCGTACGTTCAGGAGGGGATTTTTTGCATTTTTTACAAAAGTATTTAAAAAAGTACGGAAAGCCGTTTTCGTTAGCCGTATTGTTTTTAACCTGCGAGGCGGTATGCGATTTGCTTCTTCCGACGTTAATGTCGAAGATCATCGATGTGGGCGTGGCGGAGCAGCGCATGGACTATGTGCTGAAAATGGGCGGGGTGATGATTGGCATCACGGCGGCGGCCGCCGTGATTTCGCTGAGCCGCAACGTGATCGCCAGCACCGTGTCGCAGCGGTTCGGCACGGAACTGCGGAGCGACTTGTTCCGCAAGATCCAGACGTTTTCGTTTGACAATGTGGATCAATTCGACCGCGCCTCGCTGGTGACCCGGCTGACAAACGATGTGACGCAGGTGCAGAATTTCTCCAACGGGCTGATGCGGATATTCGTCAAAGCGCCGTTGTTATGCATCGGCGGGCTGATTATGGCAACCCGGCTGAATCCGCAGCTTTCCGTTGTGCTGGCGGTTGTTGTTCCGGTCGTCGGCGTGCTGATCGTTCTTAACATGAAAGTAGGGTTCCCACGTTTTCTGAACGTACAGAAGGCGCTGGATAAGCTGAACAGCATCATGCGGGAGTATTTGTCCGGCGTGCGGGTCGTCAAGGCGTTTAACCGCTTTGACTTCGAGGTGGAGAAGTTTGACAGGACGAACCGCGAATATCAGTCCCGCTCGGTTCAAGCGATGCGGGCGATGGCTTTTTTTAATCCGGGCATTATTTTGACCGTGAATCTGGGCATTGTTGCCGTCGTTTGGTACGGCGGGCATCGCGTCATGCAAGGGCACATGCAGGTCGGCCATATTATCGCGTTTATCAACTATATGACGCAAATTTTGTTCTCGCTGATGATGATTTCCATGGTGTTCAACATGTTTATTCGCGCCAGAGCTTCCGCCGGGCGGATCGGCGAGGTGCTGATGCAGGAAAGCGGCGGTCAGCCGCATGAGTCGGGGAGCCGGCAAGATGCCGAACCTGGGCCGGCTAATGGCAGCATCGCGTTCGAGAACGTCAGTTTTTCCTATGAAGGTACGGTGGGAGAACCCGTGCTCAAAAATGTGACGTTCTCCTGCCTGCCCGGGGAAACCGTGGGCATTATCGGTTCGACCGGATCCGGCAAAAGCACGCTGGTATCGTTAATTCCGCGTTTCTACAACATTTCCTCGGGCCGCCTGCTTGTAGGCGGTGTGGATGTAAGCGGCGTCGATCCGAAGCGGCTGCGCAGCCGTATCGCAATCGTGCCGCAGAAAACCGTGCTTTTTACCGGTACGGTCACTGACAACGTCAGATGGGGGAAAGAAGACGCTACGCCGGAGGAGATTGAAACCGCGGCCAAAATCGCCGAAGCCCACGAATACATTTCGTCGTTTCCCGAGAAATACGATACCCGGCTTGGTCAAGGCGGGGTTAACTTCTCAGGAGGGCAGAAGCAGCGGCTGTCCATTGCCAGGGCGATTGTCCGCAAGCCGGACATTTTGATTTTGGACGACTGCACAAGCGCGGTGGATGTTGCGACGGAGGCGCGGATCAAAGAGTCGTTAAAAACGTACGCCAAAGATTTGACCTGCCTTATTATTGCCCAGCGGATTACATCGGTGATGGATGCCGATAAAATTGTCGTGCTGGATCGCGGAGAAGTGGTGGGCATCGGCCCGCACGACAGCCTGGTCGAAAACTGCCGGGTATACAAGGAAATATTTCAATCCCAGATCGGCAAGGAGATGCGATAACGATGCCGCAGCCTAACGAAACATCCCGAGATTCCCAAGCAAATCAGCAGCAGGTTCCGATGGTCGTGCAAGGGCGGCCCGGAGGCGGCGGTTTTGGCCCGCCCGGAGGACGCGGTGCACCTATCGTAAAACCGAAAAATTTAAAAGGCACTTTAAAAAGATTGTGGCAGTTTATCGGGAAAGAACGGAAGTGGCTGTCGGTCATTTTCCTGATTCTTATGGTAGACGCCGCGGTCACGTTATGCGGCCCTTATTTAATCGGGCATTCTGTGGATGCCATGAACCATCCGGATGTTACGGCCAGCTTCGACATCATTTATGTGTTCATCGCCGGTTTGATTGCCGTATACATCGGCGACAGCTTGCTGACCTTCCTGCAGGGATGGATGATGGCGGGCGTCTCGCAGCGCATCGTGCTGAGCTTGCGCCACGCTTTGTTTCAGAAGCTGCAGAAGCTTCCGTTAACGTATTTCGATACGCGGCGTCACGGAGAATTAATGAGTCGGTTGTCCAACGATATCGACAATGTGAGCAATACCATCTCGCAGTCCGCGTCCCAGTTAATGTCGGGGGCGATTGCGATTGTCGGATCGCTGACGATGATGATTTATTTAAGCCCGCTGCTCACTTTGGCCAGTTTAATTACCGTGCCTTTGGTCTATATTTGCGGCAGGTTGGTTACGAAAAAAACGTCCGTGCTGTTTAAGGCGCAGCAAACGGAGTTAGGCAAGCTGAACGGTCATATCGAAGAAACGATATCCGGCATTTTTGTCGTGAAGGCGTTTAATCACGAAGATAAGGCGATTGCCGAGTTTAACGAGGTCAACGGAAAGCTGTACGAGGTCGGACTCAAAGCGCAGATTATTTCCGGTTTTCTGATGCCGCTGCTTGGCGTTGTCAACAATATCGGATTTGCGGCGGTAGCGATCGTCGGGGGCGTGCTGGCGGTCAAAAGTGTCGTAACCGTCGGCGTGATTGCCAGCTTCCTGACGTATTCCCGGCAGTTTGTGCGGCCGCTGAACGATTTGGCAAATATATATAATGTATTGCAGTCGGGTGTGGCCGGCGCGGAGCGGGTATTTGAAGTGCTGGATGAGCGGGATGAAGCGGCCGACCCGCCGGAAGCAGTTGAACTAACCAATCCGCAAGGGCTTGTCGAGTTCGATCAGGTCAGCTTTGGTTATAGGCCGGACGTTCCAATTCTGAAAAACATCAGCTTTACGGCTCAGGCCGGCACAAGCCATGCGCTTGTCGGCCCGACGGGAGCGGGTAAAACGACGATTGTGAATTTGCTCACCCGATTTTACGATACGACAAGCGGCAGTATCCGGATTGACGGGCGGAACATTGAAGAATATACGCGGGACAGCTTGCGGCGGTGTTTTGGCATCGTGCTGCAAGACACGTATTTGTTCTCGGGGACGATTAAGGAAAACATCAAGTACGGCAAACCTGACGCAACGGATGAAGAGATCGAGGCCGCGGCGATGATGGCCAATGCCGACGGTTTTATTAACCGGCTGCCTCAGCGGTACGATACCGTATTGTCGGAGAACGGGGGCAATTTAAGCCAGGGACAACGCCAACTGCTGGCGATCGCAAGGGTTATTTTGGCTAAACCTTCGATCCTTATTTTGGATGAAGCGACCAGTAGCATCGACACGCGCACGGAGCTGCATATTCAGGAAGCGTTGCTGAACGTGATGAAAGGCCGGACGACGTTTATCATCGCGCATAGGCTGAACACGATCCGCGATGCGGATACGATCATGGTGATCGACCGCGGGGAAATTATCGAGCGGGGCGCTCACGACTGGCTTATTGAGGAGCAGGGGATGTATTACCGGATGTTTTATAATCAATTCAAAAACTTGGAAGGGGCTCTGTAGGGAGAAGACAGATCGTACGGTTCCAGAAAAAAATGAGCCCGAAGCTGAAGCCAGGAATGAGCGTGTGGGTCCCGCGCCCGCTCATTCCCAGCCTAGCTCCAAATCAGCTCAAGCGCCAAATAATTCATTTTTACACTTTCCAATGAAAACGGTTGACCGCACGACAAGGCGGGTGGTAATATTTCCTTGAGCACTTTCGTGTGCGCACACGATAACGATTTTTCGGCAATTGCAGCAGGAGGAATTATGGGCATTACGATTAAAGAGATTGCAGAGCTTTGCGGCGTGTCGCAGGGAACTGTCGATCGGGCGTTAAACCATCGGCCCGGTATCAGCGAGAAGACGAAGAAGAAAATTTTGGCCGTTGCGTCCGAACGTAACTACAGACCCGATCCGGTGGCAAGGAGTTTAGCCCGGGGCAGGACGATGACGATTGGGGTGGTGCTGTTCGATTTGTACAACAGGTCGTTCTCCCAACTGATGAATGCGATAGAGATGTCGTCGCGCGAAGCGGGATATTACGTGCATCTGATGCTGACCAATAAAGATCCGGACAACGAAAAGAAGTGCATCGAACATTTGATTCACCGCAAGGTGGACGGCATCATCTTGTTTCCGATTAACGAAGGACCCGAATTCGATCAGTACTTGCGCATGCTGAACATTCCGATTGTGACGATCTGCAACAAAGTGTCCGACCACTGGAGATATGTGGGCATTGACGACCGTCAGGCGATGAAGGATGCGATGGATTACGTTTGCCGCAAAGGGTATGAGCGTTTTATTTATGTCTGCCCGCCGCTGGCGTATAAGGGAAGGACGAACATTTTCACCCAAGAGGAGCGGTTTGCCGGCTGTTTGCAAGGCTTGCGGGACAACGGGATTACGGAGCAGCCGATAGTAATCGATACCCCAGCTTACGTTGAAGCGCTAAGCGGTATCGATTTTCGCAGCGCTCCCAAGACCGCGGTTGTCTGTTCCTGCGATATTTACGCTTTAGAGGTGATGAACCATCTGAAGGAAAGGGGACTGCGGATTCCCGAAGACGTCGGCGTAATCGGCTTTGACAATATCGACGTGCTGAAATATGTGGCGCCCCGGCTGACAACGGTGGAATATGCCGTTGAACAGTTCGGCGAGCGGGCCGTGCGCGATATCGTAGGGCAGATTGAAACGGGCGGCTCCGAGCATATCCCGCTGCTTCCTTACCGGATCATTGCCGGAAGTTCGATCTGAGCGGTGAGTAATGAAACCGTTCAGATTGCCTGTTTTTGCGGTGTCCGTTTATCTTAAGCGGGTGACCTCGCCGGGCGTTTTTTTAATCGATTTCGTGTGCGCACACGGTAAATGAATGAACGATAAAATTAGGGAAAAGAGGCTAATTATCGGTGACCAAACAAGCTAAGCTCATTGTTGACAAGGAATATATTATTTCTGAGATTGATTCGCGCATTTATGGGAATTTTGTCGAACACCTGGGCCGCTGCGTTTATGAAGGCGTTTACGAACCGGATCACCCGTCTGCCGACGAGCACGGCTACAGAAGCGACGTCATCGAGCTGGTTAAGCAGCTGAACGTGCCGATTATCCGTTATCCCGGAGGCAACTTCGTATCCGGCTACAATTGGGAGGACGGCATCGGGCCTATAGAGCAAAGACCAAGAAGGCTGGAGCTCGCCTGGAGAACGATTGAAACCAACGAAATCGGCACCAACGAATTTGTCACTTGGGCCAAAAAAGTAGGCGCCGAAGTCAATATGGCCGTCAATTTGGGCACACGCGGCGTTGATGCGGCGCGGAATATGGTCGAATATTGCAATCATCCGTCGGGGTCATATTGGAGCGATTTACGGATTTCCCACGGCTACAAAGATCCGCATGGCATTAAAACATGGTGTCTCGGCAACGAAATGGACGGTCCGTGGCAAATCGGCCACAAAACGGCGGAGGAATACGGCAGAGCGGCATGTGAAGCGGCGAAGGCGATGAAATGGGTCGATCCGTCGATCGAACTGGTCGCTTGCGGCAGCTCCAGCAGCAGAATGCGCACATTTGCGGAGTGGGAAGCTACCGTTCTCGATCATACGTACGATCATGTGGACTATATTTCGCTGCATACTTATTTCGGCAACGCCGAAGACGACACAACAAACTATTTGGCCAAATCGCTGGAAATGGACCATTTTATCAAATCCGTGGCCGCCATCTGCGACTATATCCAAGCGAAGAAACGCAGCAAAAAGAAGCTGATGTTGTCCTTTGACGAGTGGAACGTGTGGTACCACTCCCGGCAGAACGATCAGAAGCTTGCGCCTTGGACCGTCGCCCCGCCGCAGCTGGAGGACGTGTACAACTTCGAAGACGCGCTGCTTGTCGGGCTGATGCTGATTACACTGATGAAAAACGCCGACCGGGTGAAAATTGCTTGCATGGCCCAGCTTATTAACGTGATCGCGCCGATTATGACCTCCAAGGGCGGCGGTGCTTGGAAGCAGACGATTTTTTATCCGTATATGCACGCTTCGGTATTCGGCAGAGGCACTGCGCTGCAGACGCTGGTCAAATCGCCGAAATATGACAGCAAGGACTTTACCGATGTGCCGCTCCTGGATTCAGTGGCCGTTTACAGCGAAGAGCGGGAAGAACTGACGATTTTTGCCGTCAACCGGGATATGCAGGAGGCGCTGCTGCTGGAAGGCGATCTCCGCCAATTCGAAGGCTACCGCCTCGTGGAGCACATTGTGCTTGCGCATGACGACTTGAAGGCGGTGAACACCGAACTTGCCCCTGACAACGTCAAGCCAAGCAGCGACGGCAATGCCGAGCTGGAGGACGGCAAACTCACGGCTCGTCTCGGCAAGCTGAGCTGGAACGTGATCCGTTTAGCCAAGCGGCAGTAAGATCAAGTTGAGGCAAAGCCACATTAACTCCAGTCGGCGCTTCGGGCAGGCTGTGGAAGTATTGCACAAACAGAATTAGGCAACAGCCGGTTTCATCTTGAAGGTCGCGTATATCGCGGCCTTTTTTTTAGATAAAATGTATATCTTTCGGGGATTTGCGCCAGCAGCAAAGAAATGGGCTGCTTTGGTAAAGAGAAAAGTCTCCTTGCGCGATGGAGAGAGCACCTTTTAGATGAAAGAGCGACACCCATCCCTCTCCAAGGATATTCCTGATTATGAATACCGGATGGCAGAGAGGGCGAGTCAATTGGCGGACTGGCAAATAGCTGAACAAAGGGATGGGTACGGGGCGGAAAAGCGATAGCGGCCGCTTTTAACATCGTGTCCCGCCCGCTCTTATCTGTTCATAGGGACACGATGTTAATTGGCGGTTGGGGTCCCGTACCCATCCCCATCCCACGCGCAAGTGTAACTCATCGCACCAAACCGTCAGGGTGATTTTCGAGGCCACTGAAAAAGTGAACGCTGCATGAGCAAATCATGCTTACGATCGCCAATTGTTCCCGAATTTCTTGAATGTACCTGCTTGCGGCAGGTGAAATTCGGGAACAAAAGCGAACGCTGGCGCTTCTCCAGCATGATTTCGCTCACTTAAGCTGCTTTTTCAGTGGCCTCGTGATTTTCCCTGGCGGTTTTTCTTTTGAATAAGTTAGGGAAAGCGCAGAAAGCCGCGAAACGATTTAAAGTTTATCCCCTTCTATAGGCGCACCCCGCCATAGGCTGCTGCATACGATGTGGGGAGAACCTATACAGTCAGGCCAAGCCTAATAGAGGTAGTTCAAAAAGCCGTCTTTTGATCACGAAGCAAGACAGGAAGCGGATCGGCGTCGAATCTTGCGTTCACCTGCGAAGTCCGGTGCTCATGTAGGTTTTGCCTACATTCCGCTCCTCCTTCTACAGGTTCTCGCAACCTTCCTGGTTGCATGGGCGAGCAGTTCGCCGTCAGGCGAACGACCAGCCTCGGTGCTGAAAAGCCGACTTTTTGAACTCTCACTTATAGGGAAAAGGGAGGACGACAAATGGACCGAACGCGGGAACTGATCGAGAAGATGGAGCGGTACGGAGCGGGCAATTACAAACCTCTTCCATTAGTGATTGAACAAGCGGAAGGCGTATGGGTGGAGGATCAGAACGGCCAACGTTATATGGATATGCTGAGTGCTTATTCCGCTGTCAGTCACGGACATAAGCACCCTAAAATAATTGATGCTGTAAAACGGCAATTGAATAAGGTGACCTTAACTTCCAGGGCGTTTCATAATGAAGAGCTGATTAAATTTACCGAGAAATTGGCCCAATTAACCGGGAAGCAAAAAATATTGCCGATGAACACCGGAGCGGAAGCTGTGGAAACGGCGGTGAAAGCGGCCAGGCGGTGGGCGTACGATGTGAAGCGAGTGCCGGACGGGCAAGCCGAAATGATCGTGTGCCAGAACAACTTCCACGGCAGAACCTTGACCGTTACTTCATTTTCCACGGTACCGGAGTACCGCCGCGCGTTTGGCCCTTTTACCCCCGGCTTCAAGGTGATTCCTTACGGGGATGCGGAAGCATTAAAACAGGCCATTACTCCGCATACCGCAGCTTTTCTAATGGAGCCCGTTCAAGGTGAAGCGGGCATCGTAGTGCCGCCGGCCGGTTTTCTGAAAGAAGCGGCGCAAATATGTAAAGAAAATCAAGTGCTGCTTGTTGCCGACGAGATTCAAACCGGCCTTGGCCGTACGGGTTACCGATTTGCTTGCGATGCCGAAGCGGTTGTGCCGGATGTGTACATTATCGGCAAAGCGCTTGGCGGCGGAGTGCTGCCGATCTCGGCGATCGCCGCAGACAGCGCGATTATGGACGTATTCGAGCCGGGTTCGCACGGATCCACCTTCGGCGGCAATCCGCTTGCTTGTGCCGTTGCAGTCGCTTCGCTGGAAGTGCTGGAAGAGGAGAAGCTGGCGCAGCGCTCCAAGGAGCTGGGAGCTTATTTGCTTGAACAACTGTCGCATATTCGCAACCCGCATATCCGCGACCTGCGGGGCAGAGGGTTGTTTATCGGGATCGAGCTTGACGTGCCGGCACGGCCGTATTGCGAGCGGCTTATGCAGGAAGGACTGCTGTGCAAGGACACTCATGATGTCGTGATTCGGCTGGCTCCGCCTCTTGTCATTACGAGGAATGAGATCGATTGGGCGTTAGCTGTGCTTACCCGTGTGCTTCATCAGGAAGACGGCGGTCAGCCGTAAAAATTCCGGGCCCTTCCGTTGAAGAGCCACTGAAAAAGTAGCTTAAGTGAGCGAAATCATGCTGTAGAAGCACCAACGTTCGCTTTTGTCCCCGAATTTCACTTGCCGCAAGCAGGTACCATTCAAGAAATTCGGGGAAAATTGGCGATCGGAAGCATGATTCGCTCATGCAGCGTTCACTTTTTCAGTGGCCACCCCGTTGAACGGGGGCGGCTCCTCCTCGATGGGCTTCGTTAAAAATGTTTCCAATACCGTCCTAACCGCAGAAGGAGGGAGCAGAATGAAATGGGACGTTCTGTTGAAAAAAACGATATTTGCTGTAGCGGACAATGCGGCGATGCAGCGTTTTTTTGACAAATACGGCATGCAAATTGGCGTGCAGCGATTTGTGGCGGCCGAATCGCTGGAGAAGACGGTTGCTGCCGTCAAGTCGCTTAATGCGCAGGGGCTGGAGGTGACGCTGGACTATCTGGGAGAAAGCGTGACCGACCGCGAGGCCGCTTTGGAGGCGGTGGATATGATTCTACAAACGTACGACGCGATCCGCGATCACGGGTTGAACGCTAATGTGTCGGTCAAACTGACCCAACTTGGCTTGCGCATCGATCAAACCTTCTGTGCGGCCAATATGGACCGCATCGCTTCTTGCGCCAGAAATAAAGGCAATTTTGTCAGAATCGATATGGAAGATTCAACGGCCACTTCACAGACGCTGGCGATTTATAAATCTCTGCTTAACCGTTTTGGCTCCCGGCATGTCGGCATCGTCATTCAATCCTGTCTGAAGCGTTCCATGGCGGATATGAGAGAACTTGGGCGTTTTGGAGCCAACGTAAGAGTCGTTAAGGGGGCTTATCAAGAACCGCCCGACGTGGCCTACAAGGATAAGAAAGATGTGGACGCCAACTACATCAAATTGGTGAAGCATCATTTGGCCGGCGGTTGTTATGCAGCTATCGCCACTCACGATCAGGCGATCATCGGGCGGCTCAAAACCTATATTACGGAACGCAGCATCGCGGAGGATCAATTTGAATTTCAAATGCTGTACGGCATCGCTTCCCAGCTGCAGAAGCAGCTTGTTCAGGAAGGCTTCCGGGTGCGGGTATATACGCCGTTTGGCAGCCGCTGGTATCCGTATTTCACGCGCAGGATTGCTGAACGGCCGGCTAATTTGTGGTTTGTGCTGAAAAATCTGCTGAGGCGATGAGGGGAGAGCGATTATGAATCCTGATATGAACGCGAATATTTCGATTCTTGGGGTGCCGATGGATCTCGGGGCGGACCGGCGGGGTGTCGATATGGGGCCAAGCGCAATCCGCTGCGCCGGACTTGAGGAACGTCTCCGATCGCTGGGGTATCAAGTCCGCGATCTGGGAGATATCGCTGTACGCCGGACCCATTTAAAAAGCGGCGGAAGCGAAGCCAATTTGAAGTACTTGAGCGAAATCGTCAGGGTGAATACGCGGCTGTGTTCCATGGTTGCCGGTGAAGCCGCCAAAGGCAGATTTCCGCTTGTTATCGGCGGCGACCACAGCATCGCTATCGGTACGCTTGCCGGTGTCAGCAGCGCTGCCCGCCGGACGGGCGTGATCTGGTACGATGCGCACGGCGATGTGAATACGGCGGAAACTTCGCCTTCCGGCAATATTCACGGCATGTCGCTTGCGGCTTCGCTGGGCTTCGGACATCCTGCGCTAACGCAGCTCGGCGGTCACGCTCCCAAAATCAGGCGCGGCGATGCCGTATTGATCGGCGTGCGGTCGCTGGACCCCGGAGAACGCATCTTCCTGAAGGAGCAGGGCGTTACGGTTTATACGATGCATGACATCGACCGTATCGGGATCGCCGAGGCGATGGAACAAGCGATTGCCATCGTTTCCCGCGGAACGGATCGCGTTCATCTAAGCCTGGATCTAGACGGGCTGGATCCCAGCGAAGCGCCGGGTGTCGGCACCCCGGTTCCCGGCGGCGTCAGCCTGAGAGAAAGTTTGCTGGCGATGGAAATATTGTCCGACGCGGGGATTCTGACAAGCGCGGAATTTGTCGAAGTGAACCCAACGCTTGATGTAGTGAACCGTACGGCCAAAGCGGCCGTAGAGTTGATCGCGTCACTGCTTGGGGAACGGATTATATAAGCTGCGCTTCATCAGGGCTCCGGCTGGAGCGTTTTCGGCTGTTGACGGGCAGCGCGATAAGCGGACGGAGCGCTGCCGTTCATTTTTTTGAAAGCTTTGCTGAATTGGAACTCATCGTTAAAACCGCAAGCTTCGGCGATTTTTTTTACCGGAATATCCGAATACGATAAATAACGAATCGCGTGGTCGTTGCGGATTTGGTCCAAATACGCTTTAGGACTCATGTGCAAGTGCCGGATAAACATTTTTCGCAGATAAGAGCAGGATACGGAATGTTTGCGGGCCAAATCTTCTATATGCAGGCGTTGATGAAACTGCTCCTCCAATTCCTGTTTTACCTTTAAATAGGAGCGAAATGTCGAGTCCTGCTCGTCTTCGAAAGGGGCCGCTTGATGGGCGCATTCCAGTATAGCGAGCAGGTGGCCTTTGGACAACAGTTCGCCGCCGCTGCGGGAAGGAATCCAGTCGCGGTGCAGCGCCTCGAACAGCAGGTCCATCCGAATCGCCCGGTCGCGGTCCATCTGCTGCAGCAGCGGTAGCTCCAGCGAGTCAAGCGGCTGCAGTCCCCATCCGGCATCGCCGTAACGGTAATCGGCGCAATCGAAATAAATCATCGTCATCACCAGCGGATCGTTATCGCTTGATTTCATGCTGAGTTCCAAGCCAGGGGCGAGATAAACGAGGTTCCCCTTGCGCACATGGAACGTCTCGCCGGTCCGGAAAACGCCCTCCCCTTCATGAATCCAATAAAACGAATGGCGCGATTTGTTTTGCCGGATATCCTCCCAGCCTTTAAACGTCAATTTGTTCAGCACCCAAAAAATATGAACCACAATGTCGTTCCAATTGCTTTTCATGTCGGACGCTCCGCATCTTTGCTTTAATTGTTTAACGCTTTTATTGTACAGGAAAAGGCGGGTGCCCCGCTATTGGCGATACCCGGAATATTCACGAGGATAGGAGCGTTTTTGACATGTTCTTAAGTTGGTGGTGACATGCTATCGTAAGCGCTTTACTGGTAAAATGAGGGCGTTATATCACAAACCGAAGGTGGGGATGCGCATGGTGCAGTTCGGCTGGTGTACAGGCATTAAAGACGCGGGGCTTTTGAATACGCTGGGATTTGATTTTATCGAGCTGGCGCTCGCTCCTCTGCAATTGGAGCAGCCGGAGGAACATAAACGGCTGATGGAACCGATATTGGAATCTCCGATTCCGGTAAAAGCGTTTAATATCTTTTTTCCCGGGAATTTAAAAATCGTCGGTCCGGAGGCCGATCCGCAGCGCATACGCCGCTATATTGCCGCAGCCGCGGAAACGCTTGTTCAGGCCAAAGCGAGCATTATGGTGCTTGGCAGCGGGGGAGCGAGGAGTGTGCCGGAAGGCTGGGAGCGGGAACGGGCCGAACAGCAGCTGCTGCAGGTGCTGTCATGGTGCGCCCAGGAGTTCAAAGATACCGGCGTTACCTTGGCGATCGAACCGCTGAACCGCAAAGAATCGAACATTATTAATAGCGTGGCCGAAGGCGTGTATTACGCCAAGCAGATCAACGACCCCGTTGTCCGTGTGCTTGCCGACTTTTACCATATGGACGAAGAGAAGGAACCGTTGACCGAGCTGCGGGAGCATAAGGACTGGCTTGCGCATATTCATTTGGCCGATACGGGAAGACGTAATCCGGGTTCCGGGCAATACGACTATGAAACGTTTTCCTCCCTGTTAAAAGAGATCGGCTACAACGGGATGATTTCGGCAGAGTGCAAAATAGAGGAGCCGGAGCGAGAAATGGCGGAGAGCTTGCAATTTGTGAAAAACATGTGGAAATAAGAGGTACGCAACCGTACCTCTTTTTTTTCTGCCACATATCCGCGGCACAAGCGGTATCGCCGCCGCGGAGA
Organism: Paenibacillus thalictri; assembly: GCF_004307995.1. Classification (GTDB taxonomy): domain Bacteria; phylum Bacillota; class Bacilli; order Paenibacillales; family NBRC-103111; genus Paenibacillus_AF; species Paenibacillus_AF thalictri. The sequence goes on along the minus strand of NZ_SIRE01000002.1, from coordinate 276,154 downwards.
ATACTGTAGAAAATACTCAAGCTTGATCGATGAGCATTTGAATCAATAAAATCGGAAGGGCGCCAAGCGATAAAAATGCGTACAGCAATCCTTTACATACTTCCTTGACATGTGTCATAGACGTTTGCCTCCTTCGAGTTTTTCACCAGCCACAATTGGCGACGTGAGCGCGAGCTGATGAGCGAAGCTGCACGAACCGGCTAGCTGTCCGCATCACAACGTTCTAAAAGAGACGGGTCAACTTGTGTCTGAATTGTGAAGTAGCTTCATTATAAGGCAGGCGATGTCTGGAAACATTAAAGAAAGCTGAAAATAACTTAAAATATTTAGTGAACCTAAACTAAAGGCTTGCGTATCATTTATCTCCGGAATGATGCGCCTTATTCGGCGTCCGCCACACAGCGAAAGCCCATATTGCCCGTCGAACTGTCCGGTGTATTTGCAGTCCGGGCAGCTACGCGGTAACGGTTGCAATACGATTTATGGCATAAATAAGAGCCGCCGCGCATCGAGCGGGATTGACCGGCGGACGGGCCTTTCGGGTTGATGGCGGTCGAACGCAAATGATAGTCCCGGCTGAACCAGTCGGAGCACCACTCCCACACATTGCCGGACACGTTGTACAGACCGTAGCCGTTGGGCTCAAACGAGCGGACGGGCGCCGTTCCCGCATAACCGTCGCTTTGGTTGTTTTTGTCAGGAAACTTGCCTTGCCAAATATTGCACATATGTTTGCCGTCAGGTTTCAGAATATCCCCCCACGGATAACGCTTTTGCTCCAATCCGCCTCTAGCGGCATATTCCCACTCCGCTTCGGTCGGAAGCCGTTTGCCCGCCCACTGGCAATAAGCCATGGCGTCGTTCCACGAGACATGGGTAACGGGATGATCCATCCGGTCCTCAATATGTGAATCCGGTCCTTCAGGATGGTTCCAGTCGGCTCCTTCCACATTCCACCACCACGGCGTTTGTTGTACTTTGAACTTGACCTGCTCGGCGGTTTCCGGCGAAACAAACAAGTGAAACACAAACGACCAGCCGAATTTCTGCGCATCCGTTTTGTATCCGGTTGCATCGATAAATCGTTTGAACTCTTCGTTGGTCACCGTGCACGGGTCGATATAAAACGAGTCGATTGTAACGGGACGAACGGGCCCTTCGCCGTCTTGAGGGAAACCTTCCTGATCGTCTGTACCCATTAGAAACTGTCCGCCGGGGATATAAATCATACCCTCGGTCGATTTTTTTCCGGCTGCAGCCGGTATGATGATTTCTGCGGGGGCGTTATCCGTTACACCTGCCGCTGAACGGCTCGCCGAGCAGCAGGATGGTTTAGCCGATTGATCCATATGAATTCCTCGCTTTCTTCCAGTTCGTATTAACTGACGGTTATTCGGTCAACTGATTCAGCACCATGACCGCAGCGCCGGTTACCAATGCTTCTTCGCCAAGAATGCCTTGGCTGAATTCCACTTGATAGGTCGGATAATAATAAGTGTTGCGCAGAGCAACCTCGGTGGAAACCTGGAAAAACAAAGGATGGCTGCTGATGAGCGTGCCGCCTAATATGACTTTTTCCGGGTGCAGAATGTTCAGCAGGTTGGACAGTCCGATTCCAAAGTACGTCGCGGCCTGGGTCATGATTTCAACCGTCAATGGGTCGTTGTCCGCAAGCGCTTGGACAATATGGCCGAATCTGATTTTTTCCGCATGGGGCTCCAAATCAAGCAGGGAGCTTCGCCTACCTTGCTTCAGCTTCGCTTGGGCTTCCAATTCTATCGCCTGAATGGAGGCGTAAGCTTCCAGACTCCCATAGTTGCTGGTGCTGGAGAGCCGTTTGCCGTCGGATTGAATCACCATTTGGCCGATGGACCCCTCCATATCGACGGCCCCATACACGAGTTTTCCCCCTGTCATCATAGATGAACGCAGGCCGACGGCGGCGTGAATATACAACAGATGTTTGGTTTCGAGATGATGTTCTGCCCAATATTCCCCCAAAATAGCGGCGTTAGCGCCGTTGTCCAGCAAAATCGGAAAATCGAACCGTTGTTCGAAATATTTCGTTACCTCTACTTGATTCCAGCCTTGCGCAGGGAAATAAAGCGGCTCGAGAATCGTTCCTTGCACCCGGTCGAGCGGACCGACAGCCCCGATTCCCAATCCGAGCATGTCCTTCTCGGAGATGCCTCGGCGCACCATCATGCTGCGGATCGCTAACGTGATCTCGCCAAACAGCTGCTCGGGCGTCATCGTCTCGGTCATCTGCCACTTTTTGGATTCCAGCTTGTTCATATGCAAATCGCACAATACAAGCTTCGACGTAATTCGCGATATTTCCAATCCGAGCACATACGCATAAGCCGGATTGGTCTGGTACAGGATCGGACGGCGCCCGCCTGTAGATTCGCCGAGCCCCGCCTCTACGATTAGATTTTGCGAAGTCAGCTCTTCCAATGTCCGGGTCAGCGTGCTGCCGGTCATCTTGCTTTGCTCCAGCAAATCAATTTTGGAAACGATGCCCTGCTTGCGAATAAGATCGTACACTTCTTTATTTTTGCGGGTGGCGATGCGGTCTTGCAGACGATTCATGAACAGCCCTCACTACCGTGAATTTGCTCCATTATACCACTTGTAGCGGCTTGTAAACCAGATGAATAAATTCGCATCCCTTCCGCGCGGCATGCCCCCGCTCTGCAAATTATGGTACAATAGCAAGAACGGATATAGTGATACATATTTAAAACGACAGCATGGCTAGGAGATGAAGTTCGTGTCAGACTGGTTTACAAAAAGTTTCGGAAACGATTACCTGATCGTTTACAAGCATCGTGATTATGAAGGGGCATACCGCGAGGTGAAGCGGATGATCGATTGGCTGCAGCTGCCGCAAGGTGCCAAAGTGCTTGACTTGTGCTGCGGAATGGGCCGCCATTCGCTTGCGCTGGATGAGTGCGGTTACAATGTGACCGGGGTCGATTTGTCCGACGTGCTGCTGCACGAAGCCCGCCGAAAAGATGAAACTTCGCGTGTACGCTGGGTGAAAGGCGATATGAGGAATGTCCCGATCGAAGAATCGTTTGACGCCGTTGTAAATTTATTTACGTCATTTGGTTATTTCAACGAAGATGAAGAAAATGCCAAAGTGTTTCGGGAGATGGACCGGCTTCTGAAGCCGGGAGGCAAATTTATTATCGACTTTTTGAATCCGGACGTCGTAGCCGCTGCTCTGGTGCCCGAATCGCAGCGCAATGAAGGAAGATTAACGATTCGCGAGTCGCGCCGCATAGAAGAGGATTATGTCCGCAAGCGGATCACCATCTCGGAGCCCGGGCAGACGGAACGGTATTACGAAGAGCAGGTGAAGTTGTACCGGCCGGAGCAGTTCCGGCATTTCATGGCCGAGACGAACCTGACCATCGGTCAGCTGTACGGGGGATACGATGCCTCCGCATATCATCCTGCATCGTCTCCAAGGTCTATTTACGTAGGATACAAGAAGGGATAAAGCCGCCATGGTTCAGTCATTCGTCATTCAGCATACGCCGGAAATAACGCAAATCAAAGTGCCTCTTCCGTTTCCTCTCAGATGGGTAAACAGCTACGCCATTCGCGGAAGCGGCGGATGGACCGTGATCGATCCGGGGCTTCGTACGGCGGAAGCCGAATCGCTTTGGGATACCGTCCTGCAGTCGCTTGGAGCCCATTTCGAGGATATCGAGCAGGTTGTGCTGACCCATCATCACCCTGATCATTACGGGCTTGCCGGATATTTTCAAGAGCGCTCGGGTGCGCCGGTCTATTTATCGTCCGCAGGATACGATCAAACGCTTCGGCTCTGGGGAGCCGGTCAACCGATGACAAGCGAGCTGCTTGGGTTATTCGAACGGCACGGCTTGGATTCGGAGAAGCTGCAGCCGATGCGCGAGCATATGGACGGCTTTATTCCATCGGTATCTCCCGCTCCGCGGGTCACCTTCATGAAACCGGGCGAGCAGGTGCGTCTCGGCGACCGGAGTTATGCCGCCATTCATACGCCGGGGCATGCGATGGGGCATCTGGTCTTCTACGACGAGTCGGAGCAGATCATGTTTTGCGGCGATCATGTGCTTCCGCAAATTACCCCCAACGTCAGCTATTTGCCCGGCGGAATCGACGAGAACCCGCTTGACTCGTTCCTTCGCAGTTTGGAGGAAATCGGCCGTTATGCCGTAAGAAAAGCGTATCCCGGCCATCGCGAGCCGTTTGAGCGGTTTTCCGAGCGCACTGCGGACATTATCCGCCATCATCATCAGCGGCTGGAGCAGATGGCGGCCATGCTGGATGTTCCGAAAACGGCATATGAAGTATGCCGCGGCACATTTGGAGACAAGCTGTCGTTCCATCAGTTGCGGTTCGCCCTTTCGGAAACGCTCGCTCATCTCATTTACTTAAACAAGCAAGGCGTAATTGAACAGACCGCCGATCAGACGGGCGTTATCCGTTACTTGAAGGCGTAAAAACACGGCTGCGGAATAATTCTCCATGGTAGAGCAAACGCTAGGATAAAAGCCTATTACCGGCGATTTACTCTACCCGATCTGGAGAATAACGATGAATAAGCAATTTATTATTTTTAACCTTGACGATACGCTCGCGCATTGCAATAAATATTTTGATGAAGTGATCAAGAAATTCGGCGATCTCGCGAGCAGCTGGTTTCCGGCGGATGTGGCGGATAAACAACAAATTTTGGAGAAGCAGCTAGAAATCGACTTGGCGAGCGTAAAGCAGCACGGCATAACTTCCGAGCATTTCCCGCAATCGTTTATCGATACGTATGTATTCTTCAGCGGCAAGATGGGCGAGGGGCCGGATCCTGGCAAAATGAAGATGCTTCAAGAGCTGGGGGAGAGCGTATACGATGCCGAGGTGGAGCCGTTTCCTTACATGTATGAAACGCTTGACACGTTAAAGGACGAAGGGCACGAGTTGTTTCTGCATACGGGCGGGGACCCGCGGATTCAGAACAAAAAAATCAGCCAGCTGGAGCTGGCTGCTTATTTCGATAACCGTGTATTTATATCGACGTTTAAAGATACGCATGCGCTGGATCATATTTTAAAACAATACCCGTTTGAGAAAAGGCGCACCTGGATGGTCGGCAACTCGATTAGAACCGATATTATTCCCGGATTGGAGAACGGCATTAACGTGATTTACATTCCCGCCGAGCATGAATGGGAGTATAATGTCACCGATATTACCGCCGAACCTCAAGGGGCTCATCTGACGCTGCATTCGCTGAACGATGTGCCCGAGGCGATCCAGCAGCATTCCCAGTAACGTACATTAAAGCAGCTATAGCGGATAAAAACGATAAACGGCTCTGCCGCAGCGATGCGAACAGAGCCGTTTTTTAGCCGTTCCGTTGTTCCATAGTTGAAAAGACGTAGGGTGGCCTAATGGTACAACTGAAAACAGTTTTTGCCGCATTTCTTGGACATGTACATCGCCGAGTCGGCCATTTGCATCAGCGTTTCGCCATTTTGGCTGTCGTCCGGGTAGATAGCCGCCCCAATGCTGCAGCCAATCGTGATCTCATACGATTGAATATAAATGAGCTGGCTCAGCGAATCGATCATGCGGCGGGCTATTTTCTCAATGTCCGAGTTAGCTTCAAATTGCTGCAGCAGCACGATGAATTCGTCTCCGCCGAGCCTGCACACCGTATCGGGATCCCGCAAACTGTTAATAAGCCGCGATGCGGTAATTTTCAGCAGTTGATCGCCGATATTGTGGCCGTACGTATCGTTGATGCTTTTGAAGTCGTCCAGATCGAGGTACAGCAGCGCGATTCTACGCTCATACCGTTTGGCCGAAAGCAGCGCTTGATGGTAACGATCCTGAAACAAGCGGCGGTTGGGCAAACCGGTCAGGGGATCGTAATAAGCCATACGCGCCAGCTCGCCTTCGATCCGCCTTTGCTCGGAAATATTGCGAATCGTCATCACCGAATAGAAAGCATCTCCGTTCAAGCGCACCGGATTAATCACGCTTTCCACCCACAGTATGCCGCCGTCCTGCTGATTGTAGCGGTATTGGAGCGTAATCGGCCGGTTTCCTTCGCAGGCACTCTCCCAGCTCTTGCGCAACAGCAAAACGTCTCCTTCAAATACCCCGTAATTGTACGGCTTATTTTCCAGCGACGCCGGACTTTCCCCGATAAAGGCTTCAGAGGAAGGCGAGGCAAACAGAATCCGCCCTTCTTCATCCACTAAAAGCAGCAAATCCGTCGTGTGATCGATTAGCATACGCTGTAGATTCGATTGAAAACTCACATCCACACACCCCACCACACCTCAAGTACGGCCAGAAAAAAAACTACTCGAAATAGAGTAGTTTCGCTACCAGCTCGCTGACACTTATTTCGGTACTTCATACGCTAATGAAATGTCTTATGCCGAATGTATGATGAAAGAGTTTGTGATTACAGCTTCCTATTTGCTTCTTAATTTACAACACGGTGCCTAACGTTCTTATTATAAATGATTTCAACGGTACAACACAATGTGTTTCATGGACAAATTGTAGTCATATTTCCCCGGGGGGCTCGTATACATGAAGTAAAACAATAAGCACATCTTGCGAAGCCGGCTTGGGTTCCACCAAACAAGGAAGATGCTGACAGGGTCCGTTTTGGCCGGCGCATTCACTTGAGCAGACGGCTTACGAAGCCAGCTTCGGCTGGCCAAAAATGTTACGAGGAGGAACAAACATGAGAAAACCATTCAAATGGGTGCGATGGGCTGCGGTAACGGGAATGGTTGTGCTGGTGGCGTCAGGATGTTCTTGGCCGGGCAGTAAAAGCGGGAAGCCGTCGATCGATCCTCCGCCGACCGGTGCGGACACCGCTGCCGGCGTACAAGCTGTCCCTGCCAGTACAAGTCCCTTCAGCATGATGCAGGTGACGATTTACGCCAAAGACGACAAGGGGTTTGTCGCACCGGTGACCATTGATTTGCCCAAGACGGAATCCGTCGCCAAGAAAGCGCTGGAGTACATGGTCGACGGAGGACCGGGCGGCAAGTCGCTCCCGGCAGGCTTCACCGAATTGATCCCGCAAGGAACGGAAATCAAGGCGATTAATATCATGAAGGATAAAAAGCTGGCGATCGTCGATTTTTCCAAACGGTTCACCGACTACAATCTGCAGGATGAACGGAAAATATTAGAAGCGATCACCTGGACGATGACCGGGTTTCCTTCCGTAGAGAAGGTTCAGCTATGGGTGGAAGGCAAGGCGCTGAAAGAAATGCCGGTGAACGGTACGCCGCTTGACGAGCCGCTCGGCCGCACTATGGGCATTAACATAGAGAAACCGGAAAGCGTGGAGTACGGGCAATCGACTCCGGTCACACTGTACTTCCTCAGCCAGGGCAAAAACAACTACCAGTATTACGTTCCCGTTACCCGGCTTGTCAAACGGACGGACAATATCGCTCAAGCGGTCGTCGACCAGCTGATAGCCGGCCCAGACGCCAAGAAAGGTCTTGCCGCCGTATTTGCCTCCGGGGCGGAGGTGCTTCAATTAAAGCAGGCTGACGACCTGATTACCGTGAACTTCTCCGATAAGCTGCTTGGCCCCGACAAGAAAGCTCCTGCGGAAGGGCTGAAGGCTGTGGTGCTGTCGCTGACGGAAAACGCCGGGTTGCAGACGAAAGTGCAGGTTATGGTCAATGGGGATATGAAGGTGAGCACGACCGACAATCAGAGCTACGCTAAGCCGGTGAGCCGTCCCAGCAATTTGAATCAGATCAAAATGTAACGAGCGGCGGGAGCTTTTTGCTCCCGCTGTTTTTTTCGTATACAATATAAGCAGCGCTTATATCCGTGAAGTCATCACGGAAAAACTGCAAATTCCGCAAATTTGCAGAATAAAACTTAACCAAGCAGAAGCTTACGAAGCCAGCTTTACTTCGTAAAGCTCAGCAAATGCTTACGAAGCCAGCTTTACTTCGTAAAGCTTTTAGGAGGAACGGCATGAAAAGAAGCGACGGCAGACAAACAAATGAGCCGCGGCCAATTAAGATTACGACCCATTACAACAAGCACGCGGAGGGCTCTGTGCTGATCGAGGTGGGCGATACCAAAGTGATTTGCACCGCTACGGTTGAAGACAGAGTGCCTCCTTTTATGAAGGGACAAGGCAAGGGCTGGGTGACTGCAGAATATTCCATGCTTCCCCGGGCGACGCAAGTGCGCAACCAGCGGGAAGCGGCCAAAGGCAAGCTGGGAGGAAGAACGATGGAAATTCAGCGTTTGATCGGCAGAGCGCTGCGCTCCGTTGTGGATCTGGAGGTGCTGGGCGAACGTTCGATTACGCTGGACTGCGATGTCATTCAGGCTGACGGGGGAACAAGAACGACATCGATTACCGGCGCGTTTGTTGCTATGGCGATGGCTCTGGACAAAGTTGCGAGAGAACGGAAGCTGGCCAAATTTCCGATCACCGACTTTCTTGGCGCGATCAGCGTTGGCGTCGTTCAAGGCACTCCTTGCCTCGATCTCAATTATGAAGAGGACTCGCAGGCCAAAGTCGATATGAATGTGGTGATGACCGGGAACGGCAAATTTGTGGAAGTGCAGGGCACCGGGGAAGATTCTCCGTTCTCCCGCCAGGAGCTGGACGAACTGCTTCGCCTTGCGGAAGAAGGCATTCTTGGCCTGATTGAAGTTCAACGAGAGGCGTTGGGCCCTATTGCCGGCCTCATCGGGAACTTGGCTCATGCTGACAAATAAAGAGCTGGTGATTGCTACAAGAAACCAAGGCAAAGTGAAGGAATTTGCCGCGCTTTTTCAACAAAAGGGTTATGCGGTGAAAAGTTTGGCCGATTTTAACGACATGCCGGACATTGTGGAAGATGGCGATACCTTTGCGGCCAATGCGCTGATTAAAGCCACCGTGATTGCAAAGGTATTGAAGCTACCCGTCTTAGCAGACGACTCCGGCTTATGCGTAGACCGGCTGGGCGGCGATCCGGGCGTATATTCCGCCAGATATGCAGGGCCGGGTGCAAGCGATTCGGACAATAACCGCAAGCTGCTGGACGAGCTGGCGGCACTGCCCGCTCTGGAAGGGGAGGACGCCTTCGCATCGGGTGCACTGAGTGCAGCCCGCTTCGTATGCGCGTTGGTGCTCGTCGACGAGCATGGCCATACCGTCGCTTCCGCAGAGGAGGCGTGTCCGGGTGAAATCCTTCCGGCTCCGCAGGGGGCTGGCGGCTTTGGTTACGATCCTTTGTTTTATATTCCGGAGCTTGGCAAAACCATGGCCGAACTGAGCGTCGATGAAAAAAACGAATACAGCCACCGGGGCAAAGCGATCCGGTCGCTGTGGACGCAGCTTCCTTAATCAAACGGACCGACTTAGGGCGGCTTGTGCGGCAGGAATTGGAGCGGTTTGGTGCGGAGGTGCCCAGGTGCGCTCCCGATGTTGTCAGGTTAAGAAGTCGATTTTGGAGAAGCTCCTCTCTAACGGACACCAGCGCTGCAATCTACACAAAATCTGAGGTTTGCTCCATGTAACGGACGCCATCGCTCTTATTCGTCTTGCCATCGCGGTTTCCCCGACATTTTTGGGCAAATAAAGGCGCACCTGTCCTTTAAAAAGGAAAACCTCGAATTTTTGGCCAAATAAAGGCGCACCAGTCCGTTAGAGTTGGAGCATGGCGTTCGCGCACCAGTCCGTTAGCACTGGAGCATGGCGTTCGCGCACCAGTCCGTTAGAGTTGGAGCGTGGCGTTCGCGCACCTGTCCGTTAGAGTTGGAGCATGGCGTTCGCGCACCAGTCCGTTAGCACTGGAGCATGGCGTTCGCGCACCTGTCCATCAGCATTAGAGCATGGCGTTCGCGCACCAGTCCGTTAGCACTGGAGCAGACATGACGTTCGCATGCATAAAACCAACCATAGCAAAGCCCGGATTCCGCAGCTTGGCAGCTTCCGCGGAATTCGGGCCGGTTTCTTTTATCCGATTAGCGAATGGCAACCTTGTAAGTCCGCAGCCATGTATCGACTTGGTACAAATAAGCGAACATTTGCGGGCCTGTCATCAACTGGCCGAACCACGGCAAGTTGAACTGATTGTTATCTTCGCTTGCGAGCTCGCGGATTTTATCGACTTTGATGAACTGCAGGAGCGGCGACGACGAATCGTCCAAGATGTCCAGCACTTGCTTTTTTACCGCTGCCGTATATTCGGGATTGTGGGTTTTCGGATATGGGCTTTTTTTGCGGGTCAAGACGTCTTCCGGCAGCAAGCCTTTTAAGGCGCGCCGCAAAATGCCCTTCTCCCTGTCGCCCGCCGTCTTCATCTCCCACGGGATGTTCCATACATATTCGACCAAACGATGGTCGCAGAAGGGGACGCGCACTTCCAGACCAACCGCCATGCTCATCCGGTCCTTGCGGTCCAGCAGCGTTGGCATGAAACGGGTGATGTTTAGGTAGGACATTTCCCGCATCCGGTTTTGCTGCGCGTTTTCGCCGGCCAGTCGGGGGACTTCGTTCAGCGCTTGCTGGTACCGGTCCTGTACATATTGCTCCGGCTTCACCCAGTCCGCAAGCTCCGGGGACAGCAGACTAACCCGGTCCTTTAGGAAAAGCGACCAGGGGAACGTACCTGCGTTCAGCGCATCCTCCCGGTGAAACCACGGATAACCGCCGAACACTTCGTCGGCCGCTTCGCCCGAGATCGCCACAGTCGCTTTCTTCTTAATTTCGCGGCAAAACAAATAAAGCGATCCGTCGACGTCGGCCATGCCGGGCAAATCCCGCGCAAGCGTGGCAGGCTTCAAGGAATCGACAAGCTCGGGAGTATCAAAAAAGCTATAGTGGTGCACCGTGCCGAGATGCTCGGTCATACGTTTGATCCACGGAGCGTCGGAGTTGGGCTGAAAGGCGTTTTCCTTAAAATGCTTGTCGTTGTCGACATAATCGACGGAATGGGTATGAAGCGGGCCTTGCCCGGTTTCTTGATAATAACTTGCGGCGATAGCGGTCAGCGCGCTGGAATCCAGCCCGCCCGATAAGAGGGTGCAGATCGGCACGTCGGAGATCAGCTGCCGTCTTACCGTATCGATCAATAACTCGCGAACCTTTTGGGCGGTCGTTTCAAGGTCGTCCGTATGTTCCTTGCTTTCCAGCTTCCAATAAGCGCGGATGTTAAAGCCGTTGCGGTCCATCAAAGCGCAGTGGCCGGGCTTCAGCTCGTTTAAGTTGCGGTAGACGCCATGTCCGGGCGTTCTCGCAGGGCCTACGGCGAAAATCTCGGCAAGTCCCTCGCCGCTGATTTGCGGCTGAACGTCGGGATGGGCGAGGATCGATTTGGGCTCCGACCCGAAAATAAGCCGGCCTTCCGAATACGTATAAAAAAGCGGCTTGACTCCCAGGCGGTCCCGGACGAGGAACAGCGATTGCTCCTCCGAGTTCCAGATGCCAAATGCGAAGATGCCGTTTAACCGCTCGACGCAGGCACGGCCCCATTCCATATATGCCGTGAGCAGCACCTCGGTGTCGCAGGTCGTGGTGAATACGCGCCCGCGCAGCTCCAGTTCCTTGCGCAGCTCCAGTGCGTTGTATATTTCGCCGTTGTATACAATAGTAAATGTGGTGTCTCCTTGCTTGCGGATCATCGGCTGCGCGCCGTTCGCCGGATCCATCACGCTCAGGCGCCGATGGCCCAAAGCGCAGTGCTGCGTTATCCAGGTGCCGGAAGCATCGGGTCCGCGCTGGGCTAAGGTGCATGTCATATTTTCCAAGACGGACGGAAAACGTGTTAAATCTTTGTGCCAATCAATCCATCCGGTTATCCCGCACATAATCTTCATCCTTTCTTGAAGGGGTAAGAGCAGCACGCACCCGCAAAACCTTGATACGATGATTAAGGTTATGCGTGCAAAGATGATAAAATGTCTGTCCCGCTTAAGGAAGGGATAGACAAAACCTGGTTTTCCCTATAAACTACGGTTACGGTGTATAGAAATCGGCGAATTATACCATTCTAACTTTTAAGACGGTAATTTAAAGAGGGAATGGCTTCATGCGCGATCTACGTTACGCCATGGTGTTCCTGTTTGCGGCGAATGCGGCGGATACCGTGCTAACCGATGCGGGCTTGCGGCTGCAACTGGTCACCGAACTGAACCCGCTGATGAATATGCTGTATCACAGCGGCATCCACTGGTTTTATCTGGTCAAGCTATCGCTGTCTGTTGCGGTGCTTTGGGTTGTCCCCAAAGTGGCGCAGTCACGCGTAGTCAAGCCGTTTTACCAACTGGCCTGCCTCGTCTACGCAGGAGCGCTGGCTCTGCATTTACTTTGGCTGGCAGAGCAAATATAAACTCGTCATAAGGTGGTCGATAACATGCCTAAATTTATCTTATTCTCCAAACAACAAAACGACTATAAACTGGCCAAGGATCGCTTTGATAAAAGCAATAAGGATTTCGAGAAAAAGCTTGCTACCGTAAAGCTGCTTGGGACGCCGACGCAGGAGAAGGTCGAAGAGCTGCTTGAGCAAACCGGTCTGCATACGGCTCTGAACGAACTCAGCGCGGCGGAAAACGCTCTGATTGAGTGGTCGCATGAAATGATTAAGGATCAATCGGATTATGTCAACAATAAAGAAGTGATCGATACGATGTATGCGAATATTCATCGTGATCCGCAAACAAGAGCGAAGCTGATTCAAGCGGCTATGAAAATTACCAAATAGTTTGGGTGTCAAAAGCAGGGACCTCCTAGAATATACGGGGGTCCCTTTGATTTCCATGGCAGATTCGGGTACACTTGCTTCAAAGCTTTGCTGCCTTTAAGAGGAGGAGGTGGAACATGGGCGAAACGCAGAACGACAAGATCATTTTGTTTCCGAAAACGATCGAATATTACCAAGTGGAAATTACGCGGCTGCTGGAGGCCGAGAAATATCGCGAAGCGATGCGGGTGCTCCGGTTTTTGCTGCAATGTCAAAGCGGCAGTTCAGAGACGTCGCAGGAATGGCTCGCTTTGCTGAATTGGCTGGAAATGGTGCATCCGGAAGGGGCATACGATCAGGAAGAGCAAGATGAGCCGGAGCTTAGCGAGTCGGATCTGCTACATTTGTCGGTGCAGCAAAAAACGGAGACGGACGGCTTGTACGCGGAAAAACTGCTGCTTTCGCTGGAACGGTCGGATTCCCCGGATAAGCAGGTCATGGCGCTGGAACAGCTCGTTTATCTGAATCATCCGCGGATTGACGATGTCATCATCCGCTGGCTGACAACGGAGGAGATGCACCCGGCCATTCAATTTAAAGGGCTACAGGTGTTGAAAAGGCGAGGTGTCAGCGGCCCGATCGAGCTGGAGAAATGGAACGAAACCGTCGTGCTCGAAATTGCCGAGACACCCGCGAATATTGACGAATTTCCGTCGCAAACGCTCGAAATTGTGCAGCGGATCCAGAAAATAAGCGAAGTGACTCAACCCACTTTGGTTTATTTTGCCGAAGAAACGTGGCATGAGTTTTTAGCTTTTGCGTATGGGACATCCATCTATCGGCAATTATTGAAACATGAGCCCGAGATGGCGGATATTTGGGCTGCGGCGCTTCATCTAACGCTGCAGGAGGCGATGACGGCGAGCGGCAGCAAAGAGGAGATTCTCGAGCTTTACGGGATAACAAGCGACATGGCTTTTTATTGGGAGCAGACCTACCGGGTAATGAAGCAGTATATGCGATTGATTGGACCTGCGGGCATGTAATTGCGTTAAGAATACGGGACCACGTACCGTCAGGTTGACTACTAGCTTGAAAACGAAATCTTTTATGTTATAATGGAATGGTTATATTGGCATCTGGACAACCTTAATAATAATCCGGCTGCCTGAACGTGAAAAAGTTACGGACAATTTTTGGAGGGGAAAGCATAAAATGAAAGCAAGCTGGGAAAAGATAGAGAAGAACGTTGGCGTTCTTGATATTGAGGTAGAAGCGGAACAAGTGGCCACTGCCCTGGACAAAGCCTTTAAGAAAGTATCCGCAAAGGTGAACGTACCGGGTTTCCGCAAAGGCAAAGTGCCTCGGGCAATTTTTGAAGCAAGATTTGGTGTGGAAAGTTTGTATCAAGAAGCGCTTGACATCATCGTTCCTGAGTCTTATATCGAAGCTGTGAACGAAGCAGGGATCTTCCCGGTTGATCGTCCGGAAGTGGACGTAGAGCAATTCGCTAAAGGCCAGACGCTGAAATTCAAAGCTAAAGTAACCGTTAAGCCGGAAGTTGAGCTTGGTGAATATAAAGGCATTGAAGTTGCTGAAGAGGAAGCCAAAGTAACGGCCGAAGAAATCGACGAGGAACTTTCCCGTCTGCAGCAGCGTCATGCCGAATTGATTCCTGTGGAAGGCGACGAAGCTGCGCAAAACGGCGACGTGGTATCCATCGATTTCGAAGGTTTCGTCGACGGCGAAGCGTTTGAAGGCGGTACTGCCGAGAAGTATTCCCTGGAACTGGGTTCCGGTTCGTTTATTCCAGGCTTTGAAGAGCAAGTTGTCGGTTTGAAAAAAGGCGAGCAAAAAGACGTTAACGTCACTTTCCCGGAAGAGTACCATGCCGAGAATTTGAAAGGCAAAGCTGCTGTGTTCAAAGTTACTTTGCATGACATCAAACGTAAAAATCTGCCTGCCCTGGACGACGAGTTTGCGATGGACGTCAGTGAATTCGAAACGCTGGAAGAATTCAAGAAAGATCTTGAAAGCAAACTTCAGGAACGTAAAAATTCCGAAGCGCAAGGCAAGCTGCAAAGCGCTGTATTGGAGAAAGTATCCGCGGCTGCAACCATTGAAATTCCTCCGGTCATGATCGAAGATGAAGCCGATCAAATGCTGAAGGAATATGAGAACCGCTTGCGTATGCAAGGCCTCAGCCTTGACATGTACTATCAATTCACGGGTCAAACAGCTGACGTTTTGAAAGCGGGCTGGCGTGAAGACGCTGAGAAACGCGTTCGCAACAACCTGGTTCTTGAAGCGGTGGCAAAAGCCGAGAATATCGAAGTTTCTGACGAAGAGCTTAAGTCGGAGCTTGAAGCTATGGCGCCGGCATACAACCGTTCCGCTGAAGAATTGGAGCGCATTCTTGCAGCTAACGGCAACCTGGAAAGCCTCAGAGTTGATCTGGTTACAAGAAAAGCAACTCAATTCCTTGTTGACAACAGCAAGAAAGTTGCAACCGTAGCTTAACACATCTTAAAAAAACATCTACAGGCACGTGGCATGTTCGGCGTGCCTTTGTTTTACCCTTTAATAAGGGCTCGGTGTCCATATCCGTGCGTTGACCGCGGAATTCCTGTAAATGCTATGATTTACAGGTCGTACATACATACGCTTGACCGAAATGACAATAGAGGTTAAACATGCTACAATAAAAATGATGCCGTAAAGGTATCTCAATTTTATCGCAAAGGGGTTGGAAACAATGAGTCTGATACCAATGGTAGTCGAGCAGGAAGGCCGAGGAGAGCGATCTTACGACATCTATTCGCGGCTCTTGAAGGATCGAATCATCTTTATCGGGAGTGCCATCGATGACGATGTTGCCAACCTGGTTATTGCGCAGCTTCTCTTCTTATCCGCACAGGATTCGGAGAAAGATATACATCTGTACATCAACTCGCCGGGCGGCTCGGTTACAGCCGGCATGGGGATTTTTGACACGATGCAGTTTATTAAGCCGGATGTATCGACGATTTGCGTCGGTATGGCTGCGAGCATGGGGTCCTTATTGCTCACTGCAGGAGCGAAGGGGAAACGTTTTGCCCTTCCTAACAGCGAAGTTATGATTCATCAACCGCTGGGTGGTGTCAGAGGCCAAGCCACCGACATCAAAATCCATGCGGACTGGATTGTTAAGACCAAAAATAAGCTGAATCAAATCTATGTCGAACGTACCGGCCAACCGCTGGAAAAAATCGAACGGGATACCGACCGCGATAACTTTATGAGCGCGGAAGAGGCCAAGGAGTACGGCCTGATTGACGCGGTGATTACCCGCAACGAGTTGACTTAAGAAGGAGTGATCCCATGTTTAAGTTTAACGATGAAAAAGGCCAATTGAAATGTTCCTTCTGCGGCAAATCGCAGGATCAGGTTCGCAAGCTCGTTGCCGGACCAGGCGTATACATTTGTGATGAGTGCATCGAGCTGTGCACGGAAATTGTCGAGGAGGAGCTTGGACATGAGGAAGAGCTCGATCTGAAGGACGTTCCGAAACCTAAGGAAATCCGCAATATTTTGGATCAATACGTCATCGGCCAAGAGCATGCTAAGAAATCTTTGGCAGTAGCGGTGTATAACCATTACAAGCGGATCAACTCGCAGAACAAGCTGGAGGATGTTGAGCTTCAGAAGAGCAACATCGTGCTTGTCGGTCCTACGGGCAGCGGTAAAACGCTGCTTGCGCAGACGCTTGCCAAAATTTTGAACGTGCCGTTTGCGATCGCCGATGCGACTTCGCTGACGGAAGCCGGTTATGTCGGCGAAGATGTGGAAAATATTCTGCTTAAGCTGATTCAAGCGGCAGATTATGATGTGGAAAAAGCGGAACGCGGCATTATTTACATTGACGAAATCGATAAGGTGGCACGCAAGTCGGAGAACCCGTCGATTACCCGCGACGTTTCCGGCGAAGGCGTGCAGCAAGCGCTGCTTAAAATTTTGGAAGGCACAGTGGCTTCCGTTCCTCCGCAAGGCGGACGCAAGCACCCGCATCAGGAATTCATCCAAATCGATACAACGAATATCCTGTTCATTTGCGGTGGCGCATTTGATGGATTGGAGCAAATTATTAAACGCCGGATCGGTAAAAAGGTCATTGGTTTCGGTACGGACGGCATCAAAACCGATCTGAAACCGGGCGAATATTTGTCGTTGGTATTGCCGGAGGACCTGCTCAAATTCGGGCTTATCCCTGAATTTGTCGGCCGTTTGCCGGTTATTTCGACCTTGGAGCCGCTCGACGAAGCCGCATTGGTCCGCATTCTCACCGAACCGAAGAACGCCCTTGTCAAGCAGTATCAGAAGATGCTCGACATGGATAGCGTTGCGCTTGAGTTCTCGCCGGATGCGCTTGATGCGATCGCTAAAGAAGCGATCAAACGGAATACGGGCGCGCGTGGCTTGAGAGCGATCATCGAAAGCATCATGCTTGAGGTGATGTTTGAAGCGCCGTCGCGTACGGATGTCAATAGCTGCGTCATTACGCAGGAAGTTGTTGCGGACAAAATCGCTCCGACATTGACGCATAAGGAAGGACAGACGTCGAAGAAAAAAGAGGAAAGTGCGTAATTTTTCCTCGCTAAATATATATCACTGAACATAACAACCTCCGCTTCTTACGTCGGCATGCCGCATGGGGAGCGGAGGATGTTTGGTGTCATGGGAGAGAGAGCAATTATATGTTCCATCGGTCGGAAACGATACCTGTCAAAGTAGGAAACTTAACCATCGGCGGCAGCAACGATGTCATTATTCAGAGCATGTGTACGACCAAAACTGCCGATGTAAAAGCGACTGTAGAGGAGATTCACCGTCTGGAGGATGCGGGTTGCCAAATCGTCCGGGTTACCGTCAACAACAAGGAAGCAGCGGCGGCGATCAAAGACATCAAGAAGCAAATATCCATTCCCCTTGTGGCCGATATCCATTTTGACTACCGTCTTGCTTTGGCGGCTATCGAAAATGGGATAGATAAAGTGCGCATAAATCCCGGCAACATCGGCCGGCGCGAAAAGGTCGAGGCTGTTGTCAAAGCGTGCAAGGAACGAGATATCCCGATTCGTATCGGTGTGAATGCAGGTTCGCTCGAAAGCCATTTGCTGGAGAAATACGGCTATCCGACGCCGGAAGCAATGGTGGAAAGCGCATTGTATCATATTCGGATTTTGGAAGAGCTGGATTTCCACAATATCATTGTGTCGCTTAAAGCGTCGGACGTGCCTATGGCGATTTCCGCCTATAAGCAAGCCGCGGAAACATTCCGTTATCCGCTCCATCTCGGGATTACCGAGGCGGGGACTGCTTTCTCGGGCGCCGTAAAAAGCGCGGCGGGTCTGGGCACGCTGCTGTCCATGGGTCTGGGTTCGACGATTCGTATCAGCCTCAGCGCCGATCCTGTCGAGGAAATTAAAGTGGCTCGTGAGTTGTTGAAATCGTTTGGTCTGATTACGAATGCGGCTACTTTGATTTCTTGTCCGACTTGCGGCCGTCTGGATATTGATTTGTTCTCCGTTGCCAATGAAATCGAAGAATATATCTCCAAACTCAAGGTGCCGATCAAGGTATCTGTGCTTGGCTGCGCGGTCAACGGTCCGGGCGAAGCCCGGGAAGCGGACATCGGTATCGCAGGAGCAAGAGGCGAAGGAATGCTGTTCCGCTATGGAGAAATGATCCGCAAAGTACCCGAAGCGGAGCTTGTCGGTGAACTCAAGAAAGAAATCGACCATATCGTAAAGGTCTACGAAGAAACCGGCAAAATTCCCGGCAGGAAGCACTAAAACCGAATGCATATAAGCCAAAACAAGCTCCATTGTTTTGGCTTATTTTTATCATGGCAAAAAGCTACCCGCAATTGAAATCCGTTGGTATAATGGGATAGTAGATACGTGTTAGGTTTTTTTCCATTTTTTCATGTATTATATACTGAGGAGTGGAGGAGTACAAGTGGAAGAGAAAAAAATGGAGGCTGAGCTTTACTGTCTGCCCTGCCGCGGTGAAACCGTGCACACGATTGTTTATATCAATAACAAGCTGTCGAAAATCGAATGCCAGGCGTGCCACCACTTGCATGTCATCTCGATTAATGTCAAAGAAGAGCTGTATCACGAAATATTGGAGCGGATTATTTCCAAGCCGACACGTATGTCCAAAGAGTATAAAGCGGACCTCACTTTGTTCTTGAAATCGCTGCCAATACGGATGTTAAGCAAGCCCTTCCGTGTGTATAAAGAAGCCAGGACCATGAAACGATACATCGACGAGCATAAGATGTAAGCCGTTGTCGCAACCAGCCCCGTTTTCCTAGCAGCCAGGTTCAGTCAGAAGGTTTATTTGTCGTTGTCTGATAAGAGCTATTTTGCTGCTATATTAAGGCTGCCATCGGTGTACACCGGCGACAGCCTTTTTTTTGTGTTGACATGTTGGGAACTCCAAATTACAATTGTAACTGTAAGGAACGTTTGTAAAAGATACAAACAGGACCACTGAGAGCTACAACGTACAAGGAGAGATGAGCATGCTGGGACTAAATCGAAAATTGGCCGAATTGCATAGAAATGGCGGATATATCCGTGTGGGATTAATCGGGGCCGGGCAAATGGGCAGGGGAATGATCTCGCAGATCGAAGCGATGTTGGGGATGAGAGTGGTCATTACCGCCGATTTGTTTACCGACAATATCAAGAAAGCGTATACAAAAGCGGGCGTTGATCCTTCGCAAATTAAAGAAACAAACGACCGCGATATCGCGGAGAAAGCGATAGCTGCAGGTTATGTCGTAGCGACTAGCGACGCCGAAATGGTCCCGCATTTGGATCAGGTAGACGTGATCGTCGATGCAACGGGCATTACGAATATTGGCGCCAAAATCGCCTGGAATGCCATTGTTAACAAAAAACATATCGTTATGCTGAATGTGGAAACGGACGTAACGGTCGGTCCACTGCTTAAGAAAATGGCCGAAGCTGCGGGTGTTGTGTATACCGGTTCCGCCGGCGACGAACCTGGAGCGATCATGGAGTTATACGATTTCGCGGACGCGATCGGTTTTGAAATCGTAGCGCTCGGCAAAGGTAAAAACAACCCGCTTAACGTGCATGCGAATCCGGATACGGCGGCCGAAGAAGCTAAGCAAAAAGGCGCCAGCCCGAAAATGCTTGCCTCCTTCCAGGACGGAACCAAAACGATGGTGGAGATGACGGCGGTAGCGAATGCGACAGGATTTGTGCCGGATGTGCAAGGCATGCACGGTATCAAAGCGACGGTACAGGAGCTGCCGGGGCTGCTTAAGCTGAAGCAGGACGGCGGTATTTTGAACCGCAAGCGGGTTGTAGAATATGTCAACGGCGTTGCACCCGGAGTATTCGCGATCATTAGCTCGGACAAAAAAGAAGTTCATGAGGAACTGAAATATTTGAAGATGGGCGATGGACCTAATTACGTGTTATTCCGTCCTTTCCATCTGACCAGTCTCGAAACCCCGCTTTCCATTGCAAAGGCTTACTTCCACAAGGAAGCAACCATTGCGCCTTATGCCGGATTGGTAGCCGAGACGGTATCCGTCGCCAAGAAAACGCTGAAACCGGGTGATGTGCTTGACGGTATCGGCTGCTTTACCGCTTATGGCCGCATTATGACGGCAGAGGATCAACGCAAGACCGGCGCGCTTCCGCTTGGCTTGATCGGACCTAATATTCGTTTGAAACGCGAAGTGGCGCAGGATCAATTAATCACGTTTGACGATATTGAAATCGTGGAAAGCAACATGATTTTACGGCTGCGCGAAATGATGATGGAACAGCTGCTTGCTTCCGGGGCATCCCGATAAGCTCGGGAACAGTGTCATGGACATGAGCTCGGTTTGGACTATTGACTTCTGGCATATCACATTGAGATTGTTTTTGGCGGTCATCCTTGGCGGACTTATCGGGTTGGAACGCGAGCTGCACAATCATAGCGCCGGATTTCGCACACATACGCTTGTATGCATCGGTTCCGCCTTAATCATGCTTTTGTCCGTCCACGGCTTCTCTGATTTTGTCAATGAGCTTAACGTGCGGGTCGATCCTTCCCGGCTCGCAGCGCAGGTAATCAGCGGCATCGGCTTTCTCGGCGCCGGCACCATCATCCGCAACGGCACTTCCATCTCCGGCCTGACGACGGCCGCATCGCTTTGGGTTACCGCAGGCATTGGCCTTGCGGTAGGGGCCGGATTTTACAAAGGCGCATTAGTCGGAGCTTTCTTTGTTCTGATCTGCCTGTTTTTATTAAATAAAGCGGAGCAATGGTTCGGAATGAAACAGAGCAAAACAATCAAGCTGATCCTGGACGCAGGGGACGGACAGACGGGTAAAGCCGTTTCCGATATGGAATCGACAGGTATTAGAGTGAGGAAAGTGCGTATTGCCGAAGAAGAAGTGGACGGCGAGAAATGCAAGGTTGTCATATGCTGGATCAGCGAAATCGACGACACGATGCTGGAGCATTACTTCCGCTACATGCAGCAGGTTGGCAGCGTTCGAAAGATTGAATCCAACATCAACGGCAAGAAAGTGAGCCTGATAACTTCTAAACTTGGCTTAGGGGGGTGATGTGAGCTTCATTTTGCAGCTGCAGCATGTTATGTTAGTAACGTTCTTTCCCACCAGGTGAAGTCAGCGAACGAAAGAAGATGCCAAATATCAGAAAAAGGGTGAATGTAATGAAAAAAACAGCAGTAGTTATGTTAGCGCTCGCTATGACCATGGTTGCCAGCGCATGCGGCTCCAGCACTCCGGCACCGGCGGCAAATTCCCAGAGCGGCGGCCAAGGCGCACAGAGCAATGCCGGCGCGCAGTCCGGAGCTAAACCTGAAGAGAAAAAAGAAGTGGCTGGAACGATTAACCTGTACACTTCAGAAGCTCAGGACTTGGTTAACGACATGATCGCCGACTTCAAGAAGAAAAATCCGAAAGTCGATGTAAAAATCTTCAGATCGGGAACCGGCGATGTCATCTCCAAGATGGAAGCCGAGAAAACAGCGGGAAAAATCCAAGCCGATGTGATCTGGTTTGCGGACGTCGATTATTTCTCCACGCTGGCCAAAAACAATCTGCTTCTGAAATACGATTCTCCCGAAGCGAAAAATTTGGATAAACGTTACGCCTATGAAGATGGAAAATACTACGAGGTTCGTCAAATCTTTAACGTAATCGGTTACAATACCGCGAAAATAAAGAAAGCGCCAACATCCTGGAAAGATCTTGCCGGTGCCGACTTTAAAGGCAAGGTTGCAATCGCCAACCCGAACTACTCGGGAGCCGCATTCCAGACGCTTGCGACTTTCGTGAACGATAAAGGCCTGGGCTGGGATTATTTCAATACCTTGAAAAACAATGGGGTAAAATTCGAACAGTCCAACGGCAATCTGGCGAGCAAGCTGTCTTCCGGAGAATATTACGGCGTATCCGTTGTTGACTTTATGGTGCGCAACGCGAAAAATTCCGGCTCTCCTGTAGATATCGCATGGCCAAGCGAAGGCGCCGTGCTTATTCCGACTCCGGTTGGCATCATCAACGATTCGGCCAACAAAGAGCCTGCCCAGAAGCTGGTTGACTACTTGTTGTCTCAGGACGGACAGAAGTTCTTCGTTAAACAGGGTTATATTCCGGTTAAGACCGATGTAGGCAGCCCGGAAGGTTCGCCTAAATTGGATACGATCAAAGTGTTCCCGCTGGACATGGATTTCATAAGCAAAAATAGAGACAGCATCAAGAAGAAGTTCCTGGAAACGTTCGCTGATGCAAAATAGTACTACTCGACAGGAAGGATTTGGTTGAATGATTGGCAAGCCGACTGAGTTAAGCAACTCTAACCGTCCGGCCCGCAAGCTAGATCTGTCGATCGGCCCCCACCTAGTATGGTGGGGAACGTTCGCTCTTCTCGGCTTCACCGTGTTTTATCCGTGTTTGGTATTGCTGATCAACAGCTTCAAAGCGGATAGCGGATTTACATTATCCAACTACGTGCTGTTGTTTCAGACTCCGGCAATATATACAAGCATGTTTAACAGCTTGAAAGTCGTCATCCCTGCAACGTGCTTTGCAACGATTCTCGGAGTGCTGCTGGCATGGATCGTTGCCAGAACGAAAATTCCGGGCAAAAGAGTATGGCAGACGCTGATTGCTACACCGTATCTGATTCCTCCGTTTGTCGGCGCCATATCGTGGACTTATTTGCTTGGCCCGGTCGGCTTGATCAACAATCTGTACATGGACTGGTTTCATATGACGGAGCCCCTGATTGACATTTACAGCATGGGCGGCATGATTTTTGTGATGTCGATCTATGGATACACAATTCCTTATATCGTTGTATTGCCGGCGATCCAGAAAATCGACGCGTCTGTGGAAGAAGCGGGGAGAATATCGGGAGCAAGCACGCTGCGCACGATGAAGGACATTACGCTTCCGCTGATTACGCCGGCCATTCTAGGCGGTATGCTGCTGCTGTTCATGAATTTGCTGGCGGATTTCGGGATTCCTTCCGTACTCGGAGCGCCCAAACATATTACCTTGATGACTTCGCAGATTTACCAGACGATCATGAATGTCGATCAGCCGAACCATTTGCAAATCGCCTCGGCCAATTCGCTGCTGCTCGCTGTGATCGGTTTGATCGGTCTGCAATTGTATCAGAAAATCATTAAATCAAGCAAATATATGGTGGTCAGCGGTAAACATCCGTCCAGCGAAAAGATGAGCCTTGGCAAATGGACTGTACCGGTATATCTGTTCATGCTGTTGGTCGTTATTGTGACCACGGTTGCGCCGATTTGCGCAGCGATCTACACTTCTTTGATCAAAGCAATCGGAGCAGGTACGGGTTGGGATAATTTGACCTTCCGCAATTATGCGACCTTGTTTAAGATCGAGTCGATCAAACGGGCGCTGATCAACAGTATTTCCTTGTCGGCGATCGCCGGTTTTGCCATAGCGGTGTTCGGATTGATTCTCTCTTATATGGTCATCCGTATCAGAATGAAAGGTTCGAGAATCGTGGAAGCGCTGGTTGCGATTCCTTATGCGGTTCCCGGTACGATTGTAGGTTTGGCCATGATCTTGGCGTTTGTTAATCCGCTGCCGATTGTTGGCTGGCAGTTGTATAATACATTTTGGATTTTGCTCGTCGCTTACCTGGCGCGTTTTATGAATTTAGGGTTACAGACGATAACCGGGGCGATGACGCAAATACATCCTTCGCTGGAGGAAGCGAGCCGTATTTCCGGCGCTTCGCAAATGCGCGCGTTCTGGGATATTATGTTACCGCTGCTGAGGCCAAGTTTTTATGCGGCATTTTTCCTGGTCATGATGCCGGCTTTGGGAGAAATTACGCTGTCTTCCCTGTTGTGGTCGGTGAATAACGAAACGATCGGCGTCATCGTATTTGCAGCGCAGGAGGAAGGCAAAATCGCTTTAACTGCGGCGCTCGCGGTCATACTCATCCTTTTTGTGGTATCGCTCAATATGATCTTAAAGCTCGTCACCAAAGGGAAAATCGGAATGTAATCAAAAACTAGAAGACGCTTTTGGGAGGCTGCTATGGGCACACTGGTGTTGAAAAACGTATCCAAAAAATATAAGGACAGCACGGCGGTGAACAACGTCAATGTGACGATCAACCGCAACGAATTCGTGACGATCGTCGGACCGTCCGGCTGCGGCAAAACAACAACGCTGCGCATGATCGCCGGTTTCATCGAGCCGACCGACGGCATTATCCGGCTGGATGAAGATGAGCTTGTCAACACGGCTTCTTCCAAATTTCTGCCTCCGGAAAAACGCGGCATCGGCATGGTGTTCCAATCGTACGCGGTGTGGCCGCATATGAATGTGTTCGACAACGTGGCTTATCCGTTAAAGCTCAGAAAGCTGAGCAAATCGGTCATTGCCGAGAAAACCAAAGAAATTTTGCGCATCGTTCATCTGGCGCAATACGAAACGCGTTTTCCGCACGAATTGTCCGGTGGTCAGCAACAGCGCGTCGCACTTGCCAGAGCGCTTGTGATGGAGCCTCGCCTGCTGCTGCTTGACGAACCGCTGTCGAATCTCGATGCTGCGTTAAGAGAACAGATGCGGGTGGAAATCAAAGAAATTCAACGCAAGATGGGCATTACGATTGTTAATGTCACCCACGACCAGATCGAAGCGATGACGATGTCCGATAAAGTGATCGTCATGAATGCCGGCAACGTCATTCAGGTGGGCAGTCCTCAAGAGATTTACAATAAACCGGCCGACTCGTTTGTCGCCAAGTTTATCGGTTCGGCCAATGTGCTGCCGTGTACGAGAGTGGGAAATGCGGCGGATGGGAAGATGAAAGTGAGCATATTTGGCTCGACGGTGGACATCGCGGCTGTGGAATCGTCCCGGGAGACGGGTTTTATTTCCGTCAGACCTCATCATATTACGCTGGACCGCACGTCTTCGCTGAAGGGGAAAATTGTCAACAAGCTGTATCAGGGAGACCGGATCGAATATCAGCTGACGCTGCATAACGAGAAAATTTCCGTTGTGACCGACGCTTCGGAAGAACACAATTACGAGTTGGAAGACGAGCTCGGCGTTACGATTCGCCAAGGGGTATGGCTGCATCAATAAGCTCGGGCCAACAATATTCATGTATGGGGTGATGAAGTATGCAAGTGACCATTTTAGGCTATTGGGGAGGATATCCTTCCGCGGGCGGCGCTACGGCCGGTTACCTCATCACGACGGATGAAGGCACCATTTTGCTCGATTGCGGCAGCGGCGTCATGAGCCGGCTTCCTTTTTATACAAATGTGGAGAGCATCTCCGGCGTTATTTTATCGCATCTGCATTACGACCATATGGCGGATATCGGCATTCTGCAGTATGCGGCGGTAGGCGCGCTGCGGACCGGCCGAATGAAAGAGCGGCTGCAAATCTACGCTCCGGATCAGCCCGAAGATATGCTGAAGAAGCTGCATGGCGTGCATTCCGACATTCATGTGATCGAAGCATCGCGCAAGGTCACGATTGCCGGAGCGGAAATCGAGTTTATTCCGGTGCTGCACACCATTCCTTGTTATGCGGTGAAAATCAGCTACAAAGGAAAAGTGTTTGCTTATTCTGCGGATACGTCTTATTGCGAGTCGCTGATTGATTTTGCCAAGGAAGCGGATATGTTCTTGTGCGAAGCGACGATTTGTGAAGGAAGCCATCATACGACAGGCGAAGGCCATATGAATGCGGGACAGGCGGGAACGATTGCCAAGAAAGCGAATGTCAAAAAGCTTGTGCTGACACATTTGCCTCATGACGGCAATTTTGAGTTTATGAAGCAGACGGCCAGCGAGGCGTTTGGCAGACCGGTGTATATTCCGAATATAACAAGCAATTTTACGCTGTAACACTAAATAGATGGAGTGCGATAGAGATGTACAAACTGTTGGCTTTGGATATGGATGGAACGTTGCTCGACAACAATAAAACGATTACGGGACCGGTTTTGGAAGCGATCCGGCAGCTGGTGTTTAACGATGTTCATGTCACCATCGCCACGGGAAGATTCCCCGCTTCGGTTTGGCTGCATGCCAAATATTTAGGTTTGAACTTTCCGCTCGTTGCACTGAACGGGGCTGTCATTTTGGATCCGATTACGGGAAGCGAGCTGCATGGAACGCCGATTGAGGCGCAGATCGCCCGGAAAATTGCGGAATATATTGAAACGACAGACTCTTATGTGCACTTCTACGGGTATAACATTTTGTTTGTTAAAGAACTAAACGATATGAATAAAAGATGGCCTTATGCCAATGTAGTTATAGATCCCAATAAAGAGCTGACCGAAGACAATTACCGCGGTCAGGTGCATCATATTCAAGTGAATCCTGTCGGCCAGCTGTCGTCATTTTTGGCCGGCACGGACAACCGGGTGTATAAGTCTACGGTCATTAACGAAAACCCGGAAGTTGTCGACGCGTTGTACGCCGAATTCAGCACCTGGAAGGAGCTGGAGATTACCCGTACGGGCAAGCGCCGTTTTGACATTAACGCCTCCGGCGTAAACAAGAAAACCGCTCTGCAGAAAGTGTGCGCGGACGCGGGGATTGCCGTGCAGGATGTCGTCACGATGGGCGATTACGACAACGATTTGGAAATGCTGAAGTGGGCCGGACTGGGCATCGCCATGGGGAACGGCAACGAGAGGGCGAAAGCGGCTGCCCGCGCCGTTACCGCAAGCAACAATGAGCATGGCGTCGCCGAGGCGATCAGAAAGTATTTTTTTTCGTAACCATGAACCGTCCCCTTTCATTTGCATGAATGATAAGTTCCTGAGATGAAAGGGGATTTTTTTGTCTTGACGAACATCTTGGGAATGATTATGATATTTACAAATGTAACTAGTTAGAACAAATGTAAAGATTCTCTGAAGTGCGATCCAGAACGGAGGAAGCGATAATGATTAAAAGTTTGCAACTGCCCCCTATGATTACCGAACAGAAACTGGTTGAGTTATACCGTCAAATGTGGGTGATCCGGTATTTTGACGAGAAGGTGGATGAATTTTTCGCCAAAGGTTTGATTCATGGAACGACTCACCTGTGCGTCGGCCAAGAAGCGACGGCTGCCGGCGCATGCGCGGTGCTGGAAGACCGCGATAAGATTACGAGCACACACCGCGGTCATGGCCACTGCATCGCCAAGGGAGCCGAAGCCAAGGGCATGATGGCCGAGCTGTTCGGCCGTGAAACGGGCTACTGCAAAGGCAAGGGCGGCTCGATGCACATCGCCGACGTCGACAAGGGCAACCTCGGCGCAAACGGCATCGTGGGCGGAGGCATTCCGATTGCGGTTGGCGCGGCGCTTACCTCGAAGATGAAAAATCTCGGTTATGTCGTAGTTTGCTTCTTCGGCGACGGGGCCTCCAACGAAGGCAGCTTCCACGAATCGATCAATCTGGCGTCGGTATGGGGGCTTCCGGTTGTGTTTTTCTGCGAAAACAACCAATACGGCATGTCGGGTTCGGTCAAAGAAATGACCAACATCGAAAATCTCGCCGAGCGGGCAGCCGCTTACGGCATTCCGGGCAAAGTGGTTGACGGCAATGATTTGATCGAGGTGCTGAACGTCACCAGCGAAGCGGTGGAAAGAGCGCGCCAAGGCCACGGGCCAACACTGATCGAAGCGAAGACGTACCGCTACAAAGGCCACTCCAAAAGCGACGGCAAAAAATACCGAACCCGCGAGGAAGAGCAGGAGTGGAGAACGACCAGAGACGCGCTTGACCGGCTGAAAGGTTACTTGATTGAAAATGGCCTGTCGGACGAAGCCGCGCTGGAAGAACTGAGAATTTCGGCGCAGCGGGAAATCGAAGATGCGGTTAAGTTTGCCGAAGAAAGCCCGATGCCTTCCATCGATACCATTTACGAAGACGTTTTTGCTTAAATATGCGGACTTCATTCCGCAAAGTTCAAAGTTTATGCTTACGAAGTGAACTTTGCAGAGCAAAGTTCTTAGGAGGACTGAATCATGAGAGAGATTACTTATTTGGAAGCGGTACGCGAAGCGATGACACAGAAGATGCTGGAAAACGATGATGTGTTTATTCTTGGCGAAGACATCGGCGTATACGGAGGCGCATTTGGCGTAACCCGGGGGATGATCGAGCAGTTTGGTCCGGAACGGGTGCGCAACACGCCGATCTCCGAATCCGCGATCGCCGGCGCAGCGGTAGGCGCCGCACTGACCGGCATGCGTCCGATTCTGGAGCTGCAATTTTCCGATTTTATTACGATCGCCACCGACCAGATCGTTAACCAGGCGGCGAAGATTCGATATATGTACGGCGGCAAAGGCAAGGTGCCGATGGTGCTGCGGACGCCGGCCGGTTCGGGAACGGGCGCAGCGGCGCAGCATTCGCAAAGCTTGGAAGCGTGGATGGCGCACATCCCGGGACTGAAAGTGGTGCAGCCTTCTACGGCGTACGATGTGAAGGGATTGCTGATGGCGGCGATCGAAGATGATAATCCGGTCATTTTTTATGAGCACAAACTGCTTTACCGGACCAAAGGCAACGTGCCTGAAGCGCCTTACACGATCCCGCTGGGCAAAGCGGACATCAAGCTGGAAGGCACCGACGTGACGGTCGTCGCTACCTCGATCATGGTGCACAAGGCGCTGGAAGCGGCGGTCGAGCTGCAGAAGGAAGGCATCAGCGTCGAAGTGGTCGATCCGAGAACGCTTGTTCCGCTTGATGAAGAAACGATTATCGGCTCCGTCAAAAAAACCGGCCGGCTGGTCGTCGTACACGAAGCCGTCAAACGCGGCGGATTCGGCGGAGAGATTGCCAGCATGATCGCGGAAAGCGAAGCTTTTGATTACCTTGATGCTCCGATTCAGCGCCTGGGCGGCATATCCGTGCCTATCCCTTATAACCCGCAGCTTGAAAAAAGCGCAGTGCCTCAAGTGGAAGACATTATCCGCGCTGTCAAGAAAACCTTGAATAAAGCATAAAAGGGAGGGGTAAGCCGTGGCAACGGAAGTATTTATGCCCAAACTGGGGATGACGATGGAAAAAGGAACGATCATCCGCTGGTTTAAAGAGGTCGGGGAGCCGATCAGTGCCGGCGAACCGCTGCTGGAAGTGCTGACCGATAAGATCAATATCGATGTGGAAGCTTATGTCTCCGGCATTTTGCTCAAAAGGTATTACGAAGCCGACACTGATGTGCCGGTCAACGAAGTGATCGGTTACATCGGCCAAGCGGGAGAGATGACTCCGGATAATCCGCCGGCAGCGGGCGCATCTGGAGAAGCGGAACCGCAAGCGGCGGCTGCGGGACAGACGCCGGCGGCAGCGGCAGCGACGGACGAGCAGACTGCGGCGCCGGGCAAGGTGAGGGCGACGCCTGCGGCCAAAAAAGCGGCCCGCGAACACGATGTGCAATTGCATCTTGTTGCAGGAACGGGAGAAAATGGCAGAATTCATCGCGCTAATGTGCTTGATTACGTCATCCGTACAAGCGAGTCTGCGGTGAAAGCAACGCCGCTTGCGGCGAAGATCGCCGCCTCCGAGCAGATCGATTTGCGCCAGGTGCAGGGCAGCGGCGTGAACGGCAAAATCACCCGCGACGATGTGCTGCATGGCAAAGCGGCCGGATCACCGGCCGGTATAAGCCAAGCCGCTTCCGACAAGCCGGTGGAGAAGCAAAAAATCGAAGGCTTGCGCAAAATCATCGGCGAACGTATGGTACACAGCGCGTTTACCGCTCCGCATGTCACGCTGCACAGCGAAATCGATATGTCGCTTTCCGTGCAGCTTAGACAAAGCCTGCTGGGGAAAATCGAAAAACAAACCGGCTTCCGGGTTTCCTATACGGAAATTATTGTAAAAGCCGTGGCCCATGCCTTGCTCAAACATCCGCTGGTCAACGCCACGATCGAAGGCGACTACATCCGCTATAATGCCGATGCCAACGTTGGTTTGGCCGTAGCCAGCGCCAAAGGTTTAATCGTTCCAGTCATCAAGCAGGCTGACGGCAAAGGGCTCGCACAGCTGACGACGGAATGCAAGACGCTTGCCGGTTATGCCCGCGATAACAAGCTGAAACCGGAGCATATTACCGGCGGCACGTTTACGATCAGCAACCTGGGGATGTACGCTGTCGATACGTTCACGCCGATTATCAATCAGCCGGAATCGGCGATCCTTGGTGTGGGACGCATTCAGGACAAGCCGGTCGGCGTGAATGGGGCGATCGTGCTTCGTCCGATGATGTCTGTCAGCTTGTCATTTGACCATAGGATTATTGATGGAGCTCCTGCGGCAGCTTTTTTAACGGACTTGAAGGCGCTGCTTGAAAATCCGTACGAACTATTGATATAAGAGGTGAATCCATTTGGAAACATATGACGTTGCCGTTGTCGGGGGAGGCCCGGGCGGATACGTAGCCGCCGTCAGAGCGGCCCAGCTCGGGTTGACCGTGGCGCTTGTCGAAGGAGACCATTTGGGCGGCACCTGCTTGAATAGAGGTTGTATTCCTTCCAAAACGCTGCTGCGGTTTGCGGAAGTGATCGAGCTGATCCGAAAAGCGCGCGGCTGGGGAATTGAAGCCGGAGAACCGGTGCTTTCCATCGATAAAATGATGGGCCAAAAAGACAAGGTCATCGGCAAGCTGCGTGGCGGCATCGGCATGCTGCTGAAAACGAACAAAATCAAGCA
This sequence comes from Paenibacillus thalictri, assembly GCF_004307995.1. GTDB lineage: Bacteria > Bacillota > Bacilli > Paenibacillales > NBRC-103111 > Paenibacillus_AF > Paenibacillus_AF thalictri. The sequence continues at coordinate 245,144 of NZ_SIRE01000002.1, read as the reverse complement.
TTACGAAGGTTTTGGCACGGTTCATCCGGATCGCTCCATCACCGTGCGTTCGGGAGAATCCGAGACGAATTTGAGCGCGCGCCATGTTATTCTGGCTACCGGTTCAAAGCCCTTTTTACCGCCGATTCCGGGCATCGATAAAACGGATGTGCATACGAGCGATTCGATTTTTTCGCTGTCGCATATTCCCAAATCGGTGGTTATTGTCGGCGGCGGCGTGATTGGCGTTGAATTTGCCGGCATATTCGCCGGACTGAATGCCAAAGTTACCATCGTCGAGATGGCGCCGCGTATCGTGGCCACCGAAGACGAAGATGCTTCGAAGGTGCTGGCCAAATCGCTGAAGGACAAGGGCGTCAGCATCTTAACCGATGCCAAGGTCGAAGGCATCGGCCAGGCGGACGGAATCAAACGTGTTACCGTCGCTACGAAAGCAGGCACGCAAGAGCTGGAATGCGACGAGGTGCTGGTTGCGGTCGGCAGAACGCCGAATACGCGGGGACTGGAAGCGCTTGGTCTCGAGATGAATAAAAGTTTTGTTGCCGTCAATGAATATATGGAAACAAGCATCCCCGGCATTTACGCGGTCGGCGATTTGATCGGGGGCTGGCAGCTGGCTCACGTAGCCAGCGGCGAAGGGCTTTGCGCTGCGGCAAACATTGCCGGACACAAGCAAAAGATGAACTACCGCGTAGTGCCGCGCTGCATCTATACATCACCGGAAATCGCAAGTGTCGGCATTAGCGTCGAAACCGCCAAGCAACTGGGCTATCAGGTGAAAGTCGAGAAGTTTCATCACCTTGGCAACGGCAAAGCGATTGCGATGGATGAAACCGAAGGATTCGTCAAGCTGATTTCCGAAGAGAAGTTCGGCGAAATTCTTGGAGTCGTCATGGTGGGGCCGCATGTTACGGAAATGATCTCCGAAGCGGCTGCTTACATGCACCTTGAAGGCACCGTAGAGGAGCTGGCGAACATGATTCACCCGCACCCGGCGGTCTCGGAATCGTTGTTTGAAGCCGCCAATGCTTGGCTGGGATATAAGGCGCATTAACGGAAAATTTACATTTAACCATTCTTCTTCAAGGTTTGTAAGGGCTGCCACGACAACATATCTTATGTTACAATAAACGTAATCAAACGCCGCTTCCGCGAGGCCATTACATACGCCCGCGGGAGGGGGGCCGCTTTACAGGATAAATAAGATGCATGTAAAAAGGTGGTTCTTATGCTTAGTTTAGAAGAAAAAAAACTGATCATTAAAATATGCAAATTGTATTATTTTGAAGCGTGGACACAAGAGAAAATCGCCACCAAAATCGGCGTATCCCGGCCCGTCATTTCCAAACTGCTGCAAAAAGCAAGGGATGAAGGCGTCGTTGAGATTATTATTCATGACGATACGATTAATACAAGCGATTTAGAGCAGGAGATTGAAAGGGCTTTCCAGTTGGACGAAGTGGTTGTCGTGCCGACACGGGATATGACCGACGAGTTGATGTACAGTCAGGTCGCGCGGGCGGCCGCCGCATATGTGCTGAAAAATCTTAAAAACGTCAAGCGTATCGGCGTATCGTGGGGAACGACGCTTTTCCATCTGGTCAAGGAGTTTCCCTATGAGGACCGGGAAGATATTAAAGTGATTCCGCTTGTCGGAGGCATGGGGACCAACCGGATCGAAATCCACTCCAATCAGATCGCTTATGAATTGTCCAAAAAGCTGAACGGCAAATGCGAATCGCTGTACGCCCCTGCCATCGTGGAAACGGAGGATTTGAAGGAGCGGATGCTGGAGCTTTCCAATATCGCCTCCGTGTTGGAGGAAGGCTACCAGAGCGATCTGGCTATCGTGGGGATCGGCACGCCGTTTGCCTCATCGACGATGGAGAAAATCGGCTATATCGATCAGGATGTCATTAACGAACTCCGAGCCGGCGAAGCGGTCGGCGATATCAACTCGCGTTTTATCGATAAGGACGGTAAGCTGGCCGAACACCCGATCAACAATAAAGTGATCGGTATGGAGCTGGAGAGGCTCAAAAGCATCAAAAATGTCGTTGGCATCGCTGCCGGCTCGCACAAAACCGAAAGTGTTCTCGCGACCTTGAAGGGCGGATATTTGAAGGTGCTGATTACCGACGAACAAACCGCCAGCGAGCTGGTCAACCGGATTAACGAATCGGCGGCCAATGAAGTTACGGTGTAATGCCGCTTAATGAATAACATGACGGAATGAATCTAAACCGCGCTTTGCCGGCTTATCGGCAGGGGCGGTTTTTTTGTATTTTACGGAAATCCGCATAATTCAAGATAAGGAAACAAATAACATAGATATGCTAACGTAACGGGGGGATGGAAATGAAACATCGACTTACGACACGAAAGGCTGCCGGGATGCTGGCCGGAATGCTTGTATTGGCATTGGCGCTGCTCCCGGTGCATGCCGCGGCAACGGCTAGTGCGATAGCCGGAGGCGAGCCGCGCGAGCAAGTGCAGAACCATACGCCCCAGCCGCAGCAGGACGGCTTGCAGCAGCCGGGCCAGCCTGCGCCGCAAGCGGCCAAAAAGCAAATTGCCATCGTCATCGACGATTTTGGCAACGACATGCTTGGCACGCAGGAGATGATGGATCTGCCGATCCCGTTTACAGCGGCGGTGATGCCGTTTTTGCCAACTACGAAACGGGATGCGGAATGGGCGCATCGCACCGGCCGGGAAGTCATTCTGCATCTGCCGATGGAGCCGATGAAAGGGAAAAAAAGCTGGCTTGGCCCGAAAGCGATAACGGCAGACTTAAGCGACGAGGAGATACGCAAACGCGTCATGGAAGCGCTCGACGATGTGCCGCATGTGATTGGCATTAACAATCATATGGGCTCGAAGATTACGGCCAATGAGCGCATCATGCGTATCGTGCTGGGCATCTGTAAGGAACGCGGGTTATTTTTCCTGGATAGCCGCACGACGCCGAAGACGGTCATACCGAAAATTTCGGCAGAGCTTGGAGTCAAAACGGCCGGCAACGACCTGTTTTTCGACGACCAGTATACGCGAAGCCACATTTCCAAGCAGACCAGGCTGCTGGCCAAGCTGATTGAGAAAAACGACGCCACGATTGCGATCGGACATGTCGGGCCGCCGGGCCGCCATACATCCGCTGCGCTTAAAGAGGCGGCGCCCCAACTGTCGCAAACCGCGGATTTCGTATTTGTATCCAAGCTGGTTCGTTAAGAACCGGCTTGTTTGCCGTTTATTTAGAGTACCAATACAAAGCGTATTCGGTCATGACGGAGGGATATCCCATTTGCCGCAGCATCGCCGTTATATTGCCGCGGTGATATGTGGCATGATTGACTGTTTGCAGGATAATTTCGGAATAACTTGTATCTCTTATCCCGGCATACGGATTATCCACCACAATCGTCTGATCCAGATGCTTCAACTGCCCGAGCAACGCCTTGTAGCTCTCCGCCAGTTCGGAGAACTTTACTTCCAGCTCCTCGAGTTCCAGCGCTTCTATTTGCTCCTTTAACCCATGCGCATGCTCCATCGCGTCGGACATGTTTTCGCCGCTGAGAATACGATACCAGCATAAATCGGTTATATAAATGTGCGGCATCACCTTTGATACGGAAGGAAAAACGCTAGTAAGCTCCTGAGTATAGACTTCGCGGGGAATCTCCTTTAAGCGCTTCAGTATCGTGCGGTTGGCCCAAACGTGAAAATGGTACATGTCCATTACGATTTCAGTCATAATGTAACCTCCAAGTTCTTATGTGCTTTTTCCATACTATAACAACACTCCCCTGACAGATGCTGTCAGGGGAGTTGGAGGCCAAATAAATTTTTCCTTTTTTAGGGAGTAGTCGCTGCCAAATATTCCAACACGCTGGCCGCGATATTTTCGGCGATCAAGCGTTGTCCTTTGCGGCTGGTCATCCGCTGCCTGTCTTTGTCATTGGTAATAAAGCCGACTTCTATAATAACGGACGGTATTTTACTGTGATTCAGCAGATAAAACGGCTTTCCGTATACCGGAGCTTCTTCCGCTCCGTATGCCGCATTCAGGCGTTTTTGCAGCAACTGGGCGAGCAGAATGCTCTGGCGGTTTTTCTGGTGCAAAACGATGGCGCCGTTTTTGGAACTCCGGGCGGCCCAATTCACATGGAGGCTGATTAATACCTTGGGTTTTACCTCATTGGCCAGATGGGTACGCTGCGCCAAATCTTTCCGGTGCCGGTTGCGGGTGCGAAGCCAATGATTTTCCTCGCTTAAGGCGTAGTCGTCGACGCGGTTCAAGATGACGATATATCCTTTTTTCGATAAAATGCCGTATATTTGCTTGGCAATGGCTAAATTGATCGTTTTTTCCTCGATAGTGCCGTAAAGCGTTCCGCTGTCAATGCCTCCGTGTCCTACATCAATGATGACGTCCGTAGATCCGAGAATGGGGTGAGCCTCGCCTATGGAAGGCGCCGGCACCGACATCATGATGACAGCTACAAGCAAGCAGATCAACGCCTTCTTCAAAAAAGCCCCTCCTTCCACGCAAAAGAAACACAAACGAGTAAATCTTACTTATATCGTTCTCCTTGTTTGTAAAGTCATACATGCAATTAAAAAGTAATGAATGTAAGGCGATTAACTCCTACAGGTAAAGGCTATACTACCATGTATTAGAAAAACTAGAGAACACGTTAACGAAAAGAGGTAAATGCCATGAATTTAAGCTTGATTTTAATGGTGATTCAACTGTTTTTTGCAGTGGTAATCGGCATGTATTTCTGGAACCTGCTGCGCAACCAGCAAACGAACCGGACGGCGATCGATAAAGAATCGCGCAAAGAGATGGAAAAGCTGCGCAAGCTGCGTTCCGTCTCGTTGTCTAAGCCCTTGGCTGAAAAAACGCGGCCATCATCCATGGACGATATTGTCGGGCAAAAGGAAGGTCTGAAGGCGCTGAAGGCGGCTTTATGCGGTCCGAACCCGCAGCACGTCATTATTTACGGTCCTCCCGGCGTAGGCAAAACGGCGGCAGCCCGTGTTGTTCTGGAAGAAGCGAAGAAAAATCCCGAATCTCCGTTCCGGCACGATGCCAAATTTACGGAAGTGGATGCGACAACGGCGCGTTTTGACGAAAGGGGTATTGCCGATCCGCTGATCGGCTCCGTTCACGACCCGATCTACCAGGGCGCGGGAGCGATGGGCGTCGCCGGCATTCCGCAGCCGAAAGCCGGCGCGGTGACGAAAGCACACGGGGGAATTTTATTTATCGATGAGATCGGTGAATTGCATCCTTATCAAATGAATAAATTATTAAAGGTGTTAGAGGACCGCAAAGTGTATTTGGAAAGTGCGTATTACAATTCCGAAGACACAAACGTGCCCAGCTACATACATGACATATTCCAAAACGGCCTGCCGGCCGATTTCCGGCTTGTCGGCGCTACCACAAGGCTGGCGCAGGAAATCCCTCCTGCGATTCGTTCGCGTTGTATGGAGATCTTCTTCCGGCCGCTGCTGCAGGATGAAATCGGCTTGATCGCCGCAGGGGCGCTGAAAAAAATCGGTTTCCCGGAAAGCGCGGAGTCGATTGATGTGGTTAAGCGGTATGCCACCAACGGCCGCGAAGCGGTCAATATTGTGCAGTTGGCAGCAGGCCTAGCCATGACGGACAAGCGTCAATACGTAACGCCCGCCGATATGGAATGGGTTGTCAACAGCTCGCAAATTCCGCCGCGGCCGGAGAAGAAGGTTGCTTCACAACCGGAGATCGGATTGGTCAACGGTTTGGCGGTATATGGCCCCAATCAAGGAACACTTATCGATATTGAAGTGACGGCAATCCCGGTGCTTCATCCGAAAACGGGCAATTTCAACATTACAGGTGTTGTAGACGAAGAAGAGATGGGCGGAGGCAGCCGGACGCTGCGGCGCAAAAGCATGGCCCGCGGATCGGTGGAGAACGTGCTGACGGTGCTTAAACGATTGGGGCTGGAACCGCAAAATTTCGACCTGCACATCAATTTTCCGGGAGGCACGCCCATTGACGGCCCATCTGCAGGCATTTCGATGGCGACGGCCATCGCTTCGGCGATGCTGCGGATTCCGGTGGATAACAAAATGGCGATGACCGGCGAGGTCAGCATTCATGGCAAGGTCAAGCCGATCGGAGGTGTCGTGGCTAAGGTGGAAGCGGCGTTTCAAGCGGGAGCGACCAAAGTCATCATTCCGAAGGAGAATTGGCAGGAGATTTTTGCCGGACTCCAAGGTTTGGAAGTCATTCCGGTCGATTCCATCGAAGAAGTGTTGTACCATGCGCTGGGCATGGAGCTTCACCTTACGTCGGATCAATCGACGGTGCTGCCGGATGGCGGTGCAAGCGCCTCGGTGACCGTGCTGCATGCGGATCCGGCCGACAAATCGCTGCCTTTGCAAGGATAAGCGCCTATCTTCGGGTGTTCAATTGGTGTTTTGCGGCATAGTTTGGTAAAATGTTAAACAACTGCAACGGGAAGTCAATGGAGGTGCTGACGATGGGACCGAACAAACAAAAGCTGAGGCGGCTGCCCTTACTGCCTTTAAGGGGGCTGCTTGTTTACCCCAGCATGGTGCTCCACCTGGACGTTGGCCGCGAAAAATCGGTTAAGGCTCTAGAGAAGGCCATGGTTGAGGACAGCATGATCCTGCTGTGCTCTCAATCGGAGATGAACATAGAAGATCCGACAACTGAGGATATTTACCGGGTCGGCACGATTGCCAAAGTACGGCAAATGCTGAAGTTGCCTAACGGGACCATCCGCGTTCTTGTCGAAGGCGTCATGCGGGCCGAAGTTGCCGAATTTTTGGAAAACGACGTTTATTATGAGGTAAATGTAAAGGAACTGCCTGAACAGGAAACGTCGGATCCGGAAATCGACGCATTGATGCGCACGGTGCTGAGTCAGTTCGAGCATTATATCAACTTGTCCAAAAAAGTAACCCCGGAGACGCTGGCCGCCGTTTCGGACATCGATGAGCCCGGGCGGCTGGCTGACGTGATTTGCAGCCATCTGTCGCTCAAGATCAAAGATAAGCAGGAAATCCTCGAAACCATCGACGTGAAAGAACGTCTGGAGAAGCTGCTTGGCATCTTGAACAATGAACGCGAAGTGCTAGAGCTTGAACGCAAAATCAGTCAGCGCGTCAAAAAGCAGATGGAAAAAACGCAGAAGGAATATTATTTGCGTGAGCAGATGAAGGCGATCCAAAAGGAGCTGGGCGACAAGGAAGGCCGCGCCGGCGAAGTGGAGGAGCTGCGCAATCAGCTGGCGGAAGCGGCTGTTCCGGACAAAGTGCGTGAGAAAATCGAGAAGGAAATCGACCGTCTCGAGAAGATGCCGTCCACTTCGGCGGAAGGCGGCGTCATTCGCAATTATATCGATTGGCTGCTGGGCTTGCCTTGGGCGAATCAGACCGAAGACGATTTGGACATTAACAAAGCGCAGGAAATATTAAATGAAGATCATTTTGGCCTGGAGAAGCCGAAGGAGCGCGTATTGGAGTATTTGGCCGTGCAGAAGCTGGTCAAGAAACTCAAAGGGCCTATCTTGTGCCTCGTCGGTCCTCCAGGGGTCGGGAAAACCTCGATCGCCAGGTCAATCGCCCGTTCGCTAGGCCGTCAATTCGTTCGTGTGTCGCTTGGCGGCGTGCGGGACGAAGCGGAAATTCGCGGCCACCGCAGAACTTATGTCGGCGCGATGCCGGGCCGTATCATCCAAGGCATGAAAAATGCCGGCTCCAATAATCCGGTATTCCTGCTTGATGAAATTGACAAAATGGCGATGGACTTCCGCGGCGATCCCGCAGCCGCTCTGCTCGAAGTACTTGACCCGGAGCAGAACAGCACTTTTAGCGATCATTATATCGAAGTTCCGTTCGATTTATCCAATGTTATGTTTATCACGACGGCCAATGCCGTTCACAATATCCCGCGGCCGCTGCTTGACCGGATGGAAGTGTTGTCCATTCAAGGTTATACGGAAATCGAGAAACACCAGATCGCACGTAAATATTTGCTGCCTAAGCAAAAACGCGATCATGGGCTGGAAGATGAGCAGCTGCAAGTGGAAGATCAGGCTTTAATGAAAGTCATTCGCGAATATACACGCGAAGCCGGTGTCCGCAATTTGGAGCAGCAGGTGGCGGCATTGTGCAGAAAATCTGCCAAAGAAATCGTGGCCGGCAGCGGAACGGTTCATATTCATCAGGGCAATCTGAAGGATTACTTGGGACCGGCGAAATTCCGCTACGGGATGGCCGAGGAAAGAGACCAGATCGGTGCGGTTACCGGGCTTGCCTGGACGGAGGTTGGCGGCGATACGCTTGTGATCGAGGTGACGGTGATGCCGGGCGGCGGCAAGCTGACCTTAACGGGCAAACTAGGCGACGTGATGAAGGAATCCGCGCAAGCTGCCTTCAGTTATACCCGGTCGCGTGCCGATCAACTGCACATTCAACCGGATTTTCACGAAAAATTCGATATCCATATCCACATACCCGAAGGCGCCATTCCGAAGGACGGTCCTTCGGCAGGCATTACGATGGCGACGGCGTTGATATCCGCGCTCACCAATATCCCCGTCTCCAAGCAGGTGGCTATGACCGGAGAAATTACGCTAAGGGGCCGTGTGCTGCCGATCGGCGGGCTGAAAGAAAAGACGCTTGCCGCTCATCGCGCGGGGATTCGCGTCGTGCTGCTGCCTAAGGATAACGAGAAGGATATCGAGGAAATTCCGGAGAGCGTACGCGGCGATCTGACCTTTATTCCAGTGTCGCATATGGACGAAGTTCTGCAGCATGCGCTTGTGAAGCCGGTCCACATATAGTTCAAAAAAGAAAGTTGGAGTCGAACATGAAGGTCAATCAAGCTGAATTTATTATCAGCGCGGTTGGTCCCGCTCAGTATCCTACGGACGCCTTGCCGGAGATTGCTCTGGCAGGGCGTTCCAATGTCGGGAAGTCATCGTTAATTAACCGGATGATTAGCCGCAGAAATTTGGCGCGGACCAGCTCAAAGCCGGGGAAAACCCAGCAGCTGAACTACTACAAAATCAACAGCGATCTATTTTTTGTCGATTTGCCCGGTTACGGGTATGCCCAGGTTTCCAAAAGCGAAAGGGAGAAATGGGGCAAATTCATTGAGCAATATTTGTTGAAACGCGAGTATTTGAAACTCGTAATTCATATCATCGATTTGCGTCATCCGCCTTCAAAGGATGATCAAAGCATGCATGAATGGCTCAAACATAATAATGTGCCCGTGTGTGTTGTGACCACCAAAGCAGACAAAATATCCCGTGGCCAATGGCAAAAACATATGAAAATCATCCGCGAAGCATTTGGGATGAGCAAAGATGAAAAGATCATTTTGTTTTCGTCGGAAACGGGCCAAGGCAAGGACGAGTTATGGAGCTTGATCGAGCAGCAAATTGGATATACTGATTTGGGAGCCGCGGCAACGGCCGCTGACGACGCCCCCGTCGATTCCGTTAAAGTCTCTGAACCCTAGAGGCTTTTTTTGCCGTATATCAAAGGGATTTGCAGGCCAAAAAGAGGGATTTCGAGTTTTTTATGGATTCATTTAGCATACTGGTGCCGAAATCGCGGTTTTTTCAGTTTTTCTCCAGATTTCAATGATAAGACGGCAGGAATATTAAATAATTATGTAGTATAATGAATAAAGAATAGTAAAAAGTTGCTTGAGGTAATAAAAAGCAGCTTAGGTTTGAAAAAAATGAATCGAGGGATTTTTATGGCAATGAGGTTAGCGACTGAATACGTCAAAACCCGCATGCAATTAACGGAACCGCAGCTGGCTGAATTCATTCAGATTTTCGAGAATCATGAGGCATCAATGCAAGTAAAGGTATTGGAGAACGGGAACCAGGAAGTTGTTTTATATGACGACGGGCAGCAGGAAATCGTGCTTTCGTTTGAACTTAAAAATGACCTCTATATTTTACAAGGTTCCTGCCGGATCACAAATCTTCATTTGGTGAATCTGATGAGGAAAGCGGTATCAAAATTTAAGGGCAGCGCGATCGTGCATAGGATTTATACTACGTATACAATCATCTATCATTACGAACGCGGCTCTGTCGTAAAAATCATCGAAATGTCCGATCAAGGACAAAAACTGATCTACGAATACAAAGACACTGTAGGTCAACTGCAGGATTTATTTGCAAATAATGCAGTTGAGAATGAAATCCAATCGCTTCATGACCAAATCAACGGCCTTCTCGATTTAAGAAATAAGGTTCATGATTCCAGTGTCCACAGCCATATCGACGATCGGCTGCAAAAGCTGAGCCGCAGGTTGTTCGTACTGGAAGCGTAAATAACCCGTACACATAAGAATGCAGAAAGGCTCTTCGCTTCGGCGAGGAGCCTTTCTTTGATAATTAGTTCCATAAAACTGTAGTTGCAGCTTTTTAGAAAGGGGTTATTGCTTTTTTATGGAGGATTTTGTTACTTTTTGTAGAACACTAACAAGATAATTTTATAATTGGTAAAATTATCTGCGACTTTTTATCTATACAACTCAGGGGAATAAGTCGCGATTAGGCGTAAAGGGAAATGATCGACTAAATTTAATAGTAGTTTTGGAGGTGTTTCATCTGCTCTTTCATGACCAGAAGACCAACATTAGTCATATATTCCAGCGTTTGAATGAGCTATTGTTGCCGTTAGGGTTTGCCGATCGTATTAAAGCATCGTTGGAACGGCTGGATCGGGAGACGATGAATCTGCTAGTCGTAGGCGAATTTAGCCGTGGCAAGTCCACTTTTATTAATGCGTTGTTGGGAGCGCCGATTTTGCCGTCCAAAGTGAATCCGACAACGGCCACAATCAATATTATTGTGCCGGGAACGGAGCGCAAACTTGTGATTGAATATCATGACGGCACACAGGTCGAGCATCCGCTGCCTGCCGAGCAAGTGAATAAATTTCTCGACGGCATTGTGACTGTTTCCAACGAGAACGCCAATAAAATCAAGCAAATTCGCATATTCGTCCCCGGCCCGATGCAAGCTTGGAACTGCGTGATCGTGGATACGCCCGGGGTTAACGATTTGGACGACCTGCGGGAAGAGGTAACTTACAACTATTTGCGAAATGCCGATGCCTGCATTATTTTGTTAGACTCCCAGCAACCATTGTCCGAGAGTGAGCGTCGCTTTATAACCGAGAAAGTGTTGCTTAATGACATCAATCGACTGATTTTTGTCATGAATCGAATAGATGAGGTGGATTCGCAGCCGGACGGTCCAAACGTTGCGCGCTTGCAAGGTTATGTAAAGCGGTTGCTGAGTGAGAAAGTGCCTTCTATCCAGGAGCCCGTCATTTACGCTGTATCGGCAAAGGAGACATTGCGGTCAAAATATAAGCAAGAATCCAGCGTATGGAGAAGTTCTTTTGAACGGTTTGAAGGCGAGTTGCACCAGGTTTTATCGCAGTTTGCCGGCAAGGAGCGGCTAGAAGAGCATGTCGATCGAGCGATTGGCATAGCTTACAACGGGCTTCAAACGATAGCGGAGCGGATTAGCTTATTGTCCTCTTCGGAAGAGGAGCTGGAAGCGCAGCGGAAAAGGTTGGAAGCTGAAGGGCGACATCTGCACGTTCAACTGCAAGCATTATCTGTGACGATGGAGCAAGAATCGTTGGAGCTCTCCCGCCGTATTCAGAATCAAGTGGAACGTGGTTTTTCCGATTTGCGGGATACACTGATTCGCCAAACGGAACGGTCTACCCACGAGTCGGATGTCCAATTGCTGAAGTCGGAGCTCTCTACAGGTATTCGTCAAGCTTTGGATAACGTATTGGCGATGATTACCGAGCATAAGCAATCTTTGTCAAACAAGCTGCAAAAGCAATTTTCAGCGTTTTTTTCTTCAGAGGACGTTATGGCATTAACGGTTCGCAACGCGTCCCAAGCGGAGCGGTACGAGACCAATGCATCTTTTTCGCGCTTTGATGTCTCCCGTCGATCGTATCAAATGGAAGAGGAGTCTTCCACGTTTTGGAAAGCTGCCGCGGCGGGTGGGGCCCTTACTTATGTAGCGGCGGCGCTAATGGGACCAATTGGCATTGTTGCAGGGATCATAGGTTCATTTTTCTTGGGTGGAAAAATAGATGAGGTGCAGCAGCAAAAACAGCTTGAGCAAGCGCTGACCGAGATGAAAAGAAGCATACGCACTCAAATTGATGCGATTATTCAGGAAAGTAAGCAAAACGCTTTGCAGATGGCAAAGCAAGAAATGTCTCCGATGGAGGCTTATTATAAAGAGCATGTCAACGGAAGATTGGAAAGCGTTTCATCAGCGCTGCGAATTCAGAAGGATGGATTGCTTCATCAATCGGAAAGTTTGCAGGAGCAAATTCAAGGTTTGGAGCGTTGCACAAACGAACTGTGTGTGCTAGTTGAGCAGCTATATTCAATCAGAGGGGCATTATCATGATTCCATACGTTCTTGAAGAACTTCAATTAATAAGCCGGCAAATACAACAACAAACCGCTGCCGTTTTGATCGGCGCTGTATCGGATTCCCTGAAGCGCAATACGTTTCATATCGTCATTCTCGGGGAGTTTAAACGGGGGAAAACGACATTTGTCAACTCGCTGATTGGCGACGATTTACTTTTTACCGATGTATTGCCGGCCACCGCTTTTATTCATGTGTTGGAGTATCACGAGCAAGAGCGGATCGAGATTTGGTATACGGACGGAAGGCAGGAACAGTTGGCTCTCTGCAAGGAACATTTGGCCGCGCTGTCGGCAAATCATAACTTGAACCCGGAAAGCATCCAATTCGTGAAAATATGTATGAATCATCCTCTGCTTCGGGATGGTGTAGTGCTTATAGATACCCCGGGGGTTAACGATCTTGTCCTGAGCCGCGCGGAGATTACCGCAAGTATTTTGCCGCATTGCGATGCGGCGTTGTTTCTGCTTGATGCAGCCGCTCCCCTGACACGATCGGAAGCGGAGTTTCTTCAAGCCAAGGTGTACTACCATAAGCTGGATCAAATCCTATTTGTTTTGTCCAAGAGCGATCGACTTGAGGAAGATGAGCTGCAGGAAGCGATTGAAGGCGCCGAGCAACGAATCAACAGTGTCACCGGCAAACATCTTTCCGTACATCCGTATTCATCCAGATCGGTATTGCGGCAAATCTCAAGCGGCAATACCGAGAATCATCCGCAATGGCAAACCATGTGGGAGCATATTAACCGCTTGCGGGAAGATTCGCGGTTGCTGCGGGACGAACGCAACGGGCAGAGGCTTTTGCTGGCCACCGACCTTCTCCTCAAGCATATTGAATGGCAGCAATCCCTTCATGAAGCAAATGACGAGCAGTTAAAGCAACTGGCAGTTCAGCTTGATGTGCTTATGCAGGAGATGTCTTTACGATTCGGACGCATGTTGGCCAGCATTGAAAAGATTGGCCGCCAGGCGCTTCAAGAAATGACTGCAATTTCTTATACCAAATTCAAGGAAGCGACAATGAACGACTTGCGTTACGATATTCGCTCCCGACAAGCGAATATGGAAAAAATGCTGGAGCGGGATATTCCACTTTACCTCGAACAGCAGTTGAGGAAATTTTCGGAAGCGAAGGCGTCCGAAATTCAAGTTTTTATCCAAAAGCTGCAAACCCATATCAGTGAAGAATACCAGAAGCATTTTCGCTTGCCTCTGGTGCAAGCGATCACACAATCGGGTATCCCGATGCCATCTTGGGTCGCTTCCGTTTCTTCAGATTCGCACAACCAAGTTCAGCAGGTCATCAAGCAGGTGGCCCCGTTTACAGTTGGCGCGACGATTGGAACGCTTATTTTTCCCGGGATTGGAACGATTATCGGCGGGGCGGCGGGAATGACCTACAACGTGATTTTCAAAAACAAGCAGCAAGAAAAGCTGCGGGACGAATTGCTGCAGCAATTAGAACATACCGTTGGGGCGATTGTCGATTCTCATCACCAGGAAACACGCAAGGCCATCGACGATTGGTTCGACAATATGCTGGTAGCGTTAAAAGAATATCACGATGGGCAAAATGGCGTCCTGGAGCAGATGGTCCGAAGCAAGCAGATGGGCCCTGATCTGCAAAAGGTTGAATCAGAGCTTCCCGTATTACTGCAGTTGCGTGACCGTCTATTGACGATCCGCACTCAAATAAGCCAGACCATTACGAATTGAGGAGGTACGATCCGACATGTCCGATTTTTTGCATGACTTTCTGCACCACAGCATGGCAAGCTCCCAACATCACGCTGACGATACCATTCGAAGTGAACCTAACCCGATGGGCGGCCGCGATTATTATAACGGACTTTATCAGAAGGTAGGACATACCGAACCGAATGCCACCGGGGGAAGCGATTATTTCAACTCAATGAACCAAAAGACGGGACATAGCGAATCAAACGTTTTTGGCGGCAAAGATTATTTTAACAACGAATATCAAAAGCTCGGCCATACGGAGCAAAATGCATTTGGAGGAACAGATCATTTCAATGCGCAATACAACAAAAGCGGGCACTCCGAGTCCAATGTTCTGGGGGGACATGACTATTTTAACGAATCGTATCAAAAAGTCGGCCACAGCCAAAGCGACGGAATGGGCGGGCAGACGTATTTCAGCACGCCCATGATGGAGACGGGTCGGCTTAACGCGATGCATCAGGCCTGGATGGATCAGGTGACGAATCCGGTTCACGGCGACCCGTTGAAGCAGGTTCAGCACCTCCAATTCCCGACCTTTATTTAACCTGTAAAGAGAGGCTTAGCATCATGTCAATAACGTCAGTACAAAAAGTAGATCCGCTTGTTGCGGAGCTCATGCAGTTGCATCCAGTCGAAGGGGAGACTGTGCTTTTTTGCGCGGAAGCGAAATTTTCCTGCGAGTCATTTTGGGGGGACAAAGAGCTAACAGGTCTTTGTTTTGCCACGAACTACCGATTTAGCTTGGTTGCCAAGGAGCAGGAGCTTTTATATACAACCAATCCTTATCGGAATATTCGAAGTGTTTTCCCCGAGGATGAATTTACATTTCAATACAGGTTATGCGATGACGAGAACTGGTTCGATTTGTCCAAAGATTCCATTTGTATCGTCACTTTTGCCGACGACAATCTGCTGGACTCGGCGTTCGAACATGTTGCTCAACCGCGATATGAGCTTCATTCTGAGCAGGTAGAGGGTAAGTTCCCCGGCATCTTTGAACAAATGTACCGCGGCGATTATACGGGGGCGCTTGAGCAACTGCAGAGGCTCAAGCGAGCCGATCCGCTTTCCGGGATGGTTGATTTATGGATTGCCAAAGCGCTGGAAGTATCCGGGAGATCGGCAGAGGCAGTGTCCCATGTTGCCAAAGGGGCATGGAAAGCGATATTTTTTCATCCGCAAACGTTTTTTGCCGAATACTTATGGTATCCATGGCATAGCGGTACGTTGCGTTTGCTCCCGGCGCTTGCGGATGTGGATGAGGACCGTTGGGAAGTGCAGCGCTATTTGCTTCACGCGATCCATGCGAAAACGCAAGACCAGCTGGAGCGGTTTGTCAAAAACAGTTGCCTTGCCTTTAAGAGCTATATACAACAAAAAGAAGCTTTTGAGCCATGCTGGTTTCACTTTGCCTCTCATTGTCTTGAATATGTGTATCCATCGACAAAGTCATACATCCAAGAAGTGCTTTTACTTATCGTGGAACGTTATGAAAACCTCTTTGAAGAGGGAGATGCGGCGAGACATTTAATGCGTGGTTTCTTTTTGGACATATTCAAGGAATCTTACGATTATATTTCGTGGCTGCAAACGTTGCAAACTATGGATGAAGAGGCTCAGTTGAAGTACAAAATATCGCTTGCCCAAGAGAATTTTGCCGAGCTTTTATCATGCCAAAGCGTAAAGCCGGAACTGCAATACCCGGAAAGCTACGAATTGGATGAATTTCTTGGCTATAGCAAATTTAAAAACGAATACGACTCGCAACTGCTCAGCATTCGTGATACCGCATTTAAAACGATCGGCGCTGCGCGAACGTCCGGAATCACAAGTCCCGCAGTCAAGCAAGGCCTCTATCAACTGACCCGTTCGGAATTCGCGAAAAAGCTGGAAATTCTCAGTGAGGAAACGCTTGGATTTATCGTTACTTTATTGATTGTGGAAGAGCATATGGCCTACGGTCGCAAAGAACAAGCGATGATGGTTATTCAGCGGTGGAAGCGTAAAAACGTTCATTTTTTCGGCCTGATGACCGAACCTTATTATCAGCATGCCGTTGTTATTGTGCAAGCTTATGAAGCGTGGACGCTTGGCGATCTGCTGCAATTATCCGACGCGCTTGACAAACTGCCGAACCGTGCTCCGTTTTGTTGGATGCACGAATTGCTGCAAAAGCAAATCTTAACGCTCGAAACGTCACGTTCCGCTTACAATAACGAAGAGGAAGTGCTCGAGGGCATGCTGCAAGCGTCCCAGCTTACGGACGTATTTGCGCAATCGGCGTTGCTCGATCTTTCCATGAGAAATAAAGCGAAGGAGTTTCACCTGCTGCTGCAAGAGCAAATTCAAGAGGCGAACAGCCTGCAGCGCGAGCGCGAAAATGCCGGAACGTTAGCCGACATGGCCGGTGAACGTGTGAAGTTTTCCGACAAATCCTGGTTCAGCAAGGTGAAAGCGTGGTTTACCGGGCGAAAAGAGCAGGAGCATCATCATGAGTCGGACGTCGTTCAACCGCTCAAGAAAATCAAAATTGCAATTGCAGGCGAATCTAGCGCAGGCAAAACTACGCTGCTTAACGCGATGTTTCGAACAAATCTGTTTTTTGTCACTCAAGAGGAAGCGACGGGTGTACCAACAGAGATTAGATACGGCAAGCAGATGCGGGTGGAAGTGTGGGATAAGGCGGGGCACATCCGCAATACACTGGACACAGAGCCTTCCTGGTTTGAAGCGGACGGGACCACGTTGCTGGAGCAGCATTTGAACGTCATCAGCACTTTTCTCATGCAGCATACAAAAGTAGGATCACCCGCCCTCGAATGGGTCGAGCGGGTTGTGGTATATGCTCCGCTGGAGAAGCTGCCGCCTCAAGTTATTCTGGTCGACACGCCGGGGTTTAACTCTGACAGTCGAAGGACAGTCATTACGGAGGCGGAGATGAAGGTGTGCCATATGTGCATGTACATCATGGATGCCCGCAACGCGCTGAAAGGCAAAGAGATAGGCACGTTGGAGCTTATTCGGGAGGAAGCGGGAAAAACCTTTATCTTGCTGAACAAAATGGATCTTGTCATCGGCGATGATGAGCTTGATTGCGACGGAGGGGATGCTGCGGATGAAACGGTGGCGCGCGTCCGCCGGGATCTCGCGGCGTATTTCCGGCTTCCGGATGTCGTCGTGTATCCGATCAGTTCCATGCCTAAGCAGCAGCTTAGCGCGGAAGCGCACCGATATGCGGACCACTTGCATGAGGTGATTGAGGCTATTTTCAAGGAATCGGAGCACCAGCAGTTGGATTTGGCTATCGACGCTTCCGCCAAAATTGCGATTGAAGTGCATCAAGGGATTAATCAAACTTTTATCCAAGCGGCGGAACAACATGAGCAAGAAATTCGGCGAATGGAGAAAGCGATCCCGCAGGACTTTACGATTTATGCGGATCAGGTGCAAGGGTTAATCCGTCAAAATGTAGCCATGCACCGCTCCGAGTTCGTAGACACGATGATTAAGGAATTAAATGATGCGTTTCAAGGCGCCGCGGATTCCATGATGTCTTGGCTGCAAAGTGTTACCTCGGCGGGTACATTAAAAAACGAAGTGCAGGGACAAGCTACCCAACTGCTCCAAAATGCGTTAACACGTATTGACAACGCTCGTCAACGCGAGCTGGAACGAATGGGAAAGCGAACATCTGAAGAGGCAGCGGCTTTTTTGCAAGAGATATACAGTAACTTGCCGTTCCCGACCACTTTTGATACGAAGGCGTTCCTGAGAGCCATGTCTACGGAACAGATGACTTCTTCCGCGGGATTGCAAACCGAGCTGAACAATATCAATTACGGAAACGGGCTTAACGGAGGATCGGTGGCTGGAGCCATTGTAGGTACTTTTCTTTTGGGCCCGATCGGCACGATCATCGGCGGGTTCCTTGGGCAACTACTGGGTGGGAAATCACTTGGTGACGTCAAGCAAGAGGTGTACAACACGTACATAAATACGATTCATCAAACATGGGATCAAGTAGCGGATATTTGCGATCAGGATTTAAGCGAAGAACGTACAGCCTCTTTTATGAACAATCTGAGTAAAGCTGTGCAGCAGCAGCTTGAACAATGCAAAATCATCGTACGGCGGGAAATTGAAACCAAGGAAAATTCGTTGGACGAACAAGTGTCCGAGCTTATCCGTATGCAGCTTTCGGGCCATCAGTTGCGGCGCGTGATGGAGCGTTTGCGTCAATGGCGTATGGTGCGGCGGGCCAGATTGGGATAAAAGGGGGTAATGAGTGATGGAATAACACTGGCACAACGGCCAAGCTTTGCTCATATGTTGAGCATTGTGTGATGGCGGTCAAGGTAAATCATCCCTGACCCCGAAAAAGTATTGCTTTTCTGATCAATAGATGTTATTTTTATTCTCGTTGAAAAATCATATAGGAACCAGGATTCACTCAGGACAACGAGAGTTGCGAGAGGTTGTTCCCTCGGGAAGTGAATGACGTAGGTCCTAGCGGATGAAATTTTCCACAAATTTTATTCCTGGGAAGGGGGAGCCGAAAGATGGAATATTCAACTTTCGGAAGACACGTAGCAGTTGATACTTGGGGAGTCGATTTTGATCTCCTGAACAACGCTGAATGGTTAAAAGCGCAAATGGTAGAAGCTGCAGAAGCTTGCGGAGCAACTGTAATGTCGGTGCAATCGAAGCAATTCGAGCCACAAGGAGCAACTGTACTTGTATTATTGTCGGAAAGCCATCTCTCCATTCATACGTATCCTGAGAAAGGGTTCGCGGCGCTAGACTGTTATACTTGCGGTGAGACGGTAGATCCGCAGCTGGCGATCGACTATATGGTTTCCGTTCTGAAACCGGATGTAGTTCATGCGAAAAAATTGGTGCGAGGTATGGGCGAATTGAAGGTGGAAACACCGGAAATGAAGCCGGTACAGCTTGCAAAATAATTGAATAGATGTTTATTGAGTAACCGCGGTCTTTTCAGGCCGTGGTTATTTGTTGTCCTTTCGTCCCATACAATGAGGATGAGAAAGGTTATGTGTGGCGGGAGGGACGGACATTGGCTAAACGAAAAGGGATCCGGCTGGGCGTTTACATATTGATTGGCTTGTTTGCCGTGTGGACGGTGGTGCAGGTAGCCGGGGCTTTTCACGGTACGTCGGAGAAAGGGGACCCCGGCAAGCTGCTGTACCAAGTTTCGTTATTTCAGATGGAATTGCTCGGAAGTTACTTACACGATACGGATAAAACGGCTGCGGCTGCCGGGAGCTTAAATGAGCTGAAGCAGGTGCTGTATTCGGCAAGTTTTACCCACGAGCATCTTGTGATGGCGTATGGAGAGGATCAATTGACGCCGCTGCAGTCTCTCGGGCAGCTTCAGCAGTATTTAATCCGGCTGCAGATCGGCGGACAACGTCCGCTGAAGCCTGACGAATCGCAGACGCTGCTGGAGGTAAACAAACAATACAACGAGCTGTTTGACGCTTACGGGAAGCTTTTTTCGTCGGGAGGTTCGGTGATCGGTTCGCAAAACGACAGGCTGGTGAAGGCGGACAAGGCGATCTCGGAGCTGCTGAAGAAGAAGCTTTTTACCACCCCTTAACGAAAGGTATATAAGTGGCAGCATCTGAAGAAACTAGAACATAATGCCTGTTCCATAGTAAAGCGGGCCGGGAGGCCTTTAGGTACCGGGCGATCAGCGGCTTTGGCAGGCAGCGTTTTGCGGGTACGAAGATGCCCTTGTTAAGGGGGCAGAGGTTCACATTTTCTACAATTATTTTGTCGAGATAACTTGTCATAATGTGCTATAATTAATTCGCTATAAATGAAATAGTTACTGCAGTAGATCAAGAAGGCAGGTGAACCGCATGCACATCGTTGTTGTTGGACTCAATTACCGTACGGCGCCCGTGGCCGTCAGAGAGAAATTCGCTTTTGCAGCAGGAGAAATGCCTGACGCGCTGAAAGAATTAAGGGAAACTAACAGCATACTGGAATGCGTCATCGTCGGAACCTGCAATCGGACGGAACTATATTGCGTGGTTGACCGTGAGCATGTTTGCGGGCACTACATACGCGGTTTTATGGAGAAATGGTTCGGGCTGCCGCGTGAGCAGTTCAATAAACATCTATATGTATACGAAAACGAAATGGCCGTGCAGCATTTGCTGCGCGTGACCAGCGGTCTTGACTCCATGGTGATCGGAGAAACGCAAATTCTTGGCCAAGTCAGGGATGCATTTCTTCAGGCTCAGGAGGAGAAAGCAACCGGCAGCATGTTTAACAAGCTGTTCAAGCAGGCGGTTACTATGGCGAAGCGGGCTCATTCGGAAACGTCCGTTGGGGAAAATCCGGTGTCCGTCAGTTACGCCGCAGTGGAGCTCGGCAAACGTGTCTTCGGAAGTTATGAAGGAAAGACGGTGCTGATTGTCGGCGCCGGCAAGATGAGCGAGCTGACCGGCAAACATTTGTACGGCAACGGCGCGGCGAAGGTAATCGTTGCGAACCGGACGCTGCAAAAAGCCGAGGAGTTGGCCGAGAAGTTTAACGGGATCGCCGGATCGATGGAACGATTGCCGGCATTTCTGGAAGAAGCCGATATCGTCATCAGTTCGACGGGTGCGGCCGGTTATGTATTAACGAAGGAGCAACTCGCTCCGATTTTGAAGAAAAGAAAGTCTAGACCGCTGTTTATGATCGACATTGCGGTGCCGCGCGATCTGGATCCGCAATTAGGCGAGTTGTCCAACGTATTTTTATACGATATCGACGATCTGCAGGCGATTGTAAACAACAATTTGCTCGAACGCCGCAAGGAAGCGGAGAAGATAGATGGCATGATTCAAGAGGAAATGCAGTCCTTCGAGCTCTGGAAAAAAACGCTGGGTGTCAGCCCGGTTATTCAGGCGCTGCAGGAAAAGGCCAATCAGGTTCACGAGCAGACGATGGAAAGCTTGCTGAACAAGCTGCCTGAGCTGGACGAACGCGAAGTGAAGATCATTCGCAAACTGACCAAAAGCATTGTCAACCAGATGCTGCGCGATCCAATCACACGTATTAAGGAAATGGCGGTAGAACGCCATGGAGATGACGCGGTGGAGATGTTTACGAAAATATTTGCGCTGGAAGAGAAACTGGCGGAGCGGGAGACGGAGCAGCTCAGGCTGGAGCAAGCAGCCATGTTTTCTGCAGCTGACGAGCGCGAGGACGAGACGCTTTCGGGCGTGTCCGTGCGGGTCGCCGAAGTTTTGGCCAGACCTTAAGCGTCTGGGAGAGGTGTCATGATTACAAAAAGCTGGCTGTACGACGCCATTATTTATATATATGCCCTGAGCCTGCTGTTTTACTTTGCCGATTTCGCCTCGCCGAACCGGGAAGCGAAACGGATTGGAACAGGGTTGCTTTCTTTTGTTTGGGGTTTGCAGACAGTTTATTTGGTATATAATTTGATGTCGCATAAATCGCTCTTCGCCTTCTCGGTGTTTGAGACGTTATTTATGCTGTCATGGGTATTGGTGACGGCCAGTTTAATCATCAACCGGATCTTCCGTATCGAATTATTCGTTTTTCTAGTCAATTTAATCGGATTTTCCGTGCTGGCGCTTAATTTTTTCAGCAACCCGGGAGTGTCACCCACGCTCGGATCATGGAAAATCAACGACGAGTTATTATTTATCCATATCAGCTTGGCGATTTGCAGTTATGCCGCTTTTGCCGTCGCCGCCGTTTTTTCGGGGATGCATCTTTATTTGCACCGCAGACTGAAGGGGAAAAAGTGGACAAGTTCGGTGAAGCGGCTGCCCAGCCTGGAGAAAACGGACCGTTACGCTTACGTATCGGTCATTGTCGGGGCGCCGCTGCTTATGCTGGGTCTTGCCTTGGGCGTAGTGTGGATCGTGCTGGAGGGGGATTACAGGCTGCTGTTTGACCCGAAGGTCATCAACTCTTGGGTGGTGCTGGCGGCGTACCTGTTTTATTTGTTTCAACGTCTAGCGCTGCAGACGCCGGGGAATAAATTGGCTAAGTGGAATTTAGCTGCGTTTGTGATTGTACTCATTAATTTTGCCGTGTCGAATGTGTCGCAATTTCATCGTTGGGGCTGAAGTAACGGATGTCCAAAGCCTATTATCCGCTGCTTGCGGATTTAACTCATAAAAGATGTCTGGTTATCGGCGGCGGGCAAGTGGCCGAGCGGAAAACAGCATCGCTGCTGGAAGCGGGCGCATTACCTGTTGTCGTCAGCCCGACGTTTACTCCGCAATTGGAACGATGGCATCGCGAGCGGCGCGTAGATCTCATTGCATCGCCTTACGGCGAGCGGCATCAAGCGCTGATGGGCGGTGCTGCGCTGGTGTTTGCGGCAACCGATCAAGAGGCGGTTAATCTGCGGGTGGCGGCGGATGCGGAAGCGGCCGGCAAGCTGGTAAACGTCGCCGGACGCGAAAGCGAAGGCGGATTTATTGTGCCTGCGACGGTCCGGCGGGGGAAATTGGTGATTGCCGTATCCACATCGGGAGCCAGCCCCGGTTTATCGGCCCATATTCGAGGCGAGCTGGACGAGCAGTTCGGAGATGAATATGAAAGTTACATCGAGTTCCTGGAAACGCTCAGAAAACAAATCCGGCAGACTGTACCTGAGACCGGCCGGCGCCGGCTTTTGATGAAAGAAGCGCTTGGCTGGGAGCTTTTGCCGTTGATTCGAGCCGGCAAGCTGGAAAAGGTGCGGCATACAATATTTTCCATGATTGGTTCGGAGCCGACACCGGACAAGTTTGCTGAAGTGGCGGCTTGGCTGGAACAACAATCAGATTAACGAACAAGGGGGTGCCGACTTGCGCAAGCTTGTTGTGGGTACTAGACAAAGCGCTTTGGCGTTAACGCAGACAGGGCAGGTAGTGGAGCTGCTGCAAATGATATGCCGCGATTTCGGCATTGAATGCGAATTCGAATTAAAGAAAATCGTCACCAAAGGTGACCGTATTTTGGATGTGACGTTGTCGAAGGTCGGCGGCAAAGGTTTGTTCGTGAAGGAAATCGAGCAGGCCATGCTGGACGGCGAAATCGATCTGGCGGTTCACAGCATGAAGGATATGCCGGCCGTGCTGCCGGATGGGCTTGTTATCGGCGCAGTGCCGTTACGCGAGGATCCGCGGGATTGTTTGATCACCAAGGATGGTCGGGGATTGGACGAGCTTCCGGAGGGTGCGCTCGTCGGGACAAGCAGCTTGCGCCGCAGCTGCCAAATTCAGCATTACCGGCCCGATCTGCGGATCGAAGCCGTGCGCGGAAACATCGATTCCCGGTTGCGCAAGCTGGAGACGGAAGGCTTCGACGCGATTATGCTGGCTACAGCCGGTTTGCGCCGGATGGGCTGGGAGGATCGCATCACAGCTTTTTTGCCGCCTGAAATATGTTTGCCGGCGGTCGGTCAAGGCGCATTGTCCATCGAATGCCGTGCGGACGACAAATTCGTCATGGATTTGCTGGCGCGTTTCAATCACCGGTCAACCGAACTTGCAGTTGCGGCTGAACGTGGTTTTCTGGGCCGCTTGAACGGAGGCTGCCAGGTACCGATCGGGGCTTATGCCGAACTGCTGGAAGACGGTCAAACCATCCGTTTAACGGGAATGGTCGGTTCACCGGACGGCGAGAAGATGCTGAAAGAAACGATGACAGGCATCGAGCCGGAACAACTAGGCATTGCTTTGGCCAATAAACTGATTGACAGAGGGGCAGCCGATCTGCTGAACGAAGTGAGGGGTTGAAGCCGTTGAAAAAAGGTGTCGTTTATTTGGTCGGAGCCGGACCCGGCGATCCCAAATTAATTACATTGCGTGGTTTGGAGGCAATCCAGCGCTGCGATGTTATTGTTTACGATCGTCTTGCCAGTCCCAGACTGCTCAAGCATCTGAAGCCCGGAGCGGAAAAAATATTTGTCGGCAAGCTGCCTGACAAACATATGCTGAAACAAAACGAAATCAACCAGCTGCTGGTCGATCTTGCGCTGCAAGGCAAAACGGTAACCCGTCTGAAGGGCGGGGACCCCAGCGTTTTCGGCCGGGTCGGGGAAGAAGCGGAGCTGCTTGCTGAGAACGGGGTGCCTTTTGAAATTGTTCCGGGCATTACGTCTGCGATTTCCGTACCGGCGTATGCCGGCATTCCGGTGACGCACCGCGATTTTACATCGTCGTTTTCCATTGTGACGGGCCATGAATATAAGAACAAAACGTACACTGCGGTCAATTATGAAAATTTGGCGGGAGCCTCCGGAACAATTATTTTCCTGATGGGTGTCGCCAACCTCGAGACGATTACGACCGAGCTGATGAAATGGGGCAAGCCGCCCGATACGCCGGTGGCGCTGATCCGTTGGGGAACGTGGATGGAGCAGGAAACCATCACGGGGACGTTGGCCGATATTTTGGAGAAGGTGCGTGCGGCGAACTTTCAATCTCCTGCCGTTACGATTGTCGGGGAGGTTGTCCGGCTGAGAGAAAAGTTAGCCTGGGTCGAGAAAAAGCCGCTTTTTGGCAAAAGGGTGCTTGTCACCCGGGCCCGCAGCCAAGCCAGCGAGCTCAGCGCGATGGTCGAAGAGCTGGGCGGGGAGCCGGTGGAATTTCCGGTGATCCGGCTGCAGCCGCCTAGCTCCGAGGCTGAACAGCAAAAACGCGACGATGCTTTGCGCCGGCTCGCCGAATACGATTGGGTGCTGTTTACAAGTGTAAATGGTGTTAGCTTTTTCTTCGACCGGTTGAAGGAGCTGCGGATCGATATCCGTACGATGAATAAAGCGCGGATTGCCGCAGTTGGTCCAAAGACCGCCGAAGCGCTTGAGGAACGGGGGCTGCTGTGCGAGCAGCTGCCTTCCAAATTCCAGGCCGAAGGGCTGCTGGAGTCGATCAAGCCGGAGCTGAAGCCGGGGCAGAAGGCGCTGCTGCCTACAGCCGACATCGCGCGTGATGTGCTGCCGAACGAACTGGCCGAGCTTGGCCTTGCTGTCGATGAAATCGACATTTACGAAAACGTCGTATCTACCGATGGCGGCGAAGAAGTCATTGAGCTGTTGAAGCAGAAGGCGCTTCATATCATTTCGTTCACCAGCTCGTCTACCGTAACCAATTTGCTTAAAGCTTTAGAGCAGCTTGGCGTAGAAAGCCCGCTCGAATTGATGGCCGGATGCGAAGTCGCCTGCATCGGGCCGTTGACCGCCGAAACGGCGCGAAATGCCGGTCTAAACGTCAAATACGTCGCTGACGAAGCGACGGTCCGGTCGCTGGTCGACCGGCTAATCCAACAGAAATAAGGTGATTGCAATGAGTTTTCCCCATGTCCGTAACCGCAGACTGCGGAGCTCGCAGGCGCTGCGCAATTTAGTAAGGGAAACAAGCGTTTCCGTCAACGATCTTATATATCCGATTTTTGTCACTCACGGCACGAATATTAAAGAAGAGATCCCGTCCATGCCGGGCGTGTATCATTATTCTTTGGATTTGCTGGAAAGCGAGCTGGCCGAAGTGGCAGCGCTGGGCATTCAAGCGATTTTGTTATTCGGCGTGCCGGAAACAAAAGATGCCAAAGGCTCCTCGGCTTACGATCCAAACGGCATCGTACAGAAGGCTTCCCGCAAAATCAAGGAGCTGCAGCCGAATCTGTTAATCGTCGCCGATACGTGTCTCTGCCAATTTACCGATCACGGCCACTGCGGCGTCGTGCATTACGACGAACATAAAGGTTGCGCCGACGTGGTGAACGACGCTTCGCTGGAGCTGCTTGTCAAAACAGCCGTTTCGCAGGCCGAAGCAGGCGCGGACATCATCGCCCCGTCCAACATGATGGACGGATTTGTATACGCCATTCGTCAAGGACTTGACGAAGCCGGCTTCGAAAACGTGCCGATCATGAGTTATTCGGTCAAATTCGCATCGTCGTTTTACGGTCCGTTCCGCGATGCCGCTCATTCGACACCGCAGTTCGGCGACCGCAAGACGTATCAGATGGACCCGGCCAATATTCGCGAAGCGATTCGCGAGGCGGAATCCGATGTCGTCGAAGGCGCCGATATGCTGATGGTCAAACCGGCGCTCGCTTACCTTGACGTGATCCGCGCGGTCAAAGAAAATTTTGACCTGCCGCTTGTCGCTTACAACGTCAGCGCCGAATACTCGATGGTGAAAGCCGCAGCCGAAAGAGGCTGGATCGATGAAAAAACGGTTGTGCTCGAAACCATGATCGGCTTCAAACGCGCCGGCGCAGATTTGATCATCACTTATTTCGCAAAAGACATCGCCCGCTGGCTGAAAGATTAAGGTAGTTCGGTTCGGTTTGGTTTTAGCAAAGCCCACCGTCAAAATATAAAAGCTCTGAACCCGTTAGGGGTTTTCAGAGCTTTTTCATATGTCGGCCGAAGAGAAGCAGCAAGCGCAGTTGCGCCAAGGCCAAGCGCTAGCGATGGCCAGGCGCAACAATGCGCGAACCCGAGGCACACCGCCGCGCCGTGCATCCACGAGCCGCAGTAAGCGCAGTTGCGCTAAGGCCAAGCGTGAGCGATGGCCAGGCGCAACAATGCGCGAACCCGAGGCACACCGCCGCGCCGTGCATCCACGCGCCGCAGTAAGCGCAGTTGCGCTAAGGCCAAGCGTGAGCGATGGCCAGGCGCAACAATGCGCGAACCCGAGGCACACCGCCGCGCCCCACATCCACGCGCCGTAGTAAGCGCAGTTGCGCTAAGGCCAAGCGTGAGCAATGGCCAGGCGCAACAATGCGCGAGTCCGAGGCACGCCGCCGCGCCCCACATCCACGCGCCGCAGTAAGCGCAGTTGCGCCAAGGCCAAGCGCCAGATGGCCAGGCGCAACAATGCGCGAACCCGAGGCACGTCGCCGCGCCGCGCATCCACGCGAGTAAGCGCAGTTGCGCCAAGGCCAAGCGCTAGCGATGGCCAGGCGCAACGAATGCGCGAGCTCGAGGCACATAGTCGCGCCGTGCATGCGGGGTCCCGGGGTGCCTGAACGCCCGGGAGTCCCCCTTGGGGGATTGAGGGGGGCATGATGTGCCACAGATTTGTCGGATTGTCCGTGGCTAACCCGGTTGTTGCGTGCATGAAAGTAGGGCATAATGGGGAGTATGGAATGGCAGGAATTAACGGAAATGAGGCGTGTTGCGTGAGTATGAACGATACATTTTTACGAGCTTGCAAAAAGCAGCAGGTAGATACGCTGCCGGTATGGTACATGCGGCAAGCAGGGAGATACGACCCGGACTATCGCAAAATCAAAGAGAAATACTCGCTTCTCGAAATTTGTCAGCAGCCGGAGCTTGCGGCCGAAGTGACGATGATGCCGGTCAACAAACTCGGCGTCGATGCGGCGATTTTATATTCGGATATTATGAACCCGGTTGCATCGCTTGGCATCAAATTCGATATTGTGAAAAATATCGGCCCGGTCATCGATGAGCCGATTCGTACGGCGCAAGATGTCGCAAGCCTTAAACCGATTGATGTAGAACAAGATTTAAGCCACGTGATCAAAACGATTGAAATATTGGCGGCAGAGCTGAAGGTTCCGCTGATTACATTTGCCGGCGCGCCTTTTACGATCGCCAGCTACCTGATCGAAGGAAAACCTTCCAAAAGCTACATCCGCACCAAAACGATGATGTACAGCGAGCCGGAGGTATGGTTTGCGCTGATGGACAAGCTGGGCGATATGGTCATCACCTATTTGAAGTCGCATATTGCTGCCGGAGCCAAAGCGGTTCAGCTGTTTGACAGCTGGGTGGGCGCGCTGGCGCCGCATGATTTTGAGAAATATGTGCTGCCGACCATCACCCGGATTTTCAAAGGTTTGTCTCATTTGCCGCAGCCGAAAATTTATTTCCCCGGCGTCAGCTCGGGCGAACTTCTTCCATCGTTGCGCCATCTGGAGGCGGACGTGATCGGACTGGACTGGCGGGTGTCGATCGGCGAAGGCCGCCGTCGTGTAGGCGAGCGTTTTGCGGTGCAGGGGAACCTGGACCCTTACATTTTGACCGCCCCAATGAACGTCATTCAGGAACATGCCAAAGCGATCATCGACCAGGGGATTGAGCAGCCGGGCTACATTTTTAATCTCGGACACGGCCTGTTCCCGGAAGCGTCGCTGGATAAGCTGAAAGAGCTCACAGATTATATACACGAATATTCTCGGACTGCGCTGGCTGAGAGAACCGGCGGCGCTGTACAAAAGAGCGGGGTGTAACATGGAAAAGAAAACAATTGGCGTGCTTGTCATGTCATACGGTACACCGGAGAGCCTGGACCAGGTCGAGGCTTATTATACACATATCAGGAGAGGGCATCCGCCGACACCGGAGCAGCTGGACACGCTGCAAAGCCGATACGAAGCGATCGTCGGAGGATTTTTCCCGCTGCGCGAAAATACGAACAAACAGGTTGCCGCGCTGGAAGAGCAGTTGAACTCCGCTTACCCGGACCTTCAGTTCAAGTGCTACCAAGGTTTGAAGCACGCTTCTCCGTTTATCGAAGACGGCGTGGAGCAGATGGCCAAAGACGGCATTACGCAAGCTGTAGGGGTTGTACTTGCCCCGCATTATTCGGTCATGAGCGTAGGCGGCTACATCAAACGGGCCCAGGAAAAAGCCGATGAGCACGGCCTGAAGATCAGCTTTGTGAAAAGTTATCACTTGCATCCGCAGCTGATTGAGGCGCTGGTCCGCCGGGTTAATACTGCTTTGGAGCGGTTCGCCGGCATTTCCCGCGAACAAGTTCGCGTGATTTTCACAGCACATAGCTTGCCTGAGAAAATTTTGGAGATGAAAGATCCTTATCCCGAGCAGCTCTTGGAAACGTCCAAGGCGATCGCCGAGCGGACAGGCGTAACGTCGTGGCAGTTCGGCTGGCAAAGCGCAGGGCAGACGGCAACGCCTTGGCTGGGCCCCGATATTTTGGATGTGCTGGCAACGGTGAAGAAGGAAGAAAACGTGGAGAACGTGCTGATTTGTCCGATCGGTTTTGTGTCCGACCATTTGGAAGTATTGTACGATATCGATATTGAATGCCAATCTGTGGCCAAAGAACTGGGCATCCGCTTGGAGCGGACAGAATCGTTAAATACGGACCCGCTTTACATGGAAACATTGGCTGAGGTCGTTTACTCACAGCTGGAAGGGAAATGAGGAGCTTATGGAAACATCGGCGGCGCAAAGCAAATCGTTAGTCGTCATCGGTGGAGGGATTACCGGCTTAAGCACCGCTTTTTACGCCAAAAAAATGGCGCAGGAACAAGGAATGCCGCTGGACATCACGGTAGTGGAGAAAAGCGGCAAATTCGGCGGTAAAATCAACACCTTGGAGCGGGAAGGTTTCGTGTTCGAAAAAGGGCCGGATTCCTTCCTGGCGCGCAAGCTGGCGATCATCGACCTGATTCGCGACCTGGGCTTGGAGGATGAGCTGACTCATACGAATCCCGAAGCGAAAAAGACATACATTCTGCTTGGCGGCAAGCTGCATCCGATGCCCCCGGGTCTGGTTCTCGGCATTCCGACGGCGATGGGGCCGTTTATGAAGACGGGACTGCTGTCTTTTGCAGGGAAAATGAGGGCGGCGCTTGATCTTGTGCTGCCGCGGCGCACTGATCCCAGCGATGAGTCGCTGGGCCACTTCTTGGAACGGCGGCTTGGCCGCGATGTGCTTGAACACATCGCAGAACCGCTGCTCGCCGGCATTTATGCGGGCAACACGTTTGATTTGAGCGTGAAAGCGACATTCCCGCAATTCCGTTCTTTGGAGCAAAAACACCGCAGCCTGATTCTCGGCATGATGCAAAGCAAAAAGTCGGGTTCCGAAGAAAGCAAAACGCTGCCGGAGGTTGCCCGGAACAGCGTCTTCTTGTCGTTTAAAAAAGGGCTGCAGACATTGGTCGCCGGTCTGCTTAAGGAGCTGCAGGACATCCGGCTTATCGGCGAATGCGGAGTGTCCTCCGTGCGGAGGGAAGGGAACGGCTACAGGGTGCTTTACGCTAACGGCGAAAGCCAGCTTGCGGATTCCGTTGTCATTGCGCTGCCGTCTTATGCCATCGCTGAAGTGCTGGCGCACGTGCCTGGCATAGAGATGCTGAGGGACATGGAAAATGTTTCGGTCGTTAACGTGGTGCTCGCCTATAACGAAAAAGATTTGAATACATCGTTTGACGGCAGCGGTTTTGTCATCCCTCGCAAAGAGGGAAGGTTCATAACGGCTTGTACGTGGACATCGGTCAAATGGCTGCACACCGCGCCGAAAGGGAAGGTGCTGCTTCGCTGTTATGTCGGACGCTCCGGCGACGACAGATGGCTGCATTTAAGCGAAGAGGAGCTTGTCCGGGCGGTGCGTAAAGACGTGGCTAAAATTATGGGCATTACGGCGGAGCCGATATTGCATGAAATTACGCCGCTGCATAAATCGATGCCGCAGTATCCGGTCGGGCATCTTGAGCGCGTCAAACGGTGGAGAGCGCAGCTCGCAGAGGCGATGCCGGGCGTGTTTACGACAGGAGCGGCTTTTCATGGCGTCGGATTGCCGGATTGTGTCCGCCAAGGCAAAGAGGCCGCAGCGGATGTGCTGGCAGAGCTGAAACGGAACACGCAGAACGGTTAAGGGGATTGAACCGAGCCGTCAACCGCCGCGCAGCTTGGCTAGATCAAGCCTCATTTCCTGTCCGACGAAGGCGAGAATCTGCTTTTCATTCAAATCTCTCATCACTTGCATGAGGATCGGTTTCTGCACGCCGGCCATTTGCGACAACTCGTCGTAATTTAAGGTCATGCGGATCGAGATGACGTTGCCTTGGCGAGTGCCGTTTTTGTTGGCGAGTTTGATCAGGTTTTTAATCACACGTGTTCTGGCGTCAAGGAAAGTAAGGTCGTATACATGCTGGTTAGTGTCCCGCAGACGCTGGCATAACTCTTGCATGATACAGAGGCTGATATCAAAGTGGTTTTTCAGCAAGTCGAGGAAATTTTTGGCGGTTAATGTAAGCAGTGTGCTGTCTTCTAATGTTTGTGCCGAAGCGGAGCGGGGTTTTCCGTCGATCAGGGACAGCTCCCCGAAACTGTCGCCGGCTTTGGCCAGCGTCAATATTTTTTCTTCACCGGCGCTGGACGAAGTGTATATCTTGACAGATCCTGTAAACACGATGTAAAAAGCATCGCCAAGCTCTTTTTCGTGAAACAAAACCGTGCCGACTTTAAACGTTCGTTTCATGCAAATGCTCGCGATTGCGTTAAGCTGATGCTCATTTAACTGGGAGAACAACTGAACTTTTGACAAATATTCAATCATGGCCTCTCCTCTTTCCCCGGTAACAAACCTTAAGTTCCGAATTATTATATATCTAGAATTCTGTCATTACAAGTGTAATTTTGGTAATATTTTTGTGAAGATGATCTTGTTGGAAGGATGGTATTTATGAGTCAGAGCAGAAGATCGGATGCGAAATCGGCGGCTGCCTTTGCGGAAGCCAAAAAGGTCATTCCCGGAGGGGTCAACAGCCCGGTGCGGGCGTTTAAATCGGTGGGATTGACGCCACTGTATATGGAAAGAGGCGAAGGTGCGCTTGTTTACGATATCGACGGAAACGAATATGTCGATTATATCGGCTCGTGGGGGCCGCTGATCGTGGGCCATGCGCATCCGGAGGTGCTGGAGGCGCTGCGCAAAACGATGGAAAAAGGCACAAGTTTCGGAGCGCCGACCGAACTGGAGACGCTGATGGCCAAACTCGTCATCGAACGGATGCCTTCCGTTGAAGTGGTGCGTATGGTCAACTCCGGTACGGAAGCGACGATGAGCGCTCTTCGTCTGGCAAGAGGTTATACGAGAAGAAGCAAAATCGTTAAATTCGAAGGGTGTTATCATGGACATGCCGATTCGCTGCTGATCAAAGCCGGCTCGGGCGTAGCGACTCTCGGATTGCCTGACAGTCCGGGTGTGCCGGAAAACGTCGCCGTGAACACGATTACGGTGCCGTACAACGATCTGGATTCCGTCAAGCTGGCGTTTGAGCGTTTCGGAGAAGAAATCGCCGCGGTTATCGTTGAGCCCATTGCCGGCAATATGGGCGTCGTTCCGCCTCAGCCCGGTTTTCTTCAAGGCTTGCGTGATGTGACGGAACAATACGGCACCGTGCTTATTTTCGATGAGGTGATGACCGGTTTCCGTGTCGGTTTGAACAGCGCTCAAGGACTTTACGGAGTCAAGCCCGATCTGACTTGCATGGGCAAAGTGATCGGCGGCGGACTGCCGGTAGGCGCTTACGGCGGAAAACGCGAGATCATGGAGCTTATTGCGCCAAGCGGACCGATTTATCAAGCAGGTACTTTGTCGGGTAATCCGCTGGCGATGGCCGCGGGATATACCACTCTGCAGCTGCTGGGACAACCCGGTGTCTATGAAGAACTGGAGCGGCTCTCCGCCCGTCTGGAAGCGGGTTTCCGCGCGAACAGCGAGGAACTGGGGATTGCTTGCACGATTAACCGTGTAGGTTCGATGTTGTGTCCTTTCTTTACAGACAGCCAAGTGGTAAACTACGAGACGGCAAAACTTGCCGACAGCGAGAAATTTTCCCGTTATTTTGGCGGATTGCTTGACGCCGGAGTATCGATTGCGCCGTCCCAATATGAAGGTATGTTTATTTCAACGGTGCACACGGACGCGATTATTGACCGGACCATTGAAGCTCATCGCAGCGTTTTAAAGGGACTTTAATGGAATAATCCACCAAAGTCATTAAGTGGTTCCACGGCAAATATAGAAAAAGCTTCCTTCACCTACGAGGTGAGGGAAGCTTTTTTAAGTTCTTGCTAAGGTATGTTACGGCGTCGTTTTTGCCGGTGTTTCGGTTTGTGAGGAACCGCCGCTTTGCTGATTGTTGGCGGTGGTCTGAGCAGGCGTTTGTGCGCCTGCAGCGCCGTTTTCCGCTGAGGTTGCGCCCGTTGCCGGTTTCGACGGTGCCGGTGGTGTTGTCGTTGTGCCGGCTCCTGGGCCGGAGCCATCCGTTTTAGGTCCGATCGGCGTTACACCGCTTGGCAACGGCGTAGTGCCCGTCGCCGGCGGAGTGGTTGATCCGCCGGAGCCTGCCGCTCCAGTCCCTGCTGCCGGTTGCCCGGTTGACGGATTGCCGGTTGTTCCCCCCGCGCCTGTGTTGCCGCCGCCGTTTTGGTTTGGTTGTGTCTGGCCTCCGGCAGCGCCTGAACCGTTAGGAGCGGTTGTTCCTCCGGTCGCAGGTTTCCCGGTCTGAGGTACCGAAGTATTGCCGGTTTGCCCGGTTCCTGCCGGCGTTCCCGTACCTGTAACCGGTTTGCCGCTCGCATCGGTTTCACCGGGTTTGGTTTCCGTTGTTCCTCCCGGTTTGGCCGGCGTCTTGGAGCCGTCGTTTGTTTTGGTACCTGTTTCGTTGGTCTTAGTATCGTTATCCGTATTTTTCTCCGTATTAACCGGAGTTGTCGTTTCTTGCTTTGGAGGCGTCGCCGGCGTCGGATTTTTCGCCTGATTAGCCTTAATTTGCGCTTGTTCCCGTAAAAAGTCGGGATGGTCGTAAGCGCCGCCCGGATCGATTTTGTCGACGCCGTCCCATACGCGGTTGGCTTGAATATCTTCCGGATGGTCATAGATCAAAAATGCGGAAGGCAAGCGGCGCTCGCCGTACCGGCTTGACGGTTTGGTCACAAGTTTGCCGTCCACGACGAGTTCGGAGGATGCGCCTCCGTCGAGGAAACCGGCGTTGATGCAGCCTTCTTCCAGCAGCAAATCCTGAACTTCCTTTAAGGTAGCGCCAACGCTGGATGCTTGTCTGCCGTCAATGACGATAAATATGACCGTACCGTCGGCTTTTTGGCCAACCGCCGTACGCGGACCGCGTCCCCAACCGCCGTCACCGCTGGTAATCAGCGCTTTGCCGTTTGCGATAACGCGCGGATAAAACATCGCGGCTTCCGATACGCCCATTTTTCTCAATTCGAATATATCGTATTTCCCGATAACGAGCGTTCCTTCTTTGGTGAACCCGACAGTATGCTGCGGCACGCTGCCGTCCTGGTCGGTATAGATAATGTCGCTGCCGGCAATAATAAAGCCGATTGGGGCAAAACCGTTGCCCAAACCGTCCGGATCGACAAATCCGCCTGCATTTACACCGGCGACCGCGCCGGTTCTTTGCACCATGGAAGTAATTCTTTCCCCTTCGCCGGCTTTGGCGGGAGTCATGATTTTTATAGTAGACGGGTCGTATACATACATCTTTTTGCCCTTCCAGAACGTACCCGAAATGTCCTCAACTTTAATCAGGTCATCAATGGAACGGTTGAGCCTTGTTTGGGCCTTGGTGCTGCTGTGGTGAATCAGTCCGATGTCCTGCTTTTCTTCAGCGGCCAGATCGTACGATTCCTGCAGCTTGCGGACCATATAGTCGCGCTGCTCGGCTCCGACAAAAATCCAAGCCCAGTCTCTGTGCTGTGTTGTAATGACGGTTTCCGCCAAAAATTCGCGGATGCTGCTGCCCTGAGGCGTCAAGAACAAAAAGCTGGATGTCGTAAAAGTGAGTATCGCGACGATCCAAAGCAGTTTTTTGAACCAGCTCCAATGTCGGATCTGGTTTTTCGTCGCATGCCAAAAATGTGTATCCGTGCTCAAGCGGATTCCTCTCCCATTAATCAAGTATGTGAAGCCAGATTGTGTTTACATGAAACGACATATTATTTTATTCTATCATATTGAATATCGATTTAGTAGTGTGGTAGACTGCCCAGTGACGCTACTTTATGGTATTTGGAGCGCTTTCGGAGCCAATTTTTTGCGCCAAACTTTGGAAATGCTTACGAAGTGAACTTTGCTGAGCAAAGTTCTTAGTTGAATGCTTACGAAGTGAACTTTGCTGAGCAAAGTTCTTAGGGGGCCATAATCATGGATGTAAGCAGGTACAGTTATTTCGGTATTACGCTGGAGGTCTATGGGGTAGCTGCGTTTTTTTTGGCGGTTCTCGCTGTGATTGTTGTCCTGGCTTATAGGGATGCAGCGATATATCGCCGCAATATACGGGAAGATGCGGAGAAGAGGTTGCCATGACAGGCTGGAAACGCAAGGGAGAATGGCTGGAGCATCCCGCCGGCACACAGCTGGATGTTCCTCCAAAGCTGCTACATAAATTAAGGCAACATGGAGGTATGATGGAGAAGCCGGGCAAAGTATTGCTGCGGTTGTTTCCCGAAGAGCCACTTCATTGTATGCCGCATTATATGCAGCTAGAAGTGTTGTTTGAGGACGATTTTTGTCTGATCGCATATAAACCGGCGGGGATGAAGGTGCATCCGACGCTGCCGGGAGAAACGGACACGCTTGATAATGCCGTGGCGTTTCACTATGAATCGACAGGGCAGGTCTGCAAGGTGAGGCATATTCACCGGCTTGACGAAGATACGACAGGGCCGGTGCTGTACGCTAAGAACGAATGGGCGCAGCTGCTGCTTGACCGCGATATGCGGGAAAAATCGATCTCTCGCGCTTATGCGGCGATCGTGCACGGACGGCTGAGAAAAAAGAAAGATACGATTGACGCGCCGATCGGCAAAGACCGGCATCACGCTTCGCGGCGGCGGGTATCTCCAACCGGGGAGCCTGCGGTGACGCATTATGAAGTAGCCGAACAATACCAAGACGCCGCTATCGTCAGATTGCGGTTATCGACCGGCAGAACACATCAAATCCGGGTGCATATGAGTTATTTGGGACACCCGCTGCTGGGAGACGAGCTTTACGGCGGGAAGCCCCTTGGCATACAGCGCCAGGCGTTGCACGGCGAATCGCTGTCATTCTCGCATCCGTTTACTCAAGAGTTGATAATTGTGGAAGCGCCTTGGCCCGACGATATGGCGCAGCTAGCGAGCAATTTGCAAAAATTATAGTCATGCCTACCCTTCCGGAGCCATATACATAGACAGAGAGTCAAACAATCAGGCAGGATTTCATTCCATTGCGATTGCACAGGATGATTCCGGGAGGGGAGGACTTATGGTTAGCGAACATCATCATGGCCTGCGCTTCGACATTTACGAACGAGTGCATTTACCTGAAGGCATATTAGGTATAAAAGAGTTGGACGAGGTGGAGCTTGTTCCCCACATTCAAGTGATGCAGCAAGGCGAAGAAGCCGTGCTCAGAGGGAACTTGCTGCTCAACGGATCGTATGTCGATGAGCAAAATACGGCGAACCGCACGTTGGAACACTTGATTCCCGTGGAAATTACGCTGCCTCTAAACCGGGTGGGCAATGTCGGGGAAATTACGGTAGATATTGAAAATTTCGACGTGGATCTGCTATCTACCCGCAGTTTAAACGTGACGGGCGTGCTTTCTTTAAACGGCATCGATGCCCGGGAAGCGCAGCCGGACATTTGGCAGCAGTCGGAAGAAGAAGTTATTTTTATTCATGAAGCCGAGGAGCGTCTGACCGCCGCCGCTCCGCAGCAGCCGGCACAGCAGCAGATTCGGGCGGAAGAGCCGACGTACAGCGGTTTTTTCCCGGGGATGGTTCCAGGACAGCAAGAGGCGGCGGAGGAACCCAAAGAACCGGAAGCCGAGGCGGCTGAAGAAGAAGCGAATATGGAATACGAGCTTGATCCTGAAGAACAGGAAGACTCGTTGTTTCATGTATCTGCGGCAGTTGTGGAAGTAGTCCCGAACGGCGCGAACAACGCTTCGCCGGACCAGCAAGCCGTTTACTCCGAAGAAAAGAAAGAGATGAAAATCGCTTTCGGCAGCAAAGGCGGCCAAGAAGCGGAGGAACAAAAAGTTTACGGTTTAAAATCGCTGATTCACGCACCGGGCTCGTCCCCGTCGGATACGAACAGGAAGCAGGCGGTTCCCGAGCAGGCAGCAAGCGAAGCTCCATCTGCGGATGCTTTGGAATGGAAGAAGGTGCTGCTCAGTTCTGTTTCCGACCAGCAGCAGTTCCGGAAGCTGAGGATGTACATCGTCCAGAAGGACGAAACGCTCGAATCCATCGCCAAACGTTATGAATTGAATCCGCGGGAAATCGCGATTTTTAACCGGTTGACGGAACACCAGGTAAACGTCGGGCAAGTTGTCCGTATTCCCGTTAAATAAATGCAGACAAAATAAGCCGGTACTTGGCGACAAGCTGCCGGCTTTTTTTGCGTTCCCGATGAGGGCAAGGAAGGAGAAGATCAATAGACGCCAAGCAGAAAACCAAGATACAGCAGAAAAAGCGCAAATAAAATAAATACGTCGAGTCCCGTCGGCAGCAGCAGGGTTCGCACAAACTGAACGCATATGAGCGGAAACAACACGCTTTTGACCGTGTACCTGATGCTGTACCACCATTTGTTCATCGCACTCACTCCTAAAAGTTTTTGCGCCAGCAAAAACTGGCATCGGAAGCATGGGCTAAAAAGTTTTTGCGCCAGCAAAAACTGGCGTCGGAAGCATGGGCTAAAAAGTTTTTGCGCCAGCAAAAACTGGCTCCGGAAGCAGCGGTCTCCATAAAAAAATCTGCCATTACCAGTTTATGAAGGGTACTATGATGGATATGATGTAGATATAGCTGTTTTGGGCGACTAAATATTGACTCGCCCCATAATGTCGTTTAATATATTAAATTAATGGAATGATATGTTGAAAAACGTGGAAAGAGAGTAGTAAGCAGCCAACCCTTCAGAGAGCGGAGCTCAAGTGAGCTGGAAGGTTCCGCAGGATGTAACTGCCGAAGTCGCTCTGGAGTTGCTGACGCCCGGCGATCACTCGCTTGGACGAAAGCCGGTTACTGCCGTTATCAGGTTGAGTGTCGTGCTCAGGATACATCCTGTGTGCGAAATGAAGGTGGTACCACGGAAGCACATCCTTTCGTCCTTTGCGGCGCAAGGATTTTTTTTGTTTCTGGGGCGGGAGAACGCTGCGCGCCTGCGGTATATATACCGGCTTATAAGGTAAATATTTAGACGCTGAAAGCGAGGGTTTATTGATGGAAGAAGTGAAGGACGCAAAGCAGTCTTCGGCGATGCCGACGACATACGATCCCAAGGAAGCCGAGAAGAAATGGTATGAGTATTGGTTGAAAGGCCAATATTTCAAGGCGGGCCAGCGCTTGGACGCGCCGAAATATACGATTGTCATTCCGCCGCCGAACGTTACGGGCATGCTGCATATCGGGCATGCGCTTGATTTTACGCTGCAGGATATCATGATTCGCTTCAAGCGGATGCAAGGGTTTGACGCGCTTTGGCTGCCGGGCTCCGACCATGCGGGCATCGCCACGCAAACGAAGGTCGAGCAGAAGCTGCGGGAAGAAAGCGGCACAACACGTTATGACCTGGGCCGCGAGAAGTTTTTGGAGAAAGTATGGCAATGGAAAGAGGACTATAACAACACTATCCGCGAGCAGTGGGCCAAGATGGGCTTCTCGCTGGATTATTCCCGCGAACGCTTTACGCTTGACGAAGGGCTGTCGCGCGCGGTGCGCGAAGTATTTGTCAGACTTTATGAAAAAGGCCTCATTTACCGCGGCAAATACATCATCAACTGGGACCCTGCGGCCCGCACCGCGTTGTCCGATATCGAAGTGGAATATAAGGAAGTGCAGGGGAATCTGTATCATCTGCGTTATCCGCTTAAGGACGGCAGCGGCTCGATTATTGTCGCTACGACGCGTCCGGAGACGATGCTCGGCGATACCGCCGTTGCGGTTCATCCGGAGGATGAGCGTTATAAGCACATGATCGGCAAAATGCTCGTGCTGCCGATTATCGGCCGGGAAATTCCCGTCATCGCCGACGAGTACGTCGAGAAGGATTTCGGCAGCGGCGCTGTGAAGATTACGCCTGCGCATGACCCGAATGACTTCGAGGTCGGCAAACGCCACGATTTGCCGCAGGTGCTGGTCATGGACGAATCCGGGACGATGAACGCCAATGCCGGGCAATATCAAGGGCAGGACCGTTTTGCCTGCCGCAAGCAAATCGTTGCCGACATGAAGGAGCTTGGCGTACTGGTCAAAATCGAAGAGCACGTGCACCAGGTAGGTCACAGCGAGCGCAGCGGAGCCGTCGTAGAGCCGTATTTGTCGACGCAATGGTTCGTTAAGATGAAACCGCTCGCCGACCGGGCGATTGAAGCGCAGAAAGCCGGAAACGGCGTTAATTTTGTACCCGACCGGTTTGAGAAAATCTATTTGAATTGGATCGAAAATGTACGCGACTGGTGTATTTCCCGCCAGCTGTGGTGGGGGCACCGGATTCCGGCATGGCATTGCGAGGATTGCGGTGAAGTGATCGTTTCCCGCGATGACGCGCATACCTGCCCGCATTGCTCCGGAAGCAAGCTGCGGCAGGACGAAGACGTGCTCGACACCTGGTTCTCCTCGGCGCTTTGGCCGTTCTCTACACTCGGCTGGCCTGAGCAGACGGAAGACCTGAAGAGATATTATCCGACGGATCTGCTTGTTACAGGATATGACATCATCTACTTCTGGGTGGCGCGGATGATTTTCAGCGGACTTGAGTTCACCGACCAGATTCCGTTCAAAGATGTGCTGATGCACGGGCTTGTGCGCGATTCGGAAGGCCGCAAGATGTCCAAATCGCTTGGCAACGGTGTGGATCCGCTTGAAGTGATTGAGAAATACGGCGCCGATGCGATGCGCTTTATGATTTCAACAAGCAGCACGCCGGGTCAAGATTTGCGCTTCCGCTGGGAAAGAGTTGAGCAGGCGCGCAATTTCGCCAATAAAATTTGGAATGCGTCGCGTTTTGCATTAATGAACCTGGAAGGATTTACGGCTCAGGAAATCAATGTAACCGGCGAGCTGGGAACAGCGGAACGGTGGATCCTGCACCGTTTGAACGAAACCTCGCGGGAAGTAACCCGTTTGATTGACAGCTACGAGTTCGGTGAAACCGGCCGGCTCTTGTATAACTTTATTTGGGACGATTTGTGCGACTGGTACATTGAGTTCAGCAAGCTGAGCTTGTACGGCGCGGACGAGACGGCGAAGAAACAAGCGCAATCGGTGCTGGCTTATGTGCTCGATCGGACACAGCGGCTCATTCATCCGTTTATGCCGTTTATTTCGGAAGAAATTTGGCAGCATTTGCCGCATGAAGGAGAGACGATTACGCTGGCTGCGTGGCCGCAAGCCGACGTTTCTTTCGAAGCGCCTGAGGCCGTGCGTGAAATGGAACTGCTGATGGACATCATTCGCAGCGTGCGCAACATCCGGGCCGAAGTCAACGTGCCGATGAGCAAAAAAATCGAGCTGCTGATCAAGCCGGCCGGAGAAGAAGCCCTGGCGATTCTGCAGCGCAACGAGACGTATATTCAGCGGTTCTGCAACACGTCGCTGCTTTCGATCGACCCGTCGATCACGGCGCCTGACAAGGCGATGACCGGCATCGTGACCGGAGCCGAGTTGTATTTGCCGCTCGCCGGACTTATCGATATCGGCCAGGAGCTGGCGCGTCTGAACAAAGAGCTGGCGACGTTAATGGGCGAAGTCGAGCGGATTGAAAAGAAGCTGGCCAACGCCGGTTTTGTCGCCAAAGCGCCTGCCAAAGTCATTGACGAAGAGAAAGCAAAGCTGGCCGATTACGCGGATAAGCGGGATAAAGTGTTGGCGCGTCTCGCGGAACTGAAAGTTTAAGCAAAAAAAGGGAGTGAGCAAGGGAAAGCCGGTTGCGAATAGGAGTCTGTCCGACGGATTGATTTTCGTGAATATTTATTCATGCTGGGTATGGAGGGTAAGGGAATGGTATGGAAAGTTTACGTCCGCCTTGAAAGCCGTGTTTTACCGCAAGGTAAATTCAAGAAAAACACGGCTTTCACGAGCGGTGGAATGCCATCCCTTTCCCGTAATAGCCGCACTTATGAATAAATATTCACGGATTTGTCTTCGTTGGACAGACTCCTAAGAAGCGTCCGGCATGTCGCTTGCTCACGGCTATTGAAGGGGAGATAACAAGTGAGTGAGTTAACGACGGATTCGGCTTCTTTCCGTACGGCGGAGGAAGCGGTGGATTGGATCGTGCATTTGGTGCCCTTTGGCATACGCCCGGGGCTTAAGCGGATGGAGCGGCTGATGGAGCTTCTTGGCCATCCGGAACGCAGATTGAAATTTATACACGTGGCGGGTACGAACGGCAAAGGTTCGACCTGCACGTATTTAAGCGAGATCATTCACAAGTGCGGATACGACGTAGGGCTGTTTACATCGCCTTATATCGAGAGGTACTCCAACAGAATCAAATATAACGGCAAGGACATTCCGGATAACGATTTGCTGGACATGGTCAATCTGCTGAAACCTGTGGTAGATGAAGTGGCGGCGTCCGACTACGGGCAGCCGACGATGTTTGAGGTGTCGACGGCGCTGGCGATCGTATATTTTGCCAAGAGATCGTTCCCCGACTACGTGGTTTGGGAGACGGGCCTCGGCGGACGTCTGGACTCCACCAACATTGTGGCCCCGGTCGCAACGGTGATTACTAATGTCGGCCACGATCACATGGAAATACTCGGCGATACGCTGGCCAAAGTGGCTGAGGAGAAAGCCGGCATCATCAAAAACGGCGTGCCGGTCATTACGGCGGTGGAGCAGCCGGAAGCGTTCGAAGTGATCCAGCGGATCGCGAAGGAGCGGAAAAGCACATTGTATAAACTGGACCGCGAGTTTTCGTTTAACTTGCTGTCGTCCCGGGAGAATGAACAAAAATTCGATTTCACCGGCCCATTCCGTACCGTTCCGGGGGTGACCATTTCGTTAAACGGCTACCACCAGAACAAAAACGCCGCGGTTGCGCTGATGACCATTGAAGTGCTGCGTCAATACTACGCGCTGATCGTGGAAGACGAAGATTTGCTGGAGGGTTTCCGCGCGGCCGCATGGCCGGGAAGATTGGAAATCGTATCGGAACAACCGCGGATTTTAATCGACGGTGCGCATAATCCGGAAGGGGCCGAGACACTCGCCCAAGCTTTACGGGACGTTTATCCCTACCGGAAGCTGCATTTTATGATGGGAATGCTGTCAACAAAGAATCATACAGGCTACCTCCGGCATATACTACCAATGGTGAACACCCTTATCTTGACCGAGCCAGACTGGCACAAAAAAGAAAGTGCGGCCCGTTTAGCCGATCTCGCGAGAACCTTACTTGAAGAGCTTGGACCCGAAAGAGCACGCGAGGTGGAAGTAATCGTCGAACCGGAATGGAAAAAGGCGCTTGAGCTGCTTCGGACCAGAACGGAAAAAGAAGATTTGGCTGTTGTATCCGGCACGTTATATTTGATTGGCGATGTTCGTTCTTGGATTCTAAATCAATCCGATTCTGAAAAAGGCTGGTGAGCGCAGCGTGAATACATCGGAGCATGTGCATTTTATCGGCATCGGCGGCTACGGAATGAGCGCGATTGCAAAGGTGCTTTTGGAAATGGGGTATCAAGTATCGGGTTCGGACCTAGCTCAGCAGGAGCTGACGGAAAAGCTTAAGGCCAAAGGCGCGCAGGTGTATATCGGTCATGAAGCCCAGAATGTCACCGGGGCCGACCTGGTCGTTTATTCAACCGCATTGTCCAAGGACAATGTGGAAATGCTCGCTGCGGAAGAGCTTAGCATTCCGATTCTTCATCGTTCGCAAATGCTTGCTAGGCTGCTAAATTCGAAAAAAGGAGTCGCTGTGGCGGGAGCGCACGGCAAGACTACAACATCGTCGATGATCGCGTTGGTGCTGGAGCAATGCGCCAAGGATCCTACTTATATTATCGGCGGCGAGATTATGAATGTCGGCAGCAATGCCAAGGCGGGAAAGGGAGATTACGTTGTGGCGGAGGCCGATGAAAGCGACGGATCGTTCCTGCAGTACAGCCCGCTGCTGGCGCTTGTCAACAATATCGAAGCCGACCATTTGGAATACTATGACGGCAGCTTTGAAAATTTGAAAAAAGCTTATGCGCAGTTTTTAAGCCAAGTGAAAGAGGACGGCAAAGCGATCGTATGCAACGACGACGCGCACTTAAGGGAAATGATTCCCCATGTGAAAAGCGAAGTCGTCACTTACGGGATCGACACCGATGCGGATTATATCGCACGTTCCATCGAGCTGGGCGACCGCAAGGTCAAGTTTGAAGTGCTGCATGACGGGGCGCTTCTGGGTACGGTGAAGTTGTCCGTGCCGGGAAGGCATAACGTATATAACGCGTTGGCTACAATCATCACGTGTCTGGAAGCGGGCCTTACGTTCGAGCAGATCGCCGGGGCCATCCAAGATTTCCGCGGCGCCAAACGGCGTTTCCAGGTGCTGGACGAAGTCGACGACATTCTTGTCATCGACGATTATGCCCACCATCCGACGGAAATTGAAGCGACCATCAGCGCCGCCAAAGCGACCGGCAAACGGATCATTGCCGTTTTTCAGCCGCAGCGTTATACCCGCACGTACTTTTTGTTCGAGCAGTTCAGCCGCGCGTTCCCGGAGGCGGACGAGGTGATCATTACCGATATTTATTCGCCGGTTGGCGAACAGCAGATCGAAGGCATTACTTCGGCCAAACTGGTCGAGTTGATCAAGCAGAACAGCAACCGCAACGTGAAATATATCCCCAGCAAGGAAGAGGTTCAGGCGTTTCTGCTGGACCGCGTCGCAAGCGGCGACCTTGTGCTGACGATGGGCGCGGGCGATATTTGGAAAGCCGCCGACGGCCTTGCGCGTTCGCTGCGCAGCAGGCACGGGGCGTAGTCTGCTGAAGTGCGGCCGCTGCAAGTTATTGTGAGGCTGCCGGCAGCGTTCATAGAAGAGGCATAAACACTCCTGGCAAGGAGCGTTTATGCCTCTTGTGCGTAATGCCGCGGCAGGTGACCGCTTATGCATCAGCGCAAGAAGTGGCCGTCCGAAATATGATATTATTTGTAATACGGATACGCGGGAGATACGGCGGTCTGATCTTTGGATTAGGAGTGGAGTGAGCATATGAGTAAAGTTATAGCCATTACAGGAGCGTCGTCCGGCATCGGACTGGCTACCGCCCTTAAGTTTGCGGCCGGCGGATGGATTGTATACGCGGGCACCCGGCATCTCGAGCGCGACCGGGAGCTGCATGCGGACCGCGATAATCTTCATTTTGTGGAGATGGAAGTGACCTCCCGGGAATCGCTGAACCGGGCGTTTGAACAAATCGAACGGGAGCAGGGCTGCTTGGATGTTTTGTTCTGCAATGCGGGATTCGGCTTTCTGCGCGCCTTGGGGCAAGCGGAGGAGGAAGACATCCGGCATGTATTCGAGACGAATGTGTACGGCGTCATGCACACCGTACGTTCGGCGCTGCCGCTCCTGCGCAAGGCACAGCCCGGCCATATCGTCGTGACGTCCAGCGTCGGAGGTCTGGTCGGCCAGCCGTTTAACGAAATTTATTGCGCCAGCAAATTTGCTGTCGAAGGTTTGCTGGAAAGTATGGCCACTTACTACAAGC
Organism: Paenibacillus thalictri; assembly: GCF_004307995.1. Lineage (GTDB taxonomy): Bacteria > Bacillota > Bacilli > Paenibacillales > NBRC-103111 > Paenibacillus_AF > Paenibacillus_AF thalictri. The sequence continues at coordinate 200,357 of NZ_SIRE01000002.1, read as the reverse complement.
CGTTGTTTAACATCGACATTACGCTGCTGGAGCCGGGAGCCATTGCGACGAACTTCAATTCGACGGTATTAGGCCACGTTCAAAGCACCGGCGGCATCCTTGACGACGAATACAAACCGATTATTCAAGCATATTTGGACAACTTCAGCAAAAGGAACTCCATTCCGCAAACTTCGGAATCTGTCGCCGATATCATGATGGAGCTGGTGCAGATGGAACAGAAACCGCTGCGCCTTCGCACATCGGAGGCCGCTGAACAGTTTGTTGCCCACAAAGTGGCGGGCGATCCTACCGGAATAGATGGAATTCTACGTACACGCAAGCTTCATCTGGGATTATAAAATGAAATAACCCCCCCTCATCGGAGGTGGCTACTGAAAAAGCTAACGCTGCATGAGCAAATTATGCTTACGATCGCCCATTGTTCCCGAATTTCTTGAATTGATCTGCTTGCGGCAGGTGAAATTCGGGGACAAAAGCGAACGTTGGCGCTACTCCAGCATGATTTCGCTCACTTTGCCGTTACAGCTTTTTCCGGTCGCCGAAATAAAATAAAAATACGGAATAGTCCAGTTCGCTGGTCGCTTGCGTATGCGCGTATTTCTGATCGCCCCACTGCAGGGCGGAGGAATACGAGAGTTTTTTGTCCCCGCTGTATAAGGTCATCCGGTATAAATAAGTGTTCGCGACAGGACGTGAGTTGTCTGTTTGCTGCAGCCGGATTTGCTTCAGCTTGCCGACAATTTCTTCGATAGCATCATGGTCCTGAAGTGTGAGCGGCTCTGCAAACGAATAATCGATCTCGATTTTGTCGATGGCGGATAAATCGTCTTGAACGAGCTCTGTATACGCCACGGCTGAATCGTTTGCGGATAACGGTTCCTGCACTGCCATCTCGATGCCGGTGGTTTGCCCCGGATAAGTGAGCAGCGTCGCTCCACCGCCCCAAACTTCCGCGTATTGCCCGATATGCAGGGCATCAAAGCCAATCGTTTCGTCTCCGTCTTTGAAAAACATCGTTGCATCGCCCTTAAACGAAACCCAATTCGCATTAGGCGTTTTGTGGCTGGAATCATCATGATCGATAATAAGAACCCGTTGCTGCTTTTTGTCGACGGCGGTAATCGTTCCCTTCAAGTCCGCTTGTTCGCCGAGCACGAAATATTCGATCACAAGCGGGAAGGAGCCGCCGGCTTGCTCGTAGAAGTCGCTGCGCAGCGCGGCGATTTCCTCCAGACTCGGCTGCTCGCGGTGCCGGTTTAAAAGTCTGACCTTGACGTGGAAGACGTCACGGAAATAGGCGGACATAAGCGCGACCCCGTGTTTTTCGTAAACGTCTTCGTGTTTAGGCAGCGATTCGCTGAACTGCTTGATTCGAGTGTTATATCGATAGTTCGGAACAAACCACAAAAAACCTTGGTCGGTTTCGATTTTGTACCATGTCCGCTGATGTAAACCTGTCTCCTCCCACACGCCGATTACCGTTACATCTCCAGCTTGCAGGCTGATACCTTCGTATTTGTACGGGAACGGCATGGCGTATGCGGTTTCGTCTCCCTCCAGCGTATGCGTGAATTCGGCAGCCATTTCATCGATGGCCGGCATCTCCAGGTTTGCTTCGCGCCATGTTTTGCCGATATCGGAGGGAAATAAATCGGCAGCTTCGTTTACCGGTTCGGCCAGTGCTTTCATTTGCCCGGGCGAGGCGAGCAGGATCAGCGCAAGGATGACACCGGTGCATATCCGTTTTCGCTTGTTCAATTTACCATCCCTTTCCATAAATATGTAGACGCTGCAAAATCCAGAAAGTTGCCGGCAGGTTTGAGCCGCGCATCACTTCCATAGCAAAAAATCCCCTCCGAATTTTTTTGAGGCCACTGAAAAAGTGAACGCTGTATGAACGAATCATTCTTACGATCGCCAATTGTCCCCGAATTTCTTGAATTGTACCTGCTTTTGGCAGGTGAAATTCGGGGACAAAAGCGAACGCTGGCGCTTCTCCAGAATGATTTCGCTCACTACGCTACTTTTTCAGTGGCCTCATTTGTTTCGGAAGGGATTTTTGAGCTTTACATATCCGATTTTACCACTCGAGTTTCGATTCGATAAACGATTTCAGCTCGGCGATCGGCAGACGCTGCTGCTCCATCGTATCGCGGTCGCGTACGGTCACGCAGCCGTCGTTTTCCGATTCGAAGTCGTATGTGATGCAGAACGGCGTGCCGATTTCGTCGTGGCGGCGGTAGCGTTTGCCGATGGAACCGGCATCGTCGTAGTCGACCATGAAATGCTTCGACAGTTCGGCGAACACGGCTTGCGCCGGCTCAGCCAGCTTCTTGGACAGCGGGAATATAGCCGCTTTGATCGGCGCCAGCGCCGGGTGGAAGTGCAGCACGCTGCGGCTGTCGTCGCCTTCAAGCTGCTGCTCCTCGTATGCGTCGATCAGGAACGCAAGCGTTACGCGGTCCGCGCCAAGTGACGGCTCAATGCAATACGGGACGTATTTTTCGCCCGTTTCCTGGTCGTGGTACTGGAAGTTTTCGCCGCTGTGCTCCATATGCTGCTTAAGGTCGTAGTCGGTGCGGTCGGCAATGCCCCACAGCTCGCCCCAGCCAAACGGGAAGCGGTATTCGATATCCGTTGTCGCATTCGAGTAGTGGGAAAGCTCGTCGTCGGAATGGTCGCGCAGGCGGATGCTTGCTTCTTTAATGCCCAACGACAGCAGCCAGTCGCGGCAGAAACCACGCCAGTATTCGAACCACTGCATATCCTCGCCCGGCTTGCAGAAAAATTCAAGCTCCATTTGCTCGAATTCGCGCGTACGGAACGTGAAGTTGCCCGGCGTAATTTCGTTGCGGAAGCTTTTGCCGATTTGGCCGATGCCAAACGGCAGCTTTTTGCGCATCGTGCGCTGCACGTTTTTGAAATTGACGAAGATGCCTTGCGCCGTCTCCGGACGGAGATATACCGTACTGGTGGACGACTCGGTGACGCCTTGGAACGTTTTGAACATCAGGTTGAACTGGCGGATGTCGGTATAATCGAATGCGCCGCAGTCCGGGCAAACGATGTTGTGCTCGCGGATCAGGTCCATCATCTGCTCGAAGGACAGGCCGTCGACGATCATCTCGATGCCTTTATCTTGAAGCGCGTTTTCGATCAGCTTGTCGGCGCGGTGGCGCGCTTTACATTGCTTGCAGTCGATCATCGGGTCGTTGAAGTTGCCGACGTGGCCGGAAGCGACCCATGCTTGCGGGTTCATCAAAATCGCCGCATCAAGACCTACGTTGTAAGGGGATTGCTGAATAAACTTTTTCCACCAGGCGCGTTTGATGTTGTTTTTCAGTTCCACGCCAAGCGGACCGTAATCCCATGTGTTGGCCAGTCCGCCGTAGATTTCCGATCCCGGGAAAATAAAACCGCGGTGCTTGGCGACAGCTACGATCTGTTCCATGCTTACTTGATTGTTTGTTGTGCTCATTCTCATACGCCCCTAACTATTTTTTCGTTAACATAAAAAGCCCCCGCCCCATAGGCAGCTTTAAGCTGCCCAGGGACGAGAGCGTGCTCCCGCGGTTCCACCCTGGTTGACGACGGTTTGAGGTTGTGAAGCAGCCGCTCCGCAACGCAAACGCACCTATTCGTCCGCCTTCATTATGACAGCTCCCGATGGCCGTTTCCTTGTCGCTTGAGTATCGGGCTTGCACTGTCCCCGAATCGCTGCAACCAGTGGCGTCAAGTACTTATCAATCGTTCTGCGCTGTCCATATTTGCATATGACATTATAGTACATAAACTGACGGGCTGATGTCAAGCGAAGCGCGCGGATTGGGCATAAAAAGGGGCAGTCCGATAAAAGTGTTCATATTTTCCGGACTCGGCTCATAAGCGTAATAGTACAAGAATGGACAAGGAGAGAGATGGATGAAAAAGGGACGCATCACTTATCGTTTTCAAAACGGTCAAAGGGTAGAAGCGCCGCAAGAGGTCGACAGAAACGTCATTCCGCTCTATCAGGAGGAATTTGAAGTTCGCGATGCCGTCAAGGAGGGGACAGGCGGGGAAAGCTTGTTTTCCGGCACATTGACGCCGCAGTCGGAGTGGAAAAGCCCCTACGAGGAAGAAACGGAACGGATTGAACGGATGATCCGAAATTCGCAGCCGATGCAAACCCATCACCCGGAAACGGGGTACTTCGAGACAACCGGCAAATACGACGAGCCCCTTCGTGATCACCGTTGGTATGTGCCGGAGGAACCGGTGAGGGTCAAAAAACCGCCGTTTGGCTCGTGGTTCAAAATCACCGTCTCCGTCGCAGGTGCGGTCGTCACCGGGATCGCCTTCGGATTTTTCGTGCTGTCGATGTTTTCCGGCCACGACGACGCGGCAAGCAAAGCCAAGCAGGCGGCCGGAACTGCGCCTGCGGGGCAGGTTGCGGCACCTTCGACGGCCGGCAAGCAGACCGCCGGCGCCGGCACGGATAAAGCGGCTTCGGCGGCCTCCACCGGCGTCACCGGTACAGGTGCGGCTAGCGCTGCAGGTTCGGCGAGCGCAGCAATGGCGACGGCGTCGGTGAACATTTCCGGCAAAACGTATTCGTTTCTTCAAGCCGGCGTGTTCAGCACGCAGCAAAGCGCGGATACGGCGCAAGCCGATCTGAAGAAAAACGGTTTTGCCGGGGCTACCGAAAGCGGCGATAAGTTTACGGTATATGCGGCGATGGCGCCTACCCGCGATGATGCGCTGGCAATCAGCCAGCAGTTGAAGCAGAAAAACACCGATGTGTTTATTAAAACCGTCGAACTTCCGGCATTAACGAAGGTGAAATGGAACGGCAAGCAAACCGATGCCCTGCAAGCCTGCCTGGAGCAGGGGCAAAAGCTGGTGCAGCTGATTAGCGGCTTGACCGTACCGCATCTTGGCGAATCGAAGCCGACGGCGCTGGACGAAACCAAACTGCAAGCGATAAAATCGGCGCATCAATCCTGGATCGGCATGCATACGGCGATGAGCGACAGCTTATCGGATGAAGCCAAAGCAACACATCAAAAAATGATTAAAGCGCTGGACACAGCGATCGTTTCTTTGGACGAATACAAGAAAAAACCGGCCACTTCGTATTTGTGGCAAGCTCAAAGCACGCTGATGCAATACACGATCTCCGATAAAGAGCTGCGTAATTCACTTTCCGCGCAATAATATTCCAAGCCTTTTTGAAGCGGACGATTCCGCCAAAAAAAGGTTTTTTTATGCCGGTGTACAACTTTCGGGCGATTTTTGGTAGACTGATCATTGACTCTTAAACAAGACACCGGGAGTGAGATCTATGGATTTGTGGAAAGTGAGCGAAGCGCTGCGTCAAGGCAGCCGCGAGCAAGCAGGAGAAAAGCTGTTCTCCGAAGGAAAGTCGAGATGGCGGGACATTCGCGCCAACGCTTTTTATAAGCCTTATCTGGAAGAGGTCGAAGCCGAGGCTTCGCGGCTGCTCAATGAACCGATTGAGACGCTCCCTTATTCGCTATATAAAAATTTCGACGAAACGGGTTCCCGTCTGCCGTATGAACGGGAGTATTTCAAGCGGCGGCTGCGCCTCAACACGTTCACCGTGATGGCGTTGACAAACGATGACCCCCGTTACATCGAAGCGCTGGAGGATATTATTTGGGCGATCTGCGACGAATATACGTGGAGCTTGCCTGCCCACCTTCAAGGCAACTCGCTGCGCCCGATCGAAAAGCTGCGGCACGAGCGGGCCGACTTTGGCACCATTGCCGAGTCCCCGCGCGAACACCGCGAGATGGTCGATTTATTCGCCGCCGAAACCGGATTTGCGCTTGCCGAAACGGTGCATCTGCTGGGGGACAAGCTGTCCGAGCTGATAGCCTACCGGGCGCGCATAGAAATCCGCCAGCGGGTGCTGGAGCCTTATGCGTCGCTAGGTTCGATGTTCTGGTGGGAGACCTGCACGAACAACTGGGCTGCGGTATGCGCGGGTTCCGTTGGCGCCGCGGCTATGTATCTGATTTCCGACGATGCGACGCTGGCCCCAATGATTGCGCGTTTGCTGGAGACGATGCAATGTTATCTTCGGGGGTTCGAAGCGGACGGAGCGTGCACGGAAGGTATCGGTTATTGGGTGTACGGGTTCGGGTACTTCACGTTTTTTGCGTCCCTGCTTGAACAGCGCACAGCGGGCGCGATCAATTTGTTTGACGATCCGAAGGTAAGAAGCATCGCTTTGTTCCAGCAAAAATGTTATTTAACCGCGAACTATACGGTCAGCTTCTCCGACGCTTCGCTGCAAAATATGTTTCCGCTTGGCCTGACTCATTTTTTGAAGGGCAAATACAGCGAGGTGGCGGTTCCGGACTTAAGTTACCGGGCCTCCTTTACTTACGATCATTGCTACCGTTTTCCGCAGGCGATCCGCAGTTTTGTGTGGAGCGACCCGCAATATGCCAGCATGCCGCAGCAGGATGCAAGCTATTACTTGGAGGACGCCGAATGGATGATTTCACGGACGTCGGCTCCTTATGGAGCGGTCAGCTTTGCGGCTAAGGGCGGACATAACGACGAACCGCATAACCACAACGATATCGGTACATTCCTTTTGCATGTAGAAGGGGAAACGCTGCTGACCGACACCGGAGCGGGCGAATATACGAAACAATACTTCGGTCCCGGCAGATACGAAATTTTGTGCAATCGCTCTTTGGGGCATTCCGTGCCTGTCATCGAAGGCGGAGAGCAGCAGGCGGGCAGGCAATATGCAGCGGCCGTACGGGAATCCAGAATAAGTACATCGGAGGATGTATTTTCGCTGGACATCGCAAAGGCGTACGCAAATGACAACCTGCAATCGCTGATCCGCACGTTCCGGTTCGCCAAAACGGAGGGCGGGAAGCTGACGCTGACCGACGAGTTTCAGTTTGCCGCGAAGCCTGCCGGGCTTGCCGAGAGATTCGTCTCGTTCTGCCGGCCGGAGCAGACAGGAGCGGACAGCATCCGAATTGCCGGCGAGCGGTTTGCCGTAACGATTCAATACGATCCCGCGAAATTCCGTTATGAGGCGCAGCGGACCGATTTTATGGATCATCACGGACACCGGAAAGATTTGTATCTGCTTGATTTTACAGCAGTTTCGCCTACCGAAAAGGAAACATACAGCTTTGTCATGACCTGCTCGCCGCTTTAATCATACGCAAAAAAGCCGGGATCTTCGCTCTCAAGGCGAGATAATCCCGGCTTTTTTCTCGACAAGCGCCTCCGCCGATTTGGAAGCTTATAAGGCGCCGGCGGCTCGATTTAATAATGCGGCCGCTTCCCCGCGGGTAATCGATTTGTCCGGCATAAACGAGCCGTTTGTGACGCCATCGACGATGCCCGCCTGCCGCAAAGTGTAGATAGCTTTGGCCGCCCAGTGGCGCGGCCCGACGTCGGCAAACGGCGTGGCGCCGTCCCATGCCGCTTTCGGCTCCATCAGCCTTGCGAGCAGTACGGCGGCTTCCGAACGGGTGACAGGCTGATCCGGACGGATCGTCCCGTCGGCGTACCCGTCGATGATGCCTGCCGCGGCCGCCTGCTGCAGCAAGGCGAAAGCCCAATGCCCGTTTTTCAAATCGCTATAGCTCGGCATTTGCTTATCTTTCGCGGCAGGTTTGTCCGTGCAGCCTCCGTTGTAAACGGCCGCCGTTACCGATTGACCGCAGGCATTCGGATTCGGCGCAAGTTTCTGCGGATACAAACGGCTGAGCATGGTTACCCATTCGGCCCGGGTGAGCGCCCGATTCGGCTCGAACCGGTTGCCTGCGCCTTCGACGATGCCTTTTTCCTGCAGCTGAAGCACAGCCTCCCTGGACCAGTGGCCGATCGTATCCGGCAGCACATTGGGCGCTTTATCGCGGACAATCGGGTGGTAAGCTTCGATGCCCGCTCCGATCGCTGCGGCGAATTTGCTTCTCGTTGTTTCGTCGGCCAGCATGGCAGCATCCGAGCTGTTCGATAAAAATGCCGTCTCCACTAAAATACTGGGCACTTGCCCCATACGGATAACGTACGCGGCGCTTGGAAGCAGTCCTTTGTCAACGACATCAACTGTGCCGACTATAGACTTAAGCACAGCTTGAGCGAGCTTTTTGCTTTCGGGGCTCATCTTTTCCATCGCTTCGCTTGCCGGATAATTGGATTGCGGAAGTTCGTTATCGTAGTACAGAACCATGGCTCCTTGCGTATTCCGGTTGGAATAGGAATTCGCATGTATGGAGACAAAGAGGTCGGGGTTCTGTTCGTTCGTCATTTCCACTCGATCACCCAGCGAGATATACATATCGGTATTGCGTGTCATAAAGACGTCATAACCTTTGCCAATCAATATGTCGCGCAGCTTTTGGGCGATGTCGAGGTTGACTGCTTTTTCTTCGAGTCCGTTCACGCCGATGGCTCCGGGATCTTTGCCGCCGTGTCCGGCATCAACAACGATTTTGGCAGCCATCGCTTGAAAAGGGAAGATAAGCAGGCAAAAAATCATCAGAGTAAGTATGGCTGTATGTTTGGTCAAGTTGTGTTCCTCCCTGACCCCATTGTACATTGGCGGCAAAGAGGTTGTAATCAGGTAACATACGGAAGTATGTGGAAAAATCCGGATTGTCAGCTTTCATCGGCAGGCAGTATAATGTGTTTGGCGGAATTTTCTACTGAAAGGCATGGAGATATGAAAAAAAATAACCTTACGCTTATCATTATGCTGCTCCTGGGATTGGTTGCCGGCGCACTTGTAGGGCAGCTGTTATCTTCCGTTCCCGGGGCCTCGTTTTTGACGAAATCGGTAGGGCTTTCATGGCAGCCGAAGGCGGATTTGCTCGTGATTAAATATGATTTGGAGCTGGAGGTTAAACTGAATATAATTAGCATTGCCGGTTTAGCAGCCGCTTTTTGGATATACCGCAAGCTTTAAATAGCGAAGCCGCGCACACCCTAGGAGGTATCGACATTATGGCGTCATCCACTAATTCATCATTCCAATTGATTCTTGCTTCCTCTTCGCCGCGCCGCCAGGAACTGATCCGATCACTCGGACTCCCTTACAAAATTATTGTCAGCGACGTCGATGAGTCCACCAGACCGGGACTGTCTCCTGCGCAGGTGGTAGAAGAATTGTCATTACGAAAGGCTCTCGCCGTATACGATGGCTTATCCGCGGATGAGACGCCGGGTATTGTTATCGGCTCGGATACGATCGTTGTGCTGAATGAAGGGATTCTAGGGAAACCGCGTAATGCCGACGATGCGTTTATGATGCTCAAGGGACTTCAAGGCCGCACCCATCGGGTATTTACCGGTCTTGCCTGTATACGAACGAAAAGTGGAATGGAATTTGCAGAACAGCCGCTTGGCAATAGCGCAGGTAATCCGACCGTAGATGATCCGAGGCCCGGCAAGTCCGGCGACGAAAAAACCGGGGGATACGAACCTGCTTTGCTTTTTGGAGACATCGGCCAATATCGGATCGTCTCCGAGTATGCGGCCGGTCAGCCGGAAACGCTTGTTGGCCACACGGTCAGCAAAGTGACCTTTAGACCGATGAGCGATGACGAGATATGGGCTTATGTGAAGACCGGCGATCCGCTCGACAAAGCCGGCTCGTACGGGATACAAGGGCTCGGATCCGTATTTGTAGAGAAAATCGAAGGCGATTTCTACAGCATTATGGGACTGCCGCTGAACTTGCTTTATTGGATGCTGCAGCAATTTGGGGTACATATTCTTGAGAATACATAATGCTCACAATGGGGGGAGTTCCCCCATGCTTAAAACAGTTTCCTTTGATGCAGCGGGAAGGAAACTGTTAATCATTGCCGCATTGGTTGCCACATTGGCAGCCATTTATTTTGTTGTTTTTGAATCAAAGCATAAAATGATGTCCATTCAAAACGGGGTTCTCGACTTGTCGTCCCGGAATGTCCAGGATGGCTTAAGGACGCTGGACGGAGAATGGGAGTTTTATTGGAACCGGTTTCTTTATGAAGCGGACTTTCAGCACGGCGGCATTGTCCAGCCGGATGTCATTGCGCACGTACCTGAGGATTGGAACGCATATCGTGTTAACGAAAGCAGCTTGGGAGAATCCGGGTTTGCAACGTACAAGCTCTCGGTCAAAGCAGGCATTCCGGGCCAGCGGTTGTCCTTGAAGCTGATGCCATTGTCCACAGCGTATAAGGTTTATATTAACGATAGATTGCTGGTGTCGGCAGGCACGCTGGCGACGGAACCGGGCCGATTTTCAGCTGGGATGAAGCCGCTGACCGCCGATTTTGTAACCCCGGCCGAACAATTTGATATTATTGTGCACGTCTCCAACTTTGGTTATGCCAAGGGGGGAATGAATCATTCGATATTTCTGGGTACTCCGGAGCAAATAACGGAGCTGAACACGGAACTGAGCTATAAAGATGCGTTTATTTTGGGAAGTCTTGCGATTGCGGCTTTTTATTCATTAAGCATGTTTTTTATGAATCGCGAGCAGAAAATCAGCCTTTATTTTGCATGCGTATGCCTTGTTTTCATCGGCCGGATCATCATGACGGGCAGCTATTTTATTTATGTGTGTTTCCCCGGCGTAAGCCTCAACATCTTAACTTATATGAATTATGTTACTTCGCATGGGGGAGTGCTCGTTTTTGCGCTAATGATTCGGGAATTGTTTCCCGAGCAATTCTCAACTCGGATCCGCCGTTATTTTATCATTATGACCGCCGTTATTTTAACGGTCATCTCCCTTACACCCGCACATGTTTACTCCCGGCTTTTTATTTTTTCCGATATGCTTTGCCTGATTGTACTGGGATACGCTTATTATGCGACGGCCAAAGCCGTTATCAGAGGGCAGCCTTTTTCGATACTTGCTTTTATTGCAAACGATTTGTGCCTGCTTCTAGTGATGGTTGATTTCTATTACGCGGCCGTAAGCGACTCCAGCAGGTCCGGCGAATTTTCCACACTCGGATTTTTCGCCTTTATTTTCTTATATGCTTTTATTCTTGCGCGCAGGTTTTCGATGTCCTTCAAGGAGGTACAGGTTCTTTCCCGCAGGCTGATTGAGTTCGACAAGTTGAAGGATGAATTTCTGGCCAACACGTCGCATGAACTAAAGACACCTCTGCATGGCATCATCAGCATCGCCGAATCATTGTTGGATGGGGTTGAAGGTGAGCTGAGCCAAGGGCAGACGAAAAATGTGAACCTGATTGCATCCAGCGGCAGAAAGCTGACTCACTTGATTCATGACATCTTGGACATGTCCAAGCTAAAGCATGGGGATATCGCATTAAACAAGCAATCGATTCACATTGAGCCGCTCGCCGAATCGGTACTTTATGTTTTCAAACACATGTATCCGAACAAACCGATCCAATGGAGTCTCGAGATTCCTTCCGATCTTCCTGCCGTTCATGCGGATGAAAACAGGCTTGTGCAAATTTTTTACAATTTGATCAGCAATGCCGTGAAATTTACGGACCATGGCGAAGTAAAGGTGACTGCCGAGGAAAAGGAAGGTTTGATTGAAATCCGCGTAATGGATACGGGAAAAGGCATCTTGCCTGACAAGTTGGGGGTTATTTTCCAGGCATTCGAGCAGGCGGACTCATCGATTACAAGGGAATATGGCGGAGTAGGTTTGGGTCTCTCCATTACGAAACACTTGGTTGAGCTGCACGGCGGTCAGATCGAAGTTGTTTCCGCCCCGGGACAAGGCTCCTGCTTTACGGTGACGCTGCCTGCGGGCGAAAGGAACGCTGTAGAAACGGCTGAGCTTCCGTCATACGGGATGCAGCTGGCTGATCGTCAGCAGCATATAGAAGCGGACGGCAAAACGTTCAGCGTCATTCAGTCCGGCGAACATATCCTGGTCGTTGACGATGACTACGCCAATCTGCAAGCGGCCTTGAATTTGTTGAAATTGGACGGATATACCGTCACAGCGGTTGCCGGCGGCAGGCAGGCCTTAGAGGAGCTGCGGCGAAATCCGGGGATTCGGCTTGTTATTTTGGATGTGATGATGCCTGCGCTGTCGGGTTATGAGGTATGCCGGATTATCCGCGAAACGAAGTCATTTTTCGAACTGCCGGTGCTGATGGTGACGGCCAAACATCAGCCGGAGGATCTTGTGATTGGTTTTCAAGCCGGAGCTAATGATTTTCTCATCAAGCCGTTTGAACCTATGGAGTTTAGAGCGCGAGTGAAAACGCTGATTGAATTGAGAAAATCGGTGCAAAAAACGCTGCAATCCGAGGTTGCTTTTCTTCAGGCGCAAATTAAACCGCATTTTTTATTTAACACGCTGAATACGATTTCTTATTTTTGCACAAGGGACGGGGCCAAGGCCGCGCAGCTCTTGGATCATTTCTCCGACTATTTGCGAAGCAGCTTTGATTTTAAAAACCTGGAAACCCAGATTTCATTGGCAAGGGAACTGGAATTTATAAATACTTACATCGAGATCGAAAAGATGAGATTTGGCGGGCGGCTGCAGACGATATTTGATGTGGACGAGGAGGTTGCTGCCGTTAAAATTCCTCCGCTGATTCTTCAGCCGTTAGTGGAAAATGCAATTCATCATGGGACGATGAAAAAAGCAGCGGGAGGGCTTGTTCAAATTAGCGTGAAACGAACGGGGCAGGAAATTGAATTTAGCGTAGCGGATACCGGGATCGGGATCGCCGCCGACAAGCTGGGCGGACTGCTTTCGGACAAGGGCGAACAAGGCAGGGTGGGGCTGCGGAACATTCATCTGCGGCTGCAAAATTTGTACGGAATAGGGATCGGCATATCGAGTAAGGAAGGACACGGAACGGAAGTCCGCTTCCGTATACCTGCAAGTGAAGGGGGCGGGTCATGATTCGCGCAATCGTGGTTGATGACGAAACGGCTGCGGTGGGCAAACTATCCGATCTATTGGAGGATAGCGGGTCCGTGGGCTTGGTTGAAGGGTTCACGAATCCGCGGGACGCTTTGGATAGGATGATGGAGTCTGCATTTGACCTCGCTTTTCTGGATATCGAGATGCCGGAAATAAACGGCATGATGATGGCTGAACGGATTCTGGGCATCTCCCGTCAAACAAAGATTGTTTTTGTGACAGCCTACAATGAGTATGCAATCGAAGCGTTTGAAGTAAATGCTCTGGATTATTTGCTCAAACCGGTGACCAAGGAACGATTAAGAAAAACATTGGACAGAATATCGCCCGTAGACAACGAAGATTCGGCAAACCATAAGGCGCCGCTAAAGGTGAGCTGCTTCGGCAAATTAAGAGTAGAGCAGGCGGATGGCGCTGCTGTCAAATGGAGAACAAACAAATCGGAGGAATTATTCGCCTATTTGTTGGATCAAAACGGAAAATGGACCGGTAGGGAAAACATCCTTGAAGACATTTGGAGCAAGTACAAGGGGCAACGGGCGTTAGCCAACTTCAGCACCTGCTTGTACAACATGAGAAAAACGCTGGCGGATCTGGGGTGGCCTGAGCTGGTCATTTGTGAAAATAATATGTTCAAATTAGAGATGAGGCACATTGGCTCCGATGTTCAGCAATTGGAGAAATGCGCCTCCTTTCCGGATCCCGTCAGCGAAGATCAGGTGTATGAAATGGAATCGCTCATCGAACAGTGCAGTGCCGGATATTTGGAGTCAAATTATTACGACTGGGCTGAAGCCAAAAGAGCGCGGTTAGAAGAAATGTATTTGCAGCAAACGATACGCCTGGCCAGCTATTATACGGAGACCGGCAGAGAAGGAAAAGCGGTCGAAGCGCTGAAAGCGGGACTGAGGAGAGACTTTTTTCACCCCGGTTTAGTTACATCTTTGATTCAACTGTACATTCGGACAAATGACCGCATATCGGCCCGGAAGCTTTATGACGACTATAAACGAAGACTGGCCAGAGAATATAACATGAAGCCGGAAAACGACTTGGAGCAATACGTTCGTGATCTGAAATAAACGCCGTTTTCCCTTGTCGAAAAAAGTCTGGAACCCGCATGAAGAAAGGGGTTGCGGGCTTTTTTTGCATCGTTTTTTCATGAGTTGTTGATGACCTGCCGCTATAATCTACGTGACTGATTACGAGAATTTAGGGAAAAGGAGAAAGCGGGATGGCAGACCAAGCAGCGAGTAGGATCAAGGGGGCAACGGAAAGGAAGCGTTTCAGAAAAATCGGCATGTCCGGGAAATTTTTAGGAATCGTCATATCGCTAATTATCGGCTTGTTTATGGCACAGCTTTGTTTTGTGGCAGGGAGTGTGCATGCAGATCCCGTCAATCACGCTTTGGCGGAGTATTCGTTTGAGAATAATGTCAATGACAGCAGCGGAAAAGGGAACCACGGGACCCTTCACGGCACGGTTACTTATCAGGACGGCTACGCCGGGAAAGGGGTTGTTTTTGACGGCGCCACGGGATACATTGAACTGCCGCGGCATTTGCTCGCGAATCATACTGATTTTACAATTTCCTTGATGTTTAAAACGACTTCGAGCGGAGCGATCCTCGGATATCAGAATCAGCCGGCATTAACTACAGTTGCAAGTATAAGCAATTGGATCCCGATCCTTTATGTCGGTACGGACGGGAAAATGTATGCCAACTTCTGGAATGGGACAAGCGCACAGAAGATCTCAACCGCCGGTGCCGTAAACGATGGAGCGTGGCATAAAGCCGCATTGTCAGTAGGCGCTAATTCCATACGGCTTTATATCGACGGTCGGTTAATCGGAGAAAAACGGTCTGAGGTCGATCATCTCAACATGGAGTACAATCAGTTGGGCGTCGCCGATAATAGCGGGTACCCCAGCTCTAACAACAACTGGTTTTATTACAACGGCATGTTGGATGAATTTCGTGTCGTTGAAGGTTCATACACGATTGCAGCTATACCCAATCAGACGGCATTGCCGCTGACGGCAGGATACGCCTCGGGGGATCAGGAATTAAAGTCAATCAGCGTCGCTAATACCGGCACAGGCAATCTGACGAATGTGGCCGCATCGATCACCGGAACGGATTTTGAGCTCACCCAGCCGCTGACAACAACGATAAACAGAGGCGATCCGGCTGCCAGTTTTACGGTCAAAGCCAAAGACGGGCTTGCGCCCGGCACTTATACGGCAACCGTCACCGTATCGGCCGACGACATGACGGATGTGACGTTTACCGTCACACAAACGGTAATATTGCTTGTCCCGCCGGATGTACCGCAGAATCTTGCCGCCGCCGGCGGAAACCGTCAAGTGACATTAAACTGGAGCTCCGTAACGGAAGCCACCTATTACCAAATTTATATGGGGACCACTCAAGGTCAATATGGCAATACGTCTGTCGCAACCGTGACGTATACTACTTATGATGTTTCCGGCCTGACCAACGGGACGATGTATTATTTTACAGTAAAAGCAGGCAACTCGATGGGCTTAAGCGCAGAATCAGCTCCGGCAAGCGCAGTCCCCGCCACCGTACCGGCAACGCCAACAGATGTTGCGGCAGTCGCCGGAAATGGGCAAGCGACGATTTCCTTTACGGCCCCGGCCGACAGTGGCGGAAGCGCCATTACGGGGTATGTGGTATCGGCTTCGGCAGACAACATTACAGTCAGCGGAACAGTAAGTCCGATAACGGTCACAGGGTTGACCAACGGAAAAAGCTATACCTTTACGGTGAGAGCCGTTAATGCGATAGGTGACGGCTTGTCCTCAGCCGACTCGGCTGCTGTGGTTCCGTTTTTTTACTCCAGCTCCAGCAGCGGAGGTTCGGCGCCTTCTGCAGCATCGGAACCGGCAAACACAGGTGTGAATGTACTCGTCAACGGCAAAGCGGAGAATGCGGGGACGGCAACGATATCCAATCGTAATAACCAAACGGTTAAAACGATCGTTATCGACCAGAAAAAGCTGGATGACAAGCTCGCGGCGGAAGGGCCGCATACGGTAGTTACCATATCGTCGCTGGAAATGAAGTCAGACGTGTTTATTGGCGAAATAAACGGACAGATGGTTAAAAACATGGAAAACAAGCAGGCGGTTTTGCAAATCAAAACGGATCAAGCGACGTATTCGCTGCCCGCCCAGCAATTCGATATCGACTCCATTTCGGATCAGGTCGGTAAGTCGGTCGCCTTGCAAGATATTAAAGTGCAAATCGAAATTGCCGTCCCGGCAGCCGATGCCTTGAAAGCGGTGGGGGATGCGGCAGAGAAAGGAACCTTTACGCTGGTTGCTCCACCGGTTAATTTTACGGTAAGAGCTATATACGGCGGGGTAACGATTGAAGTATCGAAGTTTAATGCTTATGTGGAACGCGCGATTGCGATTCCGGACGGCGCAGATCCGGGAAGCGTGACGACAGGTGTTGTTGTTGAACCGGACGGTAAGGTACGCCATGTGCCGACAAAAGTGCTGACCATCGACGGCAAGCATTTCGCGGTGATAAACAGTCTGACGAACAGCACTTATTCGCTTATCAAGCATCCGCTTGCATTTAGCGATACAGCCAACCATTGGGCTAAAGAAGCCATCAACGATATGGGCTCGCGGATGGTTATCGACGGTACGGGAGGGACGATGTTTACTCCCGACAAAGAGATCAGCCGCGCTGAGTTTGCAGCCATTATCGTTCGCGGATTAGGGCTCAAATTGGAGCAAGGCACTTCCCCTTTCTCGGATGTAAAAGCATCGGATTGGTTCAGCGACGTGATTAACACAGCTTATGCGTATCATTTGATCGGCGGCTTTGAAGACGGAACCTTCCGGCCAAATGAGAAAATCACCCGTGAAGAGGCCATGGCGATCATTGCCGGCGCGATGAAATGGACCAAACTGAAAGATAAGCTTTCCGTTCCATCAACGGGCGACATCATTCGTCCATTTAGCGATGCGGCACAAGCGTCAAGTTGGGCGCAAAGCAGCATTGCCGCCAGCATCGGCTCGGGTATCGTGTCGGGAAGAAGCGGCACGCAGCTGGCGCCGAAGGATTACATGACAAGAGCGGAGACAGCCGTCATGATCCAGCGCTTGCTTAAGCAGGCTGAATTGATTTAATTTATGAAGGGCAGTTTCATCATACTTGCGATAAAAGCGGAGTGCGTCTCGTAACGGGAGGCTCCGCTTTTTAGCGTAAAAGATGTCATATTCGAACGCTGAAACGGAGATACTAAATCTACTTCCTGAAGGTGCCGCTTTAATCCAAATAAGTGCTCAAGCTGGGTAATCCGCCCTCCTTCCGAGCGATTGCGGACTTGTAAACGCAAGCTGGGCAGCTTTGGAAGGCATGACATTTTATCCGCAATTTTTTGCCCTTGACAAACAAATTTTACGCAGTACAATTTAGTCATGCAACAAATCAAATTTACAGGCATATACTTTAAACATAATTTGGCAATGCCATTTTTTTTCAGCAAAAAGTTGCCTTTGGTCAAAAGTGTTAGCTTGACTCATAAATGGTGGCCCACGGAAAATGAAATAGATGAGGTGAATGATAATGAGTGAGGATGTTCAAACAGCACCTGCCGCCAACAAAGGGTGGAAGATCAATGTAACTCAGCCGAGCCTGCCGGAGGCGTACCGTTCCATGAAGGTACCGAAAAAAGGCTCATGGTTCAGAAAATTTCTGGCGTTTGTCGGACCCGGTTATCTGGTTGCCGTAGGATATATGGACCCGGGAAACTGGGCGACGGATATTGCCGGCGGTTCGATGTTCGGTTATACGCTCTTATCGGTGATTTTAATATCCAATCTGATGGCTATGCTGCTTCAGGCGCTTTCCGGCAAACTGGGAATCGTCACAGGGAAAGATCTTGCGCAGGCGTGCCGGGATCATTTCAGCAAACCGGTAGCGATCGGGCTTTGGATTTTATGCGAATTGGCCATTGCGGCCTGCGATTTGGCCGAAGTGATCGGTTCGGCTATCGCGCTTAAGCTGCTTTTCGGAATACCGCTGATCTACGGCGTCATTATTACCGCATTTGACGTGCTGCTGATCTTGCTGCTGCAGAACAAAGGTTTCCGGTATATCGAATCGCTTGTCATTGTGCTTATTATGACCATTGGCGGCTGTTTTATAGCCGAGATGATTTTATCCAAACCGGATGTGCTCGGAATTGCCAAAGGTTTTGTACCGAGCACGGAAATCGTGACGAATCCGTATATGCTGTATATTGCGATCGGCATTTTAGGGGCGACGGTAATGCCTCATAACTTGTACCTGCATTCGTCGATCGTTCAGACCCGGCAATTCGACCAGACTGCCTTGGGAAAACGCCAAGCGATCCGATTTGCCACATGGGATTCGTCCATTGCTCTTTTCTTCGCATTGTTTATCAATGCCGCGATCCTGATCTTATCCGCCGCTACGTTTCATCGGGCCGGCATGACCGAAGTCGCTGAAATCAGCGACGCCTATCAAATGCTTACACCGCTGCTCGGCACTGCGGCCGGCAGCATTTTATTCGGGGTAGCGCTGCTCGCATCGGGACAGAACTCGACTTTGACGGGAACGCTGGCGGGCCAGATCGTGATGGAGGGTTTCTTGAATATCCGCATGCCCGGCTGGATCAGAAGGCTAGTCACAAGGCTGATTGCGATCATCCCGGCGGTTATTGTCACCGCCGTAGCCGGAGAAAGCGGAACGACGCAACTGTTGATATTAAGTCAGGTTATATTATCGCTCCAGCTGTCGTTTGCGGTAATTCCGCTTGTTATGTTTACGAGCGACAAGAAAAAAATGGGCGAATTCGCCAACAAGTCCTGGTTGAAAATATTGGCTTGGGTCGTAGCGGTCATTATTGCCGGATTAAATATTTACTTGTTGTATCAAACGTTTTTCCAATAAAATTACACGTGCAAAATGCGCATTCTCCAAAGCGGTGAGGCAGGGGTCAAAGGACCCGGCCCGCCGTCTTTTTTGTTTACCGATAAAGCGTCTGTCTGCGATGGACTTCGATGGAAGTTTTTCTTTTATTTTCAAGCGGCGAATAATGGAATACAGGGATGTTAAATGGTATAATATGTTGATTGAAAACAAGCCGATTGTCGAAAGAGGGGAATGGATGGAATCGCGTCGAATGACATTGCGCGATGTCCCTCATGAGGAACGACCGAGAGAACGTATGCAGCAGTATGGGGCACAAGCGTTAAGCAATGCTGAATTATTGGCTATTTTACTGCGCACCGGTACTTATTCCGAATCGGCCGTCCATTTGGCGGAGCGTGTGCTGCATGAATGCGGAGGCCTGCGTTACCTCGTGCAGATGAGCGAGGACCAGTTGACCGCGATCAAAGGGATCGGACAAGCGAAAGCGATACAGATTCAAGCGGGTATCGAGCTTGGCCGCCGGCTGGCACGAAGTACCATGGACGACAAAGTTACGGTCCGCCATCCGCAGGACGTAGCAAACTTATTGATGGAAGATATGCGTTATTTGCAGAAGGAGCATTTTGTTTGCCTCTTTTTGAATACTAAGAATCATGTCATCGGTCAGGAAACATTGTCGATCGGCTCGCTGAACGCATCGATCGTTCATCCCCGGGAAGTATTTCGCGCTGCTATTGGACGAAGCAGCGCTTCTATCGTCTGCGCCCATAATCATCCAAGCGGAGACCCGAGTCCAAGCCCGGAAGATATCGAAATTACGCAGCGCCTGATGGAATCCGGCGAAATCATCGGCATCGAGGTTTTGGATCACATCATTATCGGCGATGGGGAGTTCGTCAGTTTGAAGCAGCAAGGTTTGATGTAGTACAATGAGAGTCAGGCATTTTTTCACCCGACTGTCGCATAAGTGAGCTATGTGTCGAATAATCTTAAGAAACTTGCCTTAAGCTTGGAAGGGAGAATACATACTTATGTTCGGTGGTTTTACTAAAGATCTAGGAATCGACCTCGGCACAGCTAACACACTCGTTTATGTTAAAGGAAGGGGTATCGTCGTCAGAGAACCGTCTGTCGTGGCCCTCCGTACCGATACAAAAACTATCGAAGCCGTAGGGAATGACGCCAAAAATATGATTGGGCGCACACCTGGGAACATCCGCGCGGTACGTCCGATGAAAGACGGGGTTATTGCCGATTTTGACACGACTTCGACCATGATTAAATATTTTATTCGTCAGGCGCAAAATAAAGGCTGGTTGTTCCAACGCCATCCGAATGTGATGGTTTGCGTGCCTTCGGGCATTACGGCGGTGGAAAAACGCGCGGTGGAAGATGCCACCAAGCAAGCCGGCGCACGAGACGCTTATACAATCGAGGAACCGTTTGCCGCGGCGATCGGCGCCGATCTGCCCGTTTGGGAACCTACCGGCAGCATGGTGGTCGACATTGGCGGAGGCACAACCGAGGTAGCTGTCATCTCGCTTGGCGGCATTGTAACAAGCCGTTCCATTCGTATTGCCGGGGATGAAATGGATGAAGCGATCATCCAGTACATCAAACGCACATATAATCTGATGATCGGGGAAAGAACGGCCGAAGCGATCAAGATGGAAGTCGGCTCGGCGCTTGTCCCTGGCGACAGGGAAACGATGGAAATTCGCGGACGGGATCTCGTATCGGGACTGCCCAAAACGATGACTATCACCGCCCAAGAAATATGCGATGCATTGTCCGATACGGTAAACAGCATCGTTGAAGCCGTCAAGGTGACGCTGGAGAAATGCCCGCCGGAGCTTGCGGCCGACATTATGGACCGCGGCATCGTGCTGACCGGGGGAGGCGGCTTGCTGCGCAATTTGGACAAGCTGTTGTCCCGGGAGACCGGCATGCCTGTGCTTGTTGCGGAGAACGCCCTCGATTGCGTTGCAATCGGTACGGGAAAAGCGCTGGAGAACATTCATCTGTTTAAAACAAGAAGCGGTCCTACAAGCAGATACCGGAGATAATTATTCAGCTAATGTGGAAGGTGCTACCAAGTGAAGTTTATGGGGAACAAGCGGCTGCTTATTCTGCTCCTTGGCTTAATTCTCTTCATCGCCTTGATGGGTCTTACGCTGAATCAAAGAGAGCGGCTTAGCTGGCCTGAGAAATTTTTGAAGGATACGATCTCTTGGACGCAAGGCATATTTTACAAGCCCGCTGGTTATATAGCGGGTTTCTTTCAGGATTTGCGCCAGCTGCGCACGATTTTTGAGGAAAATAAAGTGCTTAAGATGACCTTGATTCAATACGCCAGAGATACGACCAAACTGAACGATTTGGAATTGCAGAACAAGCGGCTGAAAGAGGCGCTTGGTTTTACCGAACAGCAGAAGATGGCCAACAATTATAAATTCCGGATTGCCGAGGTTGTGGCGGCAAGTCCCGATCGGCTGAACAATACGATTACGATCAACTTGGGAGAGAAGGACGGGATTCGGGCCAATATGGCGGTGATGTCGATTGAAGGTCTAGTCGGCCGTGTCATGCAGACCTCGTCGTTTTATTCAACGGTCCAGTTGCTCTCCAGCATGGACGATACCGTAAGCGACAACAAGGCTATATCGGTGACGGTGAAAGGGAAAGAAAACGAAGCATTTGGCATGATGGAAACCTTCGAGAAAAATACGGGTTTACTTACGGTGAGCAAAATTGAGCAGAAGGAACACTTCGAGGTGGGGGACGTTGTCATTACTTCGGGATTAGGCCAAGTATTCCCTACCGGAATCGAGATCGGCAAGGTCGTTTCCAAGGATGTGGGAGATTTCGGCATTACCTACAAGGCATCGATCCAGCCTTTCGCTTCGTTCACTCATTTGCGTGAAGTATTTGTCATCGAAGTTCCCGAAACGAGGTGATCCATAGCCTTGCGTAATGTTTTATGGCTTTCGATGCTGCTCATTTTTGTACTGGAAGGCTCGGTTTTGCAGTGGCTCATCCCGTCGGTGTGGCAGACGAAGGTGCATGTCGCCCCGCATTTTATACTGATTGTCGTGCTTTACATCGGACTTTATCAGAATCGGCATACGGCGCTCGTCTACGGGCTGGCTTTCGGCTTGCTCCAAGATATGATCTATTATTCCCCGATGCTGGGACCGCTATCCTTCAGCATGGGGTTGTCCGGTTACGTAGCGGGACTGCTTCATCGCCGGACCCATAACAGCATCGTATTCACCATGATCTCCATAGGTGTCGGCCAACTGCTTTACGATATGCTCGTCTACGGACTTTACAAGTTGTTCAGAGTCACTCATCTTGATTTTCAGTGGGTATTTTTTCATCAAATGCTGCCGAGCATGCTGATCAATCTCCTGTTTGCGCTGGCTATCTACGTTCCGATCCGCAAATATTTCGAATTCACCGCTAACAAAGCGGAGAATGAGGCGGATTAATTTCTGCTTGGTTCAAGAAGGAAATCGGGCGGCAAAGGCCGAATTGTATAGGGATAGGAGGTTATGCGGGTTATGACGGCAGTTAGGCATCACGTAACGATCAAAGGGGTAAAGGACGGCCTTGTCTTTTTGCTCGATGATGCGTGCGAATTATCGGAAGTGCTCGGCGAGCTTCAGCACAAGCTGGAGAAGACACACGAGAAAATATTGACCGGGCCCATCATACATGTTCACGTCAAGCTGGGCAAGCGTGCCGCATCGGATGAAGATAAGGAGCAAATTCGCGGTATCATCGGACAAAAAGGCAATCTGCTTATCCAATCGATCGAATCCGACCCTCCGGAAATACCTTTGGCCGCCCCTGGCGAAAATCTCAGCTTGCTTGGCGGCATCGTCCGCTCCGGGCAGACGATTAATCATAACGGAGATTTGCTCTACATGGGGGATATCAATCCCGGCGGTACCATTGTGTGCACGGGAAGCGTGTATATTATGGGCTCTTTGCGCGGAATGGTGCATGCCGGCGTGGATGGAGACGAGCAGGCTGTCATTGCCGCATCGCACCTTCAGCCAACCCAGCTCCGCATCGCAACCATTATTAGCCGTCCTCCCGACGAATGGGGGACTAGCGATACATTTATGGAATTTGCTTATATTAAGGACGGCCAGATGAAAATCGATAAAGTTCATCAATTTCATCGCATGTTCCCTGCGCAATTACAGGATAGAAACATCTCAAGGAGTTGAACGATTTGGGTGAAGCAATCGTCGTAACATCAGGAAAGGGCGGCGTCGGCAAAACGACTACGTCGGCCAACTTAGGCACCGCACTCGCGCTCCAGGGCAAAAAAGTATGCATGGTGGACACCGATATCGGGCTGCGTAATCTAGACGTTGTCATGGGGCTTGAAAACCGGATCATTTATGACCTGGTCGACGTCGCCGACGGTCGTTGCCGGCTTCCGCAAGCTCTTATAAAAGATAAGCGTTTTGACGAATTATACCTGCTTCCGGCAGCGCAAACAAAGGATAAGGATGCCGTATCACCGGAAAGCATCCGCCAGATTGTGCTTGATCTGAAGCAGGATTTTGATTTTGTGGTCATCGATTGTCCGGCCGGTATTGAACAAGGATTCAAAAACGCGGTAGCCGGGGCGGATAAAGCGATTGTCGTCACCACGCCGGAGCATGCGGCAGTCCGCGACGCGGACCGGATTATCGGGCTGCTGGAGAAATCGAACCTTCGCTCCCCCAAGCTGATTATCAACCGGATTCGCCCGAGTATGGTCAAACGTGGCGAGATGCTCGACATCGACGAGATTTGCTCGGTGCTTGCCATCGATTTGGTGGGTATCGTGCCGGATGACGAGCAGGTGATCAAAGCCGCCAACAGCGGCGAGCCTACCGTTATGAACCCCGCGTCCAGGGCGGCCATCGCTTACCGTAATATCGCGCGCCGGATTTTGGGCGATACGGTGCCGCTTATGTCGCTTGAAGATAGTCCCGGCCTGATGAAACGTTTGAAAAAGTTCATGGGAATGGGATGATTTAGAGCGTGCTGCGCAAATTTAAACATGTTGACGCGCCCATCATCGCGATTTTGCTTGTGCTTATGGTCATCAGTACGATGCTTGTGTACAGCGCTACGCTGGACGATCCCAAGATCAGCTTTGATTTGAAAAAGACGCTGGCGATATACGGCATCGGCATTGTGGCCTTGCTTGGCGTGACATTTGTGGATTACCGGCTGCTCATGAAAATTGCCCCCTATTTATACATTACGGGCATCGTTTTGCTGGTCGCCGTATACATGTTCGGCATTGAGAAGAATAAAGCGAGAAGCTGGTTTAAGCTGTTCGGCGGGTTGGAGTTTCAGCCAGCGGAGCTGGTCAAGCTGCTGCTAATCATTGCATTGGCCGCCTTTTTGGCCAGGCTTAAAGGCGATGCGTTGAAGTTCACAACGGGCGTCATTCCGATCGGCACGATCACGCTGGTCCCGTTTATTTTGGTGCTCATTCAGCCGGACCTGGGGAACGCGATTATTTATCTTGTAATTCTCATTGGCATGCTGTGGATCGGCAATGTGAAATATACGCATTTTTTAATCGGCATTATTGTGGCTGTGGGCAGCTTGGCCCTGTTATTATATATGTTTGCCCATTTTCACGACCCTATTAAGGACTATTTGGAATCGCATCACAAGGGACATTGGGTCGCGAGGATGGATACCTTTCTTAATCCGGAAGAGGCAAGCCGGGACGACAAATTCCAGGTCGACAACTCGATGAAAGCGATCGGTTCGGGCTCGTTGTTCGGAGAGTCCTATCTGAAGGGCACATCCGTGCACAGAGGGTACATTCCGTATGCGTATTCCGATTCGATTTTTGTGGTCATCGGCGAGGAATTTGGGTTTATGGGCGCTTCCGTGCTGCTGCTGCTTTACTTTGTGCTGATCTACCGGATGATTCTGATTGCGCTGCAATGCTCCGATCACGGCGGTTCGTATGTGATTATCGGCATTGTTTCGATGTTTGTCTTTCAGATTTTCGAGAATATCGGCATGCTGATCGGCATTATGCCGCTCACCGGGATTACGCTTCCGTTCATCAGCTACGGAGGAACCTCGCTGATGATTAATATGATGTCGTTGGGACTTGTCATGAGCATCAAAGTACATCAGGACAAAGAACCGTCGTTTTGAGAAAAAAGATCCTTTAGAAAAAAGCACCCTGCCGGGGTGCTTTTTTTTCGTACAAGCTCATAGGATGAGAGTAATACCAAGCTAATCTTTGCCGGGCAGGGAGGGGCATATTGGATGGATATGAAGGACAATATACGCCAGCGCAGGCTGGATCGTCTAAAAGAATTAAGAGATTCGAGCCGCAGGCCCGAACTCCAAGAAACGGAGAGAAACTACGAACCTTTCATGGAGCCCAAGTTATACCAGCAGCCGGTTAATTACGCAGGCCGGTATGAAGAGGGGCCTCTGGATGATCCCGAATTCGTATGGAACAAAAAGATGGAGCGGGAGCATGGCGCTACGGTGCGTTATCCCAGGTACAATCAGGCTCCGCCCCCGCGTTATGAAACGCCGAGCACAGGCCAAATCCGGCTTAAAGTCATTTTGTCGGCATTTGGTTTTGCACTGATTTGGGGAATGTTTCAGTGGAATCAGCCGCTGGCCGTGAAAGGCGCCGATTATGTGAGAACGGCGTTGACCGAGTCCTACGATTTCAAACAGCTTGCCGCATGGTACAATACCAAATTCAGCGGTACAACTACGCTGCTGCCCGCCCTGCGTTCCTTCAGCAACGAAGAGGCGCAGAAGGTCAGCACCAACATGACCACCCACTATTTCGCCCCTGTACAAGGCAAAATCATTACGCCCTTTGAACCTTCCAGGCTGGGAATTGTCCTGCAGACGAAAGCGGACAGCCCTGTCTTTGCGCTGGATACCGGGCGGGTCATCTCTTCGGGCAAAAAGGACGATGCCGAAGCAGGCCCGGCTGATATTAGCGGCTACACGGTTGTGATTCAGCATGCGAGCGGGCTGCAGTCCACTTACAGCGGACTGGAGCAGCCGCGGGTCGCGGTAAATGACTGGATCAAGGGCGGCGAGACGGTAGGCACCGCGGCCCGGACCCGAAGCGCCGGCAGCGGCGCAGACGGGGCGACGCTGTTTTTTGCCGTGTCCAAAAACAGTGTGTGGATCAATCCGGCGGAAGTGGTTTCCTTTGATCAATAGAGGATTCCTATTTTGGGGCGGAATCCGGCTGCGGTTTCATCCGCTGTTTTCGGTTATGCTGCTGTTGTCCGTCGTCACCGGTTACTTGACGGAAATGCTGATATTATTTGGCATCGTGCTGATTCATGAGCTGGGACATGCTGCCGCCGCCAAAAGTTTGGGCTGGCGGATTCGGGAAATCCAACTGCTGCCTTTCGGCGGCGTAGCGGAAACGGAGGAACTGGGCACCGTACCGGCTTGGGAAGAGATGGTGGTGGCTATAGCCGGACCGCTGCAGAATGCCGTGATGATCGTAATCGCGCTGCTGATAGAGTGGACAGGGCTGTGGCCTTCCGTGTGGTGGAGTTACTTTATCGAAGCGAACCTCATTATCGCCTGCTTTAATCTGCTTCCGGTGCTGCCGCTGGACGGCGGGAAAATCGTGCAGTGCCTGATGAGTTACTGGATGCCTTACCACCGCGCCATTCTTTATTGCACCTGGTTGAGCTTTACCGTGAGCGCTTTGACGACGATTGCCGCGCTGCTGCATATCGGAACGCAAGGCATCAAGCTTAATCTGCTTGTGATCGGTTTGTTTCTGCTTTATTCCAATTGGTACGCTTACCGCGGGATCCCGTATCATTTTGTGCGATTTTTAATGAGCCGCGAGCTTCGTTCCGGCAGCTTGCTGCTGCGCGGCGCGCTGGCCCAGCCGATCGTGGTCAACGGCCGGCGCCGGGTGGCCGACATACTGCGGCTTTTTGTACGGGACAAGTATCACCTGATTTACGTCATTGACGAGTCCGGACGCATTCATGCCGTGCTGCCGGAACAACGCCTGCTGCACACTTATTTTATCGACAAAAAACCGGGATGTGCAGTTTCCGAGCTTTTCATGTAAAATGACATCGAGAGGTGTTTGGGCATGAAGCAAATCGCTGTTCACTGCGAGGAAGGATTTACCCGGGTTGCGCTGCTTGAAGACGGCAAACTCGAGGAATATTACGAAGAAGGACAAAAACACCACCATGTTGCCGGCAGTATCTATATGGGCAAGGTGGCCAATGTTCTTCCGGGTATGCAGGCCGCTTTCGTCGACATCGGTTTGCAAAAAAACGCTTTTTTGTATATTGATGATTTGCTGCCGGCCCATTTGGAAAAGCAGCCAAAAACAAAACCTCCGATTACCGACCTGGTCAAAGAAGGCGACATCATCACCGTACAGGTCGTCAAGGAACCCGTCGGAACCAAAGGGGCGCGCATCACGACGCATTTTTCGATTCCCGGCCGCTTTGGGGTCTATATGCCCGATGCCGGTTATATCGGCGTCTCCCGTAAAATCGGCTCTGAGGCCGAACGCGAGAGGCTGAAGGGCATCACCGAAAAGCTGCTTCAACCGGAAGAGGGATTTATTGTTCGTACCGTGGCGGAGGGCGAATCGGAGCAATCGCTTGCCGACGACCTGCAGCTTCTGCGCCGGGTATGGGACTCGATCCGCCTGGAACAGGCAGCTTCTGTCCACGCTCCCCGCAGGTTGTACAGCGAGCCCGGGCTGATTCACCGTCTGGTCAGGGATTTGATGAAACACGATGTGGACGAGCTTGTCGTAAGCCAGCAGGCGATTTTAAACGATGTCGTGCTGCTGCTGCGTTCCTTGCTTCCTTCGTTTAGCCGCAACATTCGCGAGTATCTCGGCCGGCAGCCTTTATTTTTGGAGCTGGGCATCGACGAGCAGATCTATAAGGCGTTCAGCCGCAAGGTGTGGCTCGATAACGGAGCTTATCTGGTCGTGGACAAAACGGAAGCGCTGACCGTGTTTGACGTCAACACGGGGAAATATACAGGAGCTATCGGTCTCGAGCAGACGGTATACGAGGTGAACATGGCCGCGGCCAAGGAAATCGCCCGGCTGCTTCGTCTGCGGGACATCGGCGGTCTGATCGTCATTGACTTTATCGATATGGATGCGGCCGAACACCGGCAGCAGGTGGTGGATATGCTGGAGGAGCAGGTAAAGCGGGACCGTACGAAAACCGTCATTTTTGGCTGGACCCGGCTTGGCCTTGTCGAGCTCACGCGCAAGAAAGTCAGAGAAAACCGGGAGCTGCAAGGGCTTCAGGATTGTCAAGCATGCGGCGGCAGCGGCAAAATCCGCGTCTGAGAGAGGCGTACACCTTGAGAATATGAGCTTATGCAAAAAAAATCCACAGCAGGCATTGCGCCTACCCTAACATTTGTGATAATATATTTCAGTGTGTTGCTATAGCATGCTGTAACCGCTCGAATCGGGTACTCAAGAACAACTGCCGTTTTACGCAGCGCTGTCACCTGGACTAGGCGAGTCTTAAGACATGAGGGAGGTGCAACAAATGTACGCAATTATTGAAACTGGCGGTAAGCAATATAAAGTTCAAGAAGGCGATGTTCTGTACATCGAGAAATTGGAAGCTGGCGAAGGCGAATCCGTTACTTTTGACCGTGTTCTCGCGGTATCCAAAGAAAGCGGCCTCGTAATCGGCGCTCCGACCGTTTCCGGCGCTAACGTTTCCGCGAAAGTGGAAAAGCAAGGCAAAGGACGGAAAATCATCGTTTACAAATACAAAGCAAAGAAAAACTACCACAAAAAGCAAGGTCATCGTCAACCGTACACGAAGGTTGTTATTGAGAAGATCCAAGCTTAATTTGGCGGAGATCTCTTATGATTCGTGTCAATATAAAAAGACGGCCGGATAATCGGCGCATCGAGCGGTTTCGGGTTGAAGGCCATGCGGAGTACGACAAGTCCGGTAAAGATATTGTGTGTGCTGGCGTATCGGCTGTTACGGTCGGAACGGTCAATGCGGTAGAGGCCCTTTTGGGCGTCGAGCTTGTCCATCGGATGAAGAACGGCTTGCTGCAGGTCGATGTGCCTGCGAAGCTGGATCCTCGTATCGAAGAGCAAGTACAGCTTTTGCTGGAATCGATGGTAGTGATGTTAAGTACGATAGAACAATCATACGGTGCATATATAGCAATGCAAGAATCGTAATTGAACCACACAACTATTAGAAGAAGGAGGTAACTCTCATGTTGCAATTAAATCTTCAGTTGTTCGCATCCAAGAAGGGTGTAGGTTCCACGAAGAACGGCCGCGACAGTATGTCGAAACGTCTTGGCGTGAAACGTTCGGACGGACAAACGGTTACAGCCGGCAGCATCCTCGTTCGTCAACGCGGTACGAAGATTCACCCGGGAAATAACGTGGGCATCGGCTCCGATGATACGTTGTTCGCGAAAATCGAAGGCGTTGTGAAATTCGAACGTTTCGGACGCGATCGCAAAAGAGCGAGCGTTTATC
Source organism: Paenibacillus thalictri (assembly GCF_004307995.1). Classification (GTDB taxonomy): domain Bacteria; phylum Bacillota; class Bacilli; order Paenibacillales; family NBRC-103111; genus Paenibacillus_AF; species Paenibacillus_AF thalictri. Next base: position 170,947 of record NZ_SIRE01000002.1, on the reverse strand, counting down.
CGGTGGCAGCGGCTCCTGTGGCTGCATCCGTGGAAGTGTAACAAACAAGCGGTTATAACCCTGGCGAATTCCGGTTCGCCGGGGTTTTTTATTAATTTTTATCCAATCGGACAGCTTTAGACGGGACTGGTGAACTTTCCCATACAGCGTGGTATACTGAATAGGCGCCAATAAGAGTTGCGAACATTTGCCTTGAGTACACTTATGTTGACGCGGACCTGTGCGCAGCTGCGGTAAAAGCGGCAGAGGGTTGATGCGGAAGTGGGGAGAAAAGCGCATGAATCAAAACAACGGCCTGCAGTTGTTCAGAGCTGCAAGTTTTATGGGATTATTGTTAATACTGGTTGTATATCCGCTGGCATGGCCGCTGCGTCTAGTTGTCTGTCTGCTGCTGCTTGTTATCGCGGTTTTCGAAATCAAGGCCGTACGCGCAGGGGAACAGCGCGAATGGTGGGCTCTGCTTGAGAACGAACGGCGCGAATCGGAGAACCGGATGATCCGGACGCTGAATCATCACCGTCACGATTGGATGAACGATATTCAGGTTTTGTTCGGTTATATCAAGCTGAAGAAATACGAGCCGCTGCAGGATTACGTGGAAAAAATCAAATTCAACATCGGGCAAGAAAGCGGCATCTCGAAGCTGGGCGTAAGCCGGCTTGTCGCCTACCTGCTGTCTTTCCGTACGCTCACCAATGAAGTGCGGCTCGAAGTGGAGATGGGGCAAGAGATCAGGTTAAGCGAGCTCCCGCTCGACAAGCAGGAAGCCGCTGAGGCCATCATTGAACTATTGGAAGCGTTCCGGCTCCATGCCAAACCTTCCTCCGAAGATGCGGGACTGATCAGTCTGGAGCTGGCGGTGGAAGAGGATCATTTGCTGATCGATTGCGTGTACCAAGGCGGGTATAACGAACCGGAGCTGAAGCGGGTTTTACATGATACCGTATTAAACGACTCAGGCAAACTTCAGATCATAACGGCCGAGTTTTCCGAGGAGGAAGCGGCTGTATCGGTAGGTGTGCCTTTTATACATAATTGAGGTGGAAACCATGTTTGTAGATAAAGCGAAGATTTACGTCAAGGCCGGTGACGGGGGCGATGGGCTCGTAGCTTACCGCAGGGAAAAATATGTGCCTGAGGGGGGACCCGCAGGAGGCGACGGGGGAAATGGCGGTGATGTGATTTTCCGCGTCGATGAAGGGTTAAGAACGCTTGTCGACTTTCGCTACCAGAAGCATTTTAAAGCCGACCGGGGAGAAAAGGGCCGCAATAAAAGCCAGCACGGCGCCAATGCGGAAAAAATGATCGTGCGTGTGCCGCCGGGGACCGTAGTCATCGACGATGATACACACGAGATTGTCGCAGATTTGACCCGTCACGGGCAGCAGGTTGTGATCGCCAAGGGCGGCCGCGGCGGCCGCGGGAATACGCGTTTTGCAACACCTGCCAACCCGGCTCCGGAAATTGCCGAGAACGGCGAGGAAGGGCAGGAACGCTGGGTTGTGCTGGAACTTAAGGTCATGGCGGACGTCGGACTTGTCGGTTTCCCCAGCGTCGGCAAATCGACGCTGTTGTCCGTTGTATCGGCGGCGAAACCGAAGATCGCCTCGTACCATTTTACGACGCTGACCCCGAATTTGGGCGTTGTGGATGTAGGAGAAGGACGCAGCTTTGTGATGGCCGATTTGCCGGGTCTGATCGAAGGCGCTCATACCGGAATCGGCCTTGGCCACGAGTTTTTGCGTCACGTCGAGCGCACGCGGGTGATCGTTCATGTCATCGATATGGCGGCGACCGAAGGCCGCGATCCGTACGACGATTTTGTCAAAATCAATGAAGAAATCAAGCTTTACAATGGGAAGCTCGAACAACGGCCGCAACTGGTTGTGGCCAATAAAATGGACATGCCGGAAGCCGAAGAGCACTTGCTGGAGTTCAAGGAGAAGCTGAAGCAATACCGCGCCGATATCGCTGTATATCCGATCTCCGCAATTACGAAGGATGGCGTGCAGGAACTGCTGTACCGGGTAGCCGATCTGCTTGAAACGGTGCCTGAAATGCCGCTGATTGAAGATGTGGTTGAAGTAGAGGAACGGAAAGTGTTCCGGCTGCAGCGGGAGGACGAAGATGAATTCACGATTTCCCGCGACAACGAGACTTTTGTCATAGAGAGTCCGAAAATCGAGAAGATGCTGAAACGCAGCCAAATGAACACGCAAGATGCGATCATGCGGTTCGCGCGGACGATGCGCAAGATGGGCGTTGATAAGGAGCTGCGTAAACGCGGCGCCAAGGACGGCGATATCGTTCGGATCAGCGATTTTGAATTTGAATTCGTAGAGCAGGAATAATCGCAGCTGCGAGGGAAGGCATGGCGAAGGTGTGTATACATCGTTGAACATGCCTTTTTGTTTTGTTGTTAATTATAATTATTATAATATAATACTTGTTATAAATAAATATTGGGTGTATAATAAGGACATGAAGTAAATTGGGGAATGAGAGGAGAGATTTCACATGGTTATCGATGCGCTTAACCGGCAGCTTGCCAACTGGAACGTATTGTACGTCAAACTCCACAACTTTCATTGGAACGTGAAAGGCCCGCAATTTTTCGTATTACATCCGAAGTTTCAGGAGCTTTATGAGGAAGCGGCGACCCACGTCGACGACTTGGCCGAACGTGTGCTTGCCCTGAAAGGAACTCCATATGCGAAGATGTCCGACTACTTGCAATATAGCGGTGTTAAGGAAGCTTCGGGCGGCGAGAGCGCCGAAGAGATGGTTGCCGCTGTAGCAAGCGATTATACGTTGATGGTCGGCGAACTGAAGGAAGCGATGGCGCTTGCCCAACAGTCCGGCGATGAACCTACGGCGGACATGCTGCTCTCCATTCAGACCGAGTTGGAGAAACACGTGTGGATGCTGAGCGCCTTTTTGAAATAAAAAACGAAGCACAGTGAAAAACAACCTCGGGGCCAAGCGCTCCGAGGTTTGTTGTGTGTTTATGCCGTTCCCGGCTAAACGCGCTGCGGGTCGATCAGCTCCGTCCAATGAACGGCAGGTTCGCCAGCGTCCGTGAAGCCGGCAGTCCCCACCCATACGTGCGCGGAAGGGCCGTTTGCAAAATAATGCTCCAGCAACGAACGGAAGATAAAAGGAATTTCCCTATCCAGCACTTGTTCGCGGGGAATCCAGAACAATTCGCCTTCATCGGTTTGGGATAAAGTCCTGCTTGTCGTCTCTCCGGTATAAATAAACTGCTGGCGGACCTCGTTTTGATTCAGCCTGAGCAAAATATATTGCAGCTTCAGATGCAGCAGCTGATCCGGCTCCAGCCCGGTTTCTTCAGCAATTTCGCGCAGGCAGGCGGCCTTGGGGTCGCCGATTTCATGCGGCTCCAGATGTCCGCCGACGGCTGCCCATAAGCCGGGGGATAAGGTGCGATTCAGCGATCTTTTCATCATGAGCATGTCGCTGCCGTTAAATAACATAGCTGTCGCCATCATGCGGGCTTTGATCATAGAGGGACCTCTCTTTCGTACGTCTTTTTGTGAGCAGACTAGATACAGTATAACGGAAAAGAATAACCGGGGACACGGGATGGACACAGATTAACGCAAGAGCCTATTGCCGTTACCTGATCTTTCTTGTATAATGTCCACATGACAAGAACAACCGTCTTTCCAGAAAGGACTGATCTCGTGCTGGAACGAAAACAGGCGGAGTTGAAAGAAACGGGAAACGAACGTTTTTATTTGGTGCGCGAGGATATATTGCCGGAGGCGCTGCTCAAGACCATTCAGGCCAAAAATTTGCTGGCCCGCGGAGAAGTGAAAACGATCCACGAGGCGGTTGAACAGGTCGACTTGAGCCGCAGCGCTTTTTACAAATACAAGGACGGTATTTTTCCGCTCAACCGGCTGGACCGCGAAAGAATTGTGACCATCTCGATGGACTTGGAGCATCGATCGGGAATTTTGTCCCGGGTGCTATCGATGATCGCCGGTTTGGAGGGCAATGTGCTGACGATCCATCAGACGATTCCGCTGCAAGGGATGGCGAACGTTGTGATTACTGTGGATACGGCGACGATGGGCGAGAACCTGGCCGTTCTGCTGGATCAGCTTCGCAACCAGGACGGCGTACGCAGAGCGGCGATTATCGGACAAGGGTAATTCTGATTTACATATACTATCATGTGGAGGGATCAAGATGAAGCCAATCAAGGTTGGATTATTGGGACTGGGTACTGTGGGAACCGGTGTTGTGCGTATTGTGGAGAATCATCAGGAGGATTTGGTCAGCCAAACCGGTACGCCGATTGAAATAGCGAAAATATTGGTTCAAGACCCTTCGAAGCAAAGAAACGTTGCCATTCACCCGGATAAGCTGACGGATAATCCGCGCGAGATCCTGGAGAATGAAGAAATCGACGTGATTGTGGAAGTAATGGGCGGCATCGATCCGGCAAAAACGTACATTTTGGAGGCGCTGGAAAGAGGAAAACATATCGTTACGGCGAATAAAGATTTAATGGCGCTGTACGGCAGAGAAATTCTCGCCAAAGCTTCGGAGAAGGGCTGCGATGTGTTCTACGAGGCAAGCGTAGCGGGCGGCATTCCGATTATCCGCACTTTGATCGAAGGGTTCTCATCGGATCGCATCACGAAAATTATGGGGATCGTCAACGGGACGACGAACTATATTTTAACGAAAATGAGCCAGGAAGGCGCTGCTTATGACGATGTGCTGAAGGAAGCGCAGGCGCTTGGTTATGCGGAGGCCGACCCGACTTCGGATGTGGAGGGTCTGGATGCGGCGCGTAAAATGACCATTCTCAGCACGCTTGGTTTCCGGTCCAATGTCGATTTGGCGGACGTCTCGGTTAAAGGCATTTCCCAAGTGTCCAAAGAAGATATTGCTTACGGCAAGCAACTGGGGTATGAGGTCAAGCTGCTTGGCATTGCGGAACGGCAGGACGATTACATCAGCATCGGCGTGCAGCCGACGATGGTGAAGAAGTCGCACCCGCTTGCTTCCGTCAACGGCGTATTTAACGCAGTATACGTCTACGGCGAAGCTGTTGGCGAGACGATGTTTTACGGGCCGGGAGCGGGCGAAATGCCAACGGCTACATCTGTTGTCTCCGATCTCGTGGCGGTTGTGCGCAATCTGAAGCTGAACAACGGAGGACGCAAGTCGTTTGGGACGTATAAAGAAAAGAAGCTGAAAACCGACGAGCAGATTTTGTCCAAAAATTATATCTTGCTGCACGTGGCAGACCGCGCAGGGGTGCTTGCGCAAATCACTCAAGTATTCGCAGAATACGAAGTGAGCTTGGAGTCGGTGCTGCAGCATCCGAATAAGAACAATCCGAAAGCGGAAATCATTATCATCACCCATGAGGCGAATCAGGCCAGCATGAAGAAGGTTTTGAAAAAATTCGAGCAATTGGATGTCGTCGACTCGATCAAAAGCGTGTACCGCGTTGAAGGGTAACGGCATTCGAAGCAGCAACTGCGCAATCAAAGCATGAGGAGCATAATCAATGGCAAACAAAAAGGTTCGCGTCAAAGTTCCCGCCAGCACCGCAAATCTCGGGCCCGGCTTCGATACGCTTGGTATGGCTTTGAACTTATATGCCTGGATTGAAATGGGAGCCGCGGATCATACGCATATCGAGTTGTACGGCGACCAAATGCAAGGCATTCCTACGGATAAAAACAACTTGATCTACGAAGTGGCGCAAATGGTATTCGATAAGGCAGGGGTCAGCTGCCCCGAGTTGTACATTGCGATGTATAGCGACATTCCGCTTACCCGCGGCCTTGGCAGCAGCGCTTCGGCCATTGTAGGCGGTCTGGCGGCGGCCAATGCGCTGATCGGCAGCCCTTTTGACAACGATGCATTATTCCAAATGGCGACGTCGCTGGAGAAACACCCCGATAATGTCGGAGCTTCATTGTTCGGCGGACTGGTGGTGGCGTTTTGGGACGGCGAGCGTGCGGAGCATATCCGGCTGGAGCCAAGCGACAGGCTGGAAGCGCTGGTGGCGATTCCCGACTTTCAGCTGGCCACGGAAAAAGCCCGCGGCGTGCTGCCGCAGCAGCTTTCGATGAAAGATGCCGTCTTTAACGTCGGACACTCCTCCGTACTGGTGGCGGCGCTTGCTTCGGGACGGCTGGATATGATCTCGCGGGCGATGAAAGACGCGCTCCACCAGCCTTATCGCGCAGCGCTGATCCCGGGCATGGAGACGATTCTGCGCGACGCGTCCGATCACGGAGCATTGGGAGCGGCCTTGAGCGGAGCCGGGCCTACGCTGCTGGCGCTTGTCGACAGCGAAAGCGCCGGCAAAGCGGGGCTGGAACGGTTTCTTTTGGAAACGCTGGGCCAAGAGAACATATCCGCTGCAACGTTGTGGCTGAAACCGGATCGGGAAGGCACACAAGTCATAACCGGTTTTAACGAAAGCAGCACATTGTTCGAATACATTCAAGGGGAGGTCCGGGCATGAAACGAATAGCAATACTCGGACCCGGAACCTTTACCGAGGAATCGGCACATTATTTTCTGGGAAACGCGGAACATGAATATGTTTCATTGAAAACGATTGAAGATGTATTTCTTTCGACGGTTTCGGGGAAAACTGATTTAAGCGTCATCCCGATTGAAAATACGTTTGAGGGCTCCGTTCGTCTACATATCGATTGGCTCGTTAACGAAATGGAACTGCTTATTCAGGCGGAGTGGGATTACCCGATTTCCGTCAATCTGCTTGGCAAGCGTATTCCCGGCGAATCGGCGGAAGAGATGTATGCGCGCATTCGCAAAATATACTCCCACCATGTAACGCCGGCCCAATGCCGTGAATTTGTCAAGGAGCATCTTCCTCACGCCGAGTTTGAGCTTGTCGGCAGCAACGGCGAAGCGGCCCGTTTGGTCAAGGAGCTGGGCACCTCCGACATTGCCGCGATCGGCCCGCTTGCCGCTGGCGGAATGTACGGCTTGGACACGCTGGCCGGCAACATCCACGATCATCAAAACAACTTTACGAGATTTGTGATTGTCGGAGCCGAACCGCCTGAATTGAAGCCAAACGATTATTGGAAAACGACGGTGGTCGTCACATTGCCTGAGGATTTTCCAGGGGCGCTGCATCAGGTATTGTCCGCATTCTCTTGGCGCCGGATCAACTTGTCCAAAATCGAATCCCGGCCGACCAAAAAGAAACTGGGTACCTATTACTTCTATATCGATATCGAAGCGTCGATGGACTCGGTTCTGCTGCCTGCGGCTATCGAGGAAATTCGCGCGCTTGGCTGCCTTGTGCGTATTCTCGGCTGTTATCCAAGTTACAGCTACGAGCAGGCTTGAAACAACATAAGAAAAATCCCCTTCCAGCAAGGGAGGCCATTAACCATTCGCTCATGTTGCGTTCACTTTCCCAGTGGCCCCCGGTAAGCCGGACGGGGATTTTTAAGTACGGTTTGCACGTAATTGAGAAAAGTTATCATTTTCACTTGACAAATGCGGCTGTAATAATTAATATTAGATTGTAATCATTATAAAAAACCTTTGGGAGGAAATTACACTATGTCACTTATCGGAACAGAAGTTAAACCATTCAAAGCTCAAGCATACCAAAACGGCAGGTTTGTTGAAGTTACTGAAGAAAACTTTAAAGGCCAATGGAGCGTTGTATGCTTCTATCCAGCCGACTTTACTTTCGTATGCCCGACGGAACTCGGCGACTTGCAAGACCAATACGAAACGTTGAAATCGCTTGGCGTTGAAGTATACTCCGTGTCGACAGACACCCATTTTACACATAAAGCATGGCATGACAGCTCGGAAACGATCGGCAAAATTACTTACCTCATGATCGGCGATCCTACGCATACAATTTCCCGCAACTTCGACGTGTTGATTGAAGCTGACGGCCTTGCTGACCGCGGCACATTCATCATTGACCCGGACGGCGTGATCCAAACCGTTGAAATCAACGCTGGCGGCATCGGCCGCGATGCAAGCGCGCTGGTTAACAAAATCAAAGCTGCTCAATACGTGCGCAAAAATCCGGGTGAAGTTTGCCCTGCTAAATGGCAAGAAGGCGGAGCAACACTGAAGCCAAGCCTTGATCTTGTAGGAAAAATTTAAGGAGCTTACGGACTATGGCACTGGACGGAGATATTAAGGCACAATTAAACCAATACCTTCAGCTCATGGAAGGCGATGTGCTAATTAAAGTTAGCGCAGGCTCCGATTCGGTATCTGCTGAAATGCTGGCTTTAGTGGACGAACTAGCCGGCATGTCGTCCAGAATTATTGTTGAAAAAGCCGAATTGGAGAGAACGCCGAGCTTTAGCGTGAATCGTGCGGGCGAAGATACGGGTGTTGTATTTGCCGGTATCCCCTTGGGACACGAGTTCACTTCATTAGTGCTGGCGCTGCTGCAAGTAAGCGGCAGAGCTCCTAAAGTCGAGCAAGACGTAATCGACCAGATCAAAAACATCAGCGGTGAATACCGCTTTGAATCTTACATCAGCTTAAGCTGCCATAATTGCCCCGACGTGGTGCAAGCGCTGAATCTGATGAGCATCCTCAATCCGGGCATTTCGCACACGATGATTGACGGCGCGGCGTTTAAAGCCGAAGCCGAAAGCAAAAACGTCATGGCCGTCCCGTCAGTGTTCCTGAACGGCGAATTTTTCGGCAGCGGCCGGATGACGATTGAGGAAATATTGGCCAAGCTCGGCACCGGTCCGGATGCCTCGGAGTTGTCCGATAAAGCTCCGTTTGACGTGCTTGTTATCGGAGGCGGGCCTGCCGGTGCAAGTGCGGCAATCTATGCTGCACGCAAAGGCATTCGCACGGGTATTGTTGCAGAGCGCTTCGGCGGTCAGGTGATGGACACCGTAGGCATCGAGAATTTCATCAGCATGAAATATACGGAAGGCCCGAAGCTTGCGGCTAGTCTTGAAGAGCATGTGAAGGAATACGGCGTCGATATCATGAAGCAGCAGCGTGCGAAGCGGCTGGAGAAAAGAGAGTTCATCGAAGTCGAACTCGAAAGCGGAGCCGTTCTCAAAAGCAAAGCCGTTATCGTCTCGACGGGCGCCCGTTGGCGCAACGTGGGCGTGCCGGGTGAAGCCGAATTCAAAAACAAAGGCGTGGCATATTGTCCTCACTGCGACGGTCCGCTCTTTGCAGGCAAACATGTAGCGGTTATCGGCGGCGGAAATTCCGGCATCGAAGCAGCCATCGATCTTGCCGGCATCGTCAGCCATGTCACCGTGCTTGAATTTATGCCGGAGCTGAAAGCGGACGCCGTGCTGCAAAAACGTCTCTTCAGCTTGCCGAATGTTACGGTGTTGAAGAACGTGCAGACGAAGGAAATTACCGGTACGGATAAAGTGGACGGTATTTCCTACATGGACCGCGATAGCGGACAAATCGGGCATGTTGAATTGCAGGGCGTATTTGTCCAAATCGGCTTGGTGCCAAACACCGATTGGCTGGCCGAAACACTCGAACGGACCCGTATGGGCGAGCTCGTTGTGAACGGCCATGGCGCTACCAGCGTTCCCGGAGTGTTTGCCGCAGGAGACTGTACGAACAGCCCTTATAAGCAAATCATCATTTCTATGGGATCCGGCGCTACTGCAGCCCTGGGCGCATTTGATTATTTGATCCGAAATTAATAACGGTAAGAAAAGAAAGCCGCAGTTGCCTAACCAGCAGCCATGCGGCTTTTTTGGCGTTAAAAAACGATGTTTCATGCCGCGGCTGCCCGCCTCATGTTTTTCAGTCGGGTTTTTTCTTGTTTTCAAGCTATTTTTTCATTGTTTTGCGAATTAGGAGGTACAAAAGCCCAAGTGCTGCATAAACTGTACTGTTATTGCATGCGGCCCTAAAGCCGAGACACCGAATCGATTCTTCAGGCTTTTTTTCCGTAAATCAGGGGGAAACGTCTGTGCCGGTTGGCGGAACGGTCTTTCTAGCGCGCTTGCCGCCCGGTTGCCTCTGGCAACAAAATTTTGAGGAGGTAGCATAAAAGTGAAAATCCATATCGTGAAATCAGGCGATACGTTGTATGATCTGTCACAAAAATATGGCGTTGATTTGGAAAAATTGATTGCAGCCAACCCGCAAATCGCCGATCCTAACGCGATTGAGGTGGGGATGAAAGTGAAAATCCCCTCATCTCCAATGTCGGTGGAGCCGCCCTCAGACTACTTGTATAAGCATTTAGTCGTGCAAGGCGATACGCTTTGGAAACTTGGCAAGGCTTGGGGGATCCCGCTGGCGGAAATGATTTCGGCCAATCCGCAGCTGAAAAACCCGAATGTGCTTATGACCGGAGAGGTAGTGTACATTCCGAAATTGGGAAAACAGCAACAGCAACATCATCATGGTCAAACTCAGCATCACGGCCATCTGCCTAACAACAAAAAAAATACATCGCAAATTGTCGTTCCACCGACTGCTCCCGTCGCGCCGATCGAAACCCCTCCCAAAGAGGTTGCGCCAATCGAGACAGCTCCTAAGGAAGTTGCGCCAATCGAGACGACTCCTAAGGAAGCAGCGCCAATCGAAACGGCTCCTAAGGAAATAGCGCCGATCGAAACAGCGCCAGCGCCTAAAGAAATGGCACCGGTCCAAACGCTGCCGAAAGAAGTATCGCCGATGGAGACACCGCTTAAAGGAATGGAGCCGATGGAGACGACGCCTAACTTCACGTCGCCAATCTCATCGATGCCTAACTTTACTTCGCCTATTTCATCGATGCCTAACATATCCATGCCGAACGTCACATCGCCGTCCATGGAAATGCCGAAAGCCGGATTTGCGTTTCCGGAGGCTTATGTGCCCAAAGCGCCTGAAATGCCGGCCGTACCGCCATTTCAGCAATTCCAAATGCCTGCGGTGGAAGTATCGCTGCAAGAGCAGGAAATTAACATATATGAGCAAGCGCCTGTTCATCATCATATGCACCATGCCGTCAATCCGATCCAATGGGCGCCGCAAGAGCTGCCCTGCGTAGATCAGATGCCGGCCTTCCAGCAGATGCCGATGTTCCCGAATTACCCGGCGTTTACGCCCACTCCTCCATTTCCGGCGATGCCGATGTTTGAGCAGGCCGCTCCGAAAAGCGATTGCGGCTGCGGGTGCGGAGGCCACGGAGCCGTGCAGCCCGCTCAGATGTTTAACGCTTCCCCGGAGATGTATCAAGTCAGTCCGGAAATGTATCACGTCAGTCCAGAAATGTTTGGCGCCAACCCGAACATGATGCCCGGATTTTCCCAGCAGCCTTCGTTTTTCCCATATGGGCAAGCCGAAATGCAGCTGCACGGCTTTCCGGGAACCGCCGGGGTTCAAGCTTCCCCATTCCCGGGAGCAGCTTACGGTCCGATGTTCAACTCCCCGTTTGTCTCGCCGTACGGGACATTTGGAGTGCAGCAGGCTGAAAAGGAATGCGATTGCCACAAAAGAGGAAATGAACAAACAGGCGCCGTTTCAGCTCAACCGGTGAAGGAGCAAGAACCCGCCGCCGCCCGTTCGGCTTCCCGCAAGAAAAAGCCGTCCAGTGCGAAAGCGGCAATCAACAGCCTCATTAGGAAAAACAGCAAAAAGAAACAAGAACGGATTTACCGTGAAAATATACCATGGGTTAACAGATAGTTTGGCGAAGCTGTGATTTTGGTCACAGCTTTTTTGCTTAGAGTTCCTTATTCTAAAAGAACAACCATATCCGTTCTAACGATGGAGGGGAACTTGATGATTACTTGCGGCAATTGCGGTAAAACGCTAGGACACGGCAGCAGCGGAAACCACTGGATATGCGGAGATTGCCGGGAAGGCTCCCGTATTTCCGAAGAACGTGAAGGCGATGTTCCAGATAATGAGCCCGCCGATTCCCAACAATAGGCATATTCATAAGATTGCATGCGCTCTTCGCTATTTGCGAAAGGGCGTTTTTCTTTTTTGGGCATGTATAACGCTTTCCCCCTTGGGAAATATAGTTAATAAACGTACACATAAGAAGGGGATGCGAATGATTTTTCTCAGTTGGTTTAAACAATTAAAGAAAAAGCTGCGTGCAAGGCGCCGCAGTTTGGCGTTCGGTCTTGCGTTCCTCGTGCTCTGTGGCGCTTCGGTATGGTTGTACGGTAAAGTTCATGAACCCGGATCGGGCGGCAAGGCGGAGCTAAGCCCGGACCGCAGCGTGTTCGGCTATATCCGGCAGGAGCCGGTCCGTAATATGGAGGAGCAGATTGCCGTCATCAAAAACAGCCGCCAGCAGCGGGAAACGTTTATCAAGAAATCGTATATTTGCGGTGAGGAATTGCAAAGCTTGGGGCTGCTTCAGCCCGATGATATATTAAAATACGCGAAAGAGCACCCGGATCTGGCTTTGTCGTTAGACGAAGCAGGCAAAGTTTATTTTGTTCAAACGGTCGAGGACCTTTCGCAGCAGTGCAAGGAGCATGCCTATTTCGGTCTGGACGAAAAGGGCAACTTGTCGCTGTTTAACGGAGTGCCCGGCAAAGATAACGTCATCCGGACGTTTTTCCAATTAAACATCAACTTTCTGAAAAGCAGCCTGCCGCTGGAAACGGTTGATCAGTTGTATAGCGGAATTCGTGTGACCGATCTGGACGAATACAACAGCATCATCTCGACTTTCAGCGATTATGCTGTGGAGGAAACGGAAAAAGTGATGACACAGCCGGATGTGAAGTAAGGACAAATCCGTCAAGGTGAGCAATGTGCAAGAAGCCCTTTTAAAGGCCGAATTTGGCTGGCGAACAGGGCTTTTTTGCGTTGCCCGGGCTATCTCTTTGCGCGCTTCTCTGTTATAATGGCATAAGAACACATATGTTCGTGTTTTGTGACCCAAGGGAGCGTGTCGGCATGAGAATATTGGGAATCGACCCCGGATATGCCATTGTCGGGTTCGGTTTTATCGATAAACAAGGGAGCAAGGTTGTACCTGTGCAATATGGCAGCATACAGACGGAAGCCCATACGGATCCTGCGCTGCGCTTGAAAACGATCTATGAAGCGGCGGTTCAGTTGATCGATACTTATCAACCGGAAGCTATGGCGATTGAAAAGCTGTTTTTTAACCGCAATGTCACGACGGCGCTTGCGGTCGGCCAGGCGCGGGGGGTATTGATGCTCGCTGCGGTGCAGAAGGGCCTGACCATTTCGGAATATACTCCGCTGCAGGTGAAACAGGCGATTGTTGGTTACGGCAAGGCGGAGAAACGTCAGGTGCAGGAAATGGTCAAGATGTTTTTGCGTTTGCAGGCCGTTCCGAAACCTGACGACGTGGCGGATGCGCTGGCTGTGGCGATCTGCCACGCTCATACGGCTACGCTGCAGCATAAAATAGACGAGGTAACGAAGCGATGATCGATTTTTTAAGAGGAACGGTTGCTCACAGAGAGATGGATTATGTCGTGTTGGACGTGCGAGGCGTAGGGTATCGCGTGTTTTGCGCCAATCCGTATGCGATTCAGCACAAAGACGGCGAAGAAACGACGATGTACATACATTACAATGTGCGTGAGGATGCGCACCTGCTGTTTGGCTTTGCGACACGCGAGGAGCAGTCGCTGTTCCGGAGGCTGATCGAAGTGACCGGCATCGGTCCCAAAGTGGCGGTCGGCATTTTGTCCGGGGGCCGGCCGGAAGTGATTATTTCCGCGATCCAGCAGGAGAATCTCGCATTTCTGACCAAGTTGCCCGGCATCGGCAAAAAGACGGCGCAGCGGATCATTTTGGATCTGAAAGATAAGCTGGGGACTATTTTCGGAGCCGGCTCGGAAGCCGTCTTTTCATTCGGCACATTAGCCGAACCTGCCTCCGTTATTGCCGGAAGCGGCCCGTGGGCGGAGGCGAAAGAAGCGTTGATGACGCTTGGCTACACGGAAGCGGAGGCGGATCGCGCAGGGCAAGCGATAAAGGGCAAGCTGAAGGACGGCGATACCGTCGATACAATGATGAAGCTTGCGCTGCAGGCGCTGTATCAAGGTGTGTGACGTAGAACAGGAGGCTCTCATATATGGATGACCGCATCATTTCCGCCCATCTGATGATGGAGGACCAGACGGTGGAGCTCAGCCTCCGGCCGCGTTATTTAGCGGAATATATCGGGCAATCGCAAGCGAAGGAAAATTTGAAAGTTTACATAGAAGCGGCCAAAATGCGCAAGGAAGCGCTCGATCATGTGTTGTTATACGGCCCGCCGGGTCTTGGCAAAACGACGCTTTCCAACATCATCGCCAATGAGCTGGGCGTGAATATCCGCACGACATCGGGGCCGGCCATTGAACGGCCGGGAGATTTGGCGGCGATTCTGACCAACTTGCAGGAAGGCGACGTATTGTTTATCGACGAGATCCATCGCCTGCACCGGACGGTAGAGGAAGTGCTGTATCCGGCGATGGAGGATTTTGCGCTGGATATCATCATCGGCAAAGGGCCAAGCGCACGTTCGGTGCGGCTTGATCTGCCTTCGTTTACACTGATCGGGGCGACGACTCGGGTTGGCTTGTTGTCCGCGCCGCTGCGCGACCGGTTCGGCGTTGTCAGCCGGCTGGAGTTCTACACAGTGGACGAACTTGCCTATATCGTCAGCCGCGCATCCGATATATTGCAGGTGCAGATTGTCGGCGAGGCCGCTTTGGAGATCGGCAAACGCTCGAGGGGGACACCGCGGATCGCCAACCGGCTGCTCAAACGGGTACGGGATTTTGCTCAAGTTAAAGGGGACGGCATCATTACGGTCGACATCGCCCGGGTCGCTCTCAAGCATATCCAAGTTGACGATTTGGGACTGGACGAAATCGATCATAAAATGCTGCGCGCTATCGTCATTTCCTTTCAAGGCGGCCCGGTCGGACTCGATACGATTGCCGCTACGATCGGGGAGGAAAGCCAGACTATCGAAGACGTATACGAGCCTTATTTGCTGCAGATCGGCTTCTTGCAGCGTACGCCTAGGGGGCGTGTGATTACGCCGCAAGCTTGCGATCATCTCGGATTGCCGAGGCCCAAGTCGGCGGATTGAGAAACCTTTGTTAAAATCAATTTGCCGCTAAAGTGAAACTTTTTCCAGCCTTCCGTGTCTAATGAGTAGACATCATGCAGAGGAGGCTGTCACTTTTTATGCCATCATATCGTCGTTTTCAAACATTTCTTATGTCCGCCGCTGCTGCTGCGGCCTTTCTTATTGCCCTCCCCGGCGGTGCTGCAGCCGCCGATATTCCGAAATCGGATCAAATCAGAGTCGCTTTATATCTGGATAACGGCAAATATAATGTGACCACGCCATTTGTAACGTTATCCGCCGCGCAGGGGTTGGACGCCGCTTTGGGAGCCGCTGCGGGCTTTAATTCCGTCGCATCCGGCCTTACCGCGGTCCGGGCGATGGCCGACAAACCGCTGCTCATCCTGCTGGAGACCACGGATGTGAAACAGGCGCAGGCATTGGCGCAGAAGCTGTCTGATACGGACAAGCCTGCGGGAGTCATCGGCAGAGAGAAGTCGGGAGAAACGCTCTACCAGGTGTATGCGGGCCCTTATCCGACAAAAGAGACTGCGCAAGCCGCCAAAGATACACTGCTGAAGCAAGCCGCCGTTGCCCAAGCGGTTAAGGATTTTACGCCGTATGTAGCGGGAGCGCTTCATTGGAACGCCGGTACCTACACAGACGAAGCCGATGCGGCGGCCCAAGTGAGCGCGATCGCCCAGGCCGGCTTTGACGTCGATCTGGCTTATATGGACAATGGCGGCAAACTTCAATATGCCGCACTCATCGGCAATGAGTCGGACAATGACGGATTAAACTCGCTGAAGCAAAAAGTATCCGGCAAGCTGCCCAACGTGACGCTGCAGCCGGTGTCCGCCGCAACGCCGTATGTGCTGAAGCGGACGGAGGGCGGCGGGAAAGCTTCCGGCAACGCCACCGATTTGTGGGCGGTAGGAGCCGGAGCGAAGCTTAAGGTGACAACGCAGCAGGACGGGATCAAAGTGGCGGAGAAAGCCGCCCGTTCCTATCGCGGAAGCTTGGAGTTATCCCAGCTGAATAGTAAGCTGGCAGTCGTTAATGAGCTGCCGATGGAAGATTATGTAACGTCAGTCGTAGGCTCCGAATTAGGCAGCAGCTGGCCTGCCGAGGCATTGAAAGCGCAAGCGGTAGCGGCCCGCACGTTTGCTTTGAAGCAAGGGGCAAAATACGGTGTCGCTCAAGTTTCCGATTCCAGTTCGGATCAGGTGTACAAAGGGATCGGCGGCGAAGCGCCGGCGATTGCCGAAGCCGTCAAAGCTACCGAAGGAGAACTTCTGGCCGACAAAGACGGTCTGATCACGCCGTTTTTTTATTCCAACGCCGGCGGGATGACCGCCGATCCGGTCGAAGTGTGGGGCAAACCGATCTCTTATTTGCAAAGTGTGCCAAGTCCGGACGACGGAGCGGAAACCACTAAGACCGTTTGGCTGCACGTTGTGATGCCAAATGGCAATATGGGCTATATCACCTCGGCTTATGCCAAAGATACCGGGAAGAAAAACGATGCGGGTTTGCCTTATTACGAATCGACGGGCAATGCCGTCAATGTGCGGTCGGGCCCGGGAACGGATTCGCCGTCGCTGTTTAAGGTGAACACTGGGGACCGCTTTGCTGTGCTTGACCAGGCGCCTGAGTCCAACGCGTACTCCTGGGTGCGCGGACCGGTTGCGGCCAGCTCCCTGCTGGACAAAATCAACGCGGTGTTGGATAAACCGATTACGGGCAAGCTGGAGAGTTTGGAAGTAACGGCCCGCGGCCCTTCCGGCCGGGTGACGGAGATGAAGGCCAACGGCCAGACGCTGAAAGTGGCGAATCCCGATGCTTTGCGGACTGTGCTTGGCGGTCTTCCCAGCACGCGGTTTGAAATCGAGGAGGCGGGAAGTTATACTATATGGGGAGCAAACGGCACCACGGCGCCGTCGGCCCCGCAAGGAACTTCGAGCCAGACCGGCAGCCAGCCGCCCGCCTCGATAGGCCCGTCACAACCGCCCGCCGCTCAAAGCGCAGAGAGCAAACCGCTGCCGATCGGAACGGAACGCGCTTTTATTTTTAAAGGCAAAGGCAACGGGCATGGGCTTGGCATGTCGCAATGGGGCGCACGAGGTTACGCGCTGCTTGGCTACGATTACAAACAAATACTCCAGGCTTATTACGTCGGAGTGACTATACTGAAGGAATGAATGAAATATGGAAGTGGATTTGTTTGATTACGAGCTTCCCGAAGAGCTGATCGCTCAGACGCCGCTTGCGGATCGCACCGCATCGAGGCTGCTGACGCTGAATAAAGCGACCGGTGAAGTAGGGCACCATCAGTTTGAACAATTAATCGATTATGTAAAAGCCGGCGATGTGCTCGTGTTGAACGATACGCGAGTCATACCCGCCCGGCTTTTTGGCGTCAAGAGGGATACCGGGGCCAAAGCCGAACTGCTGCTGCTGAAGCAGCTTGAAGGCGACCGGTGGGAGACGCTCGCGCGTCCGGCTAAACGATTGAAGGTAGGAACACGGATCGATTTCGGCCCGGGCCCGGACGATCAAGAAGGTGCGGGACTGCCGCAGCTGACCGCGGTCGTAGAGGAAGAAGCCGATATGGGCGGCAGGATTGTCCGCTTCGAATACAACGGTATTTTTAACGAAAT
Source organism: Paenibacillus thalictri (assembly GCF_004307995.1). Taxonomy (GTDB): domain Bacteria; phylum Bacillota; class Bacilli; order Paenibacillales; family NBRC-103111; genus Paenibacillus_AF; species Paenibacillus_AF thalictri. The sequence continues at coordinate 153,223 of NZ_SIRE01000002.1, read as the reverse complement.
TCTGGAGCGTCTCGGTTCAATGCCGCTGCCGCCTTATATTAAGGAGCAGCTTTCCGAGAAAGAACGTTATCAGACGGTTTATGCCAAACACGAAGGGTCGGCGGCGGCTCCGACGGCGGGATTGCATTTTACGAAACCTTTTTTGGACCGGCTCGTAGATAAAGGAGTGAAGTTAGCCTATATCACTTTGCATGTCGGTCTGGGCACGTTTCGTCCCGTGTCGGCCGAAAGAGTAGAAGAGCATGAGATGCACGAGGAATCGTATCATGTTTCAGCCGAAGCGGCCGGGATCATTAACGAGGCGCGCGCGCGAGGAAACCGCGTCATCGCTGTAGGAACCACTTCCGCACGCACGTTGGAAACGGCGGCCCGCGAGCATATGCAAGGCGGCCTGCTGCAGCCGTGCCGCGGCTCGACAAGTATTTTCATCTACCCGGGAGTCGAGTTGTTGATGGTGGATGCGCTGCTGACCAACTTCCATCTGCCCAAATCGACGCTGCTGATGTTAATCAGCGCACTTGCCGGGAGAGAGCGAATTCTTGCCGCATACCGCGAGGCGGTGGAGCGGAAATACCGGTTTTTCAGCTTCGGCGATGCCATGTTTATATACTAGTGCGAGTTCCCCGAGTCAATTTCTGATGACTTTTTGAACAACCTCATCTCAAGAGAGAAGTGATGATAAATGGCTATTACATACGAACATATTAAAACCTGCAAGCAATCCGGCGCGCGCCTTGGACGAGTGCACACGCCACACGGAGTTATTGAAACGCCGACGTTTATGCCGGTAGGCACCCAGGCGACGGTAAAGACGATGAGCCCGGAAGAGCTTAAAACGATGGATGCGCACATTATTCTCAGCAACACATACCATCTCTTTTTGCGTCCCGGCCACGAACTGGTAAAAAAGGCGGGCGGGCTGCACAAGTTTATGAATTGGGACAGACCGATCTTGACCGACAGCGGCGGTTTCCAGGTGTTCAGCTTAAGCGAGATGCGCAAAATCACCGAAGAAGGCGTCGAATTTCGTTCCCATCTGAACGGAGACAAGCTGTTTATCTCGCCGGAAAAAGCGATGGAAATCCAGAATGCGCTTGGAGCGGACATCATCATGGCGTTTGATGAGTGCCCGCCGTTTCCCGCCGAGCACAGTTATGCCAAGCAATCGCTGGAGCGCACGAGCCGCTGGGCGGAGCGTTGTCTGAAGTCGCATGCCCGGCCGGGCGATCAAGGGTTGTTCGCGATCGTGCAGGGAGGCATGTACGAAGACCTGCGCCGTCAAAGCGCAGCCGAGTTGACTTCCATGGATTTCCCGGGGTATGCTATTGGAGGATTGAGCGTAGGCGAACCAAAACCGCTGATGTACGAGGTGCTGGATTATACGGTGCCGCTGCTTCCGGCCAACAAACCGAGATATTTGATGGGTGTCGGTTCACCCGACGCGCTGGTGGAAGGTTCCATTCGCGGGATCGACATGTTCGACTGCGTGCTGCCGACACGGATTGCCCGCAACGGGACCGTGATGACCAGCTCGGGCCGGCTTGTTGCCCGGAATGCCAAGTTTGCCGACGATCTCGGCCCGCTGGATCCCGAGTGCAGCTGTTACACCTGCAAAAATTACTCTCGCGCCTACATTCGTCATCTGCTTAAAGCGGATGAAACGTTCGGTATTCGATTGACGACATATCACAATTTGCACTTCCTGATTGAATTGATGCGTAATGTGCGCAAGGCGATTATGGAGGACAGGCTGCTCGATTTTCGCGATCAGTTTTTTGCCCAATACGGCATCGATGAAAACAGCAAAGGGTTTTAGCGCATGAACGTTGATATTGGAAAGGGGGGATAAAGATGTGGTTTTTAGCGGATGAACCTGCTGCACAAGCTGGAGGTATTGAAGGCATGCTCGTCACGTACGGTCCGCTCGTGCTGATGTTTGTTGTGCTCTATTTCTTGCTTATTCGTCCTCAGCAAAAGAAGCAAAAAACCCGCAGTTCAATGCTTAGCGCTTTGAAAAAGGGTGATAAAGTGGTGACGATCGGCGGACTTCACGGAACGATTGCGGAAATTACCGACGATACGATCGTATTACGTGTTAATGACGTAACGAAATTGACGTTCGAGCGTTCCGCCGTCAATGCGGTGTCGGCTTCCAGCCAGGCGGCTGCGGAAGAGAAGAAATAAATGGTTATGAACTCGAACTAAAAGACGAGCATCCTCGTATCCGCGAGAGACGCTCGTCTTTTTTTGCGCAGTTTATTTTCTCATGTTAACGCCGATCATGCCGCCAAGCGCTCCGGACGCGAAAGTCAATCCGAGCAAATATAACGTCATTTTACTGAATCCGGCGTCGTAAGCCAGAAAGGCTACAATGAAAATAATAACGCTGTAGAGCAGTCCCAACAGCCCCCCGTGGTACCAACCGCTGCTTTCGCTTCGTTTGCCGGCAATAACCCCGCCCAAAAATAACGATATGGCATGGATGCCGTATGCGTATCCAATCAAAGACGATTCTTTCATGTTTGTCGAAAACAAAATCAGCGATGTCAGCAGCGTTAAGATGGTCATCGTGACTAAGGAGTAGAGCAGGCCGGACAAAACAGGAGAAGACGGGCGTACTTGTTTCATTTTGTTCATCGGAATCATGGACGGACCTCCAACTCATCAATGTGGCGGCATATTCCCGGCGGTCTTTAATATCTCTTACCATCATTGTATGGGCACGTACCACAAATTAGTACATGTTGTTTTACCAATAATTCAACAATCATCCGCCGCATGACAGCTTGTTCCCAAGGTCAAAATATCCATGGAATGCAGAGGGAAGGGGCAAAGAAAATGGAGATGTTGACCCTTTTTTTACGCACAGTGGCCGTCTACATCATTGTGTTTGTCATACTGCGGGTAATGGGAAAACGGGAGATCGGCAAGCTTTCGGTATTTGATCTGGTGATCTCGATCATGATTGCGGAAATCGCCGTCTTTGTGCTCGAGGATGTAGGCAAGCCGATGCTGCAGGGGATTTTGCCGATGGCCACACTTATGATCGTCCAGCTGACGATCGCTTTTTTGTCTTTGAAAAGCAGAACCGTGCGGCGTTTGTTTGAGGGAGAGCCAAGCTACATTATCAAAAACGGTAAAATCGACCGCGAAGAAATGCGGCGGCACCGCTACAATTTGGACGATTTGCTACTGCAGCTGCGCCAGAGCAAGGTTATGGACGTAGCGGATGTCGAATTCGCCATATTGGAGAATTCGGGTAAACTGACCGTTGTCGAGAAGAAGGAGAAGGAAGCGAAACCGCCCGCAGAGCCGGGAACCTCCATACGTTACGAAGGCTTGCCGCTGCCGCTTATCATGGATGGCAGAGTACAAGATACGAATTTGGAGAAAATCGGAAAGACGCGATTTTGGCTGAAAAACGAGCTGCAGTCCCGCGGCGCGAAGGAGTTCAAAGAGGTGTTTTTCTGCTCGATCGACCACCGCGGCAATCTGTTTCTGGATAAGAAGCGGTAAAAAGGACGCCGCGGCGCACGCCGGCTGCACGTTCCTTATCGCCATATTTTGCGGCCAAGGGTGAAAATGCGCAGCAGGTCGGATTTATCGACCAGCCGGAACACGACGGTGAGCAGCAGGTACAATCCGCCGCCAAGGGTGCAAGCCGAAAGAAACCGGAGCAAGTTGCTGTCCGACCAAGGGACCGACATCACAAGGTAGCTGGCAATGCCGGTAAGCGCCATGGCCGCGCCAACTTTGGCAAAATCGAGCATTTCCATGCGGAATTTAAGCAGGCGCACTACGCTTTGCCAGTGAAGCAGCGTAACGAGCACAATGTTCAGGTTAATCGCAAGCACAACGCCCAAGATGCCAAACGACGGCATGGAAGCCACCCAATAAATGCAGGTCAGCTTGACCACCGAACCGGTTAATGTGTTCACCAAAGCGGTTCCCGGCCGGTCCAGCGCTTGCAGGGCGGCTTGCAGCGGGGCTTGCAAATAAATAAACATAGCTATCGGAGCCATCATTTTCAGCATCGTGCCCACATCGCTTTGATTGTACATATACAAACATAACGGTTCCGCAAGCACAAACATCAAGGTGGCGAACGGCGCGCCGGTTACAAGCGCAAGACGCAGCGACTGGTGCAGCCGGGAATGGATCGTTTTCATATCATTTTGCGCCGCGGCTTCGGATAACGAAGGGATCAGCGATACTGAAAGCGAATAGGTGAGTGCGCTCGGCAGCAGCAAGATCGGGAATACCATGCCTTGCAGCGCGCCGTATTGCGCGGTCGCCAGCTTGGTTGCGATACCGGCCGCCGCTAAGCTCTGCACCGTTAGGATGGATTCGAGAAAATACGAGCAGGAGCCGACCAGCTTGCTGCCGGTTACGGGAACGGCGATGCTGAGCAGCTGCTTCAGATTGGACAGCCTTCCGTATGCGGCGACGGAGCCAATTTTTGATTTGGGAAATGCCGGTCTGAGCTTTCGCGCAGCAGCATACTGGCTCATTAATACCAGCGTCGCCGCGATCTCGCCTACCATAACGCCGATCATCGCCCCTGCGGCGGCATATTCCAGTCCGTAGGGCATCAGCCAATAAGCGAAGGCAAGAATCGTGACAATCCGCACCAGCGTCTCCACCACTTGCGAAAGCGCCGTTGGAATCATGTTTTGCCTTCCTTGGAAGTAACCGCGGTAAACGGCGGAAATGCTGACAAACAAGATGATCGGACTCATGCACAAAAAGGTATAATACACTCGGGGATCCGTAAACAAATGAGCGGTGATCCACTTTGCGGCGAGCAGGCAGCCTGCCGTGAACAACAAACCTAATGTGGCGCAGATGGTCATCGAGATTTTTAATATGGAGCGTATACGGGCTTCGTTATTCTCGGCTTCGGCTTCTGCGACAAGCTTGGCTATAGCGATAGGAATACCGCCAGTGACCAGCGTCAACACGACAATCAGGAATGGATATCCCATCTGATATAATCCGATGCCTTCAGGGCCGATAATTCTCGGAAGGGCAATCCGCGGGATGAAACCCAATATCCGATTGACGATACCTGCGGCCAGCAAAATCATAGTGCCCTGGATAAACGTTTGCTTGGTCACTTGAACTCCTCTTTCTGCTCGTAGAGTATATTCCATCCTTATGCGGAACCTGTCCAAGCTCATGCAAAATATTTATTGCAAAACGTAAGGGATTAGAGGAGAATGCAGCTTTATAGCGAATTGTTCAGTATATGATAGCAATGGGCAGGGGAGGATCAACATGGAGAAGGACGATCCGCAGCATTCTGGCAGCTTAAGAGACACCGCAGCCGACAACAATTCAACGGAACATCCTGCTGAAGAGGACTCGTATTCGCCCTTGCCGGCCGCTTCGGAGCAAGAGCACTCAGGAGGGTTGTCCGAGCAGGAGTTGAACGAAAGCATTGAAAGCATATGCAACAGCAAAGCGGAAGAGTTTCATATGCTGGGATACGAACAAGTGACGGGCAGCGACATCTGGGATTGTGTCAGCGATAAGTACTTGAAATCGGGGATTCCTCCGCTGCATCGCGTGATCAACGATATTTTGTCTTTGAAAACGACACAGTTTATGAACTGGATGACGATGAGCATTTACAAGGATCGCCCATTTTAACGAATGGGCTTTTTTAGTGCCTTGCCTTTCGTCAATTTTCGGCAAATTGACTCCAATTTTCGAGGTGGGTATAATAGGAATATTGAGTATGGAAGGAGAACTTAAATGGACATCAAAAGAATAGTAACCTTTATCTTGGTGGTAGTGGTTACTTTGGGGGTCGTCGTTTGGACAAGCCCGGGTCTTGTATCGAAAATCAAGCTTGGCTTGGATTTAAAGGGCGGATTTGAAATCCTTTACGTAGCCGAACCGATTGAGGCGGGAAAGCCGGTTACGATGGAATCGTTGAAAGAAACGGCCCGCAGTCTGGAGAAGCGTGCCGATGAACTCGGAGTTGCCGAACCGGAGATTACGACTGAGGGCTCCGACCGGATTCGCGTACGCCTTGCCGACGTGAAAAATGAAGACGAGGTGCGGAATGTCATCAAGAAGCCAGCTGAGCTGACGTTCAGAGGACCTGATGGCACAAAAGAAATGCTCGGCAGCGACTTTGTAGAGGGTGCGGCTAAAGTCGGCTTCGACCAAGCGAACCGTCCGATGATCAGCATTAAAGTGAAAGAGCCGGATAAATTCAAGAAGGTGACGGAAAAGCTGCTCGGCCAGCCGCTTGCCATTTATTTGGACGAACGCCAGCTTTCGGCCCCGGTCGTACAGGCCGTTATTCCTGACGGTGTGGCTACAATTTCCGGCAACTATACATACGATGAGGCGAAATCGCTCGCCGATACGATTAATTTGGGCGCTCTGCCGCTCAAGCTGACTGAGAAATATACCCAAGTCGTAGGCGCGTCGCTTGGCCAAGCGTCCCTGCATGAGACCGTTAAAGCCGGTCTGATCGGTTCGGTGCTGATTCTGCTGTTTATGGTGGGATACTACCGGATTCCGGGTTTGGTAGCCGCAATTACGCTGATTACTTACACGTGGCTGCTGCTGCTTGTGTTTGACCTGATTAACGCAACGCTAACCTTGCCTGGTATCGCGGCGCTGGTGCTTGGCGTCGGGATGGCGGTGGACGCCAATATCATTACGTATGAACGGATCAAAGAGGAAATCCGCAGCGGTAAAAGCATTCTTTCTTCGCTGCGCGCCGGTTCCAAACATTCGTTCCGCACGATTATGGACGCCAATATTACGAATATCATTGCGGGGATCGTCCTGTATTATGTGGGCAACGGGGCTATCCGCGGTTTTGCGCTGATTAATATTTTGAGCATCTTGGTCAGTATTTTGACCAACGTATTTTTCTCGCGGCTTCTCATTTATTTGCTGATCCGCGGCAATCTTTTCAAGAAACCGGGTTACTTCGGTGTCAAGGAGGCGGAAATTCGTGGACTTTAACGCACACTACAAGGACCGGTTTGATTTTGTAAAGCACCGTAAAAAGTTTTTTGGCATTTCGATTGCCATCACGGTGCTGGGGATCATCGTATTGCTGTTTGCCGGCATGAACTACGGCGTCGATTTCAGAGCGGGGACCTCGCTTGATATATCCATCGGACAAGCTACGGATAAAGCAAAGGTGGATCAGGTATTCACCGATTCGGGCCTTGTGCCGACGATCGTGACGATTGGCGGAAACAATAACGATCATGTGTCCGCCAGATACAACAATATTTTAGCGGATGACGAAATCAAAAAGGTACAGAAAGCTTTTGTCACGACCTACGGGGACAAAGTGTCCCAAGAAGTCAATACCGTTTCGCCGGACATTGCCCGTGAGCTTGGAATTAAAGCGATGATCGCCGTCGGCATCGCAAGTGTGGCGATTTGCATATACGTAAGTATCCGTTTTGAATGGAGATTCGCTATTGCGGCGATCATATCGATTCTTCACGACGCGTTTATCGTCATCAGCTTGTTTGCGATCTTCCGCTTGGAGGTCAATCTGCCGTTCCTTGCGGCGATACTGACGACGATTGGTTATTCGATTAATGATAAGATCATCATCTTTGACCGGATTCGTGAAAACCTGCGTTTTGCCAAGGTTAAATCCAACGAAGATCTGGCTGACTTGATTCATCACAGTACATGGCAGACCATGTCGCGGAATATCAATACGGTGGTTACCGTGCTTGTGGCCGTCCTTTGTTTGTTCATCTTCGGCAGCCAATCGATTAAACTTTTCGCTTTAGCCAAAATGATCGGGCTTGCAAGCGGCGCATACTCTTCGATTTGTATCGCCAGCCCGTTGTGGTACTTGCTCAGAAACAAATCGTTAGGTTCTAAACGGAAAGCTACAGCGTAAAACAGTAAAGTAAACGGCCGCGTGAATGTTATTTCCGCGGCTTTTTAGAATCAGTATTCCTGCAGAAACGTTTATCTTGTCGTTTATTATGATTTTTCAAGGAGTGGCCACATGATACAACAGCGGTTTCAAAAGGCGGAATATACGGCTTGGATCGGGATCGCGACCAATATAGCGCTGGCGCTGACAAAAGGATCCATCGGCTTGTCGGCAGGCAGCAGAGTGCTTATCGCCGATGCGGCGCATTCGTTCTCGGAAGCGGCGGGCGCATTTGCGTCGCTCGGACGGCTTCGGGCCGCCAAGCAGCGGCCGGATGAAGGCCGGCCCTTCAGACCGGGTAAAACGGATACAGCCGCATCCATTATTGTTGCTACTATTATTTTGCTTTTGGGCATCGAAGTTGGCATTTCGTCGGGCAAGGCCATTTATTACGGGACTGAAAAACCGCCGGCGGCTTATGCACTTATCGCTATCGTTATATCCATGATCGTCAAAGAAGCGATTTTTCGCTACAAATACAGAGTCGGCAGGCAGCTGGGCAGAGAGGAATTAATTACTAATGCATGGGCATACCGTTCCGATGTATACTCCTCATTGGCAGCGATTGCCGGAATTGGCGGAGCCTTGCTTGGCAAATATTTCGGGATTGGTTATCTTGTTTATCTGGATCCGGTTGCCGGAGTGATTGTTTCCGTGATGGTGCTGAAGATGGGTTATTCGATGATCATGGAAGTGATCCATCATTCGCAGGAAGATGTGCTGCGTCAAGAAGACGCCGAAGAATTGCTGAAAACGGTTCAGAGAATAAAAGGCGTCATCGCAGTGGATGAAATTAATGCGCGCGAGCACGGGCATTATGTGATCGTTGATTTGAAAATTAGCGTTAACCCGAGAATTTCCGTAATGGAAGGCCACGAAATCGCCAAAATCGTCAAGATGACGTTGATGAAGCGGTTTATCCATGTGTCCGACGTTTTTATTCACGTGAATCCTTACGATCCCGGATACCCCTATAAAAATAATGTCGATTCCGAGCAGAACGATGCCCCGACAGTGCTGCATTGAACCGGAGGTGTATGGATGCTTCACCAAAGAGCAAGATGGAATGTGAACGATATAAACGAAGAGACGGCTGACCGATTGGCCGGCGAGCTGGGCATTCAGCCATTGATTGCCCGCTTGCTGGCCGTCCGCGGCTTCCATGACACAGAACAAACGAAAACTTTTTTGTATGGAGGAACGGAGCACATTCATGATCCGTTCCTTTTCGATGGAATGAAAGAAGCGGTTGAAAGAATCCGGCTGGCGATCGAGCGCGGCGAGCGGATTCGGATTTACGGCGATTACGATGCGGACGGGGTCAGCAGCACTTCGCTGATGATCCGGCTGTTCAGGCAATTCGACTGTTCATTCGATTATTATATCCCTCATCGTGTGCATGAGGGTTACGGCTTGAACCGTAAGGCGCTGGACCATGCGAAACGCAATGGCGTGTCGCTGCTTGTAACGGTCGATACCGGTATCAGCGCGAGGGAAGAGATCGCGTATGCAAGCGAGATCGGGATCGATGTCATCGTAACCGACCATCATGAGCCTCCTGAATGGCTGCCGGAGGCTGTGGCGATCATTAATCCGAAGAAGCCGGGTTGTCCTTATCCATACAAGTATCTTGCCGGCGTCGGAGTTGCGCTAAAGCTGGCACAGGCGCTGCTCGGACACTGGCCGGATGAGCTGATCGAGATTGCCTCCATCGGTACGGTAGCCGATTTGATGCCCCTAACCGGCGAGAATCGGGTGATCGTCAGGCAAGGCCTGAAAGTCATGAGATCAACTTCGAATCATGGCATACGCGCCTTGCTTGGGGCCGCAGGGGTGGAGTGCAAGGATGTCAGCGAAACGCATATCGGCTTTTCGCTGGCGCCGCGGATCAATGCCAGCGGACGCCTGCACAGCGCCGACGATGCGGTCCGGCTGCTGACAACGGACGTGCTGCAGGAAGCGGAGCATTTGGCGCACGATTTGGACACGCTAAACAAAGAGCGGCAGCGGCTTGTCGACGATATGACCAAACACGCTTTTGCCATGATAGAGGAAAACATGACAACGGAGCAGCTCCCGTCCGTCATTGTGCTTGCCCATGAGACATGGAATGTCGGAGTGATCGGGATTGTTGCGTCCAAAGTTTTGGATAAATTTTACCGTCCGACCATTATATTGGGGATCGATTCGGAGACGGGACTCGCTAAAGGATCGGCGCGTTCGATTGCCGGCTTCGATGTGTACCGGGCGCTGACGCATTGCGGCGACTTAATGGAGCATTACGGCGGCCATCAAGCCGCTGCCGGCATGACGATACATAAGGATCATCTTCACGAACTATCGAAGCGGCTTAATCGCCTTGCGGACGAATGGCTTACCGAGCAGGACTTTGTCCCCCTGCTGCAGGCGGACATTGTTTGCGGATTAAGCGAGATTAGCGTTGACAGCATCCGCCAGCTTGATCTGCTCGCTCCTTTTGGAATGGGAAATCCGAGCCCGCGATTTTTGTTTAACGGCTTAACCGTACGCGAGCTGCGGTCCATCGGAAAGGAACGGCAGCATATCAAGCTGGTTCTCGCACAAGCGGCCACCGAAGCCGGTACCGGGACGGAGGCTGTGGATGCCGTCGGATTCGGCAAGGGAGAATCGCTGGAATTTATCTCCGCCTCCTCACATCTTGATGTGCTTGGAGAGTTGTCCATTAACGAATGGAACGGCACTCGTAAGCCGCAAATTATGATTAAGGATTTACGGGTAGGCCACGTTCAGCTGTTTGATTGGCGGGGAGCGAATCTTTCCGCAAGAATGGGCGAGCTGGCCCGCCGTATGGCGGCTGGACAACGCATGGACGTTGTTTTGTTCGGGGAGGCGGATTCATTGCCCTGGAAGACAGCCGCCGCAAACTGCGCGGTATGGGTGGTAACGCATGTCGGCCGCGTGCTGCCGGGCAATGAGCTGGCCAAGATGAGCAGACTCTCCGAGGCGACGGATGTGATATTGGGATCATTGCCGGGGACGTTATCAGAGCTGGATACGGCTATTGGCGCGGCAGCAGGGGCCGAGCGCTTCTATGCGGCATTTGCCGACGGAGGCTCGAAGGAAAGCGCGACTATGCCCTCCAGAGATATGTTTAAGCTGGTGTACACGTCTTTGCTGCGCGGCGAGGCCGGATCGCAGGAACGGTTTTCCGCGATGCTGCGAGGCTTAAGCAAGCGGTCGGGATTGTCTGAGAAGCTGATTCGGTTTATGATAGAAGTGTTTGAAGAATTGGGTTTTGTGGAAGGCAAACAAGGCGGATTTATTCCTATTCCGTCCCCGGCCAAAAAGGAATTGTCCGAGTCCATCAAATATAAGCGCCGTTCGTCATTGGCGGAGATCGAAAGGCATCTTGTCTATACTTCAGGCAAGGAAATCGCCGAGTGGTTTTTCGCCCGGCATGCCGAAGCGCAGAAACGCACTGAAAAAGATGTTTTGGAGGGTATTGTATGAACTACAAAGACTACATCCGCGTGATTCCCGATTTTCCGCAACCGGGCATCAGCTTTAAGGACATTACAACGCTGCTGCAAGATGGCGAAGTTTACCGCCGCGTGATCCAGGATTTGGCTGAGCGCTTCAAAGACCTGCACATCGATTGCATTGCCGGTCCGGAAGCCCGCGGTTTCGTCATTGGCGCTCCGCTCGCCGTCGCTTTGGGGGTAGGTTTTGTGCCGATCCGCAAATCCGGCAAGCTGCCCGGAGAAACCATTGAGGCGGACTACGCCTTGGAATACGGCAAAGACAAGCTGGCTATGCATAAAGATGCGATTAAACCCGGGCAAAAGGTGCTTATTGCCGACGATTTGCTGGCTACGGGAGGCACGATTGCGACTTCGATCAACTTGGTGAAGCAGCTCGGAGGGGAAGTCGTCGGCGCTGCCTTTTTGATCGAATTGCTTGAATTAAACGGTAAGGAAAAGCTGGGCGGGATCGATATTTTTTCTTTGGTACAATATAACGGCTAAATATAACCGCAGGAAAGACTCGTGCTCAAGGTGGTGGGCACAAGTCTTTTTTCGCATTGGGCGCGGGCTTGGCATTGACGAAATACGTCAAAAAAAGGCATAATGTTATAAAAATCGACTTAAGGGAATGGGTAAAAATCAAATGGGGATCGAACAGCTTCTGGAGAAAGCATCGAGCTATCTGAAGGAGAACGACTTAAAGCGCATAAGGGAAGCTTATGATTTTGCCGAACAGGCCCATACGGGACAAGTGCGCAAATCGGGAGAGCCCTATATATTGCATCCGCTGGCCGTTGCGGAAATTCTGGTGAACATGCAGATGGACACAACGTCGATCATTGCGGCGCTGCTGCATGACGTCGTAGAGGATACCACCGTATCTTTGGAGACGGTTCATGAGAAGTTCGGGCCCACTTGCGCTATGCTCGTCGATGGCTTAACCAAGCTGGAGAAGATCAAATTCAAAACCAAAGAAGAACAGCAAAACGAAAATTACCGCAAAATGTTCGTGGCGATGGCCCAGGATATCCGTGTGATTTTAATCAAGCTGGCTGACCGTCTGCACAATATGCGGACCTTGAAATATCAGTCGGAAGAAAGCCAGCGCCGGATCGCCGACGAGACGCTGGAGATTTTTTGCCCGATCGCTCATCGGCTTGGTATTTCCGCGATCAAATGGGAGATGGAGGATATCGCCCTCCGTTACCTGAACCCGCAGCAATATTACCGGATCGTCAATTTGATGCAGAAGAAACGCGCCGAACGCGAGCAGTATATCCACGACGTTATCGAAACGGTGTCGGAGAAGCTGCACGAGATGGGAATCGGAGGCGATATTTCCGGACGGCCGAAGCATATATACAGTATTTATAAAAAAATGACCGCCAGAAACAAGCAGTTCAATGAAATCTACGATTTGCTCGCTCTGCGCATTATGGTCGATAATATTAAGGATTGTTACGCAACGCTGGGCATTATCCATACGTTGTGGAAGCCGATGCCCGGCCGGTTTAAAGATTATATCGCGATGCCGAAGCCAAACATGTACCAATCGCTGCATACGACGGTGATCGGTCCCAAAGGCGAGCCGCTCGAAGTGCAGATTCGCACCTTCGAGATGCATCAGACGTCCGAGTTCGGGATCGCCGCCCACTGGGCGTACAAGGAAGGTTCGGCCGTTCCTTCCAACAGCTTTGAGGATAAGATGGGCTGGTTCCGGGAAATTATCGAGCTGCAGCAGGAAACAAGCGACGCTTCCGAGTTCGTGGAATCGCTGAAGATGGATTTTTTCTCGGATTTGGTTTATGTATTTACGCCAAAAGGCGAGGTCATCGAGCTGCCTGCCGGTTCCGTGCCGCTTGACTTTGCTTATCGGATTCATACCGAGGTCGGCAACCGGACGATCGGCGCCAAGGTGAACGGCCGGATCGTGCCGCTGGACCACCGGCTCAAGACAGGCGATATCATCGAAATATTAACGTCCAAGCATTCATACGGCCCTTCGCAGGATTGGGTTAAGATCGCCCAATCATCTCACGCGCGCAGTAAAATCCGGCAATGGTTCAAGAAGGAAAAACGCGAGGAGAATGTGGAGAAAGGCCGGGATTTGGTCGAACGCGAGCTGAGGCGTCTCGGATACGAGCCGTTTACGCTGATGACCGAAGAGCAGCTGCTTGAGGTCGCTAAGAAGTTCAACTTCAACGAAAGCGAAGACATGTTCTCCGCTGTCGGCTTTGGCGGCATTACCGCGGCCCAGATTTGCACCCGTCTGACGGAGAAGCTGCGCAAGGAAGCCGCGGAGGCACAGCAGCAAGCGCTGCAGCTGACTAACGAAATCAAAGAAGTCAAACAGCCGGCCGAGAAGAAAAGCCGTCCGACACATGGCGTGCGGGTAAAAGGCGTGGACAATCTGCTCGTTCGTTTTGCGCGCTGCTGCAACCCGGTTCCCGGCGACAGCATCATCGGGTACATTACGCGCGGCCGCGGCGTTTCGGTCCACCGTGCCAATTGCACGAATATTCCGCAAAGCGACGGCGGCGAGGAAGGCAATCGTGTCATTGAAGTGGAATGGGCCGATTCCGTCGAAGCGAATTATAGTGTCGAAATCGAGATCACCGGTCATGACCGCCGCGGATTGCTTAACGAGGTGCTGCAGGCCGTCTCCGAAACAAAAACGTTTATGTCCGCCGTTTCCGGCCGATCGGATAAAAACAAGATGGCGATGATCCATATGACGATATTGATCCGCAATATCGATCATCTGCATTCGGTCGTCGAAAAAATCAAACGTGTCAAGGACGTATATTCCGTTCAGCGGATTATGCAAACCTAAGGGAGCAAGTTAGAAGATGAGGGTTGTTGTGCAGAGAAGTAAAGAAGCTCATGTAACGGTTGACGGCCAAGCGGTCGGCAGCATTTCGATGGGGCTGGTGCTGCTTGTGGGCATCACACATGAGGATACCGAGCAGGATGCGAAATATATCGCCGAGAAAGTGGCGGGATTGCGGATTTTTGAAGACGAATCGGGCAAAATGAATCTTTCCGTGATCGACGTGGGCGGGCAAATTTTGTCGATCTCGCAGTTTACGCTGTACGGCGATTGCCGCAAGGGCAAGCGGCCCAACTTTATGGCCGCGGCTCGTCCCGAGCAGGCAGAGCCGCTTTATGAGCGGTTTAACGCGCTGCTGCGCGAGCAAGGATTGCAGGTGGAGACAGGCCGGTTCGGAGCGATGATGGACGTGTCGCTGACCAATTGGGGACCGGTCACCTTGATCGTTGACAGCAAATAAGGCTGCGGCCGCAAGCGGCGGGGAACGGTGACGGAGCTTGCTCCAGACTAATCGGCGCCGTTTTTGGCAACAATAGGCTCCAAGGGACTGCGCGAGCAGTTCCGATTCACAACAAGTGAAGGGGCTGCTTGCACTTGCGTCAATCCATTAAGGAAAAGCTGATTACACGGCCCGAGCATCAGCTGCTGGCCTATGAATTTGCCGAAGCGATGTCGATGGGGCCGGCCATGAGTGAGGCGGAAATCGCCGCAAGCCATTCTTCCGTTCACGAGAAGCTGCGCAGTACGCCGCGGAAAACGTATCGGTGACGGCTACTTTTTAGTGAACTCGCGGAGGGCATCTGCGGTTTTATGTGCGGATCAGGCTGCTTGAGGGCAGCCGGTTGTTGCAAGTTGCGGACCGTGCCGAGTGGGACTTAAGAAGCGGTTGATTTGCTTTTTGGAAAGCGGGATGGCGCGACAGCTGTCCCGCTTTTTTCGGCGAGTGAAACTTTATGGCGCTAACCTTCGTATTATCATTGGGGCTTAAGGCTCTGGCATGTCCTGCGTTACTATTTTTCTTCTCATTTCGAATGCTATATACTAGTAGAGTAGTTTGGCTAGTAGATGAAGTACGACGGGACTTATTTTTTAATGGCATGGGGTGCATTCATGAAATTGTTGGATCGGTTGATGAATAAGCAAAACCGGGGACACGCCATCATTTTGATCGCATTTGTCGTGATGATGATCGTTGCTGCAGTCTGGGGGGCATTTCAGGGCAAAAAAAGCGGAACTCCCCACAGCGTTGCCGGACAGGTTCAAAAACTCAAAGAAGTGAAGTCCGTATCGGATCCCAAATCGAGTTATGACGTCATTGTAGTCGGGACTGATCCCGAAGGGGTGGCGGCTGCAGTATCCGCAGCCCGCAACGGCCAGAAAACGCTGCTTGTCGACGGCAAGGACCGCGCTATTCTCGGGGGTCTGATGACACTTGGCTGGCTGAACAGCATCGACATGAACATTGAGCCGGGCAATTGGGCCAAACAGCCGATGAACAAGGGCATTTTCAGCGAATGGTTCGGCAAAATCGAAGGCGACTCGTTTGATGTCGTGACGGCGGCAAACGCTTTTAACGACATTGTCGCAGCGGAAAAAAATATTGACGTGCTGCTCAAAACTAAATCGATTGAGCCGCTTGTGACAGTCAAAGGCGATGCTAAGACGGTAACCGGCGCAAGCATCACAAAAGCCGACGGGACAAAAATCAATGTGCAGGCGAAATCGGTCATCGATGCGACGCAGGATGCGGATTTTGCCGCTGCTGCCGGGGCGCCGTTTACGATCAACCGCGAGGATCTTGCAGATCCGAAAAGCCGGATGGCCGTCACCGTGGTGTTCCGATTAAACAATATTACGCCGGAGCGTTGGAAACAGTTCGGCAAGACGATCGCCGCCGAAGATAAAGGGCAAGGCAAATACGGCATTAACGAAACAAGCTTGTGGGGATTTGACAAAATGCAGGAGTATCCTGCCGTCAATAAAGATCGCATCCGGATGCGCGGATTAAACGGCGGCCGCCAGAACGACAATACGATGCTCGTCAATGCGCTGCAGGTTTTTAACATTGACCCGTTTGATGCCAAGTCCCGGCAGGAAGCATTTCAAATTGCCAAAGACGAGCTGCCGCATGTGCTCGCATATTTGAAACAACAATACGCGGATTTTGACGGAGTGGAGTTGGACGCTATTGCGCCTGAACTGTACGTCCGCGAATCGCGTCATATGATCGGCGAATACCGCCTCTCCATCATCGATGTATTGGAAAACCGCGATCAATGGGACCGCATCGGTTTCGGCGGTTATCCGGTCGACATTCAGCGCACATCCCCTAAAGATAACGGCGCTGTTGTCACCGATCCGGACAAATACGCGGTGCCTTTCCGCAGCATCGTGCCGCAAAAGGTAGACGGCCTGCTGGTGGTCGGGCGCTCGGCCAGCTTTGATACGCTGCCTCATGGTTCTGCCCGTGTCATTCCAGTCGGCATGGCGACAGGAGAAGCGGCAGGGGCGGCAGCGAAAATCGCAGCCGACGCCAAGATGTCGTTCCGCCAGCTGTCGGCGTCGAAGGAAAACATCGCCAAGCTGCAGGACAAGCTGAACAAGCAAGGCATGGAGCTGAAGCCCTACAATGCGAAGCCGGGAGCTTTTATGGAAAACAAAGCTTATCCGGGGCTGAAAACGGCTATTTCGCTGGGGCTTGCGACCGGGGGCTACAAAAACGAATTTGATCTCGACAAAGCATCCAACGTCAAACGCATGTCCAACGTTGTCGAAGGCATGAAGAAATTCAGCCCAGGCCAGATGAGCGGGAGCGCGGTCAACTGGGTGAACGGCCTGAAGGAGCCAGAAAAATTGCCGCTGACGCTGGATCATGCCAGCTCGATTATCGCCAGGACGCTGAAAGTCGACGTGCCGCTGGATAAAGCCGCTGCAGAGCTGGAGAAAAAAGGATACTTGACGCGTGCGACCATCGATTTGATTGGCAACAAGCAATCGCTGACAAACGGCGATATGTACCTGCTGATCAAAGATTTGGCTGCCGCGTTAAAAATCAACAAAGGCTAGCTTGACTTTGGCAAATTTCAAGTTTACAATAAACGTTAATTGCAATTCGACATAAACTGATCCATTGAAGGGACAAAGTAATTCGAACCTTGCCTACACAGAGAGGGAAGCCTAGGCTGCAAGCTTCCTTAAGCGAATCGGACGAACAGACCTCCCCGAGGACATGCGGTGAACCCGGATGAGCTTCACTTATCCGTGCAGTAGCTGTATTGCGAATAACGGGCGTTAACCGTTTCAAGCGGAATCTGCGGTTCTTTTAAAGGAATGTCGCTGGTTCCAATGTGGGTGGCACCACGGGTGATTACGGCTGTTAATCTCTCGTCCCTGATCGTTACGATCAGAGGCGGGAGATTTTTTAGTTTAGAACAAGGAAAGGAGCCATGCAAAATGAGCATACAGAAACCGACAGGAACTCAGGATCTGCTGCCGGGGGAAATCGAGAAATGGCAGTATATCGAAGGAAAAGCACGCGAGCTTTGCCGGAGATTTAACTATAAGGAAATCAGAACCCCGATTTTTGAGCATACCGAGTTGTTCCAAAGAGGGGTCGGAGAAACGACGGATATCGTCGAGAAGGAAATGTACGCTTTTAAAGATAAGGGCAACCGGGATATTTCGCTGCGCCCGGAAGGAACCGCCGGCGTGGTGCGGGCTTATGTGGAAAACAAGCTGTACGGCGAACCGGATGTCAGCAAGCTGTACTACATCGGGCCGATGTTCCGTTACGAGCGTCCGCAAGCCGGACGTTACCGCCAGTTTCACCAGTTCGGCATCGAAGCTTTTGGTTCAACCGATCCGAGCTTGGATGCGGAAGTTATCGCGCTGGGGTACACGTTTTATAAAGAGCTGGGGCTTTCCGGAGTGACCGTTGAGATCAACTCGGTGGGCAATCCCGCATGCCGCGGCGTTTACCGGGAGAAGCTGCAGCAGTTTTTCGCGCCGGTGAAGGATAAGTTGTGCAAAGACTGCCAGTCGCGTTACGACCGCAACCCGATGCGAATTCTCGATTGCAAAATCGATCAACAATATTGCGAAGGCGCTCCGACGATTTTGGAACACCTGGATGAAGAATGCGAGACGCACTTTCAGGCGGTGCGGGATCACCTGACCGCTATGGACATTCCGTTTCAAGTCAACCCGCGGCTTGTTCGCGGTTTGGACTATTACACGCACACGGCGTTCGAATACAAGGCGGCGGGCATCGGCGCGATCGATACCGTGGGCGGCGGCGGCAGATACAATGGGCTTGTGCAGCAGGTTGGCGGCAACGACGAGCCCGGGGTAGGGCTTGGACTTGGCTTGGAGCGCATTTTGCTGGTGCTTCAGGCGCAAGGTGTGGAACTGCCGGTGAAACAACGGCTTGACGTCTATTTGATCGGTCTTGGCGAAGCCGCCGAGAAAGAAATTGTCCGTCAGCTGTTCCTGCTTCGCGAGGCCGGTTTAAAGGCCGAGAAGGATTATCAAGGGCGCAAAATCAAAGCGCAAATGAAGTCCGCCGACCGCTTCGAAGCGCATTATGTCGCCATCCTCGGCGACGACGAGCTGGCTCGCGGCGAAATCACCGTTAAGGCGATGGCGACCGGGGAGCAGGAAAGCGTGGCCTTGACCGATTTGGTACAGAAAATATCATCTTTTCAACAATAGGAGGAAACAAACATGTTATCCAGAACGCATCAATGCGGTCAATTAACAAAAGCGAATGTAGGAGATGAGGTAGTCCTTAACGGTTGGGTGTCTGTCCGCCGCGACTTGGGCGGTGTCGTATTTATCGACTTGCGTGACCGCAGCGGCATTGTGCAAATCGTATTTAACCCTGAGTTTTCTACGGATGCTCATGCGGTAGCCGATAAAGCGCGCACGGAATATGTCATGGCTGTAAGCGGCAAAGTGGTCGAACGCGATCCGGAAACCGTCAACGCCAACTTGAAGACGGGCGAGATCGAAGTGCGTATTACCGCAGCGGAAATTTTGAACGCCGCCAAAACGCCGCCGTTTTTTATCGAAGACGGGATTGAAGTTGACGAATCGGTTCGCTTGAAATACCGCTACCTTGACTTGCGCCGTCCTGAAATGCAGCGCACGCTGATCTTGCGTTCGAAGGCGGCAAAGCTGTTCCGCGACTTCTTGGACGATAACGGCTTTGTGGAAATCGAAACGCCGATTTTGACCAAAAGCACTCCGGAAGGCGCACGCGATTATTTGGTGCCAAGCCGTGTGCATCCTGGCGAATTTTTCGCGCTGCCGCAATCGCCGCAAATTTTCAAGCAACTGCTGATGGTGGCAGGCATGGAGCGTTATTACCAAATCGCCCGCTGTTTCCGCGACGAAGACTTGCGCGCAGACCGCCAACCGGAATTTACGCAAGTGGACATCGAGACTTCCTTCTTGTCGCAGGATGAACTGCTTGACATGATGGAGCAGCTGGTTGTCCGTCTGATGAAAGAAACGGCCGGCGCCGAAATCGAACGTCCGTTCCAACGTATCACTTATGCCGACGCAATGGGCAAATACGGCTCCGACAAGCCGGACCTGCGTTTCGGACTGGAGCTTGTAGACGTAACCGATCTTGTGGAAACTTCCGGGGTCAAAGTATTTGCCGATGTCGCCAAAAAAGGCGGCCAAGTTAAAGCGCTGAACGCCAAGGGCTGCGCTACGTGGAGCCGTAAGGAAATTGACGACCTGCTGCCGTTTGCCGCCCGTTATGGCGCGAAAGGTTTGGCATGGATCCAAGTGAAAGACGGAGAATGGAAAGGGCCAATCGTCAAGTTCTTCAGCGAGCAGGAGATTGCTTCGCTTAAAGAACGTCTCGGCGCGGAAGAAGGAGACTTGTTGTTGTTCTCTGCGGACAGCAAAAAAGTTGTAGCCGACGTGCTTGGCAATCTGCGTCTGAAAATCGGCCGCGATCTCGGATTGATCGACGACAGCAAATTCAAGTTCGCGTGGGTCGTGGACTTCCCGCTGCTTGGCTACGACGAAGAAGCCAAACGTTGGGTGGCCGAACACCATCCGTTCACCCGTCCGAAAGAAGAAGACGTACATTACTTCGACACCGATCCGGGCCAAATCCGCGCGCAAGCGTATGACCTTGTGCTTAACGGCTACGAAGTAGGCGGCGGTTCGATGCGTATATATAAACGTGAGGTACAGGAGAAAATGTTCGCCGCGCTTGGTTTCTCCAAGGAAGAAGCCAACGACAAATTCGGCTTCCTGCTTGAAGCATTCGATTACGGTACGCCTCCGCACGGCGGCATCGCTTTCGGTTTCGACCGTTTGGTTATGCTGATTACCGGCCGCACCAACTTGAGAGAGACGATTGCGTTCCCGAAAACGGCCAGCGCCACCGATCTGCTCACCGATGCGCCGGGTGAAGTTAGCGACAAGCAGCTTGAAGATTTGTCGATTCGTTTGGCGCTTAAAGCGCCGGCTGCCAAGTAAGCAGCTTTACAGCTTTTAATTAACAATCAGCAACGGGGCTCAGCATTGCCGCGGTTTGGTTTCTTCCGTACAAACGGTGAGGCCGCCGCGGATGCCGTGCCCTTTTTATCAAATGAAACCGATTTTTCATCAAAGGAGGTTAGCTTCATATGCTTCATCAATTTTCCCGCACGGAACTTGCTATCGGTCCCGAAGGGCTTGAAGTGATGCGTAAAAGCACGGTTGCCGTGCTGGGTATCGGCGGAGTCGGAGCGATTGCCGCGGAAGCGCTGGCCCGTACCGGAGTCGGACGCATTATCATGATCGACAAAGATGTTGTCGACATTACGAATATTAACCGCCAGGTGCATGCGCTGACGACAACCGTCGGACAACCTAAGGCCGAGCTGATGCGCGAACGTATTTTGCAAATCAATCCGGAATGCGACGCAATTGCGCTTAAGATGTTTTACACCGAAGAAACACACGAGCAGTTGTTCGAATATCCGCTTGATTATGTCATTGACGCTTCGGATACGATTATTTATAAGGTGCATCTGATTAAGCAGTGCAAGCGCCGCAAAATCAAGATTATCTCCAGCATGGGCGCGGCTAATAAAATGGACCCGACCCGGTTTAAAGTGGTCGATATTTCCAAAACGCATACCGACCCGCTGGCCAAGGTCGTACGGCACAGGCTGCGCAAGGAAGGCATCTCCAAAGGCGTGAAGGTTGTTTTCTCCGACGAAGAACCAATCAAGCCACGCGAGGATGTTACCCAGCGCATTGTGCCGGAGAACGCTCCGGATATCCGCAAGGCGCAAATGCCGCCGGCGAGCAACGCGTTTGTTCCGCCTGTAGCGGGTCTCATCATGGTTAGCGTTGTTGTCCGCGATCTGCTGAAAAAAGCCGGACTGTAGCACGCACTTCAGGTAGAGGATCGTGATTGTATGGATTTGTTCGATTTAGCGGCTTCGCGCGATACGTCGGGCAAGCTGCTCGCCGACCGGATGCGGCCGACAACGCTGGATGAATATATCGGGCAGCAGCACATCGTTGGACCCGGCAAGCTGCTGCGCCGCGCGATTGAAGCCGATCAGGTGAAGTCGATTTTGCTGTACGGCCCGCCGGGCACCGGCAAGACGACACTTGCGCATATTATCTCGAATTCAACCAAGGGAGAGTTCGTGAAGCTGAACGCCGTCGACGCTTCGGTTAAAGATGTGCGTGAGGTGATTGAACAGGCAAGGCAAAATAAATCGCTCTACGGCAAAAAGACAATTCTGTTTCTCGACGAGGTGCACCGTTTCAACACGTCGCGGCAGGATGCGCTGCTGCCTGCCGTAGAGCAGGGAATTATTATTTTTATCGGGGCAACAACGGAAAATCCGTTCCATCATGTGAACGGCGCTTTGCTGTCGCGTTCCACGTTGTTTCAACTGGAGGCGCTCACCAAAGAGCATTCCCTGGCAGCGATGAAGCGGGCGCTGGCCGATGGTGACAAAGGCTTGGGTTTTATGCAGCTGAAGGTGGACGACGAAGCGCTGGAGCATGTAGCAAGCATGGCCAGCGGCGATATCCGGCGGGCGTTGAATGCGCTTGAGCTGGCTGTGGTCACGACACCGCCGCGACCGGACGGCACTGTCCATGTGACGCTGGAGGTAGCGGAGGAATCGATTCGCCAGGCGGTCGTCAGGGCCGACGAATCGACCCAATACGATGTGTTGTCCGCATTCCACAAAAGCGTGCGTGGTTCCACCGATGCCGCGTTGTTCTGGTTTTTGTACGCGGTGGAGAAGCTGGGCATGGACCCGATGACATTCCTGCGGCGCTTGATTGTCGCTTGCAGCGAAGATATCGGACTGGCCAATCCGCAGGCCATGGTGCAGGCTGTAACCGCGATGGACGCCTATCACAAAATCGGCTGGCCGGAGTCCAAATATGTGATCGCACAAGCGATCCTGTTTGCCGTCGAAAGCCCGAAATCCAACGCAATTCCTGTCGCTATTTCCCGGGTAATGGAATCGTTCGACCGGATCAAATCGGCGGACGTGCCGCTGCACTTAAGGGATACGCATTATAAAGGGGCGGAGAAGCTTGGCCATGCCGGCTATAAATACCCCCACGATTACCCCGGTCATTATGTGGAGCAGCAGTATTTGCCCGACTCGATCAAGACGGAAAGTTTCTACTATGCCTCAGAGCAGGGCATGGAGGACAAAATCAGGTTAAATCAGGAACGCCGGCGGAAACATAGATAGCCGCGTCCGCTATGCCTGGTGGGGAGGGGTTATCCTCCATGTTGTCAGGTTAGCGATAAATGGCTGGTTTTCACCGGAACCATAACATGCTTGAACGCGGCAAATGAAGCGATTCCGGTTCAACCTTGATTAACGTTGATCTTTGGCTAATTGTCAGTATGGACATCCTCGTGTGTTATGGGTGGTCTCTATGCATGCGAATGTCATGCTCCATCGCTAACGGACAGGCGCGCCGTTATGTGGCAAAAAAATCGAGGTTATCATTTTTAACGGACGTAAGCGCCTTTATTTGCCCGAAAAAGTCGGAGAAACCGCGACGGTAGGCCGAATAAGAGCGCTGGTGTCCGTCCCTCGCAGCAAACCTCAGATTTGGTTTACATTGCAGCGTCCATGTCCGTTAGAGGGAGGCCTCTCCAATGCTGGGGGAGCACAATGGCTGGGGGATGCGCAATGAATCGACATTCTCCCTCAGTCCGTTATCCATCCGGCTGGTTTGTCTGTTCAGATCGGGCCGCGACGCATAAAAGAAGCCTGTGACGATATTTTGGTCCATCGCCTTTTTGTCCTGACAACATTAGGGTTACCTTCTCCGTACGTAATGCGCTGCCACAACTTCAATAAAGCACCTCAAGTTACTTTTTCCACCTTCCGGACTACTCCGCTATCGCCATGTTTCTCTATACAGAGGTGTCAACTTTATACCCGCTTGCGTATGAATGGATATCGTTTACGGCTGCCATATTGCGCCAAGCTGCAGATCTGGATTTCGTTTCAAACAATGGCTGTTAGATCCGAATGAATGTCTCTCATTTGAGCTTCATCTGCCGGTTACGTTGTCACACTCCACTCTCTTGTACTTTTTTAGCGTAAATCGGCATAGAGCCATGCTGCAAAGTAATATTTATGTAGAAACACATACATCGATGTTTCCGCATGCAAAAGCAAGGGAGGTGAACCTGATCTTCCGCTAGGGAGACAGGAAGCTGATTGAGCAGTGACCCGCTACCGATACTTTTTCAGCTAGGTTTGGTCATGCTGCTGGTATTGTTAAACGCTTTTTTTGTGGCGGCGGAATTTGCGATCGTCAAGGTCAAGGAGAGCCGAATTGAAACACTGGCGCAAAACGGCAATCTGCGGGCAAAAATGGCACGGACGATGATCGGCAATATGGATGCGTATTTATCGGCTTGCCAGCTTGGGATTACGTTTGCCTCATTGGGACTTGGCTGGACCGGAGAACCTATTATCGCGAAGTGGCTGCTGGTGCCGTTTGGCTCGATGGGGCTGCCATTACCCGTTGTTCACACGGCTGCGTTTATTATCGCGTTTCTGCTGATTACAGCACTTCATATTACCCTGGGAGAGCAATTTCCTAAAACATACGCGATCCGTAAATCGGAACAGCTTACGCTGCTGACGGCAGCTCCTCTGATCGTGTTCTACAGGGTGTTTTATCCTTTTATCTGGTTGCTGAACGGCGCTTCAGTATGGCTCCTGCAAAAAGCGGGCATTGAGCCGGCTGAGCAGCGCAGCTTGGCGCATACCGAAGACGAAATCCGCACGATGATGAAGGAAAGCAACAAAAGCGGGCTGATTGACAATACCGAGCTTGCGCTTGTTGACAATATATTCGATTTTGCAGACACGACGGCCCGTGAAATACGAATCCCGCGAACAGAGATGGTGTGTCTCTACGCTAATTTGCCGTTTGAGGAAAATAAAACGATCGCTATCTCCGAAATGCACACGCGTTATCCCGTATGTGATCCGGATAAAGACAATATCGTCGGATTCGTGCACATCAAGGACCTGCTGAGAACAGGAGATGATGACGGCCACCTGAAAACATTTGTCCGCCCGCTGATTCATGTCCCCGAATCGATACAGATCAGCAGCTTGCTCAAGCTGATGCAGAAACGGAAGGCGCAGATGGTGCTGCTGATCGACGAGTACGGAGGCACTTCAGGGCTGGTAACATTTGAGGATATCATTGAAGAGATCGTAGGCGAGATTCAGGATGAGTTCGACGAAGAACGGCCGCAGATCGAATTCGTGGAAGAAGGAAGGCATTCTATTGACGGGCGGTTGTTGATCGAAGAGGTGAACAGCTACTTCAGGCTGGAAATCGAATGCGACGATTACGACACCATCGGAGGTTGGATGTACTCGCAAATCGAAATTCCCCCTACACGGAATCAAACGATAGCTCACCGGGGCTTCGAATTCAGGATCGAGGAAACGGATCACCTGCGCATCTCCCGGATTCTTGTCTCCCGCAGAGAGCAGCCCGGTAATCTGGAGGGCGTCACCTTAAGCTCATAAGAAAAAAGCGGGGCCGGCGGCCGGAGCCGCATGCCTCGCTTGTATTCATTCACGTTTCAGTTGACCGGCAGCGCTTCGGCTAACGGCACTGTTTTATGGATGACCGCTCCCCCCAGGCACTCATCGCCATTGTAAAAAACGACCGATTGTCCCGGTGTAACGGCCTTTTGCGGTTCATGAAAGTGAACATCGCAAGTTCCATCGCCATGAAACGTTACGCTTACTCTCTGATCGGGCTGGCGGTAGCGGAACTTGGCCGTGCAGCGCAATTCGCCTTCCGGAAGCGGACCGCCGGCGATCCAGTTGACGTCGGTTGCGGACAACCCTGTCGAATAAAGGCTGGGATGCCGTTCCCCCTGCACCACGTAAAGCACATTGTTGTCCAAATCTTTGCTGGCCACGAACCACGGCTCACCCGAACCGGAACCGCCTATGCCAAGACCTTGGCGCTGCCCCAACGTGTAGTACATCAGACCGTCGTGTGTGCCTTTAACTTCGCCTGCGAACGTGCGCATTTCACCCGGCCGGGCCGGCAAATAGCCGCTTAAGAACTCTTTGAAGTTGCGTTCGCCGATAAAACAAACGCCGGTGCTGTCTTTTTTCTTGGCGGTAGCCAGACCCGCTTCTTCCGCAATGCGGCGTACCTCGGGTTTAGGCAGATGGCCGATGGGAAACATCGCTTTGGAAAGCTGCTGCTGATTCAGCGCATTTAAGAAATAGGTTTGGTCCTTGCCGGCATCGACGCCGCGTAAAAGACGATATACGCCATCCCGCTGCTCGACTTGCGCATAATGTCCCGTAGCCAAATAGTCGGCTCCCAGTTCCATCGCTTTTTGCAAAAATTCGCCGAATTTGATTTCCCGGTTGCACATGACATCGGGGTTCGGCGTGCGTCCCTTGCGATACTCGTCCAAAAAGTAAGCGAACACTTTATCGAAATACTGCTTCTCAAAATTGACCGTATAATAAGGGATTCCGATTTGGTCGCATACCCGGCGCACGTCTTCTGCGTCGTCCTCCGCCGTACAATGGCCAAATTCGTCGGTATCATCCCAATTTTTCATAAACACGCCGATGACTTCATAGCCCATTTGCTTAAGCAATAGCGCAGAAACCGATGAATCGACGCCGCCCGACATTCCGAGCACGACCCGGGCTTTTTTCTCCATGTTGTTTAACCTTCTTTCTTGTAAAGCAGTTTAATTTGTATTATACATTCAATTCATACAATAAGAAAATAGACTTATATTTTAGAGCATTCTGACGAAAAAATAAAATTTTTCATCAATATGTCACTGTTTTTCTCCCACAATAGGATGAATTATGATAACATAGAAATGATACAGAAATGTATGAAATGTTTCTTGGAATTTTGGCAATGCTTGTTATATAACGTACATGAAGATGAGGTGCTAGTTTTGAAGATTTCTACAAAAGGCCGATACGGTTTGACCATTATGATGGAGCTTGCGTCAAAATACGGTGAAGGCCCCACCTCCTTAAAAAGCATAGCGGAAAAACATCAGCTTTCCGAACACTACTTAGAACAGCTTGTTGCTCCTTTGCGGAATTCAGGTCTTGTGAAGAGCATCCGCGGAGCATACGGTGGATATATTTTATCGAAAACCCCTGAGGAAATTTCTTCGGGAGATGTGATCCGGGTACTGGAGGGGCCGATCAGCCCTGTCGATTTTACGGAAGAGGATGATCCGGCTAAGCGTGACTTGTGGGTGCGTATCCGCGATAGTATTGCGGAAGTGCTTGATTCGACGATGCTTTCCGATTTGATTTCTTATAAGGATGAAGGTCAGAACGATAATTACATGTTCTACATTTAAGCGGTGATTTCATGAGTATTTATTTAGACCACGCGGCAACAACTCCGGTACATCCCGAAGTGCTTGATGCAATGCTGCCTTATTATAGTAACAATTACGGAAATGCCTCCAGCACACATAACTTTGGCCGTGCGGCACGTGCGGCGATTCATTCGGGAAGAGACCAGATGGCGGAGCTGCTCGGCTGCCGTCCGAACGAGCTGACGTTCACAAGCGGGGGAACGGAAAGCGACAACACCGCGATTATCGGTATTGCCGAGACGTTGCGGGAAAAGGGCCGGCATATTATTACGACAGCCATTGAACACCATGCCGTGTTACATACATGCGGTTTTTTGGAACGGTTTGGTTATGATGTGACGTATCTGCCCGTTGATGAACACGGACGGATTCGCCTTGACGATTTGGAACGGGCGATCAGGCCGGATACGATTCTGATCAGCGTGATGTATGCCAATAACGAGATAGGAACGATTCAACCGATCGTCGAGATCGGCGAGTTGGCCAGAAGCAAGGGCATTTTGTTCCATACGGATGCCGTTCAGGCGCTGGGTCATCTGAATCTCCGGCTTAACGATCTGCCGGTCGATCTGGCTGCATTTTCCGCTCATAAAATCCATGGACCCAAAGGTATCGGCGCGCTTTATGTCGCGGGGCATGTTCAGGTTGCTCCGCTGCTGCACGGCGGGAATCAAGAGCGAAAGCGACGTCCGGGAACAGAAAATGTTGCAGGCATAGCGGGTTTTGCCAAAGCGCTGCAAATTTCGATAAAAAATATGTATGAAATGCAACAAAACTTGGAAAAACTACGTCAAGTAATGGTAGATGGGCTTTTTTCCGAGTTGAATTCGGGTTTTGTCGTTAACGGAGATGCCGCGAACCGGGTGCCGCATATTTTGAATGTCAGCTTTCCAGGCGTCAGCACGGAGACGATGTTAATGAATCTGGATCTTGAAGGAATTGCGGCCGCCAGCGGTTCTGCTTGTACTTCCGGATCGCTTGAAGTATCGCATGTGCTGAAGGCGATGCGACTGCCGGAGGACGTCGTTTCCTCCGCCGTCCGGTTCAGCTTTGGCAGAGACAACAACGAGTTTCAGGTTCAGGAAGCCGTGCATAAAATTGCAACCATTGTGCGGCGAATCCGTAATACTAAGTAGGCTTTTAACTTGTGCTTGCAAGTCAGTCAGCATCATGTTATGAAGCCGGCTCTCCAATGGAATAACCCAGATGACCCTTGCGAAGTAAGCTTTCCTGCGGAAAGCTCAGTAGTGCTTACGAAGTAAGTTTTCCTGCGGAAAACTCAGTAGTGCTTACGAAGTAAGTTTTCCTGCGGAAAACTCTTAGGAGGGCTATCATGCGCAAAGCGCGTGACGTGATAGGCCTGCCGGTCATCAGTGTGGATACCGGCAGACAGGTTGGCTCCGCTCAAGATTTATTGCTTGATGAAGAGTGGAGAATTGGGGCGGTTTTACTTGCGGGGAAGATGTGGTTTTCTTCGTCCGCTTATGTCGAATGGAACGATGTGCTTGCCTTAGGGGAAGATGCGATTACAATACCAAGTGAAGATGTTCTGAAAACGGCGGATGAGGAGCTTTCGTATTTCTCTTTGGTTGGGGGCCAAAAGAAATTAAAGGGGCTTCCGGTAATTACCGTTAACGGGCAGCAGCTCGGCATTGTGGAAGATGTATATTTAGAAGAGCAAATGGGAAAACATGTAATAGGTTATGAATTATCCGAAGGTTTCATTACCGATTTGAGGGAAGGACGCAAATGGCTGCCGATTCCCGAATCCGTTATATTGGGCGAGGATGCGATCGTCGTTCCGGTCCGCTGCAACGAGGAGCTGGAAGAAATCTTCGTATCTAAAGAAGAATAGGGTGATATTATGGTACGTTGTCCAAACTGCAATTCCAAAGATATTGGCAAAATCGGTTCCCACCAATTTTACTGCTGGGGCTGTTTTATCGAACTGACCATAAATGGTGATAAAATGTCCGTCTTTCAAGTTGAAGAAGACGGCACGTTGAGCTCTCTGGACGATTTGTTTTTCGCCGAAGAGGAAATGCCGCAAGTCCACGCCAACTAACGTTGGCTTTTTTTTTGCCCTTTTTCCGGGTACGACGCCAGACGATTGCCGAGCTCCCGGCTGTCCTTTACCATATATATTTGGCATCCGAACAGATTATGCGGGTGCGGGATTAATTCGGACAGGTTGTACATATACTGTTACAAGAGGCGGAATCCGGGATAAGAGGGAGGCGGAGGAAATGGAGCGGTTTACGAAAAGCCATGCGTTTGTCATCTTGGTTTATGTGCTGCTTGGCTTGCTGGTTTTGTTCATGCTGCTGCAGATCAAACCGATCATCAGCGCCGTGTATACGTTTCTTAAGGAGATTTTGACTCCTTTTATTATCGCGATGATTATTTCGTATGTGCTTAATCCGGTCGTCACCTTGCTGAATTCCCGAAAGGTGCCTCGCACGATCGCCGTGCTTCTAATTTATGCCGTTTTTATTACATCAACGACGGTCATTCTGATGAATATGATCCCGATGTTTATGAATCAGCTGCAGCAGCTTAACGCCAGTATGCCGGAGATGGCGATGAAAGCGCAAAGCGTCGTCGACAGTTTGGACGATTTCAAGTTTTTGCCGGATAGCGTGCGGGAAGGGATCAACAACTCGCTGGCTAAGCTGGAAGACGGGATCTCGGTGATGATCTCGGAGCAGATCCGCGGGATCGGGAATACGATCAATGCGCTGTTTATCGCTTTTATCGTGCCTTTTTTGGCATTTTACATTTTAAAAGATTTTCAGCTTATTGAAAAAACGGTGCTTGCCATCGTGCCGAAGCAGCAGCGCAATCATACGACCAAACTGCTGGTCGATATTGATACGGCGCTTGGCCATTACATCCGCGGGCAGTTTCTCGTTTGCGTCATTATCGGCGGGCTGGCTTATTTGGGGTATTGGCTGATCGATATGCCGTACCCGCTGCTGCTTGCTTTTGTCGTAGCGGTATTTAACATCATTCCATATATCGGACCGTTTTTCGGCGCAGCGCCGGCCCTTATTATGGCTTCTACGGTGTCTTTTAAAATGGTGCTGCTTGTTGCGATTGTCAATTTGACCTGTCAGGTGCTGGAGGGGAACGTCATTTCGCCCCAGGTGGTAGGCCGCTCGCTGCACATTCATCCGCTGGCGATTATCTTTGCGCTGCTGGTAGGCGGAGAACTGGCGGGAATTGTCGGTTTGATTTTGGCGGTTCCTTTGTTTGCGGTGGTGAAAGTGATCGCTCAGCATGTTTTTTGGTATTATGTACACCGCCGGCCGTTATAAATTGCAATATCGGCCAATTGACCCCGATAATCGATGAAATCGTAAGAGTGAACTTCATGTAAACGCTCTATTCCAATCAGCTAACCATCGCGGCAGATAATGCCGCTTTTTTTCATGTTTTACTTTAGGCTTCGCTCAGGATACACTAAATCAGCAACTGAATATGCGAATACGCTGAATTTCCTTAACGGAAAATGGGGGAACCATGAACTTCGGGGTGAATCGGATGCATCAAGCATTCGTAGAGCAGCTTCTCACGGCTCGAATCCGGCAGCTAACCTCATAAGCGCACGTGAGAAGGATAGAGCAACCCGGGTATTTTTAAACCGGCACAAGGCCTAGCCTTGTGCTTTTTTTGTTGTGCGTTCATTCTCGCTGTGTATTCAGGCAACACTAAGAAGAAAAAGGAACGGGATGGGATGGCTACACGCACGTTAAAAAGGCTGTTGTTTGGTAAACCGCTGAAATCCAGCCAAATGGAATCGGAGCGGATGCCGGTATGGAAAGGGCTTCCGATCTTATCTTCCGATGCGCTTTCTTCCGTTGCTTACGGAACGGAGCAGATTTTGCTTGAGCTCGCTACTGTGGGAGCGGCGGTATTTTATTTTTCATTGCCGGTTGCGATTTCGATTATTGTGCTGATCGGCATACTGGTGATGAGCTACCGCCAAGTGATCGATGCTTACCCGCAAGGCGGCGGCGCCTACATGGTGGCCAAAGAAAATTTAGGTATGGTCTGGGGCAGATTAACCGGCGTTTCTTTGCTTATCGACTATACCTTAACCGTAGCGGTATCGGTATCCGCGGGGGTGCAAGCTATTACATCGGCTTTCCCTTCTACGGTGCCTTATATTGTTGAAATCGCCGTATTTCTTGTGTGGGTGATGGTTTGGCTTAATTTGCGGGGAACTTCAGAATCCGGCACCGTTTTTGCAATCCCTACTTATTTTTTTATCGGCTGTATTGTGCTGCTGCTTGGCAAAGGGGCATGGGATCTGCTGACCGGCGCCCAGGCGGTATCCGTTGAATTGTCACCCCCGTCCGTCGTACCGGATGCGTTAACCTTGTTTGTGCTGCTGAAAGCATTTTCCTCGGGCTGTTCGGCAGTTACGGGAGTGGAGGCGATTTCCGATGCGGTGCCGCATTTTCGCACGCCTTCTACGGTCAATGCGAAACGCACGCTGCTGATGCTCGGCACACTGCTTGCAATTATCTTCGGCGGCGTCACGTTGTTGACGCTGGCTTACGGCATCGCTCCCGATCCGAAGGGCCACACGTCGGTGCTTTCAATGGTCACAGAGCACGCATTTGGCCGCGGCGGCATGTATTACGTTACTCAATTTGCGACGATGCTTATCCTGACACTTGCGGCCAATACGAGTTTTAACGGGTTCCCGATATTGGCATCCATTATGGCGCAGGATAAAAACTTTCCGCGTATGTTCGCGAATCGGGGGGACCGCCTGGCTTATTCCTACGGCATCATTACGCTTGGCGTATTGGCTTCGATTCTGCTTACGTTGTTTCACGGGAAGACGGACTCGCTTATCCCGCTGTACGCAATCGGAGTGTTCTTATCGTTCACCTTGGCCCAGAGCGGTCTTGTGCTAAAGTGGTCGCGCGAAAAACCGCGCGGTTGGACCCGCAAGCTGATCATTAACGGTTTGGGCGCAATGGTGTCGTTAGGTGTGCTTGTGATTTTTTGCGTAACCAAATTTTTGGCGGGGGCATGGATCGTCATTGTGCTCACACCGGTCCTGCTTCTGTTTATTTCGAAAATTTATCGCCATTACGAAGGTGTCGCCGATCAATTGCGGATTTGCTTGGATATCCCGGTGTTTCAGACGGAATCGGTCATTATCGTGCCGGTTGCCGGTATCCATCGGGTCGTTGCGACGTCCATTTCATTTGCCAAGTCGCTTTCTCCGAATGTAGTCGCTTTTTACGTAACATTCAGCGAAGAAGATGAAAAACGGATGATGGAGAAATGGGAACAGTGGAACCCCGGTGTAAGACTGGTCGTATTCAGATCGCGGTACCGGGCGATCATAAAACCGCTGCTTGAATTCATCGACCGGATCAATACGCATGTTGAGGAAAAGCAGAAGGTCATGGTGCTTCTGCCCGAATTCATCACTCATAAATGGTGGCATCGTCTGCTGCATAACCAATCGGGAAGGCGCATCCGCTCCAGACTGCTGAAACGCCGAGATATTATCGTAGCGACGGTTCCTTATCATTTGCAGGAGTAAAGCGTAGTTCGTTCTCGGAATAAAAACAAAACCCCACCGGTTGCGGCCGGGGGGCTTTGTTTGAGGTTTTATGAGGTTTGAGGGATTATCGAAAATGAAAATCATTATCACTGAAATTAGTGTAATATAAATGAGAATCGTTGTCAATAAGGAAATGAGCAGTTTTTTCTGCTCGCAATCTTAAGAAGAATTGAGCCGAAAGTTGACATTGCATCGAAGAAAAGTTTATAATTTCCTTTGAAATAACTGCATACTGCCAAAGTGTTGAAGAAAACAAATTAGGCCATAGTCCGTTATTGCAGAGAGAAGGTTTCGGATGTGCTGACTGTCTAATCACAGTTATCGTTTCCGGCTGCGAAAACCTTTATAATGAAGGATGGCTGAAGCTCTTTCGGAGCGCGGGCTACAAATCCCGCCGGGTGGAACCGTTATAAGTCCGATCAAGGAGATTGTGCCGGCTGATGGCCGCGCAATAACAAGGGTGGTACCGCGAATCAATTCGTCCCTGCATATGCAGGGACTTTTTTTGCTAATATCGGGGTGTAGGATGTAGACAGCCCCATGCGAATGCTGCAAGGAAAGCTTCAGTTGGAGCACAAATGCTACATTATATAGAAGCTTTTCATGTTGACGCATGAATTTCAATAAGCGAAGCCGGTATACAATCCGGCACTAAATACATTAGGGGGTTCCTATGATGATGAAAGCAGCAGATATCCGCAGAAAATGGCTTGAGTTTTTTGCCGAAAAAGGACATAAGATCGAGCCCAGCGCTCCGCTTGTGCCGCATAACGATCCGTCGCTCTTATGGATCAACGCCGGTATGGCGCCGCTTAAACCTTACTTCGACGGACGTGTGGTCCCGGAAAATCCGCGGATTGCCAACTCTCAGAAGTGCATACGCACCAACGACATCGAAAATGTAGGCAAAACACGCCGGCACCATACGTTTTTTGAAATGCTCGGCAATTTCTCCATCGGCGATTATTTTAAGGAAGAAGTTATTCAATGGGCATGGGAATTTCTGACCGACCCGAAATGGATCGGCTTTGACCCGGAACGCCTTTCCGTTACAGTGTATCCGGAAGATACGGAAGCTTTTGATTTGTGGAACCAGAAGATCGGTTTGCCGGCAGAACGCATCTATAAGCTGCAGGAGAATTTCTGGGATATCGGGGAAGGTCCGTGCGGCCCTTGTACGGAAATTTTCTATGACCGCGGCGACAAATACGGCGACTTGAACGACCCGGAATGCTGGCCCGGCGGGGAAAACGAGCGTTTTCTCGAGGTGTGGAACCTCGTATTCTCGCAGTTCAACCACAACAAGGACGGCAGCTATACGCCGCTTCCGCAAAAAAACATCGATACCGGTGCGGGGCTTGAACGGTTTGCTTCCATTGTACAAGATGTCGATTCCAACTTCGACACCGACTTGTTCCAGCCGATTATCCAGGAAACTTGCCGTCTGGCCGGCGTGAAATATAATGAAAACATCGAAACCAACGTGGCGTTAAAAGTCATTGCCGACCACATTCGGACGGTTGCTTTCTCCGTAGGCGACGGCGTGTTGCCTTCCAACGAAGGCCGCGGCTACATTATCCGCCGTTTGCTGCGCCGCGCCGTCCGTTATGGCAAAGTGATCGGCATGGAAAAGCCGTTTTTGTACCAATTGGTCTCAATCGTCGGCGATGTGATGGGAGAATACTACCCCGAAGTCGTGCAAAAACGCGAGTTTATCGAAAAAGTGATCCGCACCGAAGAAGAACGTTTCCATGAAACGTTATCGGACGGATTGGCCATTCTCGGAGATATGGTTTCCCGCGCCCGTGCCGCAGAATTAACGCAAATATCCGGTCCGGATGCGTTTAAACTGTATGACACGTACGGTTTTCCATTCGATTTGACGGAAGATTTCGCTGCGGAAAAAGGCATGACCGTCGACCGCGAAGGTTTCGATCAAGCGATGCAGGAGCAGCGCAACCGTGCGCGCAAAGCCCGTCATGAATCGGAAAGCATGAAGGTACAAGGCGGTCCGCTTGCCGATTTTACGGTTAAAAGCGAATTTGTTGGTTATACTGAATTGGTAACAAGTGCTAAAGTGATTGCGATTGTGCATGAAAATGAATTTGTCGATCTGGTCGGAACCGGCGAGACTTGCCAAGTCATACTCGATCGTACGCCGTTCTACGCTGAAAGCGGCGGACAAGTCAGCGATCACGGTGAGATGACAAGCGGCAGCTTGAAGCTGAAAGTCGAAGACGTCGGCAAAGCGCCTCATGGCCAACACGTGCATACGGTTGTTGTGGAAGCGGGCGTGCTGCGCAAGGGCGAGCAAGTGGAAGCGGCAGTATCCGCCGAACTGCGCCAGGACATCGTGAAAAATCATACCGCGACACATCTGCTGCATAAGGCGCTGAAGGAAGTGCTCGGCGAGCACGTCAACCAAGCCGGCTCGCTGGTTTCGCCGGAACGTCTGCGTTTTGACTTCTCGCATTTTGGCAGCATTACCGCAGAGGAACTTCAGGATATCGAGGAGCGGGTAAACCGCCAAGTATGGAACGGCATTCATGTCGACATCACGCTCAAACCAATCGCAGAAGCCAAAGCAATGGGCGCTATGGCCTTATTCGGCGAGAAGTATGGCGACGTGGTGCGTGTTGTGCGTGTCGGCGACTACAGCTTGGAGTTGTGCGGCGGCTGCCACGTGCAAAATACGAGCCAAATCGGCTTGTTTAAACTGCTCGGCGAATCGGGCATCGGTTCCGGCGTCCGCCGGATCGAGGCAGTGACCGGCCGTCACGCTTACCGCTTCCTGGAGCAGCAAATGCAGCTGCTGCGCGAGTCTGCAGTTTTGCTGAAGTCCAACATTGCCGATGTGCCGAAGAGAATCGACGCTTTGTTCGGACAACTGAAAGAATTGTCCCGCGAGAACGAATCGCTGCGCGGCAAGCTGAGCAGCATCGAAGCGGGCTCCTTGACCGATCAGGTTAAGCAGGCAGGCGAAGTGTCCTTGCTTGCTGCGCAGGTGAACGCCGCCGATATGGATTCGCTGCGCAATATTATGGACCAGATGAAAACAAAACTTGGCTCGGGTATTATTGTGCTGGGAGCTGCCGTCGAGGACAAGGTTAATCTTGTAGCGGGCGTAACTCCGGATCTCGTATCCAAAGGTTACCATGCCGGGAAAATCATTAAAGAGGTTGCGGCGCGTTGCGGCGGAAGCGGCGGGGGCAAGCCGGAAATGGCTCAGGCCGGGGGCAAGGACCCGTCCAAGCTGCAAGAAGCGCTGGCCAGCGTAGAAGATTTGGTCACGGCAGGTTCCCGTTAAAATATTACTGCTTGTAAGAGGAATCTTAAGACAAAGAGCGAATATATAAGCAAGGAGCAATACTTGGGTCGAATGCTTACGGAATGGGGTGCTGCTATGAGTTCCATGGACAAAACAATGAAGTTTAATGTGAAAGCGGAAGAAATCGAAACATCACCCAAAGAAGTGATTTTGACCGTTTTTGACGCTCTGCAGGAAAAAGGGTACAACCCGATTAATCAAATTGTCGGGTATCTGTTATCCGGCGATCCTGCTTACATTCCGCGTCATAATAACGCCAGAAGCATGATCCGCAAACGCGAGCGCGATGAATTGATCGAGGAGCTTGTACGTTCCTATTTGCAGCAGCATAAATCGTAACCTGCGGTTTACGGTCACAACTTCAATAAACCGCCTGGGTTGCGGCAAGCATGTACGTTTTATTTGGTCAGGAGATTATAGATGAGATGGATGGGACTGGACTACGGGGATAAGACCATCGGCGTCGCGTTAAGCGACGAATTGGGTTTCACCGCGCAAGGACTTGAAGTGATTCGGCGTAAAAGAGACGAACCCGATATAAACCGCATCAAAGAGCTGGTCAGGCAATATGAAGTTACCGAAATTATTGTCGGACTGCCCAAAAATATGAACAATACGATTGGCCCCCGCGGAGAGCTATGCATCGCTTTTGCGGAAGGACTGAAAGAAGAACTGCAGCTTCCCGTGCATATGTGGGATGAACGCCTTACGACGGCCGCCGCTGAGCGTACGTTGCTCGAAGCCGATGTGAGCCGAAGGAAACGCAAGTTGGTCATCGACAAGATGGCCGCGGCTATTATTTTGCAAGGTTATATGGATTATTCTAAGAAGAGGTGAACGGCATGGCTAAAGAAGAATTGCTTAACGAGGAAGAACCGGAAATCATTTTTATTCCGGACGATGAAGGAAATGAAGAAGAGTTCGAAGTCATCATGAAATTTGAGGTGGACGGCTCGGACAAAAAGTACATGATGGTTGTCCCGGTAGAGGGCGACGAAGAATCCGACGAGGTATACGCCTTCCGTTATGAAGAAGACGGCGACGACCTGCAGTTGTACACGATTGACGACGAAGAAGAATGGAATATCGTCGAAGAGACGTTTAACACGTTGATGGACGAAATGAATCAGGAGGATGCGGACTAACCGCATCCGAAAGAGAGGTTATAAGTTGTATTCGCTCGCAGATATGAAGGAAACGAATCAGTTGCGCTCCCAGTACGGAGATGATATTATTTTATATGATGAGCAAGATGAATCAACCGTATACCGCATATTGGCCGAATTCAAGCTTGGAGAACAAGGCTATGCGGTCATTCAGTCCGATGAACTGAAGAAGGAAGAGGAAGTTGCTATCTTTAAAGTTTCCGTCAAGCAGGATGGAGAGCTTGAATTGGAGACGATCGAAGACGACGATGAGTGGGAGACGGTCTCCGAGCTTTATGACGAGATGACCTTTCCAGCGGATATCGAGTAGTTCTACTAGCGAAAAACTGCCGAGCGGACGTTAATCTCCGCTCTTTTTCGTTTTCGCCTAAGAAGGAGCGTTAAGACGAGTTGAATATGCATTACCGAGCTTCCAGAAGAGCAAACAGGATATGGATTGCGGCGCTTGCTGCAATGGCCGTTGCCGGTTTTCTAATCGGAATCGGTCTGTACCTTGCCAATGCTTTAAAGCCGATGCCGGAAGGCGGGGCCAACGTGCAATTCGAGATTTTGCCGGGAACCGGATCGGCCGGCATCGCAAAGCAATTGGAGAAGCAAGGGATTATCCGCAATGCCGCCGTTTTTACGTATTACTTGAAATATGTCGGAGAAGGCGCCAAGTTTCAGGCCGGCAAGTATGAGATGGCTTCCGGCATCACCGCCGCTCAAATTATCGATAAGCTGAATAAAGGGCAGACCGTAAAAGAAGAGACGTTCCGCTTAACCGTTCCCGAAGGGTTTACTTTGCAGCAAATTGCCGACAAGGTAAGCGCGCAAACCGGCATCGAAGCGAAGACGATTATGCAAGCAGCCGATCAACCTGACGCGTATGCCGCCAAATCGCTGCAGGGGATCCCCAATAACCCGGGAATCAAGCACCGGCTGGAAGGTTATCTGTTTCCCGACACCTACGAATGGAAGAAAGACGCCAGCGTGCAGGAAATGATAGATCGCATGACCGGTGAGCTCGATTCGAAGCTGGAGCAGCTTCCGCCGGATTGGCCGCAGGTTATGAAAGCGAAAGATTTGGACTTTCACCAATTGCTGACGGTCGCTTCCTTGATTGAAAAGGAAGTGGTTCTGGATGAAGAGCGGCCGCTGGTGGCCAGCGTCATCTATAACCGGCTCGGCAAAAAGATGAATTTGCAAATCGATGCGACGATTCAGTATATGCTCGATAAACCGAAGGAACGGCTGCTCGAGAAGGATCTGCAGCTCGAAAGCCCGTACAATACGTATTTGCATGCCGGTTTGCCGCCTGGGCCGATCGCTAGCCCAAGCCTGAATTCCATTCGCGCCGCGCTGTATCCGGACAACACGCCGTTTTTATTTTATGTGACCAAAAAAGACGGCAGCAAAGGCCATCTGTTCGCCAAAACGTTTGATGAGCATTTGAAAAATAACGCTGCAAGCAAAAAATAGGAGTGACCGTTTTGAAAAAATCCGAACTGCTAATACCCGCAGGATCTCCCGAGGAGATGCTGCGTTATATCGAAGCCGGAGCCGATGCGGTTCAAGTGGGAGAACATCGTTTTGGCATGCGTCTGCCGGGAGAAATCAAGCTGGACGAATTGGCCGTGGCGATTCCTGAAGCACATGCCAAAGGCGCCAAAGTGTACGTGGTCGTCAACAATATTATAGACAACGATACGGTGAGTTTGCTGCCGGAATATTTGCAGAAGCTGAAGGAACTGCAAGCCGACGCAATCGTGTTTGGCGATCCGGCCGTGCTGATGGCGGCAAGACAAGCTGCGCCCGGGATTGCCTTGCATTGGAATACGGAGATGACTTCTACCAACTATGCAACAGCCAACTATTGGGCCTCCAAAGGAGCGTCCCGGGTCATTTTGGCACGCGAGCTGAACATGGATCAGGTGCTGGAGATCAAACGTCATGCCAAGCTTGAAGTGCAGGTGCAAGTGCACGGAACGACCAATATATATCATTCCAAGCGTTCGCTGCTCGTTAATTATACGGAACACCAAGGCGCCGGCAAGAAAAAGTCGGAGCTGGGCGCAGATCAAGGGTTGTATCTTATCGAAGAAGAGCGCCGCGATGAGCGCTACCCGGTGTATGAAGACATCAATGGCACTCATATTATGAGCTCGGATGATATCTGCATGCTGGAAAGTGTGCATGAGCTGCTGGAAGGCGGCGTGGACAGCGTGAAGATCGAATCGTTGTTAAAATCGGTCCGTTATAACGAAACGGCGGTGCGCTGCTACCGTTCCGCCATCGATGCTTATTATGCGAATCCGCAGCAATATTCGTTTGACGAGGGGCTGCTGGAGGAAATTCAAGCGCTGCAGCCGAAAAACCGCGAGTTAAGTTTCGGCTTTTTCTATAAAGAGCAGGTTTATTAATCCAAGGGAGGAGTGAGAACAAGTGCAGACACTAACAAGGGATGAGCTGCTCGGCAAGCGAGTCAAGCTGGAGAAACCGGAGCTGCTTGCGCCGGCAGGGAGTTTGGAAAAACTGAAGTTCGCCGTTCATTACGGTGCGGACGCGGTATATATCGGCGGCCAACAATACGGACTACGCTCTAATGCGGACAACTTCTCATTTGAGGAAATGCGCGAAGGCGTAGAATTTGCCGCCAAATACGGAGCTAAAGTATTTGTCGCAACCAATATATACGCGCACAACGAAGATATCGAGGGGTTAGAGGACTACTTGCGCGGCATTCAGGATGCGGGAGTCGCCGCGATTATCGTGGCCGACCCGACGATTATTGAAACATGCAAAAGAGTCGCTCCCAAGCTTGAAATTCACCTCAGCACCCAACAGTCGACCATGAACTGGCAGGCCGTTCAATTCTGGAAAGAAGAGAACGTCGACCGTGTCGTTTTGGCGCGCGAAGCGACGATGCAGGAAATCGTCGATATCAAAAAACATGTGGATATCGAGATCGAAGTGTTTGTCCACGGCGCGATGTGCAGCTCTTATTCGGGACGCTGCGTGCTGTCGAACCATTTTACAGACCGCGATTCGAACCGCGGCGGATGCTGCCAATCGTGCCGCTGGAAATACGATTTGTTTACCGGGGAACCGGCAGGCGAAGATCAGACCGAAATTCAGGATATTCGTGTGTTTGATGAAGAAGAAGAAGCGTTTTCCATGAGCTCCAAAGATTTGAGCATGATCGAGCATGTGCCTGAATTGATCCGTTCCGGAGTAGACAGCTTCAAGATCGAAGGCCGGATGAAAAGCATTCATTATGTGGCTACGGTTGTGAATGCGTACCGGCAGGCCATTGACGCTTATTTTGCCGATCCGGAAGGTTATGAGCTGAAACGGGAATGGCTCGACGAAATTCATAAAGCGGCCAACCGTCCGTTGAACACCGGCTTTTTCTTCAAAGAACCGGGGCATGAGGAGCATATTTTCGGACCGGAAGACAAGCCGATCAATTACGATTTCACCGGTCTTGTCGTGGAATATGACGAACAGTCGGGTGAAGTGCTCGTCGAGCAGCGCAATCATTTCAAGCCGGGACAGGAAGTGGAGTTCTTCGGTCCGAACGGCACCTTCTTTAAGCAAAAGGTCGGAGAAATCCGCGATACCGAAGGCAATGTGCTTGACGCGGCCAGACATCCGCTGCAGCGGATTCGGATGAAGGTCGAGCAGCCGGTGAAACCTTACGACATGATGCGCAAGAAAAAATAGTTAATTTGAATTAGAAAGCTCTTTCCAAAGTCTTAGGAAGGAGCTTTTTTTACGCAAAAAAATGGGTCTAAAGATTGGAGGATATTTCGGTTGGTTGTCGAATCTATTGTATAATACATAATTTGCTAAAATATGTTGATTTCTGTTCTTCTTGCAAAAAAGATTTGGAGGAGTTTGCTACAATGTGTCGAATTTAGTAAATAAAGTGTTAATACTTTCGGCCTTGAGCGCATCCTTAAGTAAAAAACTGACATTAATACATACTGGGCGGTGACTTTTTTGAACGGAAAAGGCAATAACAAGTTGGATAAGTTGAAAGATGCTGTAAGCAAGGTGGGGTCTAAAACGAAGCTGAGCAAAAACGATTTGCAAACGATGGGACAGTCGATGAAGGGCATGCGCCTCGAAAATCCGATAAAGTCGGTTGGCATGAAGCTGTTTGTCACGTTTTTCGTCAGTATTTTGTTTTTCGTTTTGGCAGTCGGGATGATTTCCTACAACATTTCCAAAGGGGTTATCCAGAATAAAGTGGCGGAAGCATCGGAGCAGACGATCACGCAAGCCGGACAAAAGCTGGATTTGCTTTATGGCGTGTTCGAAGATCTGTCTTTGCAAATTATGCTGGACAATGATTTAAAAACGATGCTGTCACAGATGGATTCCGTAGACAGAACTTCGTATGACTTCTTGCAATTCAGACAAAAGCTTGGCGACAAGCTGAATGTGTTCATTTACTCCAATAAAGCGATCAAAGCCTTGCATTTATATAAGTCCAACGGGGAAACGATAACGATTTCGGGAGCCTCCGGATCTGCAACCGGCACAGTCGCTAATGAAGATTGGTTCAAGCGGACCGTTGAGGCGAACGGTAAAGCTACTTGGCTTGAAACCAGGGTAAAAGGCTTTAATGAAACCGCAGGCAACAGCGGCATGGTATTTGGTCTGGGCCGTGTGTTGAAATCGACAACTTCCAGCTCCGTTCAAGCCGTTATGCTGATGGAAATCGATCTGGACGCAATCGGCAAAGAGATCGAACAAATCAACATGGGCGACGGCGGTATGACGTCCATTGTCAACGGCAAAAATCAAGTCGTCTACCAGAAGGACAATACGCTGCTCGGAAAACCGTCTACAACGCCATTGCCCGAAAGCGTACTGACAAGCGACGACAATAAAAACAGTTATACGGACGATAAAAACGGGCTTCAGCTCGTGTATTATAAATCGGAGAAGACCGAATGGTATTTGCTGGGCGCGATGCGTGTAGAAGAACTGGTTAAAGACGCCAAGAAGATCAACTACATGACGTGGCTGCTTGCGTTTATCGCAGCGATCGTTGCGGTTATTATCGGCTTTTTCGTAGCGCGTATGATTGGGCGTCCGATCGTCACGATCCGGAACTTGATGAAAGAAGGCGAGCAGGGGAATTTGACCGTTCGCACGACAATTACGCGACAAGATGAGATTGGCCAGCTTGGAGCAAGCTTTAACGAGATGATGGAGAAAATTACGCAGTTGGTTAAACAAACCAACGATTCGGCGAAGGAAGTATTGACAACAGCGGTCGATTTGTCAGATGCTTCGAAGAAAACCGCTTCGTCCGCCAAGGAAATCGCTATCGCAACGGAAGAAATCGCTAACGGCGCATCCAGCTTGGCCGTCGAATCGGAACGCGGCAATGATCTGACCGCACAAATCGGTATGCAGATGCAAACGGTGGTGCAATCGAATGTGGATATGGGCAACGCTGCATCCGAAGTGCATAAATCAAGTGAGCAAGGTATTCAGTATATGTCCGAGCTCATCCAGAAAACAAACAAGACGGAACAGATGACACGCTCCATGGTGGAGAAGGTCGATAAGCTGAAAGAAAGCACACGGTCGATCCGCAAAATCCTGGAAGTGCTTAACAACATCACCAAACAAACGAACATTTTGTCGTTGAATGCTACCATCGAAGCAGCCCGCGCAGGCACCGCCGGCAAAGGATTTATGGTGGTTGCCGACGAGATTCGCAAGCTGGCTGACCAGTCCCGTCAATCGATTGCGGTTGTAGGCCAAATTACAGAGACGATTCAAACGGAAGTTGATGAGACGGTAAACGTATTGTCCGCGGCGTATCCGATCTTCAAAGAGCAAATTGATTCGGTGAAAGAAGCCGATGAAATATTCAAGCAAGTGCAGGGCCAAATGGGCGGATTTATTCACCAGTTGGAAGATGTAACGGAATCCATTCAAACGCTGGATAAATCGCAGCTCGTATTGTCCGAAGCCATGTCCAATGTCAGTGCAGTAGCGCAGCAATCTTCCGCTACATCGGAAGAAGTTGCTTCGCTCAGCAACGAGCAGACAAACATCAGTTCAGGGCTCGTCAGACTGTCGGAGAATCTGGAGTCGTTGTCCAATTCGCTGCAAGAGTCGTTATCGAAGTTTAAAGTGTAATAACCAAACGGCACGGTTCGAACATTGCAGCAGTGGGAAAACAAAAACGGGGTTGTCCGGAAAATCAGTTTTCACTGATTTCCGGAAGCCCCGTTTTTATGGAATTTTAAAAAGCTCCTATCGCTTAGGCCTGTTGTATCCATTGTCCCCATAAGGCTGGAGTTTATCCAGCCATAATTCCAGCAGCGTCTTGACCTCATCCCGGTATTGTTTTAACTCGGCTTTGTCGGTGATGATTTCCTCTTTGGGTTTGATCCGGTCCAATTCCTCAAATACGAAGCAATCGCCGCCGTACGTATTCCAATCGCGTTGCAGCTCAATGATCGTATTCAGTTTCGTTTGTTTCATGAATTCCAAACGGTTTCGTGCGCCATCCAGATCCATTGTGCCGTCTACGTATAGTTTTCCGTTTTCGGTATTGCGTATTTGATAGACGCCCATGGAGCGAAAGGTTTGGGCGTAAGCGGTGGAAAGCTCTTTCTTCTTCTGTTTGTCAAGCATTCTAAAAACCTCCTTGTTGCTTTACTTGGCTGGTTCGGTGAATTAATAACCAAGTTCTTTTAAGATTCCGGACAAGGTACGCAATCGTTCGCCGATCAACTCGTCGTCATCGCTGAGAGCTTGACTGAAGAGTTTGATATCTTCGTTAATTTTCTCATTATCCGTGCATACGGC
The DNA here is from genome assembly GCF_004307995.1 of Paenibacillus thalictri. Lineage (GTDB taxonomy): Bacteria > Bacillota > Bacilli > Paenibacillales > NBRC-103111 > Paenibacillus_AF > Paenibacillus_AF thalictri. The sequence goes on along the minus strand of NZ_SIRE01000002.1, from coordinate 109,126 downwards.
AACGGTCATCGCGTCTCCCTGCAATCCGACACGGTCGATCACAGGGTTCTGAGGGTCGTATAAATGCTCGTATTGATAAGCTTCACGAAAATGCGCCAAACTCCGGGACACAAGAATGGCTAAATCAAGCACACGGTGAAGAGGAAGTTCTTCGGATTGCCGGGACCATTTCTCTCCGGTATATCTCCATACTTTGGCGGAAATATCGACCTTGCCCCTGTCATTCCATTGAGCGAGTCCTAGCGAAATGCCCTTGGCATCGGAGTGGCCGACGTATCTGCCGTCCACTTGGTCGTAATTTTCGGAAACAATAACAGGTTTATGTTTTAATGTAGTTGGTATTTTCATAAAAGCATCTCCCATTCGATTATTTATTACTAATTTACTAAATTACTAACGACACAAACAATCATACCTCGACGATGAAAGCAAGTCAATATGGATGAATGAGGGATTCGCTGACGATCACGTTTTGCCCATAGGCCAACAGGATATACTGACATGTAACAGGCGGTAGTGTGTCCATTATTGCTTATGGAAATGATAAAGGGGCGGCAACGGTGCGGATTGACCCTACAATACGGCAAAAACGAATATTTATCGGCCTGCTGTGCATTGCATTGCTGTTATTTGCCTTGGTTATTCGGCTTTTATATGTTCAGCTTGTGGCTTCCAGAAGTTTGACCGATCATAAAGTTGATTTGGTCGCAAACTCCGTGCTGCAGCGGGAGGGTGGAATGATTCTCGATAGCGGCAGAGGAGACTTCTACGACCGGAATGGCTATCCGCTGACAGGAAATCCATTAAAGGTGCTTGTTGTGTTTCCCGTTGAAAAAGATTTTCGAGGAAATCGTGAGCAGATCGCAAGTTTGTCCAACATTCTGCATATTCATTCCGAAGAATGGGAGCGTTTTGTCGCACAGCTGGACATTCCAAAAATATGGACAGGCCCCTCCGCCGATATCGGAGCATCGTCCCGTTCGCCACGCCTTCCCGTTCAGCTTACAGAGCCGCAAATGGCCCAGATCGAATCGCTCCACTTACCGAATTTGCGAATCGCCGAATATAAGCAGCGCTACACCGGCAATCAGCTGGCACGCCACGTCATCGGATTTATCGGGCAGAACCCCGATCGGATCACGCAACAATTTGTCGACCAATTCCATAAAGGAGAACTGCAGTTAACTAGCAAAATCGGCGGCGCGGGTTTGGAAAAAACGTTGGAGCCTTGGCTGCAAGGCATCGGGCCCACTTCGATTTCCTTATTTACGGACGCGCAGAAACGTCCCCTTGACGGGTTGGCTTCCCGCATGGTGTCCCCCAACAACGAGTATTATCCGGTTAAAGCATTCACGACGTTAAACGCCGATATTCAACAACGTATAGAAACAATGATGGACAAGCTGCATATAAAAGAAGGTTCGGTCGTCGTTCTGGATGCGGCTAATGCCGACGTTGTTGCGATGGCCAGCAGACCGCAATTCGATCCGCAGCAGATTGACCTGACTACAGGCGACTGGGCGAACAGAGCGTTAAAAGCGACGATTCCGGGATCTATTTTTAAAACGGTCGTTGCCGCGGCGGCGTTAGAGGAGAAAGCAGCTTCACCCGACGAAGTGTTTGACTGCGAAGGGGCGCTTGGCAAATACGGCTTTACTTGCTGGAAGAAAGATGGGCATGGGCTGATTACTTTCCGCGAGGCGTTTGCCGAGTCGTGCAATATCGTCTTTGGCAAGCTGATGGAACGTTTGAACGGCGAGCAGCTTGAGCAGTATGCCCGGAAGCTAGGGCTTGATGCGAGAGTGGGCTGGAGCGGGACCTTTGCCGGTCAAAGCGGAATTCAGCAGTGGGATGCGGAGGAGGGCGGGCAAATTTTTGCACAAAACACGCCGAAAAACGATCAGGGAGTGTTGATGCAATCTGCGATCGGACAACGGGATGTCCGCGTCACCCCGCTGCAAGCAGCTAATATGGTCGTTACGCTGTTGAACAAGGGGGAGGTCAAGTCGCCCCGGATCGTCGAAAGCTTGCGTTTTCAAAACGGCCGCTTGATGGATAACTTTGCTTTGCATACACTGGCATCCCGTTCCAACGGCATTTCAGCTGAAACGGCAGGCCGCCTCCTGGAGTGGATGAACGATGTGGTTGACCACGGGACGGCGACCGCTCTACAACAAGCGAAGTGGCATCTGGCCGGCAAATCGGGAACCGGGCAAGTGACGACCGGACCAGGCGAAACGGACAATCAATGGTTTATCGGTTACGGTCCGGTGGAACAGCCGAAATACGCGGTTGCCGTTGTTGCTGAAAATGTGCCGTTAGGAGCAGGCAACAAATCGCTTTCTTTGTTCAAAGAGGTGATGAACGTGCTTGCCGATCAGTGAAAGCTGGCCGAACCAGAGGCCGGAATGGAGATGGAGAAGCAGGTTCCTTTGCCGACCTCGCTGATTACTTCGATTTTCCCGCGCATCAAATGTATGATCCGGTATGCCATCATCATGCCAAGACCGGTGCCTTTTTGCGTTGTGGAATAATGGGGGGTGCCCAATCTGCCGATTTCCTCCTGGGTCATGCCGACACCATGATCGATCACGTCGATGCACACCCGCTGATTTTGAAGCGTTCCCACAATAATCAGCTTGCCGCCTTGCGGCATCGCTTCAATCCCGTTTTTGACGATGTGGCTGATGCTTTGGGCCAATTTCTCTCTGCTGGCAAAGACCGTCAGCTTTTCTTCGAGGAACATCTCTATAGCGACATGATGCAGCTGCGCATAACTTCGGAGCTGGGCTCCCGCCTCTTCCAGCAGCGTTTTGGCGTCGAAAGTCTCTTGAGTCTCGAATTGCGGTTTAGCGAAAGACAAGTAATCTTTCACGATGCTTTGCGCTTTATCCACTTCCTCTAAGGCAAGCCGATTAAACAGTTGTTTCTTTTCATCGGGAATGCCGGTTTGCTTCATCATTTGCAGAAAACCGCTTGTAACCGTAAGCGGGTTAAGAATTTCATGGGCAAACGAAGCGGCGAGTTCGCTGAGTACATTGATTTTTTCCGCTTGCAGCTGGGATTCGTGTTGTTTTACATTTTTTCGAATTTGCTCGATCACCCATACGGCGGTGCTTGCCGCTGCCATATGTAAAATCGAAAACAAACAAAAATAAGGAACGAAATAAGTATCGAAGGCTGCTCCGGTCCAAATGGTCCTGATTGTCGCCTGCAGCGGGACAAACAAACTTCCGACAAAACAGACAACCCCCGAATATAAAATGCGCCGGGACGGTTCCAGCCGCCTTAAGCCCCTGCTGAAGACAATGTACAACATAACGTTGATGCCCAGCGAAATCACCCAAGCGTAAGCGCCGGCGCCTCCAAGCAGGAGCCGGTATGCGACGAGAACGGCGGTCACAAGCAGCCCTGAACGGATACCTCCGAATAAAAAACTGATAAACAACGGGACAAATCTCAAGTCGTACATATACCCGGGTGTAAACGAAAAAGGACACAACATGCACAGGATAGCGGTTATTGTGCAGAGGATAGCGATTCCATAAGGACTCGACAGTTTGCCGGAAATCGTCTCTTTATCATTGCGCAATAAATGGTAAAGCATGATCGGGGTTATATTAATTAACAAATTGTAAACAAGCTGGTTTATAAAGGCCATAAGCGCTCCTGTCATTTCCGTTGTATACTTTTGTAATTAATAAATTCGACATAAATGCTAAAAATCCTACAATATACTCGTTTTTTAGGCAATAAGGCGCAGGCACCGTGTATTTTTGTGTCGTGACGGGGAGTTTAAGCTAATTAAAGCGCTAAAGCGCATGTGAAACTTTCTGTACGGATGAATGGCGGAAGAAAATAGGAGAAGGAGGGGACTGGCATTTCGGGAGAAAAAACGACCCTTTGATGTAGCAGAGGGTACGGGGGCGTACGCCCCGAGAGGGGCTGAATCACACAGTACGGTATGCCGCGCAAAGGCCGGCGGAAGTGCCGCTATCCTGTCGAAGAGGGCGTTGATTGCGCGCAGCTAATGTGGATGGATGGCTGCTATGGGGTGCCTCGCGTGATCTGATCGCATGTTTCTTTTAACCCTTCGCGTAAGCTGTAAACCGGCTTCCAACCGAGCTCTGCGACCGCTTTGCTGTTATCGAGTCTGCTGTGAATCACATCCCCCGGGCGTTCCGGCGCGTATTTGGGGGCAAAAGGCCGTTCCGTCAAATCGCAAAGCAAACGCAGCAGCGTGTTGATCGTCGTTTGCGTGTTGCTGCTGATGTTAAATGTCGCCCCGCCGCTGTGATGCAACGCGAGCAGATTGGCTTCCACAATGTCTTTCACGTACACGAAATCCCGCGTTTGTTCGCCGTCTCCGTAGATCAGCGGCGTTTCGCCTTGAAGCAGCTTGTCCACAAAGATGGAAATAACGCCGGCTTCGCCTTTGGAATCCTGCCGATAACCGTATACATTGGCATAACGAAGGATGGTGTAGTCTATTCCGTACAATCGGGCAAAAGCCTCCAAATAAAGCTCCGGGGTATGCTTCGAAATCCCATAGAAGGAAAGTGGATGAATCGGGTGCCGTTCATCGATTCCCGCATATTCGGGCGCGCCGTATACCGCGGCGGACGAGGCGTAAACGAATTTGCGCACTCCCTGGTCGCGGCATTGCTCCAGCAATCGGATCGTGCCGACAATATTGATCTCGGCATCCAGCGCCGGGGACTTCAGCGATGTTTGCACATCGATTTGCGCGGCATGATGAATAACGGCTTCGGCTCTTGCAGCGGCAAATACCCGGCTCAAATCGTCTTTTACAATATCGGCCTCAAGCATTGTCGCATGGGGATTGACGTACGCTTTCCGCCCTGTGCTGAGGTTGTCGATAACAAATACGGTATGCCCCAGGCCAATCAGCCTGTCTACGATATGCGAGGCGATAAAACCGGCACCTCCGGTTACAAGCACATTCATTTTTCTAAACGCCCCTTCCGTGGATAATACGATTCTTTCCTGATAGTATGCACAACAGGAAAGAGCCGCCCTGCTTGTAGAAGCTAGTCGCGGGCAGCCCTGCAGTTTGCGTTATGTCAGCGGAACCGTCCAGTTCGCATCGTTAATCCAAGTTTTATTGGAAAATTCACGGCCGCGGACGACAACGCGGTCTTCAAATACTTGAATATACATGCCTTGCGACATGCTAGTCGTGCCGCCTACGTCGTTAGAGCGGGCGCGGCCGACGGAAGAATTGATGAACCAATGGAACGAATTTTGCTCATTGTAATGCCTGCCAGGGTCGCCGACGAAGTTCAGATGGGTATGCCCGGAAATGACAAATACATTTTTGTAAGGTTTTAATATGCGGCGAAACTCGTTGGCCCGAATCAACTGATGCGTGCGGCCGTCCAATCCGGGATCGGGCAGCGGCTGATGGATGAATACGAGTACCGGTTTGCCGTCTTGGTGCGACTTCATTTTTTCCTCCAGCCAATTCAGCTGCTCATCGGAATACCAGGCGCCTTCGCCAACCTCCGGTTTTTCCTGGTAATAAAGCTCCTGCGACACGAGCAAAATATGAACGCCGTTGATATATGCCTCATTGTACGGCTTCGTATACCCGAAGAAGGTTTGAAACCTTGCCCGGGATTGGGCGTCGGTTTTTCCGTTGGGCACTGTTTCGGTGGAAAATGCGCCGTTTTTGTCCAGCCAAATATCATAATAATCATGATTGCCCATATTCCCGTACTGCTGGGGCAGCGTGTATTGGTCAAGCGTTCTGCGAAGCAGCGCATAATCGCTGGCGCGTCCGAAATCGGTCAAATCGCCGCCAAACACGATGCTGTCCACAGGCGATTCGAAATTCGTTACATCTTTGAGCGCCCAATGCAGCTTCTCGGTCATGGACGGCTCGCTGACGGAAATATGCATATCGCTGAACAAAAATATCGATGCGAGCGGCTCGGTGGATACCGCCTTGGGCTTCTGCTCAGCAGGCGTTTCCGCTTGCGGCGGAGCAGGTTCGGGTTTTGGTTTGGCCGGGGTACGGGAAAGCCAATCGAGAAATCCGGCTGCGCCAAGCGGGATAAACGAGAAGAAAACAGCCATCTTTTTAATGAAATTACGTCTTGTCATCATAATCAAGTAGCTCCTGTGTCAAATGTAAATTAAGAAGGATATTCATATATTATACAGTGAAACAAGTGCTGTACACCAGCGCTCAAGCCCTTGAAACACGGAAATACCTAAAAAAATCAAACATCACTCCTTAAGTTCGCACATTGTCCGCCACCTGCCTGTGTCTCATAATAAGGCTATACATCCGACAAGGGGGAAAACGAGTTGACGAAAAAACGCAGATTAGCCTATATGATGGTAACGGGAATGGTGGCGGCCAGCTTGACGGCCTGCGGAGCGGGGGCAGACAGCAAGACGCCGGCGGCAGGTTCCGGGAACGGCTCGGCAGCGGACGCATCCAAGGAAAAGGATAAGCAGGGAGCGGCAGTTACTATCACATTCCAGAACATTTACCCCGATCCGACAACGCCGACCTATAAAATATTAAGAAAAATTGTTTCGGACTACACGACAGCACACCCAAACATCAAAATTGAGCTGGATTCGCTCAATACCGACCAGCAAAAATTGAAGCTGAAAACGCAGGCGGCCTCCAAGGAAGTGCCGGACATTACGATCGTTAATCCCGCAGCGCAAATGAAGCCGTTTGTCGATGCGAACCTGTTGGCCCCGCTGAACGATATCCTGGATCAGAACGGGCTTAAGGCCACTTTCCAAAAAGGGCTTCTCGACGCGTATACGTTCAACAATAACGTGTATGCGCTTCCCGACGGCAACAACATTGCGGTGGTGTTCTACAACAAGGAGTTGTTCAGCCAAGCCGGCGTCGAAATTCCGAAGACATTCGACGAACTGCTTGATGTGACGAAAAAGCTGAAAGCGAAAAACATAACCCCGTTTGCGATCGGCGAAAAAGATACGTGGACCGGATCGTTCCTGTTCATGAATATGCTGCTTCGGACGAACGGCGGCCCCGGCTTCCTGAAAGATGTGCTCGACAAGAAAAAAACGTTCGGCGACCAGCCGTTTCTCGACGCCGTCGCGAAATTTCAAGATTTGGTGCAAGCGGGAGCGTTCCAGGAAGGCGCTACGTCGTTTGACTACAATGCCGGTGAAAGCTTGTTCAAATCCGGCAAAACGGCGATGTATTTCATGGGCACATGGGCGACCGGCGGCATCGACGATTCGTCGGTCAAAGATAAAGTTGGCGTATTCAAGTTCCCGACGATCGACGGCAAAGGCAATGTGGATCAATACATGCTTGCGCCGGGCAGCGCTTTTGCGGTGTCGGCAGGCAGCAAACATCTGAAGGAAACGAAGGAATTTCTGAGCTATTTTATGACCAATTTCCCGAAAGTCTCGTTTGAGATGAAAAACGCCGTTGGCTTGGGGCAAAATGTGGAAGGCGACTTCAAGGCGGCCGGATATTCGCAGCTGGCGATGGATGTGCTTGACTTGTTCAAAAATGTGCAAGGCGGAGATTTGGCCTTCGATAATACGATGAACCCGGGAACGGCGCAAGCGCATTTGACCAGCATTCAGAACTTGTTCATCCAGAAAAAAGATCCGAAAGACGTGGCGAAAGAACATCAAACCGCATTCGAATCAAACAACAAATAAGAGCGAACGTCCGGATTGCGACAGGGAACCCGCCGAGGTTCCCTTTTTTTAAGAAATGGAGGGCTGATGATGAACGGGATGAAAGTGACGGCGTGGACGATTGCTGTGTTTGTGCTTCCTTGTCTGCTGCTGTACGTCGCACTGGTATACGTGCCGATCGTCGTATCCTTTTATAGCGCCACGCTGGATTGGAACGGAATCGGCGAATCGAAGTTCGTCGGATTGGATAATTTTAAAGTTTTGTTTACGCAAGACCCTGTGTTTTGGCCGTCGGTTGGCCGGACGCTGATGTTTGCTTTGTTTTCTATGGCGGAAATTCCGTTTGCGTTGTTTATCGCCATATTGCTCAGCCGGTACGTGAGAAAGCCGAATTTTCTAGTATCAAGTTACTTTGTGCCGGTCATTTTGTCCGTTGTTGTCATCGGCCAGCTGTGGAAAACGATCTACAACCCCGCTTCACAAGGCGGGATGCTGAATCAATTGCTCATCTCCGCGGGCCTCGGGGAATTCGCCAAGACTTGGCTTTCCGATCCGCATATCGCCATATTTGCGCTTTATTTTGTCTCGTTGTGGCAGTATCTTGGCTACCATGTATTAATTCAATTCACCGGAGTTCAAAACATCCCTTCGGAAATATACGAGGCGGCGCGGATCGATGGTGCGGAAGGGTTGACGGCCGACCGGCACATTACGCTTCCGATGGTCGTGCCGATTTTTAAAATATCGATTGTGCTCTCCGTGATTGGGTCTCTGCAAGCTTTCGATATGATTATGGTGATGACCGGAGGCGGGCCAGCGCATGCCACCGACGTGATCTCCACGCATATGTACAACATGTCGTTTTTGTCGATGAAATACGGATATGGCAGCGCGATGGCGGCTTTTTTGGTTGTCGAATGTTTGGCGGCAACGCTGCTGCTTAACAAGGTATTCAACAAGTGGGAACAAAAATTCAGCTAACGAACAGGAGAAGCCCTCATGAGTCAACGTTCTAATGTGGCGCTGGAGAAGCCGGCGGGACGCTCCAGACGCGGCACATGGTCCGCCGCCAGGACGGCTGCGCTGGTTCTGCTGTCGGTGTTATATGTCACGCAAATGTATCCGCTGTTGTGGCTGTTGATCTACTCACTGAAGACCAATGAAGAAATTCTCAGTGGCAGCTTTTTCTCACTGCCGCATACGCCTCAGTGGGCCAATTATCAGTATGCTTATGAAGCGGGCAGCTACTTAAGATATTTGTTCAACAGTTTTTTTGTGACGGCGGTAACGCTGGTTGCGGTCATCATTCTCAGCTCGATGGTCGCTTACGCCATCTCCCGGTTCAGGTGGCGCTTCGGACAGGCAATTATGCTAGTTTTTCTGGTTGGCATCATGATTCCATTGCAAGCCACGCTGCTGCCGCTGATGATTATTTTTAAAAACCTTCATATTCTCAATACGCATTTGGCGCTCATTTTACCTTACATTACATTTTCCACGCCGATTGCTGTATTTATATTAAGCGGTTTTATGAAAAGTTTGCCGCATGAGCTTGAAGAGTCGGCGGTTATGGACGGGGCCGGCGTCTTCCGGACGTTCCTCAGCATCATTCTCCCGATTTCCAGGCCGCCGATCATGACGGTGTCGATATTGACCTGTATCTCGATTTGGAATGAGTATATTTTGGCCGCAACGTTTATCTCATCGGAGAAGCTGAAAACATTGCCCTTTGGCGTATACAGCTTCGTCAGCCAGTATTCGGCCAATTACGGCGCAATCGGCGCATTTCTAGTGCTTGGGGCGCTGCCGATCATTATCGTTTATTTTGCATTATCGGAGAAAATTTCTAAAGGCATGGTTGCCGGCGCGGTAAAAGGATAACTGCCGCCGGGGTCGGCATCACGCGTCGTAAAGGCTGATATGCGTGCCGCCAGAGCTGACATGTGTGCCGTCGTCTGGGCCGGCATGCGTGCTGCCAAAGCCATCGTAATGCGGCGTAAAGGCAAATTGTAGTGATTCAAGCGATTTCCGCTTTATGTTATGATGAAAGCACTTAAACAGCGGAAAAGCGGCCGGCCGAGCGTGTTGGGCGCTCCTTGGGATCAAGGCGCCGGCAAGAAAGGGGAGTTCTCGCGTGCGTCGGGGCATACACTCCATCCATAACCGGTTATTTGTGTTGTTCTTGGTCAGCATGCTCAGTCTGCTCCTGATTGTCAGCGCCTTATATTACAAACGGACTACCGATCAATTCCACGATAAAATCGGCGAAATTGCGCAAAAAAACTTTTCGCAAACGATGGTATTGTTCGATCTGTTATTGAAAGGTTATGACAGCTTGACGAAATCGCTGAACGGCAACCCGGACTTGCAGCGCCTGTTGGCCGAGCCGGCCAAAGATCCCGCTCTGAAAATGATCAACGAACGAACGATCACCAACATGATCGGCGCGATCTATTATTCCCGCGAGGATTTGATTGGCATACATGTTATCGCGTTGTCCGGGACGATCTACAGTTACGGCAATATGATGACGGTGATTGATCCGGGTTATGCGCAGTCGGATTGGTATGACCGGATTTCCCGCTCGACGGGAGAAATGATCTGGCTTGGGGCGCATCCGAAATCGCTGCTGGATCAGCAGGAGGCGCGGCCGGTGTTTGCATTCGGGAGATTGCTGTATGATCTTCATGAGCATAAGCCGATTGGTCTTGTACTGATCGAAACAGACCCGAAACCGATCTTGTCGGGGTTATCCAATTTGAGCCTCGGACCGCACAGCGAAGTGGCGGTTTTATCCAAGGAAGGGACTGTGGTCGCTTCCGCTTTGCCTTCTCCGGTCCATATTATGGCTCATAAAAGCGAATTTCCCGCCGCGGCGGACGGTCAGGTCGAGGTTGCTCCAAGATCCGGTCATCTGATGGTGTCTTCCAAACCTACCATGGCGGATTGGCAGGTAGTCAGCATGACGCCGGATAGCGATTTGAATGTAGAGCTGGATGCGATGAAGCATTTCCTGCTGGTTGTCGGGTCGGTGCTGGTTGTCGTATCCACCCTACTAGCGACATTCGTCTCGCGAACCATTTCCTCCCCGCTGAAACGGCTTATTCACCAAATGAGACAGGTCGAGAAGGGGAATTTTCACGGTGTGCTGAAAGTGAAATCGTACGAGGAGATCAACTTTTTGGTTGCCTCGTTTAATCATATGGTAAGCCGGATGGACGAATTGATCGAACGGGTCAAAGCGGTCTCGGCAAGCGAAAAGCACGCTCAGCTGCAAGCGCTGCAGTCGCAGGTCAATCCGCATTTTTTGTACAACACGCTGGATATGATCTATTGGATGCTCGACGAACGGGAAAATGAGCGGTTGTGCAAGGTGGTGCTGTCGCTTTCCCATATGTTTCACTACAGCAGCCGTTGGGACGGCAATTCGGAAGTGACGCTTGGCGAAGAGCTGGAGCAGATCGGCCATTACTTGACGATTATCGATACGCGGCTTGACGGGAGACTTGCAATTGAGCTTGACGTGCCACAGCAATGGCATCTGATCCGGCTGCCGAAAATGACGCTCCAGCCAATCATCGAAAATGCCGTGAAATACGGTCTGGAGCCGCTGAGCCGCCCCGGCCGGCTGCGCGTATATACAACACCCGTCCAAGGCCGGCTGCAGCTGTGCATTTCCGATGACGGAGCCGGCATCGAGCCGGTGACGCTTGAAGCGATAACCCGCGAGCTGGAGAAGGACGACACGGACTCGGGAGAAACGGGTGCGAAGCAAACGGAAACCCGCATAGACCGCATAGGGCCGCAAGAACGGCAGACATGGCTGGAGACGGCTGCCGCAGGCTCGAGTCAACGGGCAGGCATCGGGATTGGCAACGTTCACAGGAGGCTGCGCCTGATGTTCGGCGAAGAATACGGGTTGAAGGTCCGCAGCTCGGTCGGAAAAGGCACGATTGTTGTCATACCGCTGCCTATAACGGATTCGAAGGGGGAAGGGTAGATGCATATTTTGATTGCCGATGATGAGCGGGCCATTCGGGAAGGGGTTAGACGCACAATAAACAGCAGCTTTCCCGAGTACACAGTCCATCTGGCCGCTTCTCCCGAAGAAGCGGTGCAGGTGCTGAGCCAGCAGCCGGTCGACATCGTGCTGACCGATATTATTATGCCCGGCATGACGGGACTTGAGCTGATGCGCATTTCCAGACGCCGTCATCCGCATGTGAAATGGATCGTCATCTCCGCCCATTCCGAATTTGCTTATGCCCAGGAAGCGGTTCGGCTTGGCGCTAAGGATTATTTGCTCAAGCCGATCGGCAAGGAGAAGCTGATTGAGCTGATGAAGGCGGTGGCCGAAGAACGGCAGCACGAAAACGATTTGACACGGGAAAAAGCGCTGCTGAAATCAAATCTGAAATATTGGCGGGAGGCTGTCTTTCAGCGTTGGGCGGCGGGGCTTGACACCGGTCAGTTCGATATGGCTTCGCTGATGGACAATCGGCGCGAGTTTTATCTGGTGATGGTGAAGCTGGAGGGCGAAGCCAAGGCGCATTTGGAGCATTTTATTATCGAAAATGTGCTCTCCGAGCTGATCGATACGTATGGCAGCGGGTTTGTCGCCAGCTTTGACAGCCATAGTTTGCTGGGCATCCTTACCCTCGGACAAAATGGCTCCATCGAGCCTTTCATGAAGGAATTAAACGGCCATCTGCACCGTTATTTGAAGGTTCCCTTTCAAGCGGTCGCAAGCGGATTGCTGCGCGATCCGCAGGTTGTTCCGGCAGCCGTTCAGAGCATGCGCCAGCAAGACGGCAGGCAGCAGGGGGCGGACAACGAACGCCGCAGCGAAAGCGTCACCGATGTGGCGCTGCAGTATATTCACGCTCATTTTCAAGATGAGCTGTCGCTGGAGAAGGTGGCCTCCGTTGTCTTTTTGAACCCGGTTTATTTCAGCCAGTTGTTCAAGCAGAAGACGGGCCAAGGTTTTAAAGATTATGTGATCCGGCTGCGGCTGGAGCGGGCCAAGGTGCTGCTGCAGGATCCTACCCTCAAGCTGGCCGACGTAGCGGAAAAAATCGGCTACCAGGACATGCGCCATTTTACGCAGCTATTCCGCAAACGGTTCGAGCTGACTCCGACCGATTACCGGCAGCAATTGAAACAGCTAAAATAAATTTTCATCATTTTGACACCAAATGAAAAGTTACCCGTATTACAATTACATGACAGGGAGGCAAGCTGTTCCGCTGAAGGAGCAAGTGCCATAAGCTTCATGAAGCTAATCCGTGCCGTTGTCTATTTGTAGCAAAATAAACAGCAATGGGAGGAGAAATGTATCATGAAATATGCCGCTTTAATTGCTTTACTGTTGTTAGTTCTCTCGGGATGCAGCCAAAAGGACGCTGCCGCAGGAAATCCGGGCAACGCCGAATCGACGCCCCCAACGACCAATACGGAAACTCAGACTAATCCTGCTCCGGCAGGAACCGATTCGCAAAATCCGCCGAACGGATCGGCAAGCGCCACGCCGGCGCCACCGGCCGCGACGCCTCCCGTCACTGCTCCGCCGGCGAACACTCCGGCAGAGACACCGCTGCCGCCGAGACCCGAAGGTGCAAAGGAGACGCCGCAGGCATCGCCTCAGCAGTTCAATCAAGTCGATTTTGGCATGACATACGAGCAGGTGTCGAAATCGATGGGGCAAATGGGCAGGCTGATCAGTGAATCCCAAGATGACAATGGAATGAATCCTGTGCAAACATACGAATACAAAACCGGCGACGGTACTCTGAAGGTAACCTTCAGAAACGGCAAGGTTTCGAATAAGACCGAAAGCCATACTTAAGACGATATGACTGCACAGACAACGGCGAATACGGAAAAGACGCGTCCCTTAAACTGAAGGGGGCGCGTTTTTTTGTCGAATATAAACGGCATGCATCTAAAAGGAATTTAAACGATTGCAACTGCTGTTCGTTTTTCTAACTGCTGTTTCAGAGTGTTAGCACAATGTTATACAAGCGCGGCCAAATCCGAAACCATCAGTGTAACGCTCCAATGGTCGCCGATCACTCTAACCGCAGCCGTCGCCGGAAGCTCGCCGCTGAAACCTCCGCCGCGCGTAACGGATTGCGGCTCCATTTCCAGCTCCACATCGCGGACGGAAAGATTGACCAAATAAATTCCGTTATGAAGGTTAAGCAGTTCGCCGACCGAAGCTTCCATCATTTCTCCGGGTTGTTCGACAGGTTCTTGAGCGTACAAGGAAGCGAGTTTCAAAAAGGAAACCTCCGACCCTCCGATTGCAGTCATTCCCGCGGCCGGAAGAGCAGCATTCTTCAGCTTTTGTTCGGCTTTCCAGGCGAATTCCGCCGCATCGTCCGGGGACCCTAACTCCAAGCGGATGCCGCTGTCGACGAAACGAATGATATTTTTGGCGAACAAACGGATGTAATCGGAAATTGCTTGTCCATAGTCAGAGCTGTCTTTAAACAGTACAACTTCAAGCAGAGTTTCGATGCTCCCGTTAATGATGGATTCAAATTGCTCGTCGGAGAGGCTGTATTCCAGCTTGTATTGATGCAAAGCGTCGGCAAACGCCTCGTAACTGATCAGACCTTGATCGATTAACGCTTGGCCTAACGCCAGATGCGCATTTTGCTGCGTCGATAAAATCGCGTCGACAAGCTCGTTGTTCAAGTAGCCAAGCATCACGGCGATTTCCCCGAATTTCTTATCGATTTTCGTTTGTTGAAGATGAATTTCCTCCACTTGGGCGGCGGTGAGAAACCCGTGGTTAATCGCCATAACGCCAAGTCTGACCCGGGTTTGTTTCTGTACGGAAATGGCTTGCTCCAGCGCACTTGCGGAAATTAACCCGCGGTTCAGCAGAAACTGTCCAAAATATAACGCGAACATTAACGCTCACCCCGCTGTCCGGTAATTTTACCTATCATCTCGACAATGGCCTGAGCGGTGATCGGTTTCTGCAGAAAATTGTCCGCGCCAAGTTTAATTGCTTTAATCAGGTTGCTTTGGGTGCCAACGGAGGAAGCGATGACGACATGGATGTCCGGATGATTGTGCTTTATTTCTTGCAGCGCCTGGAGACCGTCTTTCTTGGGCATCACGATATCGAGAAGCACCAGGTCGGGCTGCTCGGTCTGGCATAACGCCACAGCTTCTTCGCCGTCAACCGCTTCAACGATTCGGGTAAAGCCTTGCTCCTCCAAAGCCCCTTTTAATTTTTTACGGACCAGCAGCGAATCGTCGCAAAGCAAGATTTTCATGTCGTACATGTTAGGCTCACTCCTTTGATTGGGATCAACCGGCATTTGTAATGTAAATAGTTATTTATGTTAGATAATATTACATATTTTCTCATTTAACAAGCGGATTTACAGAAAATTACGAATGTTTTACATGTTTACAGTCAGATTATACGGATTTACATTACGGAAACATAACTTAATATGAAAAGTTAATGTAATGTAAACAAGGAGTACTATAAAAAAATAGTACTTCTCGCTTTTTCCCATTTGGCTATACTTGAATTAATAACAAATGCAGAGGTGATTGCCTTGTCACGCAAATGGCTGGAACGCGAAGGGCTGCGTTGGGTGGAAGAACAAATCGTAAGCCGTGAGCAATACGATCAAATATTGGGCTTATATGACGAGAAGAAAAACGCAATAGGGCTGCTTCCGGTGCTTGGCAGCATATTGACCGGGCTTGGCATTATCAGTTTTATCGCCGCCAACTGGCAAGATATTCCTCAGTGGCTGCGGCTGCTGGCGATTATCATAGCCATGAGCGGATTTTACATCTCTGGAGATACACTTCTGCGCCGCGGACACGAGAAACTTGGGATCGGCCTTGTCGGTATCGGACTGATCACGTTCGGAGCGGGAATTGCACTGGTCGGCCAAATGTTTCATCTTGTCGCATACGATACGGCTTCGTTTATCGTGTGGGGTTCGGCAGGAGCGCTGCTTGCGTATTTGTACAGGAGCAGATATTTGTATCTCATCAGCATCGTCGTATTTGATGTGGCGCAAATATACGCCGTCGACAGTTTCCGGCATTTCAGCTATGCGGGATTTGCGCTCATGGCCGTGCTGCTGGGGGGATACGTATGGAAAAGACAACGCAGCAATCTGCTTGCCTGGATGTTTAATCTCAGCTTGTTTCTTCAAGTGTTGATGTTGTTCTCGCTGATGGATTGGAAGCTGAGCTGGATTATCCCTGCCGCGCTGCTGATGTACGCGGCAGGGGACTGGCTGCGGGACCGCAGCGAGCTTGGAGCCGTACAGGCGGTGCCGCTTCTGATCGTTTTTGCAATAGGGGTGGGCGTAGTGCTGTTTGGCGACAACCGTATTGCCGAAACGGAACAGTTTTTTGTCGGGGCGGCGTATTACCTGCCTGCACTGCTTGTGCCGCTGGCCTTGTCGGCATGGGGCAAGCTGCGCAACAAACGTGAAGTCAGCAGCGGAGACTGGCTGATGTTCCTGCCGGTCATGTACGTTCCCTCCGGAATCGACCTGTTGTATTTGGTTATGCTGTTTTTGTTTTCGCTGTTTGTGTTGTGGCGCGGTTACAGCGAAGAGTGGAGGATGAAGATTAATCTCGGCACGGTGCTGTTTATCTTTGTGACGATGGTTGCTTATGGGAAGCTGACATGGGACTTCATGGACAAATCGTTGTTTTTTGTACTCGGCGGCGGAATTTTACTTGTGCTCAGCTGGTTTCTGAATCGCCGCAAAAACAATTTTTTAGGCAGAGGGAAGGTGGATGAGTGATGGCTGCGAGCAGATGGTTCGGAAGCCGCTTTACCCGCCTGCTCTTGCTGACTGCCGCGCAAGCGTTGTTTTTGCTGGCGATTGCCGCTTCGTATATGGCGGTTGGCGCGTGGGGGCAGGAAATCCGGCTGAAAACGGAGCCGATTGACCCAAGGGATGCGATGTACGGCGACTATGTGATCTTAAATTACGAGATCAGCAGGCTTAAGATGCCGTTATGGAAAGAGGGAACCGCTAAGCCGGAGGACGGCCAAACCGTTTATGTCGTAGTCAAGCCGGAAGGCGATATCTATGAGCCGGTCGCCGTTTATGGGTCTAAACCAGCCGTAAGCGCAGATCAGGTTGCGCTTAAAGGCAGGGTGGATTATAGCGGATACGATCAATTTTCCGTAAAATACGGGCTGGAGCGGTATTATGTGCCCGAAGGCACGGGCGGTGAGCTGGAGAAGAAAGCGGGAAATACGGTCGTACGTGTAAAGGTGGCGTCTTGGGGACAGTCAAGGATCAGCGAGATCGAATAAGGGGTGGCTTAGGCGGAAGCGGGGATGATTGCTGTGGAAGCCGCCGTAGCTTGCTGTTCTGTGTAAGGCTGTGTTAGGCTGTGTAAGTCATCACAAGATGCATCATCACGCCGGAGTAGAGCACTGTGCGTAAAAGCCAAGCGCTAGCGACGGCAAGCGCACAAAGGTGCGGGCATGAGGCACAAAGCCGTGCCCCGCGTCATCGCGCCAAAAAGTAAAGCGCAGGTGTGCCGATACCAAGTTAAAGCGAAGGTAAGGCACACCAAGTGCGCGGGCCCGAGGTACAAAAGCCGCTCCACGGCTGGCGGGTCCAGGGCGCAGCGCCTGGGATCCCCCGGTGGGGGGACATAGGGGGGAGAAAGATTGGAGTCGCTAAAAAGTTTTATCGAAAACGGAACGCTGCCGAACCGGCTTGTATGTATAGATCGGATGAACGAGTGGAACCCGGACGCGCTGTATCCGTTCGCCTTGGACGAGCTTTTATGCGAGCGGGCTGCAGCTTGGCAAACGGGGTTTTTGCACATTTGGCGGCATCCGGGAGCGCTTATTATGGGGCTGCGCGACAGCCGGCTTCCCGGAGCGCGGCAGGCGATGGATATGCTGCGGGCCCGCGGGTTCTCCGCGGTCGTACGCAATTCAGGAGGGGCCGCGGTTCCGCTGGATCTCGGAGTCGTCAACATTTCGCTTGTTTTGCCGAAGCGGCAGGATGGCGCGCTTGATTTTCGCGGCGACTTTGAGCTGATGTACAGGCTGATTGCCGGCGCGCTTGCGCATTTTGACAGTGATGTGGATAAAGGGGAAATCGCTGGTTCTTATTGCCCAGGGGATTACGATGTCAGCATCGGCGGCCGCAAATTTTGCGGGCTTGCCCAGCGGCGGCGGCAGCATGCATATGCGGTACAAGCATTTGTCGTTGTGGAAGGCGGCGGCGCCGAACGGGCCGCGCTGGCCCGCGATTTTTACCGGATTGCGGCCGATGGGGCAAGCGCCGATCGTTTTCCGGCCGTGGAGCAAGGGCGGATGGCTTCGCTTTCGGAGCTGCTTGCGCCTATGACGGCGCTGCAATTTGCCGATTCGTTTGCGGCATTGCTGCAAAGAGGGGGCGTTTCTCTGGAACCGGCAGAAGCCGGTGCGCTTGCTGCGGAAGCGGAAGTATCGAGCATTATGGCGGCTTTGAAGGAGCGGTATCCGGTGCTTTAGTTTTTCATCATCAGCTTGATTGCTGCGGGAAGCTCGTTTTGCCAGAATCCCCACAGATGTTTTCCGGGTTTTTCCTCATATAGAAGACGGGAGCTTCTCTCCAAGAGGAGCTCTTTTGTTTTGCGGTTTTCTGCCAAAAAATCGAATGTTCCCCGCTCTGTTTTCACCTCTTGCTCATCAAGTCCGATCAGCATGTACATATACAGACGCGATAAGTCGCGTTCCCGCTGCAGCCTATCCCTTGTTGATTGCAGAAAAGCCCCGGACAAGGATAACACTTTATAAAATAGGTCAGGATAATCTAGAGCGAGATGCAAGGAAACGGTCCCGCCCAGCGAGTCTCCCGCAGCGATCCGTTCGGCAGCCTCCGGCCTGGCGGGATAATTTCGTTCAATAAAAGGAACCAATTCCTCGGCGAAAAAACGGCAGTATGCCGTAAATCGTTCGCCTTCCGGCGCGTATTCCGAGGTGCGGGTCGCTGTATCCACATCGACGCCGACGATAAGGGCGGGTTCGACGCCTTCGTCGTAGATCAGCCGGTTCATATGAGTGGCGATACGTCCAAAATTGAAAAACTGCTCGCCATCCTGGCAATAGATGACAGGGTAAGAAAGGAGCTCGTTGTAACCGGGAGGCAAATAGACACGCAACGGCCTGTTTTGCTGCAAAAAGGAAGAAAATAATTCGTTCTTGACGATCGTCCGTTTGTAATAAATCGAGTTGTCCGACAAGCAAAATCCCCCATTGTATTATAATAGTTTGTGAATTTTATTAATCTGTATTATATATTTTTGCAAACTGTTATATACATATGTATAAAAATGGTGCTGATAAAACAAGAGTTTATATGTACATTTCAATAAAACAGAGTTATTATAATACTATAACAGAGATCTGCCTGTTTATGGGCACTTAATTTTAATATGAGGTGAAAAAGAATGAGCAAGCCTTATGAGGTGCAAGTCAGCAAGATACAGCCATTATCGGTTCTTGCAGCCGACGGCACGATTGTCAATCAGGAAGAGATGCCGAATTTATCCGACGATCAGCTCCGCGAGCTGATGAGAAGAATGGTTTTTACACGTACATGGGACCAACGCGCCGTTAACTTGACTCGTCAAGGACGTCTGGGTTTCTTTGCTCCGGTTTCCGGACAAGAAGCAACGATGATTGGCAGCGAGTTCGTTTTAAATAAAAATGACTTTATTTGCCCGGGTTACCGCGATATGCCGCAAATCGTATGGCACGGCCTGCCGCTGTACCAAGCTTTCTTATATTCCCGCGGACACCAGCACGGCGGACAAATTCCGCAGGACGTGCATGTGCTTATGCCGCAAATCATCATCGGCGCGCAATATCTTCATGCGATGGGCGTAGCTATGGCGTTCAAGAAACGCGGCGAACAACGTGTGGCTATCACCTATACCGGTGACGGCGGCTCGTCCGAAGGCGACTTCTACGAAGCAATGAACTTTGCGGGCGCCTTTAAACTGCCGGCTATTTTCATGGTGCAAAACAACGGTTATGCAATTACGACTCCGTTCGCCAAGCAAACGGCTGCCGAATCGGTTGCGCACAAAGCGGTTGCCGCAGGTATCCGCGGCGTGCAAGTCGACGGTATGGACGTGTTGGCTGTGACAAAGGCAGTTCAAGACGCTGCTGAAAGAGCGCGTAATGGAGAAGGCGCTACGCTGATCGAAGCGCTGACTTACCGGTTCCTGCCGCACTCCATGTCGGGAGACGATCCTTCCAAATACCGTACGAAAGAAGAAACGGCAGAGTGGGAGCTTAAAGATCCGCTTCACCGCTTGCGTGTGCTGCTGACCTCCAAAGGTCTGTGGACGGAAGAAGAAGAGAACCAAGTGATCGAAGAAGCGAAAGCAACGGTTGCCGAGCATATCAAAAAAGCCGAGGAAATCGAAAAAATGACTGTCCCTGGTCTGATCGACAGCATGTTTGAAACGACACCTCAGCATTTGGAAGAGCAAAAAGCCGAGTTCTTGGGTAAAGGGGAGAAGTAAGTCATGGCTCAAATGACAATGATTCAAGCGATAAAGGATGCTATGCGCGTAGAGCTGCAGCGCGATCCAAACGTGCTTTTATTTGGGGAAGACGTAGGTAAAGTCGGCGGCGTATTCCGTGCGACGGAAGGACTGCAAGGCGAATTCGGGGAAGAGCGCGTATTCGATACGCCGCTGGCTGAATCGGCGATCGGCGGTATGGCGGTTGGTTTGGCTACTCAAGGTTTCAGACCGATTGCGGAAATTCAGTTTGTCGGTTTTATTTATGAAGCAATGGACCAAATTTGCGTGCAGGCTGCACGTTTGCGTTACCGTTCCGGCGGCCGCTATCAAGCTCCGATCGTATTCCGCACCCCGTTTGGCGGCGGAGTAAAAGCGGCAGAGCTGCATACCGACCCGCTTGAAGGATTGCTTGTGCAAACGCCGGGTATCAAGGTTGTTGTGCCTTCCAACCCGTACGATGCAAAAGGACTGCTCATTTCCGCGATCCGCGATAATGATCCGGTATTTTTCATGGAGCACCTGAACTTGTACCGTTCGTTCCGCGCCGAAGTGCCGGAAGGCGAATACACAGTGCCGATCGGCAAAGCAAACGTTGTCCGCGAAGGCAAAGACGCTACCATCATCACGTACGGCGCAATGGTGCACACTTCGCTGAAAGCGGCTGAAGAGATCGAAAAACAACGTGGCGTGAAGGTAGAAGTGATTGACCTGCGCACGCTGATGCCGCTGGATATCGATACAATTGTCGAATCGATTAAGAAAACAAACCGCGCGATCGTTGTGCAGGAAGCGCAAAAAACATCCGGCGTCGCTGCGGAAGTGATCGCCCAAATCAACGAAAAAGCGATTCTGCATCTGGAAGCGCCGGTGCTTCGTGTTGCTCCGCCGGATACGATATATCCGTTCTCGCAAATCGAAGATCAATGGCTGCCAAGCCCAACGTCGATTATCGCCGGTTTAAATAAAGTTCTTGATTTTTAATTTTCACATTCGGGCCGATCAGGCATTTCAGTAATAGGAGGTAATGAACCGTGGCGATCTTTGAATACCGGTTCCCCGAGCTCGGCGAGGGCATTCATGAAGGGGAAATCGTCAAGTGGCTGGTTAAACCGGGCGACAAGGTTGACGATGAAACGATCATAATGGAAGTACAAAACGACAAATCGGTAGTCGAGGTGCCATCCCCCGTCGCCGGCAAAATTGTCGACATCAAGGTAAGCGAAGGCACCGTCTGCACGATCGGCGACGTGATTGCCGTGATTGACGCCGAAGGCGAAATCCCTGTGCAAGCGCATGGCGGCGGACACGCCGAACCGGCGGCCGCTCCTGCGGCTCCGGCACCATCGGCCGTGGAGCCGGTGGGCAGCGCGGTGGCGGCAAATGTGGCCGCCAGCAAGATCGACACGCCGCTGGCGTCAAGCGCCCCGGCAGCAGATAGCGCGGGCACGGCGCAGCAAGTGCTCGCAACGCCAAGCGTGCGCAAGTTCGCACGCGAGCAAGGCGTGCCGCTGGCGCAAGTGCGCGCAACCGGCAAAAACGGCCGCGTGACACGCGAGGACGTGCTTGCGTTTGCGGCAGGCGGCGGCGCAGCGGCTGTGGCCGATGCAGCGGCGGAAACGCCGGCAGCAAGCACAGCAGCAGCGGGTGCAGCGACTGCACCGGCAGTGCAGGCCGCTCCGGGAGAGCGCATCGAAGAGCGCGTGCCGTTGAAGGGCATGCGCAAGGCGATTGCCAATGCGATGGTCAAATCGGCTTACACGGCTCCGCACGTAACATTGATGGACGAGGTCGACGTGACCTTGCTTGTCAAGCTGCGTGAAAAAGCGAAACCGACCGCCGAGAAAAAAGGCGTCAAGCTGACTTATTTGCCGTTTATCGTGAAGGCGCTCGTAGCCGCGGCACGCCAGTTCCCGGCGCTTAACGCTACGCTTGACGAGCAAGCAAACGAAATCGTTTATAAAAAATACTACAACATCGGTATTGCCACGGACACCGAGGCAGGTTTGATCGTTCCGGTTGTAGCCGACGCCGACCGCAAAAACATTTGGACCATCGCAGCGCAAATCAAAGATTTGGCAGCTCGCGGCCGCGAAGGCAAGCTGGCTCCAAACGAAATTAAAGGTTCGACGATCTCGATTACGAACATCGGCTCCGCCGGCGGCATGTTCTTTACGCCGATCATCAATTTCCCGGAAGTGGCGATTCTTGGCACAGGCCGTATCAGTGAAAAACCGGTTGTGAAAAACGGCGAAATCGTGATTGCACCTGTAATGGCGCTCAGCCTTAGCTTCGATCACCGCATTATCGACGGAGCAACGGCGCAAAACTTCTTGAACTATATTAAACAGCTGCTCGCAGATCCGGAGCTGCTTGTGATGGAGGTATAAAGCAATGGTTGTAGGCGACGCTTCTGTAGAAATCGACGTGCTGGTGATTGGCGGCGGACCTGGCGGCTATGTTGCTGCCATCAAGGCTGCACAGCTTGGCAAAAGCGTGCTGCTGGTAGAGAAGGATCGGCTCGGCGGCGTTTGTCTGAACCGCGGCTGCATTCCGTCCAAAGCACTGATCAGCGCAGCTCATAAATATGAAACAGCCCAGCATTCTTCGGATATCGGCATTACCGCCGAAGGCGTAAAGATTGATTTTACGAAGGTGCAGGAATGGAAAAACGGCATCATCGAACAAATGACCGGCAGCCGCGGCATCGGCGCTTTGATGAAAAAAAATAAAATCGAAGTGTTCTACGGCGAAGCGATGTTTATCAATGAAAACGAAGCGCGTGTATTTAACGACAACGTTACGGCGCGTTACAAGTTTAATCATTGCATCATCGCTACCGGCTCCAGACCGATCGAACTTAAGGCATTCCCTTACGGCGGACGGATCTTGTCCTCCACCGAAGCGCTTTCCTTAAACGAAATTCCGAAAAGCATGGTTGTCATCGGCGGCGGCTATATCGGCATCGAGCTGGGTCAAACGTATGCTAAATTCGGCACAAAGGTAACCGTGCTGGAAGGTTCCGCTACGATCCTGCCAGGCTTCGAAAAAGAGTTTTCCCAGCTGGTAGCGAAAAACCTGAAAAACGCCGGCGTCGAAGTATTCACCGAGGCGCTTGCGCAAGGTTGCGAGAAGACGGCTGACGACGTCACTGTCACGTTCACCGTGAAAGGCGAAGAGAAGAAAGTAACGGCCGATTACGTGCTGGTTACTGTCGGACGCCGCCCGAACACCGACGGCGACTTCGGACTCGACCTGATCAAGGTGGAGATGGCCGACCGCGGTTTGATCAAAATCAACGACAAATGCCAAACCAGCATCCCGCACATCTATGCGATCGGCGACATTGTTCCGGGTCCTGCGCTGGCGCATAAAGCGTCTTACGAAGGCAAGGTAGCGGCGGAAGTGATCGCCGGACTGACCAGCGTGATCGATTACAAGTGTATCCCGGCGGTTGTTTTCTCCGATCCGGAAATCGCCAGCGTTGGCTTAAGCGAAACTGAAGCGAAAGCTGCAGGCCACACGGTGGCGGTCGGCAAGTTCCCTTACGTGGCGAACGGCCGCGCCTTGTCCGTCGGATCGCCGGAAGGTTTCGTCAAGCTGGTCGGCGACAAAGAGACGGGCCTGCTGCTTGGCGCGCAAATCGTCGGCACCGAAAGCTCGAACCTGATTGCGGAAATGGCGCTGGCTATTGAAATGGGCGCAACGCTGGAAGATGTGGCGCTGACGATTCATGCGCATCCGACATTAGGCGAAATGGTGATGGAAGCGGCGGAAGTCGCTCTTGGCCACCCGATGCATATTTAAGCTGCGGCCTACGTTTCATAAATGACATAAAACCGGCTATTCTGCCCGAGCTGCATGACCCGGAAGGAGGACACCCTGGTGCCCCTTTTCCGGGAAGTAGCGGCCTCGGCAGGAAAGCCGGTTTTTTTCGTTAAGTTGCGGCTTGATGACGGGAGTTGGGGACTGGATATTTGCGAAGCGGCCGCGGCGCTTTTGCTGCTTTTACCGGTTAAGGTTTTGAAAAAAAGATTTCATATTGTCGGGGACCTTGATGACATCTTGAATTTGAAATGTATTGTCTGGGGTATGGTTTACCAGCAGCATCTCCCCGTTTTCCATCGTAACTAAGGTGTAAGACTTAAAGTCGGCTTTGGCGCCATTTGTGGCTTTTAGCTGTTCGAATAATTCCCGGGAAGCTTGCGATTTTCTTTGTTCCATAAAAAGCGCTTGAAACCGGTCATATTCGTTAAACGTCACGGCTTGTTTCATCCGGATGGCGGTTTCGGTCGGACTGCCGGGCGGCTTTTCTTTCGAGCAGGAGGAAATCGCCGCGGCGCAGGCTAGCAACATTGTGGCTTTGGCAAGCAGAGTTTTGGTTTTCAGCATATTCACCTCGAATTTATGATCGTCACCATTATACCAAAAAATGCTATGGAAGCCGCCGGCCTTGTGGCATAATAGAGTTGATTCCTTGTACCATCATGCCGGAGGGAGTAGCTAATCTTGAAAATTGTCGTGTTGGACGGTTATACGCTGAATCCGGGCGATCTCGACTGGAACGTGTTTGAGGGGTTCGGCGAGCTTGAAGTGTACGAGCGCACTTCTCCCGATCAGTTGCTTGACCGCGCAAGAGGCGCGGAGATTCTGCTAAGCAACAAAACAGTGATTGGAGAAAACGCGCTGGACCAATTGCCGGGATTACAATACATTGGCGTTCTGGCGACCGGCTATAACGTGATCGATGTGAATGCGGCCGCAAAGCGGGGTATCGTCGTGTCGAATATCCCCAGCTACGGCACGTCTTCGGTAGCCCAGTTTACCTTTGCGCTGCTGCTGGAGTTATGCCACAGGGCAGGGCTGCACAGCGACGCGGTCAGAGACGGCGAGTGGGGCCGCAGCGCCGATTGGTGTTTCACCAAGTCGTCGCTGATTGAGTTGTCTGGAAAAACGCTGGGCATTATCGGCTTTGGTTTGATCGGCCAGCAAACGGCGCGGATTGCGCAGGCGTTTGGCATGCGCATTGCCGTTCCCGACCGCGGCAAACCGCTGCCCGCCGAATTCGGCGACGCCCGGGCTTTAAGTATGGAGCGGTTATTTGCGGAATCCGACGTGCTCAGCTTGCATTGTCCGCTTACAGCGGATACAAAAGGAATTGTGAACCGCGATACGCTCCGGCTGATGAAGAAATCGGCGCTGTTGGTGAATACGGCGCGCGGACCGCTCATCAACGACCAGGATCTGGCCGACGCCTTAAACGAAGGGATCATCGCCGGCGCCGCTTTGGATGTGCTCAGCGAGGAGCCTCCGCGAACGGCAAATCCGTTGATCGGAGCCCGCAATTGCTTGATTACGCCGCATATCGCCTGGTCGACCCGCGAGGCGCGAACCCGCCTCATGGAGACGGCCGCGGATAATGTGAACTGCTTTTTGCAAGGCAAACCGCAAAATGTCGTCAGTCCGGCCTTATAGAATCGCACTTAAGCATCCGTTTGCGGGTGCTTTTTGTTTTGTCCGAAGCCGCCTTACAGGCGTTTATTTAATTTTGTGCGCATACCCTAGGGACATTAGCCCTACACAAACATAATGTCATGGCATATAGTGCAGTATCCTGAAATGAGGGAGGTTTTGAACATGGGAGCATGCGGATATGGCGGCGGATTTACAAGCACAGGGGTAATCTTGGTTCTTTTCATCCTGCTGGTTATCGTTCTTTCTGCTGGTTTCTTGATCTAATTCCGGATTTACTTCCACATGGCGTTCATTAAGCCATGGAACATAAGCCTCCGCGAAACGAGGAAGTCTCCATCTCCTCTGCTCCCGGGGGCTTTCTTCATATTTCGGCCGGTCCGGCGGGGAATTTCCCGTTTTGTCAAAAACAATTGCCCGGGACATCCTTCATAGGGGCTCTTACCCATATCGGAACCCATTTTTTTTCATATGATAATTTGTCACTATTCAGGAGAGGGGTAAGCAAGATGGAATATCTCGACATGCTGTCGGCGCTGGGCATTGGCAGCGCGCATCCCGGAGGTTTTGCGGCCACGTTGTCGCAGCTGGAGCAATTTCCTATTCCTGCAGGCGCCCGCGTGCTTGAAGTGGGCTGCGGTACAGGCAGGACTACATGTTATTTGGCAAAAATGGGCTGCCGGATGGTCGGTCTCGATATACGTCAGGATATGTTGAAAAAAGCGGCGCTGCGGGCGAATGCGGAAGGACTCGACGTTCAATTCGTTCATGGCGATGCGGCCGCGCTTCCTTTTGAGAACGAGACATTTGACGTCGTTTTTGCCGAATCGGTTACCAATTTTGTCAATGCGGAAAAAGCGCTGAGCGAATATTACCGCGTGCTCGCTCCGGGAGGGGTGCTCTACGACAGAGAAGTGATGATCACCAGGCCCCTTGATGAGGAAAGCCTTACCGCTGTGTACCGTTTCTTCGGCATGGAGTCCGCTTATTCGGAGGCGGAGTGGCTTCGTTTGCTTGGCTCCACAGGTTTTAAAAGCAGCGAGGTATCGGGATTAATCCGCTTTGCGGAAAACATGACCGATGAAATTCCGGATCATTTTCAATTTCCCGATGCCGGAACGATTACCGACTTTCGCATATGGCAAACTGTGCTGAAACACGACGATTTGATCGTGGAGCACCGCGAGAATCTCGGCAGCGGTATTCTGATCGCCCGCAAATAAGCTGGCGGGGACAGGCCGGTTCATGGAACAGGAAGAGATCGTTCACCCGCATGTTGAAGGGGCCTTTACGACGGCCCCTCCGGCCCCTTCCGCCGGCAGCGACAGCGAAATGTCTGGCCGGTTATACATAAGCCGAAGCAGGCTGCTTGGACATAAGCAGCACCGGTGTCAAAATTAACTGTGATTGATGGGAGAGAAACCGCGATTATCGGCAGATTGCCCGCTTCCGCAAGCTTTCATACGGGAAATGAGAGAGAACCATCCACTTATCCCGCGGCAAGGCCGGTTATGAGGATTACCGCCCCTGAATTGCATTATATTGGGATTGCTCTTTAGGTGAACGCTGCGTTACAATTAAGCCTTGAGCAAGACCTATGGTCCAACAACCGGATGGAGGTAGAGAAGAAACATGCCGTACGTCAACATTAAAATTACTAAAGAAGGTGCAACCGCCGACCAGAAAGAACAACTGATCCGCGGGGTAACGGAACTGCTTGCCAATGTGCTGGGCAAAAATCCACAGTCGACATTTGTCATTATCGATGAAGTGGATACGGACAACTGGGGAATTGGCGGCGAATCCGTAACAATAAGAAGAAGCCGGGTATAAAACCCGATAACGTATTGGAGCTTCCGTCTGTATAGGCGGGAGCTCTTTTTTAACGGCTGCAGCCGAATTGAGCGTTGTAAAATAATTGCTTCACGACTTTAGGCCGATTTGTTATTATTTAGAGTAAGCTATTAAAAATATAAGGATTTTTGTCGATGAAAAAGTGGATATGGCTGACAGTGGGATTATGTTTGCTAATGTTGTCTGCATGTTTGCCGGTTTTCGCCGCGGAAACAAGAACGATGCCTATGGCGGCGGAAGGCGTGCTGAATGCGTCATATTGGGACTTCAAAGAGCAAGGAACGATCCATTTAAACGGGGATTGGCAATTTTATTGGAATGCGTTTTTGGAACCGGCCGATTTTAAAGAAGATTCTTCCAAAGTGCTGCCCCAAGGAAGTATGATGAGCGTCCCCCGTGTATGGGGCGGCACGAACAATCCGGCCAGCAACCAGGAAGGTTACGCGACCTACCGCTTGCGCATCATGCTTGATGCCGCGGAGCAGGATACCATTAAAGCGCTGTATATTCCTGCCGCGGCCTCCGCATATAAGCTGTGGATCAACGGAAAACAGCTCGACGGAAACGGCGTTGTCGGAACCGACCGCGACAGCATGAAGCCGAAAAATTATGCCAAAGTCGTCTATTTCGAGGCGAATGGCGGGATGAATGAGATTGTTATTCAAGTATCCAACTTCGTTCAGCGCAAAGGCGGGCTGTGGTCGCCCTTGACCTTTGGCAACAGCGCCGATATCATGCTGCTGCGCGAGAAAAATATGGCCGTTCAAGGATTCGTGGCTATAGCTATGCTCACCTTGGGTTTCTATCACCTCAGTCTGGTCTCCTTTCGAAAATATAATACGCTGGATCTAGCTGTAGGCGTGACCTGTATATTGCTCGCCTTGCGCACGCTGCTGCTCGGCGACACGCTGCTCGTGCGGTTCTGGCCGGAATTTGACTGGGAATTAGCGGTCAAAATTGAATATTTGGCTCCTTATTTCGGTATTCCCTACTTTTCATGGTACGTTCTGAACCTTTACCCGCGCGATGTCAACCGTCGCCTCATTTATTGTTTCTTGGCGGTTGGAGGTCTGTTTTCACTTTCGGTTATTGTGCTGCCCGTACACTTTTTCACCCAAACCTTATTTGCTTTTCAATTGTTCACGATCTTCGAATTCGTGTACTTGTGTTACGTGTTCCTGAAAGCTACGGTGCTCGGGCGCGAGGGCGCATGGCTTAACGGCATCGGGGGCATTGTGATGAATATCGCAATCATGAATGATGTTTTGTATTACAATAACTACATCCAGTCGATCGATTTTTCGGCTTACGGCGTCATGGTGTTTTTATTTACACAAACGGTTGTTGTCGCTTTGAAATACTCCAATGCCTACTATAAGGTGGAAAGTGTTTCCAGGGAACTGGTGGAAGTGAACCTGACGCTGGAGGATAAAATCCGCGAACGGACGGAAGCGCTGGAGCAGATGAACAGGCAGCTGCGCGATGCCAACAGCCATATGAAACAAATTGAATCGTCCCGGAGGCAGATTATCGCCAATATTTCGCACGAGCTGGGCACTCCGATGACAGCCGTTCAAGGTTATTTAAAGGCGCTGCTCGACGGAATTATCAGGCCACAGGACGATAAATATATCGGCATGATTTATGATAAAGTTATTATGGTCAACAGGCTTATTCAGGATTTATTCGATTTGAGCAAGCTGGAGACAGGCAAAGCCAGTTTTCAGATGGCGGAGGTTGCCGCGGAGGAGTTGTTCGAGCGCTATTTTCGGGAATTTCAATACGATGTCGAGAAAAAGGACATCCAGTTCGAGATGACGCACATTTCCGGCCTGCCGGATAACCGTCTGGTGCTGCTGCTTATTGACCCATTGCGAATTCAGCAAGTTGTCGGCAACCTTGTATATAACGCCATTAAATTTACGATGGCCGGCGGTCTGATCCGCATTACCGGCGAATTTTCGATGGAAAATAGCGCGGAAAAAGGAGAACTGACGGTCAGCGTCTCCGATACGGGAGTTGGCATGGAACAAGATGAACTGCCGCATGTATTCGACCGTTTTTATAAAAATGCCAGCACATCGCATTACAACGCTGGCGGAAGCGGATTAGGGCTGGCCATTGCCAAGGAAATCATCGCTTACCACGGGGGACAACTGACCGTCGAAAGCGAGCCGCTCAAGGGAAGCACGTTTCGGTTTACGCTCCCTGCCGAGCTGTTAAAATTGGAGGTGGATTAAGTGGCAGATGAACGTATATTGTTGGTGGAAGACGATCAGGAAATCCGCGAGTTGATCAGATTGTATTTGCGAAGCGGCGGATTTCAGGTGATTTCGGCTGTAAGCGGAGAAGAAGGCTTGCGGCTGTTGGAAGAGGAAAAGCCGGAGCTGGTGCTGCTGGATATTTATTTGCCCGGGATCGACGGTTTTGAGGTGTGCAAGGCGATTCGGAAAATGTCGAATGTGCCGATTATTTTTATTAGCTGCCGCAAAGATTCCGACGATATCGTCCAAGGACTTGAGCTGGGCGGGGATGATTACATTGTCAAGCCGTTTGATCCGGTCGTTGTTGTTGCGCGGGTTCAGGCGAACCTGAGGCGGGCGCCGATTTTCCACCGTGCTTGGCAGGCGGAGAAAAAAGCCGAGCACAAAAGAAAGCTGATTTCTTTCGAAGGTCTCGAAATCGATCTGACGCAATTTTGCGTTTTTGTGAATAAAGATCAAGTGACTTTGTCCGCCAAGGAAATGCAGCTGCTTGTCTTTTTGGCGCAAAATCCGAATCAAGTGTTCACCGCAGAGGAGCTTTACCGCGCCATCTGGGGAGTGGAGAGCAATTCGGACACGCGGACCGTACTGGTTCATATTAGCAGCATACGCCGGAAAATCGAGGCCAATCCGCAGTTCCCGCGGTATATTCAAAACATCCGGGGGATCGGTTATAAGTTTAATTCATCCGGAGCCGCAGAAAACTAGTCTCTAAATTTATTTAATCTACTTGACGTTATTTTTACTATGATAAACTGTGAGAAATGATACAATTTACATCATATTAATTTATTTACCGGGAGGACGAGGCGATGCACAATCAATTGCTCGAGCTGCAGACCTTACTGGAGCGCCAGGGGCTGCTGATATGCTTTTCTGGGAAATTAACCCAAGGCATCATCGAAGAGCTTGGCGAGGCAGTTAAGCAATATATGGAAACGGAAAATCATCTGAAATCCAACGTTTATGATATATTTTCCATTTTTGTGGAGCAGACGCAAAATATTAAAAACTACTGCAATACCAAGCTTGGCGGCGAATTCTACGAACATGTCGTGCATTCGAGCATCGTGGCCATCGGCAAAACGGATATCGGCAATTATGTCTGTTCCGGCAACCGGGTATGCAACAGCGATGTAGAGCAGCTGCAGTCCCTGCTGCTGCAAATACAGCCTCTAAATAAAGCGGAGCTGAAGGCGCTGTATAAAAGCAAGATTAGACAGCCGCAGCCGGAGGATAGCTTGGGCGCGGGGATCGGATTGATCGAAATCGCCAGAAAGTCGACGCAGCCATTAAAGTACACAATTACCGGCATTGACGCTCAATATTCTTTTTTCACACTAGAAGCCGTCGTTTAATGGCAAGGAGGGTTCATCGATGGAATCGCTGTTTATTGAACAAACCAAAAGCACGCCGGAGGTGCGCTTTGATATAAGCAAGCATGTGCTTGCCCTTCAGGGACAATCTTATCCGGAGAATGCTTTTAAATTCTACGAGCCTATATTTGCCTGGGTGGACCGGTATTTATCCGTATCGGGAGCTGAAGAAACGGGTATTTTGCTGAATTTGCCTTACATCAACACAAGCAGCGCGAAATGCGTCATGATGCTGCTGGACCGTTTCAACGATGCGTTCCTGCAAGGGAAGCGCATTTACATCCAATGGTACTGCCGTGAAGACAACGAAAGCGAAATCGAATGCGCGGAAGAATTTAAGGAAGATCTCGAGCTTCCGTTTGATATTATTTTTCTTCCTGAGGATTGATTCAGATGACAAAATCGAACCGTGGGTTGTTCGAACTCGAAATCAATGCGCTAAGATCGGCTAAGCAGTCATTAGAGGATAACCGGCAAGAGGGCAATGAGCTGCAGGAGCCCTTTCAGGAGTTGATCGGGCATTACGAGCGGCTGCTGAAGTTATCCATGAAAATTTTTAATATCAGCGATATACAAGGCAAAAGCCTGAAGCGGCAAGAAAGCGAAATGTCGCGGATTAACGAGCAGCTCCGCCAGATGGAGAAGGCCCGCAGGCAGCTCATCACGGACATATCGCATGAGCTGGGCACGCCGATGACCTCCGTTCAAGGGTATGTCAAGGCGATGCTTGACGGCATCATCGAGCCAAGCTCGCATTATTTGCAGCTGGTCTACGATAAGTCTACTTATGTGAATCACTTGATCGACGATTTGTTTGAAATTTCCAAGCTGGAATCTAGCCAGACACGGCTGACGCTGATGGATTGCTCGCTTCATCAATTGCAGGATTTGCTGCAAAAAGCGGAGTCCGATGTGTCGGGTGAAGGGTTTCGTTTGACCTTAACCCGCCAGCCCGATCTGTCCGAATTTGAAGGATTGCGCCTGAGCTACGATCCTACAAGGCTGGGGCAGGCTGTCCATCACTTGATCGCTTACGCGATGAAACGGACTCCGGACCACGGAAACATCCATATTCAGGTGGATGTGAAGGAAGGCGCGTTGACCGATCAGGACGAGCGGGATGAGCCGGGACATACGGTGACGGTGTCCATTACGGATGGCGGTGGGGGGTTCGAGGAAACGCCTCTGCCGTCGATGCAGCTTGACCGTTTCAGGCGAACCGAGCTGGGTCTGGCGATTGCCAAAATTATCGTGCTCCGGCACGAAGGGAATATCGGGATAATTCCGGCACCGGATGGCATCGAGGGAAGCAGTACGGTTTATTTTACCCTTCCGGCCAAACGACTGCAAAACGGGAGATTCAAAGGGAGCGGAAAATGATGATTTCCCGTGATCGGGGCGTAATGCGAGTTGTTATGTTAGCCAGCATCATTATCGTCATGTCGATTCTGCTTGCAGGTTCGATTGTGTACGTGCTGACGGAAAATGAGGTCGTCAAAAAGCTGAAGCAGAAGGATTTGCTATATATAGCCGAATCGGTTGCTTCAAAGGTCGACGGGCGCATGCAGCGGGCTATGGAATCTTCTCTGCTGCTGGCTCAGGACCCCGAAATTATCGCCTGGCTGCAAAACGGGGAAACCGACGAGCAGATGGGCAAACATTCGATAGAGAAGCTGGCCAGATTGGCCAAAGGGTTCGATTACAGCAATGCTTTTATTGTCAGTACGCTGACGCGGCATTATTGGACAGAAGAAGGACGTATTGTCGATACGATGGATCCCGCAAATCCGCTGAACCGCTGGTTTTTTGATTTTCTGGGGAAGCAGCGTCAGCTGGAGATGTTTATTGATTATAATGATAAACGTGAAGATACGTTTGCCTTTATCAATGTGATGATGGGCGATCCGAAACATCCGTCCGGCGTTGCCGGCGTCGGGATGAACCTGAAGAGCTTGTCCGATGAATTTGCAAAGTACAAATACGGTCAGAGCAGCCACTTATGGCTAGTCGACAATACCGGAAAAATCAGCCTTTCCGACAATGTTGCGCATGACGGGAAAATGATCTCCGGGTTTATTCCGGATTCCGTGGTAAAAGGAATCGGGATTGGGACCGGCAGCATTGCAGCAGGTCCGCAGGTGCTGGAGTATACCAACGATCGCGGCGAGATTGTTGATCTGATCGGTTATCCGCTCAAATCGACTAATTGGGAGCTGCTGTTCCAAATCGACAGGAGCGAGACGGTATCGTTTCTGGAGAAGGTAAAGCTGCATACCTGGCTTGCGACAGGCATCTGTATTGTGGTGATGACGTTCCTGTTTTTTGTGATTTCGCGTTATTTGGCCAATCCGTACAAACGGGCGTTGGAGCTTAACGAACAGCTTGAGCGGCTTGTCAGCGAACGAACAAGGCAGCTGAAGGAGCAGACACTGAAGCTGACCGATAGCATCGATTACGCTCAGCGAATACAGGAAGCGATTCTGCCTTCCAAGCAGATTTTGGACGGATTCTTGAAGGAGCACTTCTTGTTGTGGAAGCCGCGTGACGTCGTCGGCGGGGATTTCTACTGGGCCAAGCAGGCCCGCAGCGGGTATTTTATTGCTGTCGGCGACTGTACCGGCCATGGAGTGCCCGGAGCGCTGATGACGATGCTGGCCGTATCGATCTTGAATCTGATTGTGGAATCGGAAAATGATGACGACCCGGCGCTAATTATCGGCAAGTTAAATGCCGTGATCAAACAGATGATGAAACGGGATCAGGGCGATCCGTTCTCGGACGACGGGCTGGATATCGGGATCTGCCTGGTACGCAATGACCATCTCGTGTTTGCGGGAGCCAAATGTTCGCTGTTTGCAAAATACGGAACTGAACTGAAGACGGTAAGCGGCGACCGGAAGAGTGTAGGCAGCCGCAAAACGACAAGTGCGTTCCAGTTCACGAATACAAGGCTGCAATTGGAGAACGGCACCTCGTTTTATATGACTACCGACGGATATTTGGACCAGAATGGCGGCGAGAAAAACTACTCCTTCGGAAAGCAGCGTTTTGCGGAGCTGATTCGGTCGTGCGGGGAAAAACCGCTCACCGAACAAGAGGTAGAGTTCCGGTCGCAGCTTAAGCATTATATGGGCGATGAGCCGCAGCGCGACGATATTACGCTGCTTGGTTTCAAGGCGTAAGACCGCGGGAGACGTATTTACATTCAAGGTACAAAATCAAAGCAAAAAAAGCTTCCGGCCCCGCATGCAGCGGCGGTTCGGGAAGCTTTTTTGCATATAACGGCAGCCCGCAGGCAAGCGGGTTTACTGAGGTTTCGGACGAACCCGGTTTGTCGGTTGGGCGGCAGTCGGGTCATCCGGCCAATAATGCTTCGGATAACGGCCCTTGAGATCTTTTTTAATCTCAAAATATGTATTTTTCCAAAAATTGGATAAATCTTGCGTCACTTGTACGGGCCGCATCGCCGGAGAAAGCAAATGCAGCGTAAGCGGAACATGGCCGCGGCCGATTCTGGGCGTTTGGGCGAGACCAAACATTTCCTGCAGTCGAACGGCCAGCACCGGCGAGCACGGATCGGTATAATCGATGGCGACCCGCGAGCCGCTGGGGACGGCCATATGCGTTGGCGCGTATTCGTCAAGTTCTCTGCGCTGCTTCCAATCCAGCATGTCCGCGAGCGCATCGGAAAGGTGGAGCCGCGTCAGGTCGGCGAAGCTTTTCATGCCGGATAGATGAGGGGCAAGCCAATCAGCTAAACCGGCTATCAGCGCTTCGTCGGATGCGTTGGGCCACTCGCGGTCCACTTCGTGCATGAATTGGAGCCGCTGCTGCAACTGCCTCGCCGCTTTGGACCAAGGCAGCACACGCAGCCCTTCTTCCGCGATACCTTGCAGCAAGGCGCCGGCGACCGCTTCCGGATCCGGCTTGGCCAACGGTGTTTCCTTCAACAGCAGCGCGCCGAACCGCAGCCGTTTGCGGGCGCGCACCGCTTGCGCGGCGCGGTCCCAAACGACAAGCTCCTCTTGCTCGATGTGCGAGGAGAAGTGCTGCTCCAGCTCGGCCAGCGTGACAGGGGCGGCCAGATGGATGCGGCTTTCCGCGCCTTGATCGTCGAGCTCGGCGGCGACCAGATACGGCTCGGCGGCCAGCGGCTGCAGCGTAGCGAACATCGCCCCGCGTCCGCTGCTGAGCAGGAACCGGCCGGTGGACCGGCTCTGGGCGATGCGGT
Organism: Paenibacillus thalictri; assembly: GCF_004307995.1. Classification (GTDB taxonomy): domain Bacteria; phylum Bacillota; class Bacilli; order Paenibacillales; family NBRC-103111; genus Paenibacillus_AF; species Paenibacillus_AF thalictri. The sequence goes on along the minus strand of NZ_SIRE01000002.1, from coordinate 73,721 downwards.
CGGGATACGCAAACGCAAGCAGCAGCCCGCAGGCGTCCACGCCGGAGGCATCGGCGCGAAGCGGCAGCTGGAGCGCCTGCTTCCAGCGGTCGGCTTCCTGCCGCACGCGGCGGCAAGCGGCTGTGTCGACGCTGAAGCCGCCGGCGAAGTGCGCGGCGGCCGCCGCTTCCGCAGGCGCTGGCGCCGAGCCGGCCCCTTGCCGGGGCGGACGGCCGCTGCCGGCGGCTTTGCGCAGCGCCTCCAGCCGCAGGCGCACATCGGCGTCCGGCGTTGCGCCGGCGCCCTTGAGCACGTCGCGCTCGCCGAGCAGCGCGGCGATCTCGCAGGCCATTCCGCCGAGTCCGAGCGGAATGGCCTGCACCATCATGTGGGCGAGGCGGGGATGCAGCCCCAGCCCGGCCATGCGGCGGCCGTGCGCGGTGAGCGCGCCGCGGCCGTCCAAGGCGCCGAGCCGGCGCAGCAGCTCGCGCGCTTGCCCGCAGGCGGCTGCGGGAGGCGGATCCAGCCAGCGCAGCTCGGTCGGATCCGCCGTGCCCCAAGCCGCCAGCTCAAGCATCAGCGGCGCGAGGTCGGCCTCCAGCATTTCCGGGCTGCTCCGCTCGGCGAGGCGGCGGTCCTCCTGTTCGCTCCACAGCCGCCAGCAGACGCCGGGGCCGAGACGTCCCGCCCGGCCGCGCCGCTGGTCGGCCGAAGCTCTGGAGACCGGTACGGTCTCCAGCCGCGTCATTCCGGTTCTCGGCGAGAACCGGGGGATACGGCTGAGCCCGCAGTCGACCACGATACGCACGCCTTCCACGGTCAAGCTGGTCTCCGCAATGGAGGTGGCCAGCACGATTTTACGGTGTCCCGCCGGCGCGGGCGATATCGCTTCATCTTGTTCCTCCGAGGTCAAGCTGCCGTGCAGCGGATGCACCTGAACGGATGCGTCGAGCCGCAGCTCGGAGAGCCGTTCCTGTACGCGGCGGATTTCTCCCGTGCCGGGCAAAAACACAAGCATATCGCCGGACGGTTCTTGGCGCATCGCTTCAGCGATGGTGCGAACCGCGGCGGATTCGAGGCGCTCGTCGGGGCGCCTGCTTATATAATGTGTCTCAACGGGGTAAGCGCGCCCTTCGCTTCGGATGATGGGCGCATCGTTCATCAGCGCGGCAACCGGCTCGGCTTCCAAGGTCGCCGACATGACAAGCAGCTTCAAATCCCCGGACAGCAGCTCTTGCGATTGCAGGCACAACGCCAAGCCCAAGTCGGCGTGAAGGCTGCGCTCATGGAATTCGTCAAAAATGACGATGCCCGCCTGCTCCAGCGCCGGATCCTCCTGCAGCATTCGGGTCAACACCCCTTCGGTAATTACCTCGATGCGTGTGTTCGGCCCGGTTTTGCTGTCTTGACGAACGCGGTACCCTACGGTTTCGCCGACTTGCTCTCCCAATAGCGATGCCATATAACGCGCCGCCGTTCTGGCGGCCAATCTGCGCGGCTCCAGCATCAAGATGCGGCGCCCGGCGAGCCACGGCTCGTTCAGCAGCGCCAGCGGGACACGTGTTGTTTTGCCTGCCCCGGGAGCCGCTACGAGCACGGCGTTAGCGTTTTTTGCGAGATGATGCTGCAGCTCGGGCAGCACCTGTTCGATCGGAAGGTTATTCATTTGGCAATGCCACTCCATAGCAAGTTGATGTTATTCAATCATCATACTGCAAACGCGGAGTGGTTGTCATCTTAGGCCGGCATGCATCATACGAAGACGCGTAGATCGCTGATCCATGCAGAAGCCGGTGCGATGCGCTGGCTTTTACATATTTTAGAAGCCGTTGGTTAATAACGTAATACAATGCAAGCGAAATTCCGATATAAGATTAAGAAGGTTTGTTTACGTCCCAATCGAAGCCGGTGGGGAGATCGGACAGCGGCAATTTGCCATCGTCAGCGAATACGATGGAACTGAAGGTGCCGGCGAAAGAGCGCGATCGATAGAGGCTGTTCCATTTTGCGTATGCCTATCCAATATCAGCTGCTATAATGAACCATATTGGGATGAATCGGTGAATCAAGGAAATTAAAGGATGTGCGTACATGAGAATTGTGTTGGTGGATGACGAACGTTTGGCTTTGATCAAACTGGAGAAGCAGCTTCTGGAACTGGATGATTGTGAAGTGATCGGCCGGTTTATGAATGCCGAAGAGGCCGTCAGCCAAATTGCAATACAACGGCCGGATGTAGTTTTTATCGATATACATATGCCTGAAATGAACGGGTTGCAAGCAACGGAGCGAATACGCATGTGTTCTCCATTGACGGAAATCGTCTTTGTGACGGCGCATAATGAATATGCGCTGAAGGCGTTTGGCTTGGAAGCATTGGACTACGTTATGAAGCCCGTCAGCCGTGAACGGTTGAACAAGACGATTGACCGCCTTCAGAGGCGCCTCGGTTCTACACCTAAGCCCAAACCGCCGGCACACATGCTTATTCGCTGCATGGGTATGCTGCATATCCAGAAGCATAACGGCGAACGCGAACGGTTAAAATGGAGAACCGCGAAAATTAAGGAATTGTTCGCTTATTTATTCCATTACCGCCAGCGGATGGTCAGTAAAGAATCGCTGCTGGAGCTGTTATGGCCCGATCTGGATGAGCAGAAGGGAAGCGCCAATCTGCATACCAGCATTCACCGGATACGCAGTATGTTTAAAGAGGCGAATCTGGAAGGAATCATTACCATCAACTATTCAAGTTATGGTTATATTATGGAAACCCATCAGGTTCGCATCGATACCGTGGAATGGGAGGAGCAGCTTCGCCAATTGCCGCGTGTTTCGTTTGAACACGTTTCCGAACACCAAAAAGTGCTTGACCTGTATGAAGGAGCCTATTACGAAGAAGAGAATTATGTATGGGCCGAGGTGGAACGCCAGCGTCTGAAGGCGCTTTGGATGCAGCATGCCCGCCAGCTAGGGCGGTTTTATTATGAGCATGGCATGGACTCGGAAGCGCTGGCGGTATATCACCGCATCCAAAAGCTGGACCCGCTGGAGGAGGACAACGCTTTGGCACTGATGAATATTTATGCGCGGATGAAAGATACGGAATCGGTAGAGACGCAATACCAATATTTGGTAAATATTTTACAGCAAGAAGCGGGAGTCAGTCCCGGCCCGGAAATCGCAAACTGGTATATGCAGTGGAAACGAAGCGAGAAAAAAACTTTGGCACAATAAGAAGAAACGACGGGCAGCCTCGCTAGTATGGGCTGCCTTTTCACATTATCACCAAGGAGCTTCGCTTAGAAGGTTCTTATTTTTTGGCAAGGGGTTCGCGGATCCAGAAGACAACGGTGTCTTCTTCTTGATCGCCGAAATTCAAGACAGTCTCCCATCCATAAGGCTGGTTGCTTATCGTGATGTGTTTTAAACACTCGCGAATGCGGCCGTCCTTTTTTTGTATGTAGCCGACCTTCTCCTTTACTGTTTGGATCAACTCTTCAGAAAACCCGCCTGTCTGGACAACTTCCGGCAGAATGACCGGTACGGATTTATCGCCTAACTGAATGCGTATCAAGATTCTCAACCTCCCCGTAATGTAACGCTGCTTATTGTAGTATATACCGCTTGACTGACCAAACGATAACCAGCCTCGTGCAGTCGAACAGCTTGGTCAGAGTTTGGTCAGCCCGGTTGTATATACTGACATGTGTGCAAGTCCCACGATATGTATGAATATGCAGTTGCTGTGTCCGCCTTACGAAAATTGCAGAAGCAGATGTGTTCTGAGGAACTGGAGGAGGGCATGGAATCATGTTGAGGTGAAGGAGGAGATTTGTGCAGGAGCATACGGGGAATAGTGCTTCGCCATATGCGGCTTGCGTGCGGAGTTGGCTAGGCAGCTAGCGGTGATAGGAAGGTTTGTTTTGCTGATGAAGGGAGAGAAAGTAAGTGAGGATTTTTAAAAAAAGCAAGTGGTTATCCGCGTTTATGGCATCGGTCATTGCTGTTTCTTCAGTGATTGGCGCAGGTTCTGCTCCTGTTCCGGCTGCAGCCGCAGCAGCGGGTGCTTCTTACCTTACGGATCGTGATAATGTGGGAACTAATGGCACAGGCTCCGCGGACGGCGATATGGATATTGCCGTAGGAAATCCGCTGGGAGGCGCCCAAAATAACGCGAAATGGCCCATTGAGTTTAATATCAATGTCCCGGATGACAGCCCGCCTCTCGACAGTGTTGCGCTGTTGATCCGTGCCAATGACGTGGACGAAGAGCAAGGCGAGTGGGACCGCGTCTTTTTCGGGCAAAAGCTTCCGGGCAGCACACTGCCAACAATAAGGGAAATCGGCAACCTGTCAGGCAATAACGACACTTGGAATACGACCATCCTTTATTTGGATCCCGATATGGTCAAACACGGCGATAATTACGTGGAGATCCGGGTAGACGACAAGCAGAATCCCAAAAAATACAATTGGGTGGTCACCGTGGATTGGGGGCAGTTTGTACTGAACAACGGCCCAAGAGATATGGCTACGATCAAACCGGCGACTGTGCTGAACGGCAACGGCGGCGGCACAACAACAAGGACGGTTAATACCGGAGTGATCGCCACCCCTGGCGGAGCCGGAAAGTCTTATCTTGTCGAGGTCAATTTGCTTGATTCCACAGGCAATAACGTGGGGACGATCACTCAAGTCGTCAGCACGCCAACGGCAGGTATTGAAGTTCCGGTAACGGCAACGTTTAACACCGGCAATACGGAACCTGACATTAAAGCTGCTGAAAATTATACGGCGAATGTCATTTTATACGAATATGTTGTGGAAAGCGGTAAAAATTCGCCTAAAAAAGCTCAGGATATTTGGGCATCCAACAAGCCGGCTATCGTGAAGGATATCGAAATCTCCACAAACAGAACCGATACGGTGGCTTTGAATCAAAGCATGTTTGCAGGTAAATTTTTCGATTTGGATACCACTCCTGACCCGCTTGCTAAGGTGAAGCTGACTTCACTGCCGACCGGGGGCACGTTGAAACTGAACGGAACTCCTGTCACACTGTCAAACGGCGAAAGGGAGCTGACGCTTGCGCAGCTTGATCAGCTAACATTCACCCCGGCACCCGGCTGGAACGGGGATGAGATCTCGTTTGATTGGAACGGCTTTGACGGCACGATCTATGCATTGGCTTCGGCGAAGGTTAAGTTTACCGCCAAGTCACCGGTGATTAAGTCGGCTAAGGTGGAATCCGATCCGGTGGAAGATCCGTTCAAATTGAGAGTCGCTTATGATAAACCGATCACACTAACGGATAGCTTAACACCGCAAGGCTACAGCGTAACGTTCAGCACCTATGGTCCAGTGACGGTAACGGGTGTGACTTACGACAAAGGCGAGGCTGTTCTGACGATCGACAGACCCGTCGCAGGCGAAGATGTGTACATTTCTTACACACCTGCGGGAGGCACGACCACCGACTTGCTCGGAAATCCGGCTGCACCATTCTCCAATTACTTGATCGACCGGGTGAAGCCGGAAATTGTTAGCGGAGTTGTCAAGGACGGCGCACCAAAGACGGTTGAGCTTACTTATAACGAACCCGTCGAATTGCTTAACATAAGCGGACTTACCGTCAATGTGCAGGGTGTCCCGGCAACGGTAACCGGCATCACCTACAACGGCCCGGTTGTTGTTCTGACTTTGGCCGATCCGGTCAGCATCGGTGACGTCGTAACCGTATCGTATGATCCGGGTACCGGCAATCTGCACGATATCGCAGGCAATTCAGGCAAATCTCAAGTCAACGTACCTGTTGACAATCAATTACGGGCACCACTCGACGGGTGGGTCGGAAGCCGCAATTATACGGACACGGATCCTGTGATTGTAGCCCCGGGTGATCCGCTCAAATTGTCTGCGCTCAGCACACCGGATGCAGACAAAGTCATCGCCATCTTGTTTTATGGACAAGAAGGTATGGAAAAGCAGGTTGAATTAACTTTAAAAGAAACAAACGCCGGTTATAAGCGGTGGGAATACGTCACTTACCGGCTGCCTGACCAAGTTACGACAGGTCAATATACACCTGAGTTCAAGGCGTTCAAAGGTGCCACAGAGCTGCTTGCAGAAGCCGACTCCCGTCTCGCCAACAACGTATTTAATGTGGTTTCCTCGGTAAACTTAAAAGGAACCGTGACGGATCAAGCCGGCAGCAATCCTCCAATTGAGGGAGCTACCGTAACGTTGTACGATCCGACAGGCACTAAAGTCATTACAATCAAAGACGGCGGCGGCATCGAGCAGCCTGTGAAGGCGGTAACCGGCGCTGACGGTGCGTATCTGTTCCCTAACGTTCCGGCTAAAAATTATTTGATGGTTGTTGAAAAATCGGGATACGGCACGCAAAAGAAAATCATCCGTGCGCTGCCCGCTGCCGTCGGGCAGACCGACATCGTGGAAAATTTTGTTCTTGCTCCATTCAGCATCAAGCTGACAGCCAATCCGACATCGATTGTCGGCGATGGGACGTCGCAATCCGAGCTGACCGCCGTTGTGCTGGATCAGCAGGGCAACCCTGTTGCGGACACCGAAGTTGTATTTAGTGCAGCGGTAGGAACTTTCGCTAACGGCTACACCGAAGGCGGCTTGAATAAAGGCAAAGCCAGAACCGATGCGCAAGGCAAAGCAACGATTTTGTACAAATCGGAAGCGATTGAAGGCATCATATCGCGTGAAATTCCTGTAAAAGCGACAGTGAACGACCCGACAAAAGGACTTCAAGGCGAAGAACAAATTATGATTTCGTTCCAGCCGGCAAAAATTTACGGTGTCATTACGAATACGGTCAACGGACAAACGATTCCGGCTCCAGGCTCCGTTGTGAAGGTGACGAATGATTTTGACGGGGACGGAGTTATCGATTTCGCCGGCGAAGCCATTACCGATGCCAACGGGAATTATTCTATCGCCGTACCACGTGGCGGAGCGGGAGTCGTTTATAACCTGGAGATTACGAAGCCGGTTCAAACGAAAGATGGCGAAACTCTTGTAACGTATACGCAAAAAGCACCCGTAACCCAAGAAGTGACAGGCGGCGGGCAATCATTTGATTCCTCGAAAACGATTACCGGTATCGTCGGCCTGCAAACGCCTGACCAGAAAATCGAACTGCTGGGCGCGGATTTGCTCGGCAAAATGAAAGTATACTTGAAGGCTAAAGGCGGCGGCTATATTGAGGATGGAGCCGGCCACCCGAAAGCTTTCACACTGGGAGCTAACGGTGTATTTAGTGCAGACATTGCGGATAACATTGCTGCTAATACCGAATACGAAATAGAAATCAAGTATGTTATGTCCGAAGCCGGGAAGCAGGATAAGGAAGTTGTGATGAACCGCAAAGCGGACGGCTCGCTCCCTGTCGTTAAAGTTTCGAGCAACGGCGAAATGAACATCACGGAAGCGTTGATCGACCCATACGGAACGATTACCAACGCTTATACCGGAGCGGTAATTGAGGGTGCCAACGTGGAACTGCGTTATGCCAATACGCAAAGAAATATTGACAATGGGCGTACGCCGGGGACTTTGGTTAATCTGACTGTACTGCCTGAATTCGAGCCCAATAAGAACGCGAACCCGCAAACAAGCAGCGCGCTTGGCAAATATGCGTACATGGTCTATCCGGAAGCGGATTATACGGTTGTAGTTACTAAGCCGGGTTATTACCCGTATACAAGCCCAACCATTCCGGTGGAGTGGGACATTGTCAAACACGACGTGAAGATGAACCCGATACTCAGCAGCAGTTCATCCGGCGGCGGTGGCGGCGGATATATTGCGCCAACGGAGTCTACCCCGGTAGATAACGGCAATACGGCACCCAAGCTGGCGCTGAACTTGTCGGTCAAAAATAATATGTACGAAGAAGGTACCGAAGCGCTTGTTACAGCCACTTTTGCGAATAATGGCAACGCCGTATTAAAATCCGGAGAAGTCTCCATTGCGATTCCGGACAATGCAATTGTCGTTGACGCTGACGGAGGCGTTGTAACCGGCAATGCAATCACATGGACAGTTGCCGATTTGGCTCCAGGCCAAACGGGCAGCCATACCGTGAAGCTGCGTTTCCCGCAAATCAATGCTGCCGAAAGCGTTGTTGAGCTCAAAGGTCAATTCGCAGGCAGCGATGCAGCAGCCGTGGAATCCGACTCTTCGAAATCGTCGCTGAAAGTGCTGTTATTCTCCAAGCGTTTCGAGAATATCCAGCATCAACGCTACATTCTGGGTTATCCAGACGGCGAATTTAAGCCGCAAAGAACGCTGACCCGCGCTGAGCTGTCGGCGATCATCGCCAGATTGCTGAACGGCGGAGCGGCCACGGAAGGTGCAAGCGTATATACCGATGTGCCTACCACACATTGGGCTGCCGGTTATATCGGCACGGTGACGGATAGCGGTATTTTCAACGGCTTCGAAGACGGCAGCTTCCAGCCGGATAAGCCGATTTCCCGCGAGGAATTGGCAGTTGTTCTGGCAAGGTTCCTGAAGCTGGATATGTCTGCGGCGATAACACCGCATTTTGCAGATGCACAGGGACGCTGGTCGAGCGATGCGATTGAAGCGTTGTACCGCAACAGCTTGGCAGGCGGTTATCCGGATGGAACGTTTAAACCGGCCGATAACATCATTCGCGTCGAAGCGGTCACGCTGATCAATAACATCTTGTTCCGCGGTCCGTTGACGGATGCCGAAGTTACGTTCCCGGATGTGACCAAAGCTCATTGGGGTTTTGGTGCGGTAGAAGAAGCAAGCGTAACACACGAAGCGTCCAGAAGCTCTGACGGCAGTGAAGTATTGGCCAAAAAACTTCAGGACCAAGTCAAGTAATTTGGCGCTACATCATCATGGTTGTTCCATCAGCGGCACCGCTTGCCGGTATGCTGATGTGTTTCTAGAGAAAGAGAGGCAGGCTGCCGGTGCAGCCTGCCTTATTTAACGAATTTGGGATTGCTGTATAAATTGAACCCATGTTTTGGTAGTCCGCACTCTGCTCTTGCTATATAAGTTGAACCAATGATTTGAAGTCCGTTTCATTCCGAAAGGGATCGTCTTGCCCGCTTCAGACAGCTTGTTTTGAATTCCTTTGATGAAATGGGCCTGCGGTTTGTAGGAATTCAAAGCCAAAACTCGCTGGCAAGACCATTCCCTTTCTCCATTTCACTTTGCCATTCCCGGCAGTTCTTTGGTTCAACTTATATAGAATTATTTGCTTCGATTTATGCATTTGTAAATATATGGTAAATCGCTTCATTAGAACATGCTGAGAGACACCCCATGGATTCAAATTACTGGTTTGCGAAGGTTGCCACGATCGCGTCTCACCTCCTATTGTTGTAAAGGCCGGTGAGATGAATGAGCACGTAGAAGAACGAAGGGATGAGTATGGAGTGGAGCAGCGGAGCGGCCGCCTTTAACATCGTGCCCTAACCACAACATCTAATCCTGAGGGCGCGATGTTAACGAGCGGGTGGAACTCCATATTCATCCCCGCCCCAACGCGCGACAGTAACTCATAACACCAAGGACCGTCCGGCGATTTTTCACCGGACGGTTTTTCATCCTTGAAGGGCTTCGATCAGAAGTTTTTCTTACATTAAATGTAAAATTTAATTCGATCTCAACGCAGATATATGAAAAACGCAATATGCATTGAACAACTGGTATATCAATGCTAAAATGATTGAAAACGCAACCAGCCGGATGGTCTGAAGCGATGTGTTGATGCGGCAGCGAGGTGGTCGGAGTGTACAAACTGATTTTGGTGGAAGACGATTATCAGATTCGCGCAGGGCTGTCCACTTATTTTCCATGGGCGGACATTGGGTACGAGATGTTAGGCAGCTTTGAGAACGGGAAGTTGGCTTTGGATTATATAAGCGCGAATCCGGTCGATATTATTCTCAGCGATATCCGCATGCCGGTGATGAACGGGCTGGAGCTGGCGGATGAGCTGGAGAAGCTGAAGCTAAAAGTGACGGTGGTGTTCCTCAGCGCTTATGAGGATTTTAAATACGCCCAGCAGGCGATTAATCTCGGCGTGAAAAATTACATCGTCAAATCAACCAAATTTGACGATCTTGTCACCGTATTCCGTAAAATCAAAAAAGAGCTGGATGAGCGGCGCGAGGAATCAAGCGAGCCGGTACAAGCTCACGCGGACCACTATAAGGTCCGCAAGATGAAGGCGTATATCGAGGAAAATTACAAAGACGTCACGCTGCAGTCAACCGCCTCCGAGATGAACATGAACCAGAACTATGTCAGCCGGCTGTTCAAAGAGAAAACGGGAGTTAATTTTATCGATTATGTGACTGAAGTGAAGATGAAGAAAGCGGCGGCTTACATCCTGCAGACGGATATCAAGTTATACCAAATCAGCGAAATGGTAGGCTACAGCAATGCTAAAAATTTCTCACGAGCGTTCAAAAACTATTTCGGCGTTAGTCCGCAGCAATATAAAAATTACCAGTAAGAAGTTCTTTTGGCGCAATTTGCTTATTTTGCTCGCCTGTTTCACCTTGCCTGTCTTGCTGCTCAGCATCTCGGCTTATTACATCATGCAAAGCAACATCAAAGACATGATGAACAAAAACAACCGAAACCTGCTTTCCCAGGTGCAAAATCATCTCGAGCGGATTACCGACGATATTTATTCGGTGAATCTGACGTTCAGCTCCAACCCCGAAATGATCGGCATGCTGAATCAGGTGCTGCAGTATAATCCGAATACGAACCCCAACTTTACGAATTATTCCACGTTTATTAGAAGTGTCCTTGTTACCTCGGTCGCCTCCAGGCCTTATTTATACTCCATCTATATTTATTCCGACAACCCGAATAAAAGCTTTATGTCCAGCATCGGCGGCATGGTTACGCTGGACAGCTATTTTGACCGTTCCTGGTTCGACAGCTTCCTTCAGCATCAGCAGGACAAGGTGCAGGCATGGAACAATGTGAGGAGTTTTAAGCCTTACGAGTTCGAGAAAAAACCGACCCAGGTCATCACGTTTTATATGCGCTTTTTTTACGATCAGGGATTGGTTGTGCTGAACGTCTCCAAGGATTATATGGAGAAAAAAATAAAGGAGCTGAACCTGTTTCCCAACCAGGCGATTTTTGTGCTGAATGAAGACAACCAGCCTATATTGCAAAGCGATGCCGACTATTTGCTGAGCGAAGCCGATTTGAAAACGATTTTTAATCAGAACGACTCCTCCGGGACGGTCGAAATCAACAAAGAGCTTTATTACGTAACGGCGGTTACTTCACCCCAGAACAACTGGAAATATGTTTCCATGACGCCGCTTTCCGCGCTGTACAAAGACTGGATCCGATTGGGCCAAATTATGATTTTGCTGCTGTCCGTGTCGATCCTGATCTGTATTGTTTTGGCGCTGATTATGACAAGGCGTACCTATAACAAAGTGTCGACGATCATGAATGTCGTCAAGCTGGCCGAATCCGGCCTTCCGATTCCGCAACTCCCTTACGGGGTGAAAGACGAATACGACTTGATCATCCAAAATATTTTAAAATCCTACATTGAGCATAATAATTTGAAAACCGAAATGATGGAGAAGCAATACCAGATGAAGATCATGGAGCTGCTTTCGCTTCAAGGGCAGATGAACCCGCATTTTTTGTTCAACACGCTGAAATCGATTTTCTGGATGAGCTTTCAGCTGACCCATTCGAAAAACGAAGTGAGTCTGATGATCGAAAATTTGTCCAATATGCTGTATTACATGATCGGCAAGCAGCAAAACCATCTTGTTTCTTTCGCCGAAGAAATTCAAATGACCAAAAACTATATCGAAATCGAACAAATCCGCTATAAAGATAAATTCGAGGTGATCTGGGAGTATCCGGACCATGTCGAGAAGTATTACACGATGAAGCTGCTGCTTCAGCCGATTGTGGAAAACTGCATTTTTCACGGATTAGCGGAACGGAAGGGCTGCATTAAAATCAAATTGATCGAAGGCAAGGACGATTTGCTGCTGCATATTACCGACAACGGCGCGGGGATGAGCCGTGCGTACGTGAATGAAATCAACAACAAGCTGCGGCAGAAGCAGGAATTTACCGGGCATGTGGGCATGTACAACAGCAACCGCCGCCTTGCGCTGGCGTTTGGCGACTCTTATGGTATGACGGTCAGAAGCAAGCTGGGGAAAGGAACCAGCGTTACGGTTCGTCTGCCGTATAAGCTGACAACATAAATTGATACCTCCAACGTGAAGTATTGACACCTTAAGTCAAGCCAGCTACCTTACCCTTCCATGGGGCTGCGGATATACTTGTGTAAGCGATACCAATTTGCTTCATATGGGGGATGAAAAGATGAGAAAGGTATTATCCGCAGCAGTTTTTACAATGGTGTTAGGTTCATTGGTGTTATCCGCTTGCAGCGGGGGAGATGGCCCTTCGGCCAAGCCGCCGGAAGCTGGCAAAGGCGGTTCGTCAGCCAAGCCGGTGACGCTGAGAATGTCGTGGTGGGGAGGCGAAACGCGGCACAAGGCGACGCTGAAGGCAATTGAGCTGTACCAGTCGCAGCATCCGAATGTGAAAATTGAAGGTGAATACGGCGGTTTTGACGGTTACCTGGAGAAGCTGACGACCCAGCTTGCCGGACGTACGGCCCCGGACATCATCCAGATCGACATCGCTTATTTGGGACCGTTTTTTAAGCAGACCGACTTGTTTGTCGACTTTTATACGAATAAACTGGTCGATCTTAACGGTTTTGACCCGAATTTCCTTAAGAGCTTGTCGTCGCCAAACGGGAAGCTGATCGGGCTGCCGACCGGCATGAATGCCAGCTCGTTTTACATTAACAAGACGCTTGCCGATCAAGCCGGAGTTGATTACTCCAAGCAGCTGACCTGGGACCGTCTGATCGAAGAAGGCAGGAAGCTGCAAAGCAAAGACAAAAACATGTATTTGCTGAACGCGCCGACCGGCGATATTGCGCCGTTTATTTTTGAACCGTATTTGTTTAACTTGACCGGCAAAGGGCTGATTAACGACGATTACACGATTGGCTTCGATAAAGATTCGCTGGTGAAGGCGTTTCAATATGTAAGCAGCTTGTATGAAAACAACGTCATCCAGCCGGTGGCGGATATGGTTACCGTCAAGAGCATCTGGGAAAATCCGAAGTGGATTAACAACCAAGCGGTGGGCGCGCTCAACTGGAGCACCAACTACAGCCCGATCAAGACGGCCGTGCCGGGCAAAGAACTGATTACCGTGGAATACCCTTCTACCAAAGGCGTGAAAAACACGGGTATTAACGTCCGCCCGACCAATATGCTGGCGGTCAATGCCAATTCGAAAAGCGTAGAGGAGTCGGCGAAATTCGTCAACTGGTTCCTGAACGATCCCGAAGCTGTGAAAATCCTGGGACTCGAAAGATCGATACCGGCCGTGGAATCGGCGAGGAAAGTGCTGCTTGACACCAATGCGATCGACAAGCCGTTTGACAATGCGGTGCAATATGCTTTGAAAAACCAGGGCATTTTGCAAAACGCGATTTCGCAAAACGGCGAAATTGTCAAGATCGAAACGGACACGTTGTCCAAAGTTGCCTATAAAGCGCTGACCCCGGACAAGGCGGCCGAGGAAATGATTAAAGCGACAAATGCCAAACTCGAAGAATTAAAGAAAAAAGACAACGTAAAATAGGTGCAGAAGGGGATTGATTTTGCTTATGGTGCTTCATAAGTGGAGGAAAAACGTCGGGCTGCTGTATATTTTGCCGTGGATCATAGGGTTTCTCGGCTTTCAGCTGTATCCGCTGATCTCTTCGTTAATATACTCCTTTACCGACCTGTCCACCTTCGGCGCAAAGACGTTTATCGGCCTTGACAACTATATCTACATGTTCACGAAAGACCCGGACTTTTACCAGTCGCTTAAGGTTACTTTGCTGTATGCGATTATGGCTGTGCCCGGACGTGTCGCTTTCGCCTTGTTTATCGCCCTGCTGCTTCATGTGCAATTAAAAGGGATTAGCGTCTTCAGGACGTTGTATTACTTGCCGTCGATCTTCGGCGGCAGCGTAGCAATTTCGGTGTTGTGGCGGTTTCTGTTTCAAAAAGAAGGCGGAGCGATCAACAGCGTGCTCGGCCTGGCGAATCTCGGCCCGCTCGATTGGTTCAGCCCGACATCGGCTTTGATTACGCTGGCGATTATTCCGGTGTGGCAGTTCGGCTCGTCGATGGTATTGTTTCTTGCGGCTTTGAAGCAGGTGCCAAAGGAGCTGTACGAAGCGGCAAAAATGGACGGCGCTGCGCCGGTGCGGGTGTTTTTTAACATTACCGTGCCGATCATTTCACCGATCATCTTGTTTAATCTGATCATCCAGTCCGTATCCTGCCTGCAGGAGTTTACTTCCGCTTTTGCGGTGACGGGCGGAGGCCCGAACAAGGCAACTTATGTGTATGCAATCAAGATTTACCAGGAAGGGTTTTCCTTCTTTAAAATGGGTTATGCCAGCGCGCTTTCCTGGTTTTTGTTTTTTGTGATCATGGCGTTTACGTATTTGATCTTCAAAAGCTCCACGTATTGGACTTATTACGAAGACGGAGAGGGGGGAGGCGTATAATGCCGTCTGCAAGCTTACGCATCCGGAACGTCTTGTATTACATGTTTCTTGTCGCTTTCGGGTTGGTGATGCTGTACCCGCTGCTGTGGCTGCTGCTCGCCTCCGTCAAACCAAGCAATGAGATTTTTGCCTCCGCCAAGCTGTGGCCGTCGCAATTTGTGTTCAGTTCCTATGTCAAAGGCTGGGTTGGCACGGGGCAGATGGGTTTTGCCGATTTTACGCTGAATTCGTTTATGCTGGTTGTTCCGGTTGTCGTGTTTACGCTGATCTCCAGCCTGCTTGTCGCTTACGGTTTTGCCCGCTTTACGTTTCCGCTGAAAAAACTGTTTTTTTACGCGATGATTTCGGTACTGATGCTGCCCGGCTCGGTCGTTATTATCCCGCGTTACTTGTTGTTCCGCGATTTGGGCTGGATCAATACGTACCTGCCGTTTATCGTTCCGGCGCTGTTTGCGACATCTTCGTTTTTTGTATTTATGTTTATTCAGTTTTTCAGGGGGCTGCCCAAGGAATTGGATGAATCGGCGATTATTGACGGCTGCGGTTCTTTGAAAATATTGCTGTATATTTTGATGCCGCTGTGCAAGCCGGCGATTATATCGGCCACGATTTTTCAATTTATATGGACGTGGAACGACTTCTTCGACCAGTTGATTTATATTAACTCGGTGACGAAATATACGGTTTCGCTGGGCTTGCGGATGTCGCTGGACACCTCGACCCATGTGGAATGGAACCAGCTGCTGGCCATGTCGATTATCGCTATATTGCCTTGTGTGATCGTATTTTTCGTGTCGCAAAAATATTTCGTCGAAGGCATCGCCACGACCGGCCTGAAGGGGTAGACGAACCAAACCGCACCATACTAAGACTATGACGGAGGTTTTCACAAATGAATGCTGCAAACTTGGAAGCAAGCTGGACCATTGAGAGCATCGAATGGGCGGCTTTGCCCGGAGAGCGGGCAAGATCGGCCGGGAGCAACGCCAGGCTGGGGGTACATGGGAAAAACGTGCCGCTGCACACGGCGCGAATTACGATTGCCGGGCAAACCGGCTACGGCTGGTCCCGTATTTCCCGGGAGGCGGCAGCCGCGTTGATCGGCACACCGGTAAGGGATTTGTTTACCGCAAACGGGGCGGTGCAACAGGCTTACCGCGGCATCGAATTTCCGCTGCTGGACTGGCTTGGCCATATCAGTGGAAAGCCGGTGTGCGCGCTGATTGCCAAAGATCAGGCAAGTGGTGGGAAGCAGCAGGTTCCGTGTTACGACACGTCGTTATATTTCGACGATCTGCATTTGTCCGACGATGCGGCCGCCGTGGCACTTATGCAGGCCGAAGCGCAGGAAGGAAAGCTGAGGGGACATCACAATTTTAAAATCAAAGTAGGCCGCGGTGCGCTGCACATGCCGCTGGAGGCAGGCACACGCCGCGATATCGCCGTCATTCACGGCATCCGGGAAATTGCCGGCCCGCAGGGCAACATCATGATTGACGCCAATAACGGCTACAATCTGAACATCACCAAGCGGGTGCTGTCGGAAACGGCGGAAGACCGGTTATATTGGCTGGAGGAAGCGTTTCACGAGGATGCCGTGTTGTACGGCCTTTTACGCGAATGGATGGATAAGGAACGGCTGAACGTGCTGATTGCCGACGGGGAAGGACTGGCCGCCCCGCCGCTTGTCGAGTGGGCGAAGAAGGGGATTGTCGATGTAGTGCAATACGATGTGCTTTCGCCGGGCTTCAGCTTTTGGCTGGAGCTGGGGCAGGAGCTTGACGCAGCGGGCGTAAAATCGGCGCCACACAGCTACGGCAGCCCTTACGGCAATTACGCATTATCGCACCTGGCGTCGGCCATCGACGGATTCCAGTTCGTCGAGTGGGATCAGATTGATGTGCCCGGTATGGATGCATCGGGATACCGGATCGGCGAAGGGTATGTTACCTTACCCACGTCGCCGGGGTTTGGCCTGAACTTCGATGACGGTTATTTTACAAGGCTGGTTAAAGAAAACGGCTGGTCGGTATAACGGATAGGGAGAACAAAACAATTTAAATTGCTAATAGCCCGGCGGGGGTAAAGCCCTGCCGGGCTGACGCCATATTCGCCGTTATACGGAAGATTCTTCCGTTAACGTTTGGTGCTGCTTGCGGTAATGCCCCGGAGGCAGGCCGACATACTTTTTAAACGCCCGGGAGAAGTTTTGCGCATTGCTGTAAAACAAGAAATTGGAAATTTCGTCCAGACTCATCTGTGTTTCCCTGAGCCATTTCTTGCTTAATTCAATGCGGCGCTGGAGCAAATATTCGGCAAAGGTCACTCCGTGCACTTCTTTCAGCGCCAGGTTGGCGAGATGAAGCGGGATGCCGAGCTGCTTGCACACCTCGTTAAGCCGCAAGTCCTGCTCCAGGTGATTCTCCATATGCTGCACCAATTTTTCGGAAATTTGTTCATATTGTTTCCGTTCGCTTTGAATCATATCGTCGATTAAACTGTCGATACAATGAGTCCGAATCCACTCCGTCCACTCTTCCAGCGTTGCTAATTGAACCATCTCGCTGATCGAGATTTGACTGATGAGCCGGTGGTCTGCAGTAAACTCCTGGAATAAGAAAAGCGTCATATTGACCAAATAGTTTTGCAAGCTGCGGTAATCGATATTTTCCGCTTTTTTGATCCCGATTAAACGGTCCAAGGCGGTATAAGCGAACTCGCGGTTTTTTTCGCGGATTTGCCGGACAATATCGTGTTCGATCTCATAAACATCGGGGCTAAACGGCGTTTCTTTTCTGGTGAAATCGTTAAAATAAATCACTTGGTTCGAACCGGCGATCAATTTCTGCTTCAGACTTTCTAACGCTTCATGGTAGGACAGATGAATATGCGAGATGTCGCTGCGGGCTTGACTCACGCCGATGGAAACCGAAAACGGGAAATACTCCGATATAAAACTTTTGATTTTTGCCAACCCGTCATCCAATGTGGTATCGTCGGTTTTTTTGTCCAATTCATAAATGCCCACAAACCGCGTCTGATTCTCAGCGATGACAAATCCCGATATATTCGCTTCGCCCATCACTTCCCGGATCACGCAAATGATACCATATTCAAAACGGCTCATATCGGTTTCGGTGTATAGTTCTTTCAGCGCTTTATAATCGTCCGCTTCGACACAGAAACAGCGGTAAGGGTTGCTGCCAAGCGAAATATTGTATTGCTTCATCTTAACGAGATCTTGTTTGCCGCAGCCTTTCTCCAGAATGTTCCTCAGGAAAGCTTCCTTGGCCTCCGGAAGAATGACATTCATGCGATGCTCCAATTGATTATGGTTTTGCATCAGACCTTGGATTTTATGAAACAGCAGATCAAAATCGTCCTTGGAGCGCATATCCCGGGAGTCTGCGATCAATTCGGATATCTTATTCCAGCCTCGCCACGACAAATTAATTGAGAGCGCATACATAACCAACGAAAACACAATCAGGATTACCGTCGACAGCAGCACAATGTTGCGGAGTTCTATGATCGGCGCCAGGGCCAACGATTCTTTGACAAAATAAATGTAACTCCATTTCTGGTTGACGGGATGGTGCAAAATGTAAAAATTGCCCTGCGCGCTTAAGGAGTGCAAATTGCTGTCCGCAGTCGACTCCGAATGCTGCCACAATGTTTCCGGGAGCTGCATGGAGCGTGTGGGCGTGCCGTCGATACTGTAGCTGTCCACGATCTGATGTTCTTCGTTAACGATTAAATAATTGCTGTCGACCTGCTCGTTTTGCAGCAGCCCTCTGAGAAAGTGGGCGTTGTAATGAAAGATCAAGTAGCCCTGGGGTTTCGGTTGAAACAAAGGGAGCGCTTGAATGTAGACAACCGAAGGAGAACCGTTATTGTAAGTATCAAACAGCGCCTGAGAAGCGCCAAGCGTTTCGAATTTGGCGATTTCGTCCCGGAACTCTTGGAATTGGGCGTTCATGACCCCGTTGGTCGCATATTCTTTGCCGTTCTCTACGTTATAAAAAGTAATATTGTCGACGTAGTCGAGCGATGCGGTCATTGTCCGCAGCTGATTGACGAAGTTCAAAATAACCAGCGCCGAGCTTTCGTAATCCTTGAAGGGCAGCGATTTGATAAAAAGCTGGTATTCCTGTGTGTTCTGCAAATCGATGACGGATTGGCTGATCCGGTCCTGGAGATTGGAAACCCGGCTGCTGAGATTGATCAATGAGGATCTGGTTTGCTGTTCAATCTGATGCTTAATAATTTCCGTGGAGATGTTGTACAATACCAAACTTAACAGGGAGGTTCCGACAACGGATATGAGGAAGATCATCAGAATGCTTCGGATTTTACGGGAAGACACCGGCATCACCCCCATAGTTAAAGTGCGGGTATAAGGTTCATTTATTATAACACCATATAAGAAGCACATGCATTAGTCATTTTTCTTGATTGGAAAAAAGGCGTAAATGACAAAAGTATCTTTGCTCATACGAATTGCAATTGGCGTCATTCATTATTGTAGACCCGGAACGTCTTGTGTCAAAATAAGTTAAGCGCTGCATAACAACATACATGCCGCCGTTTATCAAAAGCGCGGACGGAAGGAAAAAGCGCGGACGGAAGGAGGACGTTGGATTTGGAAGGAAACCGTAATATTGAAAGCGCTGTCGCCGGCGGGATTCATGGCCGGGGCGCCATTCAGGTCAATAAGCATTGGAAGCTCAAAAAAATGTGGCGTGACCGGTACCTCTATGTGCTGCTGCTGCCGGTGATCGCTTTTTATCTCATTTTCCATTATGCGCCGATGTATGGCGTGGTCATTTCATTTCAAGACTACAATATATTCGCGGGGGTTTTTGGCAGCGAATGGATTGGTCTGGATAACTTTCGCGACATTTTTTCCAACAGCGATTTTTACGTGGTGCTGCGTAATACCTTGGTGCTTAACTTTCTGTCGCTGCTGTTCGGGTTTCCGGGGCCGATACTATTGGCGTTATTGCTCAACGAGCTGACCAGCGTCAAATTCAAGCGGGCGATTCAGACGATCGTTTATTTGCCGCATTTCATCTCTTGGGTTGTGGTGGCAAGCCTCATCATCCCGATGCTTTCGCCTCGCGACGGCATCATAAACGAACTGATCGTCCTGCTTGGCGGACAGCCGATTTATTTCATGGGAGAGTCGTCCTGGTGGATTGTCGTTTATGTCCTCTCGGGTATCTGGAAAAGCATCGGTTGGGGAGCGATCATTTATTTGGCTGCGCTGACCAGCATCGACCCTACGTTGTATGAAGCCGCGGTAATCGATGGCGCCGGAAGATGGAAGCAAACTTTGTATGTGACCTTGCCGGGTATCCTGCCGACGATTGTGGTACTGCTGATTCTGAACATCGGACGCCTGATGTCGGTCGGGTTCGACCAGCCCTTCCTGATGGGCAACGGCGCGGTCATTCAAGTCAGCGATGTGCTCAGCACCTACGTGTACCGGCTGGGATTGCTGAATGCCGACGTAGCCCATTCGACGGCGGTCGGGTTGTTCCAGGCGCTGGTGAATTTTATCATGCTGATCGGGGCCAATTCTTTATCCAAGCGGGCGACCGGCGAAAGCATTTATTAAATTGAATGTATTACATCCGAAGGGAGAGATGGGACTTGGGCAAAACCAAAGGGCGCTACATGTTTCAAGCGATTAATGTTCTGATCATGGTGGTGCTGGCGGCTGCGGCAATTTTCCCCTTTATTCATGTGCTCGCCAGATCCCTAAGCGACGAAGCGGCGATTACGTCCGGCAAGGTCGTCATGCTCCCGGTGGATATGACGTGGCTGGCTTACGAGGCTGTCATTCACAATGCTGGCATGAATCAGGCTTTTCTGTTTACGGCGTACCTGACCGTGGTCGGCACTCTGGTGAACTTGCTGCTGACCGTGTTTGGCGCATACCCGTTGTCTAAGCCGGGATTGATCGGCCGCAAAGGCATATGGATGTTTATTTTGTTCACGATGTTTTTTAGCGGCGGCATCGTCCCCACTTATTTGGTGGTGAAAGCTCTGGGGCTGCTGGATAGCGTCTGGGCGCTGATTTTCCCGATAGCGATCAGCACGTTTAATTTGATTATAATGAAAACTTTTTTTCAAGGGATGCCGGTTGAGCTTGATGAAGCGGCCAAATTGGACGGGGCGACGGATATCGGCATTTTGTTCCGAATTATGCTGCCGCTGTCGCTGCCGATTATCGCCACGCTTACGTTGTTTTACGCCGTGGACCACTGGAATGAGTTTTACCATGCTTTGCTGTACAACAGCGACAGCAGTAAATTTACGCTGCAATTGAAGCTCAGAGAGCTTGTGCTGCAAGGGCAGACGGCCCAATTGATGGAAGGCAGCTCGCAGCAAAACATTCCGAAGGAATCGCTGAAAGCCGCGTCGATTATGTATGCCACTTTGCCAATTTTGGTCGTGTACCCATGGCTGCAGAAATATTTTGTAAAAGGAGCCTTGATCGGTTCGCTCAAATCGTAGAAACGGCAGGATTGCAAGAAAAGCTTCCTTTCGGGCGCATATGCGTCTTTCTCGAAAGAGCTTTCTTTTAATAAATGATGGATAACGAAGGGAGCCGGAATGATGAAAAAAACAAAAATGGTTGTTTCTCTGGTTACTTTAACCGCCTTCTTAACCGCGTGCAGCGGAGGTGGGGGCGGGGCAAGCGCGCCGAGCAAAGATAGCGGCAGCGCCGCCAGCAGCACGGGTCAGACGCAAAATGCCAATGCCAATGCAACTGCTAATAAACCGCAGGAAATTGAAGATTTGACGGTGGAGCTGTTCGACAGAAACAACACGCCGGAAGGGCAAGGCACGTTGAAGGATAATCAGTGGACCAAATGGATTCAGCAGGAAATGCTGAAAGAAGGGGTACGGGTCAACTTTGTCACCGTTCCCAGAAGCCAGGAGGAAGACAAGCTGAATGTAATGCTTGCGGCAGGCAATGCGCCCGACATCGTATTTACGTATAACCGGCTGCTGTTCACTAAGTATGCGTTGTCCGGCGGCCTCGCCGATTTGACGGATTCGTTGAACAAATACGGCGCCGACTTGAAGAAGGTGCTGGGCGATCCCGTGCTGGCGGCCGGTGTGATCGACGGCAAGCAATATGCAATCCCGGCCAGAAGAACCAATACGAACCATTACGGCGCTTTTATCCGTCAGGATTGGCTGGATAAATTGGGCTTAAGCGTGCCGACCACGACGGATCAATTGGTCGAGGTGCTGAAGACGTTTAAAGCGAAAGACCCGGCCGGCGTAGGAGCGAACAAATTGACTCCGTGGGGAAGAATCCCGCAGGACCCGAAAAAATTCAGCACTGAATTTATGCTCTATGATTTGATGACTTCTTTCTTTAAGGATAACTCGGTGAAAACGCGCTTTACGACACCCGAGCCTGCCCGCGAAGGCTTTAAAGAGTTTATGCAGTTTATGAATACGCTGTATAAAAACGGTTTGATCAGCAAGGAATTTGCTACAACGGACGACACGGTCCAGCTTCAGAACATTAACAAAGGCGAGGTCGGCTTCTTTACGGAAGGCGCTTGGGTCCCATACAACAACGTGCCCAGCTTGTATTCTACGCTGCAAAAAAATGTGCCGGATGCCAAGCTGACGCCAATCGAAGCATTCAAAAATGCGGACGGCCATTATTACAAGACGAACTACGCTCCACTTGGACTTTATTTGTTCACGCCGAAAACCTCCAAGCATAAAGATGCCGTCGTCAAGTACTTAAACTGGATGGCGAAACCGGATGTAGTCAAAACGATGGCCTTCGGCATCGAAGGCAAAAACTATAAAATGGACAACGGCGTGCCAACGCCGATCAACGCGGATGAAAACAATAAAACGATGAACTGGATTATGCCCGATTTGAAGCTGATCTTCAACGGGGTTCCGCCGATGTCACAAGCTGAAGTCGATGCGCTGTTGAAGCTGACCGCTGCGCCTTATGGGGACTTTGCCGTCAAATCCAACCAAATCGCGGCGAAAGAAGCCGTGCCGGATATTTTATACAACGAGCCGATCGACGCCGAGCTGAAAAACAACCCGCAGATCGTCAAGATTGAGCAGGAATATTGGATCAAAATGGTCACCGCCGACGATTTCAACGCCGCGTACAATCAATTCCAGAATGAATTGAAATCCAGAGGCATGGATCAAATTATTAAGGAAAAAACAGACCTGTACAACAAGACGTTTAAGCAATAAGAGGTATGGCGAAAGCGGGGGAAGGGTCTTGGTGAGCTCGATATATATCGCGCTTGCGCCGCGTTTGCAGGCGAATATGACAGCTGAACTTAAGGCACGTATTGCGCATGTGCAGCCCCGGATATGGCAGTTGCGGAGATGGCGCTCCTGAGCGCCATCTCTTGTATGTATGCATATTAGCCGAATGACCTTCGGTCACAGTTTTTTACCTAATAATTTTGATGAAAGGGTGAATCTGCATGTTTACCAATCATTATTCGCGTATTGTACGCATTACGGAGCAATTTGTGCCGTTTATCCTGAAATACCAATGTCTTGACGCTCATTCCCGCGAATATGGAGGCAACGTGTCACCGCCCAAAGCGTTCAGCGAGCCGAATACATCGGCCCATTGTGCCGATGTGCTGCTCAGCTTGTATTACAACACCGATTCCGTCTATTGCGGTAAGCCGGAGCTGCTGGCAAGCGCCCGGCTCTACCTGGACAACTTGCTGCGTGAGCAGCATGAGGACGGAACGATTGATTTGAAAGAAACGAATTTTCACGATGCGACGTCGGTTGCTTTTTCCGTACAAGTGCTTGGGTATACGTACAAGCTGGTGGAGAAGTATTCGCGGCATAACGAGCAGGAGCAGGACATTCGCGGCATGCTGCTGCAATTTTTCCGCCAATCCGCCAAGGGTATGGTGGAAGGGGGTTTTCATACCCCGAATCACCGCTGGGTGATGGCTTCGGCTTTATCGCTGTTGACCAACATATTAGGTGAGGACCAACTGAAGGACGAGATTCAGCTGTACCTAAATGAAGGCATCGATTGCGACGAACAAGGCGAATACACCGAGCGCTCCGTCGGGATTTACAATGTGATCAACAACAGATCGCTGCTTATCATGGCGGAAGAATTGGCGATGCCGGAGCTGCTTGCGCATGTAGAGCGGAATTTAAACATGGTGCTGAACTATATCGAACCCGACGATACGTTGTTTACGCTGAACTCGACCAGACAGGATAACGGGAAAGAGTCGTATCCGGTCAATTATTTTGAGAATTATTTCCTGATGGCTTACCGGACAAACAACAAGGTGTATGCGCATATGTCCGAATATTTACTTGAGCTCACGGACCGCCTGGTTAAGAAGGCGGATTCTCTGAGGGATATGGCGGCAACGGTGCCTATGCCCCATTATTTGACCTTGTGTATGCTGGATGAGGGGCTGGCCCGTTATGAGTCGGACACCGAAAAGCCGGCTCGGGATTATGAGGTTTGGTTCGCCGATTCCGGTGTCGTGCGGAGGCGTGCGGATCAGACCACAATGACGATTGTTGGAAACAACAGCACGTTTCTGAAGTTTCAGTACGGCACCAATAAAGTGTACGTCAAGTTTGCGGGCACTTTTTTCAGCAAAGGTCAATTCAAGGGGGAGCGTATTGAGCAGACGGAGCGCGGCTACAGCCTGCATTACCGGCGCGAGTGGGGGTACGTCAGACCGTTTGCAGACGGTTCGCCGACAAATGTATGGCGCGAGATGGATCACGCGGCAAGAGAGAAGATTCAGATGCAGACCTACGATATGACAGTTCATATTACGGCGGAGGAGCAAGGAATTTGCCTGGAGGTCGTATCTGAAGGCATCGAACGGCTGCCCTGCAAGCTGGAGCTGATTTTTGAGCCAGGGGGAGAATGGGAAACCGGAGACAGCATCATTCCCGGGGAAGCGGGCCGCAGCGTTATTTTAAAAAGCGGCGCAGCCACCTACCGGCGGGACGGGGACGATATTCGCCTGCAGGGCGGATTTGGCGAGCATACCTATACGACGGTGATGAGGGGAAGCGAAACTCATAGCAGAGAGAAATTTACGGTGTATATGACGGATTTCACGCCAATCGACCGGCGGATTATCATTACCGCGGCGGGGCAAGGGGAAGGGGTATAAGGAGCGGCTGATTAAGATGAACCGGACTGTTGGGGTGTTTCCGGCAGTCCGTTTTTTTGCTGCTGCGGGAGGGCGAGTGGGGTTTAACAGCCGCCATGTGACGCTGGAACGGACGCGCGGGACTTGTGTGCGTTGGGAAATTGTGGTTGAATACAGCACTCCCGAGGCAAAGATCGGCAGGCACTTTTGGTAAACATCACTTCCGTTAAACGGCAAGAAGCCGGGTTTGTGCCCGGCTTGTTTGCTTCGTTTGCTTTTGAAAATGCTCAGCTGTTTAAGATGGCTTCGATTTTCTCCAGCGTGCCGGCATCCAAAGAAATGCCGGAAGCGGCGCAGTTCTCGGTTACCTGTTCCGGCCGGCTTGCGCCGACCAAAGCGCTGGCGACATTTGGCTGCCTTAAAATCCAGGCCAACGCTAGCTGCGATACTTTGATCCCAAGCTCGCCGGCAATGTCCTCCAACTGGGCGACTTTGACCAGCTGAGCTTCCGCCAGCCTGTTTTCCCCCCAGTTTTTGCTTGCCGCGCGACTGCCTTCCGGAATGGCTGCGCCCGCGCGGTATTTGCCGGTCAATATGCCTTGCGCGAGCGGCGAAAACACAACTTGTCCAATGCCGTTTTTCGTGCCCAGCGGAATAATTTCTTTTTCGATGTAACGGTTAAACATGTTATAGACAGGCTGGTTGACGATAATTTTGTCGAGCAAATACTTGTCGGCGATCGTCAGCGCTTCCTGCATTTGAGCCGCCGTCCATTCGCTGATGCCGGCATACAGCACTTTGCCTTGGGAGATCAGATCGTCGATGGCGCGCAGCGTTTCTTCAACCGGTGTTTCCGGGTCGTAGCGGTGGCAATAATAAATGTCGACATAGTCGGTACCGAGCCGCTTCAAGCTGGCATGGCACTGCTCCATCACATGCTTGCGGGACAAGCCGCGATCATTTGGACCTTCGCCCATCGGCCAAAATACTTTGGTCGCCAGCACGTAAGATTCGCGCGAATAAGCGTTCAGCACTTTGCCGACCACTTTTTCCGCTTCGCCTTGTTCATATACGTTAGCCGTATCGAAAAAATTGACTCCAAGGTCGTAGGCCTGCTCGATCGATGTGACGGCCTTTTCATTTTCCACGTAACCCCCGTAGGTCATCCAGCTGCCAAGACTGATTTCACTAACCTTCAAGCCACTGCCGCCAAGTCTGCGATATTTCACTAGTTCATACCTCCGTGGTTAAGTTTTTATTACGTCTCCCATTGTAAAAGAAAGTTCGCCTTTCGGTAAGTACTGAAAATTTGTTCTATTAGTAACGTTGAAGTAACTGGTTACAATGGAAAATCGCAAGTTCTGCAAACATGGAACCAAGCAAAGTTAGATTCAAGAGGCGGAACAAGCGATATCAGAGTCGGCAGCTTCAAACACGCAGAATTCGTATGAAAACTAACCAGTGTGTTATACTGTTGTCAAACGATGAATTAGAAATTGGACGGTGAAAACTGCCATGGACCGTATTCAAGATTTATCAAAGTTCATTAAGCTGACCGGGGAACGGGCTAAGCTGGATGCAAAAGCAAACGGGACTTACATTGTGTATAAAACCGGTAAGGGGGAAATTGTAAAGGAACACACCAACGGTGAAATCGAAGTGATCGCCAAGCCAGGAACGTCTCATGAATGAACCTTCCGCAATCATGTACGTGTTTGCCGGTAATAATGGTAGCGGAAAAAGTACAATTCGAAATTTGATTGTGGACATGCTTGGCATCAGTGTAAATATTGATCCCGATGCATTGGCCCGAAGTCTTAATGCAGATCAGCCCGACCGGCGTAAAATAACTGCCGGTAAAGAGGCAATCAAACTGGCTCGCGAATGCATAATTCATAGACGCGATTTTTCGGTGGAAACAACATTGGCTGGTGGCAACGTATTAAGGCTTATGCGGGATGCAAGAGCAAAAGGGTTCGAGGTTACGATGTTTTATGTGGGTCTTGGCGATTATCGCCTTAATATCGAACGAGTTGCCGTTAGGGTGCGAAATGGCGGTCATGATATTCCAACTGAAGATATTATTAGGAGACACACGACTTCCACACAAAATTTACTCTCTCACTTGGATCTCATTGACCATTTAGTTGTTATAGATAATAGTGAAGCATTCGGGGAAATTGTCTTGCGAGCAGAGCGCGGTGTATTATCATTTCTGATTAATCCTGTTCCATTTTGGGTTCTTAGTATTAAAGATAGGTTGGTTGAACCTGTATAATTTCAAGGAATCAATATATAAATCAGTAAGCTCCTTGTCGGCTAATGCCCTGTATTAAAGGCTGATTCCTCTGTGGAGAGTTATATTTTTACACAGTACATGCACTTCTAGGCATCCGCCCTCATAAAATAGCAGTAATTTCATCGTGGGGGTGGCAGCTGTGCCGGGCTTATTCAGCGCAATCGCTTTGTTTATTAAGGAATTAATGCTTCTTGTCTCTTACGTGAAAAACAACGCTTTTCCCCAGCCTCTTGCCGAGGACGAAGAAGAAAAGCATCTGCGGCTTATGGCGCAAGGCAACCAGCATTCACGCAATTTGCTGATCGAGCACAATCTCCGTTTGGTGGCCCATATCGTCAAAAAATTCGATAATACCGGGGAGGATCTCGAAGACCTCATTTCCATCGGAACGATTGGATTGATCAAGGCAATTGAATCTTTTTCCCCGGATAAAGGGACAAAACTGGCAACATTTGCGGCTCGATGTATCGAAAACGAAATTTTGATGCACCTGCGGTCTTTAAAAAAGACCCGCAAGGACGTATCGTTGCATGACCCGATCGGCACGGACAAAGAGGGAAATGAAATTACGCTGATTGATATTCTAGGTACAGAGGCTGACGATGTGGTCGATAAAGTGCAGTTGAAAATCGAGAAAAGTAAAATATATAAAAATTTGGACATATTGGATGATCGGGAAAAAGAGGTTGTAGTCGGCCGCTTCGGTCTGGAGCATGGCGGAGAAGAACGGACACAACGGGAGATCGCGAAGGAACTGGGGATTTCCCGGAGTTATGTGTCGAGAATAGAGAAGCGCGCGTTGATGAAGCTGTATCATGAGTTTTATAAGGCGAAACGATGAATAAATGGGACCGATGCAGCTTGATTAATGCTGCATCGGTCATTTTTTTATGGAGGGGAACATGAGAAATGAGCTGACCTCGTGTCAACCCAGGCAGGGGTTCTACATCGGAGACTCGCTTATTCCACGGATGTATTTGACGTGGTCAATCAAGTTTAAAAGTCAAAACCACTCCACAACTATGTTATTTGACAAACTACCTACCAGAAGGTAGAATGTGGACATGACAAATATATCTACCACTTTTGACGACATCTTGTCTTGTGCGCGTTCTCTGATCGTCGCTGGCGGCTACAACGGTTTCAGTTATGCCGACATCGCTGATGTGGTTGGAATTCGTAAGGCGAGCATCCATCACCATTTCCCAAGCAAAGTCGATCTGGTCCGAACGCTAGTTGCGCGGTATCGGAAAGAAGCTGAAGCGGGGATGGCGAATCTCGAACTTCAGATATCCGATCCGCTCGAACTGCTTCGGTGCTACGCCGGTTATTGGGAAGCCTGTATCGCGGACGCCAGCGCCCCGTTTTGTATCAGCGCTCTACTGGCAAGCCAGCTACCCGTCCTGCCCGAGGAAGTTGGCCTGGAGGTCCGGGCGCATTTCCGCTCCTTGTCGGCGTGGTTGACATCCGTGTTAGAACGCGGCGCGCGGCAGGGGCAACTTCAACTGATAAGTACCCCTCGTGCCGAGGCCGAAGCGTTCATGGCGACGGTTCACGGCGCGATGCTTTCGGCGCGGGCTTATGGTGATCCGAAGATATTCGGCGTGGTGACTGGCCCGCTCTTAGAGCGACTCGCTTCGCGTACCTTGTGATGAAAGCCGCGACGGCGATGGTTCAAGATCGAGATGAAAGGAGGTACCCCTTTTCGCTTAACCAATCTAAAGAGCGGGCTCCATACTATTACGGATAAGCTCGCTATTTACGAAATTATCGCATTTCATCCGCCAAATGCCGATACGGGGCATGAACTCGAACGGCATCATGGTCACTGGATGATGGCAAAACGCCCCCTGCTGCCCGTCGATGGATGGACGACATACATCAAGAACTCTGCGTATGGGATATCGGTTGTGGTCAGCCCAGTCGAGTGGTTCGGGTGTGATGTTAGTTCATGATTGGCACGGGGGCGACGTTTGAAGTAGTCGGCGGAGTTCGCCGTTTTATCTACCTACTAGTAGGTAGTATATCCGATGACTAACGACCACACGAATTTCTACCGAGCTGGCCAAGAGTAGTGGTTGAAGCTCAGCTATAATGCAGTCAGCCTCTAGTATCGGCTTGCGCCAATCTATCGACAGAACAGAACAAAACAAAACACCCTTGTCCATAAGGACTGGAAGGAGACAATTATGTTTGGAATTTCACTACTTGGCTGGGTGCATACACTCGGCAGCTTGCCCGCTATTCCGCTGGCTATATATATGTTTGCTCGCTACGGACGGATCGTGCCACGCTCAAGATCCGGTGTCGTCTATTTCATTTCGATGCTGCTCGGCGCTACCACTGTATTTCTCGTTGCACATCAGTCGGCCAGCTATGGCATTGGCGCGGCAACGATCCTGCTGCTGCTCACCGGATACGGCATCGGGCGTATTTCGAGTTTGGGGCGTGCGGGCAAGTATCTCGAAACGATCTGCCTCAGTCTGACGGCGTTTCTGCTGATGGTGCCGGCCGTTTCCGAAACGCTGCGCCGTGTTCCAGACGGCCACCCCTTTGTCACCGATCTGAAATCGCCGCTTCTCCTCGGTTGTCAAGGCATTCTCCTCGTCATTCTTATCGTTGGCTTGACAGCCCAAATCATCCATTTGCGCAGGCAAGACAGGATCGCGGCATTCGCTTCGCCAGCCAAGATGTCTGCCGAATGAAGCATCATTAACAGAGATTTAGCCTGACAATGAACCAGCAAGTCCATCTAATTTTTAGCGGTTCAATGGAGAAAGTTTTAATTACAAAGGAGGAGCAAAACATGTCATTAACTCAAGCTTTAGCGGAAGCCAAACGGGAATTTATCGCGCATACCCCTTTGGAGATTCAAATGGAGATGTTCCGTCAGATCCAGGAGCAGCAGGAATCCGGTATGGCTTACGGCCGGCAGGAGGGGCAGAAGGCAAAGGATTTTACACTCAAAAATGCATTGGGAGAAATGGTTAACCTTTATGATGAACTGTCCAAAGGACCTGTTGTTCTGACTTTCTACCGGGGCGGATGGTGCCCGTTCTGCAACAGTCAGCTTAAGGCCTATCAGAAGCTACTGCCGGAGATCGAAGCCCTTGGGGGGCAGTTGGTCGCGGTCAGCCCGCAAAGTCCGGACAACACGCTTTCCCAGCAGGAGAAAGAAGAGCTGACCTTCCAAGTGCTTAGCGACACGCACGGTCTCGTGGCCGCTTTCTATAACATCCTTTATGACGTTCCGGATTACATCCAGGACATTATGAAACAAGTGGGCATGGACCTGGCGGAATACAACGCGACGAACCGCTGGATCCTGCCGATTCCTTCCACCTTTATGATCGACGAATCCGGCATGATCCGTTCCGCCTACGTGAATCCGGACTTTATGCAGCGGTTGGATCCGGACAATATTTTGCGTGAATTGAGAAAGCTGTAATTATCGATTGTGCTGAATGGCGGGCAAAAACCGGATCAAAAAAAGTAGACATTGTTATTTGAAATCGCTCTCTATTACAATGGACTTGACGGGTAACCCGGGACCTGTTGAATAAATGGAAAAATCATAAAAAATAGAGGCGATAAACTATGAAACGGAAAACCATTGCCGGAACGGAATTGGTCAGCTCGTCTCTGGCACTTGGCGGTGTGCCGATTGGCAGCAAGCTGAATGAAAATGACTCGTTTAAGCTGATGGATGATTACGTGGAGCTTGGCGGAAATATGGTCGACACGGCTGAGGTATACAACAATTGGCTGCCGCTCGAAGCGAATATCAGTGAAAAAATTATCGGCAGATGGATGAAGGCGAGAAACAATCGGAGTCAATTGATTGTGGCGACGAAAGGTGCGCATCCCCACCTCAGTACCATGCATATTCCGAGAATGTCACCGGAGGAAATCACGTATGATTTGGAAGGAAGCCTGCAGCGGCTCCAGGTGGAAACCATCGATCTGTATTGGCTGCACCGCGACGATCCTGGGCGGAGCGTTGGGGAAATCTTGGAGACACTAAACAGACATGTCCGAGAGGGGAAAATCCGCTACTTCGGCTGCTCCAACTGGACGGTCGCGCGGATTCAGGAAGCTCAGGCATACGCTGCGGCTCAAGGGCTGCAGGGATTTTCCGGCAATCAGATGTCGTGGAGTCTGGCCGCAGTAGATCCGGCGAAAATATCAGACCCGACGACTGTGGCCATGAGCGACGATATGCAACGGTATCATGTGGAGAGCGGATTAACTGCGATTCCTTATTCGTCACAGGCGCAGGGTTTGTTTACCAAGTTGGGTTCGGGCAAGTATTCGTTTGACGGAGATCAGGTAAAGCCGGCCTATCGTTCGGAATTGAACCGTGGCCGACTGGATCGGATAAGGCAGCTTGCGGCGGAATCATCTCTGACGATCTCCCAGATCGTCCTTGGATATTTAATGTCACAGCCGTTTCCAACCATTCCGATTATCGGTTGTTATTCGCGTGAGCAGTTGGACGATTGCCTGCTGGCGGATCGTGTCCAGCTAACGCAGGAGCAACTTCGTTATTTGGAAAAGGGCAGCTGAACCGGATACGTCATCACAGTGTCCATATCGTACTGATGCGGGAGCTCGGTCCAGCCGGCCGCCATCAGCGGCTCATAACTGAAAGCAAACAGATGACCGTCGAAGCAAAATAGCTCAATGTCGGCACCGTTGCCCCCATCCCCATCGTTAAGCCGCTTAAGCTCGGCTTTTGCAGGGTCGGTCTTATCAAAGGGATGGGACCGATACGGCTTATAATAAAGGTGGAACTCAAGCCTATATTCGTGCCAGTCGTTTATTTTTTGCTGCAGCGCGGCGAGGAAAAGCATCCTGCCGTCCGGCTTGTATTTTTCCTGAATGGAGCGGGTCACGCTCATC
The DNA here is from genome assembly GCF_004307995.1 of Paenibacillus thalictri. GTDB lineage: Bacteria > Bacillota > Bacilli > Paenibacillales > NBRC-103111 > Paenibacillus_AF > Paenibacillus_AF thalictri. Next base: position 41,701 of record NZ_SIRE01000002.1, on the reverse strand, counting down.
TGATACAGTATCGGCGAGATGTTTTTGGCGATTGTGTCGACGAGCAGCGTCTCGTCCTCCTCCAAGCCGCCCTCTGTTTCAAGCACGATAATGAAGCCGAGGGGGTAGGGATCTTCCATTAACACGAGCCGGTTGGCTACCGTTAAGGGCGCGATGACACAGCAGTTTGTCGATCCGATTAAACTTACGAAAGCCGAAGGCAATAAAAGCGCGGCTCCTTCCGCCGTATAATCGCTGAGCAAGCTGCCCTCCAGCAGTGTGCCGCCGATTTCGTCGATTCCTATAACGGGCAGGCTGCGGATGGAAGATGAAGCCGTTTCGTCTTCGTCCCTCCCCGTTGCTTGCGAATCATCGACATGGAAGCCGCGGTCGTTGACAACGACATATTGGTCGCCTTGCCTCAGGCAAATCAGCACCTTGCGAATGTGGAACGTCATCTGCAGTGTCCTGACGGTAAAATAACATAACTCCTCGCGGGTGCCGCATTCGCTCACATTTTTGACAAGCCGGTTTAACGTTTGCAGCAGCTTGAGTTTGGTTTCCGCGCTTTTCCGTTGGCGGTTGGCTTCTTCAAACAGCATGGCGTTGGAGATCGCAATAAACGCGGAGTTGGCGAGCGACTCGATCAGCTCGAAGGTCGGTTCGTCGTATTTGCGCTCGTCGTTTACCGGTTTGCTGAGTGTAATCATGCCAACGATGCGCTCCTGCACGATCAGAATGACATACTCCGCTTCCAAGGCGCGGAAAAGCCCGGTATCGACGAACAGTCTCTGGAGACGATCGCGGTCGCGGCCCGTGTGAAGCACGATTGGCCCGCCGTCATATGTTAGCGTGACCAGCTCGAATTGCCCGAAAAATTTCGTATAAGCAAGGACGTTGCGGTAACCGGTAATCGTTAATTTTCGGGTGAGCGGATCCACAATGCCAAACGAGGTAATCTGGCTTGCCGTCACCTCGCTGAATACGTCTGTCGTAATTTCGTGAAGGCTGGCCAGCGACATTTCCGACATCAGCACCTTGGTGCTTTGGTTGATGGCGAACAGATTGAAGTTCTTCTGGTCCAGCTTGGCGTTGGACATTTGCAGCTCGGCATAATGGAGGCTGTTTTCGAGCGAATTGTTGATCAGCCTCATCAAAGTATTGGCCATCACCATGTCGTCTTCGGTGAATTCCTCGGAGATATTGCCGTTCGATACAATAAATCCGTGCAGCGTATCGCCGATCATCAGCGGCATAAGCCACTTGATATGCAAAGCTCGAATGTCGTCCTCTTCCAGAAACTGCTCCAGTCCGCTAACCATCGTATGGCCACGGAACAACACAAGCTGCTTCAGCTTCTCCGTGTTTCCAATCTCATAAGACGGAATGTGGTTGTACAGCCGCTTTTGCTTCATAACGAAACGGTTGTTTTCCTTCATAAACAGGGCGGATGCATGTAAGGTGAGAATTTCATTGACGAATTCGAAGGAAGCCGCGGAAAGCTGCTCCGTGTCGAATCGCTGGGTAAAAAAATCGATAGCCAGGAGGAGTCCCTCGAAGCGGTAATACATATGCTTATGGGCTGGTGCCGCCAATGTCGGATACACTCCTTTAAGAATGAAAAAACGTATTTTTATCGACGTAAAAGCTGCCTGTCGTAATCTGCTCGATCCGCTTTTCGATCTCTTTAATTTGCAGCAGCGTGCGCGGAAACGCCTTCTGCAGGACGGTGACTTCCCCGTCCCCCTTGGTGTTCAAATTCGTCATCAGCCGCTTGCGCCGCTCCTCCAGATTAGCCACCTTCATCGTGGCCTCCTCGAATTTCGCCATATGCGTCATGTAGGCTTTCATTTCCGAATTTTTCAGCATGTCGACATATTCCTCGTACAGATCGACTTCCTTGCGCAAATGCTCCAGCTCGGCCAGCACCTTCTTGTATTCCTGCAGCACCAGTTCCAGATCTTTCATCACTTCTCTGCGGTCAAAACCTTCTACATGCACCTTGGTCGGCCGCTCCGATTCGTTGCCGATGAACGCCGTGACGATCTGTACCTTCGCTTGGACATGGCCGCCGATAATTTTGCCCCGCCGCTTGTCGAGCAAAATATATTTTGCCTGCAGGTTGCAGCCAATCGCGTACAGGCCGATGTGGATGTTGTCCCCGGCAGTAATCGAGCAGTCTTGGGCGTTTTTTACAAATACGTTGCGCCCGGCTTGTATTGTCGCCCGTCCTTTGCCGAATATGCCGCCCTTGATAAAAATATCTCCCGTTTTCGATACGATGCTTTCGACCGCGCCAAGCCCCATTTCGTCCTGAATGGAGATGTCCTTGGTTGCCGTTACCGAATAGCCGTCGTGAATCGTGCCTTTGATTTTAATGGAACCGTCATAGTCGATGTTGCCGGTTTTCGGACCGACGTCGCCATTAATCACAAGCAGCTCCTGCACGCTGATTTTATTTTGCAGCTTTTGAACCGCTCCGGTGATCTTGGAACGAAGCACGATGCTGCCGTTTTCCTCGTGTTCGGATATCGACTGTTTATCGTAAATGAGCGGCTTATCCCGGCCTTTTTGCGGCGGGATCGGGACACCCTTCAGGTTCCTTCCGGGGGTTCCCGGAGTGGCCGGCACTTTCTCGCCCAGCCAATCGCCGGCCTGCACCTCGTCAATAAAACTGATCTCGTAGTAGTCCGCTCTGCCGTCCTCGCGGATCGTCGGTTTTCGTTCCGACAAGCTGAAATATGTCACGGATGCGTCTTCTCCCGGGAGCGGCGGGATGCCGCGGGCGACAACAACGCTTTTTTGCACCGGAAAATCGCTGGAGATCACTTCATATAAGATGCCGTCAACGACACCGGCCAGCTTTAGCTGGTCCATAATACGGTTCACGATAGCCGCTTTATGTGTCTGCAGCTCTTCCGCCGGAAGATTCAGTTTGAAGCTGGCCTGCATATCATCTTTACTGACTTCGATTTCAATGTCCGGTTTCATGATCCCGATTTCTACGGGCGTATTTGTTTTTTGGAGAACGGCGCTGCGCAGAGCGGAGAAGTTCGTCACTTGCACGCGCGGAACCTGCCTCAGGACCAATTCGAAATCCTTGAGAGGAAACTGCTGAGCAAATACGGTGATATAAACGGTTTCCCCTTCCGCAGTCAAACAAAAATAGCCGTTCCTGAATAGTTCCATCCCCGACACCTCCGAAATACATTACATAAATATTTGACGAAATTTGTCAAATTCCTCTCGAATGAAATGAATTTACATAACCTTTGGAAAAAAATAAACTGTATAAATTTAGAAAAACTTAAAATTGCTTTAAAAAAACGATGAATTTCATTCAATATAATGGAAATGCAACAATAATGTCGAGAAGGGGCAGGTGTATTAACGTGATGATGAGTTCCAAATTCCAAGTTCTGGTGTGTGACGATTCTTTACTGATCCGTAAAAAGCTAAGAGAGATGTTAGAGAAAAAAGACGGAATTGAAGTATTGGAAGCCGCCAACGGTAAAGAGGCTGTTCACATTTGTAAAACCAATCGCATTTCGATTGTATTTCTGGACATTGTGATGCCCGAACAAGACGGACTTGAAGCGCTTATCGACATCAAGCAGATCGATCCTTCGATTATTGTCATTATGGTTTCATCGGTAGGTACGGAAGGCAATTTAAGAAAAGCGATTAAAACCGGGGTCAGCGATTTTATTCAGAAGCCGGTTACTCCCGAAAATGTAGAGCTGATTTTGTCCAAATACTTGTACAGGGGGGAGGAGCAGCATGTTTAGTCAATATTTCGGATACTACTTGCTGGAAAAAGGGTATATTAACTTCGCCCAATTGGAAGAGGTATGGGAGCACCAAAAGAAAACACATGTCAAGCTGGGGTTGTTAGCGGTCAGTGATGGGTTATTAAGCGTGGAGCAGGCGGAACAAGTTCATGCTCAACAGATGCAAAAAGATAAAAAATTCGGAGAAATTGCCGTCGAAGCCGGCTTTTTAACGGAGGAACAATTAAACGGGCTGCTGTCTTCGCACAAAAACAATCACCTGCTTTTAGCGCAAGCCCTTGTCGAGAAAAAGTATATGAACTTATATCAAATTGCTATGACTTTGTTTCAATACAAAAAAGAGCACGGCTTGTCGGACGAGCAGTTTGCTTCCATTAAGAATGGCGATATCCGCACGCTTGTCGACGCGATGTTGAAGATGAGGGAAGGGATGTACCCCGCGGTGATCGTAGATTATTTATCGCTGCTGGTCAAAAACGTGATCCGGTTTATTGATCCGCATGTTTGGCTGGAATTTAAGGAATGGAATGCCCCGATAGCTTATGAATGGATGTCCTTCCAGCAGATCCAAGGGGAACTGACCATGTATACCTATATCGTTTCGGACCGTGTCAATTGGATAAAAACAGCTTCCCGTTACGCCGGGGAGCCACTTTCCGAGGCGGATGAAATGGCCGAGGCCTCGGTTGGGGAATTTTTGAATCTTCAGAACGGAATCTTCCTCGTCAATATGTCCGACCGCGGACAAGAATTAAGCTTAACGCCGCAATATGCCGAGTCGCCGGTATCGATGAATCAATGCCCCTCATCCATTTTGGTTACCGTCCATTATACGGAAGGGTCATTTGATTTTATAACCAGCACCGAGCCTGCGCATATAAAACAATACGCGCTGGTTAACAACGCAGCTTCGCTGTAACTCTGTTATATAGCCGGATCAATGTGTGACAGGTTGTTCAGATTTTATTAGTTCAAGACTATGCAGATTAGGGCCGTCCGATGATCGGATGACCCTATTAAACTTTATATGACCGCTATATGCCCGCTTAATCGGGTTGCATGGGGATGGATGATATCGTGAAAATATACCAGGATGCATGCGAACGTTATCAGAAAAGCGTTCAATAATGAAACGCCGTAACGGGCGGGCAGCGGGACGAAACCTACGCTTATCTGGGATTCGTCCGACTGCCGTGCAGCGCCGCAACCTACGCCTTCAGATTCGCGTGCGCGGGCAATTCACCCCAAGCTTAATTTCGGCGGAATTGGGCCGGGGGTATGCCCAGCTTTCTTTTAAACATCCGGTAGAAATGGGTAACGTGATTAAAGCCGGATAACTCGGCGATTCGCTCTATGCTCAGCTCCGGGTGACCTTTCAGCAGTCTGACCGCTTCGTTCAACCGGATCTCGTTTACATAATCGATAAACGTCATTCCCTTGATCAGCTTGAAAATGGAAGTAAAGTAGGATGGGGACATGGCCGCTTTGGCGGCTACATCTTGAAGTTTTAAATTGTCGGTGTAATGTTGTTCGATATACGACAGGGCTTGTTCCAAATGATCGCGATGCAGGTGAATGATGCGGTGTTCTTCGGCTTTTTCCGTATAATTCAAAAATTCGCGGCCTGCCAAAACAAGCAGCTTCTGCAGGCCGGATTTGATAATCAGCTCGTAACCCGCGGATTTATAGGCGAATTCCTCCAGCATCTCGTTAATTAATTCTTCTATGATCCGTTGTCTGGCATACGATACGTTCAGCTTTGGAAGAAGCGTGTCATTAAGCTGTACGAACGGCTGAATGAAAGCAAAATCGATAAAGCTGTCCATATCAAACAAGTCCGCCATATGACGATCCATGAGTGTGGGCAGAAAATCAATATGAACGATTTCGATGTCGTGCCCGGGTAGGGTTTCAAGCTTATGCTCGTACATCGGGGGAATCGAGAACAGGTCTCCTTTTACCAGAACAACTGTTTTGCCGCGAAGATGATGAATGCAGCTGCCTTTCTGGACATAGCAGATTTGAAAATATTCATGGGCGTGAATGGGCGAATTTAACGTCGTATGATCCTTAATTTGAATGGTGAACGGGAACGATTCCTGCATAATGTTCTTGTAGGCGATCAGTCTCATCACGGTACCTCCATTCCCTAACATTTACGTTTATTATTTTATCATGAAATAGGTTAAATAAATCAGCGAATAATGCAAGGTAGACTAGGGTTCGTCTTGGTAGAATGAGATGAGTATTGAAATTCAGTTTAAATGAACAACCGGGAGGGTGTTATGAAAATAGCTTTTCAAACTTTGGCATGCCCCTTATGGGATTGGGATACGATCGTGTCCGAAGCCCATCGTCTGGGGTACGACGGAATCGAAATTCGCGGTATAGAAGGCGAGATGTATCTCCCGAAGGCCCGTCCGTTTCTGCCGCAAAACATCGAGCGGACCAAAGTCCAATTAAAGGAACTAGGCCTGGAAATTTGCTGCCTCGATACGGGATGCTCATTTCACGATAACGAACAATTCGATAAGGCCATTACGGAGGGGCAAGAGACGATTCTTTTGGCTGAAAAGCTTGGAGTGCCCTACATCCGTGTGTTCGGAGACAAAATCCCCGATCAGGCTAAGCAAGCCGATACGATCCGGCAGGTGGCGAGGGGACTTGAGCAGCTCGGCCAATATGCGGAAGGCAAAGGCGTGACAGTGCTGCTTGAAACACACGGCGACTTCAACAATCAGGAAATTGTCTCGGAAGTATTCCGTTTGACGCAGAGCGCGGCAATTGGGTTGTTGTGGGATTTCGAGCATCCATTTATGCACGGGGAGCAGCCGGAAGTGACTTATAAGAACCTTTCCTCATGGATTCGGCACACGCATGTCAAAGACGCCATAAGGGAAGGCGGCGAAAAACGATTAACTTTGATCGGAGACGGCGAAGTGCCGGTTCCCCAAATCGTCCGTCTGCTTAAGGAAGGCGGTTATACGGGGTGGTTGTCGTTGGAATATGAAAAAAAATGGGTGCCGACGTTAGACGAGCCTGAAACATCATTGCCCGCTTATATTCAATATATAAAAAAAGTGCTTGCAGAATAGGAGAGATCACATGGAACGATTAAACGTAGCTCTTGTTGGTTTGGGGAATATCGGGAAAACCCACTTAATGTATTTGCGCGATATGCCCTACGTGCATTTGGCCGCAGTATGCGACATCGACCGTAAAAAAGCTGAATATTTCGCCAAGGAAACGGGTGCCGCGGCTTACTTCGATGTGAATGAGATGTTTAATGAAATCAAACCGGACGCGGTTATTATCGGGGTCCCGCATTACGATCATCCGTCCATTGCTATTGAAGCGTTTGCCCGCGGGATTCACGTCTTGTGCGAAAAGCCGATATCGGTTCATGTGAACGATGCCAAGCGGATGCTGCAAGCCTACGAAGAGGCGAAACGGACCTATCCGAACCTGGAATTCGGGCTGATGTTCCAAGAGCGCTTATACCCCCATTACCGCAAAATAAAAGACATTCTTCAGGGAGGGGAACTGGGCAAGCTGGTGCGGGTGACCTGGATCAATACGACGATGTTCCGCTCACAGGCCTATTATAACAGCGGCGGCTGGCGTGCGACCTGGGCGGGAGAAGGCGGAGGCATCCTTGTCAATCAATGCCCGCACACACTTGACATGTATCAGTGGCTCTTCGGACTGCCGGAGAAAATCAGCGCACACGCGCATATCGGCAAATATCACGATATTGAAGTGGAAGACGAAGTCACGGCTTATTTCGAGCATCCGGAAGGCATGATCGGCCACTTGGTGGTATCCACAGCGGAATCCCCCGGAACGAACCGGCTGGAAATTGTCGGGGATAACGGCAAGCTGGTGTACGAGGACGACAAGCTGGTCATGTGCCGCAATCGCCAGCCTATGCTCACCTTCTTGAAGGAAACCGATTTAAGTTTTGGCCGTGTCGAAAATTGGTATACCGAAATCCCGATTCCAAGCACGAAGACGGGGCATCATGTGGTGGCTGAGGCATTTTTCCGCCGGATCATGCAGGGGAGCGGGGAACTGATCGCTTATGGGTATGAAGGCTTAAACTCCGTGACGATTGCCAATGGGATTATGCTCTCATCTTTTAACAAAACGATCGTCAACGTGCCCATCGATGCGGACGCATACGAAACCAAGCTGAATGAGCTTATCGCGTCATCCAAGTTTGTCAAGACGGTCCAAACCGAAGTGAAGATTGATATGGAAAATTCCTTTGGACGGTAAATAAAAAAGCGTTGCATGCTACGGCTTTACATGGAGTTTTTGCGGGTACATTGGCTCGCCGCTCCCTGTTTAGCCGTTTTATCGTACCCACATACCAATTGAAATAAAGGGGAGCTGGCTGATGAAAGGCTGTTTTGTAAGCAAAAACGGTATCAAAATCGACTATGTATTTGGAGGGGGGAGAAAAGCCCAGCTCTCATCCGAACTGGATATGCTTGATGAAATCATAAGCAGGGCCAACATGGACACGTTTAAGGAGAAATTGCAAGATATCGATGTCATTTTTGCGACCTGGGATATGGAGGACTTTACGCAAGCGGAAGTTCGCGATTACTTTCCGAATTTGAAGGCTGTATTTTACGCGGCAGGATCTGTCCGGTATTTTGCCGGACCGTTTCTTGAAAGCGGAGTCAAGGTGATCAGCGCGTGGGGAGCGATGGCCATTCCGGTGGCCGAATTTACGGTTTCGCAAATCGTTCAAGCCAATAAGGGTTATTACTTGGCTATGTCCCTATTCAGAGAAAAGGGCTATGCAGATGCCAACGCTTTGGCAACAAGAGCATTTCCGGGCACCTACCATACCAAGGTAGGGATATTGGGGGCCGGCATGATTGGCAAACTGGTTATCCATATGCTGAAAAGTTATTCCGTCGATATTTTTGTCTACGATCCGTTTATGAGTGAGGAACAAGCGATTTCTCTTGGGGTAAAAAAGAGCTCTCTGGAGGAAATATTCTCGGAGTGTCAAACCATTTCCAATCATATAGCCAATAATCCGCAAACGGTGGGCATGCTGGACTACAAGCTTTTTACATTAATGAAAAACAACGCGGCCTTTATCAATACGGGAAGAGGGGCTCAGGTGGTTGAAGCGGACCTCGCCAGGGCACTAAGAGAGAAGCCGGAGCGATGCGCTATACTGGATGTTACCTATCCGGAGCCTTGCCCGCCGGAGCATGAATTTTGGCAATTGCCCAACTTATTTCTTACCCCCCATATTGCCGGTCTCGCCGCGGCTGAGGTTTGGCGAATGGCGGATTACATGATGGCAGAGTTCAGGCGCTTTAAGCAAGGACAGAGGCTGGAGTATGAGGTTACGCTTTCCATGCTTTCCACCATGGCCTGACCATGCAGCTTTCATCAAGTGGTGCCCGGGCAGGAGCAAGCGCTCCAAAGCCCGGCTTCCATGGCTTCGGTTTCAGCCGATCCCGGTCAAATTCCAATAATGCTCCTTCAAGTGGCGAATGAGCAGCTGATCCAAGCTGTTAAGGGGATCCTCGTAATACATGAGATATGTCTGACTGCGCGGGAACGGATCGTCCTGCAGCGGGACGGCAATCAGCTCGCCGCGCTCGATTTCCTGCTGCATATAGGAAGGAGAATAGAAAAATACGCCTGCATTTCTTGCTACTAACCATTTGATCAGCTGAAGATTGTTGGTTTCGAACCGTGTCGTAAATTTCACGTTCTGTTGGTTGAGCGAAGCTTCCAGCTCTTTACTGTATTGGGTCTCGCGGGGGTAAGAGATGACGGGCTCGCGAAGCGCCTCCTCAAGATTTACTTTTCCCGCCTTGGCCATCGGGTGGGAGGTGGAGACGATCAGCATGGTCGGCTCGCTGTGGAGCAGATGATACGACAGGTGGGGATCGTTGGAGGTGTACCGGGTGATCGCTACCTGAAACTCCTTGTTTTTAATCAGCCGCACAAGCTCATTGGCGGCGTAAGTATGCACTTGGACCGAAATATCCGGATATCTCGATAGAAAGGAGGCTATAATTCGAGGCAGGACGCAAGCCGCATACGAATTGTTGCAGCCGATGGTCAGCTTCCCTATGGCCCCTTTTTTTACAAGCTCGATGGCGTCCCGGCCATCAATGACTGCCGCCAAAGCCTTTAATGCAAAAGGCAGAAACGCTTCCCCCTCCGGCGTCAGCTTAATTTCCCGTTTTCCCCTCATGAATAAGGACTTTCCCAGCTCTTTTTCCAATTGATTGATTCGATGCGATACAGTCGGTTGGGGAATATAAAGTTTCTCCGAGGCTTTCTGAAAGCTTCCCGATCGATAGATCGCTACGAAAGTTTCCATTTGTTCAAGAGTCATGATGTTCCCTCCATCCACTATATTTTGTTATATATTATAACATTAAAGTTACATAATTTTATGTTTTATTTAATATTATGTAATAATAACTAACATATATGTAGGGTATGCATTCATTTTATGAATGTAATCATGAAAAATAGATTATTTACATTAGAAAAATCTCGCTTTATATTTATGTCAAGGGAAACAATGTTATATAAAATAACATAAACCTTACGAAAGTGACGCTAAACCAAACAAATGGAGGGAAACCGCATGAAAGCAAATTGGCAAGCATTCTTAAGCGAACGCGACAAGGAGCATGACAAGCTGTGGGGGAAGAAGGCGCTGGCAGGCTTTGGAGAGAAGCCGGCGCTTGTCCTGATCGACATTTATTACAGCGTCCTTGGTTTACGGCGCGAACCGATCTTCGAATCGATGAAGTTGTGGCCATCCAGCACAGGGCTTGAAGGATGGGCGGCCGTTGACCGTACGGCCATACTGCTGGCGGCGGCGCGCGATAGCGGAATTCCGGTCATTCATGTGAAAGGGATGGAGGGAATCACGCCATGGATGCGCAGCAGGAGGAAAAAGAACCCGGCTATGACGGAGGAACTGCGCAAGAAAGGCATGGAGATTGTGGAAGAAGTGAAGCCGCTGCCCGGCGAGCTGGTCATTGAGAAGTCGGCTCCCAGCGCCTTTCATGGCACGCCGCTGCTGTTCCAACTGATCGCTCTGGGCGTCGATACGGTCATTTGCGCCGGAGAAACGACCAGCGGTTGCGTCAGAGCGTCCGTGGTGGACGGGGCGACTTACCGGTTTAAGATGGGCGTTGTTGACGAATGCTGCTTCGATCGGACGGAAGCGTCCCATCATATGAACTTATACGACATGCACCAGAAATACGCCGATGTTGTGGATCTTGATTATGCCGTCGATTATTTCGGGAAAGTCGCCGCGAGGCGCGCGGTTACTATATAAAATAAAACTAAATGAAGGAGGAATTGGATATGTACGGATGGGAGCCATTTTTAAGCGAGCGGGATAAGGAACACGACAAACTGTGGGGGAAAAAGGAGCCGGCAGGCTTCGGGAAAAATCCGGCCTTGGTGCTGATCGATATTTACTACAGCGTACTGGGACTTGCAAGGGAGCCGATCATGCAATCCGTGAAAAAGTGGCCGATGAGTACGGGGCTGGAGGGCTGGCAGGCCGTCGACGAAACCGTCGGGCTGCTCGCCGCCGCCCGGGACAACGGCATTCCCGTCATTCATGTGAAGGGCCTCCATACGGGAGTGCTTCCCTGGAGCCGGGGAGGCGGCCGCAAGGGCGAAATTCCGCTCACGGAGGAGGAGAAGCGGCTTGGCACGCAGATTGTGGAGGAAGTAAAACCGCTGCCCGGCGAGCTTGTTATCGAGAAGGCGGCGGCCAGCGCCTTCCACGGCACGCCGCTGCTGTTTCAACTGAATGCGCTGGGGATTGATACGGTCATCTGCGCCGGGGAAACGACCAGCGGTTGTGTCCGCGCTACGGTGGTGGATGGAGCGACCTTCCGGTTTAAGATGGGAGCTGTGGCGGAATGCTGTTTTGACCGGACTGAGGCCTCCCATTATATGAATCTGTACGACATGCATCAGAAATACGCCGATGTTGTCGCCAAGGAGATGGCCATCGCTTATTTCCAGAGCATATCGGCAGAACGTAAAGTCGTTTCCCAAGCGATCTAAACCGATCATCTAATCCGATACAAGAGGGGGGAGTCCGGATGGAAAAAGCAAAACGACGCAGCATGCCGTTGATTGGACTCTTGTTAACCGGCGCGCTGCTGCTTGCCGGCTGCGGAGGCGAAAGCGCCGCACCGAAAGCGGAAGAAAGCGGAGCCGGTGGAACCGGAGGAGCCGCCGTAGAGCAAAAAGCGCTGAAGGTTCGTTTTTACGACGATCCCGCGGGATTCGACCCCGCTTCCATTTTCCGTATCGAAAACGAAAATATCGCCTTCAACATCTTTAGCGGCCTCACCACCTACGATTCGCAGACCGGCAAAATTATTCCCGATCTCGCGGAGAAATGGGAAAGTCCCGACAATAAAACCTGGACATTCCATTTGCGCAAAGGCGTGCAGTGGCAGGGCGGATTGGGAGAATTCAAAGCCAAAGACGTGGTCTACAGCTACAAACGCATCCTTGATCCGAAGACCGCATCGCCTTATCAAGCCGAATTTAACAATGTGGCGTCCATCGAGTCGCCGGACGATTACACCGTCGTTATTACGCTGAAGAAACCGGACGGCAATTTCCTGCATCAGGTGGCCAACTACCACCAAGGGCAAATTGTCAAACAGGAGGCGGTGGAAAAATACGGCGACCAGTTCAAATGGCATCCCGTCGGCACGGGGCCTTATGCGCTGGAGAGCATTGATCCCAATTCCCATATTGTGCTGACCCGGAATGAGGGTTACTACGGCGGTCCGGCGCCGATTCCGCGCATCGATTTCAGCATCATCAAGGATGATCAGACGGCTACGATTGCGCTGCAGAATGGGGAAGTGGATCTGGCGATGCGGATCAGCCGCCAAGAATCGCTCGACCAGTTGGAGGCCGCAGGCTTCAAGATGAACCATGTGGACAATTATGCGGCGTCGCTGAAGGTGTTTAACCTTTCCAACAAATACTTGAAGGACATTCGAGTACGGCAAGCGTACGCGTATGCGGTTGATTACGGCTCAATCGTCAATTCCATCTCGCCTAAGCTGCAAGCTCCGGCAAACAGCCTGCTGATGGATTGGATGGACGGTTACACCGAAGATACGGTTCATTACAAATACGATCCCGAGAAAGCCAAGGCATTGATGAAGGAGTCGGGTTATGACAGCGGCATTACGATCAAGCAATTGACCACATCGGCAACCGGAGTCACCGATACGATGCAGCTGGAGAAGGAATATTTATCAAAGGTCGGCATCAACCTCGAATTCGATCTTGTGGATACGCCCACCTTCAACAAGCGGCGGAACGACGGCGATTTCGACACGACCTCGAGACTGCTCCCGGCCGTAAACCCGGACACACTGCTCTTCAGCTTCTTCCACCCGGATAATCTGGCTCCCAAAGGATTAAACGGCGCCCGTTACGACAACAAGGATTTGACGTCAAAGCTGGAATCGGCACGCGCCGAGGTCGACAAAGGCAAACGCACGGAGCTTTACAAAGAAGTGCAGCAGATTGCGATGAAGGATGTGCCGTACCTTCCGCAATATACAAGCAATGTGTATTGGCCCGGCAAAAAGGAAATCGGCGGCGTTGTAATCAACAAGCTGGCCCAAGTTAATTTCCGCGACGTCTCCTGGACCAAATAACGATTTGCCCTGCTAGTGCCATTTTATTGGGAGGTGACGTTCCATGGTGCTCTATTCCGTCAAAAAGCTTGCTCAAATGCTGCTCACACTCCTCGGGGTGATCACGCTTGTCTTTTTTGCCCTCAGGCTGATTCCCGGCGATGCCGCCTCGGCGCTCGCCGGAGATCACCTCTCGGCAGCGGCGATGGCCGAGCTGCGCGAGAAATTGGGGCTGAATCAGCCGTTATGGCAGCAGTATTTGCAGTATCTCGGGCATCTGTTCCAGCTTGATTTCGGCAATACCATTACGACTTCTTTGTCGATTAAGGGTTTACTCTCCAAATCGCTGCCGATTACGGTGCTCATTGCGATATGCACAGTGGTATTCAGCGTGGCCATCGCGATTCCATTGGGGACTCTTGCGGCTTATTTGGCGAATCGAGGCAAAAAAATGCTCGACAATGCGCTGATGTGGCTGGCGATGGTCGTCGATTTGATGCCTTCCTTCTGGATGGCGCTGCTGCTGATGCTTTTGTTGTCCTTGAGTTTGCATCTGCTGCCGGCAACGGGTCCGATTTCATTTGACCGGCCCGAGTTCATGCTCCGCCGGATGGCGCTGCCGATCGCCGTATTGTCGATCAGCCAGATTGCCAGCCTGGCCCGGATTACGCGAACCAGCGTGCTTGAGGTGCTGAACGAGGATTACGTCAAGACCGCCCGGGCGCTTGGCACGCCTTCGCTTGCCGTCGTTTTCCGGCATGCGCTGCGCAATGCGGCGCTGCCCATCGTTACCGTCGTCGGTTTAAATTTCGGACACTTGCTGAACGGAACCGTCATTACCGAGTTCATTTTCTCCATACCGGGAGTTGGGACTCTGCTGGTGAACGGGATCAACAGCCGGGACTATCCGCTGGTGCAAAATGTCATTCTGGTGTACGCCGCCTTGTTTATTCTGGTTAATATACTGACCGATTTGGTATACAAAAAGCTTGATCCCCGCGTTCAATTCTAGCTTCACTTACCGGTAACCGGGGATAATAGGAGGGTTAACATGGAAACGGGAACATCTACAGTCGTTACTCAGCAGCCCCTATTCGAACCGTCTCGCTTGCGCTTGCCGTATCTGAATGCACTTATCCGCAATAAACAGGCTCGCTGGGCCATACTGCTGCTTATTCCGCTGCTGCTGCTGGCGTGGCTTGCGCCTATTCTGCCCCTCTCTCCGCCTCTGGAGTCGAATGTGCGGGCCAGCCTGCATGCGCCTTCGCTGCAGCATCCGTTTGGCACGGATAAGCTGGGGCGCGATGTATTAAGCCGCACCTTGGCGGGTATCCGCGTATCCCTCTTGGTCGGCATAACCGTATCCGTGCTGGCGATGGCCGGCGGTATGCTGGTCGGCACGTTGTCCGGCTTCTTCGGCCGCCGGGTAGACCGGACGGTTATGGCCGTCGTGGACATATTTCTATCGTTTCCGTCGCTGCTGCTGGCCATCGGGCTGGTAGCGACGCTGGGAGCGGGCACGCTGCCGGTCATCATCGCCATCACGATCGCCGATCTGCCAAGAATGATCCGGCTGCAGCGTTCCGTGGTGCTCAGCCTGAAGTCGCGGGCGTTCATCGATGCGGCGCGCATCGTATCCGCGCCCAAGAGCTGGCTGATGCGGAAGCACATCATGCCCAATACGCTGGCGCCTATGCTTGTTGCAGGCAGCATTACGGCAGCGAACGCCATCCTGACGGAAGCGGCGCTCAGCTTTCTTGGGCTTGGCATCACTCCGCCCGCGCCGTCGCTGGGCAACATTATTCACGACGGGCAGATGTACCTGCAGCAGGCATGGTGGATATCCGTATTGCCCGGCATGGTCATCCTCTTGATCACTATCTCGCTGCATTTTTTCAGTGACGGCATTCGTATCGTATTGGATCCGAAATCCCGGCAATAAATCCGGCATGCATCCCGGCAATCAAGAGAGGAGGAACTTCTATGGATAAGACGGTTCCACGGCATGACTTTGCGGTATTCCGCGAGCCTGGCGATGTTCTGGCGGCGGCTTCGCCTGAAGCGGTGCTTGAGGTCGAAGGATTGCATACGCATTTTGAGACCGAAGGAGGTACGGTCAGAGCGGTCAACGGCGTTTCGTTTACGCTGGCTCCTGGCGAACGGATGGCGATTGTCGGGGAAAGCGGTTCGGGCAAAAGCGCGATGGCGATGTCCTTGATTCGTCTTGTCTCTTATCCCGGCAACATTGTTTCCGGCAGTATCCGCTTTGCGGGCAAAGATTTGCTGAAGGCGGGGGAACGGGAGATGAACCGGCTGCGTGGCGGCGATATCGGCACCGTTTTTCAGGATCCGATGACCTCGCTGGACCCTGTTATGAAGATCGAAGACCAGATGGTTTTGCCGATTCGTCGGCATTTGGGCTTAAGCGCCAAGGAAGCTTCCGTCAGGGCGGCGGAGCTTCTGGCGAAGGTCGGCATTCCCGATCCGCAGGCCAGGCTGCGCCAATATCCGTTTGAGCTGAGCGGCGGGATGCGCCAGCGGGTGCTTATAGCGATGGCGATTGCCTGCAATCCAAAGCTGATTATCGCCGACGAGCCTACTACGGCGCTTGACGTGACAATACAAGCTCAAATCGTAGAGCTGCTGAAGCAGCTAACATCGTCTACAGGGAGCGCCATGCTGTTTATTACCCACGATTTGGGCCTGGTAGCCCGGTTTGCCCACCGTGTGGCGGTGATGTACGCAGGGAAGATCGTGGAGACGGGCCAGGTCGAAGACGTATTTCTCCGTCCGCAGCATCCGTACACGCAAAGCCTGCTGCGGACGATTCCCAGCATGACCGGTCCCAAGCCGGCCCGGCTGCTGCAGATTGAAGGATTGCCGCCCGACATGCGGCATCCGGTCAGCGGGTGCGCCTTCAAGGAGCGGTGCGCCGCAGCGCAGGGCCGCTGTTCGGTGGAAGCGCCGGAGTTGCTCGCTTCAAGCGGCGAGCCAAGCTCGGGGCAGGGACACCTCGCTGCCTGCTGGGTAGAAGGCGGCTTAAGCAGCGTGTTGGAATCCAGAGAGGAGGATGAGTTGTTCACGCGGTTCAAGGCGGATGCGGCAAGCGACACGGGAAGGCCTGATCTTCCCGATTTTGAAGAAGGTGAGGATGTGTTGTCCGTACAAGGGCTG
This sequence comes from Paenibacillus thalictri, assembly GCF_004307995.1. Lineage (GTDB taxonomy): Bacteria > Bacillota > Bacilli > Paenibacillales > NBRC-103111 > Paenibacillus_AF > Paenibacillus_AF thalictri. The sequence continues at coordinate 25,062 of NZ_SIRE01000002.1, read as the reverse complement.
CGCAAACAGTTCCTGCGCAAGCCGGGCCTGCCTTGGAAACCCGCGGTGAAGGTGCAGGCCGTAAACGGGATCGATCTCCGCTTGCGCCGGGGGGAGACGATCGGTCTGGTCGGCGAAAGCGGCTGCGGCAAAAGCACGACCGCCAGGCTGCTGCTGCATTTGGAGGAACCGACCGGCGGCACGATTGCGGTCAACGGCGAGCCGCTCACGAGTTTGCAGGATGAGAGTTGGATATCGTACCGCAAGCGGGTGCAGATGGTGTTCCAAGACCCTTACGCGTCCTTTAATCCGAAAATGACGGTTTCCGAAATCATTTGTGAGCCGCTTGATGTGATGAAAATCGGCACCCGCCCCGAGCGGCAGCGCAAAGCCTATGATTTAATCCAAAAGGTAGGACTGGATCCGGCGTATCTCAGCCGGTTTCCGAGCCAGCTCAGCGGAGGCCAGCGGCAGCGGGTGGGCATCGCCCGGGCGCTTGCGCTTTCTCCCGACGTGATTGTGGCCGATGAACCGACTAGCGCGCTTGACGTATCCGTCCGCGCGCAAGTAATCAATCTGCTCAGCGATTTGAAAAACGAGCTGGGCATCAGCTTTATTTTCATCTCGCACGATCTGTCTACGGTACGCTACATTTCCGACAAGATCGCCGTGATGTATTTGGGAGAAATTGTGGAGATCGGTCCGTCGGAGGATGTGTTTCAAGCTCCGATGCATCCGTACACAAGCGCCTTACTGGCAGCTGTGCCGATCCCGGATCCGGTCAAAGAGCGCAGCCGCTCCGTCGAATTGCTGACGGGCGACCTGCCCAGCCCCGCGAACCCGCCTGCCGGATGCGCCTTCAGCAGCCGCTGCCCGATGGCTTCGATTCGCTGCCGGGAGGAGAAACCCGCGCTTGTGCAGTTTGGGGAACGGAAGGCGGCATGCCATTATGCCCATGCGTAAATGGAAGATGCGCGCGGCTGCGGCAGCACACGATTTGACCCCGCAGGAAAGGCTGTACGCAAAGGTGGGGATTTGGGCGGGACTTGTGTTTTTTACAGTGACGTCCGTTGCGCAGCCTTTCTTTTCTTTGTATGCGGAATCGCTTGGCGCTTCCACGGCGGAAATCGGGCTGCTCGTCATGCTCCGTTCGCTGCTGCCGCTGTTTATTGCGATGCCGGTCGGACAGCTGATCGATTCGCTTGGCGCCATGACAATGTCGCGGGTCGGTTTTCTGAGTCTCGTGTTGTCGCTGCTGCTGATGGCGGGGAGTGTCTCGCCGTTGTGGCTCGGATTGTCTCAGGTATTGATGGGAGCTTCCATTATTATTAGTTCCTCCTCCCTGCAGGTGCTCGTATCGGGGGGAGGGGTCGCTTCCCGCAACCGGAGCATTAACAATTATTCGATGGCGATGTCGGCCGGAGGTATGCTTGGCCCGCTGCTCGGCGGGGCCGTTGTTTCCATGGCGGGCGGCGGCACGGATGCGTACAGGGAGGCATTTTGGCTGGCGCTCGCATGTTCGATCGCCGCTGCACTTCTGTTAATTATAGCTTCGACGCTTAGACGCGAAAAAGTGAAAAAGGCTGATCATACCGCCCGAGAAGCCGTGGATGCGGCCGCAGGAGCGGGCGGGGGACTGGAGACGGCCCCGGAAGCCGCAGGATCGGCAGCGGAAACGGAAGCGCCAGCGACGACAGGATCGAAGCCAGGGGCCGGTCGAGCCTCGGATCCCGTGTACAGCGGCTCGGCCGCCTCTGCGGCGTCGACCGTACGCGATGCGTTCCGGCTGAGCCGCATGCTGGACAGCTATGCGAGCGGGTTCCGGTTGTCGCGTCTGCGGGGCGTCAGATTCGGCTTGGCCGGAACCTTCCTGATCATGTTTATTCAGGCGTTGTCCATGAGTTTTATGCCGCTGTTTTTAAATTCGGCGGGGTATGCCGCTTGGCAAATTTCACTGATCGTATCGCTAAATGGCTTAGCGGGACTGCTGTCCCGGTTCTGTCTGGATTCTTTGATCCGGCGCGCCGGACTGGAGAAGCTGCTGCTGGCCGCAGGAGGTTTGGCGGCTGCATGTTTGGTCGTGATTCCTCCGGCTTCCTTGCACGGAATCACGTTTGCGGTGCTGACGATTGTGCTTGGAGGCGCCGTCGGTCTCAACCTGCCTGTGAGCATCATGATTATGGTCAACGATACAGGGGACGGCGACCGGGGCAAGGTGATGGGTTTGAGGCTGCTTGCCAACCGCGTGTCCCAGCTTATGAGTCCGGCGATGTTTGGTTTTCTGGGGCAGACGCTGGGATTGTCGGCGGCGTTTTATACCGGCGGGGCCGTTCTGCTAGCTGCTGTAGCGGGGTTCACGGTCGCAAGCGGCTATCGGCCGCGGTGGAAGAACAGCGAAGCGGCGTCAGCCAGGCGAGCTGGATCAGTCGCTCCTCGCTTGCCGGATATGGGCGATACCCCGGCGGGGGCTGTTTCTTCGCAGGTGAAGCAGGTTCAATATTCAGAGGTAAAATAGGCGTGCCATTCAATAATAAAAACCGAGGAGGCGAAGACGGATGGATGCATTTGAAGATCATTGCTGGGAGGACGTTGTCGACCAAGAGGTGTTGGACATTTATAAGGCATACCGGCGGGAAACCTATATCGGCCGCAAGCCGGCGCTGCTTGTCATCGATTTGTACAATCTAGCCTTTCAAGGCGGCGCCAAACTGCCTATAGAACTGCAGGATACTTTTCCGAGTTCTTGCGGCAAGTACGCCTGGGAAGCCGTTGAACCGACCCGCCGATTACTGGCCCGCTGCAGGGAGTTGGATATTCCCGTCGTTTATTCGACTGCGGATACGAGAATGCGCAAGAAAAGCAGCATTTCCGCTACGAACCGCAAAGGGGCTGCGCCAACGGAGGATGCTTTCGAGATTTTTGAGGCATACCATCCCGAACCCCAAGATTTGATTATTTACAAATCCCGCGCCAGCGCATTTTATGGCACGACGCTTGCCGCTCAATTAACGATGATGGGCATCGACAGCTTAATTGTCGTTGGCGAGTCGACCAGCGGCTGCGTACGCGCCAGCGCAGTGGACGGTTATTCGTACGGCTTCCACGTGTCGCTTGTTGAGGAATGCTGTTTTGACCGAAGCCCGCTATCCCACAAGATCAGCTTGTTTGATCTGCATCATAAGTATGCGGATGTAATGCACATCGAAGAAGCTTTGGATCATTTGGCCGTAAAGGAAACCTGAGGCGGATGAAATAGTAGAGCGGAGGGAGTTCTATGCCAACTCTTCATCGGTCCAGTTGCGTACAACAGCAGCATTAATAGGCGAAATCGGCAGGTTGACTTCGCCTGACGGTTGTGCGGAAGATACCTGAACATGCACAACTTAACGAGCTTCAATCCCTGTGGCGTTATGCTGCGGGGTTTTTTGGCGTACCCGGTGAATAAACTTGATGGGACATCAAAAGATGCAAAACACATCATTTACTGCTACAGGAGTAAGAGCAAGTGACGATGGGCAAGCGATTGCAAAGAAAAGTAAGGATACTGCAAATATCCCGTGGTTTGTCATGCTTGGGGCCGCTGTGCTCTAACAATGGATTTCTGCCTTGGCCAGTTACATCATGGGTTGTCTTCCATTTATTTGCTGCGAAAGATGTCTTATTTGATTATAATAGTTATAGCTGATTTTAGTTGATTTTAGCTGAGTTTTTTGCGTGTACAAGGCTCCAATATGGCGGTATATAGGAGGGAAAGATGAATTTATTAAAAGTAATGCTAATAGATGACGAAATTCTGGCGATCAATCATTTAAAGGAGTTAATAGCCTGGGAGGCATCTGGCTATGAGATTGTGGCAGCATGCACAAGCTCTGTGAAAGCGTTTCATATATTTGAGGAAATGTCTCCTGATATTGTAATTGTAGATATACGTATGCCTACAGTCGATGGTCTGGAGCTTAGCAGGAAAATGCTTGCTTCGGGGCGTCAGGTGAAAATTATGCTATTGACCTCCTATAAGGAGTTCGAATATGCAAAGCAAGCTCTTGAACTGGGAATCTCCAGTTATTTGTTAAAACATGATATCCATGAAGCCAGCTTGATTCATGAACTGGACAAGCTCAGGAATCAGCTGAATCAGCAAAAGAATCGGGATAACCTCATGCAAGGCCAATATTTTAAAGGTATTATAGAAGGCAGAAATCGAGACTTAAAAATCGAGCAGGAAATGAAAATTAGCGATTTTAATAAAAATTCAAGCTTGTATTTTTTGCTTTTCGAGTTGGTTATGCCGTATCCTGTCATTCCCTATAACCCTAAACAGTTTTTGAAATTACCAGCCCCTAGGTTTTATGATGATTTGAATTTCAAGCAATTGAGGCATATATATGCATATAAAGTACCTCTTGGAGACTACACGTGGGGATTGCTGCTGAAAATAGTCGATCATACAAGCGAATACCAATTGTATGGAGAAGTTCATGAAGCGGCCCAAGTCATACTGCAGCAGTTCAAGGAGCAGTACGATCATCCCATGACGGTTGGCATGTCCAACCGGTTTGACAATCTCGAGGAGCTCTCCGCTATATATGAGCGGGCAAAAAGTACAGTCCAGTACTCCATCTACGTGGGCAGGGGAGGGATCATAAGCTTTCAAGATTTCGACAGCAAGCCGCTCGAGGATTCTTCAAAACTTAAGCTAGAGCTGAAGAGAATCGCAGATTCGCTTCAGACAATGGATATTGAGCAATCATGCAGGCTCATAGACCAGCTATTTCATGACATCATCTTGAAGCGCTATGAGTTCGCCGTCTTTCAAATGGTCTGCAGTGAATTGGTGAACAGTTTAAATCGTTTCCGCCAAAAACATTATCTAGGTCATTTATCGGACATAGAAGATGGGGATATGGATTTGCAGCAATGGTGGTACACTGTATCCGATATCAAACGATGGTTTCAGGAGGAATTTCGGAGAACGGCTATGCGTATTAAGCATAGTGGCACAGGGCAGTATTCCAGAAGAGTCCAGCAGATCATTGCCTACATTTATGAGCATTATATGGAGGCTATTTGCGTAACGGATATAGGTGAAACCTTCAATTTAAGCGGAGACTATGTAAGGCGTCTATTTAAAGAGGAAACGGGACAAACCGTGTCGGATTTCATTGTTTTCGTGAAGATGGAGAAGGCCAGGCAATTTCTGGAGAGCGGGCATTATAAAGTTTATGAAGTATCCCAAATGGTCGGCTATACGAGCCAGTATTTCAGTCAAATTTTCCGTAAAACATATGGCAGGAGTCCTCTAGAGTATGTGAAAAAAGGAGCGGAGGAGCATGAATCTGTCGATTAAGTTGAAAATTATTTTAAGCACCTTTCTGGTTGTGGCCATGTCTTTATCGGCCTCTTCTTTTTTTATTTATAACTATGTGACAGGCATCATTAAAGAGCAGTCGATTGAAGAGAATACGATCAAGCTTAATCAAGTCACACAGCAATTGACGAAGATGCAGGAGCAGGTGAAAAAAACAACGGCTTACATCATTTTGGATGAAAAACTAAACAAGCTGACAAATCAAAACTTTCAAGACGATTATGATCTTTCATTTTACGCAATTTATGAGACGGAATTAGAACTTAGACGTTATGTAGCCTTTAGTGATAATATCATCGATATTATTTTATTGCGCGACGATGGCATGTTGTTTTCCAGCAATCGAACTTTTGAAAGCTATTACCAGGAGAAGATTAAAGAGAGCTGGTTTACCGATTATATTGATCGAGGCTACAATGCGGGATTTTCCGGTGTCCATGATATATTCGTCAATTCGACCCGAACGGAACAAGTCATTAGCTATATTACGAGTTTTAAAAATACGGAAATTGACTCTGCCCACAAATTTACCCTGATCCTTAATGTAAACCGGGCCAATATTGAAAATATTTTCGAGAAGAGTGTGAGCGATTTTGAAAATTTGATTCTGCTGAATAGAGACAATCAAATTATTGCTAGCAGCTATGCATCCGAGGAATTCAGCAATATGGATATTGTTGAAAAGTCCATGGATAAGAGCAAAAGTTATGTGGAGGACAGGGAAAATATAGCCATTTCGAATATCCTCGGTTATGATGGCTGGAAGCAAATTGCGGTCATCGCCAAAGACAAGCTGCTCGGTAAAATAAACTGGATATTTGTATATTTCATTGTCATTGTGGCAGCAAGTCTGTTGCTGGCATTATTGATTATGATTCCAACCATCCTAAATATAACGAAACCCATCTCGAAGCTGGTAGCTGCTATGAAAAAAGTGTCCAGAGGCAATCTGGATACTAGTCTGACTATCCAAAGCAGAGACGAATTGGAGATCATGGGCAAGGTATTCAATAGGATGGTCAGCGATTTGAATGAATATATGACGACTTCCATTAATGATGAGAAAGTCAAGCGCCGTATGCAGTTGGACCTGCTTATTTCCCAGATTAATCCCCATTTTATTTATAACACGCTAAATACGATCATTTATTTAACCAGAGCGAATAGGAATCAAGATGTTATTGTCATTACGGATTCGTTCATTCGTATCCTGCAGGATACGATAAAGACGGGAGAGGAAGCCATATTTGCAACGGTAGCTGAGGAATTGGCTATAATTCAAAATTACTTGACTATTCAGAACTATCGTTATCCGGATATGTTTGACGTGGAGTTTCTAGTAAATGAAGATGTACTGAATATGCAGATTCCTCGCATGGTCATTCAGCCGATCGTTGAGAATGCTTTATTCCATGGCATTCATCCGGCGGAACATCGGGGGAATTTGAAAATCGAAATCAAGCTGCACTCTGACTATATATCGGTAGCGATTACTGATAATGGAATAGGAATGGATGGGACAACGATGAACCAGATTTTCAAAGGAAGCAAGAAGTTGTCCACAAATCATCAGACAAGAAGTATTGGCTTGAATAATATTAAGGAACGACTGGCTGCCCTTTATGGACCCAATGAATATAACATCAATATAGTGAGTCATGTGGGACAAGGAACAAAAGTAGAGTTTTCATTTTACCCAAAAGCCATATAGCGGTTTCAGATGTATCCAGAATTCGAACAAAATAACCGGATTGTAATCTATGTGGTTGATCTCATTGCATGCTACGATTATTTTTGTAAGCGAATCCATTTTATAAAAGGGGACAGGTTCAATGAACAAGAAAGTTGTTAGTAAGTCGTCATTTGTTGTTTTATCTATGATGCTGCTTGCTGCTTGTAACACTCAACCGGCACCGCCCGCCCCGCCGGCAGCGCCGTCTCCGCCAGTTGCAAAAATGGATTTGAAGTCTGAGGATGTCAAAGGAACGGTTACCGAATGGAATTGGAATGCGCAATTTCCTGCGTATGAAAAGGAGACGCTAGGGAAGAAGTTTCCCAATCTAAAGTTCGAAGCGACAGTTGTCGCTACGGGTGATTACTTGCAGAAACTTCAAAGCAGTATTGCTTCCGGGACCGATGTGCCCGACATTATTCTGGCGGAGATAGGCACTAGAGGGAAGCTCTACAATATGGATATCCTGGAGAATTTGGAAGCTCCGCCATACAATTTCGATCGCAAAACATTTTTTCCCTACGAGGTGCCTTTGCACATGAATGAGAAGGGCCAGATCGTAGGGGTGGAGCAGCAACTGACTACATCGGGATTTGCTTTTCGAAGAGATTTAACCAAGCAATTTTTTGGTGTGGACGATCCTGACAAAGTTGAAGAAGTAGTGAAGGACTGGGATGCTTTTATTAAAGCAGGACAGCTTGTGAAAGAGAAGAGTGGCGGCCAGGTTTATATGATGGCAAGCCTTACCGATGCATTAACCGCACTTAGAGGGCAAACTGCTCAAGAGTATATCAAAGGCGATGAAATTGATATAACCAAACGTCTTAAGAACGCGTTTGAAATCGCCTTCAAGCTGAGAGATACAGGAATCTTGGGTAAATATGAGCAGGGCTCGCCGGCATGGAATGCAGCATATGCCAAAGGGGATGTTATTTTCTGGAATAGTGCTACATTCTCGCCAAAGTCGGGCATGTACGCCAACGACAAAGAGAAAGGCACTGGAAGATGGGGCTTGGTTAAAGCGCCGGGTGGCGGCTTTACAATGGGGGGCACATCTGTCGGTATCTATAAGAACAGCAAAAACAAAGAAGCGGCTTGGGAGGTTATTAAATACCTTTACCTTTCCAAAGAAGGCTTCTCCAATACGTATCGGGAATTCGGTTATATACCGGGTGTGCAATCGTTCTTCGAAGGGGCGGACACACCGATTGACCAACCGGGCAGATACGATGAATTTTTTGGCGGACAAAATCTTGCCAAATATCATATTACAAAAATACTCCCAGGGGTTAAAGGACAACCTCAATCCAAATACGAAACCATCGTAAATGAGGCGATCGGTAAACTCCAACCGCAGTTTATCCAACAAGCCAATATGACACCACAGCAGGCGCTTGACAAGATTAAAGATGAGATCAAGCTTAAGGCGCCCAACGCAATTGTTAAATAAATCAGTAAGCGTGGCGGAAACGGGGAGCCATAGCGGCTGCGCGGCATAACCGATGTGATTGGATATGAGGTGGTTATGATTGAATGTTAAAGCAGCTCCATACTTATTTTGCGCGCCATTTATTATCGGTTATACGGTATTAAGTCTTTTCCCTATCTTGTATACGTTTTTCATCAGCTTGCATGATTGGAACGGTATTGCCCCGAAAGTATTTATAGGCTTTAAAAATTATATCTCCATATTGACACAAGATAAGTTGTTTTATAAATCCTTGGTGAATACGATCGTTATGATGCTTATGGCCATGCCGTTTCAGTTGTTGTTTGGGTTAATTCTGGCGCAAATTGTGTTTAATTTGAAAAAAGGCAGAAGCTTTTTTCAAATAACCAGCTTTTTGCCCTTTATCACCGCACCGGTTGCAGTTGGCTTCATCTTTGCTTATCTGTTTGACTGGAACCTAGGGTATATCAACGTTGCGCTGAAAAGTCTAGGGATGATTAACGAAGGCGTATATTGGCTGCAAATCCCGCTTGCTTCCAAACTTGTCGTGGCTTTAATGAAAATATGGAAGCTGACTGGGTATTGCATGATCATCTATATCGCCGGTATGACGGCTATATCTCCGGAGATTTATGAGGCCGCCAGTGTGGACGGATCCTCACGATTGAATACCTTTATTAAAATAACGATTCCGATGCTGAAACATATTACCCTGTTCCTTTTTGTAACCTCCGTTATTAGTTCTCTGCAGTTGTTCGATGAAGCGGCACTGCTGTATTCCGGTTGGGGGGCGGCTCAATCCGTTGGCGGGCCTGAATACGCGGTACTGACGGTCGTGTGGAAATTTTATGACGATGCCTTTAAGACCAATTCGATGCTCGGTTACGGCGCTGCAGAATCCTACCTGCTATTCATTACGATCATTGCGATGTCTTTGGCAAGTTATCGGATTTTCAACGGCAAGGAGAAAACGTAATGGAAAAACTGTCTAAAAGTTTTCTGTTCATCTTTATGATCTTCGTAACGCTTATATCGATCTTTCCTTTTTACATCGTGTTTGTCATGTCTACTTATTATAATGAGGACCTGTTCCTAGGCTTACCCATAATTCCGAGCGATTATTTATTCGAAAATATTAAAACGATCTTCGGGCAAAATGGGCAAAACTTCTTCAGGATTTATGGCAACAGCTTGCTGGCTTCATCTTCTTCCATCATTCTGGCTTGTACGGTAAGCACGTTTGCAGGTTATGCGGTTGCCAAATATGATTTTGCGTTAAAAAAATTCGTTCATTATTTCATTATCATTACCATGATGCTTCCCGGACAAATCGCGATCATTGGCTATATCATTGAAATGAAAAATATGGGCCTTACGAATACGTTATTTCCTTTGATTCTGCATTATTTCGCCTATCCCTTCGGAGCCTTTTTTATGACCCAGTTTATTAAAGATTCGGTGCCTACGGAAATCATTGAATGCGCCAGATTGGACGGATGCTCGGAATTTAGAATTTTTGGCTCCATTGTAGTTCCTTTTATCAAGCCGGCACTGGCTACACTGGCTATTCTGGTGTTCTTGTCATCCTGGAACAGCTACATGTTGCCATTGATCTCGATTAATAAAACAAGCTGGTATACCATCCCGCTGTATGTAACGACGATTGGAACGGAAAACCGCTATGACTTTGCCGCGAGGATGTGTGCGCTGGCGCTTGCCATATTCCCGGTGCTTTTTGTATTCATTGCAGGATCGAAATCATTTATTAAAGGCATTACTGCGGGCGCTGTAAAGGGATAATCCTAAGTGTTAATCCCATAGATGATAATTAAAGAGGAGAGAATAACAATGAACTTTTCCAATGTACCTGTATTTGACAATCACACCCATACGCTGGACCCGAGATCGATCCAGCTGACGCCGCTGGAATTAGCGCTAAACTTTTTACATGGCTATCGTGATGTTCTTCCTAAGACACCGGGCGGTCCAAACGGAATTTCCGAAGAATTACAGCTTCACATTGAGAATATGGGCGTTGTCCATACGATGGTCAACCACTTGTCCAAGCTCTTTGCTTGCGAGCCTACACTCCAGGCTGTCACGGAGGAAAGGAACCGGCGTACGACGGAGGGGATGGTCGACTACACCAAGCTGCTGTACAAGGACGCCGGGATCATGGGAACTGTCGTAGAAAGCGTGTTACCGATGAATGACCCCATTGTCGGCTTATTTCCTTGCCGGATATTCAGGCTTTTCAAATTGGATAACCGTCTCTTCGAATTATTTAATCAATATGATTCCTATTTGGAATTCAAACAGGCGTTGCAAGGCAAAATCGAATATGCCGTAAAGACGGAAGGATATATCGGCATCAAATGCCATATCGCAGAAGTCTACACTTTAGATGCGCGCCCAGTCTATGATAAAGAAGCGATCCAAGCCTATGCAGCTGCGAAAGCAAAGGATAGGGAAGCGATGTTAACTGTTTACTTTGCTATCTTCACGGCAACTATGCTTCAGTGCCAGGAGCTGGACATTCCGCTGCACATTCATACGGGGGTTACCGGACAATCGGCGATAACCGGGCAACCCGCCTTCTCCGGCGAAATTAAGCAGGGGCATGTGCATGATACGGATCCGTTCTTATTATCCAATTTCTTGACAGAACCGCAGCTATTAAATACAAAGCTGGTCTTGCTTCATGCCGCCTATCCATGGATTCGCAACGCCGCGATGATGGCGCACAATTTCCCGCATGTCTGGGTGGACGTTTCCTGGACGCTGCCATGGACTTCCATAGGCTTTAACCCGATCATTGAGGAAATTCTGGCTATAGCCCCGCATTCCAAAATCATGACGGGCAGCGGGCAGCATGGCATTCCGGAAATTGCTTGGTTAACGGCCAAGGTCATGAAGGCATCGTTACATGCGGTGCTGACTAAAGCCGTCGAATGTGACTATCTCGCGGAGCAGCAAGCGCAAAAAACTGGCGAGATGGTGCTGTATCGGAACGCTCAAAGATTATATAAATTCTAAAAAAACTCAAACGGCAAAAGTGAGATCGGTCAGATGGCAATCATCTCCTGCATAACCGTCTTGACTCTTTTAGATATTTCGAAATGGAAGGATGGGTTCGATGGATTCCGTTCAAGCGCAGAGCAGACAAGCTGAAGTGACGGGACGACTCCGCAGCAAACGATGGGCCAAAGTGAAAGTAAATTATGAGCTTTACCTGTTTCTCTTGCCTACAGTCCTTTATTTCGGAATCTTTCATTATGTTCCTATGTATGGGGTGCAAATTGCCTTTAAAAATTTTCTGGCCGTTAAAGGCATATGGGATAGTCCGTGGGTCGGTTTTCAACATTTTGAACGCTTCTTTAATTCTTATCAGGCTGTGGCCGTTATCAAAAATACAGTAGTTCTTGGCTTGTACGATCTGGCCGTCAAATTCCCTGTACCGATTGTATTAGCGCTTTTACTAAATCAAATAGTAAGTACACGCTACAAAAAATTCATCCAAACGGTCACCTATGCTCCACATTTTATATCTACCGTTGTTCTCGTCGGCATGGTTTATTTATTTTTATCCCCGCGGACAGGCTTAGTAAACCGGCTATTAGGATTGTTTGGATTGGATTCCATATTTTTTATGGGGGAAGCGGTATACGTCAAATCGGTGTATGTATTCTCCGGGCTTTGGCAGGAAGCAGGCTGGGCGATGATTATTTATTTGGCTGCGCTTACATCGATCAACTCGGAGCTCCATGAAGCGGCTGTGGTGGATGGGGCAAGTAAGTTCAAGCGGATTGTGCATATTGATTTGCCGGGTATCATGCCAACTATTATGATCCTGCTTATCTTGAATTTGGGTAATTTCATGTCCATCGGCTTTGAAAAAATATTTTTACTGCAAAATCCTTTAAATGTGGAATCCGCCGAAATCATTCAAACTTACGTGTACAAAGTGGGTTTTCTGGGAGCCGATTTCAGCTACTCTGCAGCAATAGGTTTATTCAATTCAGTAATCAATTGTTTCCTGTTAGTTATGGCCAATTACATGGCGAAAAAATTCAGTGAGACCAGCCTATGGTAAAAGGAGGGAGAATCCATGGATACTTTCGCCAAAAGTAGAGGAGACAGGTTGTTCGATTTTTTGAATTATTGCTTGTTTTCGGTCATTTTATTGGTTGTGCTGTATCCCTTGTATTTTATTATTATAGCTTCCTTCAGCGATCCGAATGCAATTTCGGAGGGAGAAGTGTGGCTTATCCCGCAGCATATAACGTTCGAAGGATACCAACGGATTATGAATGATCCAACGATATGGTCCGGTTACACCAACTCCATCCTGTATACCCTAGTCGGAACCGGGGTCAATATTGTGTTGACACTTCCTGCAGCCTATGCCCTATCAAGGTCCGATTTGGTAGGCAGAAAAATAGTTCTCGGTTTGATTCTATTCACCATGTTTTTCAGCGGAGGGCTCATTCCTTCTTATTTGCTTGTCAAAAGCCTCGGGCTGCTGAATACGATCTGGGCGCTTGTGCTGCCGAATGGTGTTGTTGTGTATTACTTGATTATTGCCCGAACTTTTTTTCAAGTGTCGATTCCCGATACGCTGCTTGAGGCTGCCCAAATGGACGGCTGCAGCAACACGCGTTTTTTTGCACAGGTTGTATTCCCGCTATCGCTTCCGATTATTGCGGTTATGGTGCTCTTCCACGCTGTGATGCATTGGAATTCCTATTTCGCTGCTATGATTTACATCAAGGACAAGAATATGCTGCCGTTGCAGTTAATCTTAAGAGACATTCTGATTTCCAGCCAGCAGGGCGCGATTGTTGGCGATGTAGAGGACATGGTGATGCGTCAGCGGGTAGCGGAGCTTGTGAAGTATGGGGTCGTTATTGTCGGGAGTCTTCCGGTGCTGATCTTGTATCCGTTCTTGCAAAAATATTTTGTGAAAGGAATTATGATCGGTGCTATCAAAGGGTAGCCCTGAATGTAATATTTTAATCAAAAAGGGATGTGTTGTAATGAGACTGAGGAGTAGAAAAAAATTGATAGCGGGTATGGCTGGCGTAATCACGCTTGTTCCGCTTTTGGCCGGGTGCAGCTCATCAGCTAATCCTACTGCCGGGAACAAGGAAACAAGCACGACGGTTAGCGATTTAAGTGCTGCGGGCGCGTTTCCGATTGTCAAGGATAAAATCACCTTCAAGGCGGTAGGACTCACCAGCGGAGCTCAGGTCACCGACTTCAACAATCTTCCGATTTTTCAAGACTTGGAAAAAAAGACAAACATACATGTGGATTGGACCTTATCGAACCGGGGAGACGAATGGAAGCAAAAGAAAAATCTGATTTTTGCCGGCGGAGATCTACCCGATATGTTTCTGGGGGAGACTGTGCTGGAAGCCGATGAAATCGTCCAGTATGGAAGCCAGGGATTGCTGATGCCGCTGAATGATTTAATCGATAAACATATGCCTAATTTAAAGGCGATTTATGAGAAATATCCGAATTTCAAGAAAATGATGACGACACCTGACGGGAAGATGTATTCATTGCCGAGATTGGCCTATGACCCTGCTTATGGTGCAAATCATGTATTGTATGTAAATAAAAAATGGCTGGATAAATTGAATCTGAAGATCCCTACTACAACAGAGGAATACAGGGAAGTGCTTAAAGCCTTCAAAGCAAATGGGTACGCTGAGAATGGGAATATACCTGCTTCCTTTGTTTTCCCTCTTGGCATCGATGCGTTGTCCGGTTCCTTCGGTATCGTAAACGGGCCTAATAACATTTATATGGATAAAGACAAGGTTAAACATTACTACTCACAGCCTGAATACAGGAAATATCTTGAATTTATGAATTCGCTGTATAAAGAAGGTTTGATCGATCCGGAATCGTTTACGCATAATGACGCTACATACTTAGCAAAAGTAAGAACGGAAAAAATCGGATTTGCCACCTACTGGTCGAATACGGTAGTTTTTGGCCAACCGGAGAGCGCTTTTGTTCCCGTTCCGCCTTTAAAGGGGCCTGACGGTAAACAATTATGGAGATCCAACAATATCCCCATCTCTTCCGTAGGTGCTGCGGCGATCGCTAAAAGCAATAAGCATCCTGAAGTTGCTGCACAATGGCTGGATGTTTTTTATGACCAAGACACAGGTTTCCAATTCAACGAAGGATATTTCGGCGTTCAATATACTATGAACCCGGATAATACGATCCACACGGTTCCTACTCCACCGGGGATGTCAAGCAATGATTGGAAGATTCAATATATTCCCAAGCAATGGCTGGGATACGAATCTCCAGAAATATTGGATAGGTTGAAGGACGCCATCAACCGGAATGAAAAGCAGCTGACTACCAATATGATTGCACCTGTCGTAGATCCGAACCCGTATCCGAGCCTGTTCTTCGCCCCTGAAGAAGTGGCAAGATTAAAAGTGATTAAGACAGATATTGACAGTTACGTTATTAAATCCGTACCTCAATTTATTATTAACGGTGTCACTGATCAAAGCTGGAGTGATTATCTTGGTCAGTTGAAGAAGATGGGGCTTGATGATTGGCAGAAAATTTATCAAGTTGGATACGACAAATATAAAGCCGGCAAATAGTTTAGGAGGAGAAGGCAATGAGAGAACAATTGCTGCTTGATTTTGGCTGGAAATTTCATAAGGGCGACTTGGTGCCTGCGCCCTGGCGCACGCTTTCTAAGGTATATCCTCAGAGCAAAAGTGAAAATGCCCAAGGTGCAGCCACAGCTACTTATTATGACGAAGATTGGAAACAAGTTGATTTGCCACATGATTATATGATTGAAAATGAGGTTGCTGAGCGTGATCAAACCGATTGTCACGGGTATTTGCCACGCGGTATTGGGTGGTATCGGCGTGCCTTCAGATTGGAGGAGCCGGACCGGCAAAGACGGATCGCGCTTCGTTTTGACGGAGTGGCCACTCAATGCACGGTATGGGTAAACAATCATTTGCTCAAACGATCATTCAGCGGTTATTCCACTTTTGAAATTGATCTTACTGATTATGTAGAGTTCGGCGATAACCTCAATCATATTGCCGTTCGTGTAGACTCCATTCCGTTTGAAGGTTGGTGGTATGAAGGCGGGGGCATGTACCGCCATGATTGGCTCATTAAAACCGATAAGGTTGCGGTTGATACATGGGGAACCTGGGTCAAACCGGAGAAACAGCCTGACGGCAGTTGGCTGGTATCTGTGGAGACAACGGTGAGGAATGACCGGAATGAAGAAACCGACATCACCATTGTATCGGAAATATGGGATGAAGCGGGACGGAGCCATGGACAGGACGATGTCAGCCTGAAAGTACCGGCTCGAGAAAAGACGGTCATCCCTCAACAATTAACGATGCATGACCCGGAATTATGGTCGGTTGACAATCCGCACCTGTATTGTTTGCGAACTACTCTTACCGAGATTGACCAAGAGATGGATCATTACGATACTTCATTCGGCTTTCGAACTCTCGACTTTATACCAAACAAGGGATTTTTCCTGAACGGAACTGCGGTCAAGCTGAAGGGTGTGAACATGCATCAGGATCATGCTGGAATCGGTGTTGCTGTACCCGAACGTGTGCATGAATTCCGGCTTCGGCGTCTGAAGGAAATGGGCTGCAACGCATATCGTTCTTCCCATCATCCCCCAACTCCCGAGTTGCTTGATCTCTGTGATCGCCTGGGCATCCTGGTCATGGATGAGACGAGGTCGTTCCGAAGCACGGAGGACGGCTTTACCGAACTGAGGGATATGATCATCCGTGATCGGAATCATCCCTGCGTGTTTCTGTGGTCTATTGCGAACGAAGAACCATTGCAAGGCAAGGATCGCGGGCGGCGCATTGCAGAAACGATGCGGTTTCATGTAAAGAAGCTGGACAATACACGGCCTGTCACGATAGCTTTGAACGGAGGTTTTCTGGAACGGCAAACGACAGAGGTTGTAGATATAATTGGTATAAATTACCATATGTTTGCGTATGATCCGGTTTATGAACAGTATCCCGAAAAGCTGCAGATCGCATCGGAGGGCGGAGCGACCCGATTAACCCGCGGCGTTTATATAGACAATCCGGAAAAGGGACATTTTGCGGCCTATGATTTGAAGCGCAGAAGCCTCGGAACCACTTTCCGTGACTTATGGAAGCAGGTCAATACCCGCGATTTTATGGCAGGCCTCTTTATATGGAGCGGCATGGATTATCGGGGGGAGACGGTTTGGCCGAGCCTGATCTATCAAGGGGCCCCGATTGACATTTGCGGTTTCCCTAAAGATTCGTTTTATTTATTCCAATCCTTCTGGTCCGATCAACCGATGATTCATATAGTTCCGCATTGGAACTGGAGCAATCATGACGGAGATCCGGTTGTGGTTTGGGTTTACGCAAATTCGGAAGAAGCCGAGTTATTTCATAACGGCGAATCGCTTGGAGTTCATAAACTAGAACCCTATGAACCGGGTAAATGGATCGTTCCATATGCAGCTGGGGAACTGGTTGCCGTTGCCCGCAGCGGCGGTAAGGCGGTTGCTGAGAAGAGGGTCAAGACGACGGGCGAGCCGGTACGGATCAAGCTAAAGCTGGAGCAGACAGAGCTGCGGGCGGATGGGCAGGATGTAGCTGTCATTACGGTGTCGGCAGTCGATGCGGAAGGATTGGAAGTGCCAACCTGCAATGCTGAGGTGGAATGCGAGGTTATTGAACATGGACGTTATCTTGGCGGGGCCAACGGCGACCCAAGCGATCATACGCCCGCTTTCTCTTCACGATGGAAGATGTTTAACGGCCTTTGCCAATTCATTGTTCGCTCCGACAACAGCCCGGGTGATCTTCACGTGCGTGTGAAAAACGACGCGTTGGGAACGGCCGAGCTGCATATCAAACGGGAGATAGATCAACTACACCCGTATGTGCCTCTTCAGCAATCCGAGTGGAAGATAACGGGATGGGGGATTAGCGATACGAATGAATACTTGAAGGTGAATACACGCATTCCTGAATTCGATCAATCCGCAAGGGAAGCCTCTATTGTATTTGAGCATATTGCAGGTAAAGCCAAGGTATGGATCGGACACTATTCATGGCCTCATGATCATGCAATCAAGGAATTCCGCGCAGTTAAGGAAACCAGCGAACCCGGGGCTTTGAAGATAGAGCTTCCGGATATGGATGGTAAAGACATGCTTGAAATCAAGGTGTGGCTTGAAATCGGCACCTCATTGGATGAACTGGGGAAAGTGCGTTGGCAATTTGATTCAAAAATATAGATCATTGTGCATAAAGATTGCTAAATAAGGATGGACATTATACCCATCCTTATTTTTGCATGTATAGGAAAAAGGAGAATCTAAATGGGTACTTCAAATATTAATCACAGTAATGGAGAGGACTTTATTATCGCTGAGACCCGCTTTGGCAAGATTCGGGGCATTCATCATCGTGGAATTAACATTTTCAAGGGGATTCCTTACGGTGCAAGTACGGAAGGAGTGAACCGATTCATGCCGCCGGTTGATCCGGCGGGCTGGACGGGTATTCGCGATGCGTTGGAATATGGCCCTAGCGCCCCGCAGAGTGAGCCAAACAAGGCTTCGAACCTGGCTTCCGATGTCCGGAATTCCGCCGAAGAAGCTATCCAGACGGCATCCGGACCTTCCATCTTTGCTGCATTAAGCGTGCCTGGAGGAAACCCGGCTGAAGAAAGCGAAGACTGCCTCGTGCTGAATGTCTGGACGCCAGCTATTAATGATGGGCGTAAGCGACCCGTGATGTTTTGGTTACATGGCGGAGGGTTTCGCGGAGGCTCCGGGTCCAACCCCGGTTGGGATGGAACCAATCTGGCGTTACGCGGCGACGTCGTGGTAATCACTGTCAATCATCGTCTTAACGTGATGGGCTTTGCCGATTTCAGCGAATTTAGCGAGGACTTCAAGGCATCCGGGCAAGTTGGGATGCTGGACATCGTTCACGCTCTCAAATGGGTGCAGGTCAATATCTCACAATTTGGCGGTGACCCGAATACGGTTATGATCTTCGGGCAGTCGGGCGGTGGACGAAAATGCGAGACACTGCTCGCCATGCCCTCAGCCAAAGGGCTGTTTCAAAGAGTGGCAATCGAATCCGGGATTGCTATTAAGATTGTTGACCGGTCTTTTGCGATCCGGAACGCGGAGAATTTGCTCAACAAGCTAGGTATTCGTCAGGCAAATGTTCATGCGATCCGGAAGACTCCCCTCAAACAAATTATGGCTGCCCATTTCGCAGTCAACCGTGAATTGGGTGATGTTGATCTCGATACACTGGGGTTTTCTCCATCGGTCGACGGCGTCATCATCCCGCAGCATCCTTTTCACCCGATGGCATCACCCGTATCACCCGACATTCCCGTTATGATCGGATCTACACGCACAGAGTACACCGGCCTGACAACGGACGCAAGGCTATGGCAATTGGACGAGGAAGGGTTGCGGACACGAATCAAGGAACTGTTAGGCGACCAGTCGGACGCAATGATCCGTTTGTATCGCAAACACAATCAAGGCGCCACGCCATCTGACCTATTCTTTTTGATTCAAAGTGACTATCGCTATAATGCAGCTACGATGAAAGTAGCGGAGCGGCGCACCGCGCTTGGAAAGGGTCCGGTGTATCTATATTATTTCACTTGGGAAAGCCCTGTACAAGGCGGCCAATTAAAATCACCTCATAACATAGAGTGGCCCTTTGCTTTTGACAATGTCCAACTTTGCGCGAATTTAACGGGCGGAGGACCAGAAGCAATATCGTTAGCTGATAAGGTGAGCGAAGCCTGGATCGCATTTGCAAGGACCGGTAATCCGAATACGCCCAAGCTGCCGTATTGGCCGCGGTTTAATCTAGAAGATCGCCCCACCATGGTGATTGACAACGTAAGCAAGGTAGTTAACGACCCCTTGTGTGAGCAGCGCATCGCCATGTTTCGCGCTTTGAATTTGGAATAACATGTAAAAGGTTCAATGAATGAAAAGGAGGTGACAGTTTGCGTGTTTTGTTATTCAATTGTAGAATCAGATTAGCGCGGCAGCTTGTGTTTGTAGGGAAAGGGCTTATTTTGCCCGGGACCGTGCAATACTTTAAATATACATCGCTAATTTGACTATAACCGGAGATGGGGCAGTGCAATGTACCGCAGTTTAGAAGAATGTGTTGTTGATCTGGAGAAGCATGGGCATTTGGTGCGGATTCGGGAAGAAGTCGATCCTTACCTGGAAATGGCCGCGATTCACTATCGGGTATATGAAGCGGGGGGCCCGGCTTTGTTGTTTGAGAATGTTAAAGGATCGAAGTTCCGGGTGGCGTCCAATCTGTTCGGAACGATAGACCGCTGCAAGTTTATATTCCGACATACTTGGAAATCCGTTCAGGATGTCGTAACTTTGCGCAACGACCCCATGCAGGCATTAAAAAATCCGTTTAAGCAAGTTAAAACCGGACTATCGGCTTTAAAGGCCCTTCCCTTAAAGCAATCCGGCAGCCGGCCCGTCGCCGCGCAGGAGGTTCCCGTTTCGGCTCTGCCGCAAATCCACCATTGGCCGATGGACGGGGGCGCTTTTATTACCTTGCCGCAAGTATACACCGAAGACCCGGACAAGCCGGGGATTATGAATTCCAATCTGGGCATGTACCGTGTGCAGCTAAGCGGCAACGACTATGTGAAGGATCAAGAAATCGGATTGCATTATCAGATTCACCGCGGGATCGGGATTCATCAAGCCAAAGCAAACAAGCTGGGGGTTCCGCTGAAAGCAAGCATTTTCGTGGGGGGCCCCCCGGCGCATACGTTGTCGGCCGTTATGCCTCTGCCCGAAGGTTTGAGCGAGATGACATTCGCCGGTCTGCTTGCGGGACGGCGTTTTCGATACAGCTATTTAGACGGGTACTGTATAAGCAACGATGCGGATTTTGTCATCACGGGGGAAATTCACCCGGGCGAAACGAAGCCGGAAGGCCCGTTTGGGGACCATCTAGGATATTACAGCCTGGTTCATCCGTTCCCTTATATGAAAGTGCACAAGGTGTACGCGAAACCCAATGCGATCTGGCCGTTTACCGTTGTAGGCAGGCCGCCGCAGGAAGACACCTCTTTCGGCGAACTCATTCACGAGCTGACCGGCGGCGCGATGAAATATGAAATTCCCGGCGTCAAAGAGGTTCATGCCGTGGATGCCGCCGGCGTTCATCCTTTGTTATTTGCCATTGGCAGCGAACGCTACACTCCTTACCAGGATGCGAAGGCGAAGCAGCCAGCCGAGATTTTGACTATCGCCAATCGGATTTTGGGGACAAATCAGCTTAGCCTGGCGAAGTATGTATTTATTACGGCGGAAGAGGAGAAGCCGTTGGATACGCATCGGGAAGCCGAGTTCCTGATGTACATTTTGGAGAGAATGGATTTCCGCAGGGATATTCACTTTTATACCCGTACGACGATCGATACCCTCGATTATTCGGGCAGCGGATTAAATCAAGGAAGCAAGGTTGTCTTTGCGGCGTATGGGGAGAAGAAGCGGGAGCTGTGCAAGGAAATCCCGGACGAACTAAAAGAGTTGCGGGAATTTGTTAACCCGCGTTTGGTTATGCCGGGGATTGCGGC
Organism: Paenibacillus thalictri; assembly: GCF_004307995.1. Lineage (GTDB taxonomy): Bacteria > Bacillota > Bacilli > Paenibacillales > NBRC-103111 > Paenibacillus_AF > Paenibacillus_AF thalictri. The sequence goes on along the minus strand of NZ_SIRE01000002.1, from coordinate 3,840 downwards.
GCTTGAGGGGCCGTCATTCACAAGTTATGAGCAGGCGGGTCAAGAGCTGCAGTCGTTAAGCGATGCGGTTCGCGCCAAAGGAGCGATTCCTTCGTGCCCAATGATCGTATTGTGCGATGACAGCCGTTTTCTCAGCGGTACCGTTACGAATTTCTTATGGGCCACTTTTACGCGCAGCAATCCTTCGCACGACATTTATGGTGTAAACAGTTATACCGAGCATAAGCACTGGGGCTGCGACAATGTTATCATTGACGCGCGGACGAAATCGCATCATGCGCCGCCGCTGCTGCCGGACCCGGCCGTACAGAAAAATATTGACCGATTGTTCGTCAAAGGAGCAATTTTGGGCGGGTTGAAGGGCTAGCATGGAAACTACCGGATGGCAGAGAGGTCAAGTGGCGGACTAGCAAATAGCTGAACAAAGAGATGGGACGGGGCGGAAAAGCGATAGCGGCCGCTTTTAACATGTTGTCCCGACCGCTCTTATCTGTTCATAGGGACACCATGTTAATTGGCGCTTGGAGTCCCGTGCCCCTCCCCATTCCACGCGCAAGAGTAACTTATCTCACCAAGGAGCGTCCGGCGATTTTACCGGACGTTTTTTTAGAAAACCTATTTCCGGTAGCGCATTCTGAATTGCTTGGGCGTGCAATCCGTGTGCCGGGTGAAGCAGCGGATGAAGTAAGGAAAGGATCCGAATCCGGTGGATTCGGCGATGAGGCTGACCGGTTCGTTTGTGTGGATTAATAAATGTTTGGCTTGTTCGATCCGGTGCCGGGTCAAATACTCCAAAGGGGTACAGCCGTATATGTTCTTCATGCACAAGCTGATATAGTTTTCGTGAAAATGAAGTTGTTCAGCGAGTCGTGTGTAGCTGAGCGGCTCTGCATAATGACTTCGAAGGAAAGCGATGACGCGGTTCGCCAAAACAAGCTGGGGACTGCTTTGGGCAGCCGAGCTTTCTTCCTGGATTTTCCGCAGCAGCGTCAGGAACAACTGTTGGCACTCCCATTTGGTCGGAGTCCCTCCGTCAGCTTGCAGCCGGATCATTTCCGTGAATGCTTCATATACGATTTCTTTGTGCTGCAGATGGCCTGTGCGGTTCAACTCGAAAGCAAACGTTTCAATCTGCGCATAAGGAGACTCTAATCCCGCAGCAACAAAAGGCAGCAAATCAGGCTCTGCGCTCCAAGTGCCCAACGTTTGAAAATGAAGCCAATAAAAATGTGTCTCCTCTTCGCAGCCCTTCTCCGTCTTATGGGACAGGTCCGGTCGAATGACCGCGTAATGTCCGGCGGGAACGGGGAGTGGCATGCCGTTTTCCTCCAAGTGCAAACAGCCGCGGGTCACCACCAGCAAGTCGAATACGCCGATATTGGACCGGTCGGGGTGTTTTCTGCCCGCGGTGTATGTATCTTCGCCGCAAACAATGAAATGGGGCATAGGCGGAGAAACGAATCGGAACATTTAGGGCATCTCCATTCGGTTGTTATATACACTATATACTAGAGAGAGCGGCGCTATAATGCAACGATAAAGAAATTCAATGATGTTGTAATAAGATAAAAACAGGTTGTATTCCGCTATCGGACGCAAAGACCGTATATGGTAAGCTCAAATCGGTTGCAATCGAATCGATGGAGGGATTTATCAATCATGACATTACCGGTTACGGCATTTGAAGCTCTGCCGCTTGGACGTATCAAACCCGAAGGATGGCTTAAGCACCAACTGCGCATTCAAGCGGATGGCTTCACAGGACATCTGGAGGAGCATTGGCCGGATGTCGGTCCCGACAACGGCTGGATCGGCGGCGGCGGCGAGAGTTGGGAGCGCGGTCCGTATTATTTGGACGGCTTGCTGCCGCTGGCTTATCTTCTGGAAGACGAGACGCTGATCGGCAAAGCACGCAAGTGGATTGAATGGTCCTTAGCGAGCCAGCGGGAGGACGGTTTTTTTGGCCCTGCCGCCATTCGTACCGTCAACAGAGAAATCAATAAAAGCAATGACTGGTGGCATTACATGATTATGCTGAAGGTTATGATCCAATATGAGGAGGCGACCGGTGACGAGCGGGTTCAGCCTTTTCTTGCCAAGTTTTTCAGCTATGTGCACCGCCATATTGAGGAGCAGCCGCTGGAGCAGTGGGCCAAAGCGCGTGGCGCCGACATGATGTATTGCGTTTTGTGGCTGTATAAAAGAAACCCGGAGCCATTTCTGCTCGAGCTGATCCGCATATTGGCCAAACAAACGACAAATTGGACGGATATTTTTCACGATTTTCCGTTCTGGCGCAAGGTCGAACATATGGATATGAGAACACATGTCGTAAATGTGGCGATGGGATTAAAAACGCCGGCCATCCGTTACGAGTTTGGCGGGTCCGAAACGGAGCTTCGTGCGGTTTACCGCGGGATTCAAAGTCTTATGACGTACCACGGTCAAGCCCATGGCATGTTCTCCGGCGACGAATGGCTGTCCGGAACCCATCCCAGTCAAGGTGTCGAGCTCTGTGCCGTTGTGGAATATATGTATTCCTTGGAGCATCTTATCCGCGTATTTGGCGACGGCATGTTCGGGGACATTCTGGAAAAAGTTGCGTTTAATGCGCTTCCGGCCGCAATCTCGGCGGATTGGACATCACATCAGTACGACCAGCAGGTGAATCAGATCGTCTGCAACATAGCGCCGCGCAACTGGAGCAATCATTCGGACGCAAATGTGTTTGGTCTGGAGCCGAACTTCGGCTGCTGTACCGCTAACATGCATCAGGGCTGGCCCAAGCTGGTCTCTCACTTATGGATGTCGGACGGAGCCGGCGGTTTGTCGGCCGTCTCTTATGCGCCGTGTACAGTGACCGCTCGGGTTGGCCGGGATACCGAAGCTAAGCTGAAGGTTGGTGGAGAATATCCGTTTACGGAGCAGGTAAGCATGGAGTTTGAACTTAGTCAAAGCGACGTATTTGCGCTGCATTTAAGAATCCCCGCTTGGTGCGACAGCCCGTCGCTGCAAATCAACGGCCAGAGCGTGCAGTTGGAGATTAAAAAAGGTTACGCCGCCGTCAGCAGGGAATGGCATCACGGCGATAAGCTCCTGCTGGAGCTGCCGATGAAGGTGCGTACGGAATCGCGCAATTTATATGCGGTCAGCGTCGAACGGGGCCCGTTGGTATACGCGCTTCCGATTCAAGAGAATTGGCAGCTGCTGCTGAAGAGGGAGCGGTTTCACGATTGGGAGATTTACCCGGGTTCCCCTTGGAAATACGGGCTGCTTGCGGATTCGAGCTTTCAAGTGATTAGCCGGAAGGACGTCCCGCACCAGCCGTTTGCAGCGCAGCATGCCCCGGTGCGGCTTGTCGCAAGCGGCCAGTTGGTGCGCAACTGGCAAATGGAAGGGAACAATGCCGGAACCCCGCCGCTAAATCCTGATGTACAAGGGCAGCCTGTAGTAGCATTAGAGCTTGTCCCTTACGCAAGCGCCAAGTTGCGTATCGCCGAATTCCCGTTAATCGGCAGCAGGGCCGGCGTCACGGAAACTCTTAATTCGGAGGCGCTGTATAGCAATTCGTATGCCACGACAGGAGGGGCCCGCCGGGAACATGCTCGAAAAGGGTGATTCGTCGGCGCTCCGTCGGGAACATGCTCGAAAAGGATGATTTGTCGGCGCTCCGCCGGAAACATGCTCGAAAGGGTGACTCGTCGGCGCTCCGTCGGGAACATGCTCGAAAAGGGTGATTCGTCGGCGCTCCGTCGGGAACATGCTCGAAAAGGATGATTTGTCGGCGCTCCGCCGGAAACATGCTCGAAAGGGTGACTCGTCGGCGCTCCGTCGGGAACA
>NZ_SIRE01000001.1 GCF_004307995.1 Paenibacillus thalictri | reverse complement strand
GGCGCTCCGTCGGGAACATGCTCGAAAAGGGTGATTCGTCGGCGCTCCGTCGGGAACATGCTCGAAAAGGATGATTTGTCGGCGCTCCGCCGGAAACATGCTCGAAAGGGTGACTCGTCGGCGCTCCGTCGGGAACATGCTCGAAAAGGGTGATTCGTCGGCGCTCCGTCGAAAACATACTCGAAAAGGATGATTCGTCAGCGGCCTTATATGTTGGGCAGCATGCCCCTTTTCTTTACACGGCAATCGTTACGCGAATATCCTGCGGATAATTGCCGAAGCCTTTGCCGAACAAGCTGACGCCTCCGCAATTTGCCGCCGACTCGGGACAAGCGATTCGAAACCGAAGCTCTTGTCCCGCTTTAATATTCAGTTGTTGAATGCCCACGTTCGAAAACCGGATGCCATCAATAAATGTGCCTTCCCGGGTAATCAAGATCGTTTTCTGAAGTCCGTATTGGGTATCGATCCACCATTGCGGAGTATATAAACCATGTTTGCTGCCGAAATCACCCGGACAGGTCCAAGTAGCAACATCCGTATCGTTCAGCGAGAAAGTGATATCCGACGGCCAGTTTTCGTTATAGTGAGGCGCTTCCGAGCAGATTTCCAGCGAAATCGTAATGCTTGAGGCTTCGGTGTGACCAACCAAATAATTGGGGATCCGGTATTCCACAAAACCGCTGCCAAACCAAAGATGCTCCGCTTGCGTGCGCTCGGGGTCATCGAAATAACGGGGATCATCCATCATCCCGATCCGTTTCTCCGAGGAAGCAAGTCCGCAGGTTGGCTTCACTTCGTGCCGGAAGTATTGCCCGACCGGCAGCTCCACCGTGTATTGCGTATGATCGGCCGGTTTGTCCGCCGGAACGGTCCGCAGCACAAGCGTCAATTGATCGATGTTCAGCGAACATCGCTTTTGTGTGCCTCGTTTTCCCACCATATTTTCGGTCGAGATAATGCCGGCTTCTTCCATCTTCTGAATATGCTTCGTAATAATCGCCGATGACAAACTTAATGCTTCCGCAAGCTCGCCGATGTTATACGGCTGCCCATTTAACAATTCGATAATCCGAACCCTCGTTTCGGAAGAAAAGCACTCCAGAATATTCATATTTCTCGTAGTGACGTCAAGTTTCATAGATCAGCACCCTTTCCTGCAAATGCGTGCCATTTGCAGTTATTCCACAATATACACGGACATAAGCATGTTGTTTTTTTGACATGGTCATTTTATAAGTTCACTGCTCGCAGCTCAAGCTTCAGTTGGAACACAGATAATACTTGATGGATGAGTCATCGATCGGAAGCTGAATACATTATATAACTTTAAAGTTAACTAATCAACTTTTGGGTTGACATATAAAAAACCTCTGTTTAATATATTAACAAGGATATCATGAAGTTAATTATAAAGTTAATAAAATGGAGGCAAGGAATATTATGACTCAACCCTTATTAAGACCGGAATACCCTAGACCGCAGCTTGTTAGAGAACAATGGCTTAATCTTAACGGCATGTGGGAATTTGAATTTGACGATAACCGGATTGGCGATGAAGAACAGTGGGGGGCGGGAGCTAAAGCGCTGAGCAAGCAAATTCAAGTGCCATTTGCTTATCAAAGCAAATTAAGCGGAATTGGAGAAACCGGCTTTCACGATTTAGTTTGGTACCGCCGCAGCTTTACGATACCGTCCGACTGGTCCGGCCAGCGTATTCTGCTTCACTTCGGGGCCGTCGATTATGCGGCAACCGTATGGGTGAATGGCGCGCAAGTCGCATTCCATGAAGGCGGACATACCCCATTCCAAGCCGACATTACATCCGCTCTCCAGCAAGGGGACAATGTATTGGTGGTGCGCGCCGAAGATTTCAGCCGCGATGTGACGCTGCCGCGAGGCAAGCAGTATTGGAAGGAAGATTCGGCTTCAATTTTTTATACGCGGACGACGGGGATTTGGCAGACGGTCTGGATCGAGCCGGCCGGCAAACTCCACATTCACAAAATCAAATTCAAGCCGGATATCGACAAAAATGAAATTCAAATCCGCACGTTTCTGAACCAGGCCCCTGCGGCGGGCAGCAAGGTAGAAGCCCGCATCGACATTCGCTTCAAAGACGAATACGCTACCAGCGTCACGGTAAATTGCCGCCATGCGGAAGAAACGGTTACGGTCGGGCTGCACGATTTTAACGATCACGGATTGGGCCGCTGGTGGACTCCAAACAAGCCGAACTTGTACGATGTGACGATCACTTTGCTTGTGGACGGCCAGAAAGCGGATGTGCTGGAAAGTTATTTCGGCATGCGCAAAATATCCGTTGAAGCCGGCAAGGTCATGCTGAATAACCGGGTATTTTTCATGCGTCTGGTGCTTGATCAAGGTTACTTTCCGGAAGGCATCCTGACCGCTCCAAGCGATGAGGCGCTGAAGCAGGATATTGAACTCGCAAAAGCGATGGGATTTAACGGGGCGCGCAAACATCAGAAGATCGAAGATCCGCGGTTCCTTTATTGGGCGGATAAGCTCGGATATTTGGTTTGGGGCGAAATGGCCAACGCATACAGTTATTCCGAGGAATATGTGCGTAAAATTACGTTGGAATGGCAGGAAGCAATCGAGCGCGATTACAACCACCCTTGTCTTGTCGTATGGGTGCCGATCAACGAAAGCTGGGGCGTTCCAAACATTCTGGTCGACAAGCGCCAACAGCAGCATGCGCTTGCGATGTACCATATGACCAAAGCGCTGGACGACAGCCGCTTGGTCGTATCCAATGACGGATGGGAAAATATGAAAACCGATCTTGTGACCATTCACGATTATGAGTGGAGACGGGACGACCTGGAGGAGCGTTACGCTACCTTGGAGAAAACGCTTGGCGGCAAGCCGCATCGCCGCGAGGTGCTTGTCGGAGGCACGGTTTATGAAGGGCAGCCCATCCTTGTTACCGAATTTGGCGGTATCGCTTATAAGAAAAGCGACTGGGAAGGCTGGGGTTACTCCGGCGCCGAAAACGAAGAAGACTTCCTGAAGAAACTGGCCGATGTGGTGGAGCCGTTCTTGCAATCTCCGCATGTTCAAGGTTATTGCTATACACAGTTGACCGATGTGGAGCAGGAAATCAACGGAGTGCTGACCTACGACCGGGTTCCTAAGGCGCCTGTGGAGAAGATTAAAGAGATTTTTAACGGCAGAATTAAATATTAAACTTAAGCCGCTGCGGAATGTGCTTTTCGCGGCGGCTGCGGCGTTTTAGGCTGAATGCAGGGAACGTGCAGTCCGGATCATTTCTTCGGGAATAAAGCGGGCTGACAAACCATTTATTTATGAATATAGCAGAGTGGAGGGAACGTTAATGTCAACTCAATCATCGATCCAGATGCGTACGGCAGCAACATTGATCGGCGAAATCGGCAGGTTGGCTCCGCCGCAAGGCTGCGCGGGGATTTGGTTTTTCGGACAAGAAAGTGTCGCGATCAAAGGGCGTCGGACGGTTATTCATGTCGATCCTTTTTATTCCGATTTCCTGGAGCAGCAGGGCGTACACCGGACGTATCCTGCGCCGCTGCGGCCGGAGGATGTGACGATCGCCGACCTGTGTCTGATTACGCATGAGCATGAGGATCATCTTGACCCATGGACGTTAAAAGCGATCGCCTCCCAATGCCCGGAAGCAAGATTTATGGCGCCGGCCATCTGCAGAACGCTGCTGGAGGAAGAAGCGGGCATCGCGCCGGAGCGCATCATCGATGCGTTGACCGGGGAATGGATGGAGCTGGAGGGAACCGGAGCGGAGCGTATTCGGATCAAGCCGGTGCCGGCCGCGCATGAGGAACTGCAGACGACGGGAAGCGAACGCGAGCATCGTTATGTCGGCTATTTGATCGAGATGAACGGAGTCAAAATCTACCATGCCGGCGATACGACGATTTATCCGGGGCTTTCGGAGCTGCTTGCCGAGGAGCGTATTGATGTAGGCATGCTGCCGATTAACGGAAGAGACTTTTACCGGGGCAGCCGCGGGTTAATCGGGAATATGAATTACCGCGAGGCGGCGGAGCTGGCGGCGATGGCGCGAATGGAGACGGTTATTCCGCTGCATTACGACATTTTTGCCGGCAACAGCGAGAAGCCGGGTTACTTTTTGCAGGAGGTATATGAACGTACGCCTGCGCAGAAATGCCATGTAATGGCGCGGGGCGAGTGTTTTGTGTACGTCTCGCCGCGAGCTTTTGGCAGAGACTAGCCGATCGGATAATGAAGATATCAACAACGATGAACTTTTTGCGAGATAAAAGAATTGGTACAGATGCGAGCGATATGCGGCTCGATCCTGTTGCCAGTTCTTTTTTTGTTTCCGGGAGGGGCGTGTGGTCTTACCGGCCTGCTTCGGGAAATCGGACAAACATGTTTGCTTGTGAGAATTTTGAGAGAACCGATTGCTATACTACGTAAGAGATTTCCAGAATAAAGAAGCTTTGAAAGGGATGAGGAGATGAATGGATTGAAGCAGCGAGGGAGCAGAACCTTCCGAAGCCGTAAATGGCTGGCGGTTGCGCTAGTATGCCTGCAACTGTTCGCATTGTGCGGCTTAGCGGGTGTTTCACCGGCATTCGCGATCCAGGTGCCTTTTGCCGGCGGGGATGGCTCCATGTACGACCCGTATCTTATTGAAAACGCGGCCCAATTAAATGAGGTTAGGAATAACCTGAATTCTGGCACTTACTTTAAGCTAATGGTCGATATCGATCTGGACGTCGCATCGCCGCCGTTCGATCAAGGAGCGGGCTGGGTGCCGATAGGTAATGCAGCCGCTCCGTTTAAAGGAAGTTTTAACGGGAACGGACACACTGTAAAAAATCTTAAGATCACAGTGAATTCGGGACCCGAAAATCTTGGTTTGTTTGGCGTAACCGAAAACGCCACGGTCAGTAACTTCGGTCTATTGAATGTAAATGCAAACGCCCCCTTCGCCGCCAAGGTCGGCAGTTTGATCGGCTGGGCTAAAGGTACGAACATCATGAACGTATTCGCCACGGGCTCCGTGCTGGGGCAAACTAATGTAGGCGGATTGATTGGAGCGGCAGAGAATGTACCGTACAGCGGAGGGGGAGGATTTCCCATGCCTCCGGCCCAAACCCTGTTGCAAAACGCCTATTTTAAAGGCGCTGTACAGGCCGATACTACAGCCGGCGGCTTGATTGGCAGCAGCAGTACCTCGGATACAAACATCTTAGCCAGTTATGTCCTAGCTACAGTTACAACGCTGATGGGCAACTCCACATCGAACGGCTTGATGCCGTTAGGCAGCGGTTATGTTACTGATTCCTATTACGCTAGCGATATTGCCGGGTTTAATAATAAAGGACTGGGCACGGCCAAAACGTCCACGGAATTGAAGGATAACATGATGTACCCGATATATCCGGGCTCGGGTTGGATCTTTGCGACAGGCTCGTGGGGTTTGGAAGGCAATAAAAACGAGGGTTATCCTTACTTAAAAGTGTTTGATAGCGCCCCTGTCGCTTTGGCTGTTACCGTAACGGGGACGGCCAAGGTAGGGCAGACGTTAACAGGCAGCTACGCGTATCAGGATGCCGAATTCGACACAGAAGGCACCTCCACCTTCAAGTGGTACAGCGCCAGCAATGCAAGCGGCGCGTCCGAGAGCGAAATATCCGGAGCAACAAGCAAGACCTATAAAATTGCCGGGGGATACGACGGCAAATACATCCGCTTCGAGGTTACGCCTAAAGCGTTGACCGGCCAATCCACGGGAACGGCTGTGAAAAGCGCTTGGTATGGCCCGGTTACGCATCCCTTTGCGGGGGGCTCGGGTTCGCAGACGGACCCTTGGCTGATTGAAACGGCAGATCAGCTTAACAGCGTCAGACTGTATTTGTATCCCAATGGGCACCCGCTGCAGGGGGATAAATATTATAAGCTGACGGCGGACATCGATTTGGGCGTAGCTCCATATAACCAGGGAGCAGGCTGGGAGCCGTTTGGCACGACCGGTACTCCTTTTACGGGCGGGTTTGACGGCAACGGACATACGATTTCGAATTTGAAAATCGTTTCGAGCCAGCGGGTAGGTTTGTTCGGGTACATTTACGGTGGGGAAGTCAAGCGTCTCGGATTAAAAAATGTCGATGTGCAAGCAAGCACAAATATGGCCGGAGCTTTGCTTGGCGCGGGCCAGAATTTGACGATCAGCGAGGTGTACGCTACAGGCTCCGTGAAATCGGAAAGCGGTTTTGCCGGAGGACTGATCGGCTATGCAGAAGGCAGCACCACCAACCCGGTGTCAATAACGGATTCTTACTTTAGAGGCGACGTCCAGGGGACCAATTTTGCCGGCGGTTTGGTTGGCTATGCTGACAATACGAAGCTGAATGTGGCCCGCTCCTATGCGGCAGCTTCGATAATTTCGACATATGTCTCGTTGTCCGGAGGGTTGATCGCTTCCAACTCCGGCGGAACCGGTACGATCACATCGTCGTATTACGACAAAGATGTGTCGGGTTATAGCGATACGGGAAAAGGCGAACCTACCGCCACTGCCGACATGAAGCTGCAATCGACGTACAGCGGCTGGGACTTCAGCAATGCAGGCGTGTGGAGGCTGGATGCTTTCAAAAATGACGGTTATCCTTATTTGGATTACCAAATCTTTAATGCGGCTCCTGTCGCAGCGGGGGTTTCAATCGGCGGAACGGCCATACTCGGCCGAACCTTGACCGGCATCTATACGTACAGCGATGCGGATAACGATTTGGAAGGAGCAAGTTTGTTTAAGTGGTACCGGTCGGATGATGCGGCAGGCGCCAATAAGCTGGCCATTTCCGATGCAACGGCTAAAACATATGTTTTGCAAGAGGCCGACTATGGCAAATATATCAGTTTTGAAGTGACGCCCGTGGCGCTGACCGGAGTTGTAACAGGAACAGCCGTAGAAAGCGCCAAAACGTCCGCAGTCACCGAGGAGCCGCTTTCTGCGCCTGCGTCGCTTGGCGCAGCGGCGGGTGACCGTCAAATTACGCTGAACTGGGGAAGTGTCACAGGCGCAACGTATTATAACATTTATTCAGGTACGGCGAGCCATAGCTACAATGGAACGCCTATCGCTACCGTTACGGGCACTACTTACCAGTTGACCGGCTTGACCAACGGCACGACCTACTATTTTGCGGTGAAAGCGGCCGATCAGAGACGGGTCAGTGATTATTCCAATGAAACCTCCGCAACTCCGCAGCCGACGGTTTTGACTTCGGTTGGCATCAGGAGCAGCAACCCGGCGCCGGCATTTGCCAAAACCGGAGATACGGCAACCGTGACGTTTACATCCGTTGCGCCGCTGACGGCTCTGCCTGCGGTTACGATAGCTGGGCAGCCGGCGGTTGTAACGAGTGTGACAGGGAATGTTTATGCGGCTTCGCTTCTGCTCGGCGGTAATATAAGCGAAGGGCTTGTCGGTTTCTCCATCGAGATGTCCGCAAATGTAACTGTCAGCTCAACAACGGACGGCAGCAGCTTGTTGTTCGATAAAACAGCACCGACCGGAACCTTAAGCATTAACGGCGGAGCGCAAAATACAAGCTCGGTATCGGTCAACTTGACGGTTACAGGCAGCGATGGCACGGGATCGGGCGGCCTGCAAATGCGTTTCTCCAATGACAATGTGACATGGAGCTCATGGGAACCGCTTGCCGCAACAAAAGCATGGACTTTAAGTGCTGGCAGCGGTGCTAAGACAGTGTCGATGGAATTAAAAGATGCGGCGGGGAATGTAACTCTAACTGCGCTGAGCGGAACGATTACACTGCTTTATCTATCCGGCGGCTCATCGTCCGGGGGGCTATCGCTAGGTGAAAGCATCACGGTTAATGTTGAAAACAGCGGCAATGGGGGCGTTGTGTCCACGGCGGTAGTGAACCGTACAATCGGTGCCAATGGACTTAAGAAAGATGAGGTATCCCTAACGTCAAGTCAGACGGACAAGCTGGTTGATCAATTAAAAACCGCCGGTTCCGACGCAGCCAAGCTTGTTATTCCCGATCCGAAAGACGAGGTTTCCGAGCTTAAGGTGAATTTGCCGAAGGAATCCACCGCTAAACTGGCGGACAATCAAGTGAGCTTGGAGATCAGCACAAATAATGTGCGGATGTTGATTCCTGACGGGTCGCTGCAAGGCTGGAAGGATGACATCTACTTCCATATTGTGCCGGTCAAAACGGACAAAGAACGCAGCGAAGCCGAACAACGCGCCAGAACGGAGCAGCTTGTGCGCGAGGCCGCGGGTACTGCGACGGTTAACGTTCTGGGGCGTCCGATGATGATCGAGACGAATATGCAGAACCGCCCGATTACACTAATTTTGCCTCTTAAAGACACAGGCTTAAGCGGGCAGCAGCTTCAAGATTTGGGCATTTTTATCGAGCACAGCGACGGTACGAAGGAACTGCTCAGAGGAGAGATCGTGTCTTATGATGCAGCGGGCACTCCGGGGATCCAGTTTACCGTAAACAAGTTCAGTACGTTTACGGTCGTTAATCTCGGATCGCACACCGGCAAGCGGCATCAAGCGTACATGACGGGTTATCCGGACGGTTCCTTCGGACCGGACAAACCGATGACAAGAGCGGAAATGGCCACCGTATTGGTCCGCTTGTTCGGAAAGGATCAAAGCGGCACACAGGCCGCCCGCAGTTATACGGACATTGCGGCGGATCATTGGGCAAAAGCGGCTGTTGAAGCGGCGGCGGCCGGGGGGCTGATGGACGGCTATCCGGACGGCAGCTTCAAACCGGAGAAAACAATCACCCGCGCCGAAATCGCAGCCATAGCGGCTCGCTTAAGCACAGCGGCGGAAGGCGGCAGCGGCTTCTCCGATACGGCGGGCCACTGGGCGGCGGCAGCCATTGCCAAAGCGAAGGCGGCCGGTATCGTAAACGGCTACGGCGACGGCACGTTCCGTCCGGAGCAGACGCTTACCCGCGCCGAAGCGGTGACCATGCTTAACAAGTTGTCCGGCCGGGAACCTTCTTCCGCTTCTGCTGTCAAGTGGAGTGACGTGCCTGCCAGCCACTGGGCGTTTAAGGATATTGCGGAAGCGTCCGCCGACCATACTCACGAATCGAAATAAAGCCTGATAAGGCGATAAAAGCGATAAAGGAAAGGCGCGGTTCAATCGAACCGCCGGATCGTCTCTGCCCTGGGCACCTCGCGCAGCTTCCAGCGCGAGGTGCGATGGCGCATGATAGCTTGTCAACCTTATGATGAAAGGACGGAGACGGGGAAGGACCGCCGTCAAGAAGGGCTCCCAATTGCGGAGCTCTTTTTGGCATCCGAGGAAGCCATATAAAGCCTAAGCCGCGTCAGATTGGGAAAGTCCGCTCCGGTTCCATATCACCTTGCTCTTTCGAGATGATCTTCGGCTCGGCGTAACTGGTATATATGAAAATTTTATAACCACCACGCCCAAAAGCCCCTTGACAATTTATGGGAATCACAAGTATGATAAAAATAAACACGTGTTCACATAGGCGCTGGAGGTAAATATCATCGAGACAAACAATTTGAACAGTCACGAGATCGCCAAGCTGGCCGGGGTGTCGCGGAGCACGGTAAGCCGGGTCATCAACAATTACCCGAACGTGCCCCAGAAAACCCGCGAGAAAGTGATGGAGGTCATCAAGAAGTACAATTATTTTCCGAACTTGTCGGGACGGGCGTTAAAGGGTAAAAAAACGAATACGTTAGGGCTTTTTATTACCGAGGAACATCGGATTACTGAAGAAAGCTCGTTTAACTTCCTGATTACGAATGTGATTGAAAGCGCATCCGAGTCCGATTATTATGTGTTGACCAAAATTATCCACGATACGTCCGATATGGAAACGATCAGAAGCGTCAAGGAATGTTTTTTCCAGGGCCGGGTGGATGCGGGCATTTTTTTCGGTTTTGCCAATCATGAACCGATGATCGAAGAATTGATCGCTGACGGCTTTCTGATCGGCATCATCGATCAGGAGTTGCCCGGACGAACGGAGCCGAACCGGATCGTATTTAACAATAACAACGAATCCGTGGCGATCCGCGCCGTCGATTATTTGGTTGGCCTCAACCATCGCAAAATCGGCCACATCAGGTCGGGAATCCGCAGAGGTTCGACCAACGCCAAATATAACGGCTTTATGAAAGCGATTCAAAAGCATAACTTGACGCTAAACGATGCCTGGATATTGCCCGGTTATGTACCCGGAGGGGGGTACGAGGCGGTTGCGAATTTTCTGAAAGCCAAACATCCACACGAGCTGCCCACCGCTTTTTTCGCGGATAACGATACGCTGGCTATAGGGGCGGTGCGGGCGTTTAACGACCACGGCATATCGGTGCCGGGCGATATTTCCATCATCGGCGTCAACGATCATATGCTCAGCTCCATGATGAAACCGGCGCTAACAACGTTTAAAATCAATTTCGGGCAACTCGCCAACGAACTGGTTCGCCAAATCGTCGATGTGATCGAAAACGGCTCGCAGCAATTTGTCAAAGTGATTTTTGAGATTGACTTCATCGAACGGGAATCTTGTCGAAGATTGGAAGACAATAAACACGCGTAAACAACGCGTGTTTTATAAAACAACAAAATAAACACGTGTTCATTCCGTCGTCATGATTCCGGCATCGCATGGTTTTACGGACCGTGTGCCGCCGAGAAATATGAAAACCAACATCCCAAGGAGGAAAAGAACAATGATCAGAGGTATTAATCACGCCGCTTTTATGACGGAAAATATGGAGAAATCGCTGCAGTTTTACTGCGACATCCTTGGCTTCAAGAAGGCGTTTGAATTGTCCCGCGACGGGCAGCCGTGGATCGTTTACATCAAAATCAAAGAAGGGCAATTCATCGAGTTATTCTACGGCGGTGAAAGCAAAATCGAGTTCGACCGTTTACGCATCGGGTATTCGCATTTGTGTCTGGAAGTCGCAGACATTCATGAAATTGCCGATCACCTGAAGGCAAGCGGCCTGACACTGGATACAGAACCAAAGCAGGGGGTGGATAAAAACTGGCAATGCTGGGTTCGCGACCCCGACGGCAATCGCATTGAATTTATGCAAATCGACCCCGCATCGCCGCATATGAACTGCTAAAAATCAAGGTGGGAAGGAGGAGTTGTTGTGCAAGCGATCTCGAACAAAAATATCGTCAAGCTGGGCATTGTCGTCGACAACGTGGAAGAAGCGGCGGCTTATTATGCCAAAATATTCGGCATAGAAGTACCCGAGGTGTCAACGCCGGGCCCGGAAACGCCGCCCGATCCGACCGGTCGCGCTTATACGTGGTATCAGGGAAGCGACCGTAAACCGCGCTGCAAGTATGCCAAAATTTATACAGATCCGATTTATCTTGAACTGATCGAACCTTTGCCCGATGTGCCGAACCCGTTTACGGATTTTTTGGAAAAACGCGGGCCGGGAATATTTTTTATCGCTTTTTATGTCGAAGGTTTTGAGGAACATGTGCAATTCATGGAGCAATTGGGATTGCCGCTCACTTTCAAGCAGGATAAAGGCCATGAAAGATACGCCTACTTTGATACGATCGCCAAACTCGGAATTGCTTTGGAATTTAAAGAAGTCGGGGAAATCGCTGAACTGCAGGCACGTCAATAAAGCCTAATTTAAGGGGATGAAGCGATGAAAACAAAAAGAGGGTTTCGCCGCCTGGGCGTTATCTTCATCATGGTTGTGATGGCAATTGTAAGCGCATGCAGCGGAGGCGGCGGAACCAGTGGAACCAGCGCTCCCGCTGCGGGCAACCAGAAGCAAGCCGATTCGAAAGGGCCGGTTACGGTGACGGTATGGATGGGAAGCTGGTGGGCGGACTATACGACCAAAATCGTCGACGCTTACAAAAAAGATCATCCGAATGTGACATTGAAAATAGAGCTGCTGCCGATCAACGGTTACCTCGACAAAGCGATTTCTTCGGCATTGGGCGGAAACGCCCCTGACGTTCTCGATCTGGACGGCTTGATGATTCCGGCGATGGCCGGCAAAGATTTGCTGGAGCCGTGGGATGATTACATTAAGGAGCTGGACCGCAAAGATTTCCAGGACGCCCCTTGGGACGCCAGCACGATCAACGGAAAGCTATACGGGCTGCCTAATCGCGGCGAATCTGTCGTCTTTTTCTACAACAAAACGATGTTTGACGAAGCCGGCGTTCCTTATCCAAAGGATAGCTGGACGTATGCCGACATGCTGGAAGCGGCGAAGAAGATTACGGTGCCCGGTCAAAAATACGGAGTGGGCATCGCCGCAACCAACAGCGATCCGGCCAACGTGATGACCTCATTTGCTCCGGTGCTGTGGGCGAACGGCGGGGACTTCTTAAACAAAGGCAATACGGAGGCGACAATCAACAAGCCGGAAGGCGTAAAAGCGATTCAGTTCTGGACGGAGCTTTACACCAAACATAAGGTTGTCCCGGAAGGGAGCATCAACTTCGCCTTGACCAAAGACGTCCAGCCGATGTTCCTGAACAATCAGGTGGCGATGATGCCAGGCTCCAGCGCAATGGTTTTCCTGATGGAAAAAAATCCGCAGGTGAAATGGGGAATGGTCTACGCCCCGGATAAATTCGGACGTTCCGGCGCATGGTCGTTCACCGTTCCGAAGTCGGCTAAAAACAAAGAGGCGGCGCGGGAGTTTGTGTTGTGGTATATGAAGCCGGAAAACATGGGGGCGTTTAACTCCGTGTTCCCTTCCCGCAAATCGGCTACAACCGTGGCGCCGTGGAACAGCAAAGAGATGCAATATTTGCTTTCGGCCGCACCGTACCAGAAGGGGGTTCCCGCCATTCCCGCGTGGACGGAGATGCAGGTGGCGATCGTCAATGAGCTGCAGAAAGTATTGTCGGGGGCCAAAACCCCGCAGCAAGGCGCCGACGACATGGCCAAACAAATGAACGCTTTGTTGAAAAAATAACCGTCGGATGTGCCGGGCAAACTTCCGGTTAACAGGCGCAAAAGGAACGGAACAACCGGAAGTTTGCCGTGCGGGCGATCGCACTTACGATACGGAAAGCGTGGTTATGCCGATGAATCACCTGCAAAAAACGGTTTGGAGATATGTTCCCGTTTATTTGCTGCTGCTGCCGTGTATTGTTTTATTGCTGCTGATGATGGTGTATCCCGTGTACCAGACCATCCTCTTCAGCGTATCTGAAGTTAAGTTGCCCACGTTTAATTTGCGGTTTGTCGGAATCGACAATTTTGCGCGTATTTTCAAAATGGAAGAAATCGTGACCGTTTTCAAAAATACGCTGATCTGGATTGCCGGTTCGATTGTCGTGAAGTTTCTGCTTGGATTTTGGGCCGCCATTACGTTTAATACCCGCTTTAAAGGCGGTGTTGTGCTGCGGATTGTTTGCTTACTGCCCTGGACGGTTCCTTCGATTGTCTCTTCCAACCTGTGGAGGTGGATTTTCCAAAGCGATACGGGGATGTTAAACGGGCTGCTGCGTTCCGGCCATCTGGACAGCTTGGCGCACAACTGGCTGGGCGACCCGAATACCGCCTTGTTTTCCGCTATGGTCGCCAACTCATGGTCGTCTTACCCGTTTGTCATGATTATGCTGCTGGCCGGCATGCAAGGGATTCCCAAAGAATTGTACGAAGCGGGAGGCATCGACGGGGCCAATAACGTGCAGCTGTTTCGTTACATTACGATTCCGAGTTTGGCGCCAATGATCGTTATTGTGTTGCTGCTGCAAATTATTCAAAATCTCAATTCGTTTGACATGTTGTATGTGTTAACCGGCGGCGGGCCGGGAGGCGCATCGGAAATACTCGGACTTTTCATTTATCGCATCGGTTTTACCAATTACGATTTTGGCGGCGCATCCGCGATTAGCGTCACTTTGCTTATGATCGCCATCGTCTTTTTTACGCTTTACAACCGCAAGAGCGGCAAGGCGGGCAAGCGGGGTGAGATGGGATGACAAGAAGTCCGAAGGTCCGCATCGTGCGCAACGGTTTGTTGTATGTGTCCGCGTTGCTGCTGTGCGGCTTCAGTTTGTTCCCGATTTTGTGGGGGATCAGCACTTCCCTGAAACCGCAAAACAAATTGTACGTCCAACCGCCGCAATGGATTCCCGACCCGGTTACCTTGGAGCATTACGCGTCCGTTTTTAAAAATAAAGCGATGATGCATTATTTCTTCAACACCTCGATGATTGCGATAGGTTCCACGTTGTTTTCCATTATCATCGGCACATTGGCGGCCTACGGGTTTTCCCGCTTCAAGTTTCCGGGCAGAGACACGTTGCTGTGGTCGATCCTGTTTACGCAAATTTTTCCGCGTGTCGTCATTATCATCCCGTTTTACGTGACATTAAGAAATTTTCAACTGCTAGGTACTTATACCGGGCTGATCCTCGTGTACCTGATCGTGGTGCTTCCCATTTCCGTCTGGCTGCTAAAAGGATTTATCGACAATATCCCTTACGAAATCGAAGAAGCGGCGATTATCGACGGTTGCTCCATCTTGGCGTTATTGTGGCGGATCGTCGTGCCGATGACGTTGCCGGCGATTGGCGCGGTGGCGATGTACGCTTTTATTTTGTCGTGGAATGAGTTTCTGTTTGCGCTTGTGTTCAGCTCGACGGATACACGAACGGTGTCGGTTGGTTTGGCCTTTTTTATTGACGAAGTGGGGGTGCAGTGGGGCCAACTGATGTCATCGTCGATTTTGATGAGTATTCCCGCTATCGTTGTGTTTTCGTTGGCGCAGAAGTTGCTTGTTCGGGGATTAAGCGAAGGCGGAGTTAAAGGGTAAAGGAGGGACTGCGTTTAGCGATTTTACCTTGCGTCGGTGCCGCTCTCATGCGCAGTTCGCCACGCGGCAACCGATTTTTCACAAAGCAGCAGTGTTGAAAAATACGCTTTCAGTTCCACGAACCCCGTGGCATTGAAGGCGTATTTGCATATAAGCTGCCCCGCTATGCAAAGTTCTGCTATAATATGTGAAACCGGTAACAAAAAAGGGGAACGGCGGGTGGTAACATGCAAGTACAGGCTCCACTTACAGTGTTAATTGTTGATGATGACTTTCCGATTCGGCAGGAGTTGCGCGCTTTTCCTTGGCAGGAATGCAATGCGGTATTAATTGGGGAAGCCGAGAACGGGGAAGAGGCGCTTGACATGTGCAGGGAATATTTACCAAATATTGTCATTGCCGATATTACGATGCCTTTGATGAACGGTCTGGAGCTGTTAAAAGCGATACGCAGCGAAATGCCATTGATCAAAGTGATCCTGCTGACATGCCATACCGAATTTGCTTACGCCCAGGAAGCGCTGAAATTAGGGGCTATTGAATATTTGACGAAAATCCCTCTGGAAGACGACGACATCCGCTTGGCATTGGAGAAAGCCCGCGATTTAATTGCCCGGGATCAGCTGTCGAGCAAAGCGGAGATTGTTCATCAGCGAAACCAATTGGCCAGAACCGTGACCAAAATTGTGAGCGGCAGGTCGTCGCCGGAGGAAGCCCAAACCTTACTCCATTATCCGCTGCGACTCATCTTCTTGCGGGTCGATGCGCAAGCTGCCGTCAAAACGTACATCGTCCAGGAAATCGAAGAAGCGCTCGGCCGCCTCGATCACTTGTTAAACGAACGTTTTCAATGGACGCTGATGGACGGACAGTTTGTGTTTCTGCGGGAGACCGCCCAGCAGGAGGCAAATAAGATCGAGCGAACATTGGAGGCCGTCATGCACACCTTAAGGCACATGCTGCAGCAAAATATGGGCGGAATGCAGGACGATATTCAGCTGTATATGATTGTCAGCGAGACGGTTCATTCCTCCGAAGAGATTGTCAAAGCATTTCATAGCTCGGCGTTGTGGGACAAGCACAAATTTTACGAACGGCGTCCGATGAGAAGTCCGATTTATACCGGCAAGCCGATTCCCCTTCATCCGGTCGACGGTAAACAAGCAGCCGAACTTGCCAAGCTGTTTCACCAGCTGGTCAAGGAAACCGGCGACGAAGAGGCGTGGCTGCGTTCCGAGTTTTATGCACAATGTATGAAAAACCGTTACGAACCGGCGGAGTTAAAACATCTGGTTCACTCCCTGATGAAAGGTTATCATGCGCAGGGCGCTTCGGCGGCCGAGCCGGCCCGCTTGTACGAGCCGATTTTGCAGGCCCACACGTTGTATGAATTGCTGGAAGCCGTGCATAACTTAAAATCGGTGCAAAATGCTGCGGCGCGCAAGGGCCGCAAAGAAATCGAAGATGCGCTTGCTTACATGGCGGCTCATCTGCATGAGGACTTGACGCTTGCTTCCGTCGCCGACAAGGTGGGCTTAAGTCCAAGTTATTTCAGCAAAGTATTCCGTGAACAGGTCGGGGAACCGTTCAGCGATTACTTAATCCGAAAAAGGGTGGAGAAAGCGGAGGAACTGCTGCGGGACACGAACCTTAAGGTATACGAGGTTGCCGAAAGGATCGGCATACCAAGCTACAGATATTTTACCGCGGTATTTAAGGAAAAAACCGGACTTACACCAACGGACTACAAAAGAGGTTGATCATATGAGACAAGCCATCGAATGGTTTCAGGGCTGGAGCATCGCGACGAAGCAATTCGTCTTTCTTTTTTTAGTGACCGCCGTGTTGTTTTTTTCGCTTGCCACTTTAAATTTGCGGGAAGCGGAGGGGTTGTACAGGGATCAAGTGATTCACGATTCCGAGGTGCTGCTGACCCGCACGGCCGACTTGATCGAATCTTATCTCGATAATGTCAACAACGTGCTGCTTATGTTGTCCAGCAATCAGGAGTTGTTTGCTGAAGGGAGTGAAGCGCAAAGCGTGCAAACGCTGCGCAATTACGCCAAGTCCAACAGCTCGCTGATCGGAGCGCTGTATTTGATCCGGAGCGACGGGAAGGTGTACTCGAACCAACAAGCTTTTTACGATATTATGGGACATCCCCATTTGCAGCAATTAACGGAGCTTGCCCGGGCCAATACAAGCCTGATCAGCGTCAGCGGCTTGTACAATTCACCGCTTGCCGGGCCTACCGTGGCGTATACGAAAGCAATCGTTAACGAACGCAACGAATACCTCGGGGCGGCTGTGCTGGAAATCAATCTGAATTTGTTGTACACCCGTATTGCGCCTCTGCTCATTAACTCCCACCAAACGTTTGTCATGCTGACCAAAACCGGACAACCGGTCTATCTTCCCGGCACTCAAGACGATATGCTGCTGTTTCAAAGGGCCGTTTACCCGCCGCAATTAACCGCGGAGTTTATGACAAGGGTCAGCGATTTGCCGTTTGGCGTCAGCCATATCCAGGGGGCCAAAGATCAACTGGTCACCTTAAAATCGGCCTATAACCGGCTGGGCTGGTCCGTTGTGCTGTTTATCGAGGAAAGCTATTTTTATCAGGCGGCGCAAAAACTTCACAAAAACTTCAGCTCGGCGGGTGTCATCTGGCTGCTTGCCCTGCTGTTCTGCACGTATATGATGAGCCGTTATTTTACTTCTCCGATTCGCACGCTGGTGCAGAAGATGGACCATCTGCGCGACTTTTCCACGACTTTCGCCTTGTCGACCGCACGCAAGGACGAAATAGGCAGGTTGTACAGCAGCTATAAAGCGCTAATCAACCGGATTCATTTCCTGATCAAGGAGGTCAAGGAAATCGAGGAGCGGAAGAAAGAAACCGAGTTAAAAATGCTGCAAAGCCAAATTGCGCCGCATTTTATTTACAACACGCTGGCTTGTGTCAGCAGTTTGGCCAAGCTTAACAAGCAGCAGGAGGTCGTACAGACGATCAAGTCGCTGGTCGGACTGCTTTCGTTCAGCTTTGACCGCATTTCGTCCGTC
Organism: Paenibacillus thalictri; assembly: GCF_004307995.1. Lineage (GTDB taxonomy): Bacteria > Bacillota > Bacilli > Paenibacillales > NBRC-103111 > Paenibacillus_AF > Paenibacillus_AF thalictri. The sequence goes on along the minus strand of NZ_SIRE01000001.1, from coordinate 81,904 downwards.
GTCCGGCTCAAGGATGAACTGGAGATGCTGCGGATGTATGTGCAAATTCAAAATGTGCGAAGCGGCGATAAAATAGGGTATATCGAGCAGTGCGATCCGGAAATTATGAGTAGCCCGATCCTGAAGCTGACGCTGCAGCCAATCGTGGAAAACGCGATATTTCACGGTTTAGCCCGCCGGAAATCGGCCGGAGTTGTCACGCTCCGCGCTTTTATGCGCGGGGATCGGGTAAACATCTATATTCACGATAACGGGATGGGGATGTCGCCGGAGACCGTGCGCAGACTGCTGCAGGAAACCCCAAGCCAGCGGGTCGCATCGAGATTTACAAGCATCGGGCTGAAAAATGTCAATGAGCGGATACAGCTGCATTACGGGGAGCGGTATGGTTTGAAGATCCGCAGCACACCCGAAATCGGCACCACTGTCAGAATTTCGATTCCCCAGCGCGCGGAAATATCGTAAAAAGTGAGTATGAAAACGTACACAATCGCTTCATATGTGCATATTTGCCGGCAACCGATCTTGGTACAATGTATGTGAGCTCAAGATCGACTACGAGGTGAACGTATGGAGTACCGTTTGAAAACGTTGTGGAAGTTTAAAATGCTTTACTTATTTCTGATCCCGGGAATGATCTATTATGTCGTGTTTAGATATTTTCCCATGTACGGCGTGGTGATCGCTTTCAAAGATTTCTCCATCATGGACGGCATTGTTGGAAGCGGCTGGGCCAACCCGTGGTACAAGCATTTTGTTTATTTTTACGAATCCCCTTATTTCACGCAGCTTCTCTCCAATACGCTGCTGATCAGCGTGTACAAGCTGGTGTTTGGGACGATTCCGCCCATTGTGTTAGCATTGCTGCTGAACGAATGTGCCGTTCGCTGGTTTAAATCCTTTGTGCAAACGGTTACGTACATGCCTTATTTTTTGTCTTGGGTCATCATTTCCGGGATTCTGATCGCTTTGTTGTCGCAAAACTCCGGGGTCGTCAATTATTTTATCAAAGAAGCGGGTGGGGAATCGGTTCCGTTCCTGACATCGACGGAGTATTTCCGAAGCATCCTCATCGCATCGGACATTTGGCAAAGCATCGGGTACAACGCGATCATTTATTTGGCGGCGATTACCGGCATCGACGCGACGTTGTATGAAGCGGCCAGGGTGGACGGGGCCAGCCGGCTGCGCATGATTTGGAGCATTACGCTGCCGGGTATCCGCAACGTCATTATTTTGCTTGTCGTGTTGAAGCTGGGGCATATTATGGATGCCGGTTTTGAGCAGATTTACATTTTGTACAACATTCAAGTGTATCCGGTGGCCGATATTTTGGATACTTGGGTGTTTCGAACCGGGCTGCAGCAGATGAACTTCAGCCTTGCTTCGGCTGTTGGGCTGTTCAAATCCGTTATCGGTTTGGTGCTTGTCGTTCTCGCCAACTCGCTTGCGAAGAGATGGGGGGAGAACGTATGGTAAAAGGCATCGAAGATAAAATTTTCAATACCATCGTGTATGTGCTGCTTGCGCTTTCGGGAGCTTCCGTTGTTCTTCCGCTGATGTATGTGTTGTCCGTATCCGTTACTCCGGTAGGGGAAGTTCTGAAAAACGGCGGGTTTATTTTAATCCCAAGGTCGGTCACCTTCACCGCTTATGCCAAACTGCTGAGCGATTCGGTGCTTGTTCAATCGATCGGTATCACGGTATTTATTACCGTTGTCGGCACGGTGCTGAATCTGCTTCTAACCGCGCTGACCGCGTACCCGCTGAGCAGCAAGCAGCTGCCGGGGAGAAAAGCGTTTCTTTTTTTGATCGTGTTTACGCTGATTTTTAACGGAGGCATCATTCCGACTTACATTACCGTCAAATCGGTCGGACTGCTGGACAGCGCATGGGCGATGATTTTGCCCAATGTCATTTGGAGCTTCAACGTGCTGGTGATGAAAAGCTTCTTTGAAAATTTGCCCGAGGAACTGTTTGATGCCGCCAATATTGATGGCGCCGGCGATGTAAGGGTGCTGTGGCAAATCGTGCTTCCGCTCAGCACGCCGGTGATGATGACCGTCGGTTTGTTTTATATGGTCGGCCATTGGAACGAATTTTTTCAAGCGATTATGTATGTTACCGATCGCACATTGTTTCCTCTGCAGGTGGTTGTGCGCGACATTCTGATGCAAACCCAGCAGCCGCTTGATTCTGCGGAAAATATCGTGCCGTCGCAGACGATGCAGATGGCTTCGGTGGTGCTTGCCAGCCTGCCGATCATTCTCGTGTATCCGTTTATCCAAAGGAAGTTTACCAAGGGATTGCTGCTCGGAGCCGTAAAAGGCTGAGGGGGCCGGTTGAAAGACCGGCCATCCGTCCGGTCTCAACATAAAATCATATGACATGGAAAGTGGGGGTTCATTTGAAAACGAAATCAATCATGTTGGCAGGTCTGGTTACCGCTTTGGCTGCGGGGGCGTTTGGGTGCAGCAAGGGGCCGGCTGCGGCGGACGGGGACAAATCCGCTGCAGCAGCGGGGAACGACGGCAAAAAAACACTTCAGGTCGAAATCATCAGGCCGGGAAGCAACCTGCCGACGCCGGACAAAGACGTGATCAAGCAGGAAATGGACAAGGCGCTGGGGGCGTCTTATAACATGACGGTGTACGCCTCTTTGGACGATTACAAAAACCAGCTGAACGTAAGGCTGACCGCAGGCAACTATCCCGATTTGTTCCTGGTCGACCGGCAAATGCTGAGCCAATACGTCAAGCAGAATCTTGTGCTTGATCTGGACAAATATAAGGACAAGCTGAAGCCGGCGCTTGATTTCATCGGGGACGCCGCCAAAAACGGCATGATCGACGGCAAGCTGTACGCGATCTCCCATACGCAGCAAAAACCGATGCAATCGTTTTTTATTCGCAAGGATTGGCTGGACCGGCTTGGTCTGAAGCCGCCCGCTAATCTGGAGGAGCTGAAGGCCGTAGCCAAAGCGTTCACCGAAAAAGACCCGGACGGCAACGGCAAACAGGATACGATAGGCATCACCGGCTCCAAGCTGGAAACGTTCCAGCCCGTATTTGGGGCGTTTAACATCGCTATGCCCGGTTCCTTTGTCGTCAAGGACGGGAAAGTGACCAATTCGTTGTTTGATCCGGCGATGAAAGACGCATTAAGTTACATTCAAGGTTTGATCCAAGACAAGGTAGTTGATCCCGAGCTGTTGGGCAATACCGGCATGCAGCATCAGCAGAAGGCGATCATGGGGCAAGCGGGCATCATTTATATCGACTGGGCCAACTTAACGAAAGAACAAATTATGGAACAGATCAAAACGGTCAATCCGAAAGCGGAATGGATCCCGCTGACCCCTCCGGCAGGACCGGGCGGGCAATGGAACGGCACGTGGGATATCGGCACCTCGCCGTATATTTTTTCCATACCGAAGGCGCTGGAGAAAAATCCGGACAAACTGCAAAAGGTGTTTGATCTGATCAATTACGTTGCCAATCAGCAAACCGGCGGCCTGCTTGTGCAATACGGCGTCAAAGGGAAACATTACAACATGGAGGGCGACAAAATCGTGCCGACGGAGCTGATGGGCAAAGAGGTCGGTTACTCCTGGCTGTATCAATTTACCGGACGGCCGGAAATTAAATATTTGCAGTCCAAATTCGCCAGCCAAGCTCCGTATATCGATTTCTACAACAAGCAGCCGCGGATTGAGGCGTTAAACGGCTTTGTCACCTTACCCGAAGGTTTTAACAAAACCGACGTTGACCGGTATGTGGAAGAGGAGTTTGCGAAATTCATTTACGGAAAAAGAAGCTTGCAGGAATACGACAGCTTTGCCAATACGCTGAAAACAACGATGAATTATCAAGCATATTTGGATGCGGCCCAGAAGCAGTTAAAACAAATGGGTTACGGCAACTAAACAACAACAGGAGGGTTACCGCGATGAAACAGAAGATCGAACATTATGACGTCGTTGTGTGCGGAGGAGGTTTGGCCGGATTTTGCGCCGCCGTTGCTGCGGCAAGGCATGGCGCAACGACCTGCCTGATCCATGACCGGCCCGTATTCGGGGGCAACAGCTCCTCGGAAATCCGCGTAACTACGCACGGAGCCGCCGCATTCCATGCCTATGCGCGGGAAAGCGGCATCGTGTCGGAGCTGCTCATTCAAGAGCGGGCGCTCAATCATGAGTTTATTAACGAAAACGGTTGGACGAACAGCGTATGGGATATGGTCATGTATGATATGGCCGTCAGCACCCCTAATCTTACTTTTCATCTGAATACTTCCGTCCAGGAAACAAAAATGAAGAACAAACGTTCGATTGAAGCGGTTGTTTGCCGGACGGCGAATGCGGAAATTGAAATGACCGTTTATGGAAATACGTTTATCGATTGTACCGGCGACGGCGTTATCGCCGATATGGCCGGATGCGAATGGCGGCTTGGCGAAGAAGCAAGAGCGGAATTTGATGAAATGTTCGCTCCCGAGCAGGCCAGCAGCAATGTCATGGGCAGCTCCATCCATTTCAAAGCGATCGATATGGGCCGTCCTTCGCCGTTTAAAGCGCCGGAATGGGCGTACCATTACGAAGACGCGAGCTTCTTTTACAAGATGGGCCGTCCGTTGTTTAACACCGGACTGACGGATCGATACCGCTCGGGGTATTGGTGGATTGAAATCGGGATGCCGTGGGATTCGATCTACGATAACGAAGAAATTCGTCACCAGCTGACCCGGCATACGCTTGGCGTGTGGGACTGGATCAAAAATAAAGATCCGAAGCTGAAGGAGATATTCGCTAATTATGCGCTTGACTGGATCGGTCAGGTGCCGGGCAAACGGGAAAGCCGCCGCATTATGGGGCAATATTTGATGACCGAACGGGATGCGCTGCACCATACGGTATTTCCCGACGAAGTAGCCTTTGGCGGCTGGAATATCGATCTGCACACTCCCGGCGGCCTGCTGGCCCCAACAAGCGAGCCCGGCGCTGCTGAAGGGTACGCTTTGGTCAGCGACTTTATGCGCAAAAGCATCTGTGGTCCATATGGTATTCCGCTGCGGATGCTGATCGCCAAAGATGTCGACAATCTGATGATGGCCGGCAGAAACGTCAGCGCCACCCATGCCGCTTTGGGCACGGTCCGGGTCATCGGCACAACGGCCGTGATGGGCCAAGCGGTCGGAACGGCTGCCGCTCTTGCGGCCAGCAAAGGCATTTCGGCTGCCGACGTGCCGGAGAAGGCCATCGCCGAGCTGCAGCAGCTGCTGCTGCGCGATCACTGCTTTTTGCCAAACGTCAAAAATGAAGACCCGCTTGATTTGGCGCTTTCGGCGGCCATTACGGCGAGCAGCGAAGCCAAGTTTGCCGGCATCAGCCCGGATACGGCCGGCTACCACGAAGGCTTAAACGTATGGCTGTCGCAGCTGCAAACTTCGCATACGGATTTGCTGATGAAACGTCGCGGTCAATGGATTGCGGTAGCTACCTGCAAGCTGGACAGCTTGCAGGTTTGTGTCAGCAACAATACGCAGCAAACGGAATATGTGAAGGCGTATGTCATGCAGGCCGACAGCATTTGGGATTACCGGATCGGAGCGCCGCAGCTTGCTCACGCAACATTGGAAGTTCCTCCGGGAGCTCACCAATGGGTGGAGTGGAAGGTGGAGTTGTCCGCCGCAGCGGGACTGCAGCCGGGCACCTATATCCGCCTCGATCTGGACGAGAACCCAAACGTGGAATGGCATCGCGCCGGGAAAATCGAACCGGGCCACGTATGCGGTTTTGACATGGGCGGAGGCAAGATGAGGCGTTACGATAACGGCATCTCGATGAGCGTTCAGGTCGATCCGCCGCAGCCGTGTTATTCGGCGGCCAATGTGGTCAGCGGGTACACCCGGCCTTACCGTTATACGAATCTGTGGAGGTCCGAGCCGGATACGCATCCGCTGCCGCAATGGCTGGAGCTGTCGTGGGAAGAGGAACACAACATTTCAACGGTTGAGCTGGCTTTTGCCGGGAATCTGCTGCGGGAATACCATGCTTACGAGCCGTTTTACCGCGATCCCCAATGCGTCAGAGATTATACGATCAGCGTTTGGGTTGACGGCGAGTGGCGGGAGTTGCTGGCTTGCGAAGGGAACTACCAGCATAAGCGGGTGCACCGGTTTGACCGGCCTGTGGCGACCAATAAGGTGAGAATCACCGTCCTGGCGACAAACGGCGATCCGTCCGCTGCGATCTACGAGGTGCGCTGTTACGAATAAAGCAACATACCGACAACCCATCATGCATATGAACGTTGTAGGGGAGCCTCCTGTTTGACAGGGGCTCCTTATTTTTCATTTGCATACCGATATGCGATGTTAAGCGCATTGGAAAATAGGCGAATATTAAATACACATGCTTGCATATGGTTCAGGTGAGGAGGGATGCCAATGGTTCATCCAGTAATGTACAAAGGTTTGAGGGTCGAAAATGTGGACATATTTTACCGCGAGGCCGGCCATCCTTCGCAGCCGGCGATCGTGTTGCTGCACGGATTCCCGAGCTCTTCGCACATGTTCCGGGAACTTATCCCTTTGCTTGCCGACCGGTATCATGTGATAGCTCCCGATTATCCGGGGTATGGAAACAGCGGCATGCCCGGCGTAAATGAATTTCTATATACCTTCGAGCATATATCGCGGATCGTTGAACAATTGCTTGATCGCTTGCAGGTATCCAAGTGTATCCTTTACTGCCATGGCTATGGCGGACCCGTAGGTTTTCGCATGGCCGTCCGGGCCCCGTCGCGAATACTCGGATTCGTTATTCAAAATGCGGTTGTAAACGTGGAGGGCTTGGGGCGGCCGTTTGACGTATTTAAAAAGCTTTGGGCGGACCCGTCTCCCAAAAACCAGGCGGAATTTGCCGCTTTGACGAGTTTCGATTTTACCAAAAAGCAGTATGTAACGGGCGTGTGCAATCCGCTGATCGTTAGCCCGGACGGCTATTCGATGGATCAATTTTTTCTGGACCGGCACGGCAATAAACAAATTCAACTGGCGCTTGGGTATGACTACCGTACGAACGTTCAGGAATATCCGAGATGGCAGCAATATTTGCGGGATCATCAACCGCCGGTGTTAGTGGCATGGGGAAGAAATGATTTTATTTTTACGTTGGAAGGAGCCGCTTTTTATGGCAAAGCGGACCCGCATGTCGAAACGCACCTATTGTGCGGCGGACACTTTATGCTGGAGGAGAAAAGCGGCACGGTAGCGCAGCTAATAAAGACCTTTTATTATCGTGTTTATGGTTTTTAAACATAAATAGCAGAAAGCGCTGGGCAGATGGGAGCCTGCAACGTCTATGAAGATGTTGTAGGCTTTTTTTTGCATGTTCGCAAGTATACCGCTGATTTGATTTCATAGGCACTTCCGCATATTTTTACATATTTTTCTCTGCCACAAAAAAAGGATTACGATAGGGAAACGACGGCGAGGAAGCTTGGAATTTGACCCATGAGGCTTGGCCGAATTTGATCGTGACCGATATTATGATGCCTAAGCAGACGGGCATGCAGTTAATCCAGCAAGTGCACGATTTCGGCTTGCCGATCGAATTTATTATTATCAGCGGTTACGATAATTTCCAATACGCCCAGCAGGTGATGCGTTACGGGGTGTCCGAATATATTCTGAAGCCGGTGAAGGAGCACGAATTGCAGGATGCGCTTGCGCAAATGGGCAGGCGTCTGGAAAGATCGATTGATGTGCAGGGGCATATTCAAAAAATCAAACTGCTGCTGGAACAGCTATTTACGATTGAACCCCAGCTGTTTCTGAAGGAATTGGACGAGCTGATCGATTCGATCCTGCAACTGAGGAAGGAACAAATCCATATTGGCACCTCTTTGCTGCGAATCCGATTAACCGAAATGGTGAGCATGTGCGACGCTTATTTGGGCAAGCTGCTTGACCTCATGGACGAGCTGAACATGTGGGAAGATACGATGCTGATCGTCAACACCGACCAGGGGTTCCTGCTAGGCGAGCACGACTGGTGGGGCAAAAACCGCCAGCCCTTCTATAATGAAATTGCGCATATTTCGCTGTTTATTTGGGATCGGCGGAGCGGGAAACGCGGCGAACGGCGGCAGTCGCTTGTGCAAATGATCGATATGGCGCCGACACTGCTGGAATTTTTCGATTGTCCAATCCCGCAGGACGTTATGGGGCAACCGCTGCGGGAGGTCATTGAATCGGACGCTCCCGTAAGGGATGCGTTATTGTTTGGCATTCACGGAGGACATGTCAATTGCACCGACGGCCGGTATGTGTATATGCGCGGTCCGGTCAGTTTGAACGGCTGGGGCTGCCTATGTGTTAGTGTGGGAACTTACGTTCTCGTACAGCTGATAATTTGGTTGTCTGCTAGCGGGTGAATGCGTTATCATGAAATCATGGGACAGCAGGAGCGGCAGCTTGGAGCTTTTATAATGAAGGGAGCCGGATCAAACGATGAAACGATTGCATGAGCGTTTAACTCCGATGCTGAAGGAATGGGTGGAAAAGGGCGCTCCGGGATGCGCCTGTACGGTTGTGAAAAATGGCGAGGTCGTGTATCAGGAGCATTTCGGATACGCGGACTTGGATCACAAAACGCCGATCACCGCGGATACGATCTACCGCATCTATTCGATGTCCAAAGTGATTACTTGCGTGGCCGCGCTTAAGTTGTATGAGCAGGGGAAATTTCTGCTGAACGATCCGCTTGAGGCGTATTTGCCGGAGTTCAAAAATCCGCAGGTGTATCGTTACAACGCATTTGGCTTAAGAAACGTATCTGCGGCATCTTCGCCTATTCGGGTAAAAGATTTGTTTATGATGACGTCGGGACTTACATACAGCGGGGATGCTTTGGAGACCGAGCGGCTGACCCAGGAACTCATGGGCAAAGCACATGCGGCGGACATTCGCGCCTTGTCCAAGGCGCTTGCGGCAATTCCGCTGGCGTTTGACCCCGGCACGCACTGGAAATACGGCTTAAGCCACGATGTGCTGGGCGCGCTGATTGAGGTGATATCCGGCCAAACGTTCGGCGAGTTTTTGCAGAAAGAGATTTTCGAGCCGCTCGGGATGAACGATACGGCGTTCCGTATCTCCGAGGACAAACGCGCCAGACTATGCGGCATGTACGATCGCTCGGAGGACGGCACGTTGACCTTAAACACGACGCGGGACGCTGTGTATCAGCCGGGCTGCAAGCACGAGAGCGGCGGAGCCGGCCTGCTGTCCACGACCGGCGATTACAGCCGGTTCGCGCAAGCGCTGGCGCAAGGCGGCGAACTCGACGGCGTGCAGATTTTAAGCCGCAAAACGGTGCAGCTGATGGCAACCAACCACCTAGGGCCGCAGCAGCTTCTTGATTATAACTGGCCGCAGCAAAAGGGCTACGGCTACGGGCTCGGCGTCCGCGTGCTGCGGGATCCCGCGGATGGCGGCAGCAACGGCACGCTCGGCGAATTCGGCTGGGCCGGGCTGGCCGGCTCGTGGACGCTAATCGATCCGCAGGAGCAGCTGTCCGTCGTGTATATGCAGCAAATGCTGCCCAGCCTGGAGCCTTACATTCATCCGCGGCTGCATGCCGTCATCTACGGCGCGCTGGAATAAATCGGCGAGGCCGCCGCTGCGGCAGCACCTTGGCATCCAAGGTGAATGCCCCGGAATTCGGTAAATATATGCAGCTATTAGCTATGCAAGACCGTTCTTGCGCCAAGGGCAACCTTTGCAGCAGAGCGGTTTTTTGCTGTTTACGGGCGGCCGGATTGACATACCCCGGGTGCGCGGTTTCACCTTGCGAGTCCGATTTCCTATGGCGCATTCCGCGCAAACAGTAAGCAGTCAGTAGCCAGCCAATCCAATTCGTGTATAATAGAAGAATCCCGTTTTTAAACTATTGGAGGACGGAGGCAGCGGATATGAGTTTTGGTAAAATCCGTTTAAATAACCGCAGCGTTCTAATTAATTGGCTCATTTCCTATATCTCCGTATTGCTTGTTCCGATTCTGATCAGCGGCGTCATCTATACGGCCACCTGGCATGTCGTGGAATCGGAAGTGAACAGGGCCAACGAGTCCCTCCTGCAGCAGATGGAACAGGCGATTGACAACAACCTTGCGGGAATCGAGCGGTTGAGCGTAGAGATGGCGCTCAGCAAACGGTTGTCCGGGTTCATTACGGCATCGCAGCCGCTTACAGACAATGATTATTATGATATCGTCAGCATCGCAGGCGATCTGCGCGTATACAAGATGGCGAACGACTATATTGATCAGATATACGTGTATTACAAAAACAGCGACACCGTAGTATCGACGCGGAACCGGATGGACAGCCGCGCGTTATACAGCCTGACCCGCGAGCGGGATTCGACGAGTTACGAAGAATGGAAGCGTTTTTTTGATAAAAGGTATATTCAGGAATATGCGCCTGTGACACTTCGCGAGGACGGCAATGACGTAAGGGCGGTCATGTATGCCAAATCGGTCATTCTCGATAACCCGGAGCAGCCGGGCGCAGTCATTTTGTTTATTATCAAGGATTCCAAGCTGCTGGAGAATACAAGTTCGGCCAACAAAACCGCGGTAGCCGTATTGGATAAACAGAACCGCTTAATCGCCGCAAGCAGCAAGACGCGCATCCCCGAATCGTGGATTAAGGAGCGCTTGTCCGGCCCAAACGGCTTGTTTTACGGCGATATGGACGGTGAGAAGACAGCGGTCAATTATACGACATCGGCCGGAAACGGCTGGAAATACGTATCGATGATGCCCGCCGAATTGTTTGACGAGAAGATGCAATACGTGAAGTCGCTAATTGCGATCAGCTTGGCGCTCAGTCTGCTCATCGGGGGCATTGTCAGCTACATTTTCCTGAGAAAAAATTATAATCCGATCGATCTGCTCATACGCAGCTTGTCCTCCAAATCAGGCATTTCCTTTAAGCAGGGCTCCAATGAGTACGGTTATTTGCAGGCGGCTTTAAACGATACGTTTGACGAAAAAGAACGAATCGGCCAGCGGCTGGAAAGGCATCGCCCCGCGATCCGCTCCCATTTTTTGCAAGGACTGCTGAAGGGCCGTCTCGAGACCGATGTGCCGATACACGAATCGCTTGCCGCTTATGATATTCGGCTGGCGACGTCTTATTTTGCCGTGCTGCTGTTTTGTGTGGACAGTTATGGCAAGTTTGAATCAACCGGGTATGTGAATCCCCAGCAGGAAAAGCTGGTGCATTTTATTATCAGGAATGTCGTAGAGGAAGTCGCCGGCGGCAAACATCAAGCTTTCGCTACCGAGACGGATGATATTCAGGCGTGTATCGTTAATTTCAGCGATGAAAGCGAGCTCGATGGGCTGAAATCCATTTCGCAGCAGGTCAAATCGTTCATGCTTGAGCATTTCCACATCCGGCTTACCGTGGCGGAGAGCGCCATTCACCAGGAGCTGGAGGGAATCCCTCTTGCGTATCAACAAGCGCTGGCGGCGCTGGAATATCGTCTGGTCATGGGAAGCGGCGAAATTATCCGTTATGAGGATTTGCCAAGCGCAGCGTCGGACAAGGGTTCCACGAGTTATTATTATCCGCTTCATGTGGAACAGCAGCTGATTAATTATGTGAAGACGGGTGATTATGAAAAATCAAACGCGCTTGTTGACGAAATTATCGATATTAATGTATCCGATGCCTCCTTGTCCGTTTCGCTGGCCAAATGCCTGATGTTCGACCTGATCAGCACGCTGCTCAAAACGATGGATGAAATCGGCGCGGGCAACAAACGGGAATTCATGGACAGCGTGAACCCGGTGGATCAGCTGACCCGCTGCGAAACGATTAAAGAGATGCGTGTGCAGATTGGGGAAGTGCTCCGGCAGGTATGCCAATATATCGAAAAGGACAGCAACCGCGATTACAACCAGCTAAGCCGGCTGGTGATCGATTACGTGAAGGAGCACTACAGCTCGGAGAATCTGAACATCACGATGATCGGCGAAGCGTTTAAGCTGACTCCTTCGTATTTGTCCAAGCAATTTAAAGCGCAGACGGGCGAAGCGCTGCTGGAATTCATTAACAAGACACGGCTGGAGGAAGCGAAGCGGCTTCTGGGTGAACCCTCGTTTTCGATTTTGGAGATTTCCAAAAAAGTCGGGTACGCGGACATCAACACGTTCAACCGGATTTTCAAAAAATACGAAGGCATTACCCCCGGCAAATATAAAGAAATTATGTGAGATAAAGGCATGGTGTCATGCCAAAAAGCCGCCCTTTAAGCGGCTTTTCCGCTTTTTATAAGGCCAGTGCGGATTTTGATGAGCCGGTTTTTAGGTTTTGATGATCGATTTTGCATTTTGATGATTTCATTGGCGGCCTATATCGCCCCATAATAACGCTATGACACACCGCTGAGCCACCTAAGGCAGACGCTTAATCATTCGACCTAACCATTTGTGAGGGGGACTACCATGAAACAAGTTTCAAATCCAAAAACGATCAGCATCGCCGTATCCGTGATGATCGCTTCAACCGGGCTGCTGTCAGCTTGCTCCAGCTCCAAGGAAAGTCCGGCCGCTCCGCCGGCAAAATCGTCGGCACCTGTTCAACCGGCCGCGGATGCGGGCAAATATCCGGTAAGCACGACCGAGAGCTTATCGTCGTGGGAGCAGATCAATCCAAATGCGACGGCGTTTTTTCCTAATTTGGCCGACGCGCCGTTTGGCAAGCAACTGGAGAAGGAAACGGGAATTAAAGTGAAATACACCCACCCGGCCGACGGCCAAGCGAAAGAGCAGTTTAATCTGCTGATCGCCTCCAATAACTTGCCGGACGTCATCGAATACGATTGGAACAGCCAATATCCGGGCGGGCCGCAGAAGGCGATTGCCGACAAAGTGATTTTGCCGCTTAACGACCTGATTGACAAAAACGCCCCGAATTTGAAAAAGCTGCTGCAACAGGACAAAGAGCTGGACAAAATGCTCAAAACGGACGACGGCAAATATTACGTATTTCCGATGATTCGTCCGGACAACGGATTGGTGTTCCGCGGACCGATGCTTCGCAAGGATTGGCTGGATGAATTGCAATTGCCGGTACCAACGACCGTCGACGAATGGTATACCGTCTTGAAAGCGTTTAAGGAAAAGAAAGGCGCGACCGCTCCGTTTACGGCGCAATACGTCAATAGCAGCATCAACGGATTCGATATTCAGGACGCTTTTATCGGCGCTTACCACACCGCCAACCGCTATTACGTCGACGACCAAGGCAAAATCAAATACGGTCCGATCGACCCGCAATTCAAGGACGCGCTTGCTTTGCTGCACAAATGGTATGCCGAAGGGCTGATCGACAAAGATTTTGCGCTTAATGCCGACAGTAAGAGCATTGACAGTAAAATACTGAGCAACGCCTCGGGCGCAACGGTCGGTTTGCTGGCCGGCGGCATGGGAAAATGGATGGAAACCGGGAAAAAGCAGGACCCGAAATTCCAGTTGGTCGCGGCGCCTTATCCTACCTTGAAGCAAGGTGAACGGCCGTTTATCGGCCAGCGCGATTTCAAATATAACCCGCCTGCGAGCAAAGCCGTCACCGCCGCTGCGAAAAATCCCGATCTGGCCGTCAAGTGGCTGGACTACGCCTACAGCGAGAAGGGCGCCATGCTTTTCAACTTCGGGATCGAAGGGGAAAGTTACAGCGTGCAGAACGGCAAGCCGGCATTTAGCGATAAAATGACTAAAGATCCGAAATACAACTTGCAACAGATGATCTCCCAATATACGAAACCGAACGGGCCGTTCCTGGGCGATCCGCGCAAAAGCTTCAATACATTCAAAGAGCAAGACGACGCTGTGGGAATATGGGAGAAAACGGACGCCAACAAACACGTAATGCCTTTGTTTATTACTCCGACCACAGAGGAAAGCAAGGAAGTTGCCAAACTGAATACGGCGATTGCCAGCTACAAGGAAGAAATGTTTGTCAAATTTGTGATGGGCAAGGAGCCGATCGACAAGTTTGACGAATATGTCAAGCGCATCAAAGATATGGGCAGCGATAAAGTTGTGCAAATTTATCAAAACGCCTATGACCGGTACAACAAACGTTAATAACAAGGCTGTCATTGGAGGACGCGTCCGGCCTGTCCGACGCGTCTTCCCGCATCATTCCCGGATTAAGAACGCGATAGGATGGAGTGGAAAATAATGGGCGCGGTCAATCAAGAAGCGACACCTGCCTTTGCAGAGAAGAAGCGGCTCGAAGTGGGGCTGCTGCTCGATATACGGAAGAACAAGCTGCTTTACCTGATGCTGCTGCCGGTATTGCTGTATTACGTTGTATTTCATTACGCCCCGATGTACGGAGCGATTATCGCTTTTAAAGATTTTTCGCCGCGGCTTGGCATTTGGGGCAGCGACTGGGTCGGTTTTGAGCATTTTGAAACGTTTTTCACCGGCGCTTACTTTTGGCGGACGATCAAAAATACGATTCTGATCAGCGTGTATGAGCTGATCTTTGGTTTCCCCGCCCCGATTATTCTTGCTTTGCTGCTTAACGAGGTGAAAAATTCCATCTTCAAACGCACGGTGCAAACCGTCACCTATATGCCGCATTTTATTTCGCTTGTCGTCATTTGCGGCATTGTCAAAGATTTTACGGCCAGCGATGGGATTATCAACAGCCTGATTGCGTGGATGGGCGGGGAACGGGTCACTTTGTTGCTGGAGCCGGAATGGTTCCGTACGGTGTATGTCACCTCGGGAATCTGGCAGCATATCGGCTGGGGTACGATCATTTATTTGGCGGCGTTAACCGGCATCGACCCGGAGCAATACGAAGCGGCGCGGATGGACGGAGCGGGCCGTTGGAAGCAGATGCTGAACGTGACCCTTCCCGGCATTATGCCTACGATCGTCATATTGCTCATTTTGGAAATGGGGCGAATGATGAATGTAGGTTTTGAAAAAATCATTTTGCTGTACAATCCGGGTACCTATGACACGGCCGATGTCGTATCCTCTTATGTGTACCGGGTCGGCTTGCAGGATTTTAACTACAGCTTCAGCTCGGCCGTCGGTTTGTTTAATTCGGCTGTCAACTTCACGTTGCTGATCACATCCAATTGGATAAGCCGCAAATTAAACGACACCAGTCTGTGGTAGAAAGGAGCTCATTGCATGAACAAGCCGACATTTTCGGAAAGATGCTTTGACGTGTTTAATGGTTTGTTTTTGATCGCGCTGATGATTGCAACCATTTATCCGCTTATTTATATCGCTTTTGCTTCCGTCAGCGACGCAAGCCGGCTGATGGCGTACAAAGGCGCTTTGTGGAAGCCGCTGGGCTTCTCGCTTGACGCTTACTCCAACGTTTTCGCCAACCCGATGATCCTGAAGGGATACGGGAACACCTTTTTTGTCGTGCTGGTGGGGCTTGTGCTCAACATTTTGCTGACCTCGCTTGGCGCTTATTCCTTGTCCCGCAAAAGCTTGAAATACCGCAAGCAGATCATGCTGTTTATCGTATTTACGATGTTTTTCAGCGGCGGGCTGATTCCGTTTTATTTGACGGTCAAAGGGGTCGGCTTGGCGAATTCGTTATGGGCGCTCATTATCCCGCAGGCGATCAACACGTTTAACCTGATTTTGATGAAAACGGCGTTTGAGGCGATTCCCGACGCGCTGGAGGAATCGGCCAAAATCGACGGGGCCAATGATCTTGTCATCTTGTTCCGCATCGTTCTGCCATTATCCATGCCGGTAATTGCGGTTATGCTGCTGTATTACGGCGTAAGCCATTGGAATTCCTGGTTCCATGCGATGATCTTTTTGCAGGACCGTTCCTTGTATCCGCTGCAGCTGATTTTGCGCGAAATATTGCTGCAAGGCGAAGCCAGCGGCATGGGGGCGTCCGCCGACGACATGGCGATGCTGGCGGCTACGCTGAAATATGCGACGATTATCGTGGCTACCGTTCCGATATTGCTTGTTTATCCGTTTTTGCAAAAGTATTTTGTGAAAGGCGCGCTGATTGGCGCGATTAAAGGATAACACGATCAAAGGATAAGGAGTTGCGTGAAGGAATGGGGGAAAGCGAAGAGGTGAAGGGGATGCCGGAGGAAAGCGGCACGGGCCTGCCGGGAGCAAGTGGCGAAGGTGGGCCAAGAAGGAGCAAGGGTGAGAGGCCGGGCACAAGCGATGACGATGTAGCAATAAAAAGCAAGGCTGAAGTGCCGGAAGCAATCGGCAACGGCGAAGGCGTGCGGCTGGAGCTGGACTGGGAAGCGTTTTTGGCCCCAAGCGATATGGAATGGGTGGTTAAGCCGGTTAGCTGGGATGAAGGGGCCTTTATCGGCAATGGCCTGCTGGGGGCGATGATCTACGGCGAAGAAAACGCCAAAAAACGGCATGTGCTGCGTTTTGTTACGGGGAGAACGGACATTACCGCTACCCGCACGGATGGCCAAGGTTTTCCCCCGCGTGTGCCAATCGGCGACCTGCATCTGGAGCTGAAGGGGATGATTTATCATCCGACCCGGATACAACTTGACTTGTGGAATGCGGAAGTCAGGAGCACTTTGACGACAACAAAAGGGGAAGTCCGGCTGCGCGCCTGCGTTCATAGCGTTGAACCGGTCATGGCGATTGAAACCGAAGCTTCCGCAGGGGAACAAGGGCTGCGGTTTGCATGGTACGAGCAAGCGAACCTCGATCCGGTGCTCATTTATGCCGATGGGGTCAATACGAACCAATTTATCCCACAAGCGGCTGTCGAAAGAACGGAGGCAGATGGTATATCCGTATCCATGCAGCGTTATAACGAACAGGAGGGCTGTGTCACTGCCTGGAAGGAAGTGCGCTTATCCGATTCGCGCACGATATGTTATTTGTCCGTTGCGCGGGGCTGCGATCCCAATGCCGTCGAACAGGCGGTTCAGGCAGTGGCGAAAGCGTCCAGCTCCGATTACGATACGTGGATGCAGGCTCACCGTGATTGGTGGCACCGTTATTACCGGCAAAGTTTTGTCTCGATACCCGATCGG
Organism: Paenibacillus thalictri; assembly: GCF_004307995.1. Lineage (GTDB taxonomy): Bacteria > Bacillota > Bacilli > Paenibacillales > NBRC-103111 > Paenibacillus_AF > Paenibacillus_AF thalictri. The sequence continues at coordinate 64,809 of NZ_SIRE01000001.1, read as the reverse complement.
CGGCTGGAAAGCTTTTATTGGATCCAAATGTATAAGCTTGCGTCGGCGACCCGGGCGGACAAACCGTTGATCGACAATCAGGGGCCGTGGCTGGCGCCGACGCCTTGGGCCGGGGTTTGGTTTAATATGAATGTGCAGATGAGCTACTCGCCGGTATATACGGCCAACCGTCTGGACATCGGCGAGTCGCTGGTAAGAGCAATCGCCGACAATCAGGAGCAGCTGATCCGCAATGTGGCCGAGCCGTATCGTCACAATTCATCGGGGCTCGGAAGGAGCTGCAGCTTCGATCTTGCCAGCCAGGTGGACGATGAAGTCGGTAATTTGACCTGGGTGTGCCACAATCTGTGGCGTCATTACAGGTACTCCATGGATGATGAGCTGCTGAGAAATGTGTTGTATCCGGTGCTGCGCCGGAGCGTCAATTATTATAATCATCATCTTGAGGAAGGCGAGGACGGGCTGCTGCATCTGCCGCCGACGATTTCGCCGGAGTACGGCTCGTTTATGAAGACGCGTGTGCGCGATTGTCACTACGATCTTGCCTTGCTGCGTTGGGGCTGCGAAACGCTGCTTGCGATCTGCAAACGGTTAGGGGAAGATGATCCGCTGCAGGAGCGTTGGCGCATCATTCTGGAGTGGCTTGTGCCGCTGCCGGTGGATGAAACCGGCTTTATGATCGGTGACAATACGCCGCTTGCTTATGGGCACCGGCATTTCAGCCACCTGCTGGCCGTATTTCCGCTGCATATGGTTAGCGGCGACAACGATCAGGAGCGGGAGCTGATTGCGAAATCACTGGAACATTGGATTCGGAAGGAAGGCGATCTTCGCGGCTTCAGTATGACGGGGGCCGCTTCCATTGCCGCCGTGCTTGGCAGAGGTGGCGAGGCGCTGCGTTATTTGCAGGCGCTGCAGCATATGCTGAGGCCCAATACGATGTATAAGGAAGCCGGACCGGTGATCGAAACGCCGCTGGCCGGCGCGGAAGCCATTCACGATATGCTGCTGCAAAGCTGGGGTGATGTGATCCGCGTATTTCCGGCAGTGCCGGATGAATGGCGCGATGCGGCTTTCCATGACTTGCGCGCCGAAGGGGCGTTTTTGGTTAGCGCTAGGCGGCGTGACGGCCGGACGAGCTGGATCCGCGTGAAAAGTTTGGCCGGAGAGCCGTGCCTGGTCAAGACGGACTGGACCGGAGTCGTCCGCTGGAAGCGCTGCGGTTCGGATCAGATACATACCGCCGATGCCGGTGAAAGCGACGGACGCATTCATCTGACGTTGGCTCCAGGGGAAGAAGCGATGTTGTATCAAGGCGATGAGCTGCCGGACTTCACGATCCGTCCGGTGGAGCCGACGAGCAAGCTTTTGCGTCCGTTCGGCGGGCATAAGCCATGGAGGTTGTACGGTTTCCCGGATTAAGCGGCACAACCGAAGATTAGACCAAATATCCCGAAAATATAAACAATATGACCGCCCCGTTTATTTTAACATAAGAATATGATTGGCAGAGAGCGGTGATTAAAACCGCTCTTTTTGCTTTATACAGATCTATCTTAAAAATCCAAATAAACCAAAAATACCAATTGCATGTTTATCTTACATATTCGCGAAATCAGCGGTTTGCCGGGCGGGAATGGACGAATCGCTGCCAAATCAATATGACCAAGCCCGGACTGAATTCACATATTTACCCGTGAATTCGGCCGATGCTAATGTGAGTACAAGACGGACACAAGTGACGACACCAAGGCAGCAGATGAATAACAAGCCGCGTGGGGATCAGCGCCATGCGACGCGGGGACGCGCGCCCTAAGTTCGCGCGATGGAAGACGAAATTGTTGAAGGAGGTACATGGTTGATGCAGACAACATGTTTACGCTCAAAAACAAAGTTTTCTAAAGTGGCGCCTTATCTGTGTATGAGTCTTGTTTTCGCAGCGGTCAGTTCCTTTCCGGCCAGTCCCGCTCATGCGGTGAACCCGGTGCAGATTGTGGTCGATCCGTTTACGGATCGCGGCCAGGTAAGCAAAGGAACGATCGGCGCCAATGAAAGGTACTCCAACGACGGGAACGGCATGTTTGACGATGCGACGATGGCCGTGTACAGCGATTTTAAAACGAAGGTGCAAAATGCCAAATACGGCATGTTGCGTTATCCCGCAGGCACAATCGCAAATCTGTTTAAATGGAAGGATTCCATCGGGCCGGTGGCGGGCCGGAAAAATGAAGTGCTGGGCAGCGATTTTACAAGCGTATTTCCTTATTACGGGTTGGATGAAGGCTTGAAGTTCCATGAAGAGGTCGGCGCAGAGACGATTTATATGGTAGGCGAAGCCGTCGAGACCGCAGCTTCCGCCGCCGATTTGGTCGAATATTTAAATGCGCCGAATAACGGCAGCAACCCGAACGGGGGAACGGACTGGGCGGCGGTCAGAGCAGCCAATGGGCATCCCTCGCCTTATAATGTCAAGCATTTTGAAATCGGCAATGAAATGGCTTCTTCCAATCAAAGGTATTGGATGAACGGCACCTCGGTCAGCGGCGCGGACAAAACTCCGGCTGAGAAATATGCGCTGGGGGATACCGTCAATCAATCCGGGGCGCGGAAATATGGCACATGGAGCGACAATACAAGCGACGGCACGGCGTCGCAAAAATTTTACACGCGGTTTGCACCGGTGGTCGCCAACTCGCAGACGCTGAAGGTGAACGGAACGGTCTGGACTGAGGTCGCCAATATCGGGACCGCGGCCAGCGGGGCCAACGTATATCAATTTGACGATGCCACCGGAGAAATGGTGTTCGGCAACGGCACACACGGGGCAATACCGGCAAACAATGCCGCGATTACGATCGACTACCAGCACACGCATGAAGGGTTCCAAGCGTATTACGATGCAATGAAGGCCGTGGACCCGACGATCAAAATATACAGCAATTTCGATTCGATCTATACGTACGTTCCCCGCAATAAAGCGGACGGCTACGTCATTCATGATTACGATTCGACAAGCTCGATGTCGACGCTTCAACAACTGCACGACAGCTTTATCACCGAAGGCGACGACCATGTCAGCCATCTGGAAACGTACAAAAGCAACATTCGCGACAGATCGCTGCGCAACGATACGATTGTGCCGGTGACCGAATACGGCAACATCTCGTTTACGACGCCGATGGGCGACGATGGAGCCCGCATTTTAAGCCGCGGTTTGACCTTTGCGACATCGATGGTTGGCGCGATCAACTACGGATGGCCGATCAACATTCACCAAGGAATGGTCGCTTATTCGTTTGGCGGCGGACCGGCATTGCCTGGAGCGGGCAAAGTGTACAACAGCTTGTTTGCTCCCGCTTATCCGGACATGACGAGTTTTGTAGAGTCCAGCATGGGCAAAGCTTACAACCTGATGGGCAACGGGGTCGGCACCACATTGGTCAGCTCGTGGATTGCGGGCAATCCGACCGAAACGCACACCGCCTCGTATCCGGCGTTGGTTGCGCTTGCGACCAAGGATGCCGCCAACAACGTATATCTCGTTGTTGTGAACCGGTCGTCGGCAAACGATGTGGCGACAACGGTGAATCTGAAAGGGTATACGATATCGGGCAGCGCGACAGTCCGCACCTTAAACGGGGCCAGCTACACTTCGTTTAATTCGCCGGCTCATCCGGGTGACGTATCGATCTCGACAACGACGCCATCGCTGGGCGCAGGCGGTTCGACCTTCGACTACACGTTCCCTGCGCATTCCGCTACTTCCATTAAATTAAGCGGTACTCCGGCCAACACATGGGTGCAAAAGATCAAAAACGATTTCGAAGCGGCCGTTGGCGGCGTGCCCCTCGGCTTCACGGCCGCGCCAGCCGGAAGCGCTACAATTCAGAAGGATCCCGCAGATGCTTCCAAAGGGGTCATGTTGCTGCAGCGAAGCGGCACGGACGTGACGGCCACGCGCAATTTCGGCTCGCTGACCGGCATTGTGAGCGTCAAAGCGAAGGTCAAGGCGGCGCAAACCAATTCCCGGCTGCGTATGTTGGTGCTTGGAGGCGGTACGATTGCGGCGGATGCCAATTTTGACGTCAGCGGGAAAATCATGAACAATACCAAAACCAGATACATTTACGATGCCGGCACGTGGTACAATTTGGAACTGCTGCTTAACCAGGATACCAAGACCTACAGCTTGTTCATCAACGGTGAAAAAGTGGTCGAGAAAGGTTACAACAACGCAGGCATCAGCGCTTTGACCGATGTGAGCTTCCAGGTGACGACAGCAAACGGAAGTTTTTATGTGGACGATTTGTTTGTTAACGCTTTGCCGTAAGCCCGTAAGTAACAACGGTCTTAAATGTCCTGCAGTTCGCAAGCGGTGTAGCAGCCGATCAACATTCCGAAAAAAGCCGGAGAGGGCGACGCAAGTCGTCCTCTTCTCCTCTATTTCAGGTGGTAACAGCCGGATAAAAGCCGGGGAAAGCAGATTAGCCAATTGCAAATTGATTTGACACATTACGAAAACCGCGCTGCAGCAGCGTAAAAAACAAAAAAATACGCGGAAACCAGAATCGCCAAGTCCGAATTCAAGTCACATATTTACGGTATAGATGAGCAGGTAGTATGGTTAGCCCAAGCACCATTACAAACTTCATGGAGAACGGAAGCAAGGAAGCGCCGGAGCTCGTGTTGAGCAGCGTGTTAATTACCGTTCGCAGCTTGAGAAAGGGGATTTTATAGCCATGGCAGTCAAACCAAACCAACCGAATATCGTTGTCATTATGAGCGACGAGCAAAGTTGGGACACGCTTCGTTTCCACGGAAACACCTCAGCGATTACGCCCCATCTGGACGCGCTTGCCAAGGACGGCATTTCGCTGGATAAATGTTACACGCCATACCCTTTATGTTGTCCCGCGCGGACCAGCCTATGGAGCGGAAGAATGCCGCACGACCATCATGTGATGGGCAATTGGCGGCATATAAGGTCGGAAATCGCGGACGGCGGTTTGGTGAACCGGTTCCGGGACGCGGGGTACCATACGATGTATACGGGCAAATGGCATGTTCCCGGTACGACGCCTGCCCGGTTCGGTTTCTCCGATCTGGCTGCTATACCGGCCAAGCCAAAAGGCATTGACCGCGGGAGATTCATTCTGGAGTACCGCGAATATGCCGAATCGCAAGGGTATTCGCTGCTTCCGGACAACATCGAGAATTTGACTGCCGCCGATGCGGAACTGCTGAAGCAGCCGGGGAAAGCGCCGTGCGGAAGGGCAGAAATCGCTTTGGAGCATTATCTTGAGGTGTGGCAGACCCGGCAGTTCCTGGCGTCGATGGAGCGCCGCGAGCAGGACCGGCCTTTCTTCGCCGTCTGCTCGTATAATGCGCCGCATTTTCCGATGGTCGTGCCGGCGCCTTACGATACGCTGATTAATCCTGAAGATATCGTGCTGCCGCCGAATTTCCTGAAGGGCACGGACGGAAAGCCGGGGGAAGTGTTGGAGTCGAGGTATTACAAACATTTGGAGCATTGCGACGAAAGCGAGTGGAGACGGTTTATCGCCCATTATTTGGGCTTTTGCACTCTGATCGACGATCAGGTTGGCGTGATTACCGATTATTTGAAGCAAAACGACCTTTACGAAAATACGATCGTTGTATTTGTATCCGATCACGGCGATATGATGGGGGCTCATGGCCTCGTGGAAAAAGGTTTTTATCTCCACTACGACGAAGCGCTGCGCGTGCCGCTCATTATCGCCGGAGCCGGCGCTGCGGGAAGCAGCTCGGAAGCGCTTGTGCAGTTAAACGACCTGATCCCGACGCTTGCCGATCTCGCCGGTGTATCGATACAAACGGGGGACATCGACGGCCGTTCTTTCGCCGGCGTTGTACAGGGTCAAGCCGCCAGACACCGCGATTACGTGACGGCCGAGACGTTCAAGTGGAACGGGGAGGAAAACGGCAAAGGCGAATATACGCCGCTCACCGGCTTTAATCCCGATACGGACAGCGTTAATCTGTCGATTCGGACGGATGATTGGAAATACATTTTCCGTTACCGGGATATAGAGGAGCTGTACGATATGAAGGCGGACCCGTACGAGAACGGGAACGCGGCTGGAAAGCCGGAGCATGCCGGGCAGCTCCAGCGGATGCGCCGCCTGCTGTATGAAGAGCTGAAGAACAGCAGTCCGTTTTTGGCGGAGCTGCTGGAGCAAAGGCTGATGGCTTAAATGTCGTCATAGTTGGATGAAATCTGACAAACAACGAACCGGGACAGCGGGAAAAAGCCGGGAAAAGCAGATTAACCAATTGCAAATTGATTTGACACATTACGAAAATCACGCCGCAGCAGCGAAAAAAATGAAAAATTCGCAGAAACCAGAATCACCAAGTGCGAATTGAAGTCACATATTTACGTTATAGCTGAGCAGGTAGTATGGTAAGCCCAAGCACCACCACAAACTTCATTGGAGAACGGAAGAGAGGAAGAAGGTATGCCCCCTCATGCTGCAAATGCGTCTGTCAACGGGAAGCAGGCGGTAGTCCGCAGACAGTCGTCCCGTAAAAAATGGATCGCTTATACGCGGAATTACGAGTTGTACCTTATGTTATTGCTGCCGCTTGCGTACTACATTATTTTCCACTATTTGCCGATGTACGGGCTGCAAATTGCTTTCAAAAACTTCCTGCCCCTGAAAGGGATCAACGGAAGCCCATGGGCCGGTTTTGTTCATTTTGATCGTTTCTTCCATTATTACAACTTTTGGCGGATCATCGGAAATACGCTGGGCATCAGCTTGTACAGCTTGGCAGTCGGATTTTTTGCGCCAATCGTGCTGGCGTTGATGCTAAATGAAGTGAAAAACGCCGCTTTTAAAAAGCTTGTGCAAAATGCCACGTATTTGCCGCATTTTCTGTCGGTTGTAGTTGTTGTCGGCGTAATGCTCACCTTCACTTCGGTGAAAGGGGGCATATTCAACACCATCGTCGGCTGGTTTGGGCACGACCCGATCAATTTTATGATCGAGCCGGGTTATTTCAAAACGTTGTTTGTGCTGAGCAATGTATGGGAGAATATGGGCTGGAATGCGATCATTTATTTGGCGGCGCTTGCAGGGATTAATCCCGAGCTGTACGAAGCCGCGGCCATCGACGGGGCCAGCAAGCTGAAGCGGCTGTTTAACGTATCGCTGCCGGGCATTATGCCAACGATTATCGTGCTGCTTATTTTGCGGGTCGGGCAATTGCTTAACGTCGGTTTTGAAAAAATATTGCTGATGCAAAACAACGCCACATTATCGGCCTCCGACGTTATTTCCACCTATGTATACCGCACCGGCTTGCTGGAGAGTTCATTCAGCTTTGCGGCGGCCGTCGGCTTGTTCAACTCCGTGTGTAACTTTATCGTTTTGCTGCTCGCCAACTATTTGGCACGCCGAGTCAGCTCATCAAGCTTATGGTAGGAGTGAAACCATGTCTGCGTTAAACCGATTTGAAACCCCCTCCGATAAAGCATTTAACGTGGTGCTGGTGGTGCTGCTCTCCTTATTGACGGTCATCGTGCTTTATCCGATCTGGTATTGCATCGTCGCATCGTTCAGCGATCCGACCAAAGTGCTGAACGGAGAGATATGGCTGCTGCCCAAAGGCTGGAATCTGGAGGGCTATACGAATGTGTTCGAGAATGCCCGCATCTGGACCGGTTACCGCAATTCCATTGTGTATACGCTTGTCGCGGTTGCGATTAATTTGACGATGACGGTTTTGGCCGCATATCCGTTATCCCGGTCCGATCTGAAGGGCCGCGGGCCGCTGATGCTGATTGCCGTATTTACGATGTTTTTCTCCGGCGGATTGATTCCGCAGTATTTAATAGTGAAAGCGCTGCATATCGACAACAGCATGTGGGCGGTCGTGCTGCCAACCGCTCTCAATACGTACAATCTGATCGTGATGAGGACGTTTTTTCAGAGCAGCATTCCCGGGGAGCTCTATGAAGCTTCCCACATGGACGGGGCAAGCAATACGCGAATTTTATTCAGCGTCGTGCTTCCGTTGTCTACGCCGATTCTGGCGGTGATGTTTCTGTTCTACAGCGTGGAGAACTGGAATTCGTATTTCAATGCAATGATCTATTTATCCGACAAAAAACTGCAAACGCTGCCGCTTGTGCTGCGGGAAATCATCATTCAGTCTTCCGCCCAGGATATGACGGGCACCGACCCGAACGCGACCCAGCGGATGATGCAGGCGGAGTCGATCAAATACGCGAGCATTATTTTGGCCAGTTTGCCGATGCTGATTTTGTACCCGTTTATCCAGAAGTTTTTCGTGCAAGGCGTTATGATTGGCGCTGTCAAAGGGTAAGGAAGGCATAACCGGCTGCTCCTCTGCGGCTGTGAATGATACAATTGTGCAAATATACAAATATGGAGGGGTTCTAGATGAACACTTGGAAAAAACACGCTTTGCTTGCGTTATCCGCTTCTTTGGCTTTTCAACTGGCAGGCTGCAGCAGCGACGGGGGAAACGCAGGCAGCGGTGCGGCCGGCAATAACGGTAATACGGCGCCTGCGGCAGGCGAAGACAAAAGCGGAGTAGCGAATACGGGATTCCCGATTGTGAAGAACAAGATTGAGCTCAAGGCGTTTTCCAGGCAGGACCCGCAGTTGGGCAACTATAACGACATGTATTTATGGAAAACGATGGAGGAGAAAACCAATATCCATCTCAATTGGGACACGCCAAGCTTGGCCAACAACGCTTCGAAGGAGCGGCTGAATCTGCTGCTTTCCACAGGTGATCTGCCGGATATTATTCTTAAGAACGATCTGGGCGTATCGCAAATTCAGAAGTTTTCCTCCCAAGGTTTGTTTGTGCCGCTGGAGCCGTATATCGACAAATATGCGCCGAATGTCAAAGCGATGCTCGACAAATACCCGGACGTCAAGCAAGCGATTACTTCGCCGGACGGGCATATTTATTTCCTGCCGAACGTCAAAGATTACTTGCCGTCCAACGTCGGACGTTATCCGCTAATCAACATGAAATGGCTGGAGAAGGTCGGCATGCAGCCGCCAAAAACGTCGGATGAGCTGCTTAAGGTGCTGATTGCGTTCCGCGACAAGGATCCGAACGGCAACGGCAAAGCCGATGAAATCCCGCTTTCCGCGCATACGATTGACTTTGTGACCCGCACCGTAGCGAACATGTTTGGGCTGGAATATCAATACGGATACGGCAACCTGTTTGCGGCCAATCTGGAGAACGGCAAGGTGAACATTTGGCTGGATGACGACAGATATAAGGAAACATTGCAGTTTTTGAAGCAGCTGTACGACCAGAAGCTGATCGACCCGGAAATTTTCACGCAGACAGACCAGATTTATTTCGGCAAGCTGGCGGATAACCGCATTGGCTTCACCGCTTTGTACCAGCCGCGCAACGCCGGCAAATACGCCGATCAATTCGATGCCATCGAGCCGATCAAAGGACCGAAGGGGGATCAGCTCTGGAACTTCTACAATCCGCGGGCGAATTCTCCGGCTTTCCTGATCACTAAGGCGAATAAAAATATCGAAGCCAGCGTCCGTTGGGCCGACTATTTCTACAGCGATGAAGGAGCTACGCTAATTTATTTAGGCAAGGAAGGCGAATCGTACGAGAAGAAGCCGGACGGCAGCTTGGCGTTCAAACCGGAACTTTTGAATTCCCCGAATGGGCTTGAGCGCGAGCTTGGACAGAAATGGACTTATTTCCCCGGGGACCAGGCGGTAGGTTTGTTTGGCGAGAAGCAGCTGCGTCCAACGATGGAAGGCACACCGATGCCGACGTATATCGATAAAGTGAAAGCGTACCTGCCGAAAGTTTCCTACAGCGCGCCGATGCTGCCGCCGGAGAAGCAGGAGCGGGCCAACCAAATTACAAGCGACCTGGAAACCTATGTCAAGGAAGTGCGCGCCAAGTTTATTCTCGGCACGATGACGTTTGACAAATGGGGCGAATACACCAAGCAGCTGGAAAAAATCGGCTTGAAGGAACTTCAAGCGATGTACCAAGCGGAATACGACAAAGCGAAAAAATAATCGTTATTAGCGGGGCCGGAGTTTTACTTCACCGGCCTCCATGTGTTGCTTGCGATTTGCCCGGGCGGGTTCGAGCGACACCCGCCATGCAGCGCCGCAACGCACGCCTGGAATTTGCGCGCGTTGAAAAATAAAAGGAGCTGGTCTAACCGATGAATCGGCCTCATATTGTGCTTATTACCGCAGACGAGCTGCGTAAGGACGGCCTCAGCTGTTACGGCAACGAAGCGATCCGCACGCCGAATCTCGACCGGCTTGCCGGCGAGTCGCTGATGTTTGAGCGGGCGTATACGAACAGCCCGTGGTGCCTGCCTTCACGTTGCGCGATCGCCACCGGGCGGCTGCCGCATAATAACGGCGCGTACAGCAATTTCCGCGAATGCCGGATGGGACAAGAGGTGCCTACCTTGTTCTCCGAATTAAAGCGGGGAGGTTACCGCACCTCCGTATTCGGGAAGTGCCATTTTATCCCGGTGAAATACGCGGAGACCAGAAAAGACAAGACGCTGCCGTACGACGATTACCGCGATTATTATATGAGCCTGGGAATTGACGATTTGTGTCTGCAGGACGGCAAGCTGGTGTCGGCATGGCATTACGACGATTACAGCAAGGAGCTGGAAGCGCATGGCCATTTGCAGGCTTACCGCGACGCGGCTTGGAACAAGGAAACGCAGAAGGTGTATCCGTCCCCGCTGCCCAAGGAATGGCATCCCGACAGCTGGGTAGGCCGCAAGGCGGCGGAATATATCGCTTCTTACGACGGGCAGGAGCCGTTGTTCACCTGGGTATCGTTCAGCGGTCCGCATTATCCGTTTGATGCCCCGGCCGATTATTACGACAAGGTGGATATGAGCCGCGCGCAGCCGCGGCATGTGAAGCAGGGCGAATTCGATCCGGAGAGCCGGATTCATCACACCAGCTACCACGGGCCGGGCCGGATCGACGGATCGGCGGCGGCCCCGGATCGGGCCTGCAAAAACTTTTCCGACGAGTACTGGGACACGCTGACCCGGAATTATTTCGCCAACATCGTGCAGATCGACGAATATATCGGCTGCATTCTGGACGCCGTGAAGGCCCGTTTCGGGGACAACGTCCTGATCATTTTCACCGCGGACCACGGAGAAATGCTAGGCCACCACGGCATCTGGGGCAAAAACAACTGCGCCTACGAGGACGTCTGGAACGTGCCGCTGCTGGTGCAGTATCCAGGAGAGAAGGAGCACGTGCGCTTAGACGAGAAGGTGATGCTGGTCGACATTATGCCGACATGCCTGAAGGCTGCGCAGCTGCCGCCGGTAGTCTCTGACGGGGACGATTTTAAACATATTGCTGCACAGGGCGGACACCCTTACGTCATTTGCGAAGGGGAAGGTTTTGCCGCGATCAGCGACGGCGAAACCAAATATATTCAGGTGAACAAGCCTGACGAGAACTTTGCCGAGCTGGTTCATCTGCCGCAGGACCCGTATGAATTCGACAATGCGGTGGAGGCTCCGGAGCATGCGGCGCGTCTATTCCGGCTGCAGCGCAAGCTGGCGGAAGTTTTTATGCAGAACATATTAGCTTAATTTAAGAGCACGGATAACGTACATGACTATGATCCATGATTCATGAAGGGAGATCTACATATGACGGAAGCGAACCGCGAGCCGCAACAGCGGCCTCATATTTTGTTTATCACAACCGACGAGCTGCGCAAGATGACGCTTTCCTGTTACGGGGGAAGAAGCGTCAATACGCCTCATATCGACGCAATCGGAGAGAAGGGTATCCGCTTTGACAGCGCTTATACGGCAAGTCCTTGGTGTCTGCCTTCGCGCTGCGCGATGCTGACGGGACAGTTCCCGCATAACAGCGGAGCTTACAGCAATTTTCGCAAATGCGAGCTGTCGGCCGGCATTCCGAATATGTTCCAGGCTTTCGGCGGCAACGGCTATCAAACGGCGCTGATCGGCAAATGCCATTTCACTCCGGTGCCTTACAAGGAGACGCGGCCGGACGTTACGCTCCCTTATGACGAGTTCCGCGATTATTACATGTCGCTGGGCCTCGATCACCTGGATTTGCAGGACGATAAGCAGGTGTCCGTATGGTTCTATGACGATTATGCGAAGGAACTGGACGCCGCCGGTTATTTGGAAGCCTATCGCCGTGATACGTGGGATATTAAGGGCAAAAGCAAGGTGTTTCCGTTTCCCGGGCCGGAGGAATGGCATCCCGACAGCTGGGTAGGCCGCAAGGCGTTGTCCTACATTGAGAATTACGATGCCGATACGCCGCTGTTCGCTTGGGTATCGTTCAGCGGTCCGCATTATCCGTTTGATGCGCCGGAATCGTATTACGACCGGGTCGACATGACTCAAGACGAGCCGCGGCGGGTGCGCGATGGTGAACTTGACGATCCGCAGCGCATTCACTACCGCAGCATGCACGGGCCCGGCAACATCGACGGCGCGGGGGCCGCACCGGAGCGTGCATGCAAAAATTACACCGAAGCGTACTGGCATGAGCTCAGGCGCAACTATTACGCCAATATGGCGCAAATCGACGATTATGTGGGCCAAATCGTGCAAGCGGCCGAGCGGAAGTTTGGCGGCAACGTGCTGGTCATTTTTACCGCCGATCACGGCGAGATGTTGGGCAACCACGGAATTTGGGGCAAAAACGACTGCATGTACGAGGACGTCTGGAACGTGCCGCTGCTTGTCCGTTATCCGGAGACGGGGGGCGCGGCGGAGACCGCCGAGCTGCATGGCGTCGTGACGGATGCGCGGGTGATGCTGACCGACATTATGGCCACCTGCCTTGCCGCGGCCGGATTGCCGGAAGTTCCCGGCGACGGCAGGGACTTCCTGCAGTCCATGCGGGATGGCGGCCACCGGTACGTGTTTGCCGAAGGAGAAGGTTTTATCGCGGTCAGCGACGGGACGCTCAAATATGTGCAAACCCAAAAGGACGGCCTCGCTTACGCGGAGATGTTTGACTTAAGCAACGACCCGCACGAATACGAAAATATCGTCGAAAAACCGGAGTACGCGGCTCCGCTCGCCCGGCTGCGCAAAGCGATTATCGATCATTTCATGCCGAAGCTGTTGGCATAGCTGAAGGATCATGTTACACTTAAAAAATGATTCATACCCGAAATATCTGGGAACCCACCGTTTTAACGGTGGGTGATTTTGCTTCATTCCGGTAAATAAAGGAGGGGGCTCCTTTTGAAGATGAAAACGTTTAATATGATGGGCAACAAAGATCCGTTGTTTTACCGTTATTTGATTTCGTTTATTCTCATCTGCGCCATCCCGATTATGCTGCTCAGCGGGCTGATGTACGGGAGCGCTGCAGGCAGCCTGCAGGAAGAAGTGGAGCAGGCCAACCTCGGCAAGCTCAACCTGATCCGCAAGATGCTTGACTTGCGGCTGAAAGAGATGTCGGAAATGGCTGCAAGAATCGCCGACGATCCCGGCATTTCGCCGACCAATCTGGCGTCAGACGCTTTTATGCGCGTGGACGCGGTGCGCCAGCTCAGCAAATACAAGGCCAACAATTCGATGGTCGACGACGTTTTTCTGGCCTACAAAAATCAAAATTTCATTTATGCCTCGTCCGGCATGTATTCGTATTTTACATTCGAGCAGTACTTCTATAAGCTTGAGCCCGGTGACCGCGACCGGATGCGGCACGCCTTGGACGATACGCAGCGGGCAGATGTGTTCAAGTTTAATATGGGCAGCCCGGGCCAACGAATGGTGGCGTTTATATACCCGATTTTGTCCAGCGAAAATATTTCCAAGGGCACAGTTCTTTTCGTAGTGCGCGAATCGATGCTGAACTCCTTTGTTGAGGAGATGTTCAGCGGCCTGCAGGGCGAAACCTTCATTCTTAACGAAAAAGGGGAGCAAATCGCTTCCGCCGCCAACCGCACGACCAAAAAGCTGGATATCGTCAAATTGATCGACGGTTTCACGCAAACCGGCGTTTATTCCTCTCAGCAGAACGGCACCTCGTATTCCGTCGTATTAAACCGGTCGGATACGACCGGCTGGAGTTACGGAGTCGCCATTCCGAATTCGGAATTTTTGACCCGTGTGTTTGAACTTCGCACCTTGCTGTTTTCTTTGCTGACGGTGGTCATTGTGATTGTGGCGGGAAGCGCCTTCCTGCTGGCCGCGTTTAATTACAGGCCGATCCGCAAGCTGGCCGAGCATTTGCACCGCGATTTGCAGCTGTCCGGGAAAGATGCGCAGGACGGCGGTCTCTCCGCCAAAAGCGGCTTTGAAGTAATCGGCACCGTCGCCAAGACGGCTATACACACGAGCAAAAAGCTGCAGGAGCGGGTCGATATGCACCATGAGGCGATCCGCGAACAGCTGCTGCTTAAACTGCTTAACGGCAAGCTGGATACCCACGATGAGCTGATTTATTGGCAGGACGATTTGAAGCTGCGTTTTGTGCATCCGATGTTTTACGTCGTTACGATTACGTTTAAAGAACCGTCGCGTCTTACACCGCATTTGAAAGAGCAATTATTGGAGCTGCTGCAATATTTGCAGGGCAATGCGCATGTCTACGGCGTGGAGCCGGCGGATGAGCGGTGGATTGCGGCGATCGTTAACGCCGACGCGCACGAATCGCAGGAAGATATGCAGCGTGCCCAAGGGCAATGGCTGGTCCAGCGGATCCGTGAGCATCTGGATGTCACGCCAATCGTGGCGATCGGTTCGGCGGTGGCCGACCCGCTTCACATTAACCGCTCTTATGTCGAAGCTTCGGCTAGCTTGGAGCATGCGCTGGTGACAGGGCAGGAGGGCTGCCATCAATTCGGCGAGTTAAAAGCCGACAGCGAGCATGAGCACTGGTACCCGATTGAGGAGCAAATCCGCCTGCTGCAAAGCTTAAGGCAGGGTGACCGAGCGGTCGCTTACGAGAATCTGGATGCAATTATGGCCGCGCTTACCGATCGCAGCCCGTCGCTGCTCATGCTGCGGTATGTGTGCTTTGACATCGTCAACAGCTTTATCAAAGCGGTCAAAGCGCTGGATAAGCACGCTTTTGTCAGCGAGCTGGGGAACCTGATGGCCTTTCAGACGCTGGAGGAGCTGGAGCTTATGCTGCGCCGCTTAATCGACGACGTGTGCGGCATGGTGGAAAAAATGAAGGAAACCCGTCATGAAGAACTGGTGGAGCGGATGATTTCTTATGTAAATCAGTCCTACCGGAATGCGGGCTTAAGCCTGGACCTCGTAGCCGAGCAATGCGGCGTCTCCGTGTCGCATATCGTCAAAATGTTTCGCGAGCAGGTCGGCTCCACCTTTATCGATTACGTTACGGAATTAAGAATGCAGGAAGTAAAACGGCTGCTTACCGAAACGTCGGAGCCGATCAAAGACATCGTGCAGCATTGCGGATACATCGATTTGCCCAATTTTGTGCGAAAATTCAAGACGTACGAAGGGGTCACGCCGGGGGAATACCGCAAGTTGTATGGTAAGCCTGCGAATTTGCGAAGTCGGAGTGAGGTTTGAGAAGCCGGGTTTATCCCAGGGTGGATTTTAATGATCTATGAGCGCGTTTTCGGCGCTGCAATGTAACAAAAATAATAAGGAATAAGATTAAACCGAATACGGAACCGATTGTATCAACTATGACATCGGAGAACAGAGGGGTCCTGTCTCCAGTTATGCTCTGATGAAATTCGTCAGAGCAGGCATACAAGAAACAAAAAACTACGGTATACAACGAAATCCTCAGTTTACTCTTGCTCTGCAACGCAAAAGCAACACATATGGCGAGTATAAAATATATAGAGAAATGGGCGGTTTTTCGAATGAAAAATTCAATGAATCCATATACTCCCAGGTTATTAATTCCTATATGACTACTTCCATAATTGAAGCTTACCCCTGAGAAAGTGTTTATTATCTGTTGTTTGTCGGGGAGAAATTCTTGAAGCTTAGGACGAATGTCTTGTTGATGGTAGGTCTGTGAGGATAAATAAAAAATGATATCCATACTAATAATTGCCGGAATCCATCTATAAATAAGTTTCAAATTCATCGCTGCCCCCGTTAATTACAAGATATTAAAAAATTTCAAGATATTAAAAATTCCAAGACACTAAAATATAACCTCACTCCTAGAAAATTAGACCACTTACCATTATTTACATATTATACCGAAGGTGAGATGATGATAAAAGAAATATTTAAGGTTTGAGTGAATCATAAAAAGTAAGCGCTAACATGATAAAAATCTACCGCCCATAGGAGGAGTTTGTTCATGTCCACCGTCAAAAAAGTACTTGTTACGGCTACCAACTATTCCAGGCTTTGTGCAGCGGCTAAACGATTATTGGAGGAACACGGGGTCGAGGTCATTGAAAACAAGCTGGGACGCCCGCATACGTTTGAGGAACTGAAAGATTTGGTGACCGACATCGACGGCGTTGTTGCCGGTGTGGACACGTGGGACGAAGCGGTGTTTCGACTCGCACCTAAATTGAAAGCGATTGCCCGCTTTGGCGTGGGCATTGATAATGTCGATCTTGCCAAAGCCCAAGAGTACGGTATCAAGGTTAGCAATGTGCCGGGAATCAACGCCAACGCGGTTGCCGAATTAACCGTCGGGCTTATATTATCCGTAGCGAGAAACATCCCTTCGTTGCACCAGTCGGCGCGAAGGGGCTATTGGGACCGTTATGTCGGCATGGAACTACGGGGCAAAACGGTCGGTTTGCTGGGTTTCGGCAACATTGCTCGGATGGTCGCCAAAAAGCTGTCCGGATTCGAGGTCCGCATCATCGCTTACGACATCGAGCCGAATGCGACTCTGGCTAAAGAATTGGGTGTTGAACTCGTTTCGAGCAATGAGGAAGTGCTTGCGCAAAGCGATGTCGTCAGCATGCATCTACCCAGCAACAAACTGACGTATCACATGATGAGCGATGAACAGTTTGCGTTGATGAAGCGGACCGCATACTTCGTCAATACGGCAAGGGGCGCGCTGGTTGATGAAGCGGCGCTTCACCGGGCTTTGCAGGGTGGGGTCATTGCCGGGGCGGCCATTGATGTGTACGAGCACGAGCCAGTAGCCGCAGACAATCCATTGTTTCAAAACGATAATCTGGTGAGCACGCCGCACACGGCTGCGGAGACGTATGAGACGTACCACCTTGTCGGATTGGCTACCGCGCAGGCGATTTTAGACGTATTTGCCGGGAAAGACCCGGAGAACCTGCTTCGCGTGTAGAAGTAGTTGGCCATCACTAAGAGAAATGCATATAACGGCCTGCCGGAATGGCAGGCCGTTTTTGAGGGTAACGAAACATATTTTGAGCGATGATAAGCTGCAGAGGAAAAATGGACACTGAGTTTGACAAAGTGGCCCATAGCATTGAATATCCGCTTAGTTAAGTAACGGATGGGCTCGAAAATGGAACGAGGAACGAGTGTGGGGCGGAAAAGCGAAGCGGCCGCTTTTACAATCATGGCCCGCCCACTTTGCTTAATTCCCAGGGCCATGATTGTAATTGGCGGTTGGAGTCCCACACTCGTTCCCAACCACCGAGCTAAAAGTAACCCTAAGTACCAAGAATTTTTACGGCGCATACTGCTTGCGGAAACGCATCGGCGAGGTCCCTGCATACTGCCTGAAGCAGTTGGAGAAATACGGGGCGTTTGCGAAGCCGACATGTTCGGCGATCTGCGCTACGGGCCACTCCGTCTTGATCAGCAGCAGCTTGGCTTGTTCCAGCCGGTATTCGTGCAAATATTCCATCGGCGTGCAGCCGTAGATCTCCTTCATACACCGGACGATATAGTTCGGGTGAAAATGCAGCGCTTCGGCCACGGAGCCGTTTGTCACGTCGGTCTGATAATGCTGCCGCAAGTAAGCTTCCGTTTTTTCGGCTAACTTCAGCGCGGGGGAGGCGTCGCTTCCGGCATTTGTATCTTCGATCAGCCGCAGCAGTTCCATAAACAGCTGCTGCTCGTTCCAATAAACAGCCGGCTGCGGACGGCCGGAACTTGCGTGCAATTGGCGCAGCAAACTTTCAGCCATGGCGAATTCGGGAGGCGTGGCATGCTGCGAAACCCCCAGCGTGTACGGATTCGCCCATGTCTGCCTTACCGGCGAGACGGCACCGGCGTTTCTGCCGGATTGCTGCGACCAGCTGCCTGCAAAGTCGAAATGAACCCAATAAAAGATCGTTTCCTCAGCGCAAGGCTTAACCGGATAATGAAACCGGTCCGGCAGCAGCAGCAAAGTTTGGCCTTGCGTGACTTCCCACTGCCGTTCATCCTCCCCCATGTACAATACCCCTTTGACGACCCAAAGCAGGTCGAACACGCCGAGGTTTCGGCGGCTCGGATGCTGCTCTCCCGGCTTGTAAGTGGTCAGGCCTGTCGTGATGTAATAAGGCAGCGGCGGCAGCTCCATGAGAATATATTCCGGTTCGTCCATAATGGCACCTCTCTCAAAAACAGTGTGAAATTTTATAAAAAAGAGGTTGGTTTTATTCGTAGCTGATCTTTATTTACAAGGATAAACTGGATTCAAGCGATAATCAATTTGTATATAAACGTATTGGGGAGAGGATCGGCATGGCGATTTCCGCAGGTGTTGTACAGGGGAGCAAAGATGTGAAGATTCATGATGATTTTTGGAATCCATTCATTGAACTCGTTCGAGGAACGGTCATTCCGTATCAATGGGAAGCGCTCAACGACCGGATTCCGGGCGCCGAGCCTAGTTACGCGGTCCGCAATTTCCGGATTGCCGCAGGCATCCAAAAAGGCGAATTCGGCGGCATGGTATTTCAGGACAGCGACCTCGCCAAATGGCTTGAAGCGGTCGGTTATTCGCTGGCGAACCATCCCGATCCCGAGTTGGAGCGTACGGCAGATGATGTGATCGAGCTGATCGCCAAGGCTCAGCATGACAACGGTTATCTCAACACGTATTTTACGCTAAAAGAGCCCGGCAAACAGTGGACGAATCTTCACGAGGCTCACGAGCTGTACTGCGCCGGACATATGATCGAAGCGGCGGTCGCTTATTACGAAGCGACCGGCAAACGCAAGATGCTTGATGTGGTATGCAGGTTCGTCGATCATATTGCAGCCGTGTTCGGGCGCGAGCCGGGGAAGCTGAGGGGCTACGACGGCCATCAGGAGATCGAGCTGGCGCTCGTTAAGTTGTACCAAGCGACGGATGACGAGCGGCATTTGCGGCTGGCTCAGTTTTTTATCGACGAAAGGGGGACGGATCCGAATTTTCTGATCGAAGAATGCAGACAGCGGGAGGGCTATAGCCACTTTCAGAAAAAGCAGCTCCAGATTCCGACCGTCCGGCAGCTGGCGTACAACCAGGCGCATCAACCGGTCCGCGAGCAGGAGGTGGCGATCGGACATTCCGTGCGGGCGATGTACATGTATACCGCGATGGCCGATTTGGCCAAGCTGACCGGCGATGCCGAACTGCTCGCTGCGTGCCGGCGCTTGTGGCGGAACACGACGGGCAAGCAAATGTACATAACCGGCGGCATCGGCTCGACACACCATGGCGAAGCGTTCACCTTCGATTACGACTTGCCAAACGACACCATATACGCGGAGACCTGCGCTTCCATCGGGCTGATCTTTTTCGCCAGCCGGATGCTGCAGCTGGAGTCCAGAAGCGAATACGCCGACGTGCTGGAGCGTGCGCTCTATAACAACGTAATCGGCAGCATGTCGCGGGACGGCAAGCATTATTTTTACGTTAATCCGTTGGAAGTATGGCCTGAGGCTTCCGAGAGCAATCCGGGACGCCGCCATGTGAAGGCAGTGCGCCAGAAATGGTTCGGCTGCTCCTGCTGCCCTCCGAACGTGGCGCGGCTGCTCAGCTCGCTGAACAGATACATCTACACAGCCGCACCGGAGGCAAATAACGTGTTTGTCCATCTGTTCATCGGCAGCACGGCACAATTGGATCTGGCCGCCGGGCAAGTGGCGCTCCGGCAGCAATCGCGCCTGCCGTGGGAAGGGCATACGCGGTTGGAATTAACGGCGGCACCGCCGGATACGGCTGTTACGTTGTCGCTGCGCATTCCTTCATGGTGCGGCGGCCGCGCGGCGCTGAGCATCAATGGCGTACATGCGGATTACGAGACGGTAAACGGCTATGCCGCCGTGACCAGACAATGGACGCCAGGGGACATCATCGAATGGGAGCCTGCGCTGGAGGCGCGGCTGTCGGCGGCGCATCCGCAAATCCGCGCCAACGCGGGCAAAGCGGCGATCGAACGCGGACCGCTTGTTTATTGTTTGGAAGAAGCGGACAACGGCCGCCCGCTTGCTTCCTTGTCGCTTGTCGGCTCCTCCCGGCTTGAGGCAAGTTACCATGACGAACTGCTCGGCGGAGCCATAGTGATCGCAGCGGATGGGCACGCCGACGAACGCGATTCATGGCGGGACGAAGCTCTTTACCGGCCGTATGCCGAGGGGCGGACGCCGGAGCCGGTCAAGCTGCAGGCGATCCCATATTATTTATGGGGAAATCGCAGCCTTGGCGAAATGACGGTGTGGATTCGCGTAAACGGCTGATCTGCTTGAATAACCCCCGTGTCACGGGAGCGGGATACGTTGCGGGTCACAGCGAAGCTGGAGCTTTTCTTATGAGGCACCCCATTCAACGCGCCGAAAATAGCTCCACGAACCTAAAGGACCGTCAGGGATCTTCCCTGACGGTTTTTCTTGATTGCTTGAAATTGGGGATCAACGGTGAATTTATCCTTTGACGGACCCTGCAGTGACCTGCATAAAGGAACGGTTGGCGAATATATAGACGATCAATATAGGCAATAACGAGATGCAGGCTCCGGCCATCATGAGATGGGTTTGCGTAGCCGCGTTATAGCCGTAACGAAGATTGGCAAGACCTACGGTCAAAGTTTGCAGCTTCGGATTGGTCATCGTAAAAACAAGCGGTGTGATGTATTCATTCCAGGCGTTGCGGAATTGAAATAACGCGCCGACAGCAAGCCCGGGACGCAGCAAGGGCAACACAATGCGGAAAAAGACGCCGTAAAAGCTGCAGCCGTCAATGGTCGCGGCTTCGTCAAGCTCACGCGGAATTGCGCTGTAAAACCCGATAATCATAAAAAACACGGCGGCGTGCGAACCAAGCAATATGAGAATGATGCCCCACAAGCTGGCGTTCAGGTTCATGGCGACGATCAGTTCGAATTGCGGACGCAGGACAACGGCGCCGATCGAGATAAACATGGTGGAAGCTTGCAGCGCGGTATACATCCGTTTTCCCGGAAACGTTCTGCGGTTAACAACATATCCGGCCATGGCGGAAATAAGCAAAGCGATGATTGTCGTCATGGAGCTGATGAACAAGCTGTTCCATGAGAAACGGGCAAAATCGGCTTGCCTCCAGGCTTCGGCGTAATTGGAAAACCTCCACTCGTTCGGAAGCAGAGTTCCGCCTGCCGTCACTTCGGCATTCGTTTTCAGCGATCCGAGCACGGTGACAAGCAAGGGGAACAAAGTGAAGATAAGCACGGCTAACAAAAACAACCCTATGATAAGCTTGGACGGCAGCCGGTACAAGCGGCGCATGAAGGAGCCGGAGTGTCCGCCGACCGCAGTCTCGGCTGCGGAACGTCGCATCGTATCCAAAACATTCCCCCCCTTTCCTACGAATGATTCAAACGGCGTGATATGTGAAAATAGATCAGAGTTACAATGCCTACAATCAGCGCAGAGGTGAAGCCGACCGCGCTGCCGTAGCCGATCTGCTGGTTGACGGCCGATCCGGTGGAAACCGGGAAAAACAATTTGTAAACGTACAGGTACATCACTTCCGTGCGGCCCGCGGGACCGCCTTCGGTGATCAGCATAATGCTTTCATAGCCTTTTAACGAAATGAGAATGGCCAGCATAATAATCATTTGCAGCACCGGGCCAAGCATCGGAATCGTAATAAACCATAATTTCTGAGCGGCGTTTGCGCCATCGATTGAGGCGCTTTCGTATACGTCCTGCGGGATGCTTTGCAGGCCGGCGATAAACAGCAGCATGTAGTTGCCGACAGCTCCCCAAATGGCGACGATAATCAAAGTGAGCATCGCATAATCGGTGCCAAGCCAATCTATATTTCCTTGGATGATGCCGGTCCTTACAAGAAACTGATTTAAGATGCCGTTGTAAGAGTTGAAAATAAGAAAGAAAACAATGGAAATGACAGCTGTGCTAATCACCGTAGGCATGAAAAATACGGCTCTGAGAAATTGCCTTCCCTTGATTTTCTGATTCAGAATAACGGCCAGGATTAAGGCGACAGGTATCGTTACGATCAATTTGCCAAATGTATAGATGAAGGTGTTGGCTACCGACTGCCAATACAGCTTATCCTGCAGCAGCTTGGTGAAATTGCCGAAACCGGTAAATACCTCGTTTCCATATCCCGGATAATCGTATACCATGTAGCGCATGGCCCAAATAATCGGATAAACGGCGAATACCAAGGTGACTATCAAGCTTGGCAATAAAAAAGAGTAGGTTTCGCTATAATATCGTACTTTGTTCATCGAGACGATCCTCCCGCTGTTATTTCACAAGTTTCCCTTGCAGCTTCACAGGATCGAAATTCGGATCGGGCATCAGCTTGACTTCTCCTGATTGACGGGCTTTATCCAACGCTTGATTGTAGCGGTTATTCAAATCGGCGATCGTGACGTTCAAATCTCCTCCATCCAAAATATAGCGGAGGAAAGCGTCGCCATAGTTCATGCCGTCCACCGTAATGGTCGGAGGCGCGGGCTGCAGCGTATCGTATTTAGTCGGCAGAAACCCTTCGACACCTTCGAGTTGCGGTTTTTTGGCGTTAGCCAGAACAAATGGCACAAGCGAAGTGCCAAGCCCTTTTTCGTAATAAGAATTCAAAATTTCATCACTGTAGAGATATTGCAGAAACTTCCATGCTTCCGCTTTATGGGCCGATTTGCTGCTGAGCGACAGCCAGGAGCCTGCTTGTGTCAAACCGACAGCCCCGCGAATGTTTCCGTCGATCGTCGGCGGCATCGCCGCATCCCACTTGATTTTGGCCGGAAACTGCTGCTTATAGACGTTGGGTTCTGCGGATATGGATAGGTACATGCCGATTTTGCCTTCGGCAAACTGGGCGCGCAGCGGGTCGATGTCCAGCGATTCCGAACCGGGGAAGAAGCTGCCGTCTTTTTTCATCTGCCGGAATGCTTCGATAATCGGTTTATATCCGTTAAAATCGTATTTGCCCGATTTGAAATCGTAGCCGTACCCCGGATAACCGCTGAGCTCGGCAATGGCGCGCGGGGAACGTTCGATCGCGTTCAGCGAGCTTTTAAAATTTGCCGAAAACCCGTATGCCGCCCCTTTGCCCGCCTCGGTAATTTTTTTCGCGGCCGCCACAAGCTCATCCAACGTTTTTGGTGGAGACTGGATGCCGGCTTTTTCAAACAATTCTTTATTGTAAACAAGGCGATGCGTATAGCCATAGTTGGGCAAGGAATATAATTTACCGTCTTTTGTGTTAATTTCTTCAGCCAACACGGATTCAAATTTCTTTTTCATCTCGGCCGGGATGTAGGAGTCAAGAGGGTCCAAATAACCTTTCTTCAAAAACGGCATAAACGTGACATTGTTGACACGAATGATATCGGGCGCCTGATTGCTGGAGAAGGCGATGTCGACCGATTGCGGATAATTTTCCGCCATAATGGTCAGCTCGACTTCGATGTTGTCTTTGTTGGTTTTATTAAAACGGTCGACTTCATCACGAATTTGTTCGGAAAATCCCCGGTCCGGAGTCCAATATTTCAATTTGACTTTGGCATTGGAAGGAGCGGAAGCCGTGCCGGAATCCGCGGCGTTTTTCTCCGGGGCGCTGCTGCAAGCGGATGATAAGACGGCAAGACTCAGACATAAAAAGATGGAAGCGTTTCGTTTAGCAAACATAATAATCCTCCCAATTGACATGTTATCGCTGTGGCCACAACATGATTGTACATAAGTTGCCGATGAGCCAACGAGGGGGAATTTCACGATGTATCGGGGACAAAACAACGATTTTAATGAAATCGCTTTACCATCGGCCCATCCTGTAGGTAAAATAAACATAAATTCATGACGACAAGGAGAACTATGCCGATCCCACGTGTATTTCCCGCATTGTCCTTTAAAAATCGCATATGGCTCTCTTTTTTATTGCTTATTTTAATTGCAGTTTCTTCTTCGGGGGCTTTATCTCATATGATTGCAGCCCGCGTCTTGGAGAAAAACGTGACGGATTTAAATCGGAACGCGATTCGTAAATCGGCGCTTCTACTGGATGAACGGCTTAAAAAAATTACCGTCACCGCGATGTCCGGCATGCTGGACGATTCTTTTACAAGCACGATGAGAGATATCCGCTTAAGCAATCCCGGCTCTTATTTCGCCCATTTCGCCGAGCTGCAAAGCTGGTTTATGCTGATGAAGGTCAACGAGCCGGCAATTGAATCCGTGCTTGTCACGACGCCGATCGGCGACTTCTACCCTACTACCGAATTTCGCCTGTCCGAAAACTCGTTTCTGCAAAGCGGGATGTACCCGATCATTAAGGAGAAAAAACACAACGTCTGGGTTCCCGAGCATAAGGATATGTTTTTTGGCGGCAAACGCAGCGTTATTTCTCTTGTGATGGAACCGCTCATTGACGATCATACCCGTATGGACGGCGTTTATATCGTCGTGAACATCAATGTAAGCACTTTAATTGAAGCGCTGACCGATGAATGGGGAGTGTCCGCCGCCGATTTATATTTGATGACGTTAACCGGTTCCAATGTATTTACCTCCTTGCCATTTGCCCGGCCGTTTCTGCATAAGCCCGATTTTCTGGAACGCATCGCCGTTCCGGCGGCGCAGCCTTTTGTTTACCAAGATGCACGCAAAGATTATTTGGTCGATGTGGAGCGCATTCGTCTGACCGACGACTGGATTTTGGTCGGAGTGCGGCCAACTGACGATTTGTACAAACAGGTATCCGCTATCCAATGGACAACGGTGGCGATTATTAGCAGCTGCGGACTGCTGGCCTTATTGTTTTCGCGTGTAGTGACCTCTTATTTGCTGCGGCCTTTGGCGCAACTCGTGCAATTGATGAAGAAGGTGGAGGCCAGCGATCTTACCGTCCGTTTCGAGACTTCCCGGCATGACGAGATCGCCCTCGTAGGGAACCGGTTCAACCGCATGCTGGAAGAGATCGCTTTATTGATCGAAGGGATGAAAGCAGCCGACAGAAGCAAGCGGGTCGCCGAGATGAAAGCTTTGCAAGCGCAGATTAATCCCCACTTTTTATACAATACATTGTATACGATTTATTGGAAAGCGGAGCTGGCCCAATACGAAGATGTCAAGGAGATGACCTTCTCTTTATCCCAACTGTTTCAGCTTGGCTTAAATAGCGGCCGGGAAACGACGACGCTAGAGAAGGAAGTGCTGCATGTATCGGAGTATTTGGCGATTTTAAAAAAATGCTACGACGATTGGTTCGAATACGAGATTGATCTGGAGGAAGGACTGCAGCTCATGCGTTTACCGAAGCTGCTGCTTCAGCCGCTTGTGGAAAATACGGTTATGCACGGCTTCCAATCCCGCAAAAGCGGCGGGCGTATCGTAATTGGCATTAAACGCATCCGCGAGAAGATCAGCTTGACGGTCGAAGATAACGGCTGCGGGATGGATGCCGGAAAGGTGGAGGCGGCGGCGAAGTCGCCGGCGGGAGGCTCCTCGTCTTACGCGCTGCGAAATATTTATGAGCGGCTGCAGTTGTATTACGGTTCCGCCGCCGACCTGAACATCGAAAGCAATCCCGGGGTTCTGACAAAAGTGCAGCTTGTCGTTCCGCAGGATCATCAAGAATTGGAGTGGGAGGAAGCCGATGAGCGAAGAAACAACTTTATGCGTAATTGACGACATCAAGACGATCGTTGACGGCATCGCCAAGCAAATTCCGTGGCAGCGGCACGGTATCCGTGTGGTGGGAACGGCTACAAACGGTGAGGACGGGATGAGGCTGATCCGGGAAATCCGCCCGCATTTGATTATTACCGATATTCGGATGCCGGTTATGGACGGTTTGAGCATGATTGCACAGACAACGGGCGGGCTGCCTCATACCAAGGTGATCGTACTTAGCGGGTACAGCGAATTTGAAGACGCGCGAAGTGCCATGAGGCTTGGGGTATTCGATTATTTGGTTAAGCCGTTTCGGCCGGGGCAACTGGTGGAAGTTGTGCTGCGGGCCAAAGCCGAGCGGGAGAAGGAACTGGAACAGACGGAACGTCTGCAGGAGCTGGAGGGCAAGATGCGGGAAAGCTTGCCGCTGCTGCGGCAGGAATATTTGAAGATGCTGATCCGTTACAAAGCGAAGGAGCCGATGGCCCGGCAACGATGGTCTTTCCTGGAAATCCATTTTGAGCCGTCCGAGTTGTCTTTAATGCTGATTGAAATCGACAATTTCGCCAAAAAGGTGGAGCCGCTCCCGACGGGAGATACGGAGCTGATTCTGTTTGCCGTGCAAAATGTCGTCGAGGAAACGATGTCGCAGTGGGGTTCTCATGTGACATTCCGCGACCAAATCGGCAGATTTGTGTGTATCTTTCGCACAGAGGAAGGGCGGAACCCGGTGGAAATGGCGGAGGCTTGCTGCCGCAACGCGGCCTCTTATACGAGGCAAACGTTGTCGATCGGGCTCAGCCTGGAAACGGCCGGGCTTTCGGGATTGCCTCATTGTTACCGTCAGGCACAATCGGCTCTGGCTTGTCATTTCTATACCGAGGGCAATAGCGTGATCCGCTTCGGGGATCTAAAGATCAGCCCGTATATTCCCGTGTATGCTTCCGATTTGGAGGAAAAGGTCATCTTAAGTTTGGTGTCCGGCAATACGGATCGCGTCCGTTCCGTGCTTGCGGATGTGTTCCAGCAAATTCAAGACGAAGAAGTTCGGCCTGCGCCCGATTACATGGCCAGTACGTATTGGGAGCTGGCGAGAAAAATGGCGTATGCCGTTAAGTCGCGATTGTCCGCTGCCGACTTTGCCCCGATTGAACAAAAGCTGCAGTCCTTGTTGGACCCGGCCTATACGTTAAAGGAATGGCAGCAAACGCTGCTTGAGCTTGGCGGTGAAATTGCGCTGCGCTTTAAAACGCGAAAAAGAAACGATGCGGAAGAGCTGGTTCATGCGGCGATCGCTTATATCAAAGAGCATCTGCCACACAATTTGACCGTGCAGGATTGCGCCGATCATGTGCATACGAGTCCCTCTCACTTTGCCGCTTTATTTAAAAAGATGACCGGTCTGACGTTTGTTCAGTTCGTAATCGCGGAAAGGATCAAAGTAGCCCAGGAGTTGCTCTTATCCGGGTCCAGCGTCCAGAACGCGTCGGAGCGGCTCGGTTATGAGGATCTTAAATATTTCCGCGAATTGTTTAAGAAACATACGGGGATGACCCCTAGCGAGTTCAAGCAATTTTATCGTTAAAGAAAGTCCTTGTTCGCTAAAGCGCGAATGAGGATTTTTTTTGCTGTCGTGCGGAATCATACCAGCTCCAAAAACTGCTTCCGGTACTGGTAGGGAGTGACGGCCATCTTTTTCTTGAAAAACTGACAAAAATAAGATGTGTTTGTAAAGCCGATTTCCTGACCGATTTCGGTGACCGGTTTGGAGGAAGTTTTGAGCAGCAAGCATGCTTGATTGAGCCGTATGGCCATCAAGTAATCGGTTAAGGTGCCGCCTGTTTTTTGGCGAAATATGGCGGATATATGCTTTGGCGACAGATGCACATGCTTGCTTAGCTCGTCAATCGAAAAGGGTTCGTTATAATGCTCCTCCAGCCAGGCCATCATGCGCTCAACCTGACTTAAAGATCGGACGGACGGGGCATCGGGGTTTTCGTGTTTTGCCCAAAGCAGGCGCAATAAGCAGAGAAAGCGCATAATAAACAAGCCGTATTCCTCTGTTAATTTGTGATCAGGTACGAGATGTTTGCGTTCTTGAAGCTCCTCATACAAATGCACAAGCGGATGATCCGGTCCAATGTCGTAGAAGATTTGATTTTGCAGCTGATCCTTCCACAAGTGATAGAAGAAGCTCCTCAGCGAAGGAAAGGAAGCAAGATAAGATTCAAATAAAGACGGTTCAAATACCACATAGGAGCGGATATATTCGGCGGAGTCATCCTGATGGATCCGATGCAGCTGATACGGCTGAAAAATAATCAATGTCCCGCTTCTAAGCTCGTACATTCGGTGGTCCAGCATAATATGGCCTGTACCTTTATAAATGTAAATAAATTCCATGCCCTTGTGGGCGTGAAACTGGCCCGGATGCTTACGTTGTGCGCGAAAGGTAAAAAGAAAGTTGTTGGAATACAGATCTATATTTTCAATAAACTTCATCAAATCAACTCCGAATACCGTACTTTAACAACATTTTACCATCTAATAGCGAAAGTTTTAAAGCATAATTCATGATACATTTTTAATACAACCGGTTGAAAACGAATGGAGGTTCACTTCTATGAAAATAAGCATCATAGCAGACGAAATCAGTCAGGACCCGCATGCGGCGGTTTATATCGGCAGCCAGATGTGGAATGTCAATCAGTACGAGCTTCGGATGATCGAAGGAAAAAGGGTGCCCGATATTGATGACCGGCAGGTTGCACAGCTCGAGGTTATTAAGGAAAAATACGACATCGTATATTCTGCAATTGGAGCGGGATTGTTTAAATGCGAGCCGGACGATTCCGCAATTGAGCGGCAGTTCGAGAGGCTTGACAAAGCCATTCAGCTGGCCAAGCGGCTGGATGTCCGGACCATTACAGGGTTTGCTCTGCAAGATGCCCAAACCCACCGCTCCAAGGAATTCAGGGACAAAATGGTTCCGCATTTTCAAAAGGTTTGTAAGCGCATACAAGGGGAAGGGCTGCAGTTTGCCGTCGAGACGGAATATATGACCGGCGTGGAAACTGCGCGCGATGCGAGGGAATTGATCGATCAAGTACCCGGACTGAAAATAAACTGGGACCCGGCCAATGCGTGGGTAGCAGGGGAGCATCCGCTGGAAGGATATCCGCTTATACGAGATTGCATTGCCAATGTACATTGTAAGGATGCGGATTCAAAAGCGTGGCGCGAGCGCAATCCGTTTGTCGCTTTCGGCGACGGACTTGTTCCCTGGGACGAGATTATTCCGTTATTGCTGAGAGATTCATCCGTACAGACATTAACTGTGGAGACGCACATCGGTCCGCTCATACCTAAATCCGAGAAGTCGGTCCGCCGGCTGCGGGCGTTGATCCAAAGTATCAAAAACAATCAGTTAACTATTGAAAAAGGGGGAGCTCAATGAGTACATTAACTGCGGCATTAGTCGGCACGGGCGGGATTGCCAATGCGCTTCATATCCCTGCCCACCATGGGATTGAAGGCTCCACATTGAAATGGGTTTGCGATCTTGACGAGAACGTTGCGAAAAAGGTGGCGGAGCAATACGGCATTCCGAATTGGACGGGCAATTTGCAAGCCATACTTGCAGATCCGGAAGTGGATTGGGTAGATGTGGCCGTTCCAAACCGGTTCCATGAATCGGTAACGGTTCAGGCGCTGGAGGCGGGCAAACATGTGTTATGCCAGAAGCCAATGGCAGATTCTGCGGAGGCCGCACTGCGCATGGTGGACGCCGCCAAGAAGGCTGGCCGTCAGCTCGGTATTTACATGTGCTTTCGCGGTGACCCCGGGCTTCAATTGCTTCGCCGGCTGATTCGGGAAGGCGCGTTCGGAGGCATCATTTCCTTGCGCGGCAAAATGATTTCAGCGGGCGGCTTTAACTTGAAGGAAGGTCAGTGGAGGATGGACGACGCTTCGGGAGCGCTTGATTTGCTGGGCATCCATATGATTGATTTGTTTGCTTGGCTGCACAGCGAAATTGAATGGGTGCAAGCTTACACCAACACATTACACGCTCCGATGAAGGGAGACGATGTGACAACGGCGATCTATGGACTAAGCGGCGGAGTAACCGCCGTGATGGAAACGACCTACAGCTCGTACATTCACGGAGGCACACCGCTGTACATTTTGGATGTCAACGGAACGGCAGGTTCCGCCCAATATATTCTGGAAAGCGGCCGTATGACGATTCAGTTAAAGGATGATTTCACCGAAGGAAACATCGCTTATCAAGGAGGTACGATTTCGGAGTTCACGTTTGCTCATACACTATCAGGAGGCGGGGCGCTTCCTCATGTACATCAAGCTTTTGTGGATGCACTGCGGGACGGTAAACGGTTCGATATCGACGGCATGACCGGCTATCGCGCCATCCGAGTCATGGATTGTACACGTGAAGCGGCTGCGGCGGCTCGAAAAGTCATTATTTAATCTCTTCTAATCACAAGGAGGGTCTTCGATGAAAAATAAATGGATGTCAATGACGGCGACAGCCTTAATCCTGGCTGTTGGAACCTTAGGTTGTTCAAGCAGTGCGCCGGAGCCGAAAGCCGCAGGCGATAAACCGGCAGCGACGGCAGCGACGGATGCAAAAGTGAAAATACGCGTAGCATGGTGGGGATCTCAGGAACGGCACGACAAGACGCAAAAGGTCATCGATATGTTTATGAAGAAAAATCCGAACATCGAGGTCAGCGCCGAATTTGTCGGTTTTGACGACTATTTTAAAAAAATTAATACGCAAGCGGCCGGCGGCACTTTGCCCGATGTTATGCAGATGCACGAGGGCGTCATTAACGAATACGTGTCGCGGAATTTGTTTGTCGATTTGAATCCTTTCGTCGAGAAAGGCATTATTAACCTGAAAAACGTAGACGCCAGCTATTTGCCGGATAAAGTGAACGGTAAGCTGTGGGGCATCAATCTGGGTACTAATTCGGTGACGATGTTTTATGATCCTGCCGTATTCGAAAAAGCCGGTGTCGAGGAGTTAAAGCCTGGCTACACTTATGACGATTTTGCCAACACGCTTCGCAAAATTAAAGCCAAGATGGGTAAAGATTTTTATGGCATTACTTTGGACAACGGATATGACGGGTTTAAGCATTTCGTCCGCCAGAACGGCACGATGTTTTATTCTGCAGACGGGAAAAAGCTTGGCTACACGGACGATAAGGTATTTATCGACTACTACACTTATTGGCAGCAGCTCATGAAAGAGGAGCTTGCTCCGCCTCCTAACGTACAGGCCGAATTCAAAAACCTGGAAAACTCCTTGCTTGTTCACGGCAGAGCGGCTTTTCAGCCTGCGCAAAGCAACCAAATCGTCGCTTTGGCAAGCGCCGCCAAACGTCCGTTGAAAATGTTGGTGTATCCGACGCTTCCGGGCGGAAAGGAAGGGCATTTTTTGAAAGCGGCCATGTCCTTTGCAATCACAAGCCATTCGAAAAATCAGGAGGCTGCGGCGAAATTTATCGATTATTTTACTAACGATGTGGAGGCTAACGATGTATTGGCGGCTGAACGGGGAATTCCCATCTCGTCGGAAATCCGCAAAACCGTATCGGCTAAAATGCCCGATGTATCTAAACAAATGTTCTCGTATATCGAAGTCGCACAAAAATATTCCCGGGAAATCGATCCTCCCGCACCTGCCGGCGATAATGAAATTCGCACTCTGCTGGCTAATCTTCAAGAACAGATTAACTTTGGAAAATTGACGCCGGCCGATGGCGCCAAGCAGTTCCGCAAGGAAGCGGAGCAAATATTAGCCAGAGCCAACAAGTAAACATGAAGCTGCAGAACGCCGGGCCGTTCCTTCGGGGACGGCTAAACCGGCAAAAACAGGAGGAATGCGTATGCATCAAGCTAAAAGATCGGAATATATCGGCCTCGAACGCAATACTAAGGAGGGGAGCAAACCGATATTGCGCGAACTGAAAAGAAACATGATCGCTTACGCGTTTATATCCCCCTGGTTTATCGGTTTTCTGGTGTTTATTATCGGACCTATGCTCGCTTCTTTATATTTTTCGTTTACGCAGTATGACATGCTCTCCAAACCGTCATGGATCGGATTGGACAACTATGTCAAGATGCTGACCGATGACAAGCGGTTTATTACCGCGCTGAAGGTAACGTTTACCTTTGTGTTTGTTTCGGTGCCTCTTAAGCTGGCATTCGCTTTGCTCATTGCTATGCTATTTAATGTTGATCGTAGAGGGGTATCCGTCTACCGGACGTTGTATTACGTTCCGTCGATACTCGGCGGCAGCGTCGCGGTAGCCGTAATGTGGAAGCAGCTTTTCGGCTCGAAGGGGGCGGTTAACGCGCTGCTTGGCATCGTCGGGATCAAAGGCACCAGTTGGGTGGCGAGCCCCGATTTTGCTTTATGGACGTTGATTCTTCTTGTCATCTGGCAGTTTGGCTCGCCTATGCTTATTTTTCTGGCCGGGTTGAAACAAATCCCGCATGAATTGTACGAAGCCTCCAAGATGGACGGCGCCGGAGCATGGATGAGGTTTTTTCGGGTGACGCTTCCGATGCTGACGCCGATTATTTTTTTCAATCTGGTTATGCAGACGATAGGCGGGTTTATGACCTTTACGCAGAGCTTCCTGATCACTGCCGGCGGCCCGCTGGATACGACGTTGTTTTATGCGGTGTATTTATACGAGACGGCCTTTACCCATTTCCAGATGGGGTATGCTTCCGCTATGGCGTGGGTGCTGTTGATTATTGTAGCGCTATTTACCGGACTCATCTTCAAGTCCGCCGCTTCCTGGGTACATTATGAATCGGAAGGGGGCAAATAAGGATGAGCCAAGCCATGCGTTCTTTCGTTTATCACACTGGAGTCATCCTCTTCGGACTATTTATGGTTTATCCCATTCTGTGGACGCTGTCGAGCTCGTTAAAGCCTGAGCAGGAAATTTTCGTCAAAGCGGCATCCTTAATCCCGTCAACCGTCAATTGGGGAAATTATGTGAAGGGATGGGCCGGCTTCGGCCGTACTGACTTCGGTATTTTTTTTCAAAATTCGTTTATAATCACGATTGGTGTAGTTATCGGTACCCTCATTTCTTCAAGTCTGGTAGCTTTCGGATTCGCACGGCTGCAATTTAAGTTCCGTAAGGCGCTGTTTGCTTGTTTACTTGTAGCCGTAATGCTTCCGGCGCAGGTGACGCTGATTCCGCAATATATTTTGTTCCATCAGCTGGGCTGGATCAATACGTTTTTGCCGCTGATCGTTCCTGCGTTTGTCGGGGGCACGCCGTTTTTTATTTTCATGCTGATTCAGTTCATCCGCGGGTTGCCCCGGGAACTGGATGAATCTGCGGTCATCGACGGCTGCAGCACCTTGGGCATTTATTGGCATATTATTTTGCCATTAATGGTCCCGGCCCTTGCGACAGTTGCTATTTTCTCCTTTTACTGGACATGGGATGATTTTCTGGGACCGCTCATTTATTTAAACCAAACGAAGCTGTTTACGGTGTCGCTGGGACTCCGAATGTTTGCCGATCCATCATCGGTTTCGCAGTGGGGGCCGCTATTCGCCATGTCTGTGCTCTCCATCGTGCCGCAGCTGCTTGTCTTTCTATTTTTCCAGAAATACTTGGTACAGGGCATAGCCACTACCGGCTTGAAGGGATAACAGAGCACTCACAGGTATAATTCTCCCGCAAGCTGCTTCGCCTTTCTCCTAAAAAAAGCCCGCTACCCTAAATCGATGATAGAGGGTGCGGGCTTTAAGGGCTTCACGGGCATCGATCAGATTCACAGATTTGCTTTCATCGGACAGCCTCTAGGACTGTTTCTTTTTCCACTGCAGCCTGTATTGATGCGGGGTAATCCCTTTTGTATCTTTGAACGCCCGGCAGAAGTAAGAGGTGTTGCCGAGGCCGACCAGCTCGCCGATCTCCGCTACGGACTTGTCCCCGACCGTGAGAAGCACGCACGCCTGATGGATCCGCCTTGCCTTCAAATATTCGGAAAGACTTGTGCCGGTCATTTCTTGAAACTGATGGGAGACATAATACGGCGACATATGAAGCTCATCGGCCAGCGCCTCCAAGCGGAAAGGTTCCATGTAGTTCCGTTCGATCCACTGCATCATTTGTTCCGCCCGGTGTGATGTTCTTTGGCTGCCTGCAGATGCGGGTCTGAAGCTGGATAACAGCAGCCGGAGCTGTCTGAGCAGCGCAATAAGAAAGGAAGCGGCGTCTTCGCGTTGCGCTTCGTTGCTTGCCTCCACCCGGCGCTCCCCGAATCCGACCAACGTGCTCACGAACTCATGGTTTTCATTCAGCGGATATATGACAGGGCTTTTGACGGCGCCCCGGCACAGGTTGTGCAGGAAGGAACTCAGCAGCGGCAGCCCGCCCAAATACGGCTCAAAGACGGAAGGCTCAAATAACACAAAACTGCGTACATAACGTGCCGTTTCATTAATCTCGGGCTGGAGCCGGTGCAGTTGAAAAGGCTGGAACAAACATAACGAGCCGGATTCGATGTCGATGGAACGCCCGTCGATCAGCAGCCGGCCCCGCCCTTCGTGAATGTACTGCAGCTCCATGCCTTGGTGGGCATGAAACGTTTCCTTAAAGGAATCGTGCAACGTGGAAGTTCGATAGAGAACGGCGTGCAGCGGGAACTTATTTAAATCAAACTGCTCGACAAGTTTCATAAAAAAGCCTCCTTGCTGCCATTTTATCACAAATCGCAATATTGTGTTATTTTTAGGCAAAGTGGTGTGACATTCTGAAAGCGGTTTTTGGTACATTATGGCTACACCACTTTAAGGAGGCACTTATTATGAGTGATCATCATGTAAAAGGAATTGTCGATGTAGAACGGGACAAAGCGGGAAACACCGTGAAAAGCTCGCGTTATTTGCGTCCCACCGATACGGCGAAAATATTGAAGCCGCTGTTGTGGCACGAATTCGAGCTTTCGCGGGCGGCCGCCGGTTGGGTAACGGGCAGTCGGGCGTATGAGACGAAGCTGAAGTTTGGCCGTTTGACGTATGTGCATATACGTCATGCGGAATGTTTGCACAAAAGGCTCGACGAGCTTCCGGGAGGTCTGGGCGAAGAAAAATCCCCCGCACGCATGCGGGAGGCTTATGAAAGAATGGCTTCAGCGCCATCCACTGAGGCGTTTATCGCCGGGTATCGGATTTTTTACCTCCACTTGCTGGCCAAATACGACGAATACTTAAGCAAAGCCGACCCGATCCTAGATGCGCCGACGATTGATCAAGTTCGCATCGCTTTGCTGGACCGTCAGGACATTTTATCGTGGCTGGACGGGCAATTGCGTTTTGCCGGGTTGGATGAAGCGGCGGGGCGGATGCTCGATGAGTGGACCGCATATGCGGAAAACTTGTGGAATACGCTGGACAGCGCTCGTTCGGGCGCGGAACCGTTGTTTCCTCCGGCACCGAATGTTGAGCCGGCCGGACCGATTCCGGCGACGCCGCTGATGGACGAGGAGCGTTTTCCGCCGCTGGAGAGCCACGGGGGGGCGGCGCAAGCTTATTCGGACGACGGGATGTCCCCGCTGTTTCATTCCGTAAAACAAATGGTTTACATCAATGCGACGGAAATCTCCCCAGCCGAAACGATGACGTATCTTTATTATTCGGTACAGAATATGCCGCTGGCCTTTTATTACGACTTCGCGCGGCATATGTGGGATGAATTCCGCCACAGCGAGATGGGGATGAGGCGTTTGCAGCAATACGGATACCGGACGACCGATTTCAAGTGGCTGCGAACTTCGACGTTAAGCGAAGACAACGATGCCCGTTACGCCGATATGTACGCTTGGCTGACGATGGTGGCCGAGGCATGCTCTTTCACGAAAAAGCGCAAGGCCGTGGAAGCACTGTGGAAATTCGGCGATGACCTGTCGGCGATTCAAAGCGAGTTTGACATCGTCGACGAACGGCTGCATGTCGATTTTGGCACAAAATGGGGGCCGGAGCTGTATAAGCAGGTGGGCGATATGATGACGCCGCAAATTATGGCGGAACGGGCTCGTCGGCGCCGCTTGGAGGAACTTCAGCACGTTCAGCCGGATGAAATCGACAAGCTCGCGAAAAATTTCCCAGCTTTTTGCGGATTCCATACAAACAAGCTGGAATACGAAAATTATTGACGGAAGGAGCGGTTTCTGCGATGAGCGGCGTGCCATTTAGCGGTGAAGCGAATGAGTTATTCCGCCTCGGATTCGGGGCGATGGGGCTTGACGGGCGTTTCGGTGAGCAGGGAGACGAAGCAATGATCGCTTCCATATTGTTCAGCTTGGAGCAGGGCGTTAATTTTATTGACACGGCTCGTGCTTACGGCAGATCGGAGGAGCTGGTCGGCAAAGCGTTAAAGCGCTGGAAGGGCCAGCGGCCGTTT
The DNA here is from genome assembly GCF_004307995.1 of Paenibacillus thalictri. Classification (GTDB taxonomy): domain Bacteria; phylum Bacillota; class Bacilli; order Paenibacillales; family NBRC-103111; genus Paenibacillus_AF; species Paenibacillus_AF thalictri. The sequence goes on along the minus strand of NZ_SIRE01000001.1, from coordinate 28,278 downwards.
GTTGCCACCAAAGTGGCGGCCGCTTCAGAGCCGGCCGGGTATTTGCCCGGCGCCGGCTTCCATTATTCCTTGCCGGTAGAGCTGGCGTATCCCGCCGGCCATGTTACCCAAAGCGTGGAAGAGTCGCTGCGTCAGCTTGACGTCGATTGTATCGACTTGGTGCAAATGCACCAATATTGGCCGCAGTGGGACACCTCCGATTATTGGATGGAGGAATTGATCCGCTTGCGGGAGCAAGGCAAGCTGCGGTTCATCGGCGTGTCGTTGCCCGATCATCGCAGCGACTTGGGGATAGCGCTGGCGCGGACGGGTCAAATTGACTCCATTCAGACGGTCATAAACATTTTCGACTCCATCGCTTTTGACGGGCTTGTGCCGATCTGCCGGGAACACGGCGTGGCCGTGATTGCGCGTGTCATTATGGATGAAGGCGGGCTTACCGGATGGTTGCGGGAAGATACGAAAATACCTGATACGGACTACCGGCACCGGTATTTCGACTGTGTGCCGCGTTCCGTATATACCGAAAAAGTCGAGCGGCTGGGTTCCTATATTCCGGAGCATGCGGACTGCTTAGCCGAACTCGCTGTGCGGTTTGTTTTAAGCGATCCCGGAGTGACGGTGGCCTTAACGTCCATGCAGGTGCAGGCTTATGCGGAAGCCAATATTCAAGCCGCCCGCAAAGGGGGGCTGCCGGCTCCCGTTTTTAACACGATGAAAGTTCGCAACCGCTGGATTCGCCATTTTTATCACGAGAGAAGGCACATGATCTGATGAATATGGATAAAGTGTTATGGCTTGAGTTGTTTCCCGATGAGTTTAAAATACGCCAAAGGGCTGTCCCTTTGGCGTATCTTCCTTTAGGGATATGCGAACCGCACGGACAGATCAGCGCTTTCGGACTGGACACGTTTAAGGCGGAATTTTTAACGCAGGAAGCGGCCCGGCGCTGGGGCGGCATCGTTGCTCCGACGATGAATTATCACGTTCATGAAATCGGCCCGTCGGCGCGGTTTCTTGAGGAGCGGGTCGGGGAAACCAATCCGCATATGACGTCGGTTCCGTCTTATGTGTTTCTTTATTTTTTTCTGTACCAGCTTCGAGTTTTGTATAATGCCGGTTTCCAGGCTGCGGTAGTGCTGTCGGGGCACGGCGGCTCGCACCCCGACGATTTGCGCAAGGTCGCCAAGCATTTTGGCAAATTTACGGGCATGCGCATATGGATGGGGACGGATTTTGACTTGGCCGCGCCGCAGTTTCCAGGGGACCATGCCGGGAAATACGAAATTTCCGTCTTATCGTACCTGCGGCCGGATTTGATTGATCCGAGCCGACGGGTTTTGGAAGACGTCCCCGGGAGCGGGGGGGCATTTGCGCTTGGCGACGATGCGGACGAAGCTTCCGCCGAATACGGTCAAAGCATAGTGGAGTTGTGCTTGGAGCGCCTTGGCGACATTGTATCCGATCTCGCAGAAGGGTTAAGCGCCGCTGACGAGAGTCGCATGCTGGGTTTCGAGCAGACGGAGCAAATATGGCGGGAGCTTGTAGGTGCGGAAAGCTGGGCCACGCTGCAGCCAAGACCTGGGCAGCCTCCCGTGTCCGAACATTCCCGGTGGAAGCAAGGTGAATTCGGGAAAATCCGCTACAATTACAATTTGGAAGATGAACCCAAATCGGCGGAATAACGCTGGCAGGCCGAGTATTACACGTGTTGTAATGAGGGGGAATTTAGGCGCCCGTGTGCAACGGTGAAATGGAATTGACCCATTTTGCCGCTGAAGTATGCTATACTCACTATAGAGGTGTATGTCGATGAGCCCAAGGTTCCCCCAGATCAACTCCGTTTTTTTTCAAGTTTTTTCTAAATTTCTGATCATTATTTTGCTGCTTACCTCGTTTAATTACTTTTCCTTTTCTTTTTTCAAAAACAATATTTTGGATGAAATTATTAAAAACAATAAATTGAATTTGAACAACACGGTGAAGGAATACGAGGAGTATTTTATCGCCCTCAGGGAAGAGATGCTGCGGTTATACTCCGACAGTAAAGTATCGCTGATCAACGGGCAGATGATGACCCGGCCGCAGAACGAAATCAACTATTTGCTCGTTAGCGACCTGCAGGACATGATGCAGAAAATGACGGCCAACCGTTTTCTTTACATGGACAATGTATTTCTGTTTTTTAAAGCTCAGTCGATGCTGATTGAAAGAGACGGGACACCCAGCGAAGACAGAATGTTTTCCGCTTTTTATTCAAGCGCAATGTATGCGCCTTCATTTTGGCGGGATCAATCAAGCGCCTCGTACCATTTTAAGATTTTCCCGGCAAGCCTGTTTGCCAAACATACCGGGACAAGCCTGACGCTTATGCCGGTTATTGTGAAAAATTCCGCGTATACCTATTATATATCGGCGCTGATTCAGCCGGACAACTTGTTCGAAAACTTCCATCGCTCCACGGATGACAGTTTCTTTATCCTGAACGAGAACCGCCAGCCTGTATATATCCACTCTCAGTCTACGGATTTTAAGCTGCCGGACTTAAACCGGGAGGAAGACTTTTATGAAAGCGAAGGCAACTATTATTTCTACAAAACAAGTCCGCTGACGGGGTTAACTTATATTAGCATTATTCCTACACACCGGATCTACGACCAGATTCTCGGACTCAACATCACGTTGCTTGCCGTGCTGCTGGTTTCCATCGTGATCAGCATCATCGCTTCGATCTGGTTTGGAAGAAGGCTTAACCGGCCGATTAAGCAAATCATGGACTCTCTGCAGCAGCCCCGGTCCATCCTGCAGCTGAAAAGCAATATTAGAGAATTCGATTTTATTTCCGGCAAAATTCAGGAACTCAACAGTCTCAACCAGCAAATACATCAGGATTTGCTCACTAAGAGCTCGCAGCTCGAGAATTACGAATACATCAAAAAGCTCAAAATGATCTACACCGATTCCCACGACAGAGGCAAAATAGACCGTTTTTTTGTCGTCTTGTTTCATCTGAATTATTTGGACACGGACCGGAGTTTGACGCTGGAAAGAGTCGCTTATTTCATGAAGGAATTCATTCACTTGTCTTTGAACGAAACGTTTCCAAATTCCTTTACAATTCAGATTGAAAAAAATCAAATCTTAACGATGGTTTTCGGTGACGACCAGCGGCAGCGGATTGAAGAGGCGTTAAGCCGGCTGAAGGCCGTTTTTGACCATGATAAACAGTCGTGTCTTGTGACGGCAGCCGTAAGTTCGGTTTATGCCGATTCTTTCGAATACCACAGCGCGTACGAAGAGGCGCTAAAGCTGCTTGACGGGCGTTATTTGTCCGATGAAATGGAAATCATTACGGAGGCCAGGCCGATACCGGGCAGTTATTTCTTTACCGCCAAGCAAGAGGAGGAATTTTTTCATCTTCTGCAGGCGGGCAATTGTTTGGCTTGTGTAGACCTTATACGCAAAATGCTGGAACATATGGCTGCTTCGGGTGCGGTTGCCGGCCAGTTTCATAAATTTTCGGCGGATATTTTGTATAAATCGTTAAATATTCTGGAAGCGGTAAAAGTGGAAACCGGCGAGTTGGTCCGCGATTACGTTCCGGCACAGCTGGCGCAAATCTGCTCGATCGACCACTATCTGCGGTTTTTTGAACGGTTTTTCCATCGTGTGTCCGAGCTGGTCAAGGTCAAGAAAGAAGAGCAGGACGATACGATCGCTTTTGTTCTGGAATATATCAGGAAAAATTATGCCGAGGATATTTCTTTGGAACAGGTGGCCGCAAAACTAAACCTCTCGCCATCGTATCTCTCGATTTATATTCGCGAGAAAACCGGGAGCAACTATTTGGAGCATATTCATACATTCCGAATCGGCAAAGCGAAGGAGCTGCTGGAAAACAGCGATTTGAACATTCAGGAAATCGGCCGGCAAATCGGCTATTACAATCCAACCTCATTTATCCGTATGTTCAAGCGGTTTACCGGAACTACCCCGAAGGAATACCGCAAGCTGCAGACGCTGCAAATGTAGAACATTTTTCCTGAAATGGTTGACGCCCAACTGTAGATATGCTAGCTTTTAATTAATAACACTAATTTACTGGGAATAGTATGATTAATGGTTTTTAATAGGGCTGACCGGAAACCCGGAGGCTGGGATCCTCACTAAACGTATGAAGGTGAGAGTCTCAGCCTCTTATTTGTTTCATTTCCGCCGCCAGCCGTATCGTATTTTTTTTAGATGATCCACATTTTCTTCGATAAACAAGGTATGGCGGATAAACACAAGGAATGTTGATTTTAATCGGGTTCTTATCCCGTTATTGTTATCGATATAAACAAGTTTGACCCCAAAAAGGAGGAGTTTATTTGAATATCAAAACAGCATTTGGAACGACACTGGCTGTGCTGCTTACCGCCGGGACGGTCATCGGGTGTTCTTCCGCGCCGACGGCTCCGGCAGCAAATCCTGCCGCAGCCCCCGACAATCAGAAAGCGGCCGAGCCGGCCAAACCGGCAGAAGTGAAGCCGGCAACACTGAGGATGGCGACGTCCAATCACCCGATCTGGCCTTACAATAAAAACTGGTCGATCTATAAAAATGTTGAAGAGAAAACCAAAATCCACCTCGACGTCCAGACGCCTCCGGGCAATGATTATGAAGCTGCGCTGAACTTGATTGTTGCTTCGGGCGATATGCCCGACTTCATGTTTGTGCCTAACATCACCATTGCCAACAAATACGGGCAGCAGGGAGCGTTTGTCGATATATCCCAATACTTCGACCTGCTGCCCAATTTCAAAAAGTTTTTGCAAGCCCGGCCGGAGGTGCAAGCGGCCATCATGTCGGCCGACGGCAAATATTACTTCTTCCCGAACTCGGGACTCGAGAAGCAGCTGAGGACAACTTGGCTGTACCGGGAAGATCTTTTTAAAAAGCATGGGCTGAAAACACCTGCGAATTACGATGAGCTCGGCGATGTGTTGAAGAAACTGAAGGAGCTGTATCCGGACAGCTATCCGCTTACCTTCTACAATAAGCTCGATAAGGCCGACGCGATGGCGTACAACTTTAATTCCTCGCATTTTCCGTATTATGATTACGACAAGAAGGAATGGAGATTCGGGCCCGTCGAAGACAACTACAAGCTGATGCTTGAATACTTGAACAAGTTTTATAAAGCCGGTTATATTCCGCCCGACTTTATGGCTCATCAACGCAAGCAACATCAGGATTTGTTCGCGCAAAACAAATCGTTTATTACCGTCGATGCGATCGGATTGATTGACGAATACACAGAACCGCTGAAAAAAGCGATCCCCGAATTTCAGCTGTCGTATATGGTTCCGCCTAAGGGAGGGCCCAACGGCGCGCAAAAAATGCCGTTTATCGGCATGGAAACCCGCGGGTATACCGTCTCGTCCAACTCGAAAAATATTAAAGACGTGATGCGATATTTCGACTACATGTATTCGGACGAAGGGACCCGCTTAGCCAGCTGGGGCAAAGAAGGGGAGGACTTTACTGTTGTAAACGGCAAAAATCAGTTTAAGCCGGACTATACCAGCTTTGCCGATTTGCGCATCAAAACCGGTATCGTCACTCCGGGCTCTTATGTCGTAATGGATTTTGACGCTTACGTCAATTTGTCCTCGCCGCAGATGAAAGACGCATTTAAGACCGTCGAAGGTTACGAAGCCAAACCGCAGCCGCGTCCCGCTTTTAACGAGAAAGAAATGGAAACTTTGTCCACGATCGGGGAAGCGGTTAACAAATACAGAGATGAGAACGTGGCCAAATTTATTATGGGCCAACGAAATTTAAGCGAGTGGAATCAGTATGTGGAAGAACTGAAGAAATTAGGCTTGCAAAAGATGATGGACGTGTACAAAACCGCCTACGAACGGACGTTAAAGAATATGGGCGGCAAATGACGGGAGGCGTATCGCATTGAATGTAAGACCAGCCAGAGCGTCACAAAAACGCAGCCTCCCGGTGGTGGCGGGCAAGGAATTGTCCGCTGCCCGCTTGCTTATTCGTAAAATCCGCAGGGATAAATACCTGCTGCTGCTTGTTCTGCCGTGTATGCTGTATTACTTTATTTTCAAATATTTGCCCTTGTTTGGCATTGTCATTTCGTTTCAGAATTACAATTTATTCAGAGGCGTATGGATGAGCGAATGGGTCGGGCTTAAATATTTCAACATGTTTATGGAGAACCCCGACTTCCTCAAGCTGATGCGCAATACGTTTCTGCTGGGGTTTTACAAGCTTCTGTTTGGTTTCCCAGCTCCGATTATTCTTGCGCTGCTGATCAATGAGATCAGAAAAGAAGTGCTGAAGCGGTTTGTGCAAACCGTCAGTTATTTGCCGCATTTTATTTCCAATGTCGTTGTCGCGGGGATGGTCGTCATGTTTCTGTCCCCGACGGGTGGCGTCGTCAACCAGGTGATCAAGGCGTGGGGATTTGCCCCGGTGAACTTTATGATGGAGCCCGGCTTGTTCCGGCCGATTTATGTCATCTCGGAAATTTGGCAGCATGCGGGCTGGGGCACGATTATTTATTTGGCCGCATTGACGGCCATTGACCCGCAGCTGTACGAGGCGGCCAAGATGGATGGAGCGAGCCGCTGGCGGCAAACGCTGCATGTGACGTTGCCCGGCATCGCCCCGGCGATTGTCATTATTTTGCTGCTGGACATCGGCAGAGTGCTGGAGATTGGCTTTGAGAAAGTGTTCTTGCTGTACAGTCCGGTCACTTATGAAACGGCGGACATCATTTCGACTTACGTGTACCGGGTCGGCTTGATTCAGGGCAACTACAGCTACGCCACGGCCATCGATCTGTTCACGGGAGTCATCAGCTTTATTTTTGTCGCCACCGCCAACTATATCAGCCGGAAAGTCGGAGAAAACAGCTTATGGTAGAAGGGGAGGCCGGTACATTGTGAGAAAGCTGACATGGTTTGACGGGCTGAATTTGCTGCTGATGGTTCTTGTGGTGGCAGTGACGCTGTATCCGTTTTATTACATGCTGATCGTATCGGTTAGTGACCAGGCGCATGTGCTCAAAGGGGAAATCTCGGTGTGGCCTAAGGGAATTAACCTGGAGATGTACGATTATGTGGTCAAGGACGGGCGTATATTTAACGGTTACAAAAATACGCTGATCTACGTAACTCTAGGCACGTGTATTTCGCTGGTCATTACTTCGATGGGCGCTTATGCGTTGTCCAAAAAAACGATGGTGTTTGCCAAGACGTTTATGTTTCTGATCATCGTCACGATGTTTATTCAAGGCGGGATGATCCCGACATTCCTGGTCGTCAAGCAGCTTGGTCTTGTCAATACGATGTGGGCGATGGTGCTGCCGGGGGCTATCGCCACCTGGAACCTGATTATTATGAGAACGTTCTTCAGCAATATACCCAAGGAGCTGGAGGAATCGGGCAAACTTGACGGTTTAAGCGATGTGGGTATTTTTGTTAAAATTGTAGTGCCGTTGTCGAAGGCGGTATTTGCCACTATTGGCTTGTTTTATGCCGTGCAGATTTGGAACAACTATATGGGCCCGCTCATTTATTTGCGCAACGCCGATTTGTTCCCGCTGCAGGTTATGCTGCGCGAAATCGTGCTTGCCGGCCAGCTGACCGGAAGCGAAGGAGCGGTAACGGACAATTACATCATGGCGGAGGATTCGCTGAAATACGCCACGGTCATGATGTCGACGCTGCCGATCCTGATTATTTACCCTTTCCTGCAGAAGCATTTTGTCAAAGGCGCGATGATCGGTTCGGTGAAAGGGTAAGGAGGGCCGAGCTGCGTTGTGGAGTAGCTGGACTTACAGGCCAATAAGCCTGAGTTACAAAGCTAATGAGTGTTGGAATTTGCGTGACCAGTGAGTCGAACTTACTTTCAGAAGGGAGTGTTTGATCCGTGAGCGAAAAGCGGTTACCTAATATTTTGTTTATTATGGCGGATCAGCATCGTGCGGACTGCTTGGGCGCGTACGGCAATACCGATATCCGCACGCCGCATTTGGACCAATTGGCTGCTGATGGAGTGGTATATGAAAGCCACTTCTGCAATGCGCCGGTCTGCACCCCGTCGCGTTATTCCACGCTGACGGGTCTGCATCCCCACCAGCATTTAGGGTGGACGAACCGCTGTACGATCCAGCCGGAGCTGGGCACCTATCCCAAAACGCTCAAACGTGCCGGGTACACAACAGCGGCTATAGGGAAGATGCATCTGACGCCAACGTATCAGGATGTCGGTTTCGACCGCATGGAGCTGGTCGAGCAAAACGGCGACGGCCGCTACGAGGACGATTATCACCGCTACTTGCAAAACCTGGGTTTGATCGATTATGTTGATTTGCTCGATCAGGTAAATGAATACCGGCAGCAGGCGCCGGAGCATTACTGGGATTCTCGCGGGGCGATGGTCTCCGACCTGCCGGAGGAGCATCATTCGACCGCATGGATCGGCAGGAGAGGGCTGGCGGAAATCGACAAGTGGGGAGACGGAGGAAATCTGCTGTTTTTGAGTTTCGTCAAACCGCACCATCCGTTTGATCCGCCCGCTTCGTGGAGCGAGATGTACGATCCTGACGCGCTGAAGCTGCTGCCGGGCTGGACGGAAAGCTGCCTGCCGCGGGATTTGGAGAAACATACGGGATTTTTCCCGCATGAGCAGTTGACGGAGCAGCAGCTGAGACTGTGCATGAGTTATTATTACGCGACGATTTCCCATATCGACCATTACATCGGGAACATTGTGGAGCTGCTGAAGCACAAAGGCTTATACGACAATACGCTGATTTTATATACCAGCGATCACGGCGAATATTTGGGTTTCCACCATTTGCTGCTGAAGCAAAACTATATGTACGATCCGCTGGTCAGAGTGCCGCTGATCGTCAAGTACCCCGGGATGTCCGCGGCGGGCGAACGCTGCGCCGAGCTGACCAGCGGCATCGATGTCACGGCGACATTGGCCGCCGTAGCGGGCGAACAGCCGGGACCGGATATGACGGGAGTGGATTTGACCGCTCCGCTTGCGGGCCGCCGCTACGTGTTTTCGGAAAATGCCAAAGGCGAGCAATATATGGTGCGTTCCCGCTCGCATAAGCTGATTTTGTGCAAAGACGATGCGAAATCGTTGTTTTTTGATTTGCAGCGTGATCCGCTTGAGATGACCAATCTGTACGCCGACGAGGCTTATCGGGACATGATCGCCGAGCACAAAGCCGCGCTGCATCAGATGATCTTATTTGACGCGCCGGCGCCGGTATTTCTCTACGAAGACGCCAAGCTGCTTGAAGCGCCGAATGTCCCCTCCGCTGGAGCGCAGGTGCCTGCTTTTGCCGGCTGGGTGAGGGAGAAAATGAACGAGGCGTTAACGCGGGAGCCATAACATATAGCGATCCGGAAGGGCGGAATGGACATTGAAAAGGCCCAATATCCTCATTATTTATACCGATCAGCAGCGTTGGGACGCGCTTGGCGCAAACGGCAACAGTGAGATTCAAACTCCGAATTTGGACCGGCTGGCGGCGGAGGGAGTGAACTTCGACCATCATTTTGTACAAAACCCGGTCTGTATGCCAAGCCGCATCAGCTTTCTCAGCGGACGGTATCCGTCGGCGCTGCGCATTACGCATATGGGTGTTCCTGTGCCCCAGGATACGGTGACCTTGCCGCGGATGCTGAACAATTACGGCTACGTGTGCGGCAACATCGGCAAGCTGCATTTTCTGCCGCATGCCAACCGGGATCACCGCAGCGTTCATCCCGATTACGGGTTCGCTCACTTGGAAATTTCCGACGAGCCCGGCAGCTACGAGGATGCCTACCGGGCGTGGATCAGGGCAAAAGATCCGTCGCAGCTGGAATATGCCAGTCTGGGCCTGCCTCCGGCAGCACAGGTATGGTACGACACGATGAAGGTTCGCGACGGTATCCCGCATCCCGAGCGGGAGCCGAGACGCGCCGAAGCGTTTCGCGGCAAAGACGAATTTACGCATTCGGCGTTTGTCGCCGAACAGACGATGGCGTTTATCGAGAAACATGCAAAGGACAGCTGGCTGTGCATCGCCGGATTTTATTCGCCTCATGCGCCATGGGTGGCTCCGCAAAAGTTTCTGGACATGTACGATCCGGATCAGCTTTCTGTACCGGCCTATCCGCCGCATCTGGATGAACGGCGTTCCGAGACTCATTTCTCCGACGAGGAGCTGAGGTCGGTCAAACATGGCTACTACGCGATGATCAGCGAAGTCGACGATTATGTGGGCAAGCTGATGCGGAAGCTGCAAGAACTCGGACTGGAGCAGGACACGATTGTGGTGTTCAGCTCCGATCACGGCGAATATTTGGGCGAGCATCTGCGATACGGCAAAGGGTATCCGGGTGAGGACTGCGTCAGCAGGGTGCCGCTGATCGTCCGCTGGCCGCAGGGGGCCAAGCAGGCGGGAACAACCGCGACCATCGTTGAAGCGGTTGACGTCGTGCCGACCTTGCTGGAGTGCGCCGGCATTCCCGTTCCTTCGGAAGTGCAGGGGCAATCGTTTAAGCCGCTGCTTCAAGGCGATGAGTTTACCGGCAAAGGGTATGCGTTGATGGAGGCCACTGGCTGGAAAACGATCCGAACGCGGGATTACCGGTATTTACGCGAAGCCGATGGCCGGGAAGCGCTTTTTCATTTGAAGGAAGACCCGATGCAATATGCCGATGTAGCGGAGCATGCGGATTACGGCGATGTGGTGAAGGAACTGCGGGGGCAGCTGCTCTCGGCGGTTATCCGCAACGAAGCACCGCTGCCGAGAGTATGGCCTTATTAAAACCGATCCGAAAACATTGAGTTTATGAATAAGCAAGGACTGGCTTGAAAAAAGCGGTCCTTGCTTTTTGTTGTTTCGGAAAGCCGGCGATCGAAGCAGCACGCGAGCTGAAGAATACGTAAACACGCTGCTTTTCCGGGAAGATCTTTGGATCAGCTTATGTAGCATCGGAAGTTGTTCATGATACAATCATGTATAAAGAGTGAACGTATCTGCACACGGCCTTTCGAGGGAACGGATTTGCTTAAGTTGCGAAATTTCCCAACGCGCGCGAATCCCAGACGCGCGTTGCGCTGAGCGGCGGTCGGTCGAACCCCACCACTGGCGCCGCGGCGAATGAATAGGACGCATTAACGTTTTGAGACTGAACATTATTTGTCATTTATGAACAAAATCTTGAATGATCGAATCTATACAGTTTTTACGTGATTTGTTTCTTCCCTTTTCAAGCTGGATATCCAATAATTTTAATTGCGGCCGCAAACGACTTATAAAGCTTGAAAGCGAGGAAATGTATGTATGCAATAAAAAAAAGCGCGGGCAGTCAACTTTTTGATGTGAGCAACATCATGATCTTATCGATATTTTCGGTGGCCACCTTGTACCCTTTATGGCATGAGGTTTCACTTTCCTTAAGCTCAATGGAAGAATCCATGCGCGGGGGGCTGTTCATATGGCCTAAAGAATTTACGTTATCGGCTTATATGGACATTCTGAAGTCGCAATTTCTTTGGGTAGCTTATCAAAATACGGTGATCATAACCGCAGCGGGCACTTTGTTAAGTTTGCTGTTAACGGCAATGACAGCTTATCCGTTAGTAAAGCGGGGTTTGCCGGGGAATCACGTGATGTCCTTCGTGATCTTGTTCACCATGTTGTTCGGAGGAGGAATTATTCCCACGTATTTGCTGATTAAACAGCTGGGAATGATCAATTCCTTGTCAGCGTTAATTATTCCTGGTGCCATATCCGCATACAACGTGCTCATTATGCGCAGTTTTTTTGCAGCACTGCCTGCAGAACTTGAAGAGTCGGCGATGATGGACGGAGCGAACCCGATACGCATTTTCTTTACGATCATCTTGCCGTTATCGACGCCGGTGCTTGCAACGATAGCACTTTGGGAAGCGGTTTCAAGGTGGAACAACTTTTTCTCGGCACTGATTTACTTAAATGACAAGTCGAAGTATACATTATCCTTAATGTTATGGGATGTCATTAAAGGTCAGGAAGCAGCTAAAATGAGCGGACAACTGACCAATACATCCACCGAATCGGCCATTGCCGCGACAGTTGTGCTGGCCACGCTTCCCATTTTATGTGTGTATCCTTTTTTGCAAAGATATTTTGTTAAAGGGGTTATGATCGGTTCCATTAAATCGTAAGAAGGAGATGATTCCTATGAATAAAGTAGTTAAAGGGGTAACGCTGTCAACGGCTGCTCTGCTTTCAACAACCGGTCTCATTGCGTGCTCGCAGCAAACGAACAACGAAAGCGCGGCCCCCTCTTCCACAAAACAAAATGAAAGCGTTACTATAAAGATGTTCAGGAACTATCCCGCCCCGGAATACCCTAAGGGAGGGGGAGTCGGCCGGCAAGAAATTTTAAAGTCATTAGAGGCCGCAGGTCTGAAAGGGATCGACTTTGACGTATCCTTGGCAACAGGCCCGGATTATTTCACCAAATTGAATCTGCTTGCCGCATCGGGAGAACTTCCCGACTATTTCAACCTGGATATTCCAACGATGAGCCGTTTTGCCGACGAAGGATTGATTGCTCCTCTCGACGATTTAATTAAACAAGCGCCCAACGCCATGAGTCTGTTTGATCCGAAGGATTTAGAAGCGTTAAAATACAAAGGGAAATTGTATGCGCTTCCGGTTGGTTATCGCCCTGAGCCGTTTAACGGTCCCAACACGGGAACTTTTATTATCCGTCAGGATTGGCTGGATAATCTCGGCCTTAAACCGCCAAAAACATTAGACGAATTACACGACGTTCTGGTTGCATTCACCAAAAACGATCCCGACAAAAATCAAGCTAACGATACCTACGGTTTAGGCGGGATCAAGCCAAACAATATGGATCCGAATTTTGGGGCTATTTTCGGCGCATTTGGGGTCATTCCTTCGTTTTGGCATGAAAGGAATGGACAGTTGAAGCAAGGAATGGTGCTGCCGGAAACGAAGGAAGCTTTAACCCTGCTTCAGAAATGGTATAAAGAAGGAATTATCGACCCTGAATCGCTGGTGACCGAGAGAAAACAGCTTGAGGAGAAAATCATCAACTCCAAAGTAGGGGTTTTCGAAGGGCTCACTATGGACGTGGATCCAAAGCAGCCGCTTGGCAACTCGCTCAGAAAAGTGACGCCAACAGCGAAATTTAACTTCCTTACGCCTCCGACGGGTGCGAAAGGGCTTTCCGGCTGGCCGGAGAATCCTCCCGCTTATAATGATATTAGAGCGGTCTCCGCCAAATTCAAAAATCCCGAAGCTTTGATGAAGCTGATCAACTGGTCGGTATCGGATAAACCGGACGGTGGTTTTTACCTCGTCACGTACGGAAAAGAAAATCAGCATTATACGTACGATAAGGCGAAAAACCGGATTTCCCAAAACGTCAAATCTTATTCGGAGTTATATGAGCAAGGGTACTCCAATCCGGTACGGTTCCTTCAGGTGGTCGATCGCCGCTGGACGGCGGACGAGACGATTGTCGCATTGGAGAGCGCGAACAAAAACTTGGTCAGAAACAGCTTCTGGAAAACGGTACCGGCGCAATTTGATTATCCGGATTTGGGCAAATTGTGGGCGGAATACTACAGTAAAATCATAAGCGGGACTTACTCCATCGATAAATGGGATGAGTTTGTTCAGAAATATTACCAGCAAGGCGGAAAGATCATCGAAGATCAAGTGAACGCGGAATGGAATAAAACTAAAAAATAAAAGAGGGCCACTGAATGAATCTGGTTCGCCATAAATTGTTTAAAAAGCTGCTGCTGTCCTATATATTCACGATCATGCTGCCTACTTTGGTTATAAGCGCTATCTATTTCAACAACTATTCGAGTGAGCTGCGCGACGAGAACGAGAGATCGGTTCATATCAGTATGCAGAACCTGGAGCAGAAGGTTGAAATGCTTGTGGGGAAAGTGGATAGCTTAACATTGCAGCTGTCATTTATGTCGAACCTGAATTCCATTCTTTTTGACCCGTTTAAGGCGAGTATTTATGATTTCTCGGAATTAAACGAAAGCTTTAGGACCCAAATATCGGCAAGCCGGTTAGTTTATTCGGGGTATATTTATTTTAAGTTAAACAACAAGGTGCTTGCCACTAATGAAGGATTGTACCGTCTGGCTGATTTCTACGATAGAGAAATTATTGAGAAGGCCAGCAAAACAAATGACGATTTGATTGAGATAAGGACGATGAGGGACCGTCTGAACGCTCCCCCGATTGAGGTCATTTCATTTACCCGAAATTTGCCCTCGGTAAGGAAAGACGTATTGGGCAGTATGGTAATCAACGCGAGCAAGGAAGAGTTTTTTGAAGCGCTGCGCAAGCTGATTAATGATGAATACAATGAAATTTTCATTGTCGACACAAACAGCCGAAGCTTGCTTTTTAATAACAAAAATAGCGGGCTTACCGCTCCTGTAACCAAGATGCTAACGGAAGGCAAGTGGGATCAAGGCCGGGAAACGGAAATGTTGAAGCTTGGCGGGGAAAAGTATTTTGTCAGCTATTTGAAAGTGACAAACCAACCGTGGGTCATTTTGAAGCTGCTGCCGATGAGTTTTTTTGAACAAAAAGTCAACGAAAAGCTATTTTCAATTATCAAAGCCGTCATACTGATCGTTATTATCGGGCTGGCATTTTCCTGCTTGTTTTCTGTGATCATGTACAGTCCTTGGAAACGGATTTTGGCCAAATACGGCACAATGAACCGGAGCCATTCCCAGCAAAGGGGAATCGATGCTTTTGATTTCGTAAATAATGTCATCGCAAACCTGCAAAACGAAAACCAGACCATTAAAAGCATGATGGATCAAAATGAACCATTAATCCGCCATCGGTTGATCTATGACCTCTTGAACAATAATCTGTCGAATAATTCCATACATTTTGACCGTCTTGCTCAAATGGGGATTGATTTGCCGCTGCCGTATTATATGGTCTTGCTGATTTCCTCGGGTTTACAGGATGAAGCGGAAGCGCCGGATTCCGGCAAGATGAAGTTATACGCGTTTAGCTTAGCCGAAAATGTGCTCAAGGAGCATTTTAACTTGTGCGGGACGCTGCTTGATGACGACCGATTCGGCTTTGTGATTAATCTTGAACGGGAAACGATTGACGATCCTTTAAGAAAAACGTTGCAGGGCTGCTGTAAAAATATCAATGAACAGGTTCAGTGGGTGCATAATATGACGCTGACCTTTTCATGCGGCCATACTTGCGGTTCCCTTGACGAGATCCACAACTCGTATTTGCAGGCGAAGAAGCTGACACGTTACAAGGCGCTGAATCACGCTGAGATCGTATTTATGCAGGATATCCGGGATCATGACGAAAGGCTGGAGTACCCGCTCCATATCGAGAAGGCTTTGCTGCACAGCATCAAATCGGTTGACCGCGAGAAAACAAAGGATATCTTGGGTGATTTGTTTCAATTATACATTTCCAATACGAAGTACTCCCGGGAACAGATTCACGGGATGGTCATCATATTGGTAAGCACCTTAATCCACGATCTGATGCAAGAAGGGTTTGAAGCCGACTTTTTGAACAGCGAAGGTGTGCTTAAAGTAAATGAGTGTAACAGTATGGCGGAGCTTGAACACTTTATGCAGAGCTACCTGCAAACGATGATCAATGATCTGGAATCCCAGAGCGATAAGAAAAGTACAAATTTGTACATTTCTCAGGCGATTCAATTTGTGGAAATGCATTTCCGGGAAAATTTTGCGCTTACGGACATTTCCGAATACGTCGGATTAAGCAGCAGCTATTTAAGCCGCATCTTTAAGCAGCAGACCGGGAGATCGTTAATTGATTATTTGGCTAAGTACCGGGTGGAGAAAAGCATTGAATTGCTCAAGGACGGCACTCGGTATTCGTTGAAAGAAATCGGCAGTATGGTCGGCTTTACGGAAGTTCACAGCTTTATAAGATGTTTTAAAAAATACGAAGGGGTCACCCCCGGTGAGTATCGGAAACATCTCTAGCTTTGGCAGGAGATTGAAGTGAGGGGTAATGCCATGTACAGTCAAACAGCAGAATTACCAATCAAAAAAGCAAGCAAGAACCGCAGCAACTGGAAATTTTATAAATATTATTATTTATTGATCGCGCCGGGACTGTTGTATTTTATTTTGTTTCATTATGTGCCTATGGCCGGGATTATCATCGCTTTCAAGGATTTCAAGTTATCCCAAGGCATCATCGGGAGCGAGTGGGCGGGATTAAAATGGTTTCATTTGTTGTTTGCGGCTCCGGATTTTTGGGTAGCTTTACGCAACACCATACTGATCAGTTTTTATAAGCTGATCTTTGGTTTCCCCGCCCCCATTGTGCTGGCTTTGCTGCTTAACGAAGTGACAAGCACCTTATTCAAAAGAGTGGTTCAGACGGTGGTTTATTTCCCACATTTTGTATCATGGGTTGTTCTCGGCGGACTTATGTTTACCCTGCTTTCGCCGAACACAGGGATATTTACTTTATTTGGAAGTAAAAGCTCGCCATTAATGGAGCCGGATCAATTTCGCAGCTTGCTCGTTTGGTCTGAAATATGGAAAGAGGTCGGATGGGGGACCGTTATTTATTTAGCCGCCATCACCGGCATTAACCCGGAACTGTACGAAGCGGCCAAAATCGATGGGGCCTCCAGATTTCAGCAGGTTCGTTACATTACACTGCCGTCGATCAGCGGAACGATCATTCTGCTTATGATTTTGAAGGCCGGTCATTTGCTTAATGCCGGTTTCGATCAAGTGTTCATTCTGTATCACCCATTGGTTTATAATGTCGCCGACATTCTCGATACGTATGTGTACCGCGTGGGGCTCACCTTGGGAAGATTCTCCATAGCCGCCGCCGCGGGTTTATTTAAATCCGTTGTCGGCTTGCTCATGCTCCTGTTTACGAATTGGCTTGCGCGCAGATTAAGCGGCCAAGGTCTTTGGTAAAAAATAAACTTGCGGAGGAATCCAAAACGAATGAATCTGGAAAATGTCAAGGAAAAACCCAATGTTATCGTTTTTTTTACCGATCAGATGAGGTGGGACACTACCGGGGTGCATGGAAACCCTCACGGATTGACCCCGAATTTTGACCAAATGGCGCAGAACGGCACCCATGTTTACAATTCCTTCACCTGTCAGCCTGTGTGCGGCCCGGCGCGGTCTTGTCTGCAAACCGGAATGTATGCGACACAGACGGGGTGTTATAGAAACGGAATCCCGCTGCCGGAAAATAGCAAAACGCTGGCTCATTATTTCCGTGAGTATGGTTTCCGCACAGGATATATCGGCAAATGGCATCTGGCCAGTCAGGATCCGGTTCCCGAAAATGAGCGGGGCGGATACGAGTATTGGCTGGCGTCCAATGTGCTCGAATACTCTTCCGATGCTTACGACACGATCATGTACAACAATGAGAATAAAGCGGTGAAGCTGCCGGGTTACAGAGTGGATGCGGTAACCGACGCAGCCATCCGATTTATTGATCAAAATCAAAAGGATCCGTTTTTCTTGTTTGTTTCTTACTTGGAGCCGCATCATCAAAATCACCTTGACAATTATCCTGCTCCTCTAGGGTACGACTGTACGGCCGCAGGAACATGGATGCCCCCGGACTTGGCGGCTTTAGGCGGCAGTGCGGCGCAGCATTTGCCCGGATATTACGGCATGGTCAGAAAGCTTGACGAAGCCTTCGGCCGGCTGTTGGATTCGCTGAGAAGCTTGAAGCTGCTTGAATATACGGTTGTATTGTTTACCTCGGACCATGGCAACCATTTTAAAACCCGCAATGCGGAATACAAACGTTCCTGCCACGACAGCTCCATTCGGGTGCCTACCGTTTTTCAAGGCCCGGGATTCGATGGAGGAGGGCGTATCCACAAGCTGGTCAGTCTGATGGATTTGCCCCCGACCTTGCTTGATGCTGCAGGAATCCCGGTTCCCGAGCACATGCAGGGAAAATCGATACTTCCGTTATGCCGGAAAACCGGCTCCGATTGGGCTAATGAGGTGTTTGTTCAGATCAGTGAGGATAAAGTGGCGCGTGCCATTCGTACCGACCGCTGGAAATATAGTGTAACAGCCAAAGAGCGGAGCGGCTGGCTTCACTCGGGCTCCGACGTATATGAGGAAGAATTTTTGTACGATCTGCATGCCGATCCGTATGAATTAAACAATTTGATCGGAGTCGAATGGTACCGGCAGGTCACGGAGCAGCTGAGGGAAACACTCCTTCAGAGAATGGAAGATGCCGGTGAGAGCAAACCTGCCATCGTCCCATCGCCGGCTCGTGTCAGCGCAGTCGACCGAAGGGTTGAAATTACCGAACTTCGGGATCATACCATCAATTGGACGTACCCGGAATGAGAGATCCATTGGCGTCAAACGGCGGCGGGGGAATTTCCACGGGAAATAACGTTATTTTGAATAGGAGGAATTGCTAGTCATGAATGTATCTAATCCAGTTATCGTACAGTCACGGGCTTTGCGTTTGTTGCAGCCAGGACAGGTAAATGAAGTTTGGCTGAACCATGAGATGCCGGAGCACCATATTGTCGTCGAACCAACCATCGGAAGTATTTGTCACGCTGATCTGCGTTATTTCACAGGTCAGCGCAGACCGGAAGCGCTCGCCCGTAAGCTTCCTATGGCATTGATTCACGAAGGGATCGGAAGAGTGGCGGAAAGTCGAACCGAACGATTTCATGCCGGAGAGCGCGTCATCATCGTGCCGAATTGGCCGGGCCATGCATTGGAAGGGATCCGGCCTGAGGAATGCTGCGCCTCATGCCGATCGGGCAAAGGAGACAATTACTGTGAGCGTGGCAGATTTCTAGGAAGCGGCACGGACGGAATTGCACAGAGCCGTATTGTAGTGCCTGCCGATTGCCTGATTAAAGTGCCTGATGATGTTCCGGACGAGATTGCCGTCCTCGCCGAGCTATGTTCGGTATCGTATCAGGCTTTAGGACGGGAGGCGTCTAATCTAAAGAATGCGAAAGTGGCGGTTTTTGGAGACGGACCCGTCGGATATTTAACGGCCGCTGTGCTCTATCATGTCTTTGGAGTAAGTCGGGATAAACTGCTTGTATTTGGAGCCATTCCAGAAAAACTGGACAATTTCAAATTTGCGCAAACCGCTCTCGTACAGCACTATGATTTCGATAAAGGGCAAACCTTTGATATTGCAGTAGAATGTACCGGCGGCAAGTTTTCCGAAAGTGCGATCAATCAGTGTATCGATATTTTATCACCAGGCGGTAAATTGATTCTGATGGGAGTAACCGAGGACAGAGTGCCAATAAACACAAGGGATGTACTAGAGAAGGGGATCACGATGACCGGCAGCAGCCGAAGTTCCTCTGCCGATTATATCCCTGTCGTCAAAGCGATGCGGAGCAAGGAGTTTCAAGAGACATTGTCCCGGCTGCTGCCCGATCATTACCATGAGATTAAAGGAGCCGAGGATTTCACAAAAGCGATGGAGGAGACGGCTGCCCACCGCGGATGGAAAAAAACGGTGTTGTCGTTTGATTGGCATTCATCACATGTATAGGGGGTAGATCAACATGACAACGGACCGAAAACCCAACATTTTATTTTTGGTTGCGGACGATCAGCGTTTTGATACGATCCATGCAGGCGGCAACAACCAAATCATGACTCCGGTGCTCGATCGGCTCTCCGAACGAGGAGTATGCTTCGGAACAACGTACATAACCGGCGGCATTACACCGGCCGTTTGCGTACCGAGCCGCGCTTGCATTCATACGGGCGCGCACACTCTTAACGCTTCGGCGGACCGGCATTTGAACCAATGGCCGGGATTGATGACGATCAATCCGGAGTGTGCAATCATGCCTCAAGTGATGCGGGAATCCGGGTACTATACATTTGCAACCGGCAAATGGCATAACGACAGACAAAGCTTTATCCGAAGCTTCTGCGACGGGGCAAAAATATTTTTCGGCGGTATGAGCGATCATCTGCAGGTGCCTGTGTACGATTTCGATCCAAGCGGTGAGTATCGTAAAGAAACGAAGTACATGGGGCAGTCGTTCTCCACCGATCTGTTTGCGGATGCCGCCGTGAAGTTTATCGAAGACTACGACAGGGATCAGCCGTTTTTTCTATATGTGGCGTTTACCTCACCGCATGATCCGAGAACGGCGCCACAGGAGTTCACGGAGAAATATGATCCGGCCGACATCGAGCTCCCGGCAAACTTTATGGAGAAACATCCGTTTGATAATGGGGAAATGACGGTACGGGACGAATTGCTGGAGCCGTTTCCCCGTGACCCGGATTCGGTGCGCCGGCACATCGCCGATTATTATGCAATGATTACTCACATGGATGACCGTATAGGGCAAATCTTGGAGGCGCTGCGGGTAAAAGGCGAGCTGGACAATACGATTATCGTCTATACCGCGGATCATGGATTGGCGCTGGGACAACACGGTTTGATGGGTAAGCAAAATCTGTATGACCACAGTATCCGCATCCCGCTGCTGATGAGCGGACCCGGGCTCCCGCAAAACGTTCGGATTGATCAGGTTACCTGTCAGTTCGATATTTTCCCTACCCTTTGCGATTTGGCGGGAATTCCGATTCCGGCGACCGTAGACGGCCAAAGTCTTCTGCCTCTCATTCAAGGCGAAAAAAGCGGTATTCATGATTCCGTATTTGCGGTTTACAAGGATCTGCAGCGTATGGTATGCGACGGCGAATGGAAACTCATTCGCTACTATCGCCCGGAAGAGCACAATTACGGCTCCGATCGTATCCAGTTGTTCAATATTAAGGAGGATCCTGCGGAAATCAGCGATCTGTCGGGGGACCCGCGTTTTGCAGGGCATATTCAGAGATTGGCGGCGGAACTCTCCTCTTGGCAGCAGCGGATGTGTGATCCGTGGGCTTACCGCCCTGTAATGCCGCCGGCCGGCCAGCCGCAGAAAGGCCAGTGGGGCAATTGGAACGACTGAAAAGGAGGTCTGTAAATGAGTAAAAAAAATGCAAAAAGCCCCAATGTCATCGTATTTTTCACCGACCAGCAGCGTTGGGATACAACCGGTGTACACGGGAATCCATTGGATCTCACCCCTAATTTTGACGAAATGGCTTATCGCGGGACCAATGTTAGTTATTCATTTACTTGCCAGCCGGTTTGCGGGCCGGCTAGATCGGTTTTGCAAACGGGACTGTATCCGACCGTCTCGGGCTGCTTCAAAAACAAAATTCCCTTGCCGGCAGGCACGAAAACATTGGCCCATTATTTCAACGATGCGGGTTATCACACAGGGTATATTGGCAAATGGCATCTTGCGAGCGCAGGCAGCAACGCGGTAACCGAAGCCGAAAGAGGAGGGTATCAATACTGGTTAGGTGCTAATTCGCTTGAGCTTTGCTCGGACTCGTATCATACAATCGTTTATGACAACAATGGCGAGCAGGTCAAGCTGCCGGGATACCGGGTCGACGCCCTCACCGATGCGGCAATCCGTTATGTGGATCAGCACCAAGACAATCCGTTTTTCTTGTTTCTTTCGTATTTGGAGCCGCACCACCAAAATCACATTGACGATTATCCGCCTCCGCATGGAACCCGCAAACGGTATGAGGGCCGCTGGACGCCGCCGGATTTGCAAGCGTTGGGAGGAAGCAGTGCCCAGCATCTGGGGGGATATTACGGCATGGTCAAAAGATTGGACGAGGCGCTTGGGCGGCTGCTGGATTCGTTAAGAAGCCTAAACCTGCTGGATAACACCGTTGTGTTATTTACCTCCGATCACGCCTGTCACTTTAAAACGCGAAACGACGAGTATAAACGATCATGCCACGAAAGCTCGATACGGGTGCCTACGGCTATCCAAGGGCCTGGATTCCAAGGCAAAGGCTGGGTAAACGAGCTTGTCAGCCTGATCGACCTGCCGCCTACATTACTTGACGCCGCAGGCATTCCCGTTCCCGACAACATGCAGGGACGATCGTTGCTGCCCCTCCTGCAAGGATCAAACGAAGAGTGGCCGGAGGACATCTTCATCCAGATCAGCGAGTCGCAGGTCGGGCGCGCCGTTCGGACAAAACGCTGGAAGTATAGTGTTGCCGCAGTGGATCATGACGGTTACGAGCATGCAGGGGCCAGCCAATATTCGGAACAGTTTTTATACGATTTAGAGGCCGACCCTCACGAATTGACCAACTTGATCGGTTTAAAGCCCTATCAGGAGGTTGCACGTGTCATGGGCGAAAGGCTTGTGAAACGGATGACAGAGGCGGGAGAACCGGCTCCGGAAATCATCCGCGCGCCTGAACGTCAAGCCGAAGGATTGACCTTGAAGTTTCGATCCGTGACCCAAGAAGAAGCATTTATGTAAATTGTTGACCGCCATCATCCTTATGAATGAATAAGGTTTTGGCGGTCTTTTTAAACGATAAAGAATGTATATGTTTTCGGCGAAGCTGAAACAAATGCTTTATCACAAAAATAAACTTCCGCTAAGACACGAATGTACTTCATCGAAATTACTTTGATCAGAAGCTTTTGTTATTTTGACAGATAGAGGGGACGTAATCGTTTTCCTGAACGATCGGACATGCGAGCACAGATCAGCTAATTTTTTTGCGGCGAGGTGCTGACGAATCGATATAACACGTGTTATAATCATGGCAAAAAGAGGTGTATGCGCGTGGCCAACAAGAGGGTGACGAGCTTTGACGTAGCCCGCAAGGCGGGCGTCTCGCGCAGCGTTGTATCCGCCGTGCTTAACGATACGCCGGGGATCGGGGTCAGCGCGGAGAAGCGGAAAGCCGTGCTGGAGGCGATCCGTGAGCTGGGTTATCAGGTGGATGCACAGGCCCGGGGGATGAAGACAGGACGCAGCCAATGTTTGGCTGCATTCGGCAATGTCTCGAACCCGCTGTTCCTGCAGGTGCTGGAGGGGATGCAGGAAACTTGCAGCCATAAAGGGTACCATGTGCTTTTGTACGGGTCGGGAAACCCGCCGCAGGATCAGCGGGAAGAGTTGATCGAGCTGTATATGCAGCGGCGGATCGACGGCGTTGTCGCTTTTGACCGGCCGCAGTGGGACCGTGATGACTGGGTCCGGCTTGTGCAGAGCAAAGCGATGCCGTATGTTTCCGTCGAAGGGTATCCGGACGAGCCACGGATAGCTTCCGTATTGATGGACTACCGGGAAGCCGCGCGGCGGGCGCTTGATTTTATGTGGGAGCGCACCGGGCTTGTTCCGCTGTATGTGGAGATGAATGTCGGAGTTCCGCTTGGGTTCGGCGACATAGAACGCAGAAAAGCATACGAAGAGTGGATGCTTGAGAAGGGCTGGCAGCCTGCGGTTACGGAGGTGCCGGATAAGTTATGGCGGCAGGCGGAGCCGAAGTGGCTGGAATGGCTAAAGTTCAAGATGAACGAGGGGAAGCCATGCGCGGTTTTTACCAATTGGTCGCGGGCGGCGGTTTCCATCAGCCGTGCCGCATTTAAGCTGGGATACACGGTAGGGGAAGACGTTCACATTATGGCGGGAGATAATACGGATCGCGTCAACCAGCATGTATACCCATCCCTGACCGCCGTGGAGGTGCCGTATCGCGAAATGGGGAGATTGGCCGTGGAAAGACTGGCGGAATATGTGGAAGGCCGCCGCCCGCTGGACGCCCATGAGGACATTGTGGTGCCGGCCGAGCTTGCGGTAAGGGAAAGCGTCGGATGGATACGAAGGTAAGAGCGGGCCAAGAAGAAGTGTCGGATGGATACGAAGGTAAGAGCGGTCAAGGAAAAGCCGGTTTCGTATTCACCAAAGCAATGGATGATGAGGTTCGCAAAAATTACGTCAAAAAGCCAATCGCAGCGTCCGCCTTTTGGGCGGTCGCGCATCCCGCTTGCTAGGGTAATCGGAAAGGGAATAAACTTCTGCAAAATTGCGGTCGCTCATCCTTGAAGGACTTCGATCGTAGTTTTTGTTAAGAGTAAGGAAGGTTTAACTATATTAAAGCGCTAAAGCGCGAATTAAACATTCTGCTCGCAAGAAAAGCTTCCGCTAAGATACGAATGTACTTCATTGAAAGGGCTTCGATCCGAAGCTTTTCTTATAACACGTGTTATATCGAGAGACTGTGTTTGACTATCAGCTTAACCGGCCCGCTTAAGTTATGCGAATCGATGTTGTCTACATAACCAATTTACATATATCGAGAGAGGATGATTGCAATGTTTTGGACGATGGAGAAGCTGCTTGCAAGGGTGAAGGAACTGGGGCCGTTTCGTTACCGGGATTCCGTGGCTATTACGGGTTTTGCTGCCAAGGAGGACGAAGCGGGGAATATCGGAGAATGTCCTTCATCCGATGGTGAATGGCGCGAGATGCGGATTGGCGATAGGTGGGTTGGCCGCGACCGGTACGTTTGGCTGAGACAAGAGGTCGAGATTCCCGCGGCTTGGCATGAGCGGCGTATTGTGGGCCGATTTGACTTCGGACGAACCGGCGGCGGCAACAATTCCGGATTCGAATCGCTGCTGTACGTGGATGGGCAGCCGTATCAAGGCGTGGATACGAACCATCAGGAGGTGTTTCTGCCGCAGGCGTCGGCTGGAACCCGAGTCGAGCTTGTTTTCCGCTTATGGTCGGGAATGGGCGGTTATTCGCCCGGCGCCATAATGGATCATCAGCTGAATATGGCCGAACTGTGCTGGCTGGATGAGGCGGCGGACGATCTGTATTACACGGCCAAAGCGGCGCTTGATGTCGTGCAGGTGCTGGAAGAGCAGTCGGTAGAGCGGCATCAGCTGCTGGCAACGGTGGATCAGGCATTTTTGCAGCTCGATTGGTCGCGTCCCGGATCGGCGGCGTTTTATGCATCTATCGAAGAAGCACGCAGCGTTCTGCGGGCCGAGCTGGAGCAGATGCCGAAGCAGCACGGCGTGATCGTACGTGCGATCGGCCATACCCATATCGACGTGGCGTGGCTGTGGCGATTGAAGCATACGCGGGAAAAGGCGGCCCGTTCTTTTTCGACGGTGCTGCGTTTGATGGAGTTGTTTCCCGACTATGTATTTCTGCAAACGATGCCGCAGTTGTACGACTACATTCGGCAAGACTATCCGGAGCTGTACGAGCAGATCAAGGAACGCGTTCGGGAAGGCCGCTGGGAAGCGGGCGGCGGCATGTGGCTGGAGGCCGATTGCAATCTGACCTCGGGTGAATCGCTTGTGCGGCAGCTGCTGTATGGGACCCGTTTTTTCCGGGAGGAGTTTGGGGTGGAGTGCACTTATCTGTGGCTGCCGGATGTGTTTGGCTACAGCTGGGCGCTGCCGCAAATATTGCGCAAGTCGGGCATCGATACGTTTATGACGACAAAAATCAGCTGGAACCAATACAACCGGATGCCACACGATACGTTCCGCTGGAGGGGAATTGACGGCACGGAAATTTTGACCCATTTTATTACGACGCCGGATAAGTCGGACGGGTGGTATTATACATATAACGGAGATATTACGGCGGCATCGGTCACCGGCATATGGGAGGGCTACCGCGATAAACCGGTCAACCGCGAACTGCTGCTCAGCTATGGTTATGGCGACGGCGGCGGCGGGGTGAACCGGGAGATGCTGGAGCTGCGCCGCAGGTTAAGCGAGCTGCCCGGAGTACCGCATGTCACGACAGGAAGAGCGGACGACTATTTTGCCAAGCTTCATCAGACGGTGGCTGAGAGCAAGTCGTATGTGCATACATGGGACGGCGAGCTGTATTTGGAGCTGCACCGCGGAACGTATACGAGCCAGGCGTACAACAAGCGGATGAACCGCAAGCTGGAGCTGCTTGCCCGCGAAACGGAATGGATCGGCGTACTGGCGGTGCTGGCGCGCAAAGATAGCGGGGCCGTGTATGATAAGAACAAGCTCGACCAAGCGTGGAAAATCATTCTGCGCAACCAGTTCCATGACATCATTCCCGGCTCATCGATCCATGAGGTGTATGAGGATTCCCGGCTTGAGTATGCGGAGGCCGAGCGGCTGCTGTTGGAGGCCAGGAGCGCAGCGGCTGGTGATGCCGTGGCCGGGTGTCCGAATTCTGAGGATGCGGGGGCAACAGTTGGGCAGATCAAATCGCAGCAGGCGGTCATCTGGAACAGCAGCGGCTGGACGCGATCGGGTCTGGCGCTTGTGAGGGATTTCCCCGAACAGGCGGGGCAATGGACTGATTCGCAAGGCCGGACACTGGAGAGTCAATGGACGGAAGCGGGCTGCTTGGTGCGAATTCCGGAAGCGCAGCCGCTGAGCGTTGAAATGATATGCTGGAATTCTGCAGCTGCATCCGGGGCAACTGAGCTTCATCCGTTAACGGAGCCGCCGGTACTATTGGCACATGCAGCTAAAGCAGAGGGCGTCGCCGCGACACAGCCGTTCGGCTGGGAACCGTCAGGTCTCGATACGCCTTTTTATAAGCTGGAATGGAACGAAGCCGGGCAGCTTACCCGCATCTATGATAAAAGGGAGCAACGGGAGATGCTTGCTGCAGGCGAGCGGGGCAACGTGCTGCAGGTGTTTGAAGATAAGCCGAAGGGCCGGCACGAAGCGTGGGAAATTGATTTGTTTTACACGGAGAAGATGGAGGAAGTGCAGCGCCTTGTTTCCGTGGAGCTAATCGAGTCCGGCCCGCTGCGGGCTGTTGTCCGCTTTCAGTGGTCATACGGCGATTCCAAGCTGCAGCAGGAGCTAATCGTCTATGCGCATTCCGCGCGGATCGATTTCCGCACGCGGATTGATTGGCAGGAGCGCCGCAAGCTGCTGAAGGCTGCTTTCACTGTGGATGTCCGGTCCACGGAAGCGACGTACGATATTCAGTTCGGCAGCGTGAAACGGCCGACTCATTGGAATACGAGCTGGGATTATGCGCGTTTTGAAGTTGTCGGTCACCAGTGGGCCGATTTGTCCGAGCGCGGATACGGCGTAAGTTTGCTGAACGACTGCAAATACGGTTACGACATCAAGGACAACCGGATGCGCCTGACGCTCATTAAATCCGCCATGGTGCCGGACCCTACGGCTGATCAAGGTTTGCATGAGTTTACGTACGCTTTGTTTCCGCACAATGGCGATGTCGTCGAAGGCGGCACCGTGCAGGAGGCGTGGGATTTGAACGCTCCGCTTGTTTGCCGGGGAGACGGGTATGGCGACCTGGCCGGTTGCGGTTCATTATTTCGCTTCTGCCGGGATCATGTTCACGTGGACGCGGTCAAGCTGGCGGAAGACGATCCGCAGCTTGTCGTGCTGCGTTTTCACGAATTTGCCGGCAAGCGCGGCTTCGTTGAGGTGACAAGCGATATGACCATCGCCGGCTGGCAGGAAGCCAACCTGATGGAGCGGCCGGAAGGCGAAGAACAGGCGGGCGGTGTGATCCGGCTGTACGTCAAGCCATTCGAAATCAAGACGCTGCTGGTGCGTATGCAATAAGGGTTTAATGTTTGAATGAAACAAAGGCAAGGCCTGTTTCCTCGATGGAAGCAGGCCTTGTCGCTGTTTGCCGCTTGCTGCCCGCAGTCCGCTGCTTGCCGCTTGCAGTTTGCAATCAGCGATCCGCAGTTAGCATTCCGCAGTGGGCAGTTCGCCGTTTGTTGCACACTGCTCACTGATCGCCACGTCCACCCAGTCAGGTTAGCGATAAATGGCCGCTATTCAGATCGCGTATTGGCTGCATTAGCGCCATCATATCGGGTTTATGGAGTAAACCGGAACCATAACATGCTTGAATGCAGCAAATGAAGCGATTTCGATTCAACTTGATGAAAATTGACCTTTGGCTAGCTGCCTGAAACGGACATCCTCGTCGCTATAGTTGGCCTTATGCGTGCGAACGTCATGCTCTAACGCTAACGGACAGGCGCGCCGCTATTTGGCTAAAAAATCGAGGTTATCATTTTTAACGGACAGGCACGACCTTATTTGCCCAAAAAAGTCGGGGAAACCGCGATGGTAGGCCAAATAAGAGCGCTGGTGTCCGTCCCATTGAGCATACCTCAGATTTGGTATATATAGCTGCGCTGATGAGACTGTCGATTAATCTTGCCTGTTAGGGCATCCTTTCTCTATTCTGGGCTCTATTGAGTATGGTTTACAGGTTTTCAAGGTAGGGAGGTAGAAATATTTCACCCTTTTTGGCCTTATGCTTGCTG
>NZ_SIRE01000020.1 GCF_004307995.1 Paenibacillus thalictri | reverse complement strand
AACTCGTCCCCGAAGATCATACGTATTGCACGTTCCGATAAAGCCTTGCTCTTTTTTTCACGGTTTATCCGCCCATTTCACTCATTTACTTCTACTATACCAAATTCTGCTAACCTGACAACATTGGGCGCTGCGCCCTGGACCCGCCATCGGAGGAGCGACTTTGTGCCGCGAGCCCGCGCCTTGATGTTTATGGCTTGCTGCCGCAAGCCTATAAACATCGCGCTTTACTTTTGGCTTAGTGATGCGGCGAGCGACTTTGTGCCTCGGGACCCGCGCTTTTGGTGCGCCTTGCCATTGCTTCGCTTGGCATTGGCGCACCAGCGCCTTACTCCGGCGCGATGATGCGGGGCGCGGCGGACTGCCTCGAACCCGCGCTTTTGGTGCGCCTTGCCATTGCTTCGCTTGCATTGGCGCACCAGCGCTTACTGCAGCGCGATGATACGGGGCGCTTTACACCTTACTCCACTTGGGCAAAATGCCAAATGTGGATCTTTTGCGCGCCGCCTTCCACGTATTTCGGCAAAAGCGACCAGCCGCTGAGCGATTGCGCCCCTTCCGTCGCGGATTGCGTGCGAGTAAGCTTCATGCGGGAGTATTCTTCGTAGGGCAAGCCTTCCCACAGCTCGACGTATAAGCCGGGCTGATCTGTTCCTTCAAATAAGGTCAGCTTCGGCTCTGACTGAAGCAATTCTTTCATAAGGGCGAGATAGCTGTCACGACAATCGGAATTTACTTTATATTCGACAAATACTTTCGGCATCATTTGGGCTCCTTTGATTTATTTTCCGCTTTAACATGATAAACTATAGATATATTTGTGCATAATGTATAGAGGATTTGCTGTTTTTTCTCCGGCAAGTTACACTAAAGATGCATACCTTACCGTTCAGGAGGAATTCATGGATAGCGGAACACATCTTGTGATCGGTTTCGGGCTGGCTGGGTTAGCGTACATCGACCCGGTTGTCGCAGCCGACCACAGCGTCTCCACGGCGGTTTTGATTGGTACGGTGCTTGGTTCGCAAGCTCCCGACTTGGATACATTGCTTCGTTTCAAAAGCAATGCAGCCTACATCAAAAACCACCGGGGGACCTCACACTCGCCACCATTTCTGCTGCTTTGGACCTTGCTTATTACTTTTGGGCTTTATTTGGCTTTTGGAAGCAGCTTGCCTGTTCTCCATGTAGGCATGTGGGTACTCATCGCAGTCGTATTTCATGTATTTACCGATTTGTTCAATATGTACGGAACACAGGCGCTCAGGCCGTTTTCGGAAAAATGGATCGCATGGAATATTATACACATTTTTGATCCGTTCATTTTCGTATCCCACGTCATCGCCATCTTTATGTGGTCCTTAGAGTTAGCTAAGCCGCAGACGATATTTCCTGTCTTATACGGGTTGATTGCGCTGTACTATATTTGGAGAACGGTGTATCATTACGTATTGGAAAATCGGCTTCATATCCAGGATACGACGTATGAACCGGGAGACAGATACATGCTTACGCCCACGCTGCACCTGCATCACTTCCAGATCGTCAAGACAAAGCAGGACGGCTCTTTTCAGCTGGGAGAATACCGGAGCGGCAAGGTCCGCTGGATCGACCGCGTCTCTTGTGCAGACCATCCGGCCATAACCGAATCGCGTAAACATCTCGATATTGCATCGTTTTTGTACTTTTGCTCTTATGCCTGCGCGGAATGCAAGGAACATTCATGGGGATATGAGGTGCGTTGGGTCGACGTAAGATACCGCCACCGCAGGCAGTACCCTTTTGTTGCAGTTCTGCTGTTGGACCACCAGTATCGTCCGCTGGATTCGTATGTAGGCTGGCTTAGCGATTCCCGACTGGAGAAAAAGCTGCGAGTCGATTCTTATTCTTAAGAATCGCTCGCTTTCTTTTGTTAGCAGTTTGCAAACAAACAAAAGCTCAAGGGAGTACCCCTTGAGCTTTATATAGATGCTCTAGCTATGGCCGGCATCTACTTTAAAACGAATTAACGGGATTGGCCGGCCAGCGTTTGCTCAGCGATTTGTACAAGCCGGCGAGTGATGTTACCACCGATTGCACCCGCGTCGCGAGTTGCCATAAAACCCATGTAACCGTCTTGAGGAATTTGAATGCCCAGTTCTTGAGCTACCTCATACTTTAATTGATCCAAAGCTCCATTAGCTTGAGGTACTACCAAAGTGTTGCTGCTGCGGGATTGTCCTGTAGCCATGTTTCAGCTCTCCTTTCAGGTGTCAATCTGAGATGTATTTGCAAGCTTGCAAGCTTAGTATGTTACGAACCTGATTTGTTATACACGTCTTATAAAAGTTTTTCAAAGACGCATTCAACTTCATTTAGAGAGGACTTCAGCATGAACAAAGGACTAGCACTCTTTTTTGCCGTCGGGGGAGCCGCCTTATTGGCCGGCATCGGTTTTGCCCTCAGCATCCGTTCCCCTTGGCTTGTCGTACTGTTTGCGATCGCATCGATACTTTTTATAGGGGCCGGCTTTATTACCAAAGCCAAGCTGCGCAAACGGCACAATTAAAACACGATAAAGCCCATCTTCTCCTTCACATCGCGCAGTTGCGGCGCTGCCGCGGCTGCCGCCCGTTCCGCTCCTTGCTTCAAAAACTTTTGCAGGTCGCCGGAACCTCTAATATCGCGGTACCGCTGCTGAAGCGGTTCAAGCACGGCTACAACCTGCTCCGCCAAGTCTTTTTTAAACGGCCCGTATCCCAAACCTTCGTACATAGCTTCGATTTCCGGAATCGTTTTGTCGGAACATTGGGCGTAAATGCCGATTAGGTTGCTGACCTCCGGCTTGTTTTGCGGGTCAAATTTCACTTCGCGGCCGGAATCGGTCACGGCACGGCTGATCTTTTTACGGATCACGTCCGGTTCGTCAAGCAAGGCGATATAACTGCCCGGGTTCGGGTTGCTCTTGCTCATTTTTTTCGAAGCGTCGTCCAAAGACATCACACGTGCGCCCACTTGCGGGGTATATACCTCCGGAATCGTAAACGTATCGCCGTAACGCGCATTAAAACGCCCGGCCAAATCCCGAGTCAGCTCCAAATGCTGCTTCTGATCGTCCCCTACGGGTACGAGATCGGAGTTATACAGAAGAATGTCGGCCGCCATCAAAGACGGATATACAAACAATCCGGCGCCAACCGAATCTTTGCCGGCGGACTTGTCTTTAAACTGCGTCATCCGCTCCAGCTCGCCCATGTAAGTTAACGTCGTTAACATCCATCCGAGTTCGGCGTGAGCCGTCACATGGGACTGCATAAATACGTTCGATTTTTGCGGGTCGATGCCCGCGGCAATAAACAGCGCGGCTACCGCTTCGGATTGCTCCTTCAGCAAAGCCGGCTCCTGTTGTACCGTAATGGCATGCAGATCGACAACCGAGAAGAAGCATTCATGCGTATGCTGCAGCTTGACAAAGTTACGCAAAGCGCCGATATAGTTGCCTAAAGTGAGCTGGCCGCTAGGCTGAATTCCTGAAAATACACGTTTCATTGATGGTTCCTCCTTTGAAATGTCCATATAAACGCAAAAAAGGCCTCTCTCCGCAAGGGACGAGAGACCGTGGTGCCACCCTAATTCATTCCGCGCGCATAAAGACGCAAGGAATCTTCCGCTCCTATAACGGCGAGCTGCCCGTACCGGCCTACAATCGCGGCAAATCCGCGGTTCAACCGGTAAGCTCCTGGACCCATTCGAAGCGTCAAAGCGCACACCGGTTTGCAGCACCACCGGCTCTCTGGGGAGGCTTTTGACGTCTACTTATTCCTATCATCGCTTCATGTTAGGTTTTCCTGATGAACATCATCATAAACATAAGACAAGTTTCTGTCAAGTGGACAGCATCCCGTCGTGTTCGCTGGCAGCGCCCAATTCAGACCGGAGCCAAAGCCGTCTGCAGCCTTTACCCTGTCCTATATACCGGGACAACCGCATACACTATAATCAAATTACAGTTCTCAGTAAGAGGAGAATGCCCGTGCAAACGACAATTACACGTATCGCCACTAACGTCCTTGCTCTCATGATTCTTATTATGCTTTATTTGATTTACACGCAAAAACAGCCGCCGGATCTTTCCTTTCTGACCGGCCCGAGCATGCAGACGTTCAAAACGCTGCTGATCAGCATTATCCTTGAAGCGCTGCCGTTTGTGCTGCTGGGGGTTGTCGTATCCAGTGTGCTGCAAGTATTTGTTTCCGAGCAGACAATCCGCAAGTGGATCCCGAAAAACCCGGTGCTTGGCATCTTGTTCGCTTGCCTGATGGGTATTATTTTCCCGTTATGCGAATGCGGCATGATTCCGGTAGTTCGCCGTCTGATGCAAAAAGGCATGCCGGTATATGTTGCCGTTGTGTTTATTTTGGTCGGACCGATCATTAATCCCGTCGTTTACGCATCGACTTATATGGCATTCCGCAATCGCCCGGAAATCGCCTATTCCCGCATGGGACTTGCTTTTGCCGCCGCTCTGGCCATCGGGCTTATCATCTATAGATTTATCAAAAACAACCCGCTGCGCTTAAGCGGCGCGGATTCCGGTCTGGCACACCTGCATCATGCCGATCATGCCGACGGGGGTCACGGACCTATTGTCCACCAGCACCATGACCACGGCGGCCATCATCACCATCACGGACATTCGCACACCCATCACCACGGCGGAAAAGGCCTTCAAGGCAGGCTGTTGTCCGTACTCGGGCACGCATCCGACGAGTTTTTCGATATGGGCAAATATTTAATTTTTGGCGCCTGCATCACCGCTTTACTTCAAACGTCCATTCCGCGCGAAAGCCTAGCGGCCATCGGTCAAGGACCGGTTTTCTCGCATCTGTTTATGATGGGGCTGGCTTTTGCCTTGTCGCTTTGCTCGACCTCGGACGCTTTTGTCGCGTCGTCGTTTGCAACGACGTTTTCGACCGGATCGCTGATTACGTTTCTTGTATTCGGTCCGATGATCGACATTAAAAGCACGCTGATGCTGTTGTCCACGTTCCGCGCCAAATTCGTGCTGAAGCTTTCATTGCTCGCCGCGGTAGTCGTTTTTGCCGGTTCTCTGCTGCTGGAACGATTATTTTTAACGTAACGCCAGTTTTTGCTGGCGCAAAAACTTTTAGGAGCTGAACCCCTTGAGCGCACGGATTATGAGCTTGCACCATATGCTGAAGGCCGTCATTTTATTCGGCTTTGCCATGTATATTGTCCAGTTGGTTAAGACGGACAATATTTTATATTACATCGCGCCGCGCATGGTTGACTATGTCAAATGGTCAGCGATTGGCTTCTACGCCATCGCGGTATACCAGGTCTACCTCGGCTTGCGTTCCTTCTTTGGAAAAGTCGAAGAATGCGACTGCGATCATACTCCCTCCCGTTCGATTATCAAAAATACGCTGATCTACGGGTTGTTTGCGGCCCCGCTGCTGCTGGGCGCGCTTCTGCCGGACGCTTCAATGGGCAGCAATGCCGCGGCAAAAAAAGGCATGAACTTGAACAGCGCGAGCACAGTTAGAAATGGAGGAAATCCCTCCTTAAATGCAACCGGCACCGAAACGGCCGGCGGCACTGCGACAAGCGAGTCCGCCTCCGCAGCCGGCGTCGGTTCCCAAGGAGCCCTTACGGATGCCCAACTTAAGGAGTTGTTCCCTTACGACAAATTTACCGAGCATTATGCCAAATTTGCCATGGGCCTCTATAAACAGGACATTATCCCGGTCCCCGAAGACATGTATATCGAAACGCTGACCTCCATCGATCTTTATCTGGATAAATTCGTCGGCAAAAAACTGGAGCTTACCGGTTTTGTCTACCGCCAGGAACCGATGACCGACAAACAGTTCGTCGTTGGACGTTTCGCCATCCAGTGCTGTTCCGCAGACGGCTCTCCGTTTGGCCTGCTGTCCGAATATGCGAATGCCAAATCGTTGGCGGACGATTCTTGGGTAAAAGCGACCGGAACGATCCAGAAAACAAAGTTCAACGATATGGAAACCTTGGTCCTAAAAATCGAAAAACTCGAAAAGGCCGAGCCGCCGAAATCGCAATACGTCTATCCGAACGCCAGCTTTGGCTCCTGACCAGCCCTCAGCCCTGGCGCTCCCGCTTTTTAATGACATGACTTTCAAGCTTTGGTACAATAAAATCGGTTTGACTTACGGACAACGAAACCTACAATACGCATTCAATTTCATACACAAAGGAGCTAACATTCCGATGATTAAGCAAATCGATTGGCAAGGGACGCAGACCTACGTACTGGAAAACGACAAACTTTCCGTATCCGTCTGTCCGTCGCTGAATAACAATGCCTACAGCATATGGGACAAAACGGCAAACCGCGAGCTGCTGAGAACGCCAAGCGGCCCTGCGGCGCTTGCAGAGCAGCCGATCCAATACGGCACCCCCATCCTGATGCCGCCAAACCGGATCGCCAAAGGACAATTCAGCTTTGGAGGAAGAAACTACCAGTTCGATATCAACACGCCGGTTGGCAATCACATTCACGGTCTGCTGCGCAGTTTTCCGTGGAAAGTCGTCGGTACGGAGGAGAAAGACGGTAAAACCAGCATTACCTCCTCCATCCGCTTATCGGAATTTCCCGACATGCAGCGCCAATACCCGCATGACATCGAGCTGCAAGTCACTTATATCTTGGATGGCAGCAGCCTGATCCACTCCGTAAAAGCAATCAACCACGGTACAGATACTGCTCCGTTCGGATATGGCTTACATACTTGGTTTTTACTCGACGGCGAGCCGGATAAGTGGACGTTCCGCCTGCCGGTCAGCGGCATCTGGGAGCTTGACGAAACGAATGTACCGACAGGACAAATCGTGCCGTTAGGCGAATATGATAAGTTCCTGGAAGGCGCCTCGCTGAACGGATCAAATATGGATACGGTGTTCCAGATCGGCGATAACGACTGCATCGCTGCGCTGGCCCGCGGAGGTTATGAGCTTAAATACTCCGGTTCACCGGAGTTTAAGCAATGGGTCATTTACACAAAAGGCGAAGCACACGACTTTATTTGCCTTGAGCCTTATACATGGGTAACCAATGCGCCGAACATCGAGCTTCCGGCCGATGTAACCGGCCTGCGTGGCATCGCTCCGGGTGAAACTTTGGAGTTGACCGTTATTTTAGACGTTGATTGCCCCCTCTAAGTCCCCCCCACTGGGGGGATTCCAGGCGCTGCGCCCTGGACCCGCCTTTCTTCGGCGCGGCTGTGTGCCTCAGGCCCGCGCTTTTGGTGCGCCTTGCCATCGCTTCGCTTGGCATTGGCGCACCAGCGCTTCACTTCAGCGTAATGATGCATGGAGCATCTGTGTGCCTCGAGCACGCGCCTGTCGCACTGCCTTCGCTAGCGCTTGGCATTGTGCTCCGCGCTTCACTCCGGCGTGATGATGCGTGGAGCATCTGTGTGCCTCGAGCCCGCGCCTGTCGCACTGCCTTCGCTAGCGCTTGGCACTGTGCTCCGCGCTTCACTGCGGCGTAATGATGCATGGAGCACCTGTGTGCCTCGGGCTCGCGCTTTCGGTGCACCTTGCCATTGCTTCGCTTGGCATTGGCGCACCAGCGCTTACTGCGGCACGGTGACGCAGGGTGCGGCTTTGTTTACCTCGGGCCGCACCTTCGTGTTTACCCTCCTTCTTATTTTTCTTCTTCAGATGGCCTGACGATCATGACCCCTTCGGCATGCTTTCGCTGCATCAGCCGTTTCTTTTTGCGGTTTTCCTTCGAGTCGAACACAATGTCCATATCGTAATCTTCACCGGGATACAGCTGCTTTCGCTCAATATGCAAAGATAGCCGTTTGGCGTTGATCTTTACCTTCTCCTTCTGGATCATCACAGTCACATTGCCCCGCTCATCAGGCAAAGCGCAAACTATTCCCGTCCGCTTGAGCGAATGAATCCAAACACAATCGCCAATTTCAAAAACAGATTGTGTTTTATTATCCGAACGGTTCGTTTTTTTACTTTCGGTGAATCGCTTTCCGATCTTGGCCGGATGCAATGCATCTGGCGCCGCATTCGACGGGTAGGAACCCCCGGGTCTGGTTGCGTGTTCTACAAGCGCCTCTCTTGCCAACGTCGTGCCCCCAGTTTTAGCATCCACTTTCCCTTGCGCCGACGATCCCATGTTCCTGGGCTCCGGTGTTATCGTTTCCTCGACTTTCGGCTCTTCCTCCTGCGCCACCGTTCCCGTTTCTCCAGACTCCATAGTTATCGACTCCCCGCTCACCCTGTCCGTCCCGTCACCGGCGACAGCCATCGTTACGGCAATCTGTCGCGACCGCTCCACAAGGCGCAGCGGCATGCCCAGCTTCTCCGCAATGTAGAAGGCGTAGCTGTTTCCCGCCTCCCCTATCGTCAGCTTATACAAAGGACTGAGCGTTTCCGCATCAAACTCCATCCGCGCATTCTCAAATCCCGTCGCTGCCGCGGCATAGCGCTTGATTTCGTTAAAATGCGTCGTCGCTACAATAACGGCTCCTTTAGCATACAGCTCTTCGAGCACGGCAATCGATAACGCCACGCCTTCACCGGGGTCGGTTCCCGTAGCCAGTTCGTCAAGCAGCACCAGGGTATCCGGCCCGGCCTGGCGCAATATGCCGATCACATTGCGGATATGGGACGAAAATGTACTGAGCGATTGTTCGATGCTTTGCCCATCTCCGATATCCGCAAGCACATTGCGAAAGACCGGAAACGTGCTGCCCTCTGCGACAGGCACTTGAAGCCCGGATTGGACCATCATGACCAGCAAACCGACCGTTTTGAGGCTGACGGTTTTCCCTCCCGTGTTAGGCCCCGTGACCATCAAAGCGCGGAACCATTCGCCGATTTCAAAATCAAGCGGCACGCAGTTTCGCCCAAGCAGCGGGTGCTTGCCGCCGCGGATCCGCACAATCCCGTCGGTGTTGACTTCCACTGGATTCGCCCCCAGTTCCAGCGCATACTTTGCTTTGGCGAACAAAAAGTCGTAATGCCCGATGGCTTCCAGATTGACCTTCAACTCGTGTTCGTACGTCTCCACCAGCGCCGTCAAGGCGCTGAGCACCTTAGCTTCTTCACGCGCTTCATCGCGTTTCAACTCCGAGAGCTCCCAGTGAAACCCGGCAATATCGGCCGGCTCAACAAATACCGTTTGGCCGCTTGCCGATTCATCCAACACTTGCCCGCTTACCAGCCGGCGGTGCTCCTTTTTCACTGCCAGCACATGCCTGCCGTTACGGCTTCCGACGATGTATTCCTGCAAGTATGGGCGATATTTTTGCATTAACGCATCCAGCTTCTTTTTGATCCGTTCTTCAAGCACATATGATTGTTTACGGATTTTGGCCAAATCTTTGCTCGCTTGGTCGGTAATCTGACCGTTACGCAAACACCGGTCCAGCTCCTCGCGCACATTGCCAAGCTCATACATCGACAGCGCATAAGTGGTGACCGTCGGCGCCACCGCTTCCTTTCGCTGCATAAACCGCCTAAGCTGTCCCACGCTCTCAAGCAGCCTGGCGAATAAGCCAAGCTCCCGCTCCGAGTACATATACCCTGTCCCCAGCAGCGCCATCACTTGTTCCATTCCTTCAAGCGACGGCACAGGTATGCTGGAGCCGCTGCGGATCATCGCTTTTGTTTCTTCCGTTTCCCGCAGCAGGCTGCGAATGGCCCCCGCGTCAAATATGGGCTCCAATTGTTCGGCCCGCCTTTGGCCGAGATAAGACATCGCGTACGTGTACAGCTGCTGCTTCACTTTCGTAAATTCCAGTCTTTGCTTGCTCTGATCGTCCATTGTAAATGGATACCTCCTTCTGAATGACAAAAAGCGGAAGACGGCGTAAAAATACGCGCATCTTCCGCTTCCAATAGGCACACCTTACCGGCGCCAACAAACGCAAAAAAACCGTGCTTAAGAATAAGCACGGTTCATGGTTCCTTGGACGGGCGGCAATTGCCGGAGCGTTTGGGATGACCGTATGTTCTTAACCTTCAATCCAACGTTGACCGTAATACGCGCAGCATAAACCAGACCTGTCCGGAAGACAGACTGCCGCTAAGCACACAATCAACGGTATGAAATTAAAGTTTAAGAACAACCTCAGACATCAAAATCTCTCCTTGCCTACATATACGTACATTTTATGCAACATTAATTCTAAAGTCAATATCGGCAGCCAGGAGACTTTAGTTTAAAAAATACTATGCTTCCAGCCGCTTAGTTTAGCAAACGCCTCGACATAGAAATAATCGCCGTAGATCAGCGACACGTTTATATTTTGCCCGGCCGGTTTGTGACCTGTTCCGCCGATCAGGATTCCCTGATGTTCCGGCTTGTCCCATGTAGCGTAATTTTCCGTCAGCGATTGCAAAATAGCATGAGCCGTGCTGTTGTAGAATCTAGCTTCGGCTTCGGAAACGTGCTGGGCGATTTCCAGCAAACCGCTTGCCGCGATGGCCCCTGCCGAGCTGTCTCTTGGCTCGCCTTCCAAACTCTCCACGCGGAAGTCCCAATGCGGCACATGATCTTCCGGCAGGTTCGCCGTAAAATAATGAGCCGTCCGTTTCGCCGCATTCAAATATTTGATGTCCTTCGTACATTTATACGCATTGGCAAAACCGTAAATCGCCCATGCATTTCCGCGGCTCCATGCCGACTGGGGACCGTAGCCTTGACCTCCCAACGACTCGATAAATTCGCCGCTCTCCGGGTTGAAGCTGACGATATGATTGACCGATCCGTCCGGTCGGATAAAATTCGCCAGCGCCGTATCGGCATGACGAACCGCGATATGTTTAAAACGCGGATCCTTCGATTGCTCGGAAGCCCAGAACAGCAGCGATAAATTCATCATGCAGTCGATAATGGCCCAGCCTATTTTATCCCCGTTCCATGCACGGATAAATTCGCCCGCAGGATTAAACCGGCCCGCCAGGAAGTTGGCTGCCTGCAGACCGCGCTGCAACCCGTCCTGATCTCCCGTCAGTTTGTATTTAATGACGGCTGTCGGCAGAAATTGAAAACCGACGTCATGATGGAAATCCTCGCTGAACTTGATCAGCCACGGTTCGATCGCTTCATCCCAGCCCCATGCGGCATCGCGGTAATTATTTTTGCCAGTCACATCGTGCATGATCC
The DNA here is from genome assembly GCF_004307995.1 of Paenibacillus thalictri. Taxonomy (GTDB): domain Bacteria; phylum Bacillota; class Bacilli; order Paenibacillales; family NBRC-103111; genus Paenibacillus_AF; species Paenibacillus_AF thalictri. Next base: position 190,775 of record NZ_SIRE01000020.1, on the reverse strand, counting down.
AGAGCAGCCCCGGCCAGAATCCGGAGGTCCACCAATCGGATCCCGTGCTGTCGTATACGCCGTCTTCGCGCGCCACATGCGGGCACTTATCGCCTATTTGCTCGATCATCCGGTCGACTTTCGCTTGCAGCCGATTCATCACATCGGAGACATAAGCTTGATTCATTTCATCTTCCTCCTTAAAGTTTTTCGCAGAAAAACTGGCTTCGTAAGCATGGCTTTAAGAAATAGCTCGGGCCATTGAAAAAGTGAACATTGCATGAGCGAATCATACTTACGATCGCCAATTGTCCCCGAATATCTTGAATCGTACCTGCTAGCGGCAGGTGAAATTGGGCGACAAAAGCGAACGCTGGCGCTTCTCCAGCATGATTTCGCTCACTTAAGCTGCTTTTTCAGTAACCTCTCTTGCATTCGCCTCATTATATCATTTAAACGTTTAAATTAAAACGTTTAAATATTTTAATCGGTTAAATTCCTGTGTACACTGGACTGTCGGTGTGTTACATTTAAGTAAATTTGTAACACCGGAAAAACCAAGCTTCCATAAGGAAGCTACAGGAGGAATTGAAATGAACCAATCGCCCAAATACGGCTGGTGGGGTTATGCCGTCATCGTTGCTCTACTGCACATTATTGGCATTTTGTTTCTGTTTTACGCAGCCAAAAACAGTCCCGGCTTGTGGGGAATGGGACTTCTTGCGTATACCCTCGGATTGAGGCACGCTTTCGACGTCGATCATATCGCCGCAATCGACAACACCGTGCGCAAACTCGTTCAGCAGCGCAAAAATCCGCACGGCGTCGGATTTTACTTTTCGCTTGGCCACTCGACAGTCGTATTTTTAATGGCCATCGCAACCGCCTTCTCCGTTCAATGGGCACAGAAGGAGATGCCTGGCTTTCAAGAAATCGGCGGCATCATAGGGGCATCCGTCTCCGGACTGTTCCTGGTCATTATCGGCATCATGAACCTCGTCATATTGGTCCAACTGTACAAATTGTTTACCCAATTTCGTCAAGGTCGGCATCAAGCGGATGAATTCGAGCGGCTGCTGGATGCACGCGGCTTTTTTTCACGTTTCATCGGTCCGCTGTACAAATTGATCGGCCGCAGCTGGCACGTTTATCCGCTCGGATTTTTGTTCGGGCTTGGATTTGATACAGCCAGCGAAATATCGCTGCTTGCCATGTCCGCCGGCGCAGCTAAGGAAGCTTTGCCTTTTGTGACCATCCTGTCGTTTCCGCTGTTGTTTGCCGCGGGAATGAGCTTGATGGATACCGCGGATGGCATTTTTATGACCAAAGCGTACCGCTGGGCTTTTAATACTCCTTTGCGTAAGTTATATTATAACTTGTCTGTCACTTCGCTTGCCGTAGTTGCCGCGCTGCTTATCGGTATGGTGGAGCTGGCACAGGTATTGTCCGAGAAATTCGGACTGGAAGGAACCGTATGGTCATGGATCCAAGATCTCGATTTCGGGTCGCTTGGTTACATGCTTGTAGGGCTGTTTATTATCGCTTGGGCGGTTTCCGTCGGTGTCTGGAAATGGTTTCGCTTGGAAGAGCGCTGGGGTTCGATGGACGCTTAAGCTCTTATGAACCTTAAGGCCATTTGCCGAATAAACACATACCGTGGCGCACAGCATGAAGGAGGATGTCTTTTGATAACCCGCGCACGGATTGCAGCGGCCATCGTTATTTCGCTTACCCTTTTGTTGTTTGCTTTGCCGGTACAAGCCCATCCGCTGAATAACGGCTATTCTCAAATCACGATCGAAAACCGAAACGTCGATTACGAGCTCTCGATTCCCGAGCCCAGTCTGATTGGCGTATTTGATTTGAACAAGGACAATGTGCTGACCGTAGACGAGTTGAATAGCGAGCGGGCCGCCATTGAGGATTATTTGCATAAGCATCTTGAATTGGAAGTTCCCGCAGGGTTGCTGGAGATGCAGCTTGGCGATATGAGCAAAACCGATAAATCCGGCATTCCGGCGATATCGTTCCAACTCCGCTTCACGGCGAAAACAACAGTGGATAGCTTGAATATCCGCTACAATCTGCTGTTTGACGACGCCGACCCGCTGCACCTGAATTTTATGGTCATCACAAACGGCGGGGACGTTGACCAAACGGTGTTTGATGCGAACAATCGCAATTACCACTATCAATCTATGGTCCAAACGGGACCTTTTCATTCGGCCTTCAAGTATTTGCTGCTGGGCGTTGAACATATTGTAACCGGCTACGACCATCTGGTTTTCCTGCTGTCCTTAATTCTTGTGGCCTCCCGGCTGCGTGATATCATTAAGATCGTCACCGCTTTTACGATCGCGCACAGCATTACTTTGTTTCTTGCCGCGACAGGCCATATCAGCGTCGATTCCCGCTGGATCGAGTCCGGCATCGCACTGACGATCGCGTATGTCGCCATCGAAAATATGTTTGTCCGCTCCGTCCGGCTGCGGTGGCTTGTCACTTTTTTGTTTGGCCTCATCCATGGTATGGGTTTCGCCGGAGCGATCAGCGAAGTCGGCTTGCCTGAGGAATACATGGTCAGCTCGCTCTTATCTTTTAACCTTGGTGTCGAAGCAGGCCAGCTCGCCATCGTGCTGCTTGTTATGCCGTATCTCTTAAAGCTGCAGCGCACCCGCCATTACCGCACGATCGTGCTGGCCGTGTCCGGTTGTGTGGTGCTGCTTGCGCTGTATTGGTTCATTCAGCGTATTTGATCCATCTGCTCTAGTGATAATCTAGCGCATATAATATGATAGAATGGATTGAGGTGATTTTGATGAGTGAGAAAAGCGAGAAGCGTGATAAGAAAATCGACCAAATTGAAGAAATGATCGGAACACTGATTCAAATGGTCGGAAATGTAGGCGCCCGCCTGGAAGAAGTTGCTCATGATCTGAAAGACACCAAGGAAATACTTCATACATTCCGCAGCGAAACAGACGTCAATTTCAAGAAACTTGACCGCCGGGTCAAACTGATCGAATCCGATCTAGACGAAACGATGGTTAAAGTCGCAGAAATGACCACTCCGAAGCAATGATGGGCTTATCCTGGGTTTAATCTTGAGTTTATTTTCATAATCGACAAACGGTGGTATGCATGTGCAACGGGCACATGCATACCACCGTCTTCTTTTTTACTACAACCCTGCGAGACTGCGGGGTGATTTGGGATTTAGCGGGAATGTTTATTCATAAGATTACGAAGGGAAGGGGAATGGCACGAAAAGTTTACGTCCGCTTTGAAAACCGTGTTTTTACCGCAAGGTAAATTAAGAAAAACACGGTTTTCATTGGCGGTGGAGTGCCATCCCATTCCCGCAGTAATCCCGCTCATGAATAAACATCCCTCCCCATTCCATCCGCCCAGCAGACTCCCTCCTACCCCTTTAATGCCCCAATCATAACACCCTTAACGAAATACTTCTGCACAAACGGGTACACCAGCAAAATCGGCACTGTCGCTACCATAATCGTAGCGTATTTGATCGTTTCACCGATCTGGAACCTATCGGCGTTATCCGCCCCGGTCGACATACTGTCGGTTTGGTTGGAAATCAATATTTCGCGCAGCGTCAGCTGCAGCGGATACAACGTTTTCTCTTTGAGGAAAATCGAAGCGTAAAACCAGCCGTTCCACTTCTCTACCGCGTAGTATAAAATCATTACGGCGATGACAGGCATGGACAACGGCAAAATAATGCGGAACAAAATCGTAAAATGGTTGGCCCCGTCGATTTTGGCCGACTCCTCCAGGCTGTCCGGCACCGCCATAAACGCGGTACGCATAATAATCAAGTTAAACGTATTCACCGCAAACGGGAGTATCGTCGCCCACAACGAATCGATTAAGCCAACTCCTTTGACGACCAAGTACAGCGGAATCAACCCTCCGTTGAAAAACATCGTCACCACGATGACAACAATGAAAATCTTATTCCACATGACGTTTTTCCGGGACAGTACATATGCGCCAAGCGATGTAACCAGCAAATTGATCGCGACGCCGAAAAAAACGATAAACAGCGTGTTTTTGTAGCCGGTCCATATACCCGGATTGGCAAATACGCTTTTGTACGCTTCGATGCTGAAGCCCATCGGCTTATACAAAAAATGTCCCTGCTGGGTCATCAGCTCGTTCGCGTCGCTGATCGAAGCAAACGCCGTATAAATGAGCGGATACAAGGTAACGACAACAAGAAACAGCAATATGACATGAATAACGGTATCGAAAATTTTATCGGACAACCCATCGTTTTTCATTTGCGGATCACCTCACCATAAGCTGCTTTCGTTTACCTTGCGGCTGATATAATTGGCGGAAATAAGCAATACCAAGTTTATAACGGAGTTGAACAGCCCGACCGCCGAGCTGTAGCTCCAGCCAAATTCCAGCAAGCCTTTCCGATAGACAAACGAGGAGATGACATCCGCCGTTTCGTAGGTCGCCGGATTGTACAGCAAAATAATTTTTTCAAACCCGACGTTAAGCAGATTGCCCATCCGCAGGATGAACATGATGGCTATCGTCGGCATAATGCCCGGCAGCGTGATGTACAAAATCTGCTTCCAACGGCTAGCCCCGTCCATCCGGGCCGCCTCGTATTGCTCCTGGTCGATGCTCATCAACGCCGCAATATAGATGATCGACTCCCAGCCGATTTTTTGCCAAATTTCAGAAATCACATAAATGGCCCTGAACAGATCCGGCTTTTGCAGCATCGCTTTGCCGTCGTATCCAAACGAGCTCAAAAATGTATTGATCATGCCGCCGCCGTTCGTAAAATCTTTGATCATGCCGCAAATAACGACCAACGAAATAAAATACGGCATGTACGTAATCGATTGAACCGTCCGTTTAAACATCTGATTTCGAACTTCGTTGATCATAATCGCCAAGATGATCGGCGCCGGAAACTCAAAGCATAATGTCAGCAAGCTGATGATTACCGTATTTTTTAATATTCTCCAAAAATAAAAGGTGCTGAAAAAGTCCTTGAAATTGGCTAAGCCAACCCACTCACTTCCGGTAATTCCTTTTGCCGGGGAATATTCTTTAAAAGCGATGATGGCACCGTACATTGGAGTGTAGTGGAAGATGATGTAATACACAATTACCGGCAGCATCATCAAATACAAATATTTATTAAGCGCAAAATCCCTCACAAACCTGGCCGCAAAAGCGCTTTTCTTCACTTGAGCCGGCCTGGTCGTATCGATCGCCGCGAATTTAGCCATCTCATCCCCTCCTTTCTAATTACTCCATATGGCCGACCGGCGGTATCCCGGAAATATTGATTCATCCGTAACGGAGCGCAAGGGAATGGTGCGAAAGCGGATGCTTCCCACGCGAGTTTTCCTACGGAAAACTTTTAAGTTCACGTCCGCTTTTGAAAACCGTGTTTTTACTGAAAAGTAAATTAAGAAAAACACGGTTTTCATTGGCGGTGGAGTACCATCTCTTGTCCGAAGTTATCCCGACAATGAATCAATATTTACCATCATTTTCAATCGCCGGTCAGGCCTCAGCTACCCATTAACGTTTGTTGTAACGGTCCAGTGCTGCTTTTTCGATTTCAATGGCGCGGTCGATTTTGACCGATTTCATTTTTTCCACATATTTCTCGAAACTATCTACCGGTTCGGTGCCAAGCACGATTTTGAGCGTCATTTCATCGACCAGCGTGTTGACGTCATTCATGATTTTGGCCATTTCCGTGCTTTCCTCTGGAGTCGGCGTGATCGGCGGCAGCTGGTATTTGTCGATGTCGGTTTTGGACCAAACGCCCAAAGCGTCACGCTGCGTTTGCAGAGCCAGGTACTGCTCGATATAACGCTTATCCTGCACGAACGGACCGCTGTAATTGGAGCGGACATACAGCGACAGCGCTTGCGCCGGAGCCAATTTGTCAGGGTTTTTCATGACCAGATCGGTAAATTTCGGATAACCGTTCTCCATCTTGTAGCTGGTGCCCTCGATACCGAAGTTATAGAACATGTGGCCTTCGTCGCCATAACCGTAATCCAGCATTTTTACAGCGGTTTCGATGTTTTTGGACTTGGCCGAAACAGTAACCATGCCGCCGCTGGAGAAAGGCTGGTCCTTCTGGCCGAACATCGGTTTGTCGCCTTTTTTCAGCACCGGATACGGTGTGCCGACCAGCGTGGCTTTAGGATCTTTGCCGGATAAGATCGGCTGCCAGCGGCCGATCCCACCGCCCGCATTGCCTACCGTTGCACCCATAACGCCATTGGCGAAGTTGGCATCCAGCGCCTTCATATCGGCGGTAGCCATGTTTTTATCAATCAAGCCTTCGGCGTACCATTTGCGGAAGGTGGCTAAGAACTCTTTGTAGCCTTTTTCCAACGGTCCGAATTTGATTTGTCCGTTATCCAAATAAAAATCGCGGGTAATGCCCCATGCGCCGACAAAATCGCCGGTATTAAAATCGTTGAACGGTCTTGGCGTGCTGACGAAGGAAATCGGAGCCGAGGCGCCTTTTTTCTCTTTAAACGCCTTTAACGTGTTGTACCAGTCGTCAATCGTTTCCGGAACCGGAAGCTGCAGTTCATCGAGCCAGTCTTTACGGATGATCGGACCGTGGAACACCATTAGGTAGTCGTCGCCGCGGATAAACGGAAACGCATAATAACTGCCGTTATCGGTTTTGACCATTTTATCGATTTTCGGATTGTCTTTAAGAAACTTTTTTAAATTCGGCGCAAATTTATCGATCACATCATTCAGCTTCAGAATATAGCCGTCTTTGATTGCCTTTTCCGGTCCTCCGGGGAACTGCTTCAAGAAATCCCATTCAATCATGTCCGGCAAGTCGCCGGAAGCTAGCAGCACGTTCAGCGCTTCTTTCCCTTGGTTCGGAGGAGCCGTAATATATTTGATCGGCACCCCGGTTTTCTTCTGCCATTCCTGATAGAACGGCACTTCCCCTTGCGTCGCTTTCACGCCGACGAGGTTGCCCGTAAGCTCCTGCCAATACGTCAACGTCTTATCGGATTTCATCGGATAAGTTGTAGCGGCCGGCGCTGCGGCCGGCGCAGGAGCCGATGCAGCCGGAGCGTTGGAAGCCGGGGCGGGAGTGCTGGCGCTAGGCGCCGGAGCATCCTGCTTCGAACAAGCGATTATGAAACTGCTCATCATGGTGGCCGAGACTAAGACGGGAACCCATTTCCTTTTCTTTGTCATTGAATTGACCTCCTTCAGGGGGGTGTGGTTAGGAGAAGCTTTACAACTTTATAATATGGCAGCGCTTACAACTTGAGTATCGCGAAAATATCCATTTTCATCTTCAAAATCGATAATCGGATCGCGAAAATATCCAAAAAAAAGCATAAGCGCTTATAACGGCAGCTTATGCATCAAGGGTTTCCTTATATTTGCCCGGGGTGATGCCTTCGTATTTCTTAAACGTCCGGATGAACGCATTAACATCGTTGTAGCCGACCAAACTGGCTACATCGGTTACGTTTTTATGCTGCGCGGCGATCATTTCCTTTGCTTTGCCGATACGCACTTTGTTGATATAATCGAGCAGCCCTTCTCCGGTTTGATCTTTAAACAATTTGGACAAATACGTCGCTTTCATATCGAATTTCTCGCCGATTAGCGAAATGTTCAGATTAGGATCGTCGTACCGTTCCTCGATAAAGCTGCCTACCTTATGCAATAACTCGTGAAGCACACGCTGGCGGGACTGTTGAATGTGCTTTTGGCGCTTAGCCGACGTGTATTCGCATACTTTCCTGAGCAGATCGGTCAGCTGCTGCTTCATATCCTCGAAAGTTTCACAGGCCATCAGCCGTTCGATCCGCTTCGGACTGTCCATCAGAAAACTTTCCTGAATATCGCCGATTTCGTTAATTGTCTTCACCATCGTGCTGACAAGGTCAAATAACAAACACTTGGCAAAATAAACCGGAATGACCATCTGCCGGAAATTGGCTTCAATAACGTCGTCAAGCGTTTGCTTCGCTTTATCGAAATCGCCTATCTTCGCATAATTAATCAGCTGTTGTTCGACTTGCAGCGGATAATAATAGCCCTTCTCCGGCTCCTGCTGCGAGCCCTTCTGAATTTCCTCGTAAGACAACACTTCACTGCTGCCGATGACCAGCTTGTATTCCATCGCATCGAGCGCTTCCATATAAGCTTGCGGAATGCCTGAAAAGGACGAATGAATCCCGCTGACGGATACGGTTAACCGAATATGGTAGGCCTCCGCCAAAAACTGCTGCGCGCCCCGTGCTATGTCCAGCAAGTCCTCCGCTTGGATCTGCTTGTCATCCCCCTCGCGCAAATTAATCAAACAAGCCAAGGTTGCATCCATTTCGGCCATATACCCCCGATGCTTGCGGGCGGCCAGCTCTTCCACGATATTCGTCACAATAAATTGAAGCAGCTTCAACTTATCCTTATGCTCCATCTGTTCGATTTTTTCAAAGAAAGGCTGGTTGTCCTCCAAGTAAAACAGCAAAACGGCAAATTCATCCGAGTTTGGCTTCATATTGTAGGCGGTCAATGCCTCGTCAATCGGCATATGCCCGTCAACCCGGCCTTTTAGCAGCTTGACGATAAAATTGTTGCGCAGCTGATTGTTCTGCTGTTTCATCTGCGTGAACATCTTATCCTTTTCGAGCAGCGTTTCGTCCAGCGCCTGCTGCAAAAAGTGCAGCTCGTTGCCGCCCTTGGCATAAGGAAGTCCGGCTTTGCCGGCAAATGACTGCACAAGCCGGCGGATCGGATTGTAATTGCGCCACAGGAAAAAATACGTAAGCACGCTTCCGCCCAAAATGCTAATAATGATGCTCATATAGGTCATGCTGCGGACATGCTCCGCTTTTTGCCAGAACAATTGGCTGGGGATAATGGAAACATACTTCATATCGGCATACGCCGACCGGATATAGAACACTTCGAATTTCTTTCCCGCTTCCTCGTAATAAAACAGCCCCGAATCCCCGGTAAAATGGCTTAACGGCAGCGAGGGGGTCAATGTTTCGTTGGAATTGGTGACAAGCACCTCGTTATCCTTATTGAGGACCATCACGCGGCCGCTGGTAAACAGCTCCACATTGTCGATCGCCCCCAAAATCCGCTTCTGGTCGATCATGATCACATTGGTTGCGACCGGACGATCGGGATTATAACTGGGGTAACTGCTGACGTAAGCAATCGCTTTGCGCGGCATACCGTCTTCGCCGACCCGGTTGATTGGAATATAACCGCGAAAATCGCGGCGCTGCACAAGGGATTTCCATTGTTCGTAGGATAACGACTTATCGCGGTGAAGCAGTTGATACGCAAACGCGCTTTCTCTGCGCAAACCCGGCAGGAGCACGGCGTCTTCGGACGCAATATAAATATACGCTTCGTCGATCGAAGCATAAGCCGACTTCGTCAGCTTTAGATCCTGGGTGATTTGATATTGATCGTAGACAAATTCGTTGGGGTACACTTCATACTTGTTGGAGTAAAGCAAGTCCTGCACTTTGAGGTTCCATGTAATTTCGAAGTTAAGCCGCTCCATCGTGCGGAACTGATTGTCCATCACTTCACGCACCTGTTTGAGCAGGGAGCTGTTAGCCTGGTGAATTTCGCTAGTCAAGGCTTGGTTGGATTCATTATATACAATCACGCTGATGGCGATCGGAAGCAGCAGTACGGCCATATAGGAAAAAAACCATTTGAGTACGATGCTTCGCCGCTTGGGCCACATACGGTTCAGGAACAAGAGCAATCCCCCCGTTGGCGGTGGAATGGTGTGGATATTAACACAACTTGTTTTTATTGTACCTGTTCTTGATCTCAGAGTACATAAAGATTTTATGGCCAGGCACCATTTTCTTCCTGCTCTTTTATTTCCCTTTATGTAAAATTTATCTAGAGTTTAATTGAGTTTTGCCTCGTCAAGCGCCAAAATTAAGACATAAATCGAACTTACGAATGAACGCCTTTTCCTTTAAAATAGCAGGAGGTATTCGATAATGGCTAAAATTATGGTCGTGGATGATGCCGCATTTGCCAGAACAATGCTTAAAAATGTGCTTGAACAGCTTGGCCACGAGGTCATAGCGGAAGCGCATGACGGCGTGGAAGCGGTGAAGCTGTATTCCCGCACAAGGCCCGATCTTGTAACCATGGACATTACGATGCCGGAGCTTGACGGCGTCAGCGCAGCATCGAAAATACTCGAATCCTACTCGGACGCCAAAATCATTATGTGCTCTGCGGTAGGCCAGCGGAATCGCGTCATTGAAGCGATTCATGCGGGAGCCAAAGATTTTATCGTAAAACCCTTTCATATCGACCGCGTCAACGAAGCGATTAAACACGTGCTCAGGGCGTAAGCTCATCTACCAAACCGCGAACCAGCCGCACCGTATCGGCTAAATACGGATGATAATCCAAATCCTCGACAAAACTCAGGAATTGCCGTCCCGCCTTCAGGATCTCCGCTTTATATTCATCTTTCGGAACGTCATATTCGGCCAAAACACGGGACTCTCCATTTTGCCTCTCATCAATTTCGGCAACATGCACCGTCTCTCCCCGGTGCTCCACACGAAACGAAAAAGCCCGGCATTCCGGATCTCCGCAGCCGCAGCAAAAAAACGGCATCCGTTCCCACTGCTCGGGCGCAGCCCAACGGTTCGGCTCCGCATCGCGCAGAACGCTCTGCAATAAGGCGGGAAGCCCGACATCCACACATAAGGGCTCATCAATCACTTCGTCCCCATCGATCGTCAGCCGCACATCTGCATGGATAATTTGCAATCCGTGGTCATGCGACCATTTGTCGCAGGTAAGCTTAAACATGTCTTCATCCGTCCTTCATTTATGAAGTAAAGATCATTATACAGGAAAATGGTGGCAGATTGCACTCTCATCTTCTGGTGACAATTACCAATTTTTTCAATGCGTATAAAATGTGGATTGGTACATACTACCTTGTGTAGACAGAGGAGGTGATTACAATGGGTGCAGGACAATCTCGCAGCAGCAACTCTTTAGTGGTTCCTCAAGCCTCTTCGGCTTTGGACCAGCTGAAATATGAAGTTGCTCAAGAATTAGGTATCCAAATTCCTCAAGACGGTTACATGGGCTTCATGGCAACTCGCGACGCCGGTGCAATCGGGGGCCACATCACTCGCCGCCTGGTTCAAATCGCTGAGCAACAGCTCGCCGGCAGCAAGTTTACCAGATAATGAAAGCGCGGCACTATACTTAAGCAAGCAGGCGGTCCAGACGGGCCGCCTTTTCCGTGCGTACAGCTGCCTGAAGACGCATGCTCACCTTTGGCTGCGGCCGGATACAACAAAACCACAACACGACGATGAGTCGGATTGTGGTTCATAGCTGTTGCAGCCGCGGTTTCGCTCAAAACCGCTGATTCGCTTTAAGCGGGCTTTTTCCTGGCACTCCGAAGGTTAGTCGGCGGTGTCAGGAAATCGTCTCCGTATCTTGGTTATCGGCTACTTTCGCTTGCAGGTGTTCCAGTTGAGCCTGAAACAGCTCCTCTTTCGCCTCCTGAACGTCTTGCTCGCGATTGACATTGCTGTGCGCCGCTTCATTCAGCGAGTGAAGCGCATGGTTCAGGGCATTTTGGGCTTGCGTCCTTGGGTTTTGCGCCGGCTGGTTCGTCTGTTGATCGCTCATCGAATATTCCTCCTTCAAGTTTTGCGAAGCAAAACTGGCTTCGCAAACAACCACTTTTATTTAACAGCAACGTTAATATGGTCAGAATATTCGTTTGCAATTCATGGTTATGTGCCAAACAAGACTTAAGCGCAGCGCAGGACCACGGCAAAAAAGCCGCCTTTGTCAGGGCGGCCGTGCTGCGTTCGTATGTTTGTCTAGTCGAGTGCATCGGCGTTTAATTCAATAATGTTATGATCCGGATCAAGCACATAAATTTGCGGAAACCCTGCCTTGGCATGTGGTCTTGCCTCATAGGACACGCCGCAGCGGTCAAGCCACGCCAGCGTCTTGCTGTAGCTTGCGACGCGGAGCGCAAAATGGCCGTCCCGCGTATCGATGCCGCCATTCCGGCGCGTCTCTCCGTCGTGCACGATCAGATGCAGCTGCTGCCCTTCGCCCAGCCCGTACCAGGCGCCTTCGAAATCGAAAGGCGGCCGTTCAATCTCCTTCAGAAGCAGCACATCGCGGTAAAACGCTTTTGCCGGCTCAAGTTCCCGTACAATGATACTGACATGATGAAGCATCGTATATTCAATCACCGGTTCATCCGCCCCTTACTTAATTATGTAGCCTGAATTAACTATAAGGGATGTAGTCTTCTTTGCGCAACTCTATAACTGTCGAAATCGGAATGCCTGTATTCGTATGGACGTCAAGCAGCGTGCTTCCCGGATTTTCTTTTAAATAATCGCGAATTTGCCGGTACAAAAGGTCCTGTTTGGTCTTGCAGTCCGGGCAATACGGCATTTTACGGGATATCATCAGCTTCCCGCAGCCCTTGCAATTGGCTAGTGGCATGGCAATTCCCCCCGCTCTGCCAATACTTTGCATCCATTATAATGCATCCCCAGGTTCATCCGACAGCGCTAAAGGCACTAAGACCAAATCCTTTTTCTGCCAAAAGCTAGTACAAAAGCCGCTATAGACCATTGAGAAGGCAGATGTTATAATGCATCTGAAATACCGTATTATGACATTTTTTTTAAGGGGGCACCTTGATGGGCTGGTTTCAATCGTTGTCTTTCAAAAAAAAGCTGCAGGTCGGCTGCTACATCCTTGTAGCGGTGTATTCCGCTGTTTTGCTGTTCTGGATCTTCAGCTCCGGGACAAGCACAGTGCTGGGTCTGGTGATTGTTGTCGCCCTGCTCGCATTAAGTTATCCTTTCATTAACTGGCTGGAGAGGGCGCTCACTGAACCGATCGCCGATGTGACGAAAGCGGCGCTTAGCATCTCCAAGGGCGATTTCTCCCAGAAACTGGCCGTATCGTCGGATGATGCGTTAGGCGAACTTGGTAGCGCTTTCAACAAAATGATCGACAAACTTCGCGATGTGCTCCGCAATACCGGCGGGTTAACCAAACACGTTTCCGACACGAGCCGGGACATTTTTGTAAAAAATGAAAGCCTCCAAACCGTATTGGAGCAGGTGAACGTATCGGCCGGAGAACTTGCGGCGGGCGCCAATCAAATATCCGAGGAGATCTCCAACATTTCCGCGGCCACCAAAGAAATCGAGCAGAAGGTCACCTCTTACGCCGGATCAACCCGGGAGATGAATTCCAAATCGGAACGCATGCTGGAGCTTGTGGAACGAGGATTAAAAGCCGTGGAAAGCCAAAGCGCCGGCACCAAACGCAACGTGGAAGCGACCGCTAACGTATCACAGGCGATTAGCGTACTCGCCAAACAAGCGGAAGGGATCACGCAGATTACCCGCAGCATTTCCGAAATCGCCGAGCAGACGAACCTGCTGTCCTTGAACGCTTCGATCGAAGCGGCGCGGGCCGGCGAACACGGCAAAGGATTTGCCGTCGTCGCTCAGCAGGTACGCAAGCTGGCCGAAGAAGCGACCGCATCGACCAAGGAAGTTTTCGGACTCGTCCGAAGCATCGAATCCAGCATCAAGCAAGCACAAACCAACATTGTGCGCAACGAAGAGGTCGTGCGTGTCCAAGCCGATTCCATCGAGGTAACGGAAAAAGTATTCGGCGATATTGTCGGCAGCGTGACGTTTATTTCCGAGCAGATCGCTTCGTTCGCTGAAGAAAGCGACCAAATGTTGACCAGCGCGCAGCAAATCTCTTCCACCATGGAAAATATTTCGGCGATTACCGAGCAATCCGCAGCCGGCACGGAAGAGGTATCGGCTTCGATGAACGAGCAGATTACCGCAGTTCAAGCGATTGTTAAACAATCCGAAGAAATGATGAAACGAGTGACCGAACTGCAGCAGTCCATCCAAGTATTCAAGCTGTAACAACCGCCAGCATAATAACAGCGGCCTTCTGGGACTCATTTTCGAATCCCTAAAGGCCGCTGTCTTCGTCTTATTCCGTTAAGCGCATAAATTCGTTGACGTCGGCGATCGACATGTCCATCGCCTGCTGCCAGAAATCCGGCTTGCGCAGATCGACGCCGAGATGCTTCATCGCCAAATCTTCGACCGTCATACTGCCCGTATCGCGAAGCAGCGCCACGTACTTGTCTTCAAAAGCCGCGCCCTGCTGCAATGCCGCCGCATAGATGCCCGCGCTGAACATGTACCCGAACGTGTACGGGAAGTTATAGAACGGCACTTCGGTAATGTAAAAATGCAGCTTCGAAGCCCAGAAGTGAGGGTGGTATTCGGCCAGCGCGTCCTGGAACGCCGTCTTCTGCGCATCCAGCATCAGCTCATTTAATTTGTCCGTGCTGACAAGCCCTTTCTTGCGTTCCTCATAAAAAGCCGTCTCAAATATAAACCGCGCGTGAATGTTCATATAGAAGGCTACCGAACGCTGGATTTTATCCTCCAGCAGCGTCATTCTTTCCTCCGTACCGGAGGCGCCTTGTAAGGCTGCATCGGCAACGACCATCTCGGCAAAAGTGGAAGCCGTCTCCGCCACATTCATCGCGTATTCCTGAGCCAGGGCCGGCAAATCGTTCATCACATGCTGATGGTATGCGTGCCCCAGCTCATGGGCCAGCGTGGAGACATTGGATGCCGTGCCGGCGTAGGTCATGAAAATCCGCGTCTCATGCGCAGCAGGGAACGATGTGCAGAAACCTCCCGGTCTTTTGCCGGGGCGGTCTTCCGCTTCGATCCAGCGCTGTTCGAATGCCATCTCCGTAAAATCCGCAAGCTTGGGACTGAACCGGCGGAACTGCTCTACGATCAGCTGCGCCCCTTCGTCATAGCCGAAATGCTTGCCGCCGCCGCCCACCGGTGCCTCCACATCATGCCAGCTTAGCTTCGGCACGCCCAGCAGCTTCGCTTTACGCTGCAAATAACCGACAAACACCGGCTTATTCCGCTCAATCACATCCCACATGGTGTGAAGTGTTTCGGCAGACATCCGGTTGATCGCCAGCGGTTCCTTATGTATCTCTTTCCAGCCGCGGTGCTTGTACAGCTGAAGCCGGAAGCCGCCAAGCCGGTTGAGCGCATCGGCGCAATAATCGGCAAGCCCTTCCCATGCCATCTCCCATTGAGCGAACAAACGCTCACGGACCTGCCGGTCGGGACTGTGCATTTTGTTAGCCGCTTGACCGGCGGACATGTCCACCGTTTTGCCGTCCTCCTCAAAGGTCAGACGAAACTTGCCAACCGCCGTATTGTACAGCTCGCCCCACCCGTGATACCCGTCAACGGCAAGATCGCCTGCAAGAGCTTCCAGCTCGGGAGCCAGTTTCTCACCGGCAAGCGCGCGCCGCTCGGCGAGAGGAAACTGAATGGCCTTCAGCGATTCATGCTGCATCAGCCCGTTCCACACGTCATCCGGAACTTGCGTCAGCAGCTGATCGAACCGGGTCAACGACGCTTCATAAGCGGCGGCGACGGTTTTGACGCGCCCGCCCAGCAGAACGGCGCGTTTATCCTGCTGGTTTTGCGCCGCCAGGCAAGCCGTAAACGAATCGGATTCGCGCAGGCGAACCAAGATGCTTTGCAGCTGCTCGACAAGGGACACCAAACTTGCCGCATGATCGATCGTAGCAGGAGGCTCCGCTGATTGCAGCGCATTTTGAAAGGACTGAATGTCCTGCTCCATGCGGTCGAGAAAGGCGCCGAATGCGGCCGAATCGCTGCCTCCCGGAAAAATTCGTTCCAAATCCCATGTTTGCTGAAGCGGTAATTTCATGGATCGATCACTTTCCTTTCGTTACATTTGCTCATCTTTAATCCGATGTTACGTCATATTCACCTCCATTAAACCATAAACACCTTAAAGTAACAAAAAAAAGCGTAGTTTTTATTGCTTCTAATTTATAAAATATGTTTAAATGAGGACTGTAGACCTATGCACACCATGCAACTCCTTGTTTCTACTACTTACCAAAAGAGGCGAAGCCCATGAAACCATTAAACATTTCACCTGAAACGGCGATAAAATTGGCGGAAGCGCTTAAAGTTCCCGTCGAGCACCTGATGCATATGCCGCAGCACATTCTCATGCAAAAGCTGATGGAGCTGTCCAAGGATAACGAATCCGCGGACAAAGAAAAGCAATGATTCCTTTTGAAAATACATGGCCTTATGAACTGATCGGCCAAGACGTCTACATTAGCAGCTGTCCATTTTGCGCGGCAAACAACGTGCTGCTGACGATGAAGAAAAAAGATTTGCAGACGATCCATGAAGGAGCCAAACGCCTTCTGGTGCTGCCTTGCTGCCATAATAAAGTAGGGATCGTCGATACGGACGGAGATTACCTGCTGGCCAATCTGCCATTGCGTAAGATTTCCTTAAACTCAGGAGGAGTGCTTTAGTGGATGACTTTATCATCCCGCTATCCCATGCTTGTACTTTAGTTACACTGAATTATATTGCACTCAAAATTCGCAACAGGCTATTTATCGAATCATACGAATGGCTGGCGGTTCCCCTGTTAACCGGACTCGCGTCCATCATCATGATTATGCTCCCAAGTCCGGGAGGGGTTCTGCCCTCCGACCTTCGATTCGTGCCTATCGTTATGGCAGGACTTCGTTACGGCTTCGGTTTGTCGCTCCTATCCGTCATTATACCGTCATCCTACATCGTGGCCTTAAACGAGCCGCACATCATCCCTGAGCTCCTGCATGGCCTGCTGCTTCCAGCCCTTGTCAGCGCGATGTTTCACAAGAGCGGCGAGGAAAACAGCGGTTTCTACATTCGCTGGCTGGACGGATTGAAAGTTTGCGTCTTATTGTCGCTCACCCGCGCAATCTCCGAATATGCCCAAACTTCAATGGCTTGGGAGCCCGTCTTGTTCTCTCATTTCATGATGTTCCTGCTGTCCTTCAGCTCCATCACGGTACTGATCTACATGTACAACGATGAGAATAAAAACTGGATGCTGCAGCGTCAATTGGAGCTTCAGGCCAATCAGGACGGGCTGACAAAGCTGCCTAACATACGCAGCTTTCTAAACATTGCGGACAACACGCTGAAGCGCCGGAAAATGACGATTATGATGATCGATATCGATAATTTTAAAATGTTCAACGACCGGTACGGCCATTTGGTTGGCGACGAACTGCTGCGCCATGTCGGCAAGCTGCTCAGAGCAACGATTGACGAGCAGGATTACGTTGCCCGGTACGGCGGAGAAGAGTTTATTATTATGAGCCAGGAAACGGATGCCGTAAGTCTGGCCGAATACGCATACAAGTTATGCGGCAAAGTTTCGTCCACTCCCTTTGAAAGCGAAGCGTTAACCGCGGCGGGCGGAGAGGACAAGCCCCATGTCACGATTTCCGTGGGCATTTCCACGGCGCGCCGCAACGGCGGCGAGCTGATTCATCTGATTTCCGAAGCCGATGAAGCGCTTTATGTATCCAAACGCACGGGCAAAAACAAATATTCGTTTTACGATTCCTTCATTTACGCGGAACAAGCGCAAAACGCTTCTGAGCCAAGCACCCTATAATCCACGGGGCAGCGGCCAAGAAGCGTTTATTTGTTATAACTATTTTAACTCCTTCACATCGTCCGGCAGCTCCATATTGGCCGCCAGCATGTCTTCGCGTGTCTGGGTCCACTGCTCTCGGCAAGCCCGGATCATGCCCGAATCCATAATGCGCCGGTCATTGACGACACGGGAGAACCAGCGAACGGCCGGTCCGTAATTCCCCAGGCGCCTGTTCAACTCGCCGATCAGATACATTAGACGGGCGTCGTTCACCTCGTTGCCTTCCGTTTCGAAAAAACGCGTGTACGACTCTAACGCAAACTGAAGAAACCGTTTTTCCTGCTCCCCGTCGTTTTTGTGCCGGTACAGCCAGGCAATATGGTGCAGGATCCCGGCAATGAGCCGTTCCTTCTCATTTTTAATTTGCGCGCAAAGCAAAGCCAGCTTAAAAACCTGAAGCGCTTCGTCCCAGGAGCGTTCGCCGCCGTAATCGCGCAGCGACCAGTTGTGGCCCAGCTTTTCTTGAAACAGCTTTTTCTGGGCTGAGTTCATGTTAGGCGAAAAACTTTCCGTGCTGGCAAATCCGCAAAACGGGCACACCCTTACGACGTAGTAGTCCGGATTGATTTCTTTATAATACAGGCAAAAATCAGTATCGGACCCGGACGACTTTTTGAAACTGGGGCGGACCCGGGAAGACTTAAATTCGGCTTCACAATTCGAACAGAGCACCTTAACTTGAAATAACGGCTCGATGACGCTCACCCCTTTAATTCGAATTCTCCGTATTGACAAAATGATGCGCCGGACCCTTCAGCCTCTCCAACACAAATTGCCGCAGCTGCGGCTCCAGTCCTACTTCCTCCAGCGCTTTCGACATGCAGGAAAGCCATGCCTCCGCCCGTTCCGGCGTAATCGGGAAAGGCATATGCCTGGCCCGCATCATCGGATGCCCGTACTGATCGGAATACAGCGAAGGACCGCCGAAAAACTGCGTCAAAAACATATATTGCTTCTCCATAACCGGCATGATGTTATCGGGAAATAACGGTCCCAATAGCGGATGCGCTTGGACCTTGGGATAAAAAGCTTCGACCAGCTTACGCAGCACCGGGGCTCCGCCTATGGCTTCATAAATCGTCTCATATTGCCGTTCCATAAGTTATATGTTCCTTTCCGAAAATCCAATGATTCGGGGAGATCGCGCGAAAAAAAGATGCTAATTGAGCCAATTAGCATCGGTTGTCGTCATGTCATCCTTGGGGACCTAGCTTTCGAAATCTTCCTCTCCAGAGCCAATCAGTGTCTCCTTAATGACATAAACAAACGCGCATACGAGAATTCCGGCAACAATACCCATCATCTGGATCACTCCCCATCCCCATATTAGTTCCATTGTACCATATAAAATTCGCGATATCAGTAATATTATGTAAACCCGCAAACTTTATGCTTCCGCTTCAAATTGGCTTGCGCATGTTTGTCCACACCACAGCATATACATCAGCGATCGGCAAGCGCATCGCGGCGCCTGCCGGCAAGCCTTGGCCTTTAAGGAGGAGACCCATGACCACCAAACGTTTC
The DNA here is from genome assembly GCF_004307995.1 of Paenibacillus thalictri. Classification (GTDB taxonomy): domain Bacteria; phylum Bacillota; class Bacilli; order Paenibacillales; family NBRC-103111; genus Paenibacillus_AF; species Paenibacillus_AF thalictri. The sequence continues at coordinate 171,584 of NZ_SIRE01000020.1, read as the reverse complement.
ACAGCGGTTCATCTGGTTGCCATTGTCGCTTTGCCGTCCATTTGTCTTATGATCGTTTTTCCGCACGAGTCGTTAAATGCCGCCTTGAAGGGCGTTTCCATATGGTGGGACGTGCTGTTTCCCGCACTGCTTCCTTTTCTGGTCATTGCCGAGCTGATGCTGGGACTTGGAATCGTTCATTTCTTCGGCACGCTGCTGGATCCGCTCATGAGGCCGCTGTACCGCGTACCGGGCATCGGCGGGTTCGTGATGGCGATGGGTTTTGCTTCGGGTTATCCCGTTGCCGCCAAGCTGACCTCGCAGCTCTGGGAACAGAAGCTGGTGACTCGCGCTGAAGGCGAGCGGCTGGTCGGATTTGCAACGACATCCGATCCGATTTTTCTGATCGGAGCGGTATCCGTCGGATTTTTCCATGATGTCAGCTTAGCCCCGATCCTCGCCATCGCTCATTACGGGACAGCCGCGCTGCTTGGTCTGTTTCTGCGGTTTCACGGCGCAAAAGAACTACCGACCGAAATGCCGCCGCTGCCCAACAAAAACGAATGGATCGGGCTCCGTGCGCTGAAAGCGATGCATGCGGCCCGGCTTGCGGACGGCCGGCCGCTGGGCGCCATGCTGCAGCAGGCCGTTCGTTCGTCCTTGCAGCTGATTATGGTGATCGGCGGACTTGTCGTTTTTTTCTCGGTGATTATGGAAATCATGACCGCCGGCCGGATCATGAGCTTGCTTTATATGCTGAGCGATTCTGTGCTTCGTTTGCTGCAGATTCCGCAGCCATTGTCCGAAGCCGTGATCAACGGGCTGTTTGAAGTGACGTTAGGCGCGAAAGCGGCAGGCGAGGCGGGCGAAGGCCTCGCATTGGTACATAAAGCGGCGATCGCCGCATTTGTGCTGTCCTGGAGCGGTCTGTCCGTGCATGCGCAAATCGTCAGCCTGCTGCATCACACCAATCTTAGATATATGCCTTTTCTGCTGTCCCGGTTGGCCCATGGCTTGCTTGCCACGGCAGCCGTCTATGCGTTATGGGAGCCTTTGGCGGGATTACGCAAAGATTCGGCCGTTTTTCTGCCGCTGATCGATCCCGTTACTCCGTGGTCGAATATGGTCCGCTGGATCGTCCCCTCGACGGGAATCGCGTTCGCCGCCTCCATCGCCGTCCTCATCGTGCTGTTCCTCATTTTTAAGATATGGAAAAAAACGTTCGGCGCCATGTTGAAATGAGAAAAATCCCGCACTTTTGCGCCGGCATTGTCTAATGAAGCAATATTGATTATGATGGAGGGAGATTCTTGATGGCTTAGGAGGCCCCATGAAATATAACGTCATACATCGCGGAGACGACGTCTCCTTCGAATTGATGCAGCGGTTCCACGAATTGGCCGCCGATTCCGGCTTGCTGCTTGACGAGCAATCCCCTGAAATTGTGCTGTCCATTGGAGGCGACGGCACGCTGCTGCATGCGTTCCACCAATACAGCGATCAGCTCGACAATATCGCCTTTGTCGGTATTCATACCGGGCGGCTTGGTTTTTTTGCCGATTGGAAACCCGACGAAGTCGAACATCTCGCCCGGCTTATGCACGAGAGCGCCGTAAGCGGCAATTTGCAGGTTGTCAAATATCCGGTTGTGGAAGTTCAGATCATTACGGAAACAGGTGTCGAAACCCATCTGGCGTTAAATGAATTTACGCTTAAAGGCGTCGAGATCACGCTGGTCGCCGAACTTCACATCAACGACGAACCGTTCGAAACGTTCCGCGGCGACGGCATCTGCGTCTCTTCCCCATGCGGAAGCACCGCGTACAATAAAAGTCTCGGCGGAGCCATCGTTCATCCGTCGCTTGACGCCATTCAAATCGCCGAAATCGCATCGATCAACAACCGGGTGTACCGGACGCTTGGTTCGCCGGTCATTTTGCCGAAACATCATCATTGCGACATCTATCCGAAGTCGAAGCAAAATGTGCTGGTGGCCATCGACCACCTGAACGTACAGCGCAACGATATCGTGTCCATCCGCTGTATGGTCGCAGCCGGACGTAAAGTGCGGTTCGCCCGCTTCCGCCCGTTCCCTTTCTGGAGCCGTGTGCGCGAAGGGTTTATCGGCTACGATCTGAAGTAACTCAAAGCACAAATAAAACCCGATCCGCCAAGGAATCGGGTTTTTGTGGTTGCTGTTTTCGCGGGGGCCGAAGACCTCCCTCGCCGCTTGCGTCATTTATTCTTCCGCAGCAGCTTGCGCTTGCGGCTGCGGCTGCGGCTGTTTTCCGGCAGCCGTCTTTTCGATAATAAAGTAGGCGCAGCCAAAATTGCAATACTCGTTTAAGTAGTCTTGAACGCTGGATATCGATGATTCTTTTGTTGCTTTCGGATGGGTATCCTTGAAGTAGCCGCGAAGGCGGAGCTGGTTATAGCCCCAATCGCCGACGATGTAATCGTAGCGCTCCAGCACCTCGCTGTAACGTTCCTTGAACGCTTCGGGTTTCCAGCCGTTTTTATGATCGATGATGACTTCATAGTTACGGCCTGCGATATGAATCACGGTTCAAATCCCCCTGTCTGATCTCTCAAGCGGTCTTAAAGCTCCTTCTAGCTTTGCCGCGCCGATTTCACCTGTTCATGCGCATGGTAAGAGCTGCGTACAAGCGGACCCGATTCTACGTGGTCGAAGCCGCGCTTAATGCCCTCTTCCTTCAATTGCGCAAACTGCTCAGGTGTGTAATATTGTTTGACCGTCAAATGATTCGGCGTCGGCTGCAAATACTGTCCGATCGTGAGAATGTTGCAGCCCACCGCCCTCAAGTCGTCCATAGCTTGCAAAATCTCATCCCATTCCTCCCCGACTCCGATCATAATGCTCGATTTCGTAGGAATGGAAGGTTTCATCGCTTTGGAGCGGGCAAGCAGCTCCAGCGAACGGCGGTACTTCGCTTTGGAGCGGACCCGGTCGGACAAGCGCTCCACTGTTTCTATATTGTGGTTCAATATGTCCGGATTCGCGTCCATGACGATTTGCAACGACTGCTCATTGCCCATAAAATCGGGAATAAGCACCTCTACGCCGGCCAAGGGCAACTTCCGTCTGATCGCCAGAATGGTCTCGGCAAAAATCGACGCGCCGCCGTCGGCAAGATCGTCTCTGGCCACCGATGTGACCACGACATGGCGGAGTCCCATCTGCACCGACGCATCGGCCACACGCTCCGGTTCTTGCAGATCAAGCTCCGTCGGCAAGCCGGTTTTCACCGCGCAAAAACGGCAGGCGCGGGTACAAATGTCGCCCAGAATCATAAACGTTGCCGTCCGATTGGCCCAGCATTCGGAAATATTCGGGCATTTGGCTTCTTCGCATACCGTATGAAGCGTCTTCGTGCGCATCATACTCTTCAATTCTTTGAAGTTTTCGTTTGCGGAAAGCTTTATTTTTAACCAATCCGGTTTTCTCTCGGTGCCGATCGCCATCTTCTGTACCCCTTTTCAATCATAAGTAAAACGCCCATACTCTTGTTAACATTATAACACAAATGCTAAACTATGTAAGTGTATGGGACCGCATGTCCAAAATCGAACTTATGAAGGTGAATAGCCATGTTTCAACTGGATGACATATTAAAGCTTGTCCGTAACGGGAACCTCGATCCGGATGAAGCCAAGCAGCAGATTGAAGAACAAATCAAGCAAGCCCGGGAAGCCAGCCGCGTGGAAGACTTGGGTTTCGCCCAACTGGATATCGACCGTCATAAGCGTACCGGATTTCCCGAAGTCATCTTCGGCGAAGGCAAGACGGCGGAGCAGATCACATCGATATTTCAAAAGCTGATGCAGCATTCCGATCGCGTGCTGGCTACCAGAGTCAGCGCTGATAAAGCCGAAGCGGTTATTTCGGCGGTTGCCGAAGCCGTGTACCATGAAAGCGCGCGCTGCCTCACTTGGACGAAAAATCCGCTTGTTCCCGAACGGGAAGGTTATATCGCCGTAGCGTGCGCCGGAACAAGCGACCTTCCGGTTGCCGAAGAAGCGGCCATTACCGCGGAAATGATGGGCTGCCGGGTCGAACGGATTTACGACGTCGGCGTTGCCGGCGTACATAGGCTTTTTCGCCGTCTGCCCCTCATCCGCGAAGCGGACGCTATCGTCGTCGCAGCAGGGATGGAAGGCGCTTTGGCAAGTGTCGTAGGCGGCCTTGTATCCAAGCCGATTATCGCCGTGCCGACAAGCATCGGTTACGGCGCAAGTCTGGGCGGCATTGCCGCTCTGCTGGCGATGCTGAATTCCTGCGCTCCGGGTGTCTCGGTCGTTAATATCGACAACGGCTTCGGTGCAGGATATAGCGCAGCCACGATTCACAAAAATAAAGCGGTAAAGTAGGGATAACATGAGAGTTCTGTACATGGACTGCTTTTCCGGCATCAGCGGCGATATGACACTCGCCGCTTTGGTCGATGCCGGTGCGGACCGGGATTACGTCGAGTCCGAGCTTGCCAAAATCAAAGTCGAGCCCTTTTCGCTGGGCTGGAAACGGGTCAACAAACGCGGCATCTCCGCATTGAAAATGGACGTGCTGCAAGAACCCGGAGCGACGCCGACACTTCACCGCCATTATAGCGAAATTGTCAAATACATCAATGAGTCCGGATTTAACGAACGCGTCATTGCGCTCTCCTTGGCGATTTTCGATAAGATTGCCGTAGCCGAAGCTAAGATTCATAATATCCCCATCGATAAGGTGCATTTTCATGAGGTTGGCGCCATCGATTCCATCGTTGACGTTATCGGCGTCGCCCTTGCGATCGATTCCTTGAATGTCGAGAAAATTATCGCCTCACCGGTTCCGCTTGGCTCCGGCACGGTGAAGTGCGATCACGGATTATATCCGGTCCCGGCTCCGGCAACGCTGGAGATGATGAGAGGATTGCCGATCGCACCAACTCCGTATACGCTGGAGATGACGACACCGACCGGGGCGGGCATCATTGCCGGGCTGGTCGATGAATTCTCGCGTGGCATCCCGCCGATGATCGTCGAGACGATCGGCTACGGGGCCGGCACGCGCGACCTGCCCACCCAGCCGAATGTGCTTCGCATCGTCGTCGGGCAATCCGATCCGCTGATGAGCAAATGGCAAGTACAGCAGGACAACTTGCTTCATGCGCACGATCATCACCATGCCCATGACAATCATCACCATCACCATGGACATGAGCATGACCATCATGCACACAGCCACGATCACCACGGGCACGACCATGACCATCATGAACACAGCCACGATCACGGGCATGAGCATGACCATCATACGCACAGCCACGATCACGGGCATGAGCACGACCACCATACGCACAGCCACGATCACGGGCATGAGCATGACCATCATGCGCACAGCCACGATCACGGGCATGAGCATGACCATCATGCGCACAGCCACGATCACGGGCATGAGCATGACCATCATGCGCACAGCCACGATCATCACGAGCACGAGCATGACCATCATGCGCACGGCCACGATCACGGGCATCAGCACGACCATCATGCGCACGATCATGACGGCCACAAGCCGCATTTGCACGACAGCGACACGCTTAAATCACAAGCTGCCAACGAAGACCTTCCACACCTGCACGGACATTCTCATCCTCATTGATCCGAATGTCCCGAGCCGGGAAGAAAAACAAACAGAACCCGGCCGTTGTCTAGGCTGCAAAAACGACCCCGCCCCTTGGATAAGCGCTTCGGAAACGAAGTCCTTATCTTAAGGAACGGGGTCGTTGCTATTTGGGTTTCCCCTGCTTTAAAGCAGCGAGATGACAAGCAGGTTGTAAAGCACCAACGGCAAAATAATATCGTTGTAAAAAAACGGATTAAACGCCCGGTTCATTTGCGGATATCCTTGCCCTTGGCTAACCTGGATATACACATGTGTCGGATCGACATGAACAATTGTGCCTTCGACCTGCATGCCGGTAATCGTTAAGACACGCACATATTTGCCGATATGCTTCGAGCAGCTGTCAAAAGCTTCTCCGTGCAGTTGTTTAAGCCAGTCAGCCTTTTCGGGTTCGAGTTGATAAACCGGTTGGCCGGCTGTCATATACGGATTATTCATCATGATTTATGGGCACCTCCCTAAATTATACTTCAGCATATGCAGGCGCCCAGATTTGGTGCTGGATGAATTTTGAAGCCCTACCGCAGGTTAAGGAATAGCTATGACCGCTGCTGCAAAAATTGCGCCCTCACTTCCTCATACACCCTTTTTAGCGGGATCCCATGCTGTTGAGCGGCCCGCTCGCAGTCCTTGAATTCCGGAGCGTACTGAACCAGCTCCCCTTTATAAAATCCGGCCTTAACCGAGATGGGTCCCCATGGTGTCTCCACGTTATAAAATGCTCTGCCCAGCCGATGGCATGACGCCCTCATATACCGCAATCCCAATGTCGTCGTTTCGGTAAAAATAACCTGTTCCATCGCTTCCAGCTTATCCGCTTGCACCAAGACGTTCAGCATAATGCCGGGACGGCCCTTTTTCATAATAATGGGAATCCAATACACGTCGTTTGCCCCTGCCGCGAACAACCTGTCGCTGACCGGCGAGCAAAACTCCGGGTTCATATCGTCAATATTTGCTTGAATGACAAGCATGTCATCGTCTATATGCTCGTCCCGATGGTCAAAGCTCATCTGAAACCCTCCCTCCTTTAAGGCTTTCCACACGGAAACCGGTTTCGCCAATAATGCCAATATTATACCATAATCCGGCTAATCATCCGGAAGCAAGATCAGCATGCCGCCGCGGCGGAAGTTCCGGCGAAATCTTAAAGCCGGCCCGCCTAACTATTGGATAAAAAAACGCGGCGCAATACATCCTAAAACAAGACGCTTATATCCGTGCGGTCGTCACGGAATAACCGCAAATTCCGCGAATTTGCGGGATAGAAGCAAGGATGAAGGAGGTCACCGTTAATGAGAGTCGGATGGCTGCGCTCCCTTACCGCCATGATGTTATGCGGCCTGCTGCCGCTTTCGCTGCTGCCCGCTCCCGCCGCCCATGCGCAAGGAGCCGCGGCCGATATGAAAAAAACGTTTGCCGAGCGTAAAGTATTGTTCGATAAAGTAGGAACTTTAACCGGAATTCCCTGGTATTATTTAGCCGCTATCGACCAATATGAGCGTACGATCGGGCTAGCGAAAAAAAGACCGATCGGCGGCAAAAACGTTTCGATTTATTTCAGCGAGCTGCAATGGTGCGGCATGATGAATCCGGACCATGCAGACCAGAACGTCACCTCCATCTCGTTATTTAACGGACTGGGGAGGGACGGCTCGGGGGACGGGCTGGCCGATCGGAACAACGACGAGGATATTTTGTATTCAATGGCTTCTCTGCTGCTGAAAAACGGTTCCGTGAACGAGGACTTGCGAATCGGCTTATGGAACTACTACCAAAATACGAGAAGTGTGCAGCGGGTCGAGCAGTTTGCCAAACTGTATTCCCAATTCGATACACTGGAACTGCATGAGCATACGTTTGTCATGCCGCTGAAAAGCGACTATACCTATCGCAGCACATGGGGGGCAAGCCGGGGCTGGGGAGGTTACCGGATCCACGAGGGTACCGATATTTTTGCGGGGTACGGCGTCCCAGTGCGCAGCGCTGCTTTTGGCGTCGTCGAGGTCATGGGCTGGAATCCGTACGGGGGGTGGCGGGTCGGCATTCGCGACCTGAACAATGTATACCATTACTTCGCTCATCTCTCGGGATTCAGCAAAGGTTTAAAAGAAGGAGATATCGTCAAACCGGGTCAAATTATCGGACGGGTCGGCAGCTCCGGTTACGGCAAACCGGGCACCTCGGGCAAATTTCCGCCCCACCTGCATTACGGACTGTACCGGGACAACGGATTGTCCGACTGGTCGTTTGACCCCTATCCCCATTTAAAAAAATGGGAACGCGAGGAGCGGCGCCGCGGCAAATCGTAATCGGTTAACTGAAAAAAGAGCCTTAACCGTTTGCTTGAGGGCGGTCAAGACTCTTTTTATTTACTATGTCAATCCTACGGCTTCTTCACGGCATCTCCCGGCTTGGCGGGAGCCGTAGTGTTAGTATTCGGCAGCGACACATTCGGAGGGAGCATGCCTCCTGTACCTCCGACAGGGTTGCCTTTGCCGTCAAAATAATAGGTCGGCACATCTCCGACAACAAGCGAATACGAAATCGGCACTTCCGTTTCCACAATCTCCGATTCGGTGTCAAACGGAATGATAATCGTCACCTCGGCGATAATACGCAAGTAAACTTCAACTTGCACCATGTTGATTCCGGCGTTTTGCTGCCTGGTGCTGACGTCAACCTTGGCTGCTCCGGCGGGAACAAGCCGGATCGGGATGTCCGGGCCAAACGATGCGAGAATGGCGCTGTTCATAGCCTGACCAAGCGGAATATGCTCAGGCATATCTTTAAGTCCCTTCAGCAGCTTCTCCACGGTAGAGATCGTCTCCGCGGTAATTTTCATATGTTCCGCATAGTTGAGCGAAAAGCCGGTCACTTTCCCGTTGCTGTCGGTCCGCCAATCGATCAGCTTATCATAATGCGCTGCCTCCGTCATCCGCTCCATAATGGCCTGGTTGATCGATTCCGTGGCAATCTGTTTGATGCGGATTTTTGCCAAATTCATGAGCGGCGGCTTCAGATTTTTTTCTATGTAAATAAACGACTGCAGCGAAAAGAGCATCATAATCAGCAGCGCCAAAAACACATTACGCTTGATATGTTTTGCGCCGGTCGGCTTGCTTTTCCATCGCCGTCTGAACATGGCAACCTCCTGATCCTCGTTAACAGACATATGGTACAGCTTATGCGGACCCGTACAAAAAAAGAAGAGCAGCTTGTTTGCTGCCCGTGGTACTTCTCTTGGCCGGAGACGGAATCCGGTCATTTCTTCTTTTTGCCCAGCTCTTCGGACTTCTTCATAAGCGTATCCATCTCTTTGGCCAGCTTCTCCATATCCTTGAACATCTTCTGCAAATCTTTATTCCCGGTAATTACATTAAAACCTTCCTTCCACATCCCTTTCATACCGCCGCCTCCTCCTACTTGCTTTATAGCAGTTTACGGCAGAAAAGTCCGCTGCGTGTCGGCACCGTTGTCCCGGCCTTTCAAAACGGGAGTTCATTTCGCCGCATCAAGCTGTGTATCGTATCCGACACGGCCTGTTCGTGCGGTGTCCAGCCGATCGCGCCAAATGTCCGTTCATACTTCTCGCCGCTTAATACGAAAGGCTCTTCGGTCAAATAAAGCATCTCCACGACTTCTTTCATGACCGGATGAAACAGACCCGCCAACGACAATGCCAAACGTCCGAGCGAAATGACAGGTTTGCTTTTTCCGCTTGCTTTCCTGGCATATCGTACCAGCTCATGCCCGGAGATAACGTCCGGACCGGGGATGTGCCAATTTTGGCCGTAGGAATCAGTACGTTCGGCAATCGTTACGATCATACGTGCCGCATCGGGCAAATAAACGTACTCGCGGGGAATGCTCATCGTTCCGATAAAAGGAGCCGGTTTACCGGCGGCAATCGCTTCGAATGTTGGGGATAGATAGGACGCTTGAGCCGAAGGCCCGTAATAATCGGGAAGCCTTACAATCAGCGGTTTGGCTTTGCGCCAGCGCGGGTCAAAAATCAGCTTTTCATAGGCAAGCCGGACCTTTCCTTTCCTCGTGTGGGGAAATTTCGGATGCTCCTCATTAGCCTTGGCGGTTGTCCTTCTTCCGTACGGATAGATCCCGTCCACAACAACCACCTTGGCTTCCAGACGCTCCGCCGCTCCCATCACCGCTTCGCCAAGCGGCAGAAGACGGGTCTCCATTTCGTGATACGGCATATTGGCACTGTGAAAAATAACGTCGGCCCCGGCAGCCGCGCGAACAAGTCGCTCCTCATCAAAAGCATCCCCCGCCTCAAGCCGCAGCAGCGGCGGATTCCCCAATTGTTGGGCGAGTTTCTCCAACTTCGCCATCGATCGGCCAAATGCCACCGTCTCGATCCCGCGCCGAATCAATTCTTCAGTCAAAGGACTTCCTACCCCGCCGGTCGCACCTAAAACAATTGCTTTTTGCATGTTGCCATCTCCTTTTTATTTATTTATTGATTGATCAATTACAAATGCTGAAAAAAATTTATTGCTTTCTTTTTACGATCAAGTCATCCATCCCCAGCGCCATAGATACGTTACACAACATGCCTCTTGCCAAAAAATCGGATGTTCTTGCCTCCGGTTCCTCCATGCCCGCTTGCTTAAAAGCTTCCAGAACCAGCTGTTTTACCTGCGATATCCCCTGCCGCATCGCTTCGCGGATCGGCTCCTCTTGGATTGTCTGGGCTTGCATCTGCAGCAAAATTTCATTTTGGTGGGACCGGGCGATTTCTTCATAAGCCATAATAAAACCTTCCTCCAGGCGCTCGGGGGCCACTGACTGTCTCACCTGTGTAAATGCCTGCAAAACACGCTGCCAAGACACTTCCAGCGCTTCAAGCAACAACAACTCTTTGGAGGCGAAAAAGCGATAAACGTAAGGTTGGGAAATCGCCGCCCGTTCCGCAACCTGCGCCGTTGTGGCCCGGTAATAGCCGATTTCGGCGAATACTTCGATTGCCGCGGAAACAATGTCCGTCCGGCGGTTAGCTGAGGTCGAAGCGCCTTTTGCCATGTTGTCGCGCTCCTTTCGTTTTCTAGTTATTGATTGACCAATTACTAATATCATAGTCGCAGTTTGTATGAAAAGCAATCTCTTTTTCAAAAAATTAAATAGGGCCTCTTGACTTGGAGTTAACTCCAGACAGTAGACTACTTATGAAGGCAATATAGATAATTAACCGAAAGCGAGGAAAGATCAATGGACTATGTAAAGCTTGGAAATAGCGGCTTGGACGTATCCCGGCTTTGTCTCGGCTGCATGAGCTTTGGGGTGGCGGAGCGGTGGGTGCACCCATGGGTGCTCGATGAGGAAAACAGCCGCCCGATTATAAAAAAAGCATTGGAGCTTGGCATCAATTTTTTCGATACGGCAAATGTGTACTCGGATGGAACAAGCGAAGAAATTGTCGGGCGGCTGCTTAAGGAGTATGCCAACCGCGATGAAATTGTTCTGGCCACCAAGGTTCATTTCCGCATGCATCAAGGCCCGAATGGCGCCGGCCTTTCCCGGAAAGCAATCATGAGCGAAATAGACAAAAGTCTGAAGCGTTTGGGCACCGATTATGTAGACTTGTATCAGATTCACCGCTGGGACTACAATACGCCGATTGAAGAAACGATGGAAGCTTTGCACGATGTCGTGAAAGCAGGGAAAGCACGATACATCGGTGCTTCCGCTATGTACGCATGGCAGTTTCTCAAGGCGCAGCATACGGCTGAAAAACGAGGCTGGACCCGGTTTATCTCCATGCAGAATCATTTAAACCTCATATACCGGGAAGAGGAGCGGGAGATGCTGCCGCTTTGCAGAGAAGAAAAAATCGGCGTAATTCCGTACAGCCCTCTTGCCTCAGGCAGATTAACGCGTGACTGGTCGGAAACGACACTCCGTTCCGAAACGGATCAGGTCCAGAAAACCAAATACGATGCGACTGCAAATACAGACAAGCTGATCGTGGAGCGCGTCGCAGCCATCGCCGAAAAACATGGCGTTCCCCGAGGCCACATCGCACTTGCGTGGCTGCTTCAGAAAACGCCGGTTACGGCCCCCATAATCGGAGCTACCAAAGTGTCTCATGTCGAGGATGCGGCAGCCGCACTTTCGATCAAGCTGACGCCCGAAGAAATCGCCTCACTGGAAGAACCTTATGTTCCTCATCGGGTTATCGGGGCCATTTGACATAAACGGCAAGAACGCCCTATCCGCTTATGGACGATCTTGATCCGAATGAGGAGGCTGCGGCTGCATGCTGATAGCAGAAGTAAGCGAAAAATTTAATTTGTCCCATGATACTCTCCGTTATTATGAAAGAATCGGACTTATTCCACGAGTGAACCGCAATAAAAGCGGAATCAGAGATTATACAGCTGAGGATTGCAAGTGGGTGGATTTTATCAAATGCATGCGGGGAGCAGGTCTTCCGGTTGAAGTATTGATTGAATATGTCGATCTTTTTCAGCAGGGCGATGCCACATTGGAGACTAGAAAAGAACTCCTGGTCGATCAACACAGCCAGCTCGCAACGAAAATGGAGGATATGAAAAAAGTGCTGGAACGTCTGGAAGACAAAATTTCCAGATACGAGCAAACTATTGTGAAAAAAGAAAAAACACTTACCCGAACGCAAATTCCAGAAAAGTGACAGCATGAAAATCCCCCTGGTTCACAGGGGGACATCTCGTTATTCAATTGCTCTCAGTTCCGGCAGCCATACGCGGAAGGCGCAACCCGCTCCTTCTGCGCTTTCCACTTCAATGGTCCCTTCGTGCAAATCGACGATCGATTTGGTGATCGACAACCCCAGGCCGGCTCCGCCGTATTTTCTCGCCCGTGACGTATCGATCCGGTAGAAGCGGTCGAATAAATAGGTCAGATGCTCCTGTGCGATTCCCGGGCCGTTATCTTTCACCGTAAGCCGGATTCCGCCTTCCCAATGGTCCAACGAGATATGAATATGGCCTTTCGCAGCATCCGTGTGTTGCACTGCGTTATGAAACAGATTCAGGATCACCTGCTTCATTTTATCCGGGTCAAACACACAGTATGCATCCTCTGCAATAGAAAAGCTGACCTTGCGTTCGCCCGCCAGCAGCTTCAGTTGTGTTTCCATCTCCTTGACGACGTCGCCCAAATCTCCCGGTGTTTTCTCAAACGTAGGCGTCCGGTCCAGCCGGGCGAGCAGCAGCAAATCCTGAACCAGCTTGTTGATCCGCTCCGATTCGCTGTACATGCTCGTCAACGCTTTATGCAGCTGCTCGGGTTGATGAACCGCGCCGCGCAGCAGCACCTCAAGAAATCCGTGGATCGACGTGAGCGGGGTACGCAGCTCATGCGACGCGTCGGCGATAAAACGGCGCATCTGCTCCTTCGCTTCTTTCTCCGCTTCAAAAGAAGATTCAATCCGCTCCAGCATGCCGTTAAAGGACACGGAAAGCCTGTCGATCTCCGTCTGCCCTTGCTTGGTCGGCAGCCGCTCCGTCAAATTGCCGGCATCGATCTGTCTGACCGTACTGACTATATTCGACAGCGGCACCAGTGTCCGCTTCAGCACCGGCAGAAATCCGAGCAGCCCGGCGACAAGAGCGAGAACCGCAAGCAGCAGAAAGGTGAGCAGTTGGCTGATCAGCACATCGATCAGCGGTTTGGTCGGCGTGCCGACCTGCACAACGCCAACCGTCTTGCCGCGGCTCCCAACGCTCTGAAGCACGACCAGTTGCTCCTGCCCGGCCTCGTCTTTAACGACTTGCTGAATCATTTTTTTCTGCTGCAGCGCTTCCGAATAAGTTTGTTCCGGCAATCTCGGAATAGATCCGCTATCCGCCGGCTGTGACACTTCGGTTAAATTAAACTGCGGATCGATAAACGCAATCTGCGTTTCCGGAATAAACAACCCGCGGCCAGGGCCGGGGCCTTGACCCGGTCCCTCCCTGCGAGGCATATTGCTTGAAAACAGCCACGCCTCCCCGGGAATCGCCAAAATCTGATTTTGCAGAGTTTGAGCTTTACTTCTGAATAAAAACTGATGCATAAGAAAATATTGAAAAAGTCCGATCAGCAGAAGCAGCGCCGCTATGATAAACAGCGAACGCGACAGCAGCTGGTAGCGCAGCGACTCGGGGAAGAAAAACCGCTTGATGCGCTTGATCGCCGCTGTCATGTGATATCTACCCGGTAACCGGCACCGCGGACGGTGCGGATTAATTTATGTTCACGGTCGCCCAGTTTCTCGCGCAGCGAGCGGATGTATACCTCAACGATATTTTCTTCCCCGCCAAAATCATAACCCCACACTTTATCCAAAATCATCGTTTTGCTCAGCACCAGGCCATGATTGATGACGATAAACTTCAGCAGCTCGTATTCGGTCGGCGACAGCTCAAGCACCCGGTTGCTGTAGCTGATTTCCTTGCGCCGGTCGTCGATCCGGAACGGACCGTTCACCACTTCGCCGAGCAAATTCGGAAAATGGTTGCGGATTCTGGCATGAATGCGCGCCAGCAGCTCCTCAAAGCTGAACGGCTTGCTCATGTAGTCGTCCGCGCCCAAGGTGAGCCCCTTGACCCGATCCTCGACCTCTTCTTTTGCGGTCAGCATGATGACTGCGACATTTTCCGTTTTTTTGAGCATCCGGCACACTTCGAATCCGTCCATTCCCGGCATCATCACGTCCAAGATCACAACATGAGGCTGATGCTGCTTCGCCAGCGTAATCGCCGTCATGCCGTCCTGAGCCGTCCACACCTCGAACCCCTCATTCTGAAGTCCCAGCTCCAGAAATTGCAGTATATTCGGTTCGTCGTCCACAAGCAGTATTTTGATTCCTTTTAATTGACGCATCGTACCAGCCCCCCATACCATTTTACACCAATTGTTTATCGATTACTTCCATTATCCGCGTTGTCGCTTAATTGCGTCTGAATGCAAGCTGAACGTTGGCTGAATATCGCAAAATGGGGGTTTTCAGGCCATATTTCGGACTTCAGTAAAGATTCAGCGGAGCTTAAGAACGATTTAATTTATGGGCCGCATAATAAAACTGAAATCAAAAAAACGTGAACAGAGGGGCATACCCGCATGAAAACTTCAAAATGGCTTAAATGGCAAATCGGCGCGGTCGGTGCAGTTGGACTCGCCGTCTTGTTGCAGCAAGTAAAAGACAGCCCCGCATTCGCCATGGCATATGCCGACGCAACTGCGTCGGCCAAACATACAACCAGCGCACAAGCTTCGGCTAAGGATCCGGTCATGGACGAATGGCACAAACAATCCGGCTCCTTTGATGCCGGAACCCAAAGGCATTCGCGAAGAAGTAATGTCGGCAGCACCGGTAACGGGCGCCGCGGGGGCGGATCGATTTCCGGCGATTCGTCATCGGCACAGTCCAATGCGGCTCCCGGTCAAAAAACACAAACAAGAACGGGACGTTCATGATTACATTTCAATTTCGGGCGATGAATACCGTCATAGACTGCTGTTTCCTCTGCCGCGAGGAAGAAGCAGACCGGATCGCAGCTCAGGCCGAAGCCTGGTTCCGTTATGCGGAGTCCAAATTCAGCCGCTTTATGCCGAATAGCGAGCTTGCCCGGCTTAACCGGATGGCCGGTAAACGCTGTTTCATTTCCGAAGCGATGCTGGAGGTGCTGCTGCTTTCGCAGTCGTACCGCAGCCTCACGGGCGGCGCATTCGAGCCGCTGATTCTCCCTGCTTTGCGGGAAGCCGGTTATATGGATACTTTTGACCAAATGGCCGGCATCCATACTAGCAATCGCGCGGATGCGGAATTGCAGCCCATCGCGGACTCTTATGTCCTCGATCCGGCGATGAAATCGGTTGTGCTTCCGCCGCAAACCGAAATCGATTTAGGCGGTATCGTCAAAAGCTGGACCGCCAAGCGGCTTGCCGCCTTTTTGCGGGAAACCGCCGACGTTAACCGAGGGTACATCAACGCCGGCGGCGACCTAACTGTTTGGAGCGGTCCGGACGCCGCGGCGCAAACTTGGACCGTCGGGATCGAGAATCCTTGGCGAGTGGAGGCGGACTTCGGCTTCCTGGAGCTTGTTAACGGCTCCGCAGCCACTTCCAGCACGCTGGGCAGGCGTTGGATGACAAGCCGCGGCACCATGCATCACCTGATTGATCCGCGTACGATGCTCCCAAGCTCAAGTGATGCGGCACAATGTACAGTGACCGGACCGGATGCCGTGGAATGCGAAATTTGGGCCAAAACCATTTGCATTTTGGGGGTGCGCGAAGGGTTTCCGCTTTTCTCCCGTAAAACGGCGGGACGATTTGAGTCGCTTGCTTTTACGCTGGATAGGGAAACTTATTTTTGCGGGGAAAAGTCATCGCTTGGCACACGCTGGCGCGATATGAAACCGGATCATGTATATGATACGGAACATATTCATCATGAAACCTATAGACCGGAGAGTGAACACCCATGATTCAATTCATATTGCAGCTGCCGTTATGGCAAATCATCCGCAGCTTTGGCATCGTTTCGTTTATCTTGTTGACAGCCGGGGTATGCCTGGGCATTCTATACAGCTTTCCCTTCTGGAAAGGCATAACAAAAGCAAACATGTACAAGCTGCATATGTACGCTACAATTGCCGGAACGGGCATTGGCTTTGTGCATGGCATTATCACGGTGATCGACCCTTATATGCCGTTTGCCTGGAGCGAGGTGTTCATCCCGTTTACAGCTGCAAACAACCCTATTTTAAACGGTTTGGGGACATTGGCCTTATTCGGCATGCTGATCGTCATCCTGACGACCGATTTGCGAAATAAACTGAAAAAGACGCTTTGGCACGCAATTCATATGCTGTCTTATCCGATATTTGCGCTTGCATGGGTGCACGGTTATTTTCTAGGCACCGATACAACAAGCGCGAGCGTCCGTTGGATGTATTTGCTTTGCGCCGCAGCCGTGCTGCTGCTGACCGCATACCGCTTGATGCAGGGACAGATGAATTCCGGCAGGGCTGCCGGCGCGGCGGAAGGCTGATGCGTGGAAATTAAGGTGAAAAAGCCCTGGCAAGCATGTGGGAGGCCACTGAAAAAAGTAGCTTAAGTGAGCGAAATCATGCTGGAGAAGCGCCAGCGTTCGCTTTTGTCCCCGAATTTCACCTGCCGTAAGCAGATAAATTCAAGAAATTCGGGGACAATTGGCGATCGGAAGCATGATTCGCTCATGCGGCGTTCACTTGTTCAGTGGCCACAACATGTCGTCAGGGCTTTTTCTTCTTGCTGTTTCTCGGCGTGTTATTGCTCCGTTGCTTCGTCAGCCGCTTCAATTTCCAGGCACGCCATCACAAACGGCGCAAAGCCCTTTGGATCATCCCGCCGTGTCGGCTCGCTGATATAATATTCGTACGAGCCGTCGCGGTACGGGTTGCCGCCAAGCCCGGCGACGCTGCAGATGTGGTCAAGATGCAGGCTGCCGTCCGGATCGCTGACAACACAACGTTCCACCAGCCCGCGGTAACCGCGGCGGGCCGCTTCCAAAGCAGCTCCGCCTAAATAACCGTGACGCGCGCCTTTCGCCAGCGCACATACAAACATGGACGAGCCGGATGCTTCCAAATAGTTGCCTTCCCGGTTCCCCAGGTCCATCACCTGATACCATAACCCCGATTCCAGATCCTGCACCTTCATGATCGCTTCGGCAAGCCGATAGAAGACGCCGATAATTTGTCCGCGCTGCGGATGGTCGACAGGCATATAATCAAGCACATCAACGACCGCCATCACATACCAGCCGATCGCCCGGCCCCAGAAGTGCGGCGAGCAGCCGGTGTCCATGTCAGCCCACAGCTGCTCGCGGCTCTCGTCCCACCCGTGGTAAAGCAGGCCGGTGTGCGGGTCGCGGGATCTTTTTTCCATCAGCAGTATTTCTTTGGCAATGTCATCGAACCATTCGTGCTCTCCGAATTGCGCCGCATAGGCAGCCAGAAACGGGGATGTCATATACACGCCGTCGAGCCACATTTGAAACGGGTAAATTTTCTTATGCCACAGCCCGCCTTCGCTTGTTCGCGGATGTCCCTTCAGTTGGGCGACCAGCAGCTTGATTGCTTTCAAATATTTCTCCTGCTTTGTTTCCTCGTACAGCAAAAACAGCGCTTTGCCCTGATTGATCTGATCGACATTGTATTCATTTAATTGATATGTATCGATCGTGCCGTCCGGCCGGATAAACAAGTCCATATTTTTTACTATGTAATCGTAATAACGCTCATCCCCGGTTTTATCATAAAGCCGCTCCAGCGCCGTCAGTATGCAGCCGTTTTCGTAGTTCCAGCTTCTTCGTTTTTGAAACGGCATATCGGACACTAGCGGATATTGCTCCATGAACGAATCCGCCATAGCAGCCGCTGTTATTGTTTTCATCCCAATCCCCTCCACAAGTTGTATTGCAAGAAAAATTTCACCTGAACCGCAGTCGCTCATTCTGGAACCAATTCGCTTACCATAGGGCGCTTGCGCCCCGCAGCTCCGTTATAGCTTGACCAAAGCGCGGCCGCGCATCTTGGCTTGCATAATGTCGGCGAGCGCCGTCGGTACTTCATCCAGATCGATTTCCCTGTCGATCGATTCTTCAAGGAACTGTCCCAGATACAAGTCGCCGGCCAAACGTTCCCACACCTTCAAGCGCACATCCATCGGACATTCGACCGAATCGATGCCAATCAGACTCACTCCGCGTAAAATAAACGGCAGTACCGTCGCCGGCACCTCGGTGCCTCCGGTCAAACCGCTGACGGCGACGCTGCCGCCATACCGCAAGGCGCTCAACACATAAGCGAGCGATTTCCCGCCTACCGGATCGACCGCTCCCGCCCAGCGCTGCTTATCCAGTGGACGGATGCGCTCAGGGGTCAGTTCCTCGCGAGAGATGATGCCGCTTGCGCCAAGTTTGCGCAAGTAGTCGCGCTCCGTTTGTTTGCCTGTGCTGGCCACGACCTCGTACCCCAGCTTAGCCAGCATGCCGACAGCCAAACTTCCTACGCCGCCGGTCGCTCCCGTCACCAGCACAGGTCCGCTATCGGGACGCAGCCCGTTATGTTCCAGCTTATGGACCGACAGTGCAGCCGTAAAGCCGGCCGTGCCAAGCACCATTGCTTCTCTGACCGACAACCCTGCCGGAAGCGGCACAACCCAATCCGCCGGAACGCGGGCATATTCGCTGTACCCTCCGTCATGCGAAACACCGGTTCCGTAACCGGTCACAACAACCTTGTCGCCGGAGCGAAAACGGGAATCGGAGGATTCGGCCACCGTTCCCGCAAGATCGATACCCGGTACAAGCGGATACGATTTAACGACTCCGCCGTTTATTGTGGCGGCGAGGCCGTCTTTGTAATTAACGCTCGAATATTGTACGCGGATGGTAACTTCCCCCGCCGGCAAATCGGCCAAAGTCCTTGTCCGAATGTTGGCCGCGATTCGTTCGCCTTCCTGTTCCAGCACAAGTGCGCGAAATTGCTGCATGCTGCATCCACCTCCGTTATTTTTGGGCCGATAGAGCGGTATTATACTACTGTGCAGCGGCATATCTGCTTCAACTATACTCTTCCCGGAACGGGCAAGTAAAGCAAGACACAAAGAGACCCACTGGCAACGGGCCGTGGGTCTTAAGGATTTATATATTAAAAAGGGGGTCACTGTTTATTATAGGCACCTTACATTAAGGAAAGATGAAAAACACATTTCAATTATGTTACAAATCATTTCTTTTGTGTTAAATAAGCTTCCTGAATGACCTCAAGCGATTTTCTCGCCCCCGAAATTCCGCATTGGACCGGGCTGCCGCCGGCAATAGCCTGCAAAAAGTGCCGGCTCTCGTCGCGGAACATATCATTGCGGTCGGTATCCAGCTGCACATGCTCCCAGCTATCGCTGCCTCTGGTCCCACATGACACGATGCAGTGTTCCCAAGAGCCGAACTGCACGATTATCGTGCCGCTTGTGCCGATAATCTCCAGCTGCCGCCTGCGCGGAGCTTGAAAAAAGTCGAGATGCACGGTCGCCGTGCAGCGGTCTTCGAAAGCCAGCAGCAGCTCCGCCACATCAGGGGCTTCAATGCCGATGTCGCTGAAAGAGCCGTACACTGCATGCACCTGTTTGACGGACTGGCCGGCAAACCAAATCGCCAAGTCCAAATCGTGCATCAGCTCGAAGGCGCCGGAATATTTGGCGTAATACGTCGACTTGTAATCGGGACGGATGTCGGGGAAATGCTCCCCCATCATGGCCCTCACGGAAACGACCCGGCCGATCCGGCCTTGCTCGACCCATTTTTTCGCCTGAACGATCCCCGCGTGAAAACGGAAGCACAACCCGACCATCACCGCTTTGCCGGCTTCATCCGCAAAACGCTCGAATTCGTCAACGCCTTCCATCGTATCGGACAGCGGTTTCTCCATAAATACATGGGCTCCCGCTTGCATCGCCTGTTTAGCCATCGGAATGTGCAGCCGGGTTGGAGATAAGATGTAAACTGCATCAGGCCGCCGCTCCAACCCTTCCTCAAACGAAGCGCAGGCGGCGACAGACGGCGTGCCGGAAATAAGTCCCGCTAGCTGCTCGGGTGCGGGATCGCAGGCCAGCAAATCGCGCACGCCCAGACCGTGAAGCACCTCGGCATGCCGTCTGCCGATCGATCCGCAGCCGGCGATCAGCACACGAAGATCCTGCCAGCTTTTGTTCATCGGTCCGGTACCTCTTACCATATGGTAAGCCCGCCGTCGACCACAAGATTGTGGCCCGTGACATAAGATGAAGCTTCCGAAGCCAAATATAATGCGGCGCCTTTAATTTCTTTGCCGTCTTGTCCCATCCTGCCCATCGGGATCGTCTCGCTGTACGCCTTCACGAACGGCTCCGGTTGTCCGCGCAGAAACCCTCCCGGACTGATGCAGTTCACGCGAATGTGCTGCGGCGCCAAATAAACGGCCATATCCCGGGTCATGCTGATGACGCCGCCTTTGGCCGCATGGTAGTCGATCGTCGCACCGCCCATCGATGTCCCCGCATATACCCTCCGGTCCTTGCCGATAATGCCCGTCACCGAACCGACGTTAATGATCGATCCCGATTGCTGCGGAATCATCGCCAGCGCGCTCACATGCTTCACGCACAGGAACGTGCCCGTCATATTGGAAAGGATGACCTCGTTCCAATCTTCCAGCGACCGCTTCTCCAGCGGTCCCGTTTCCGGCGTGCTTGTCACATTGCCGGCGTTGTTGATCAAGATGTCGATCCGGCCGAATTCGGCCAGTACATCGCGAACCATTCGCTCGACCTGCTCCTCGCTGCCGACGTCAACCTGCAGCGGCAGCACGCGGCGGCCCGTCCGCCCGGCGAGCGACTCTGCGGAAGTTTGCGCATCGGCCAATCTGCGGCTTGTAATCGCCACATCGGCTCCTGCTTCCGCTAGCGCTTCAGCCATATCGAAGCCCAGATTGCGGGCTCCTCCCGTAATTAAAGCGACTTTTCCTTTTAAGCCAAACAATTCCCATATGTTCATCTGCAGATCCTCCAGCTTCAAATGTACTCGGTTTTGCTGTATTTACGCGACAATTTCAGCTTTTTTCAAGCTGCGGTTGATTTCCTCTTCATTTGCGTTATCCCCTGAACACAACCAATGAACCGGGCACAAGTTATCCCTTGACGCCTCCGGCCGTCAAACCTTGAATCAGGAACTTCTGAATGACCGCAAACAAAACGATAATCGGCAGCACAACGATCACACCGCTGGCCAATATGCCGCCCCAGTTCGCCGCCCCCATACTTTCCACCACCTCGGCGATGCCGACCTGTACGGTTTTGGCGGTTAGCGAACTTGTCAAAATCAAAGCGTATTGGTAATCGTTCCAGCTTAAAATAAACGAATACAAGCTGATGGACACAAGTCCGGGCAGGACAAGCGGAACCATTACGGAAAACAGCGTGCGCAGCCGGCTCGCCCCGTCCATATACGCCGACTCTTCCAACTCCTTCGGAATGCTCTCGAAAAAGCCGCTCAAAATCCAGACGCCAACGGGGATCGTCATCGTGTTGTAGATCAGCACAAGCACTATCTTCGTATTCAGCAATCCGGCCGCGGAAGCGAATTTATACCATGGGATCATGATCAGCGGACCTTGAATCATTTGCGCCAGCACCAGCAAAATCACAACCAGCGCCCGTCCGGGCACCTTGTATCTGGCCAGACCGTAACCGCTCAGGCAGGAGACGATGCCTGTAATCAGCGCCGTCATCATGCAGGCGATCAACGAATTTTTTAGCAAAATGCCAAGCTTCATTCCCTTCTCGCTCAAAGCGTAAGCATAATGCTCAAACGTCAGATGGGATATTTTCCAGGTCGGAATGGATGCGAATATATCGTCCTTGGACTTCAGCGTCGTATCGACAAGCCACAGGAACGGAAACAGCGTAAAAGCCATCAGCAGAAACAGAAGCACATATTTAAACACTCTGAAAGCCGTCGATTCCCTCATAATTACCTCCTAAGAGCTTTCCGTAGGAAAGCTCACTTCGTAAGCATCTACCAAGTTTTTGCGTTAGCAAAAACTCACTTCGTAAGCATTGCCTAAGAGCTTTCCGTAGGAAAACTCACTTCGTAAGCACTCGCTAAGTTTTACGCAAGCAAATCTCGCTTCGTAAGCATCTGCCAAGTTTTGCGTAAGCAAAACTCACTTCGTAAACTTGACTTATGCGTCTTGGCCGCCGCGGAACAATCTGGTGTACAAGACGACAAGAATAAGCACAAGCACCATCGACAGTGTGGCGATCGCCGAACCTCTGCCGAGATCGAAAAACACAAAAGCGTTTGTATACAAATAAGTCGGCAAAATACTTGTCGTAAAACCCGGACCCCCGTTGGTCAGCGCCCAAATCATTTCGAACTTCGTCCACGTGGAGATGATTTGCGTCATACCCGTTACGAAAATAATCGGCTTGAGCAGCGGCAGCACGATTTTGCCGAATCTTTGCCAAGCGTTCGCTCCGTCAATCGAAGCGGCCTCCAGCATCTCTTTGGATATACCGGTCAGCCCGGCCAAAAACATCAGCGTCACATAAGGGAATCCCTTCCACGCCGAAGACAGCAGCAGCGACGGCCATACCCAAAACTCGTCGCCAAGCCATACGATGCCTTCTTTAATGATGCCAAGCTGCTGCAAATAATAATTGACCAGTCCGAAGTGACCGTCGAGCAGCCACTTCCAGATAATGCCTATAATTACTACGGGAGACACCCACGGTACCATGACAAGTCCGCGCCATAATCCCCTCATTCTGATTGCGTTGTTAAGGATCAATGCCGCCGGAATCGCGATAGCGATTTGCAGCAGCGTAGAACCGAACACCCATAAGAGGCTGTTTTTGACGATAAGCCAGAAATTTTTATCCTCGGTCATTAAATAGACGTAGTTGCCGAAACCGGCAAAGCTGTATGTTTTGCGTACAAGCGAATAGTTAAAAAAGCTGAGCCTGACCGTTTCAAATAACGGATAAAATTGAAATGCCAGCAAATAGATTACGGCAGGAGCCAGCAAAAAGTAGCCGAAGCTATGCTCTTTATAAAATCGGCGCAGCGGCCCCTGCCGATGTAAAGTTCGCGTATCCGCCTTCGCGGACTGCAGGTTATGTTCCATCTCCGGTATCATCCTCTCCGAAAGCCCCTCTTACAAACAAGGGGGCGCATGAATCGCTCATGAGCCCCCGGTGAGTCTACAGCGGTAACTTTATTTATATTGTGCTTTGATTTTATCGATCTCGGTTTTAATATTTTTGTATGCTTCTTCCGGCGTGGACTTGTTCGTCAGCATCTTCATGATGTTGTCTTGTACGATCGGCTCCATTTCCGGCTGGCCTAAAATTTTGTCCATTTCCACGCTGTTATCGTTAAGCATCTTTGTCATGTCGGCGAGAATACGCTTATGACCTTCGATTGCTTTCGGGTAAATTTTTTCCGCTTTCTTCATAACTTCGTCAGCGCTTGTCGTTTTCACCGCGGTGACGTTGACGATCGCAGCGGTAATGCTGTTTTGCTCCGGCGTGTACATTTCCTCCAGCAGCTTCCAAGCGACCTCTTTGTTTTTGCTGCCTTTCAGCAAGCCGTAACCGGAGCTGGAAACTGGCGCTTTCGCCTTGGAGCCCGACGGCCCTTTCGGATAAGCGATGTTGCGGGATACGCCGATAATGTCGGGATTAATGCTGTATACGTTAGACGAGTAGAACGTACCTGAAGCGATCATGCCCACTTCGCCGTTGGCGAACGCTCTGTGCATTTCCGGATAACCCCAGGTGACATGTGCTTTCGGGTTGTAGGGCTCAAGATTTTTCAAATGATTCAGCAGTTCAATATATTTTTGTTTGGAAGCATCCGACGTGTCGCTGATCACGAGGTCGTTGCTGTAACCCATCGTAAACGGCACACGGAAAGCGAAACGCGCTGCGCCGAGAGGATATCCGAAACCGTATTTGCCGTCTTTGGTCATCAGCTTGGCCGCTTTTTCCACGTCATCCCAAGTTTTGAGATCTTCCAGCTTCATGCCGACATCGCCGAGCATTTTTTCGTTAACAATCAGCGAGAAGGCGTTGGATGCCGCCGGCAGTGCGTATACCTTGTTGTCGATCGTAGCGTATTTCAGCGTTGCTTCGTTAAACGTATCCTTATGCAGCGAGGACTCCTTGCGGTCCAAATACGGCGCCAGATCTTCCAGCGCGTCCATTTTCGCCCAGTTGGATACGTCCTGCAAAGCCATAATGTCCGGTGCGTCGCCGCTGTTGACCATAACGGCCACTTTTTTCTCCATATCGGCCCAGGACATGTACATAATTTCGATATCGATATTCGGATATTTCTCTTTCATCTTCTGTTTGAAACCTTCGGCGAATTCTTTCTCCGACTCCGATGTACCCGGATATACCCAGCGGATATTCGCTTTCACCGTCTTCATATCGATGCCTGCCGGTGTTGCCGGTTTAGCGGCTTCGCCGCTTTTTGCAGGTGCCGGAGACGGCGCCGCTGCATTTTCCGCCGGTTTTTCGCTGCAAGCAGCAAACAGCAGGCTTGAGGACAACAGCAAACTGGTTGCGACCAATGACCCCTTTTTCATTTGTCTCATGTGTTTACCTCCCTGATAGGTTGTAGGTTGAGGAGTTTATCCGACGAAGTGGTGAATAATTATTCACATCTGCTGATTCCGGGAAAAAGGATGCCCTTCCACCGCTCGTGAAAACCGTGTTTTTTCTTTAATTTACCTTGCGGTAAAAACGCGGTTTTCAAGGCGGACGTAAACTTTCCAGGGCATTCCTTTTCCCTCCATCATTTGTGAATAAATATTCACGAAATCAATGAATCGTCGGATAACCTCCTATTGATTGTCGATAGCAATATGGAAGGACTTTCGAAAGTCCATCTCAAGTCCTTCCGGATCTTCGACGTTGTTGTTTACAAGGTTAATCATATTTCGATACGGGCGTGCAAACAAGGTGACTCATTCTAGATTTGGTGGACTTCGTCAGGAAAAGGCCGGAAATGGCGGTTTTTGTATTGAACGAGCCGCTTTATTTTGCTACAGTAATGCCAAAGCTTACACCCACAAGCAGGTGACAGACGACCTATGTTCACATTCAGCCGATTGCACAACAAGATTTTCGTATACTTCTTCATCATGATTCTGATCCCGGTCATCAGCCTTGGTACGTTCTCTTATTTGATGGCGACCAATTTTCTGCAGACGCAGACCGAGAACAACCAGACCCAGATCTCCCGGCTGATCGGCAAAAACATCGGCATGATGCTGAGCGACGCGCAGGACATCAGCGATTTTATCGGCAACAACGAAACGATTCAAAGCATTCTGTCGGAACCCGCGCCAAAGCAGACAAGTTACTCCGACTCCAATCTATACAATTTTTTGGCGAATTTAAAGCGGGCCAAGACGTACATTACCTTTATTATCCTGTACGGGGAGAACGGATATATGTACCGCGACTTCGTCAATTTTTACAGGCAAGTCATTCCGTACAGCGATTTCAAAAACTCGACGACCTATATGGCGACCGCCGCCAAAGACGGCAAGCCGCATTGGGAATTTTACACGTCGCCGCTTTTCACCTACCCGCATTCGTACAATGAGATGCTGCTGGGCCGGCGGATCGTCAACATTTACGAGCCCGATCAAAAATTAGGCGCGCTTTATCTGGGTTTCAATCGCGAGGCGATCGACGAATCGATCAAGCAGGTATCGATCGGCAAATCGACCAACATTCTGTTGTTCGACGACAATTACAACCTTGTGTCCATGGGCCAGGAAAATCGAGAGCTGCGCACCGAGATGGCGGAAAATCTGGAGCTGAAAAAAAGCCTGCTGCAGCTGAAAAATACCGCCACCTTCAAGCTGATGAACGTCAACTATTTGACGACAACCTCCTCCATCGACACGTTTGGCTGGACCGTCGTCATTCTGACGCCAATGGAGGAAATTACGAAGCAGCATGCGCTGTTCCTGAAAATTACGATTGTGCTTTCATTATCGCTGCTGATTGTCATTACCGTAATTTCCGCTTTGCTGTCGCGGGGCATTACCCAGCCGGTCAAAACGCTGCTGCGGTCGATGCACAATTTCAAACGCGGCGACTTTAACCAGCAGGTTACGGTCCAATCACGCGATGAGATCGGCATGCTGGGCCACAAATACAACGAGATGGTAAGCGAGCTGAACGACTTGATTCACAAAGTGTACGTCAGCCAAACGAACCAGAAGATGATTGAGCTGCGCAATCTGCAGTCACAGATCGAACCGCACTTTTTGTATAACACGCTTGATTTTATTTTTCTCAATTCCAAAATCAACGGAGACAACCAGACCGCCGAGGTCGTTTATTCGCTCAGCCAGTTGTTCCGTTTGTCGCTGAACAAAGGACAGGATTATTACACGGTCGGCGATGAACTCAAGCAGATCAAAGCGTATATCCGCATCCAGCACGCCCGCTTCCCGAACCGGTTTACGCCCGAACTCGACATGGACGATGCGATCGAGCCGTACTTAACGCTGAAACTGGTGCTGCAGCCGATTGTGGAAAATGCCATTTTGCACGCCTTCAACAAGCAATCGCCCGATAAACCCGGCGTGCTGCGGATATGCGGAAAACTCGAGCATGATCATATCCACTTCTTGATCGAAGACAACGGCTGCGGCATGCCCCCTGATCAGGTGGAGCGGCTGCTGGAGGTTCCAAAACAAAGCCGGGGCGGCTACGGCGTGCGCAACGTCAACGAGCGGCTGCAGATGCTGTTCGGACGCCGCTACGCGCTGGTCATTCACAGCCACATCGGGCAAGGCACGGCGATATCGCTGCGCATCCCGTTAATTCATTCGGAAGAGCAATGGAGGGAATTGTATGAAAGTGATGGTCATTGACGACGAACCTATCGTGCCGAAAGCGCTGCGCTCGCTGATCGATTGGGAAAGCTGGGGATTTGAGTGGATCGCGCCTGCCGGGAACGGCGAAGAAGCGCTCATGGCCATCGAAGAGCATCAACCCGAACTGATCCTTGTCGATTGCAAAATGCCCATCATCGACGGGCTGGAGCTGCTGCGGATCGTCAAGCAACGCGGTCTGCCGATCAAGTCGGTCATCTTAAGCGGCCATGACGAATTCACCTACGCCCAGCAGGCGATCCAGCTCGGTGCAGCCGACTACTTGCTGAAACCGCCGGATATCGACCAGTTGCAAAAGGTGGTGCTGCGGATCAAAAAAGAGTGGGAGGAAGAACGGAAGCTGAAGCGGCAGGTGAAGGAAAATTTGCCGCTGATGCGCGACCGTTTTCTGCGCAGCCTGCTCGACGGCGCCCAACTTCATAAAGCGGTGTTCGAAGAAAAAACCGGCTATCTCGGCATTCCGCTCGTGGACGGAACGTTTTACACGATGTGTCTGCAGATCGAGGAACACCCCGATTACCCGAAAAACTACGGCTACGAGGACCAGCAGCTGATCAATTTTGCCGTGCTGAATATCGCATCGGAGACGCTGCAAAGCTGGCCGCGCCGCTGCCTGTTCTGGGAATCGCAGGAGCGTTTTGCGCTGATGGTTAATGCGGCCAAAGCCGATATGGAGAAGCTGCGCCATGACTTGCGCCAGCTGATCGCCAACTTAAGCGGCACACTGCGTTATTATGCCACCGTAGGGGCCTGCTTTTCGGACGACAGTCCGGCCAGCGGCGTAAAAGCGGCTTGGGACAAAGCCAAAACAGCTTTGGAATACAAGTATTATACCGGACCCAACGAAATTATTTTCATTCATGAGCTGGAATGGGAACAAGAGACTTTTGGCGGAAAACCGCCGTTACAAACGTTCGTGGAATCCGCGGTTCCGGGCGAACCGCTGCGGATGGCGTTGAAGCTTGGCAACGAAGATCAGCTCAACGATTGGCTCGATCAGTTCATCGGACATTTCAAGCAGCACGAAATGCCAGTGCAGACAACGAAGGTGCAAAGCTTGCAAGCGCTCATCTCCTCCAGCCACACGCTCGGCGAGCTTCATCCGCAGCTTCAACAAGATGAGGTGCTGACCCAAGAGGATATCGATTCCATCTGGGGCGCTTCGGACATCGAGCAGCTTGGCGCTACGTTGCGCCGTCTGTTCGGGAAGCTGCTGACGCTGACGACCGATATGCGCAAATCGGGCAAACACGCCGTCGTGGAAAAAACAAAAGAGCTGATCGGCGAACGTTACGCTCAGGATTTGTCCCTCGACAGTCTGGCTGCGGAATCGCTGCTGTCTCCCGTTTACTTAAGCTTTCTGTTCAAGCAGGTTGAAGGCATCAATCTGACCGACTATTTGATTCAAGTGCGCTTGGAGCATGCCAAACGGCTGCTGAAGGATACGCCGCTGCGCACATACGAGGTGGCGAACCAAGTCGGCTACGCCGACGAGAAGTATTTCAGCCGCCTGTTCAAAAAAAGAGTGGGGTTGACTCCTTCGGAGTTCCGCCACCAGTAAGGACGCGAAAGGACACGGCGGAAGACCGGAGGCCACTGAAAAAAGTGAAGCTGCATGAGCGAATCATGCTTACGATCGCCAATTGTTCCCGAATTTCTTGAATGTACCTGCTTGCTGCAGGTGAAATTCGGGGACAAAAGCGAACGCTGGCGCTTCTCCAACATGATTTCGCTCACTTAAGCTGCTTTTTCAGTGGCCTCGGCAGATCGCCGGGTCCTTATTGTGCTTTGAGCGGCTTTAGCGCACTGGAGGGGATGGACACGGGATTCCGGCCGTTCTGCTCATCTGCTGCCTATTTCAAACCAACAAAATCCCCTCCAGCGCGCAGGAACCGCTCAGCGGCCTACACGCCCAATCCGCCGGAGATTTTCAGTTCCGAGCCGGCGACAATGACAAGTTTACCGCGCAGCTTCAACGCTGCTTCTCCTTGCCGCCCACAACCCGCTTTGGACAATCAGCTTGCGGTATACGTCATGCCGGAACGAATGCACATGGTGTCCGGGCATCAAATAAACAACCCGGCCCAAGCCGTACTCTTGCGCCCAAGCGGCGGGCCACTTCGCTCCTTCGTGCGTATACTCCAGCAGCACCGTTTTCTCGGTGAACGGGTCGAAGTCGAACCGGTATGGCTCCTCGTCCATCTCAAAAGCGGCGATACCCTGCATGATCTCATGCCCTTCCGCGCCTTCGGCGGGGGTAAATGCAAGCGGACCATACGGCGGATGCCCGGTAAATTTCGCCCCGGCCAGCTGCGTCAGCTCGTATCTCGCCTGCAGCGAGATGCCGTTGTGGATCACAAGTAGCCCGCCTCCCCCGCTTACGTAAGCGAGGAGTCCAGCGGTTTGTTCCGGCGATACCGGAACTCTCCAGCTGTCCGTGTACGAGATGCACAGATCGTATGAATCCAGCTGCGCCGGCTCAAGCGCCGTGCGGTCTACCGTACTGCGAATATGCAAATGCTCTTGAAACACGCCGATGATTTCTTGCTCCACTGCCTGGAGCGGATGATATTTTGAATTCGTGTCGTCTCCTAATAACAAAGCGCTGCGTGTAATATCCGCCATTTTATTCCGCCTCCTGTATACTGTTTACAAGCATATTCGAAGCTTCAAGGAAGGCCCAGCCCTCGAGGATGAAGCGGTCGCCTTCGTTAGTTCAGCTTATTGATCTTACCAGCTCATAACTTCGCCTTTGTAATCGAGAAACGCCGGGTGCTGCGAAATCTCCCCGCTGTTCAAATACTGCCGTATCGTGTTCATGATATGGCCCGCCGATTCCGCGGTTGAAATGTCGGCGTTTTCGTTCAGTTTGCCGCTCATGTACGATTTCATCCAGCCCGGATGAATGACCAGCACCCGTCCACCTTTGCTTTTGAGCTGGTTATGGACGATATTGGACTGCACGTTAAGTGCCGCTTTGGACATGCAGTACCCGTACCAGCCCTCCCGCCACGTCTGATTAATTTGCCCGGCCTCGGAGGAAATGTTGACGAGCAGCTTCTCTTCTCCTGCGAGCAGCAGGCCGCTTAAAGCGTTCACCATGCGCAGCGGTCCGAGCGCATTAACGTTGTACAACTTCATCATCGTGTCAAAATGCATATCGCCGAAAATCTCGTCGTCTTTGCCTCCTCCGATCCCCGCATTGTTGATCAGCAGATCAAGCTTATCCGTCTGTCCGGCGATCAGCTTGGCTGCAAATTTCACGCTTTCATCGTCCGACACGTCCAGTTCGACGGGAATCAATCTTCCGTCATATTCCGGCACGGCCCGGTCCAGCCAATCCCAGTCGCTCAGAAATCTCCCCGCAAACACCGTATATCCTTGCTTAAGCAGCAGCTTCGTCAACTCGAAGCCAAGCCCTCTATCCGCTCCCGTCACACAAGCGACTTTATGCATCGCGATTCCTCCCCTATGCTTTTTTAAGACCACTTTGCCCATACCTGTTTTTCTTGTTTGACTATCGCAGGACAACTCACAACTATAATCCCCTCATGCGGTTGCCCCGCTCATCATCGTATTTACGCTTGCATCAGCGATTTCTTTTTTCTGTATTCCACAGGGGTAACCCCGTTGTATGTCTTAAAAATCTTTATAAAATAGCTTTGGCTGTCGTATCCCAGGCTTTCGCAAATAACGCACATCGGCTCCTGCGTCAGATCAAGCAGCTCCTTGGCTCGCTCCATCTTCATCCGGGTGACGTATTCAATGAACGTCTCCCCTGTTTCCCGCTTAAACAAACGGCTGAAATAACTCGGATTCAAATAAAGCTGTTCGGCCATTTCTTCCAGACTAATCCGCTTGTCGAGGTTGACGGCAACGTACTGCTGGGCGTCAAGCACCGGCTTGCATTTGCTTTGATCGGCAATTTCCCCGGTTAACGAAACGATACTGCGGAAACATTCCAGCAGCCACTGCTCAAGTTCGAACAGGGTGTCGATTTCCAAAATATCTTTGTGCAGCACATCCGTCGAATAGTGGGGACGAAAATATTGCAGCGCCTGCAGCTTCAGCTTCAGATCGAGCAGCAGCTTGAGCACCCAGTCCTTGGCGATTTCCGGCGGACACACCTGCTCCTTGACGTGTCCCATCCACCGCTTGACCGCCTGCATCAGCTCTGTTTCGTTCTTGTCGGTAATCAGCTCCCGCAGCTGCTCGCTGGCTTGATCGTATTTGGCAAAAATATCCCCTTTGCCGGCAGCCGAAACCGCCTTTCTGGCGATCGTGCCTTCATCCATGTAGAAACATTGCGTTTTGCTGTCAAGCAGCCCTTTCAGACCGGCCTTCAGCTCCTCGGGAGTGCCGCATACGCCGCCGATCAAATAACTCGTCGATATTTTTAAAGTGCGGTGAATTTCTTTTTGGATCACACCGATCAGTGCAGATGTCTGCTCGTACGGGTTCACCTTCAGCGTCGGGGTAAACAAAGGCAGTATAAAGCTCAGCTTGGTCCCGTAATTGCTGTGCACCGTGTTTATGCCCGTCTTCGCCAATACTTCCAAAATGACATTGGTAACGGCAAAACCAAGCGTCTCTTCCGTACCGAACCGCAGCACAGCTTTCTTGTAATCGGTAATAAACCCCATAATCGGAAGGCATACCGACCCGTCCAGCGACAGCCCAAACGCTCCGGCTTCCGCTTCCCACTTCGAACGGTCCCAGATCGGCTCATGAATCGTATGCCGGATAAACTTCTCCTTCATCATCTCTTTGCTGCGGTCTACGATGCTCAGCAGTTTCGTCTGCTCCATATCCAATTTCTGTTCATGCTCCAGGCTGGCCTTAAATTGTACGAGCAGTTTCTCCAGATCGGCCGGATCAAACGTATCTTTCAGCAAATAATCTTGAACGTGCAGCTTGACCGCCTGCTGCGCGTAATGAAATTCATTGTGGCAGGACAATACCGCCGCCCGCAGGCCGGGCTTGCGTTCCTTCAGCTCCTTGATCAGCTCAAGGCCGTTCAGCTTCGGCATGCCGATATCGGTAATCAGGATGTCGGGCATCTCTTCCCCCGACGCTTCCAGCGCGCTGGCGCCGTCCTCATGAACGCCAATCAGCCGCATATCGTGCTTCTGCCAATCGATCGCTCCCGATAACAGCTCCAGCACGGGATAGTCGTCGTCAACCAGCATCACCTTATACATCGCTTCGTCCCTCCGCTTCCATAGGCACATACATCGTCACTGTAGTGCCTTGTCCGATCTCGCTGTCCACCTTCATTTCAAAAGCGTCACCAAACGTCATCCGCATCCGTTCGCACACGTTGGGCAAGCCGATGCTGGAAAGATGCTGCCCCGTTTCCCCTTCAACAGCGTGGCCGGCAGCGCCGGTCAACATCCGGCGGTGAAGCGCCTCCAACTGGTGCGGCTCCATTCCTTGCCCGGTATCGGCCACAACGATCACAAACTGCCGTTCGCTTGCGTAAGCGCGCAGCTTAATTGTGCCCGCACGGCGGCTTAAGCCGTGCAGCAGCGCGTTTTCAATCACCGGCTGCAGGAAAAACCGCGGTACCTTCTGCAAAAACACGTCCGAGGAAACGTCGACTTCAAGCGTTACTTTCTCCTTCTGCCGCATATCCATCAGCTGCACGTAGTGGATGATGATTTCGACCTCTTCGTGAAAAGAAATCATGTCTTTCTCCTGGGAGATCGTCATGCGCAGCAGCTTCGACAACGAGCTGATCATCTCCGCGCTGTCCCGGTCCCCTCTGCCCAGCACCTTCATGCGGATCGAGTTAAGCACGTTAAACAGAAAATGCGGGTTGATCTGCGCCTGCAGCATGGCCAGCTCCGCCTTGCGCTTGCGCGCCTGGGTCAACGTAATCTCCGCAATCATATCTTTAATCCGGTCCAGCATCTGATCGAACGAAATGCCAAGCAGGCCAACCTCATCGTTCCCGCGGATGCGCGAACGCACCTCCAGATTGCCCCGCCGTACCGTAGCCGCGACACGGCCGAGTTGGACCAGCGGCTTCGTAAACGCCCGCAGCAAATAAAGCAGCAGCAGCAAAAACACGATAAATGAGACAAGCTGAAACGTAAATACCTTTTGAAAAATCGAATCGACCTTAAAAATCGCTTTTTTGTACGGCGAAAACGAAACTAGCTTCCAGTCGGTCACGCCAAGCGGCCGCGTCGTCAGCAAATAGTTCTCGCCGCCGATCTCGATAATATCTTTGCCCCCCGCCTCGCTTGCCACTTTCACGTAGGGGAAGTAGGAGCCGATTTTGCCGCTGTCGCGGTGCGACAAGATGTGGTCCGACGCGTCGAGCAGCAGCGTCTCCTGGTCGGGGGAAATACTTTTCAGCACCGGATTAAGCTGGTTTTCCATGATGGTGACGATGACGTATCCATAGATGTCCAGTCCCGTTCCCCGCAGCGTGCGGGCGACCGAAATCTGGTAATCGTTATGTACCAGCCGCTCTGTCTGGAACGAGGTCGGTGTCGTTCCCACCCAATACGACTGCACGCCGTTCAAGCGGTTCATCTCTCCGAACCAGGGCTCCTTGAACAAATCGGGCGGGTTGTATTCGTGCGCCTGATAATTGGTGTAATATTTGCCGTTTTTCAGCAAAATCGTCACATAACACTTTTCTCCGACAATCGTGATATTGCCGATTTTACCGGTAATTTTGTTCGTGTCGGTGAACTCGCGGTACTCGGCGTCGTCCCCGACGTAAGGATTGCCCTCGGCGTTATTTTTCAGGATCATATTGATATCCGGATCAATCTGGATGTAATTCGCGATGTACAGCATGTATTTCAGCATATTAGTGACGTAACCGTCGACCAGCTTTAACGATTCGTTGGCGCTTAACACCGCTTGCTCTTTGACGGCGTCCCGCGTTAAATAGTTATACACCGAAATCGTAATACAAGCCGGAATCAGGATACATACAACCGACGCAATCATCAATTTATAACGAAGCGTGCGGGGCCGCAGCAAGTTGTTCCACAAATGGCGCATTCGCGATCCTCCCTTATATGGCAAGAGGCCGGCGCATAACCGTCATCCGCATGGCAATGCCCACGGCCCCATTGACGCTTCTATTATAGCCGTTTATTTTTTGTTCGTGTCAATCAGTTTTTGCACCCGTTCCTGCCATTTTTTCAGCGTCGTATCAATATCCTGCTTGCCGAAAATAAGCTGCTCGAATTCCTCGTTAATCGCCTTCGCCAGCTCCGCCTGGAACGCAACCGGCGGCACCTGCTCCCCGGATTTAAAGCCGGCCATAACACGTTTGATCGAATCTTTGTCGACTTTCTCGGGGCTTTTGGTTTTGCTGATGATCTTGTCGATAATTTGATCCATTTCCTCCGGTTTCACCTTGCTCCAGGCCGGAATCTGCTTGCCTTGAACAATCTGCCCTTCCGTCGTGTACCAGCGAATGAACTTGTAAGCCTCTTCCTTATGCTTCGAGCTGGCGGCAACGACCATATAGTCGGTAATAAACGGCGCATACCCGCTTGGATCACCCGGAGCGTTCTTCGGATACGGCGCTACCGCGACATTAAAGTTCAGCGGGAACTGATCGGTTCCGCCAAGCTCGGCGGTAAACCAGCTGCCCATCAGAATCATGCTGGCGTTCTGGTTAAAGAAGGCCGGGCGGTACGCCAGCTTCTGCGAGATCCGGTCCGCGTACGGCGTCAGCGATTTGTCTTCTTTCTCCATCTTCATGAAAATTTCCAGCGTTTTTCTAAACAGCGGATTGTCCATATTGGAGCTGCCGTCGGCTTTCAGAAACTCCATATTTTTCGGCTGGTTGCCCAGAGCTAGCTTCAAATATTCGAGGAAACCGCCGCCCGTCGGACCGTGGAAAAAAGCGCCGTAACGCTTGTTTGGCCCTTCGCCTTTGGTCAGCTTTTTGGCATAATCCATAAATTCGTCCCAAGTCCAATCCTTCGGCACCGGCAGTCCGGCTTGATCGAGATGATCCTTGTTCAGCACGACATACCACGGGTTCAGCTTGGTCGGCAGCGCATAATATTTGCCCTTGAACTGCAGGTCGGCCTTGTATTCCTCCTTGACGTTAAGCCCTTCCTTGGCGATAAAATCGTCCATCGGAGCCGCCATGCCGAGGCCGACGCGCTGAGCGAATCCCGCCGAATCGGGAATCATCAGGATATCCATCGTTTCGCCGGATGCCGCTGCCAAATCCAGCTTTTTGCCGGCTTCCGCGGTATCCCCTTTTTCGCTCAACAGCACCATCTCGATCTTGATGTCAGGGAATTTTTTCTCGAACGCGGGGATTGTTTCCGTCCAGTTGTACAAGCTGTCCGAGCCGTGTGTAAAAAAACGCAGCGTCACCGGCCCCTTGGTGCCGGCCGCATCGCCGCTCCCGCCGCCTCCGCCGGAGCAGCCGGCGAGCAAGCTAAGCGACAACGTGCCGCAAGCGATGAGCTTCAACGTGTTTCTTTTCAATGTAACCCCTCCATATCGTAATAGCGCTTTCACAACATGCTCATTATAGCAACGCGCTTAATCGGAACCATGACACAATATTGACTTTTCTAACGACTATTTTGACCTTATCCTACGACGCCGGGCGGAACGATTATTTAGAAGTTTGTCCGACGATTTGATTTACGTGAATATTTATTCAAGTAGTTATGGAGGGTAAGGGAATGGCACGGAGAGTTTACGTCCGCCTTGAAAATCGTGTTTATACCATAAATATAAATTCAAAAAAACACGGTTTTCACGAGCGGCGGAGTGTCATCCCTTTTCCGGAATAACTGTAGTCATGAATAAATATTCTCAGTGTTGCTTTCGTCGGACAAACTTCTAACCTTTAACTCCGCCCAAGGAGATGCCTTCGATGACGCTTTTTTGCCCGATAATAAACACGATCAAAAGCGGGAAAATCGCCGAAACCGCAGCCGCCATAATCAAGGAGTAGAACTCGCCGTTGATCGTCGAAAACTTCTGCATCGCAAGCTGAATCGTATACAACTTGTCGGTGCGCAGAAAGATCAGCGGATTCTGGTAATCGTTCCATGTCCATATGAACCGCAGAATCGCGTAGGTCGCTACGGCGGGACGGACAAGCGGCAGCGCGATCAGCCAAAATATTTTCCAATGGCCGGCGCCTTCGATTTTGGCCGACTCGATATATTCGTGATGGACGCCCAAGAAAAACTGCCGCAGCATAAACGTGCCCAGCACACTGAAGCTGCCGAGGAAAATCAGGCCGATGTGGCTGTCAAAAAAACCGATGGAGCGGTACAAAATAAACTGTGGAATGAGAATGGCTTGTCCCGGCACCATGTAGGTGGCGAGCACGACCAGAAACAGCCATTTTCCCGCGGGAAAATGTATTTTCGAGAAGCCATACGCCGCAAGACTGGAAATCGCACAGGACAGCAGCGTCGTCAGCACGCTTATTTTAATCGAATTCCAATAATAAATATAGAACGGATATTTGCCGAACCACACCTCCTTGTAATTGGGCCATGCGTTCCAATGCTCGGGAATCCATTGAATCGGGAAGCTGAACACTTCGCCCTCCAGCTTAAACGAAGCCGACACCATCCAAAAAAACGGCGTCAGAAACAACAGGCTGACAGCAAACATAACTATGGTAACGATCACTTTGCGTAAATCAAACGATGCCTGCACGCAGTTGCCTCCTTTCTAATAATTGACCCATTTTTTTTGGCCGATCCATTGCAGCAGCGTAATGGCCAGCACGCACAGAAACAGCACCATCGCCATCGAGGAAGCATAACCGATCTTCAAATTGACAAACGCCGTATCGTACAAATACCAGACCATCATCGTCGTTGATTTCAACGGCCCTCCCTTGGTCAGGACGGCGATCAGATCAAATACTTTAAATGTCGCGATAATACCCGAGATCAGCAGGAAAAACGAAGTCGGCGACAGCAGCGGCAGCGTGATTTTGCGGAACCTCATCCAACCGCTCGCACCGTCGATGGC
This sequence comes from Paenibacillus thalictri, assembly GCF_004307995.1. Taxonomy (GTDB): domain Bacteria; phylum Bacillota; class Bacilli; order Paenibacillales; family NBRC-103111; genus Paenibacillus_AF; species Paenibacillus_AF thalictri. Next base: position 134,426 of record NZ_SIRE01000020.1, on the reverse strand, counting down.
CGCCGCTTCGTACAGATCGTTGGGTATGCTTTGCAGTCCGGCGATGTAAATAATCAAGTTAAAGCCAATCGATATCCATACCGACACCATCATCAGCGAAGGCAGCGCATAAGCCGGATCGGCGATCCATTTCGGCGGATTCGCCACCCCAAGCGACATCAGAAACTGATTCACCGGGCCGGACGCCGGATTAAACAACACCATCCACACGGTAGCAACGGCCACAACACTTGAAATATACGGCATGAAATAAGCGACTTTAAAAAATCCTTTGAAATAAACGTGTTTGTTGATGAGAATGGCGAGCAGCAGCGAAATCGCCATATAAATCGGCACCGTCAGCAAAAAAATGCCGTTGTTGCTCATTGATTTCAGGAATGTTTCGTCCTGCGCCAGCGTTTGGAAGTTTTTTAAACCTACCCAATGCAGACCGTGAATGCCCGCAACAAAGTTCCAATCGGCAAAACAAAGCACAATCGTGGCGATAATCGGCATCAGCGTCAGCACCGAGACGCCGATCAGCATCGGGCTGACGAACAGCAGCCCTGTGAGCGATTCCATTCGCTGCAGCGAGCCGCTGCGCCGTCTTGCCGCCGGTTTGGCCGCCGCAGCAGCCGAAGATATAGGGTTCAAATGCGATCACCTCGAATCAAAATTTTATACGGCTAGCTTCGCCTCGCTTGTTATCCCCCGATCTCTGCCCGGTTCCGCCAGCTGCGGACGACCTTGTCCGAAGGGAGCAGCAATCCGATCGCGCCGAGCAGCGGCATAAACGAGCAGGCGGTAATGACCTGTGTCAGCGACGTCATGTCGATCAGTCCCCCCAGCGCCACCGCGCCGATCGCGCCAAGCCCAAACGACAGACCGGTAATGAGGCCCGATACCATGCCCACCTTGCCCGGCACCAGCTCCTGAACGTAAACGATCGTCACGGAAAAGCTGCTGTGGTTGATCAGTCCGAGTATAAACAGCAGCGGATAAATCATGATTTCTCCGGCGTGCGGCAGAAGAATGGCGAACGGGGCCGCACCAAGTACGGAAAGCAAAATGACGTTTTTCCGGCCGATTTTATCGGAAAGCGCTCCGCCGAAGAAGGTGCCGATAATGCCGGCTCCCATGTAAAGGAATATATAGACCTGGGCTTGCGGCACGGTCATATGAAAATGCTCGATGAGATAAAATGAAAAATAAGTCGAGATGCTGGAACCAAACCAGGAACGCGCAAACGCGATCAAAATAATGATCAGGATCGCCATTTTCACCCGTCTGGCGGTATCCTTCTGAGGTGCGGCGGCCTGCGGTTTTTTGCGCGGATTCCGCGCCAGCTGCTCTCCGTACCAGCGGGCAACCCGCCATTGCAAAGCGATGCCAACCGCCGCGATCAGCGTAAACCACATCGCTCCCTTCTGTCCGAACGGGAAAAAGATCAGCGCCGTCATCAGTGGTGCCAAAGCGCTGCCGGAGTTGCCCCCAACCTGAAAAATCGACTGCGCCAAACCTCTGCGCGGACCGGCTGCCAAATAAGCGATTCGCGCCCCCTCCGGATGAAACATCGCGGAGGCCAAACCCATCAATGCCACTGCGAGCAGCGTCAGCGCATATCCCGGCGCCAAAGCGATGCCAACCATGCCCAGCAGGGCGATCGCCATGCCAATCGGCAGGATCCGCGGCGACGGTTTCGCATCGGCATACATGCCGACAAAAGGCTGCATCACCGATGAAGAAAAATACAAAATAAACGTAATGATTCCGATCTGGGTGTAAGATAAGCCCAGCGAATCCCGCAGTATGGGGTAAGATGCGGGGATGACGGCCTGCAGCGCATCGTTGATGAGATGAGCCAAGCTGACGGCAAACAGCACGGAATACATCGTGGGACTAGCCTTTTGCTCCATATTCATGATGTGCGACGTTCCCCTCCTGCTGAAATAAGGCAAACAAACAATGAAATCTCTCCTCTCGTGGTGCTGCATCCTCCTGGGTGCTCTCTTATTATAGGAAAAACGGCATCTGTTTCAGTGACGCGATTTTGATCTTCTATCGCACTTTTTTGACCTTTTGTAGCCATGCAAAAAAGAGTACCCCGCCGCACCTGCATTCTGCGGCAAAAGTACTCTTATGGATTCTCCGGCAAGCCCAATCGGCGGCTGCAAGCACAACCGCCACTGCGGGGATTAATGCTTCCCGGCCGATTTGCGGAACTCCCCGGGTGTCATCCCGGTTTGTTCCTTAAATATTTTGAGAAAGTAATACATGTTGTCGTAACCGACCTTCCTGCCGATTTCCTCGGCGCTCAGTTGGCTGAACAGCAGCAGCTGTTTGCTTTTGGCGATCCTCACCCCGTTGACATAGTCGGCGTAGGTCCCGCCTGTGGAACGCCGGAACAGCCGTTCGATGTAAGACGGGTTGAGCTGAAGCCGGGCGGCGACGGCATGCAGCGATAGATCCGAATCGGGCAGTGTCCCGATCATGGCGATCAATTTATCCGCGAGACGGCGGTCTTTGGCCCGCAGCGCTTCTCCGGCCCGCTTCGCCGCATCCCCGATATAACGCTCCAGCATTTCGGCAGACTCGGATAGCGTCTGCAGCCGGGACACCCCGGCATCAACCGATGCGGATTCGTCCGCCCCGCCGGCAGCGGCTCCTATGCGATGCAGCACGGCCATTATACGTCCGCGCAGCGTCATCCATTCGGCTTGAATATGCCCGTAGGGCGCTTCTTTGCTTTGCTGCCGCATAGTCTCCGCGATTTCCCGAAACAAGCGGACCGCTTCCGCGGCACGCCCCGTTTGCACAGCCCTCAGCAGCGCGTCGGCTTGCGCACGTGAAAGCAACATGCGGTCCTGCGGAGTGGCCGCGATATCATCGATATAAATCACTTGATTGGCCTCGTCGGTAACACGTTGCCATAACGCCTCCAGCGCTTCTTCATATGCCCGCGGCAGGTCCAAGGCCGTATCGCACAAGCGGCCGACGCCGATGGAGAAGCTGCCTGTGCACATGTTATGCAGCCGGTCGAGCAGGTCCCGGACTTTTCCCAGCAAATAAATGATGTCCGATCCGGCCGTATGGACGACAACCGCAATCCGGTCCTCCGTCATCTCCACGGCAAACAGCTTCCCCTTGAAAATACCGCCCGAAGTAATGCATTCCAGCACCTTGAGATTGTGCAATTCGTCGGCGGCGAGGCGGGATTCCGGAGCTTGCCCCGATATTTCCGGATCTATGGAAACAACCATCAGCATCAGCTGCTCCAATTCCATGTTTAGCTGCAGCCGCCGTTTCTGCTGCGCCAATTCATCCAGTGTATGGCTGCGCGAATCGATCAGCGAGCGTTTGAAAGCTTCCTGGTAAACCGGCAATCGTTCTAGCCACCGCTGCTGATAAAAATCGCGCTCCAGCGAAGCCGCTTGCTCCGAGTGAAGCTCACACCAATCGCTGGCGAAGGAGGGGTCGCCGGCTTCCGCTTGGTTCGTTCGGGGGCGGAAGGAACTTCCCGCAGCGGTGCGTTTTAGCGAGAACCAGATTATGAGCGCGGCGGCGGCAATCACTGCACAATATACAATGCCAAAGGTAAGATAACCGGCGTTTTCGTGAAACGGCTTCCATTCCGAAATACGATAAAACGTCCAGCCCAGCATCGCGGAGTGCAGGCTGGCAAGCTGCACCCGCTGACCGCTTTGGCTTGCAATGCGGACCGCCCCGATTGCCGCCGCGCTGCCGTCTGCCTCATTCCGCAGTAGTTCCTGCAATCTGGCGTAACCGTTGTTGGAAGCGCCGGCCTCCGTCCTGCCTTCCGGCTGAAGCACAAGCGCCCCCGAAGCCGAGACGGCATACAGCTCGGCTTGGCCGTTCTGCTCGTGCAAGCTGCCGTACAATAACGCAGGATCCAGATTAACGGCCAGCGCATTGCCGGGTACTCCGGTTTTGATCAATAAAGTCAGCAGCTTCCGCTCGCTGCCGCCTTCCCCTTTAACGGAACGCACATTCAGCTGCAATGGATCCGAGCCGCCTTGTGCCGGAATCGAACCGCTTTTGTCGTAAAAAGCGCCGTACACATATTGCTGTGGGCTTCCTTTGCGGTCCAGCGCCAACACGATGCCTTTGTTCAGATCGTAAAAATACACCGACTCCACAAAACCGCCGGCCACAAACAGCGATTGCAGCCGTTCAGCCGCTTCGCTGCGGACCATCGCGTACGCCGTTTCCTGCTCCGATCCCGTTTCGCCGGTATGATACAACCTCGCGGACCCTAATTCGCCGGAATAACGTTCGAACCGGCTGAACGACGGGCTGACCGCGGCGAGCGTCCCCGCCTCTTTCAGCTGGCTGAACAATGACTCCAGTCCCCTGACCGATTGCTGCAATTGCCGCGTGCCGGCTTCTCCCGCCTCCCGCTCCATCGTATGGCTCATACTTCGGTACGCTGCTGTCAACATAACAAGCAGCGGAACAGACACCGCCAACACCGCGATCAGTATGATACACAGCACGATTTTTTTACGGCTCATAGCGGAAATAAGGCGGCATGGCTTACTGAAGCGCGGCATGGCGGAGAAGCTCCCTTCGGCAACATATTTTAAAAAACCGCAGGATGCGCTTGGCCGCCTGCGGTTTTGCCACTATTCATCCATCACAACCGATCCGATCGGTTACTTCACTTCCAGAAAATCAAATTTGACGGCAAAATCGCGGATTTTTCTGCGCTGCTCGTCGGTCAACTGCTGAATCGGCTTACGCGGCTCTCCTACTTCAAAGCCCTGCAAACGGAGAATTTCCCGTTCAAACGCGATAAAATCATAATTCAACAGCTCCGCGATCACTTCGTTCACTTCATATTGCAGCTTTCTCGCTTGAGCGATGTCTCCCGAATGGAAGGCGTTGTACAGCTCTACGAATTTGCCCGGCATAATGTTATAAGTGCTGCCGATCGCTCCGCAGCAGCCGATCGTCAGACCCGCCAGACACGCTTCGTCCGGGCCGTTAAATACGAGGAAATCTTCGCCGCAGGCGGAAATCAGCTGCTGCAGCTCAAACGTGTTCATCGAAGTAAATTTAACTCCGACAATGTTATCGACTTGCGCCAGCTCTTTGTAGAATGACGCAGACGCATTAACGCCCGTCATTGCCGGGAAATGGTATATGATCAGCGGAATGTCCGCCGCTCCGGCGATATCAAGGTAATGCTGCTTTACTTGCTCCAGGCCATGCTTGTAATAAAACGGCGCTACGGCGGAAACCGCATCCGCTCCCACTTCGGCCGCATGTTTGGTCAGCTCCACGCACGTTGCCGTATCCATGGCGCCGATGTGAGCGATTACAGGAGCTTCCCCTTTTACTTCGCTGAGCACAAGCTCAAGAAACGCTTTCCGCTCATCGATCGACTGCATAAAACCTTCTCCCGTGCTGCCGCTTAAATAGAAGCCGGCAACCCCTTTGGACAGCAAATGACGCACAAGCTGACGGGTAACGGGTTTGTTCAGCTTTCCTTCGTTTGTGTAAGGCGTAATTAATGCAGGTATGATGCCGTTCATGCGAGATAATTGAGCATTCATGAGGGATACCTCTCTTGTAAGTGTATTTTTACAACCGATCCGATCGGTTTCTGATTAAATGATATACCGATCCGACTAATTTAACAAGTATGATTTTTTAATCACTTAAGAAACATTTTCAGAGCGGCAAAACTTTACAAAATCATTACATGGTTTCATATTGACAGTCATTACAAAGCGAAATAATATAAAACTATAAACGAAATTAAACGAAGGTATTCGAAACTAAAAATTATTGTTATATTTACATTTCAAAAATATGGAGGTTATAATTATGAAGAAACAGGCAACCGGAATTGCGCTTGCGGCCGCAATGATCACAACCATGCTCACCGCTTGCTCCGGAGGCGCACAGCCGCAGCAAAGCGCCGGAACACAGTCCAATCCTGGCACAGGTTCCCCGCCTCCGCAGACCGCAGAGCCTTCCAAACCTGCAGCAGTTTCCTCCCCGGCAGCCGGCGGCGGCAAAGTGACGATTAACTTCTGGCATTCCATGGGCGGCAAAAACGGCGAATATATCGATGCGATGATCAAAAGCTTCAACGAGTCGCAAAATAAAATCGAAGTTGTCGGAACGTTCCAAGGCGCATACGCCGAAACGCTGACCAAACTGCAGCAAGCCATTCCGGCCAAAACCGCACCGGACATCGCCATGGTCGAACGTGGTTTCATCCCTTTGCTTGCGGACGCCGATGTGCTTGAGGACATCAATCCGTATTTGAAAAAATCCGGTATGAGCAAAGACGATTTCGTCCCTGGACTGATGGGCAACATTACCTTTAATAACAAGCTGGTTGCTCTGCCATTTAATCGTTCAACCGCGATTTTGCACGTCAACAAGACGATGCTGGACGAAAAAGGGCTTGAAATTCCAAAAACCTGGGACGATTTGAAAAAGGTCGCCAACGCGCTGGTCATTAAAGAAAATAACGAATACAAGCGCTACGGCTATTCCATGGTGTTCGAGAGCTGGCATCCGGTTGCCATGATTGTTCAGCAGAAGGGCAGATACATCAACCAGCAGGGCACTTCCATCGGATTCGGCATGGAAGGTATTAACGCCTTCAAATTTCTCAAGGAGATGCAAAGCACCGGAGCGTTATATTACCCTCCCGCCAAAGATTCCGGCTCGATAACGAGCCAAATGTTTATCAGCGGCCAGATCGGCATGCTTTACTCTTCTACCGGCAACATCGGCTCTTTTATCAATAACGCCAAATTTAATTATGCAACTGCTTTTCTGCCGATGAAGGATACCTACGGTTCTCCGACCGGGGGAGCGAACATTGCGCTGCTCTCGCAATCGAAAAACAAAGATGCGGCTTGGGAATTTATTCACTGGGCTATGACAGATCCGAAGGGCGCGCAGCAGTTCATCATGAGCTCCGGTTATCTTCCGTTTACCAAGAAAATGGTGGATTCCCCGGAAATGAAAGCGCTTTGGCAAAAGGAGCCGCAGCGTCAAGTCGCTTACGACCAGCTGCAGTATGCGATCGATACCAGCGATCATATTCAGTTTCCGGCGATCGATCAGGAATTTCTAAAGATGCAATCGGCGATCATGTACGACAATGCGGATATTGCCGCCTCCATTGAAAACTTCAAAAAAGAAGCCGAACGGCTCATGAAAAACTAGTAAACAGAAATCGTGGGAGGTATAAAAACAATGCAAATCAAAGGTATCGCACACAGGGGTTATCCGGTTAAATATCCGGAAAATACATTATCGTCGTTCCAAGCTGCATGCGACTTGTCCTATACGTACGTCGAGCTGGATATACAGCTCAGCAAGGACGGCGTCCCTGTGGTCATGCACGATTACACCGTTGATCGAATGACCGACGGCACGGGGATGGTCCGGGATTTCACCTTGGCGGAGCTGAAAGGGCTGCGCGTCAAGGAGCAGGAAACGGTCCCCACCTTGGAGGAAGTGCTGCTGCTGCTCAAAGGCAAGCTGAACATCATGGTCGAACTGAAGCAGGCCGGAGATTTGTATCCCGGTCTGGAAGAGAAGACGCTGGAGCTGCTCCGCAAAACAAATACATTCGACCAAGCCATCATAATCAGCTTTGATCATTTCTCCATTGCCCGCACCCGTAAACTTGATCAGGATGTCCGGCTCGGTCTAACGAGCAGCTGCAGTATGCCGTATGTATTTCCCTTTATGGCGGAAAACCGCTGTGAACTGCTGGGCGTTCCGATCCGTATGATGACGGCCGAATACTCGCAGATGATTGAGGAGCGCGGCATCATTGTCGGACCGTGGCCGGTAGATTCCATTGCAGATATGGAATTGATTGCAGCTCAATATCCGACCTCTCTGATTACAACCAACGAGCTTGAACGTTGGTCCAAGTTCTACCAAAGCCGCTCCGAGCTGCATCGAGGCCACTGAAAAAGCAGCTTAAGTGAGCAAAATCATGCTGGAGAAGCGCCAGCGTTCGCTTTTGTTCCCGAATTTCACCTGCCGCAAGCAGGTACATTCAAGAAATTCGGGAACAATTGGCGATCGTAAGCATGATTTGCTCATGCAGCGTTCACTTTTTCAGTGGCCTCTGCTGCATCAGGGTTAGGCTGGCCGCATCAGCCGCCGTCATGCTTATCCTTTAAGGTTCAGGCAGAGACAAGAGGCAATCACTTCAGCCTCTTGTTTCTGCTTTTTTTCCAAATCGCCAAATAATTATAGTTGGGATGGTGCAAAATTGATGGCGAATCGTATGAACAGCATGAAAGCAGCCGTGCTTTACGCCAAAAACGATATAAGAATAGAAGAAACCGCAATCCCGCCGCTTCATTCGCATGAAATTCTGGTGAAGGTCATGGCCACGGGCATATGCGGATCCGATTTGCCGCGTGTGATGGGCGACGCGGCGCATCATTACCCCATTGTGCTTGGCCACGAATTTTCCGGTATCGTAGAAGCCGTAGGCGACGGCGTGACAAGAATCAAAACCGGCGACCGTGTGGCAGGAATTCCGCTTAAGCCGTGTTTTGCCTGTCATGATTGCCGGAGCGGCAATTTTGCGCAATGCCAACATTATTCATTTATCGGCTCAAGAATCAATGGAAGCTGGGCTGAATATGTTGCCATTCCGGAAATCAATGCGATTCCGTTTGATGCTAACATCAGCTTTGAGGAAGCGGCGCTGGTCGAACCGTCAACTGTCGCTCTTCACGCTTTAAAGCTGATTCAATTCCAAGGGGGAGAACATGTCGCCGTTCTTGGCGGAGGCAATATCGGCCTGCTGGCACTTCAATGGTCCCACATTTTGGGAGCAAAAACAGTAACCGTATTTGATATTGACGATGCCAGGCTGGAAAAAGCCAAGCTGCTGGGCGCGGATTATACGGTGAATCCGAACAAAGCCGGAGCGGACGACCTGTGGCGGCAGATTACCTCCGGGAAAGGGTTTGGAGTTGTGCTGGAGGCAGCCGGATCCGATGTTACGATTAAACAAAGCTTTGAGCTGGCGGCAAGCAAAGCGAAAGTATGCCTGATCGGCACGCCTTCCCGCGACTTCAGCTTTAGTCATAAGCAGTTCGAACTGATGAACCGCAAGGAGTTTACGCTGACAGGCTCGTGGATGTCTTATGGCTCTCCTTTTCCGGGCCATGAATGGGCTTTGTCGCTGCATTTTCTTAAACAGAAACGCCTGAACTTCCTCGATATGATCGATCGAAGCTTGGCTTTAGCGGACATTAACGAAGCATTTGACTTGTATCGCAAACCAGGCGCAGCCAAAGGAAAAATACTGCTCTACAATTCGTAAAGGCCTGTCATTCCTTGCTTTCCCCCGGTTAAAGGCAATCTGAATTGCCATTTCTTTAAAACTTATCTATACTGAATGATATAAAAAAGAAACCATTCAGAACCAAACGAAATTAACCGGCTGCTAAAGAGGGTATGCAAATGGAAGAAGATCAGGGCCGAAAAATGCTGAGCCTGGAAAGGCATCAGTTTATTATCGACTACTTAAAAGTGCATAAAAGCGTTGATGTATCGTTTCTCAGCGCCGAATTAGGCGTATCCGAGGTCACTGTGAGGAAAGACTTGGAGAAACTCGAACGCGACAAATTGCTGGTTCGCAGTCATGGCGGAGCGGTGCTGAACGAGCATTTATTTAATGAGCCTTCCTTTATGGAGAAGGAAGATCAATTAACTGAAGAGAAATCGGCGATCGCCTCTGAAGCCGCCAAATTGATCCGCAATGGGATGACCGTAGGATTATCCACAGGAACAACGATCGGCCATCTGACCAGAAAAATAAAAGATCGAAGCGGACTAACGATCGTTACCAACGCGATTAACGTAGCGACGACATTTATGGGGTCAAATGAACACCAGATTTTTCTGACCGGAGGGAATATAAGGCCCAGTACTTTCGCATTGATCGGGGAAACGGCGGAAAAGGCGCTCGACAGCGTCTACTGCGAAATTGCCTTTGTTGGCACTAACGGATTTGACAGCGAGCATGGGTTAACGACTCCAAGCATGGATGAAGCAAGGGTCGTACGCAAGCTGATGGCGAATGCCAAACATGTCGTGCTGCTCGTTGACCACAGCAAGTTTAACAAGGTGGCGTTTTATCGGATCGAACACGTCCATCAGGTACACACCGTGATAACGGACAGCAAGGCGCCCGCCGATGAGCTGGAGAAGCTCCGGGAGAAAGGCATCCAAGTCATCATCGCTTGATGCGGCTGGTTTTCCGGCCGGTGACAACAGCAGAAAGTGAAAGCGAACGCTGGCGCTTCTCCAGCATCATTTCGCTCACTTAAGCTGCTTTTTCAGTGGCCTCGCATACATGCGGGGCTTCTTTTGTTTTCAGCCGTTCCGAATCGCCTGCCCGCTTTGCCGTTTCCCCCGATATTCCTTCCCGGACTCATACATGCCGCATTTGCCGGCTTTCATTTGATCCGGCTCCGGTGCACCGGATTCCATTCACGGTGAATCACTCCCCGCAACTTTGCCGGACGATCAGCTCGGGCTGCAAAATCACCGATGGAGCCGGGCCCTCCTTGTTTCCACTCATCATACGCAGCAGCATACCCGCCGCTTGCGCTCCTGTCTGATACGTCGGATACCGGATGCTGGTCAGCTTCACCGGCAGCATGTCACATAACGAGGTATCGCCGTTGCCGATTACCGCTACGTCTTTGCCGACTTTCAGCCCTTGCTGCTCTATGGCGCGGTATACCCCTTTGGCGGTCGAATCGTTGAAGCAGACGATCGCATCGGGCCGTTCCTTCCCGGCTAACATGTTCAAAGCGCATGCCTCCCCGGCCTGCTCCTGCTCGAAACTGTCGACCAGCATGACGTTCTCCGGTGCAACCGGCAGTGCCGCTTCCTGCATCGCTCCGAGAAATCCTTGATACCTCTGCTCGGAGATCGTATAAATCGGAGCCGCAATAAAACCGATACGCCGTTTGCCAAGTCCGATCAAATATTTGGTCGCCATATAGGAGCCGTAAAAGTTGTTCGCCTGCACTCTGGGCGCTTCCACCCCTTCAACGGCGCGATTGCAAAACACAAATGGTATGCCCCGGCTGCTGAGCAGCTCAAAGGAATTCGCGGTCGACCGTTTCGTAATCGCCGGAACGATCACAATGCCTTGGACGTTCGAGCGGGCGAGCTTTTCCAAATAAGCATGCTGCTTATCGACGTCGTGATCGGTATTGCACAACACGAGATGAATATCGTTGCTGCTTGCGGCATCTTCAATCGCCCGCACGATTTCCGGATATAAATCATCCATGATGCTTGGCAGCACGACACCCCATGTCCTGACGGAAAAACCGGCCGGGCTGCCGGCCTCGGACGGCTTCTCCTCAGCCACATAAGTGCCGCTGCCGTTGACGGAGTACAAATAGCCGCTGCCGGCCAGCTCGGATATCGCTTTTTCAATCGTTGTCCGCGTCACGCCGTACCGCTTCATCATATCTACTCGCGAGGGAATGCGGGTATGCGCCGGAAGGTGGCGGATATCCTCCAGAATACGATGCTTAATATCTTCATACATCAGCCGCTTGGATGGTCGGTCGTTCAGTTTGCTTCACAATCCTTTCCGGTGTAGCCTGCTACGTACCAATATAACACAAATGAACCTGAGGCCACACCTGATGACCCTGAAGGCAGTTGGCCCAAACGTACCAAGCCGCTTTCCAGCCGCCGCAAAACATGAACAAACACGATGGTTCCATATCCCCATGCAAGGGCTGATGTGATATGCAGCAAACACACTAATCCGTATGAATGCTGAGAAGAAGTTCGGGATAAGCTTTTGATATTTCTCTTGTATACTGTTTTATCGCATCCGCATCCATAGCCGGGCCAAAAATGTCCCCGTCAGGCAAAAAAGTAACACTTGTCCCCGTCTCCTCGGTTACGCCTACGGGCATCAGCGAGGTTTGAGGAATGCCGTGTTTATAGTCTTGGCGGAACACTTTGCCGTCCCGGCGTATCTCAACGGACAGCCTGGCGCACAGCGCGTTGGCAACTGCGATACTGATGCCCTTTTCGCTGCCCGGGGCGACAAATGCCGCCTGCTCCGCCATTTTGCCCAAATCGGTAAGCGCGACCTGAACCCTCGGTTTATCGCTTCCGGGAAATGCATGCACGGGAATGCCCCGCCCGTTGTCCGCCACAGTCACCGAACCGTCATTGTGCAAAAACAAGGCGACAAAACTGCAATTTCCGGAGCGGTGCTCCATAATGCTGTTCTCCACAACGGCCCGCAGCAGAACAAGCGGGTCGTAGGTCCCCCCGCGGCCGGCGCTCCCCAAATACACCCCCGCGTTGCTTCTGACTTCCGCCATATCGATATAATCGCTGGCATCAAGCAGATCCGCGGCAGCAGCGAGCAGCAGCAGCAGCGGCAGCGTCCTGTGGGCGGGCAGTGCATAACGGCCGCCCCTCTCTTCCTGAACAAGCAGATCCGCGCCAAGCAGCGCTTTGATGTGATGGTACAGCTGACCGGTCGTACCCATGTTCAGCCGCTCGACCAGTTCCGGCCCGGTCAGCGGGCCCTGCAGCACCGTGCGGAGGATATCCAGCCGCTGCTTGTGACCGATAGCTGCAAGCACCTTGGCCATCTTGTCGCCGTCCAATGCCAGCAGTTGACCTAGCTTGCGCTGCTGCGGCTCCCACTTGATCTGCCTGTGCTCCACCCGATAGCTGCCGGAATAAAACACGCCCGACTCCTCTTCCTCGAACGATCCGATCGGCTTGGCAGCCCCGTTAGCCAAGGCAATACCGGCAGACCCCGACGCCTGAAAAACCCCGCCAGTTGTATCATCCTCTTTTGCAGATATGCCGGTTGCCAAGGCCTTGTGCTGCACATCCCTCTGCGCCGCTCCGCCGAAATACTGGCGGAGTTCCCGCCTCAGTTCCGCCATCTGCGCCTTCAATTCATCCAATTCGGACCCTAAATTTCTTTCCGTCAAACCAATCACCTCATTTTATTATTTTACGTAATTACGTAATTTAATAATAACATAAATAAATGCAATTACAAGTCTTTACCTCAACATTGCCGAACAATTTACAGGTTAAAAACCGTCCGTCAAAGATGCTATAATAGTCGTGCCGCTCATCCGTTATTGCGGCCGTCTTAATTAGTACATTTAAGGAGAGATTGTACTTGAAGAAAAATAAATTTCAAATAAAAAGAGAAACCACCTATCAAATGCTGCTCGAAGCCGGCATGAAATGTTTTGCCGAGAAAGGTTACGCAGCAACAACGCTCAACGATATCGTGGCGCGAACGGGTCAAACCAAAGGAGCGTTTTACGGACATTTCACAAACAAAGAGCAATTTTTCACCCATGTGCTGGACCACCAAATTGAAATGGTGAGAGGCTGGAACGACATTCCCGAGCAGTATAATCCGGCAAACGCCACACTGGAAGAAGTTATTGTGATGACACTGACACGTCTGGTCCACATGTTGGGTGTCGACAACTGGATTACGGTGCTGATCGACTTCTATCAGCAGACAAGACAAGAGCCTGAGCTCCAAACTTTGTTAAGACAAAAATACGGCGTGTGGATTTCGGAAATTGAGGTTTTAGTCGGCAACTTGCAGGAGCGGGGTTGGATTGCTCCGGATAAAGACGTCCGCCAAATTGCCATGCAAGTCATTGCATTTAACGAGGGATATACCATCTTCTCCGCTTTATTTGGAGGCACCGACCAGAATGTGCTGATCAAAGGACTGGTTAAATTGATGTCATAAAACGCGGGTTCCTTCGGGCAGCATAAAAATCCCTTATTATGCTTATATATTCTTGACTGGATACCCAGTCGGCCAATAATATATACCTTATGGAAGGTATTTAAATTCAAAGTTCATCTGGAAGCCATCACGTCCCATTCATCTATGCTGCTGCAGCCGGCATTTCCAAATGAACGTATAAGGAGCGAGCCATTTTTATGGGTTTACGATGCAGTTCGACTGGCATGCGGCACTTGGTATGGATATTTCTAGCCGCCGTATTTATGACGCTACTTCTTGCTTACTCCCCATCTGCATTTGCCGCCTCCAGTTGGAGGGCGGGTGCTGGTGGCACCGATGATCCTGCGGCTCTTGGCTTCGAGCCGTTAGGGATTGACTATGATCCCGTTAACGGCTACTTATTTGTAACCGATTCGGACAATGGCGTTGTGAACATATTCAATACGGACGGAACCCCGACAGGGATGGCGCTTGCGCCTACCCCCGGCCTATTCACAGAAACGCTGGCCGTTAAATTCGACGGCGGCGGACACGTATATGTAGCGGATAAAAGCTATTTGTACCGGTTTGACGTCAGTTATTCCAGCGGATCTTATTCCTTCGGCGGCATGATCAAGTGGAACGGAAGCGGTATCTTGCCTACGACGCTGAACTACCCTCAAGGGATCGCCGTATATGGCAACGATCTGTACGTCGCCGATACGCTTCGCGATCGCGTGCTTAAGTTTGATGCTTCCCTATTCAGTTCAACAAGCAATCCGGATGTATGGTCGGGCGATTTGGATCCTGATCCGGATAAAGATGCGACATTAGTATCCCCCCTGGGCATAGCCGCCGACAGCTCCGGCGTCTATATCGGCAACCACGTAAACGGTGTTAACGGGAAAATCATTAAAGTAAAGACCGGCGGCGGTACAATTATTAAACCATTGAATTATCCTACGGGATTCACCTTGCATACTGACGGTAATCTGTATGTTGCTGTACACGGCAGCAGCGACAGCCTTGTAACCCGATTCGATCCGAACTTGAACGAAAGTTCGGTCTATTTTACCGGCAGCCCTACTGCAATTGCATTAGCCCACATTGCTTTCGATAGTACAGGAGCGCTTTATTTAAGCACATATGCGCAAAGCCCGCCCTGGGATCCGGAATACGATACCATATGGAAGCTGCAGCTCGGATCGCCCGACAACCGGCTTGCCGGTCTAACGATAAGCGGAGGCGCACTCAGTCCGTCCCCGTTCTCACCGGGTACGCAACAATATACGGCAAACGTGGCAAGCAGTGTCACCGCCACAACGGTTACGCCGGTGCTAAGCGATACTGCGGCCAGCGTGACCGTTAACGGCAGCGGCGTGACAAACGGTAACGCTTCTCCCCTTATTACATTGCAAAAAGGCGACAATGCGATTCCCGTTATCGTCACCGCTATCAATGGCGCCAAAAGAACCTATACGATCACCGTGACACGGGCGCCTTATACGGATGCGACGTTAAGTGCGCTTTCGCTCAGTAACGGAACACTGAACGAAACCTTTGATCCTACAGGTATCATTACTTCCTATACAGCCGATGTTGCCAACAGTGTATCGGCAATTTCCGTCACTGCGACGGTTAATAACAGCCGCGCCTCGCTGGAGGTGAACAATACGGGGGCAACAAGCAGCAGCGCTTTCGGACCGATCCCGCTTGCGGTCGGCCCGAATACGATTACCGTCACCGGTATTGCAGAAGACGGCGTGACGAAAAAAGACTACACGATTACCGTCACACGGGCGGCGTCGGCTGTCGCCACACTGAATGGGCTGACCGTCAGCCCGGGGGCACTGAGTGAGCCGTTCGCTTCCGGCACGACTTTATACACAGTTAGCGTCGCCAACAGCGTTGCGGCCTTCAGCCTGGCCCCTACCGTCACCGACAGCACGGCGACGCTGAAAGTAAACGGCGCAACGGCCGTCAGCGGCAGCGTATATGGTCCCATTCCGCTCTCCGTCGGTCCGAACACGATTACTGTCACCGTTACCGCGCAAGATAACACGACAAAAAAAGACTACATTCTCACCGTGACACGCGCCCCGTCAATTGTTGCCACACTGGATGGATTGACCGTCAGCCCGGGATCGCCGAATGAGCCTTTCGCTTCCGGCACGACTTTATACACAGTTAGCGTCGCCAACACCGTTGCGGCTATCAGTGTGACGCCCACTGTCACGGACAACACGGCAACGCTGAAAGTGAATGGCTATCCGGCCGTCAGCGGCAGTGTATACGGCCCCGTCCCGCTTGATGTCGGGCCAAACACGATTACTGTCACAGTTACCGCTCAGGACGGCGTCACGAGCACTCCGTACGCCATCACGGTTACGCGGGCAGGATCATCCGACGCAACGCTCAGCTCGCTGGCAATCAGCCAAGGAACGCTTAACGAGCCTTTCACTTCCGGCACGACCGCTTATTCGGCAAATGTGGACAGTTTTGTTACTTCCATCAGCGTAACGCCGGTCGCTGCCGACAATAATGCGTCGCTTACCGTTAACGGCGTTCCAGCGGCAAGCGGAAGTACCTTCGGACCGATCGCACTTCAGTTCGGAGCAAATACCGTATCGCTTGTCATCACCGCACAAGACGGCACGCAGAGGTCGTACCGGATTGATATTTGGCGCAACATGCCTGCTTCATCTTCATCCGGTCCCGCGGTGAATGCGGCGGATTTGTTGACGCTCTGCTTGCTTGCCGATGAGCATATACTCGCACTCAGCCCGGCATTTACCGGTACAACCCTGGATTATTCGGCAGAAACAACCGCTCCGAGCATAAAACTTGCCGCCAAGGCGCTGTACTTGGATGCCGTTATGATGTACAGCGGGAATAAACTTCAAGATCAGGCATCCATTGATTTGCAGCCCGGGGATAATACGATCGAACTTCAGGTCGCGCATCCCAGTGGGGGTACACGAACTTATACCATAACAATCCGCCGTTCGGAGGCGGCTCCATCGACGCCGATAGAGCCTGCAGGCACTGCAGGGCAGAATACAACGCAGACGCCGCAGACAGCTACAATCAACGATATTGCCGGCAGTTGGGCGGAAGCGGAAATACGCAATGCTGTAGCAAGCGGATGGGTTTCCGGTTATCCGGACGGTTCCTTTCATCCGGAACGCGAAGTGACTAGAGCGGAGTTTGTTCAGCTTTTGGCGAAAGCACTAGGCTGGACGGAAGGAGCAGCTTCCGATGTCCCTAATTACACCGATCTCGACAACATCGGGTTATGGGCTCGCCCGGCAATTGCCGCAGCCGTTCAACAAGGAATCATTAACGGTTATGAAGACGGCAGCTTTCGCCCTGACCGGCCGCTGACAAGAGCGGAAATGGCCGTATTCGTCACCAAAACGCTAGGCCTGGCCACTGCAGCGAATTCATCCGCCTCTTTCGCCGACAATGCAAGCATCCCGGCATGGGTGATGCCTTACATTGCCAAGGCGGTCGATCAAGGCCTTGTCAACGGGCTGGACAATAACCGGTTTGCTCCGGACGATACGGCGACACGCGCCCAAGCCGTCGTCATCATAAGCAGATTGCTGAGTAAAAAATAAAGGCGCTCCATGGTGGAATCATTAGATCCGCCTCGACCGACCGGCGCCGAAAAAGCAGCGAGCGGTACTCGGCGCGTTCCTTGCAAAATCCAGAGCCCCCCATTATGGGGGCTTTTTGCAGTCCCGCAGAAAATCATAAATTCACCTTGAACGAATAGAACAATTTCCGTGAAAGTATAGTACACCTCCGCAACAAATTGCTATGTCAAGCTGGCAAAGCACCTTTTCCCCAACGCAAAAAGGCACCGGTTTTCAACCGATGCCGCCAAATTGGCTTGCAAATACGAAGCTTTAAATCATGTGAAGACCGTGCCTACCTGCGCTACATGGCATGATCGCCCCAGTGATCTGCTCAGGCCTTATCCGATTCGCACCGGCTGGCCTGAAAGCGCCGATTCATTGGCCGCCGACGTCACCTGCAGCGAGCGGAACCCGTCCAGATAGTCGGATCTGATCAGCGACGTATCCCCTGTCCGTACGGCGTGCAGGAACGCTTCGTTTTCCAGCACATAGGGGTCGGATACATTTTTAGTTTCCACCGTTTGCGATTTGCCGATGTCCTTAAGCGAACCTGCTCTGACTTCCAGCACGCCTTCGGCGGTGTATACGTCAAGCCCGATATGATGCGACGACGGCAGCAGGCAAGTGTTCGAGATCGTCGCCACCGCACCGCTGGCCAGCTTCATAGTCACCGTTCCGACATCGGCGACATCAAGCCCTTCCACCGTTTCGTGCATCGCCCGATGGCCGAAAGCCGCATACACCTCGGTGACATCCCCGCACAAATACCGCAACATATCGACGGCATGCGTCGCCTGCTCAACGAATTGCCCGCCGGATTGCGCCTGCACTCTCCACCAAGGCACACGTGGCGTCGTTCCCATCCAATAGCCAAGCGCCATGCCCACCGTGCGCTCCTTCAGCAGTTCATGTGCTTTGGCCGTAGAATCGTGGTAGCGGAAATGGTAACCAACGCAGGTAATCAGCTTTTTCTCCGCAACCTTATCCCTGACGGGAAGCAGATCCTCCGCTCTGATGCCAAGCGGCTTCTCTACGAAAAAAGGAATGCCCCGCTCGATCAAACTCAGCTCCGTTTCGCCGTGAGCGGCGGGAATGACGCTGATGTAGACGGCGTCGAGCTTGCGGTCGTTCAGCATATCCTCTACACTTGTATACGCTTTAGCGTCGGACCAGCGCTGCGCAGCCCGCTCCGCTTTTTCCAAACTCCTGCCGCAAATGGCCGCAACCTCCACGCCTTCCATTTTACCAATGATGTTCTGATGCTTATCTGAAAAAGAACCCGTTCCAACAAAACCGATTTTCAACGTCATGTTTAGCCCGCCTTCGTCATTTTTTTAAACACAAAGAAAATGAATTGAACTGATACAGCTTTCATAAACATATTCGCTTTCCGTCGCTCCATTCCTTCCTTATCATCGCTTTTAATTCATAAACAATCGTATACGGCAGCCGTTTACATACGAAAGCGATTCGGGTATCTTAAATGTAGCCGGAAAGGAGAGATGCGGTATGACGCATTACACGCACTGCACAACAGACGATGAATTCGCCGATATCAGCTTATTTTTGCTGGATCACAGGCTCGACCTCCATGCGTCGCTTTCAACAGTGGATATCATTTCGCTGCTTTACTCATTTATTACCGAGGGGCATCTGATCCGGGTTACGGATGACGAGCATCGTACCATCGCTGCGCTTACGTATTACCACGGGACGCCGGAGAACGAATTTGCGGACCGGCACACCGCGATGATCGGCTTAACCGTCGCCGACAGAACCTATAGAGGCTCGCGGCTATTTTTTAACGGGCTGCGGTTCATCGTTGACCATATTGCGGAACAACATCCCGAGGTGCAGGAAGTACAGTTTGCTGCCGTAAAGGAAAACACCTATTTGTGCAGACTATACTCCAAATTTATGACCTTTTCCCACTTGCGGGACGGCAGAAACGGGCAAGAAATGGTCTTTTGTGAGAAAATTAACAACTTAAAGGCTACCCTAGCGAAGCTTGCGAAGGTATAATAAAGAGGTACCAGATTAAAAAATGATATGTTTAGGAGGAACTCACATGATCATAATTCCACCATCCATAAAGGATATAAAGAAAGGCAGCGGTTTCGGTAAAATCGTCAAAACTAACGATTCCTTAAGAGTACTGTTAAAGTAATGTTTTTCGAATTTCGCACATGCAAATTCGAATTGGATTACGAGACGTACACGAGATTTTTGCTGCAGCACCATGATCAGCTTGGGCTGCCGTACTCCTTTGCCCTGAAGCTCAGCTTTCTGAGCAGCCCGTTAATTTTTGGAAAAGCAATGCTCATTGTCAGCGAAGAACCATACGAGGCTGTCGGCGCCGCCGGCTACGTATACGGCACTGGCGCTAATGATTATGAAGACCGGCACATCGCTCAAGTCGAAGTCGCATTTCTTCAGCAGCCATACCGCCGGACGCTGCTGTTTCTCCGAAGCCTGCAGCACTTGCTTACCATGATGAAGGAAGGCAATCCTGAGGTGGAGCAAGTGCAATTTTGGACTTCTGCCGACGACCACGAGCAGGAACGGCTTTTTTCCAAGTTCAAGCTGCTGCCAGGCGCATCGGCTTCGGCCGGAGTGAATAATATGACCTTTTACACGGTTCCGTTTAATGAACTGGAGGTTTACTGCGGCCGGTTGGAAGCCGCTCGCGGCAGAAGGTCGGCAAGACGATAACGGGTGCCCTGCGGGTATCCTTTTTTTATGCGATAAAGGAGGCCCACTGCCCTATGAGCGCTTTGCAGCCTGAACACATCCGGCGAATTTGCGGAGTATTTCCGAGTTTCTCCAGCGTCTCCGCGGAACTATGGCATACGGCCGAGCTTGTTGCCGTCACTCCCGACACTCCGCATTCGGTGCGCGAAGGTCATGTGCTCCAGCATGCCATGTTTATTGTCGGCGGGTCGATCCGGGTATACAAAATAAGCTCTTCCGGCCGGGAAATTACGCTGTACCGCGTACAAGGCGGGCAATGCTGCGTGCTAATGATGGCCAGCATTATGGGCGACATGGAATACGAAGCATCGGTATCGGTCGAGACGGAAAGCGAGGTTCTGCTGATTCCCGTCCCCTTGTTCAAAAGCTGGATGGATACGGTCAAGCCATTTCGCCAGTTCATTTACAGACAGTTTGTCGAGCGGATGACCAAAGTGACGGCGCTGCTGGAGCAGGTCGCTTTTCAGCCTGTGCCCTGCCGTATTGCCGCATATTTGCTTCGACACTCCGAGCATGCCGACAGACTGCACATCACCCACGAACGGTTGGCGATCGAGTTGGGCACCGCCCGCGAGGTTGTCTCCCGCGTATTGAAGGACTTCGCGGAAAAAGGCGCCATCGCCTCGCAACGCGGAAAAATCACGATCCTTAACCGCAGCTTCCTGACCGCCATGTCCGAGCCCCCTTTGTGATAAAGTTACGGTTCTCCGGCCTGATCTCCCCTACAATGAGTCTTGTAACATCCATTAAACTTGAGTGGAGGCATTTACAATGACTCATTATTACGACCGTTCCAATCTGACGCGAATTCCCGACCTGATGAAACTCGCTCCGCAGGCCGCCTCGTCTTTTTTGGCTTTTGAGCAGGAAGTGTATCACGGCTCTAACGTCATCCCTCCCAAAATAAAAGAGCTGATCGCCGTGGCTGTCGCTCACGTCACCGGCTGCCCTTACTGCATCGACGTCCATGTGCAAAAATGCAAAAAGCACGGCGGCACGCAGGAGGAAATCGTCAGCGCCGTTATGATCGCCGCATCCACACGAGCCGGCGCGGTGCTCAGCCATGCGACCCATGCCATCATCGCTTACGAGAACGCGCTGGGCCGGGCTGAAGCAGCAGAAGAGCAAACTTCGGTTTCTCCCGGTTCACCCGGACAAACGGCCGCTCCCGATTGCTTCTGTTAGAAGAGCCATTCTTTTTGACTCCCGCTTTTCGTTTCATTTTAAGGACAAAACCTCAATCTCAATCTGTACGGCCCCTGCAAATCTTTAGCTTCTTTCTTGATTGACGAACTCTCTTCGAACTATAATTGGGTTATCTTTCAAATGAGGTGAAATGGATGTTTTCCCGTATCGTTCGAGGTATTTAGTTTTCGGGCTGGACAACCTGATTTTTTTACTAAAACACACCCCCATTATTCCCGGCTTTGGACGGACTGAGGTTGATTTCCAAATCCTTCAACAATTTATTAAGGAAAATCAAACTGAGAAAGGTATTATGACCAATTCGGAACGCTTTATAATAATGGCTAAGTTATAGAGATTGCATGCAAAAAGGTACCCGTTAATCGGGTATCCTTTTTGTTTATAACGATTTATAAAATGGTGCATTTTGAAGTGCAGGAGCGAATATTTCGTGAAGTTGTCCTTACAGCTTCCGACGAACTCGGACCTAGTCCACCATCCCCAGCGCTTGCAGGGTTCGAATCAGCACAGTTACTGCCTGCGCTCGTGTCGCCTGGCCTTGTGGGCTGAACGTATCTTCCGCCGTACCCGTCATGATCTGCAGCTTGATCATTAGACGAATGTCTTTCAGGTAATCTGCTTCTACGCTTTCCATATCTTTATAGTTGTCCAAACTTACAGATTCGGTTGTTACCGGCAGATGATCAAGGTGAATGGCGGCTGCCAGCATACTCGCCATTTCCATACGGGTCAACGGTTGATCGGGATTAAATCTCTCACCGCTAACAAAATCAAGCAGGCCAAGCTCCTGCGCCTGAGCAACAACGTCGGAGTACCATACGCCGGACTTCACATCGGCATAACCTGTTGAGCCCGCTGCGAAATAACCACGTCTTAAGGAACGTACAAGCATGACTGTAAACTCGGCTCTCGTCACTATTTTATCGGGGTCAAACTGCCCTTCACCGATTCCCTCCACTAACCCTTTCGCTGCAGCAAATTCTATTGAAGCTTTGCTCCAATGCTGCTCTACATCGGCAAAACTTGCCGTATTGGCCAACGCAACATACACGCTGTTTGTATAAGAACGGATGGCTGCATACCACACGCCGTCTTGCTTCAGTTTCCTCGCCGGGACAAACTCAAACTTCTTCGTCGCCTCATGATAGCGGAACGCTCCCCATAACTTCGGCAATCCGGTCGCGTTGTTCGAAAGCGGAATCCATCTCGTCAGCGCCTGATTGAACTTGTCTGCCGTTCCGATCGTTAAGCCGCTTTTCGCATTGACGATATCGATGCGGAAATCGACAACCGGCCCCAGTACTTTGCCATTCGGCCATGCGTTCGCGATCGCAACTTGCATGTTCTTGTCGCTGGATTTATCGGTCAACGTAATCCTAAAGCTGGCATCTCCGGCTTGAAGCTCATTCTTCGCAAGCAAGTCCGGCAACTCCGGAATAAGCAAAGCTAGATTGGCCGGCACTTGATAGCTGCCGTATGGCGTCTTGATTTCTAAGTAAAAATCGGCATTTTTTGCGGCTAATTCGGTTAAAATGCTCGCCGGAACAACAACAATGACCACTCCGTCTGTCGGCGTTGCTTCCAAGGTCACAAATGGCCTTTCGGTATTGATTTCGGTAAGATCTAACTTCTGGCCGTTCAAATCGATAACAGGATTGTTTACGATTGGTGCTGAGCCTCCTCCACCCCCAGAGTAGGACGAGGA
The DNA here is from genome assembly GCF_004307995.1 of Paenibacillus thalictri. GTDB lineage: Bacteria > Bacillota > Bacilli > Paenibacillales > NBRC-103111 > Paenibacillus_AF > Paenibacillus_AF thalictri. The sequence goes on along the minus strand of NZ_SIRE01000020.1, from coordinate 111,355 downwards.
CGGCGCCGGGTTAGGCGCCACCCGGGTTATGACGAGCTTGTATGTCTTCGTTGTGTCGTCTTGCGCTGTCACGAGGATCGTAATCTCATTGCTGCCCACGTTCAGCAGCAGTGATGCGGAGGCAACGCCACTGGCCACCGGCACGCCATTCACGGTCACTGCCGCGTTGTCGTCCGCGACTGCCGGCGTTACAGTCATGCTGCTCACGTTGTTGCCTACACTTGCGGAGTAGCTGATCCTTTCCGGTTCAAACGCTGGACTTAGCGGGCCACTCGACAGCGTTAATCCGCTCAAATCCGCATTGCTGCTTGCCGCTCGCGTTACCGTTACCGTGTACGTCCTTGTCGAGCCATCCTCCGCCGTCACAAGGATCGAGATCACATTGTTCCCCACGGCTAGCGGCAGCGAGGGGGATGCCGCAGCGCTCGCCAATACGTGCGGGCCGCTTACTCGTGTTCCGCTGCCATCATACACACTTGCCGTAACAGAGGCGCTGTCGGCAGCGGACAATGTCGGCGTTACCGTGACGCTGCTCACGCTATGTTCCACATTTGCCGTATAAGTACCCGCAAATGCCGGAATCAGCGAGCCGCTCGACAGTGTTAAATTGCTTAATTCCGCATTGCTGCTCGCTCCCCGCGTCACGGCAACCGTGTAGGTCTTTGCCGTTCCATCCTCCGCCGTGACCACTATAGTCATCGTATTGTTCCCCACGGCGAGCGGCAGCAATGGAGATGCCGTGCCGCTCGTGACCGTATACGGCCCGCTGATTAACGCTCCGCTGCTGTTGTAGAGACTGACGGTGACCGCAGCGTGAATCGTGTCCGATATCGTCGGCGTTATCGTGACGCTGCTCACACTATATCCCACATTCGCCGTATAAGTACCCGGTACAAAGGATGGAGTCAGCACTCCGTTCGACAAACTTAAATCGCTCAAGTCCGCATTGCTGCCCACCGCTCGCGTTACGTTTATTGTGTATGTCTTCGTCGTGTCGTCTTGTGTTCTAATGAGGATCAGAATCTCATTGCTCCCAACGTTCAGCTGAAATGAAAAAGCTGCCGTACCACTCGACATCACAAATGGTCCGTTTATGAGCGTACCAGCGCTAGTATAGACACTCGCCGTCGTTGTAACCTTACCTGCATCAGACATTTCCATCGTGACCGTGACGTTTTGGACACTATTTCCCACACTTGCCGTATAGCTAGTCCTTTCCGGTTCAAACGCCGGACTTAGCGAGCCATTCGACAGCGTTAGTCCGCTCAAATCCGCATTGCCGCTTGCCGCCGCTCGCGTTACCGTTACCGTGTACGTCCTTGCCGTGCCGTCCTGCGCCGTCACCACAAGCAAAATGACATTATCCCCCACGTTCAGCGGCAGCGAGGGGGATGCCGCACCACTCGCCACTGGGTGTGGGCCGCTTACCCTCGTTCCGCTGCCATCATACACGCTTGCCGTAACAGAGGCGCTGTCGGCAGCGGACAATGTCGGCGTTACCGTGACACTGCTCACACTATATCCCACATTCGCCGTATAAGTACCCGCAAATGCCGGAATCAGCGGACCGCTCGACAGTGTTAAATTGCTTAAATCCGCATTGCTGCTCGCTCCCCGCGTCACGGCAACCGTGTAGGTCTTTGCCGTTCCATCCTCTGCCGTGACCACTATAGTAATCGTATTGTTCCCCACGGCGAGCGGCAGCAACGGAGATGCCGTGCCGCTCGCGACCGTATACGGTCCGCTGATTAACGTTCCGCTGCTGTTGTAGAGACTGACGGTGACCGCAGCGTGAATCGTGTCCGATACCGTCGGCATTATCGTGACGCTGCTGACCTGGTAATCCACGTTCGTCTTGAACGTACCCGGTACAAAGGATGGAGTCAGCACTCCGTTCGACAGACTCAAATCGCTCAAGTCCGCATTGCTGCTTTTTGCTCGCGTTACTGTTACTGTGTAGGTCTTTTTTGTTGTGCCGTTCTCTGCCGTGACTTCCATCGAAATCGTATTGCTCCCCACAATAAGCGGCAGCGATGCGGAGGCAACACCGCTATCCACCGGCACTCCGTTCACGGTCACCGCCGCGCTGCCGTCCGCTGTCGTTGGCGTTACTGTCACGCTGCTTATGCTATTCCCCACGTTCGCCGTATAACTGGTCGTGTCCGCCTCGAACGCCGGACTGAGCGTACCGGCCGACAACGATAATCCGCTCAAATCCGCATTCGCGCTTATCGATCTCATTACGGTTAATATGTAGGTCTTCGTTGTTATTCCGTCCTGTGCCGTCACGACGACCGTAATTGCAGTATTGCCCACGTTTAGCGGAATCGACTGAGATGCCGTGCCATTCGTCACCGTCGCCCCGTTCACCTTCACAGTAGCCATAGGATCCGCCATAGTCGGAGTTACCGTAATCGCACTCTGATTTGCATTCGCCGAGTAACTCGTCGTATTCGAAGCGAACGCCGGGCTGAGCGTGCCGTTCGACAGCGTTAACTGACTCAGGTTCGCATTGCTGCTCCGTAATCGCTCTATGGTTATCGTGTAGGTCTTCGTCGTTTCGCCATCTTCCGCCAAAGCCACCAATGTAACGGTATTATCCCCTACGTCCAAATTGATGTCTTCTGATTGGGCTCCGCTTGCGACGCTCTGACCGTTCACTTTTACCGTTATGAGGGAATCCGCTGTTGTCGGCGTAACGCGGATACTGCTCACGCCATTAACGACACTCGCCGTGTAGTCAGTCTTACTGGATGCAAATGCCGGACTAAGTGTACCGCTAGACAGCGTAATATTGCTTAATCCCGCATCGCTCGAAGGAATATACGTTACTTGCTTGCGAATCGCATAGTTGTATTTATCGGCGATGTACAGATTTCCGCTGCTGTCTACCGCTAATCCGGTCGGACCGTTTAATTGTGCAAGATTGCCTACCCCTCCGTCGCCCAAATAACCAGACACTCCCGTTCCCGCGATTGTGATGATATTACCATTCGGGAGGACCTTCCTGATCCTGTTGTTGTCCGTATCGGCGATGTACAGATTTCCGCTGTTGTCTACCGCTATTCCTTCCGGCTCATTCAATTTTGCGTTAATGGCCGGACCTCCGTCTCCTGAATAACCGTCGACTCCCGACGACCCGGCCACTGTGCTGATTTTTCTCGTCGATGCATCTACTTTCCTTATTCTGTTGTTGTATGTATCGGCAATAAAGAGATTTCCGGCACCGTCTATCGCTACTGCATTCGGGTAGTATAATCGAGCATCGACGGCCGGACCCCCATCTCCCGCAAAACCGCTATCATCCGATCCAGCTACCGTAGTGATTGTACCGGTGGCGTCCACTTTCCTAATTCGGTGGTTGGATGTATCGGCGATATACAGATTTCCGTAGACGTCCACCGTTACCCCGCCCGGGCCGCTTAGTTTGGCTGTATCCGCAGGACCGTTATCTCCCCAATAATCGTTCTCTCCCGTCCCCGCTATCGTGGAAATAATGCCGCCCGCTACTTTTCGTATCCTGTTGTTGTATTTATCGGCGATATACAAATGGCCGTAAACATCCACCGCCACACCTGTCGGACTACGCAGTTGAGCGCTCAGGGGCGAAACTCCATCACCTGCGTAACCATAGTTTCCATCCCCGGCCACTGTGCTGATTTCTCTCGTCGAAGCATCTACTTTCCTTATCTTAAAGTTGTCTGTATCGGCGATATACAGATTTCCTCCGCCATCTACCGCTACTGCCGACGGATTTGCAAGTTCAGCATCGACAGCCGGCCCTCCATCACCCAAATCGCCATAATTCCCCCCTGCCACGGTATAGATCTCCCCGCCAGTCCCTGCATAGGCATGATCGTTACCAAATGGCGCGAATTCCGAGAATAGCCCTGAAACAAGGATACAAACTGCAAATAGCGTCATCATACGACGAAATTTCAACCCCATTGTCGCTCTTTCCTTTCCATCTTGAATGTTTCCGATCCACAGCCGCTTCAATTTAAATACCGTCTGTATGTTATATTTCTTAACTAGCACCCATGCCAGCTTAAAAAAATTATAGCAACAGTTCCTTAATAGAAATCTTAAAGGAATCTTAAAGGATTCAAGACCAGCGCCATGGAACTGACAATTTTTAAAAGAATCATGTTATGATCAAGCTAATCTAGAATCTTTGGCGGTGACGACAAACACATGGAACGTATACTCGTAGTTGATGACGATCCGCAAATTCGCGAAGTGATCCATACCCATATCGAACAATCCGGAATGCTTGCGCTCGAAGCTGAATCCGGAAGACAAGCGATCGAACTGTTGGAAACCGAGCAGATTGACATCCTTATTCTGGATCTCATGATGGATGATCGCGATGGATTTGAGGTGCTGCAATACTTGCGCAATCGCAGGCTAAGCACGATGACTATCGTGGTCAGCGCAAGAAGACAGGAGCAAGACAAGATCATCACGCTTGGACTCGGGGCAGACGATTATATGACCAAACCTTTTAGCCCCATGGAGTTAATGGCCCGTATTCAAGCCGTTCTGCGCAGACGGTATCCGATCTCCAGTCACACTTCTCCAGTCATTCGATTAAGCCCCATGTTTCTGGACGTCGATAACTATACGCTGTTCATCTATAACGAGAAGATTCCCTTAACGATGATAGAGTGCAGCCTGATGCAGCTGCTTATGCAAAATCCCGACCGCGTGATGACAAAGCTCGAAATTTATCAACAGGTCTGGCAGCATGAACGGTATGACGACAACAACTTAAGCGTGTATATAAGCCGGCTGCGTAAACAGTTGGAACGGACTCAGTCGTCTTGGGAAATTCAAACGGTGCGCGGCGTTGGTTACCGCTTGACGGGAGCTGGAATATGAAATTACGTACCAAGCTGTGGCTGTTGCTTGTGCTTAGCGCCGCATTAAGTATGGTCCTGTTCGGCTACTCTTCAGTCTGGATCGGGAAGATCGCCAATAAAGGATACGCTCTGTTCGACTTAAATCCGCTTGCGCAATCCATCGTCGATTCGATTAAGAAACAGCCTGATTTCGGGGGAGACGCGCTGAAACAAACCTTGGATCGCGCGCACGCGGAACACCCTGCCATTCGGTGGGTGTGGATAGACGATCAAGGACAGTCCATCTATGATACGGCGGGGCTTAATCCGACATTTACATTCCATGACTTGGCGATGCTTATGCGGGATATGCCCAAGAGTTTAACGAAAAGAGATGTTCATATCCTCACACCCGCAACCAGGGACGGACATTCATATTTCTTGCTCATGAGCATTCCGGCCTCGGCAATGAAGCAAGGCGAAGTTTATTTTCTGATTCGCACGCTGAAATCATTGCTCACCTTGGTTTTGCCGCTTATCCTGTCGTTTTCATTACCTTTTCTGCTGGCCTTATGGTTGTTCTCATCCCTAAACAAAAGAATTCGCAAATTAAACCATGCGCTGAATCAACTGAATATCCAAAGCGATTCTCCCATGATAGAGTTAATCGATACATCCAAAGACGAACTTGGCCAGCTTTCGCAGCATTATAACTCCATGGCGCATCGGATCCGATCTCAATTCGCAGAAATTCAGCAGTTCGAGAACAAGCGCAAGCTGCTGTTATCCAATCTGTCGCATGATCTGCGAACGCCTCTGACCACGATGCTCGGCTGCACGGAAATGATTCGTACCGGAAATTATAAAGATCAAACAGAACTGCAGGCCAGAGCCAAAATCATTCTTCAACGTTGCAGATATATGGACAAGCTGCTGGATCAAATGTTGGACATCTCCCGCCAGGATGCGGATGACCTGACCATTCGCCTCGCGAATCATAATTTATCCGAGATCGTTCGCAAAATGGCGGTTGAGTATATTATGATACTCGACGGCGACCAGGTTCTGCTCGATGTCGATGTTCCGGACGAGGACATTCACCTCCCTATTGACGCTCCTCTTATGGAAAGGGCGCTGCGAAATATGCTGGATAATGCGATCCGGTATGGGAAAGATGGGCGATATCTCGGCATCCGGCTGACAGCGGACGAACGATCCGTAAATATATTCGTGAAGGATAAAGGAAAAGGGATTGCTCCGGAACATCAAGCGCATGTCTTTGAACGCTTTTACCGGGCGGATGGCGGAAGAAAAGGGGAAGGATTGGGGATTGGCTTAGCTATTGTCAAGGACATCGCTCTTGCCCACCAGGGTAACGTAGAGATGTACAGTACGCCGAACGTGGAAACAGTGTTTCAGATCAAGCTGCCTCGTTAAATAAAGGAAAAAAACGGTCATTTGCAACCGAACCCGCATGGAGCGAACGCGGGAGAACGTGCTTTTTTGACCACAGGGGCAAGCCATATGGCGTGCCCCTGGTTTATTTAACGTATTTCCTTCACGTAGATCAGACGTTCGGTCCGCGCCATCACATGGCATTTCATATACGGAAAGTTGTCATAGCAGTAATCAATGAAGTTCCCCGGATGCTCGCCATTGGAGGCGAATACGTCATAGTGCAGCGGGATGGTGAGGTCGAAACCGGCGGCGTCCGCCAGCTTGGCCGCTTCGATGTAGCTCATATTGCCGACGATCCCCCGGCTGCGCCGGAAAAAGTCGCCCCCGTTAATCGGCAGCATGCCGATGTCGATTTCCTCCGCCTGCAGCTTTTCCAGCAAGCCGGGGTAAATGACCGTATCTCCCGCATGGTACAACGTCACGCCGTTGAGGCGGATCACGTAACCAACAAAGCGGTCGTTGCCTTCTTCATCGCGTTCAAGTGTCTCATGCGCCGCCGGGATCGGCAGCAAATCCCAATCGCCGAAGCTGCGGCGCTCGGCGGTAATTGCATCAAGGATCCGCTGCTCCGGTACGCCAAGCTGAACAAGCTGGCTGCGGCAGCAGGCCGGCGCGACAAATTCGGTATGCGGACTTTGCCGGGCGACGACCGGCACGGTACCCGGATCGAGATGGTCAAGATGCTCATGGGTAATCAGATAAAAGTCGGCGTTCGTAATATGCTCCGGCGCAAGCGGCGGCGGGTATGCCCTCCTGGATGCCGCTTCCGAGGAGACAAACGGATCGATATAGATGATTGTCGAGCCGCCTTTTACAACAACCCCCTCCTGCCCGATAAACCATAAAGCCAGCATGCCGTAAGGAACGGTCGTTTCGTTCATTTCCCGTACAAGTTCTTCGTTGTGGCGAATGCGTTGTCTCATTGATTTTCACCTCTTCGTTATATGGGGACCGCTGCGTTCTGGCATAAACCGTATTCCGATCAGATCAATCGCCCGCCGGACACGCCGTATGCCGCCGCCAAATGCATTGTCAGCCCCGTCTTTTGCAGCTTTTATTCCCCGGTGTTAAATATGTATGTCATGCTTCTGACACTACTGGAATCTCCTCACTCCGTCAACAGCCAAAATACGATTTGCCGGCGTTGCTGCAACCGCAGGAACCGGGCGAATACACCTTCGCTTGCGGCAACGGAACTCCCGGAAATAACGAAAAAACGCCAAGACGACGTAAAAAACGTGCCTTGGCGTTTGGCAGCAGCATCACTTTACCCTTGATGGTTGTTAAGCTGCATCAGTATCAATAGACTAACGAGCGGAACTGCTTGATCGTGTGGAACGAGATAAAGTTGCCGTTGTGCGCGTTGTACGCCTGGCTGTCGCCCGAGCGGCTCAGCACGTACAAATCGTCCCCGTCGATCGCCAGCGAAGCGTAATGGCGCGACTCCTTGGGGGAATTGCCCATGTCGACAAGCCCGGCGAAACACCAGTCGATGCAATTGCGGGAAAAATGCAGCTGCAGCCGGTGGCGTTCGTTGTTTGGCAGCCAGAATCGCTCCGCGGGCAGCTTTTCCGCACGGGTCATGCTGTCCGTCGCCTGCGAGCTGAGCAGCCAATACAACTTGTCGACCTCGTCGTACACGATGTGGAATTTCATCTGGCCGCCGGGAATCGGCACAAACACCATCGTACGGCCCGACGGAGCTTTTTCCAGCATCGTTGTCATCGTGCCGTCGTCGTTTTCCACGACTTTGGCGATTGCGCCTAGTCCCGTGCCTCCGGTATGCGCCCGCATCCACAGATGGAAGGTACGTCCGCTCGGATCGTAGAAATAATGATCGGGATCGGTAAACCGCACGACGTTCGTTTCCAGCCAGCCGGCCGGCGCATTGTTGCGTCCCGGGGAAATGAACTTGCCGGTAATCGGCTCCGTCGGGAAGAAAGGCGTTCCGAAATAGTCGAGTTCATCCACCGGTATGCAATCGCAATACGCCAGCTCGGAGGCAAACGTCCAATTCTCACGTTTCAGCAGATCATCGCCAAGCTTGCCTCGCATCAGCACCGGGGCCAAAATGCTGCACGGCCATATTTTCATGCCGGTAAACGTCATTCGTTCCATCACCAAATACACATGCGTATCGGTGTAATACACATTGGAAGGAGCCTGATGCCATATTTGCCCTTCGGACATGTAGCTCGTTTCGCTCCACGTTTCGCCCCAATCGTCGGAGCGGATAATCGTCAGATCGTTGCAGTGGCCGATGATATACACGGAATTACCGGCTACGAATGGCCGGGCATGCATAAACGGAAAGTCCCCTTGGTACTGCCAGGTTGCCCCTTTATCGTCAGAGGTAAAAATTTTGCCGAACCACAGGTCGCCATGCTCGATCACCCGCTTCGGTCCGGGAAAATCGGCCATGCCCGGGCCGCTCAAATCGAGCGTAGCGACCAGCCTGCCGGTCGGCAGCACGGCGATGCCGGGACTGTATACCCAAATGTTAGGCGGATCCGGCGATTCATATACTTTTACGAAATTCGGCGCCAGCGGCTTAACGGCCAGCTCTTCCGTCGTCAATGGATTGTCCAAGCTCATGTATTCGCATCCCTTTCGTGTCCATCATGGCTTATATACGTATGATTACCATTCGCCCTGCTTGCCGTATTTTTGCTTCGCCGCCGCACCAAACTGCCTGCCTGCTTCGTTCATGGCCTGCAGCACCTGCTCCGTCGTTTTACCGGCTACATTGCGGCCTGCGGCAATCACGCTGTCGCATTCGTTCGTATCCATGAACCGCACCGCTTCGAGCAGCTGCTGCTGATCCTCTTCGGGAATGACCAGGAAACCGTGCTTGTCGGCATGAATCAGCTGGCCCGGCTGTATTTTCGTGCCAAACACCTCGACCTCGCAGTTCCAGCGCACCGGCCAGCTGTAAGCGTGGCCGACGCACATTTTGGCGGCGATCGCCTTAAAACCCGCGTTGTTCATCTCATCCAAATCGCGTACCGCGCCATCGGTTATCGTGCCGACGCAGCCAAGCGAACGGTGGATATTCGCGCCGACTTCGCCCCAATACGAACCATACGCATACGGCTTGTCGAGATCCTGAACAACGACGATTTTCGGGCCGGGAATGCTGGCGATATATTCGCGGCACTGCGCCGGGGCGTCCGGATTGTTCGTTTGGTGGTCCGGGTTGCTTGGCTCGCATACGACAGTGACGGCATAACCGATCATCATGCCCATATGCGGCATATAGTCTTTTGTTTCTTCGAGATTAAAGCAGGTTCTGCGGTCATGCTTCGTAATTTGCTCCCAGCCGTTATACACGGTTGGCGTATTCCATCTCTTCAACTGCAGCAGTTCGCTGTGGCTTAATATTCGCTCTGACATGGCGGTTTGTCTCCTTCGTTTTGCGTTAATACACCAACGCGCGGAAATTGCGGATCTTATGAAATGAGATGAAGTTGCCGTTGTGCGCATCCCGCGCCCGCTCGTCGCCGGAGCGGCTGAGCACGTACAGATCGCTGCCGTCGATCGCAAGGCTGGCGTAATGCCGCGCTTCCTTCGTCGAGTTCCCGGTGGCGACAAGCCCGGCGAAACACCAGTCGATGCAGTTGCGGGAAAAATGCAACTGCAGCCGGTGCCGCTCGTTGTTCGGCAGGTTGAACCGGTCCGCGGGCAGCCGGTCCGCACGTGTCATACTGTCCGTCGCCTGCGAGCTGAGCAGCCAATACAGCTTATCGACTTCGTCATATACGATGTGGAATTTCATCTGCCCGCCCGGCAGCGGCACATACACCATCTTTTTACCGGATGGCGTCGTCTCCAGCATCGTTGTCATCGTACCGTCATCGTTTTCGACCACCTTGGCGATCGCCCCAAAGCCGGTGCCGCCGGTATGAGCCCGCATCCATAAGTGGAAGGTGCGCCCATTCGGATCATAGAAATAATGATCCGGATCAGTAATTTGCACGACGTTGGTTTCCAGCCAGCCGGCCGGCGCGCACATCCGCCCCGGGGCGACCATAACGCCGGTGATCGGCTGCGATTGGTAGAACGGCACGCCGAAATAATCGAGTTGATCCTCGGGAACCGCATCGCGGAACGCCAGCTCCGAGGCAAACGTCCAGCTTTCCTTCAGCAGCAAATTGCTGTCTGTATGCGCTCTCATCAGCACCGGAGCAAAAATGCTGCAAGGCCACGTCTTCATCCCGGTAAACGTCATTTTCTCCATCACCAGATACACGTGATCGCCGGCGTAATGCACGTTGGCCGGGGCTTGATGCCACACTTCGCCTTCCGTCATCAGGCTTGTATCGCTCCAGGTGTCGCCTTCGTCATCCGAGCGGATAATCGCAAGATCGTTGCAGTGCCCGATGACGTACACGGAGTTTCCGGCCACAAACGGCCTAGCGTGCATAAACGGGAAATCGGCGCGGTATTGCCATGTTTCTCCTTTATCGTCGGAGGTGAATATTTTGCCGAACCATAACTTGCCGTTTTCAATGACCCGCTTGGGTCCGGGGAAACTTTCCATCCCCGGTCCACTCAGGTCGAGCGTAGCGATCAAACGGCCGCTTGGCATCACAGCGATGCCCGGACTGTACGTCCAGATGTTGTCGGGATCAGGCGACTCATATACTTTTACAAATTGCTGCGCTAACGGTTGAACGGCCACTTTTGTCCACTCCCTTAATTAGACGTCAATTCGTCTTTTTCTTGGCGTCGATCGCCTTCTGTTCTTCCACCCATTTGTCCACCTTGACCTGTATATCCGCCAGTTCTGCGTCGAGGTCATATTTCTGTCCGTGTGTCGCACGCGAGACGATATCCGCCATCCATGGGCGAATGGTCGAGAACGTAATCGGCGGGAACAGCACGTTTTTCGTATCGGCGACGACGGTCATCAGCTGCCTTGCGTACGGATTGTCCTTGTCGTTCACCCAGTCGGCGTTTTTCCAGGTAGGCAGCTCTTTGTAGTTATCGTAGAAAAACTTCTGCCCCTCCGGACCTGACAACAGCTTCAGCACCTCCCACGACGCTTCCGGATTTTTCGTCTCCTTGGCCATCGCGAACACGCGGCCCGTACCGTAGGACGTTTTGCCGTTTTTGTCCCTGACGCCTTTGGTCACGACATACCGGTCGGTCAGCTTGTTTTTCAGCACTTCATCCATTTTATAACACCATAGGCAGATTGCCACATTATTTTCCGCTTTGCCCCAGTTCTCGAAGCCGCGTCCGATCTCGTAGCCGGGAGGGAGATACGGCACCATGTCGATCATCGTTTGAATCGATTTTTTGATCGCCGGGGTGTTGAAATTCAGCTTGCTGTTGCCAAAGTTGGCCCAGTCGGTTTGCCCGATCTGCACGCCGTTGCCGTCCGAGAAATAGTCAAGCATCATGTGGCTGCTGCTGCGCGGATCGTAATACAAACCGTATGTTTGCTTGCCGGTTTTCGGGTTTTTGCCGGTCAGCTTTTTCGCTTTTTCCAAAATTTCCGCAGCCGTCGGTTTGTCGCTCAGCGGTTCGACGCCCCAATCGTCAAAAATCTGCTTGTCGTAAACGACTGTGTTCGTCTGCAATCCGCCCGGCGTCGCCATCACCTTATGGTCGGTTTGGTTCGTAAACCGCTCCTGGTCGGACCATAGCGACTCATAGAAATTGTCCTTCCATTTGTCACGGGCCATGAAATCGTCAAGCGGCTTCAAGAAACCTTGGTTATAAAAATCGATCGACGAATCGAGGAACAACACGTCCACGCTGTTGCTGAGCAGAAGCGCCTGCCATTTCGCTTTACGGTCGTTGGTCGGCACCTCGCTGAACTCGAGATTCAGCTTCGGATGTTTGGCCAGCAGCGGCTTGAACAGCTCTCTGACACCCTTCACATTGCTGCCGGTAGCCGGATCGATGCCGTCTTCCAGCGGAAACCCGAATACCGATACGCGCACTGTGCCGGAAATCGGATCGGCCGCCTTGGCCGGATCGGCGGCGCTGCCTGTACCCGCGCTCCCAGTGTCTGTGCCTCCGCCGCATGCCGTCATAGCCAGCAGCGCCGAGGTGACTGTACCTAGCAGCGCCATTTTCAATTTGCTTTTTCCCACGAAAAGACCTCCCTTTTGTGTTGACTGCTTTCATGCAGCTGTTCAACCGTCTATTGAAACAGCGGATTGCCCGGCGCGGCTCCCGTTCGGGTGATGGCCGGTCTCGTCAGCCCCAAGCTACTGCTTGATGCCCGAATGGGCGATGCTTTGGATAATGTAGCGCTGGAAAAACAAATACACGAGCAGCACCGGAATGATCGACAGCACGGTCGCCGCCATATTGAGGCCGGGCAGCGCTTCGCCGGTTTGCGTTCTGGCCCGAAGCATCGCGATGCCGATCTGGATCGTGTACTTGGCCGGATCGTTAAGCATAATCAGCGGGAACAGGAAGCTGTTCCATACGTTCAGGAACGTCAGAATGATCAGCGTGGCCACAATCGGCATGCTTAGCGCAAAATAAATGCGGCTGAACGTTTGAAATTCGCTTGCCCCGTCGATCACCGCAGCTTCCCGCAGCTCTCCCGGGATGCCGTCCATAAACTGCTTCGCCAGGAATGTGCCGAAGATGTTGGCGATCGCCGGCAAATAAAACGCCCAATACGTGTTGAGTAGATGCATGTTTTTGAACAGCATAAACAGCGGAATCAGCGTGGCTTCGCTGGGGATCATCAGCGTGGCCAGCACAACGAGCAAAATGATTTTGCCCCCCTTGACGTTCAGCTTCGAAAGCGCATACCCCGCCAGCAGCGCGGAAAACGTGCCGATCGAAATGACGCCTACCGCAATCATCAGCGTGTTCCAATAAAGCCTGGGCATATTGATGTTTTTGATCGCCGTGTAGAAATTGTCCAAGCTGACATGCTCCGGAACGATACGGAACGGAAACGGAATTTCGAACACGGCGTCCTTATCGAACGCGACGGAAAACATCACGACAAAAGGAACGATAACGATCAAGCCGCCTGCGGTTAATATGGCCAACGTGATCCAAGCGCGAAGCTGCTCCGCTTTGCGTTGGGACCGGTAAGCCGGTCTGGCGCCGGTGACGGCGGCGGTGCTTGAAGTGGTTTCGATGTCCATATCCATGAAATTCAACTCGCTTTAATCCTTATTCTGAAACATCTTAAAGTTGATCAGCGTGACCGCAAAAATGATGATAAAAATGATGTAGGACGCAGCGGCCGCTTTGCCGAACTCGTACGTGTAGAAGCCGTAGCGGTACACATAAAGCATCAGCGTGAACAGCGAGCCGCCCGGGTTGCCGTCGGGTCCGCCGATGACGAATACCTCGGAAAACCGCTTGAATGCGCCAATCGTGCCCATCACGACCATAAAGAAGATGACCGGCTTCATGCCGGGAATCGTAATATACAGCCACTGCTTCAGTTTCGATGCGCCGTCGACCTCCGCCGCCTCGTACAAATCACGCGAGATCGACTGCAGTCCGGCGAGCCAAATCAACACCGAATAACCTACGCCATGCCATGTGTCCATCAGAATGACGCTGATTTGCGCATAATGAGGATCGGCCATCCAGCCGAGCGGAGCGAAGCCGAACAAATTCATCACCGTATTGGCGATGCCTTTTTCCGTGGGGTAAAAAAGCAGTAGAAACACGATCGATGCGGCAATCGTCGAGGTGACGTTGGGCACGAAATAAACCGCTTTCATCAGCACGCTGAGCCGCGGGAACGCCAAGCTGTTGATGAGCGAAGCGACGATGAAACTTACCGGCAAGCCGATGCCAACGCTCATAAGGCCCATAATGACGGTATTTTTTAATGCCCGCCAGAAAGAAGTATCATGCAGAATGAAATCATAGTTGCCTAGTCCCGTCCATATCCCCCTTACTCCGTTATGATGGTACAAGCTGATGCGGAACGCCTCTCCGATCGGATACAGTGAAAATGCGAGCACGCCTACAATGAGCGGAAGCAGAAATAAGTACCCGACGATGTCTTTGCTGTGAATGAATGTTTTTTTCGGGAACACTGGGTGTACACCTCCTTCTCATCCCTGGGCCTAATTATTGGGGACGGAGCCGATAAAATACAGGTGAAATTTTTACGATCGGACGGCAAAATTACGTTGTTTATCGTATTCCGCGAATAACACTCTCTGCTGCGCCGGGCCAGCCGCTACGAATTGGCGGGATAGTGCGTTTTCTTGTATTCGACCGGCGTCATGCCGACGATTTTCTTGAACACTTGGCCGAAATATTTGGCGTCCGTATAACCGACCTGCTCGGCTACCTCGTAATTTTTCAGCTCGGTTGTCTTCAGCAACTGCTTCGCTTTGGCGATCCGGATGTTCGTCAGCACGTTCATCGCCGTTTCTCCCGTATTATCTTTAAACAAATTGGCAAAATAATTCGGCGTCAAAAATACCGAGTCGGCGATGTCCTGCAGCGAAATGTCGCTGCCGTACCGTTCTTCCATATAAGCGATCGCCTTCTGCACGATCGACACATTGCGCTCCCGTTTGTTTTCTTCCACGATCGCCGCCAGCTTGTCGACGTAACCGATCAGCCAGCTTTCGAGCTGGGCAATCGTCTTCTGCTTCCTAATCTGCTCGTCCAGCTTGGCCAAATCGACGGCCCGCTCGCCTTCCATGTTCCACTCCATCAGCTTGCGCTGCAGCGTGAATGCAAGCTGCAGGCACACGCCGCGCAGATGCTCGGGATTGACGTTATACATGCCAATCATGAACTGCACGAACTGCTTGGTGCAGCTGCGCAATCCTAGCGTATCCCCGATCTTCAGCGCCAGCGCCAGCTTGCCCTCCAGCTCGAACGGATAAGAGAGCTGCTCGCGGCCGCTCCGATAAGCGATGTCTCCGCTGAAGACAAGGCTGCCCTTGCCGGAGTATAAGCGGTATTGCAGCGCCTCGCGCGCTTCCTCGTACGACTGCGCGATTCGTTCCGAGCCAGCGTATAGGCCGCCGATGCCGATCGATACGGAGTTTTTGTAGTAATTCTGAAAATAATACTGCATCTTCTTGGCCAGCGATTGTACCCGCTCCACGTGCCTGCTTTCGCTGGCCGCCTCCAGCGGGCTGACGATGACGACCAGTTGGTTTTCCTCGTGCTCGATGACTTCCGTCCCGTACTGCTCGCCAAGCAGCTCCTCGGAAATATTTTTCAGCGCAAACATGAGAAGCTGCTTTTCCTGCATGCTGTACCGCCTGGGCTCGCCGCCTTCTTCGTCGATTTCCATCACAAGGCACATGAAATGCTCTCCTTGCAGCGCAAGGTTTAAATAACCGTAATTTTTGCGGATATCCTCCATCGTCATCTGACCCATGAGCAGAAACCGGATGTATTTTTCCTTCAGCACCGGAATGCTTTGGAACAGCTGCTGGCGCAGCTCCTCGGCGTTTTTCAGCGGGCTGCGCTCCGCCTCGATCGCCTGCTTTGCTTTGCCGATCACCGCGGCAAGCTCCTCGACCTTGCTTGGTTTCAGCATGTAGTCAAACGCTCCATAGCGAATCGCGGTCTGCACATAACCAAAGTGATCGTACCCGCTCAGCAGAATAACCTTGGCGTGGGGCACAATTTCCAGCGCCCGCTGCGTAAACTCCAAGCCGTCCATCTGCGGCATCAGCACGTCCGAGATGATAATGTCCGGCTGCTTTTCCGCCACAATCTCCAGCGCCTCCAAGCCGCCTTCCGCTTCACCGACAATTTCAATATGCTGCTCTTCCCAATCCAGGCTGATTCGCAGCCCCGTCCGCACTCGTTCTTCATCGTCCACCAGCATCAGCTTATACATGATGTCCTCCAGGTATCGTAATCTGTACGACCGTGCCTTCGCCGGGCTCGCTTTCGTAACGGATTCCGTATTCTTTGCCGTAAGCCAGATGCAGCCGTTCCTGCACGTTATAAGCGCCGTATCCCGCCGAATCCGACCGCTGCTGCTGCAAAATATCGGCGATCTGTCCGCTGTCCATGCCCACTCCGTTGTCGCGGATCGTCAGGACAATCTTCTCTCCGCTCCGCCGCGCCTCGATGCTGACATGACCGCGCTCGTATTTCATTCGGCGAATGCCGTGCAGCAGCGCATTTTCCACGATCGGCTGCAAAATCAGCTTGATGCAAGGCACATCCCGCACACTTTCGTCCATTTCGATGCCGTAATCGAATTTATCCTTATATTGCAGCTTTTGAATGTCCAAATAATGCTTCGCATGCTCGATTTCTTTGGCGACGGTTGTCGTCTCGCTGCCCTTGTTCAGGCTTAACCGGAAAAACTGCGCCAGCACGGTTGTCATTTCGCCGATTTCGTCATATTCCTTTGTTTTGGTCATCCAATAAATCGTATCCAACGTGTTGTATAGGATGTGCGGTTTGATTTGCGATTGCAGCGCCCGCAGCTCGGCTTCTCTGATCTGCTTCTCATCTTCCCGCACCTTGGCGATCAACGCTTTGATCTCTTCCGTCATTTCGTTAAAACTTTCCGACAGCTGGCCGAATTCCTCCTGTGTGCCGAGGTGCACCTTGGCGTCCATGTTGCCGTCCCGTACCCGCTTTATATGCCGCAGCAGCTTGCGCAGGGGAAGCGTAATGCCGGAGGAGATCGCCACCGAAAAAATAACCGCCAGCGTTACCGTTGCCGCAAAAATCGTCATGATCGTATTTCCGGCCATATTGATATTTTTATATATGGACGACTCCGGAATCATCGTAACAAGTTTCCACCCCGTATAGTCCGAAGTAATAAAGTGAACGGAATACGTCGTTCCTTCCAGCCTGACGATCGCGCTGCCCTTTGGCTGCGACATGATCAGCGCTTTGATCTGCGGATCAACCGCTGTGGAAAGCAAGCTTTTGTCCGCATGGGATACGATCAGCCCGTTAGGATCGGCGATATACGTCACCGCCTTCATATCGCTGATCAAGTTTTTGTAGCTTTCGTAAATGTAGCTTTCGCGCACGTTCAGCATCATCAGACCCCAATCCTTGAAGGTCAGCAGCGCCAGCGCTTTGCGGACGTTGGAGATCGTCTTGGGTCCTTGCTTGTCACCGGCAAAAATATTTTGATTCGTAAACATCCACTGCGACTTGCCGCGAGCCGCTTCCGCCTGCCGAAACACGCTTGTCGTTTCTACTTCGGACGGGCTCGGGTTAGGAGCGGGCGGCATATTATACGACAAATTGACGCCGTTGGCCCCGTAAATAACGACCGATTGCAGCTGCTCCGAGCGCCCCCCGAAGATGACCGGATACACCGCATCGTAAAAATTGGTCATGTACGCTTGGCTTATTTTCGGCGTTACGTCCGTTGCTTCCAGCATCGCCTGCATCTCTTTGCTGGCGATGACCTTGACGTACAAATCGTCGATATCCCTCAGCTTGTAATCGATATTTTGCATCGTCTGCTCCAGCGTTTCCCTAATCGACTGGCCGATCTCGCTGACAATCGCGCGCTTCAGCTCCAAATACGAAATCCATCCAATGCTGAGCGTGGATAATACAATAAGCAGCACAAAAGAAACGATAAGTTTGTTCCGCAGCTTCAGGTTCATAATCAGCGATGTCATCCGGGTCATATCGTTTGCTCCCATCGTGTCCGTTTTCCCCATCATACTATAATTCATTATGCGCCCATACGCAGGAATTAGGACAGATTGAAATTTTATGATTGGTTTAAAATCTTATGCATGCCAAAAACCCGGCGGTTGCCCGCCGGGTCTGCTGATCCAATCTATTTAGCTCCATACCCGAATATGCCGGAGCAGGCGGCATGGCCTCTCGTTTTCAACGGCGTGATACGTCCTACTTGATGATTGGCCACGTCGGACACGTGCGCCACTATTTCTTGGGGGAGAGGCGGAGAGTTCACAAGGGCTGGGCCACCGCTCGAACCGGCAGTATTGTCCTGTCGACCGGTCTTGAGTTTCATTACTGGTAGCTGACCCGGTAGATAACACCGCCTTGGTCGTCTGAAATGAGAAGGGCGCCATCGGGGGTCCGGAGCACCCCCACCGGACGTCCCCAGGCGCCGGAGCCGGTTAACCAGCCGGTGAGGAAATCCTCCGGTTGGCCCGATGGCTCTCCGTTCTGAAAAGGAACGGAGACCACCTTGTATCCGGTCCTTTCCGATCGGTTCCAAGATCCGTGAAACGTGATGAATAGCCGGCCCTGGTACGCGGCCGGGAATTGAGTGCCGCTATAGAACTGCACACCGAGCGGGGCGGAATGAGCCTGCATTTTCAGTGCCGGTGCGACGGTAGTTGAGCAGGAGTCGGGTTGCCCGAACTGCGGGTCGCTGATCTGTCCGCCGTGGCAGACCGGCCAGCCGTAGTCGCCGCCGTCCCGGATCAGGTTCAGCTCCTCCGGCGGGAGATCGTCACCGAGCGAGTCCCGCCCGTTGTCCGCACCGAAGATCGCTCCTGTCTGCGGATGGAAGGCGAAGTCCACCGTATTGCGAAGCCCGCGGGCAAAGAGGCGCCCGCCGGAACCGTCAGCGTTGTAAACCCACATCGCTGCACGGTGGGCGTCCTCCTCCTTGCAGACGTTGCAAGTCGATCCAATCGTAACGTACATCCGCCCGTCCTGGCCGAAGCGGACGGTGCGGGTGATGTGCGAGCCGCTTGCAGGCAGGTCCACCAGCTTCTCCCCGCGGACGCCCTTGCCGTCGAAGCGGTATATCCCGTCAATGGCGCCTACATAGAGTGCTCCCTGATGCCATTCTACCCCGTGAGCTCTCTCCATGTTCGAAGCGTAAATCTCGGAAGAGTCGGCCACGCCGTCACCGTCTGCATCGGCCAGGCGGCTCACCCGGTTGGCGCTCATCTCCGCCACATAGACCGCTCCGTCCGGTCCGATCGCCATATGACGCGGCCCCTGCAGCCCGGCTGCGAAGACCTGGATCGTAAAGCCGGGCGGCAACTGAAGCTTCCGGTCTCCGCCAGGGTACGCGCTTTGATAGCGGGCCGGAACTTGAACCGCCGCCGGCACCAGGGCCGACACCGGAGCCGGAGCCTGGGCGGGAGCCGGCGGTGTCTCCAGAGACGCCGCCTCCTTGGTCGGGTTCGCCTGCTGAGGACCGCTGCAGGCGGTGAGCAGCAGCATGGTCAGCATCAACAGCGAATAAAATGTTTGCATCATAGAACCTCCTCGTCAAATGTATTTCGGCCCGGATCTGACGGCAACTCATAACCAAGGCTGGTTTGGCGGCGATTGCACTGCAGCTTTCACCGCCAACACGCAAGACGGCAATAAGGAGTCACGCTCGTTGCGTTATATTACATCTCCTCCGTTCTCCATTCCTTCAGCTTGCTTTCTATCGTATCCCGTTTCACATCGGTCATCATCGACGGCTCGAATTCCAGTCCTTGCTCCAGCACTTCAACCGCCCGGTCACGCTCTCCGAGTTCCCCAAGCGTCAAACCGTAATAATAAAAAGCTTCAGCAAACGTCGGCTTTAATGCCAAAAGCTTCTCATAAGTTTCCTTCGCTTCCTGATGGCGGCCGAGCAGGTGGTAAGTGTAACCCAGATTATCCAATATCGTTTTGTCGGAATCGTTATATTCGTAAGCCTCTAGGTTGAAGCTTAACGCTTTGTCGAGATCGCCGTTCATGACATAAAACAACCCCAGGTTTCCATATACGATCGTATTTTTGAACTCGGAGAAGACCTCTTCCATCCACTCGAGCGATTGTTGCTTTTGCCCGAGCATCCATAAAGCCATGGAGTAATTAATCTTTGCATTCATTTTCTCCGTGTGTGCCAGAGGTTGCTTTAAAATATCGGCCAGCAGCTTCTCCGCCTCCTCCACTTGTCTGTTCTTCAGCAGGAGGAATGCCCGAGAGATCGCGTACGAAGCATTTTTGCTCAATTGGTAAGCTTTGCCGAAGCTCTCCGCAGCCCCGATCAAATCTTTTTTGGCAAAACGGGAATTCGCCTGAACAACGAAGAAGTTAGCGCGCAGTTTAAGCCCTGCATAAACAAGTAGAATAACAAGCGCCGCAATTCCGTACCATCTTCCGACTTGAAACAAAATCAGAACAATCACAATTGGAATAACTATTTTTAACAGCGGTTTCAGCCAAGCTTTCATAATTACCTCACTCTCACCGATAGACCCCAATTCACGGAGCCGGTTCCCAATAATCGATTCTCAAGAAACATCCTGCTTACCAAAACATTACATTAAACGCTAATGTACTTTACTTTATCACAGCTGCCAGCTTTCGTGCCAGTCAGTTCCCTCAACGTTATTCACTGATTGCCTTTAGAAATTTCGCCGGATTGCCTGCTACAATGGTGTTTTCCGGTACGTCTTTGGTCACAACCGAACCTGCAGCGACAATGGAATTGTCACCAATCGTAACTCCGGGCAAAATGACGCAACTGCCGCCAATCCAGACGTTGTTTCCGATTGTGATCGGGATACCGTAACCGCTTTTGTTCCTGTCTTTAGGTTCAATAGAATGTCCGGCCGTGTAAATTCCAACATTAGGCGCTATCATACAATCGTCGCCAATTCTGACCTCAGCCATATCCAGAATCGTACAATTATATCCTGCATAAAAGTTGTTTCCCACATGGATGTTGTAGCCCAGATCGCAATGGAAGTTATGCTCGATGCTGACTCCCGGCCCAACCGTTCCAAACAATTCCTTAATGATATTCTCTTTTGTCTCCGCATCTTCAACATCACATTGGTTAAATTGCTGGATTAGCTTCTGAGCCCTAATGCTCTTAAGTTTTAATTCTTCAGTTCCTCTGACGTAATGCACCTTTTCTTTGTCCATAATATCTTCCAGCTCCTTCATTCTCCATGTGCATCGTTGCGATGGCCTTCTTTTAGTCGGGTTTGCGTTCCTGCTCACATATCGGGCAGATTGGGCAATCGCTTGATTTATAGAACCGGTGTCCGCCCTATATGAAAAACCTAGCCGAAACCTATTTTTTAAATATTTTTCATTGTATTCTCCTCATGATAGCATACTTGTATGGAACGGAAGCAAACGCAAGGATGCAAAAAAGCGGAGAAAAACATTTAAGTTGAACCAAACATTTGAAAGTCCGTTTCAGTCCAAAATAAACAGAAATATGAGGAGGTTCGACCATGATCAATGATACGGATTTGAAGCACCTACAGCGCTGTATTGAACTCGCCAAAGCGGCTTTGGCAGCGGGTGACGAGCCGTTTGGCTCCATCCTTGTCTCGGCCGGCGGAGAGGTGCTGGCGGAAGACCACAATCATGTGGCTGGCGGCGACCATACCCAGCATCCGGAATTTGCCTTGGCCCGTTGGGCTGCACAACACATGACGGTGGAAGAAAGAAGCAAAGCGACGGTCTATACTTCGGGCGAGCATTGTCCTATGTGCGCTGCGGCCCACGGATGGGTCGAATTAGGCCGGATTGTATATGCAAGCTCTTCGGAACAGTTGGCGCAATGGCTCGGCGAGATGAAAGTTGCGGCACCGCGCGTTCGCACTTTGGCCATCCACGAAGTCATTTGCGATACGGTCATAGAAGGTCCTGTTCCTGAACTCGCCGAGCAAGTTCGTGAGCTCCACCGTCAGTTTCACGCACATACGTAAGGCAGGCAAACTTACTTAACGGATGTTGCGGCAAACCTCGCTTCTTGAAGTTTTCGAAATGTAATGTTATAGTCCTAGTGTAATATTCGAGCCCACCAGGAGGATTATTAAAGATGTATTATGTCAGACTTCGACTCCCTTCTTTGAACAAATAATTCCATATGTTCAAAGACTCTGTTTGTCTCAAACGGAGTAAACGGGATCAGTCTGCCCATTTTTAATAATCTTCATATACGCTAAAAATATGAAGGAAGGCGGATCTATCTGCCTTTCTTCATTTATGTTGATTATTGCTTTCCCTTTGTTTAAGGGGAGGTTTATTGGATTACGCTTATTATCGCGTACATCCTCACAAATAATGGACGGGTCATCTTCCCTTTTACTCTCAAACACAGGCAAATAACCTGTGTTTTTTTATGTGCGAAAGGATGAGGTAAATGACCGGGATGATAAAAAACGCAAAACTTATACATATATGCAAATCCACATTGATGTGCCCGCTTTGTAAAAGTCCGATGCAGGTTGTCGAACACAAAAGTCTGATGTGCCGCCAAAATCACAATTTTGATTTTACCAAACACGGTTACCTGAACATGCTGACTCGTCCGGCTAGCAGCGCCTACAATAAGCTATTGTTTGCTGCAAGGCGCGAAATGATCGTGGAAAGTGAATTGTATATGCCGCTGCACAAACGCATAGCCGCAACGATAACCGAGCTTGGCTTAATTTCCGGACATCCTTTGCTGATCGCGGACATGGGCTGCGGAGAAGGATCGCATTTACAAACCATTTTACATGAATGCACTTATCCGGACATCACCGGAATCGGTCTGGATATTTCCAAAGAAGCCATAATGATGGCCGCCAAAAAATACAAAAATCATATATGGCTGGTTGGCGATTTGGCGAAGCTGCCGCTTATGGACAGGTCGGTTCATGTTATTTTGAATATGTTGTCTCCGGCAAATTACAAGGAGTTCAACCGGATTTTAACTCCGGATGGAGTCGTCATGAAGGTCGTGCCTCGCCCCGGATATTTAAAGGAACTGCGAGAGGCGCTTTTTGAAAACGACGGTCCCAAGACATATGAAGCCGGGCATTCTGCGGCGCTTTTTGAAAAGCATTTCCGCCTGCAAGATGTCATTCATGTTAACTACACAGCAAACTTAAATAAAGAGGAAATCGCCAGCTTGGTGCAAATGACCCCGCTTGCCTGGTCATCAAATAAAACGCGAATGGAATCGTTCAAACATCAAGACAACACGCGGATCACCATAGACTTGGACATTTTGCTCGGCTCCAAAACCTAAAATAGCCGAAATTGACAAAAGATTCACCGAAAGCGGAAAGCGTTTCCGGCAGGCCGATGGTATAATCGAAAAAAACCAACAGGAGGTCATATTCCTTATGAATAATCCGCAAATTCCCGCACCACTGCTGCTGCAGCGGCTGGAGCATCCCACAGGTACAGTCAGAATGGTGCTCGACACCGATACATATAACGAAATTGACGATCAATTTGCTGTCGTGCAGGCGTTTCTGTCTCCGGAACGTCTGAGCGTCGAGGCGATTTATGCGGCTCCGTTTCTGAACAGCAGGTCCGAAGGGCCGGCGGATGGGATGGAGAAAAGTTATGATGAAATCGGAAGGCTGCTGGACAAAATGAAACGTTATCCGGCGGGAGGCGTACTTCGCGGCTCAACCTCCTTTTTGCCTGATGGAGAAACGCCGGTTAACAGCGCGGCGGCGGAAGATCTGGTCAAGCGGGCGCTGGCTTCGCCGGAGGGCGACCCGCTGTATGTGGTGGCGATTGGGGCGATTACGAATATCGCTTCGGCCATCTTAATGGAGCCGCGAATTGTGGAGAATATCGTCGTCATCTGGCTGGGCGGACATATGCCGAGCTGGCACCATACAAGGGAGTTCAATCTGGTGCAGGATATTCCGGCCGCCAGAGTTGTTTTCGACAGTGGTGTCCCCTTGGTGCTCATTCCCTGCCAAGGGGTGACAAGCCATCTGCTGACAACAACTTCGGAAATGGAGAAATATGTGAAAGGCCGCGGAGCGATCGGAGATTTTCTGTTCGAGCGGTTCTATGCATACACAAACGATCATTTTGGCTATTCCAAAGTGATTTGGGATATGGCGGCGATCGCTTACCTGCTTGATCCTACATGGGTAACGACGCATATCGTGCATAGTCCGGTCGTAACCGAACAAGGCACGTGGAGCGTGGATACATCGCGTCACTTTATCCGCTGTGCGGTTCAATTGAATCGCGACCGGATATTCAAAGACTTCTTCGCCAAGCTGGACGCATTTGCCGCCGGCAATTGATAGGTTAGGAAGCGAAGCATCGTCCGCTCATAGCAAATCCCGGCAGCCGTTTATGCGGCCCCCGGGATTTTGTTTTGCATGTGCATTTCCGCACGTAAGAGCGGACTTCAAACCCGGTAGGCGCTGGGTTTCTTGCCAGTGATGCGGCGGAAGGTGGCGCTGAACTGGGAAAGAGAGGTAAAGCCGCATTCCAGTGCGACATCGGTCAAGCTAGAATCGCGTCCGCGCATCATGGTGATCGCCTTGTCGATCCGAAGCTGGCGCAAATATTGCATGGGCGTAACCCCAACCTCGTCCTTGAACAAATGGCGAAAGTGGTCGTAGCTGTATCCGCTGAGTGCGGAAAGCTGGGTGAGGTTCACCTTTTCGCTGAAATATTGGTCCATGTAATGCCGGGCGTTCCAAATATGCCGTTCTTCGCCGGAAGCGGAAGGCGCAAGAGGACTCTGCAGCCGGAGCACCTCAATAATGACCGCCTGCAGCAGGGCATTGATTTTTAACTCGTAGTGGCTTTTCTTCGCGTTCATCTCCGCATCCATCTGCTCGATAAGCCCTCTGATCGTAAATGCAAAGTCGCGATGCATCCCCGTATTCAGCTCCACCGGAGTCTGATCGCAGTAGAAGCCGAAGTACACGACTTCCGTATCGGTATGCCGGATTTCATTATGATCTGTATTCGCGCGCAGCACGGTGAAGATGCCGGGTTCATACCGGTATTCGTTATGTTCGAATGCCGTTGTCCCGGTCCCGCTGCGGTAATAGACGATTTCGAACATCGGGTGCCGGTGAAAGTCAATATGGCTATTGGCTTCCCGAACGGCGCGATGCAGAAAATGGAGGGTGCAGTTCATAGAGTACCGGCTCCTTGCTGGTAGGGTGGAATCAGGTACACTATTCGACGGGAGTGCATGGAATCCTTTTCTCGCGCGACGGGATCTCGGGTAGATTTCCTGAATAACAGCATGCCTGCCCTTCTTTGGATAAACGGCGGCATTATGCACTTTTTACCAAGCGGTATATCCCCCATCTACCGAGAAAACACTGCCGGTTGTGTAAGAAGACGCCTCTGATGCCAAATAAACAGCGATGCCTTGAAGCTCATCCGGCACTCCGGGCCGTCCCATCGGCGTCATGCTCATCCAGCGGTCTATTAATTGCCCTCCTTCCAAGAAAAACTTCTCCGTCAACTCTGTCTTCATGTAACCCGGCGCAATAGTGTTCACTCTTATCCCATAAGGAGCCCACTCTGCGGCTAGCGTTTTTGTGAGCGAGATGACACCGGCTTTGGATACGTTATAGGCGATTTGGCATTGCGGTGTATTGACGATAATCCCTGACATGGAAGAAATATTAATAATTGATCCTTTCCGCTGCCGGATCATTTCGCGTCCAACTGCTTGGGACATAAGAAACACACCGTTCAAATTCACATTCATGACATCTAACCAATCCTGATAGGAAGTATCTTCGGCTTTGGCATTTTTTACGATACCCGCATTATTAATTAGTACATCGATACGCCCAAACTCCCGCACAGTCTCTTCCTGAACACGCAGCGCATCTTCAGGGCTACACACATTTGCTTCCATTACATAAACCTGTACCCCAAACTGCTCGCGAAGCTCTTCAGCAGCTCTGTCAGCTTTATTACGGTTTAAATCTACAATGACTAAATTAGAACCCATTTCGGCCAAAGCAGACGCCATCGATCTTCCAAGCCCAGCGGCTCCGCCTGTTATGATGGAAGTATATTGCTGCAAGCTCATTTTATCCTTTATACCCATACACATTTGCTCCTTTATATAAGACTGAATTACCGGGAATTTCCCTCATTTTGATAAGATAGGGTTCACAACTTAAGTTGGAATCCATGCAAGAAATAATGACGCATGGTTTATCGACCATGCGCCAATTAATCTTAAGGATCCTTCATTTTCTTTTCTCTCTGTTATTCTGCAGATTATACCTGTCCGTTCTCATCCGGCAATACAGCGCCTTGCTCCACCAGTATACGCTGCACTTCTTTAATATTGACATGCCTAGGCTCTACGCCGGTCTGACTGGCTACAGCTGCCCCGACTCCTGCAGCTTGACCGAGTGCAAAAGCGCAAGGCATAACCCGAATCGCGCCGAGCGCTTCATGAGTAGCCGACACACAGCGGCCGGCCAGAAGCAACCCGTCCTTTTTTTCAGGAACGAGGATGCGGTAAGGCAGTTGATAGATGTTAGCGGTTGAAAATTCTTTACTAAATTCAGTGGTTACTTCATTAGGGCTGTGAATATCAATCGGATATCCGTACAGGGCGATTACATCTTCAAAAGACCGGCCGCTAATTAAATCATCGGCGGTGAGCATGTATTCCCCGATCAGGCGGCGTGTTTCCCGCACACCGATTTGTGTCGCAGTATCGACAAGCACAGCATTAGCGAAGCCCGGGAAATATTTACGAAAAAACCGCACCAATTCGAACGCTTGTCGGCGGCCTGCAATTTCCGCTTTTGTCAGATCTTCCGCCTTCGTTCCGTCCAAGCCTTGAACACGGCTTGTGTTGACCCGCCACACACCCGGCTGTGTAGTTTGATAAATACCCAGATGGTTTTTGTTCACTGTCCACTCACCGGTTTTTCGTTTTTCAGCTATCAGATCGCCAAACAGTAAGTCACGTTCTTCCGGATGCTCTTCGACATATTTCAAAACCGCCGCATCGTCTACACCGGCTACACGAAAAAACATCGTCATAGGCTGAGTCAATCCATCCGCCTTCCTGCCCTGCTCCATCGCCGCTCCGGCACTGTTCGCGACATCGCCGTCCGCGCTGCAGTCGACGGTTACTTTGGCACGAATCGCCTGTAATCCGGACTTGTTCAGAATAATCGCACCCGTTACACGATTGTCTTCCGTCAGGGACTCCAGAAAGAAGGAGTGCATGAATAACCGCACCCCATATTGTTCCATCATCTCGGCAGCCGCCAGCTTTACAGCCTCGGGATCGAAAGGAGTGACGTGATCATGCCCTTTGCTGAAAAATCCGGAATACGGGCTGCCCGTTCTTACATATTCCGGATGAACTGCACCGCCAAATGCCTCCATTCGTCTCACCAGCTCGTCAAACACACCTTTGACCAATTGCGTTTTTCCATCATCGCTGAATGAAGTCATGAACGGGCCGACCAGTCCCGCTGTCGCATTGCCTCCCAGAAAGCCGTATCTTTCCACTAAGGCCACATTCGCTCCGGCACGCGCGGCTGCAATAGCGGCTCCGATTCCCGCCGGGCCTCCCCCGATTACCAATACATCGACATCTGCTACGACCGGTACCTCCGTACTATAAGCAATAGCTGCATTTGTCATTTATTACATCTCCTTATCTCACTATCTGTATAAAGTTTATTTCTCGCTTAATACTTTGTCCGAGCGCAATTTCATTGCTTTTACCGCTTGTTCCGTCGTCTGTTCACCGATTAATGCGCGTTCGCCTTCTTCTTCAACGATTTTTTGCATTTCAGCCAATTTATCAAACTTGGTGTCCTTCACATAAGGGACATCCGCAAATACGACCCGTTTAAAAGATTCTACATCGAATAGCTTCTCTGGGTTATCGCCAAGTATAAGCTTGGCTACTTTATCCTTATCCGCCTTTTTCCAGGCAGGCACTCTTCCGCCGGCAATCAAAGGCTCGTTGCCCGAGGTTACATACCATTGCATAAACTTCCATGCGGCATCCTTGTTTTGGGAGCGTGAGTTAATCGTTGTAAAATCCAGATATCCCGTGCCGCCCCCCAAAAATTTACTGTTCTCGCTTAACTTTGGCGGCGGAGCAAATGCGGTAATGAAGTCGTGCGGATAATCTTTGGTATTCTTGATATTTCGCAAGCTTGCCGTTCCGATCCAATGCATCGCAACTTTATTAGTCAAATAGAGCTGTATGCCTTCCATTTTGCTTGTTTTGGCTTCCGCTATAGGCGGTTGAGCTTTTAACTTTTGTTCCAAATTGAACATGATGTCGAAATATTTTTTCATAGCAGGGTGATCAAAATTGCTTGTTCCATCCGCTTTATAAAAGGCGTCGGCTCCCAGCTCCGTTTTGACCGCTTTATCCAGGAATTCGTATATTTTAGGCTGCAGCAAATCCGTATAGGATCCCCACCGCTTATTTGCCCCCTCGCCTTTGGTCAGCTTCTGCGCATACTCGGTGTATTGATCCCATGTCCATGAAGTTGGAATCGGCAGCTTGGCTTCATCGAGAAATGTTTTATTAAGTGAGACGAAATCATTCAGAATGATGGCGGGGATATAGTACGTTTTATCTTTGAATTTATGGATCGCATCCTTGCCGAAATTGTCTTCCATGTTAAAATTGGTTTTTTGAATAAAAGGATCCAAAGGTTCAACCATGCCGGCATCAATCCGCTTGGAAAGCTTATCCATCCGGTAGTTAATGAACAAATCCACTTGGCCTCCCGCCAACAGCGCTGTTTCCAGCTTCGTGTTGCCGCTCTCGTCGTTGACAAAACGCACATATTCGACCTGAATGTCCGGATTGGCTTGATTCCAATTGTCTACAGCTTGCTTGGGTCCCGCTTCCTCCGGCACTCCCCCCCAGAATTTCAGCTTCACAACATTTTTCGCTGCCTCTTTCCCTGTTTCCCCTGTTTTTGTTCCCGTTGTTGTGGGCGCTTGCGTAGAACAACCGCTCAAAACGGCCGTAAGTGTTATACACAAAACCAATGACGTTAACCCTGCTTTTTTCATTTGATCACCCTTTATTTTAATGTATTGATCATATCAACCCTTGATCCCGCTCGACACCACCCCCTCAATGAACCACTTTTGGCAGGCGAGGAACAGAATGATGACAGGCAATATGGAGCTGACGGCCGCAGCCATCATTAAAGTATAATCGGTACCCGATTCATCAATAAAATTGGTTAATCCCAGCGGTACGGTATAGAGGCTTTTGCTGGAAAGAAATACAAGCGGATTGACAAACTCGTTCCAGTTCCAAGTAAAGCTTAAAATAAGCAAAGATACGAGCGCCGGCTTCGACAAGGGGATAATGATTTTCGTCCAGACTCCAAAATGACTCGCCCCTTCCATACGGGCCGCCTCGGAAAAATCTTCGGGAATGCCGGCATAAAACTGTCTTAGCAAAAACACGCCGAAAGCCGTAAACATGCCGGGTAATATAAGTGCGAAATGGGTATCGTATATGCCCAAATAATTAAAGATAATAAATCTGGGGATCAACGTCACCTGGTCCGGAATCATCAATGTTGCCAAGAACACGAAAAACACGAAATCCCGGCCGCGAAATTGAATCCGGGCAAAGCCGTACGCTGCCGCAGAGCTTACTATAATTGTTCCGATAACCGTAAGTACGGTTACCTTTATGGAATTATAGTAATATGAGCTGAACGGCTGTGAACCTGTCCATACCCTTCTATAATTATCCCACTCAAATGACTTTGGAATCCACTCAATGGGATAGACGAATACGTCGATAGGCTTTTTAAAAGAAGTCGACAGCATCCACACAAACGGCAGTACCATCACAATCCCGAATCCAACCAGAATGACCGTATATATAATAGTTAAATAGTTTTCCTGTATCCACGAACGGGATGTTTTTCGGGATTGCATATTAATCACACCCCCCTCCTTTTTTGCGGAATCACTTAATAATGGACCCATCGTTTCTGTCCCTGCCATTGTAAGTACGTTATTACAAATATAATGAGGAACAAAATCCACGCCATCGCTGAGGAATAGCCCATTTTATAGAAATCAAAACCTGTCCGGTAGGCATAATAAGTAAGTACAGTAGTTGATGATCCCGGCCCCCCTTTGGTCATTACAAAGACAGCGATAAACACTTGAAACGAGTGAATGATGCTCGTAATTAATACAAAAAACGTGGTAGGCGAAAGCAAAGGCACTGTAATGTTAAAAAAGCTTGTCACGGGACCCGCTCCGTCGATTTTGGCCGCCTCATAAAGATCCTGGGATATTCCCTGCAGTCCGGCTAAATAAATAATCATGTTATAGCCAATGTTAGCCCATACGGTCATAATCATAATGGCGGGCAGCGCCCAAGATGAGGCTGACAGCCATCCGGGTGGATCGGCAATTCCAATACTTCGCAGAAACGAGTTAATCGGCCCGGTAGACGGGTTATAAAGCGTTCCCCACACAATGGAAACAGCGACTATGCTCGAAACGTAAGGCATAAATATCATCAATCTGATGGGCGCTTTCAAAAAAACACCTTTGTTGATCGCAATCGCCGTCAGTAATGAAAGGACGATGGTTGCCGGAACGGTTCCCGCAACAAATAGTAAATTGTTGGTTAAGCTGTCCTTAAACCATTTGTCTGAAATCAGCTGTTTGAAATTATCGAAACCGATAAATTTCATCCCCCCTAAGCCGTCGAGGAAATTCCAGCTCGTAAAGCTAATAACAAGAGACAATAAAATCGGAATCACCGTCAGTGTGCTGAAGCCTAATATACTGGGCAAAATAAAGCTCCAGCCAGCTAATGTATCCATTCTTTTCTGACTCAATCTAATCTGTTTCCCCCCCTTTCTGTGTTGGCTATTTCCCATGATAGCGCTTTTATTTTTTTGTTAAACTCATGTTTCTATGCAAAAGGGATACGATTCTTGTTTATGAAAGCGTTTTAGATCCGATTCTTCGAAATATGGATACGATTCTCAGGATTCTGCTTATCGGATTTACAGTTCACGAATGAATCACTATACTATCCTATAAGCGTTATTTGAAAACGCTATTTTTATGAAAGCGTGTGAGGCCAACTTGAAATTTATCAGTTTGCGCACCAAGTTAATCGTTGCTTTTGTCGCGTTTGTACTGCTGCCCATTCTCGGATCAAGCATTTATGCGTACCGTGTATTTGAGGTTACGCTGCGAAATCAGATAGAATCGGCTGCAGCCGACCGGCTTAATCAAGTAAATATGGACCTCACCCGAAAGCTGAACACCATGATGAATGCCACAAGCTCCGTTATGCTCGATGAAAATGTGCGCCGCCTGCTGTTGGAGCCTCCCCGCAACGTGCGGGAGCATCTTGATGGAGTCCAGCAAATGGACAAAAAATTTATTGAAATATCCACGGCTATCGTCAGCAATACGATGTACTTTTCCTTATTCGATAATTATGGCAATTTGTATACAAACTGGGGCCAGTCTGCAGAAGCGTATGATGCCATTACTTCCTCTGACTGGTGGCAAAAAACATCGGATGAGAACGGATACATGGTATGGACGCTTAATCATCCAAGCTATGCACGGCCAAACCAAAACCTGATAACCGTTTCAATGATCGTTCGCGACAGCAGCTTTAATCAAATAGGAGTTCTGGTCATTAGCGAGCCAACAACCTATTACCTCGAAATTTTGAATTCATCCCGTTCCTCCAGTAAAAGCTATGGATTGTTGGTAGGGAAGGACGGCAGTATTCTAGGCAGCGATTCGAATTACGCGGCACGGCTGTATACTCATATCCAGCCGGCACTTCCAGCGTTTGATGATACTTTTACTACCGAAATTGAAGGCGAGAAAATGGTCGTAAGTACGTATTCCAACCCTCTTGCCGAATGGCGTTTCATTCAATTCGTACCGCATAAAGGAATCTTTGAACCGATATACAAAATAAGAAATACCGTCTCGATTACGCTGGCCGTCAGTATGACTATCTTTGTGATGATTATTATCTTCTTTTCCTCGATGCTGACCAAACCGTTGCGTAAGCTCAGAGAAATGATGCATTTGGTGCAGAAGGGGCATCTTGATGTATCCAGCAATATCCGTACGCGGGATGAAATCGGGCTGGTCGGTAGAAGCTTTGATTCGATGCTTGTTAAGCTGCGAAATCATATTGATCATGAAATCGAACTGGAACGTCACAAAGAACAGGCCAAACTGGAAGCGCTGCAAGCACAGATTAATCCGCACTTTTTGCACAATACATTAAATACAATCCGCTGGATGTCCATTATGGCCGGTACTAAGCATATTACCGAAATGCTGGTGTCGCTGGGTCATTTGCTTGAAATGAGCATTCATCGAGGGCAAGAGCAAGTCCTGCTAAGGGAAGAACTGGAGAACGTCCAATATTTCTTAACTATTCAAAAGTATCGCTTTGGAGACAACATTAAAGTCATTGAGGAGATCGCTCCTGAAACTCTGGACACTACGGTTCCTAAGCTGTCACTTCAGCCTTTGGTGGAGAATGTATACCGGCATGCATCTTTTCAAGACGGGCAAGGAATCATGGTCATACGGTCCAGGAAAGATACCCAAGGTACGTTATTACTGGAAGTGGTTGATAACGGTTTGTTCGTGAATAAAGCGAAAATAGGTGAAATGCTTGAACAGATAACTAAGGTTGAAAGCAACTCCTTGTCAGGAATCGGACTAAAAAACGTTCATAAACGCATACAAATGATGTTTGGTGAATCGTTTGGACTCCATATAGAACGCCGTGAAGCTGAAGGCACCACTCATGTCTCACTCAAATTACCTTTCAGAAATGAGGGAGATCCCGTTGCAAATATTGATCGTTGAAGACGAAATTCTCGTTAGACAAGGTATTATTTCAGGTATTGAGTGGGCCAAACACGGCATTGAAATCGTCGGCGAGGCCGCGGACGGTTACAGCGGATTGGAGCTCGTAAGAACGACCAAACCGGATATGGTCATAACCGATATTAAAATGCCGATTATGGACGGCTTAGAAATGATCCGCCACATCCGTAAAGAACTGCCCGATATCAAAATCATGATTCTGAGTGTGCGCGAAGATTTTCAATCGGTGCAAGAAGCTCTGCGACTTGGAGTCATCGACTACGTCCATAAATTAACGATGAGCCCGGAAGAATTATTAACCGCCGTCTTGAAGATTAAATCCGCTTTGACGGAACCACTTACGATTCCAACGGACCCGCCCGATCCGATTGTTCATGAAGACGATAGTATGTCTGAATGGCTGCATGGTAAAACAGTACCCTATTGGGAGCAATGGATTACGGGTAATGAATGGCTCCTTATCGGGAAAATTTATGTTTCGTCTACTTCCTCCGCATCACAACTAATAAAAAGTATGCTGCATTCCAAGAGCGCATCCATAACCCGCCATATGGTCATGGACAAGGAAGATCCTAGCGTCTATTGGATTCTCATTAAATGCATGAATCGAGGCATTGAGCCCTCCATCGTCCATACTGCGCTTAGCAGTTTTTTGCGAAAAGCAACCGGGGGAGGCCATTCCGTTTCTATCGGTTTAAGTCTCCCTTTTCAATCCAGCTCGGAAAAGTCGACAGCCATACATCAAGCTGCTGCGGCATTGGAGCATAAGTTTTATAATGGAAACGGATTTGTCAGTATCTACACGCCGCGAACACTTCCGCAAAATAATCAGCCTTTTATTACAGCCATCAGCCTAAAGGAATATTTGGTCGCTCTTGAAACCTTGGAAGATGACACGGCCCTTCAAAAGTTTCATGAACTCTTTCCAAGTGAGGCCGACACATCGATGGGCGCCCAACGAATCCGCGACGGCATCTACCGGTGGCAGTCTACCGTGCTTTCATTGCTTAATGATTGGGGTGGGGATATGCAGGATTCCCTGATGAACGAAACGCCGTTTGATATTATAACCAACTTAAGAACGTATCCCGAGCTGCTTGATTGGTGCTTGCGGCTGCATACCGTAGTTCAGGAAAAGCTGCATCATCTTAAGTCGGTAAAACATAGTTCGGAAATCGGAAAGTCAATTTCCTTTATCCGGGATAACTTCCACAAACCACTGCGGGTACAGGACGTTGCGGCTGAAGTGAATCTTAGCGAGAACTATTTCAGCTATATGTTCACCAAATGCACGGGCAAAACCTTCGTTCATTTTTTACATGAAACAAGGGTTGAAAAAGCCAAGGAGCTGCTGCGAAGCTGCGATTCCTATTGGTTCACAATAGGAGAACAGGTCGGGTTTGAAAACCCCAAATATTTCGCGAAAATTTTCAAGCGCTTTACAAAATTGACACCCGCGCAGTATAAAAAAAGCAAGGTCACTATATGAACTGAAAACGGGCATACATCCTCACCGAAAAGAGTTAAGTTTTTTCAACCGTTCTAATTGAAAAAGCTTCGTCAGTCCGCAATGCGGAGCTGGCGAAGCTGGCGAAGCTTGTTTGTCCATAACGCAGCAATCGTCTCCATGTGCTTTGCGAGCAGATGCTCCAGTTGCTTTACGCTTGCAATTTTCGGGACATAGGAAAGAAGCCTATATAAGGAATGAATTCAAATGGCATTAATGCCGCAGTCTCCCCCTCCTGCGTGCGGAACTGCAACAATCCTTTAAAATAACCTCTCCTGCAAAAATCAAGAGCTGCTTCGACGCCGCCATCAATACTTGCTGCTTTCCCTGTACAAGCTTGGCGTGACGCCTTCGTATTTTTTAAACAGCCGGATGAACGTGCTGATGCTGTAAAAACCTACAGAATCGCAAATGTCCTTGATCAAAATTTCGTCGTTTCGCAGCAGCTGCTTTGATTTCTCCACCCGCAGCTTGTTGATGTAATCGGTCAGCGTATCTCCCACCTGCTCTTTGAAATAACGTGACAAATACGAAGGGTGGATGCCGAACTTCTCGGAGATCGTGTTCACGGACATATTATGATCGCTGTACTGGTCATGAATAAATTCCAAAACATCTTCCTTCAGCCGGAAGTTGTGGCTTTTTTTTCTGGAATCGACGTGATTGCATACTTTATTCAGGAAAAGCGTCATCCTTTCCTTCATCGCAGCAACGGTGATGCCGCTCATCAGCTCCTGGATCGCTTTGCGGTTTTCCTCGTACAGCTCGGTTTGCCCGAGATTCGCTTCCATCGCGGCTTTCATCATCGTGCTGATCATGTCGAACATCAGGCAGCGGACCATCTCGATCGACAGCTCCTGCCCGGTCAAGTTGACATGCAGCACCTCGTCGAGCACAGCCTTAGCCAAGGCGAATTCGCCGGCTTTCACATAGTTGATCAGCTGCTGCTCTTTATCCAATGGATATACGTAAGACATGATCTGCCGTTTGATCTGCTCGTAGGAGATGATCGTCTGCGTGCCCAGCAGCATCCGGTATTCCATCGCTTCTATCGCCTCTTGGTAGGCGGCGGGCAGTCCGGCCGGCGATTCATGAAGCTTGCTGACGGCAGCGGTAAAATAAATGTGGAAGCGGCTGGCGATAAATCGCTGCGCTTCTTCGATCATCCGCAGCACATCATGCTCCGCTTCTTCCGCCGGCATCTGCGGTTTGACATTCAGAATGCACGCCAGCAGCTCATCAATCTCCACAACCCAACCTTGATGCGTTTTGCTCGACAGCTCCTCCACAATATTGGAAATGATCAGCCGGACCATTTCCCGTTTTTTCTCCAGATCGGTTTCATGGGGGCGGAAAAATCCGCTGAAATCTTCAAGGAATATCAGAACGACCGCAAACGGCCCGGCACGGAAGCTGACATTGTATTCGGCCAGCGCTTCGCGGACGGGAAAATCGTTTTCGGTTCTTCCCTTAAGCAGCCGGATAAACAGGTTGGAGCGCAGCACGTTTTTTTGCTTCTCAATCATTTGGTTCATTTGATGGTTGCGGTCCATCGTATTTTCGATCGCTTCTTCAATGTAGTCGTATTCGTTCAGCGCGGCGCCCGGATCCAGCTTGGAGCGCTCCGCCAAGGAACGCACCAGACGGCGCAGCGGGACGTAATTTTGCCGGGCGAACCATACCGCCAGTGCGGCGCAGATCAGCACGGCCGCGGCCAGCATAAGAAGCGTCAGATTGCGGATATATTCGGCTTTTTCGCTGTATAAACGGGAGGGCAGCACGTAGACGTACTTCCAGTTGGTACGGTTTGATTGGATAAATGAAACAACGACGTCTTCGCCGTTCGACTTGCCTTGCACGAAGCCAAGTTCGCCGTTCAGGTTGGCAAAATCGGGCAGTCCGGGATGGTCTCTTTCCGAGGAAGCGAGAATATGGTTTGTGCCGTCCAAAATATACACATTGCCTTGATTGTACGCTTGGATGTTGCGGATGGCCGACAGCAGCTTCTCTTCGTTCAGCTCGATAATCAAGGTCGCCAGCGGCGTATTCCGCTCGTCGATCGGCAGCGATTGCGCAAACAAAATACCGGTGTTCGCCTGCCCTTTTACCTCCTGCATGTTAATAAATTGCCCGCGGTACGTCTTCCCCAAAAACTGCTTCCACCCGTTCGGCGACAGGCTGGTTTCGGAGAGGCGCAAGTCGTAATACATCGAGGTATCGTAATATGACGATTCGGTCAGCACAAAACCTCCCATCTTAAAATACACATAAAAATGGTCCACATACCGGTTTGTGCTGTTGTACGTGCGAAAGTCGGCCAGCGCCTGCACCATCGCAATGCGGTCCTCAGCCTCCAGATGTTCGGGCGTACGCATCAGCTGCCGCACCCTGGGGTTAAGCGAAATCATTTCGCTTAAGCGGTATGTATAATCGATATGATTGTCAATATCCTGCTGAAGCTGGGTCAGCAAAGCGGAATTCGCCCGGTTGATTTCGTCTTCAATGACATGTTTTGTTTGAATATACACGACGACCATAATGATGATAGGGATCAGCATAATGAGCGCATAGGAGCGGATCCATCTGTTCAGCACACTGTTTGTTTTTCGACGTCCCATACGAATCACACTCTTCACACTCCGCTGCGGTCTGGCTTAACCTTTTATAGAGCCAATCATAACACCTTTGACAAAGTATTTCTGCATAAACGGGTAAATGAACAAAATCGGCAGCGTCGCCACCATAATCGTCGCGTATTTGATGCTTTCGCCGACCGCCTCCACCTCTCCCGCCGAAGATTGGCTGGTCATATATTCCGTGCTGTTCTGAATTAATATTTCCCGCAAAATGAGCTGCAGCGGAAACAAGTTGCGGTCCCGCAAATACAACATCGCGGAAAACCACGCATTCCAATGCTGCACGCCGTAAAATAAAATCATCACCGCGATGACCGGCATCGACAAAGGAATCACAACCCGGAACAAAATGTGGAAATCCTGCGCGCCGTCGATTTTGGCCGATTCGATCAAGCTTTCCGGGATGGACCCAAACGAGGTGCGGAGAATAATTAAATTCCACGTGGAGATAAGCCCCGGGATAATCAAGGCAAACAAATTATTGCCGAGGCCAAGCCAATTGTTAACCAGCAAATAAGAAGGAATCATCCCCCCTGAGAAAAACATCGTAAATACGATCAGCAGCATCACTTTGTTGGTCCAAGGCACCCCTTTGCGCGACAGCACGTAAGCCCCCATGCTGGTCAGCACCAAGTTCAGGATCGTCCCGACGGTGACGACAAACAACGTGTTGCTGTAACCTCTGACGATGTTCGGATTAAGGAAAACAAGCTTATATGCTTCAAACGTAAAACCTTGCGGCCACAAAAGCGCCCCGGTATGAGACATGAGCAGCCGAGAATCGCTCAACGAGGACATCAGCACATAAATAAAAGGATACAAAGTGACTACAACCATAAACAGCATAAGTAAAATATTGATGAGCGAAAAAGCGGTCTCGCCTGCGCTTTTGCGAATCGTATTCGAATGCAAGATGAATCGTCCCCTTCCTTACCTACCAAAGGCTGTTTTCGCTGAGTTTCCGGCTGATTTGATTGGCGACGACCAGCAGCACAAAATTAACCGCCGACTGAAACAACCCGACAGCCGTCGCGTAGCTGAATTCGAACGAAGCGCCGAGGCCTTTGCGGTACACGAAGGTATTGATCACATCGGCGGTCACGTAGGTGTTCGGATTGTACAGCAGGATGATTTTTTCAAAGCCGATGTCGAGCATATGGCCGATTTTCAAAATAAACAAAATAATGATGATCGGGGCGATGCCGGGCAAAGTGATATTCAGCGTTTGCTTCCAGCGGTTTGCGCCGTCGATTTTTGCGGCTTCATACAACTCGGGATTGATGCCGGTAATCGCGGCCAAATAAATGATCGAACTCCAGCCGACGGTTTGCCAAATATCCGAGACGATATAGACGGTCCGAAAATATTCCGGATACGCCAGCAGCGCGGTGCGATCCATGCCAAACCAGACGAGCAGATCCATAATGACGCCGTCGCGGGCGACAAATTGCGTAATCATGCCGCAAATGATAATTAAGGATATAAAATGCGGCAAATACGTGACCGTCTGGACCAGCCGTTTAAAAAAACGCCCGCCGATTTCGTTGATCAGCAGCGCGAAAAGAATCGGTGCCGGGAAGGCAAACAGCAGCTGGTACACATTCAGCAGCAGCGTATTTTTCAGCAGGCGGCCGAAATAATAGCTGTCAAAAAAGCTTTGGAAATGTTTAAAGCCAACCCAAGGGCTGTCCAAAAAGCCTTGCGCCACCCGATAATCCTTAAAAGCGATCAGCGCCCCGTACATCGGCACATAATGCAACACTGCGTAATAAAGCAGCACCGGAAAAATCATCAGGTACAAATATTTATGTTTGCGGTAATCGTTCAGCAGGCTTCTCATTTTTGCTTTCTTCACCCCATCTGTTGTGAAAACAAGCCGGCAGGGCATTCCGTGGCCCGTCCTGCCGGCGAGTCCTCATCTTCCGTTTGTTGTCGCGTTGGTTCCGCCAGGCGCGCCGAACCGAACAACTGCACGCCGGCGGCAGCTTGCAAGCTGGCTACTTCCGCTTGTTGTAGCGTTCGAGCGCGGCTTGCTTAAGTTCGATGGCTCTTTCGATTTTCAAGCTTTTTAATTGGCTTTTGTACTTATCGAAATTGCCGATCGGCTCGGCGCCCATCACGAATTTCAGGAACATTTCGCTTTGGTACGTATTCACTTCCGCCATAATGGAAGAAAGCTCGCTGGCTTCCTCCGGCGTTTGCGTAATGCGCGGAAGCAGAATCGCATCGGCGTTTTTCTGGTGTTTGCTGAAGATTGCAGACGCTTCTTTCTGCTGCGGCAGCGCAAAATACTGATCCGCATATCGGTCGTCTCCGACAAGCCCCGGGGAAGGCTGAGCAACACGCAAATATTTGCCCATCGCTTCGCCAATCGACAGCTTATCCGGATTTTTCGTAATCAGATCGGTATATTTCGGGTATCCGTTCACCATATTGTAGGTCTGGCCTTCCACGCCAAACGATTTCAGCATATGGCCTTCGTCGGAGTAAAAGTAATCGAGCCACTTGGCGGTTTCGGCCACATTTTTGTTGGAGGTCGTGATGCCTGCGCTGCCGCCGCCGCGGTATTCATACGGCTTGTTGATGAACTTCGGCTCATCCCCTTTACGCAGCACCGGATAAGGAGCGCCGACCAGATCGTATTTCGGGTCTTTGTCCTGCATCGCGTTCAAATATTTGCCGATGCCGCCGCCAACCGCGGTTGTCAGCGCCCCTGCGGTATTGTTGGTGATTTTGGCATCCAACGATTTAGCATCCTGTGTGGCGAAGTCGGGGTCGATCAACCCTTCCTTGTACCAAGCGCTCATCTGGGTCAAGTAGTCTTTGTAGCCGGCTTCATAAGGGCCGTATTTGACCTTGCCGTTGTCCATGTAAAATTCCCAGCCGATGCCGTATGCGCCGTTAAACAGCTCTTTGTTCAAATCCGCAAGGCGCAGCGTAAACGGAGCTTTGCTTCCTTTCTTTTCCTTGAACTGGCGCAGCACATTGGTCCATTCATCCATCGTTTCGGGTACGGCCAGCCCCAAATCGTTCAGCCAGTCCTTGCGCAGCACAAGTCCCGAAGAAACGGCGTTGTTGCCGATGCCGATACCGGGGAACACGTAGATGGAGCCGTCGTCGGTGACGATCTCCTTTTTGAAATTCGGGTGCTCGTTCAAAAACTTCTTCAAATTCGGCGCGTATTTATCAATCACATCGTTTAATTTGATCAGCACCTTATCGGAAATCGCTTTCTCCGGGCCTCCGGGATAACGCGTGAAATCGTTCTCAATAATGTCGGGAAGTTTGCCCGAAGCGATCATCAGATTAAACTGCTCGGTTTCACTGCCAACCGCGGGATGCATGAAATCTATTTTTACGCCTGTGCGTTTCTCCATTTCCTGATAAACCAAAGCTTCGTTAAAATTTTTCAGCGAACGGGCCGCGTCAGCCGGCATCGCAACCCAGTAGGAAAGCTTGACCGGGCCACTTGAGGGCGGAGCAGCGGTGCCTGCGGCGGCTGTATTATTGCCGGCAGCAGGAGATGGGCTTGCCGAACCTTCGTCTTTGCCGGCAATTTGGCAGCCGGCTAGCAGACTGCCGGCCAGCGCCACGATAACAGTAGAAGCGGTGAGCTTTTTTTTCAAAACAATGACCTCCCTAAAAAGTAAAAATCAAATTCGCGATGTCCGGTCCATTTTCAGTATACCTGGAGCGATCCCAAATGCTATATGCAATTCGCGACGGCAATGCGCAAATGATGACATGCGCACCGTATGGATTGCGCATCTCTAATTAGGAACGGATTCCGTCTGCCAGCGGCTTATTTGCTCACGTACGATCCGGCGCACCGTATCCGCCATATCAAAGTTCAAATCCTTTGTTGGCTTCAGAGTGACGTTAGCCGTAAAGGCCGGATCCTCGACGATAGGCTCCACTGCCGCGATCACGGTTGACCGAAGTTCCGGATGCAGCTCCGATGTGCGCAGCAGCGCCATCAGCGAAAAGGAAAAATATTGGAAAAAATATTCCTCGTCATGATTGATAAACTCCACATCGGTCGATAAATTGACGAATTCTTCTTTGCTTTTCAAGATGTGCAGCAGCTCGGGTACGATCTCGGCGTCGCCCAGTTTGCCCAGCAAATAAATTGCCGCATATCCGCGGACCTGGTTGTATTTACGGCTTGTTTTCGGAACAAACGTATCCCGTTCCCTCATCATACCTCTGAGCACCGGGATGGCGGAGACATCCCCCAGCAAAGCGAGGGCAAAAGCGCTGTTTTTGCGCAAGTGTTCGTTATCCTCCTGTGCCATCCACTGCTTGAGCTCGGACCCGATAACGGGGGATCCTAATCTGCGCGCAGACCAGATGGCGAGACCCGGCTTCAGGCTGGATAAGCCTTCGCAGATGTCCTTTTTGTCCGTCAGCCAGCGCAGCGAAGCGATATGTTCGTCTTGCGTCGACATGCTTTCCTTAAAGCGCACATGGTTGGCCGGATTCAGGCAGCCGGTTTGCAGCAGCAGCGGCATCAGCTTGTCGTAAGCGATCTCGCGCAGCGGCAGCCCGTCTTCGATAGCCACCTTTGCGGCCAGCGCAGCAGCCTCGCCGCATTTCTGCATATCGCGTTTCATCCGGACGCATGCGGCTAGATCGTGGTCGATCGCCAAGGCGCGTCCGGCGATCAGCACATTGTCGAAGCCTTTGGGAATCAGCGCGCCCAGCGGGATCGGAACAGACATCGTAATGCCCCACATGCTGGCGGCTACCGCCCAGTCCTGCTGAAGATCGCTTTCGAAGGCGATATCTTTGCCATGGTTGTCGATGTTGGAATAAGCGTAAAAGACAGGCTGGTCGGTCAAACGATCCTCCAGCACATCGGCGAAAGTGACCTGCTCTTCGCCATCCATAAACCGTCCTTCGCGAATGCCCAATTGGGGAGCCAGCTTCAGAAATTTGCACGATTCCTCGAGGCGTTCCGGCAGATGGGTCGGCAGACAAGCGGAGCGGATAATCGCCTGCGACAAGTCCGCTTCTTGCGCCTGATCGACATAACCCGAGTCCGTATAAAATGCTCTAACCTTGTTGTCCTGCACCGATACAATCGGGTTGGAATAAGGTTGGGCTTTGCCGTCAAGCAAGCGGCCGGTCCGGCTGGCCGCTCCCGCCATCACGCATACCTCGGCGTCGCCCGAGGCGTCGATCAGGATACGGCAGCCCGCAGACTTAAGGCCGTCAGGGCCGATCCAGCGAACACCCGTAACGGAAGCTCCGTCCATGTACACGCCGATAACAGCACTTTCGTAATAAACGCGGGCTCCGGCGTCAAGCGCATAACGCTCCAACACATATTTCTTCAGCTCCCCGTTCAGACCCGCCGATTTCGTATAACCTGAGCCTGCGGCCTCCAGACGGCGCACCTCTTCATCAATTTCTTCATATAAGCCGCCCTTGGAGCCGTAATAGTAACCAAGCACAGCACCGATGGTCCCCGCGCCCCCCATGCCGGTGAGCCGCTCGAGCCCCAGCACGCGAAGGCCGCTGCGGGCTGCGGTAATCGCAGCGATCGCCCCGGCCGTGCCGAGGCCAACCACAATCACATCATAGCTGCGCTCAAAGACAGTATCTTCAGCCGGGGTTGATACGACGCTGCCTTGCTCGCGTTGAAACAACTTCATGACGAAATCACCTCTTTTTTTCCGAATGCATAACCGGCATCCATGGCCGACAGCGGATTCTCGAAGGCGGCGGACGGCATCCAAAGCCAGCCGTTGTCCAGTTCTTCGCAGCTGCGGGCCGGGACCGCCGCAAATTCGTCAGCCACAGCGGCGATCGTCCAGTCCTGCAGCTCAGCCGGGCGATCGGCCCAAAAGCGGTTTAGCGTATGACGGGCTTCCGCCCAATCGGCTTCAGGTGCAATCGGAAGCCGTAAATAAGCTTCCGATGCAAAGGCCCCTGGACTAATCCGGTCGGCGAATTCCTTCGGTATAGACAGTCCCGGCTTTTCGGCACCGGCATTAAAACCGGTAACGATGCTTGTAGCGGCGTTGGCTTCTGCATTAACGCTTGCGTTCGTATTGTGCAAAACGGCGCACACCGCCTTCTCCTTCACCGGAAACCGCCCCGGCAAAGACCGGCAGTCGGACGTCGTATCGACGATCCGGTTTGTCCATACCGTGCGGATACCGCCGGCGTCAAACAACGTCACGTCGTATCCATCAGCCCGCCTCGCAATGCCGACGACTTCGGTCATAAACCGGACCGAGCCGGATTTTCCCGATTGAAGCAATTGCTTGAATACAATCGGCGCCATACCGCCCAGATGTACCCGGCCTTCCAGTGTGAGCAGCCGTTTTTCTTCAAACTCCTTTTGAAGCTCCAGCGTTGGCGGAAACTCCGGCACGGACTTCCAGTCGCTTCCAGTCCGGTAGCTGTTAATGAATTCATGGCCGACCAATGTCGTGCGTTCGACTATCGCAAACGATCGGTCCATGCTCAGGCTCGCGCCGATACCGGCAAAGGTGGCTCCGACGATAAGCATTTCCAATGATGGTTGCATATTCTCCCCCCGTATTCAAACGTGATCCACTGCCAATTCGGCTTTAGTATAAACAGCTCCGAAACGAAGCGGCAATCGGCATTTCGGCAATTCATGCTCATTTAATGACCATGTCATCACATGCAAACCCGCTTACTATTTGCGCAGCAAGAAATCGCACAAAAAAAACACAACCCCTCTCAATCGAGAAGGGCTGTGCCAATTTTGATTATTTCATTTTTGCCGCTTGTATCAAGCAGCGACACTCCCATTCCGACGACGCCTTGAATGGGCTCGCCAACCGAAGTATGAAGCCGGGCTCCCGGACAATAGGCGCGGAGACTCCGGTACAGCTGATCGCGGACATAATTACAATGTCTCAGCACGCCGCCTTGCAAAATGACGGCAAACGGCGTCTGCTTTTCCCGCAACCGCAGCTTGCCGATCACCGCCTGAGACGCGGCAAATAACTCCTTTACTGCCGCCTCCAAAATATGCTGGCTGATCTTGTCTCCGGCTTGAGCCGCCGCATCGACCAACGGAGCCAGCCGACCTGTTTTTTCCACGGAATACTCCTGTCCGTATGTCCAGTTGAACAAATCTTCGGCGCCGCCGATGCCAAGGTGCGGAAAAATCCATTCACCCAGCAATGTGGCTTCGCCTCTTCCGTCGCTTGCCTTAAGAATCGCCTTGATCGCTTGCGCGCCGATCCAATAACCGCTTCCCTCGTCGCCTACCCGG
Organism: Paenibacillus thalictri; assembly: GCF_004307995.1. Taxonomy (GTDB): domain Bacteria; phylum Bacillota; class Bacilli; order Paenibacillales; family NBRC-103111; genus Paenibacillus_AF; species Paenibacillus_AF thalictri. The sequence goes on along the minus strand of NZ_SIRE01000020.1, from coordinate 67,114 downwards.
TGCCCCCAGCCGCCCGCTCTGGCGCTGGCTTCCTGACCGTCGGTGCCGTATACGATTGAACCCGTGCCGGAAATGACGAGAATCCCCGGCTGGCCGCCGGTCGCTCCGACCAACGCGCAGAACCCGTCGTTTTCCACGACCACGCGATGCGCTGTAATCCCCGCCTGCCGCAGCGCTTCTTCCGCCATTGCCCGGGCAATAATGTAATCCGCCTGCGTATCGACACCGGCCAAAGCAAATAATGCGCATTCCAGCTCGAGAAGCGGTTCCGGTTGCTGTTTCAGCTCCAGCACCGGTTCAGGCCCTGGGCTCAGCTTGGGACCCAACCCGACGGTCGGTTCCGGCACCAGGCTCCGCTTCGGATCCAGCTCGTGCATCGGTTCAGGCTCCGGGTTCAGCTTTGGGTCCAGGTCGTGCATCAGGTCCTGCTTCGGGTTGAACTCGGGCATCAATTCCGCCCCGAGGCCCAGCCCAAGCCCATGCCTGCCCACAATTCCCGCCCCGCCTGCAGAGCCTGTCCGTAAGCTGCCCGCGGCTTCCGAAGCACCGGCAATTCCAGTCGAAGAGCAAGCGCTCGTGCGGCCTGCCGTTGCGATGCCGGTTGCGGCCAGTCCCGCCTTAGCTGCGCGGATGGCGCGAACGAGTTCAAGCGTCGCAGCCTCCCGGCCGACGCCCTGATAATTGCAGGAGCCTGCGCCGCCTTGGCTCAGCCAGCTCCCGTCCGCAGCCGCAAAAACCGCCGCACACTTCGTGCCCCCGCCGTCCACCGCCAGCAGCGGCACGGTCAGCCGCCCGGTCATGAACCCGTTCTCCAGCCGGTCAATGTGGCATCCAGCCGACCTAAAGCCTCGCCGCAGGTCTGCACCGCTTCGCGCAACCACACCTCTTGCACGCCAAGCTGCTCCCTGCGGCTTGCGATCAGACGCCGCATTTCCTGCGGGCTCGGCCCGCCTGGCAGCGTGCGGATGCTTACAAAATGAACCGGATCAAGCGCCAGCCGCAGCGCCTCCGCATCGAGCGACACCTCGCGCCCGATGATCTCGCGCGCCACCTCGTTTACGAGCGGCAGCCCGATCTCGTTTGCCGCCAAACCGCGCTCAAGCGCCTTTTTTACTACCCCGCTGACAATATGGTGCGAGGTGCGAAACGAGATATTTTCCGTACGCACCAACGTATCGGCCAGCTCGGTGACGGTAGCGAAGCTGCCCTGCGCCCGCTTCAGCAGCGTTTCTTTGTTCACCGACACCGTGCCGATCACGCAACCGAACAAGCGGTATATTTGCTCCAGTACCTGCAGCGCCTTCCATGCATAAGGCTGCATGTCGTCTTCCGTATCGACGATATCGCCGTACGGCGTGTTGTGCATCATCGTCAGCACCGTCTGCGCGTTGCCTGCGCAGCTGGACAGCAGCGAGCGCATATGCTCGAACGATACCGGGTTGCGCTTCTGCGGCATGATCGAGCTGATCTGCACATACGGCGCGGATACCTTCAACGCGCCGAACTCCTGCGTGCACCAAAGCAGCATGTCTTGCACGGAACGGCCCAGATGGATCGCCGCCAGCTGCACCGCAGCAGCGATTTCCGCCACGTAATCGGAGCCGCTGACAGCGTCGTACGAATTTTCCACCATCCCGTCAAAAGCAAGCAGCTCCATCATTCGTTCCCGGCTGACGGCAAAACCGGACGTCGTCAGCGCCGCCGCCCCCATGCTGCTGCGATTGCAATTGCCGTAAGCGGCGATCAGGCGCCGTATATCTCTGAACAGCGAATCCGCCATCGTTGTCATATAATGGGCGAGCGTTGTAGGCTGAGCTTGCTGCGTATGCGTATAACCGAGCATCACCGTATCGGTATGCTCTTCGGCGAAAGCAAGCAATATGCGCTGCAGGCCCAACGCCGAAGCCAATACTTCTTGCAGCTTCTCTCTGAGCACGATTCGGTAAATGGCGATGCCCATATCGTTGCGGCTGCGTGCCAAATGAAGATTGCCTGCGACCTCTCCGCCTAGCCTCAGCAGCTCGCTCTCCACTTGAAAAAACAAATCCTCGAACTCACCCGTATATTCGGCTTTCCCCAGAGCTTCGAGATCAACACCGCGGATCGCCCCGGCAATCACTCCGGCCTCCTCCGGTGAGATCAGCCGCTGCTCCTTCAGCATAATCAAATGCGCTTTATTAATCGCCATCATCGGACCCAGCAGGTGAGTTCTGGCCTCCCGAAAAGCGGGACCAAGCACCACCTCGGCATACGTTTTCCCTGGGAAAACTTGGCCCTCCTCCTGCAAAATCTTTTCACGCTCGTTAACGCTCATCTTTGTTGTCCTCCTGTTCCATCATCGACGCTCTTCTTTTCTTCGCTCCGCGGAATCGGCTTCACCGGCCTTCCGCCGCCGTCTGACTGATCATATTGGCGAACATCCGGATCGCGCCCGGGACCAAATTCGGAATTTCCCTATACCACACCAGCGTGCTGTAGGTGTAGACACCCCGACCGAAACGCGCGGTCAGAAAAATTCCGTCAAACGGCTGCTCGCCCGCGTCGCCCGTAGAGATCAAAGGCGTATACCGCTCGCTCCAAGCGCAAGGGATATAAATGGCGCGTTCCTGAATCCAATGGTCCCAATCGGCTTTCGTAATGTGATTCGGATCATGAAACATACTGTGATCCGGAGCCAATACGCGCACCTCGGAATGTTCGTCGGTGACGCGCCATTCGATAAACGGCTCTCTGATTTCAATCGGATAAGGTGCCAGCTCCGGCTTCCAATTATCCTCCGGCTTATGGTATTGAACGACCAGGTTGCCGCCGTTTTCCACATATCGAAGCAGCCGCTCATTGCACAAAGTCAGCTCCGGGCGGAACGCATAAGCGCGAATGCCCAGCACAATCGTATCATATTCGGACAAATCGCCGAATTGAATATCTTTTTCCTCCAGCTTCGTTACATCGACGCCGATCAGCTCCAAATATTCGTCAATCCGGTCAAAACCGCTGGATACGTACCCGACTTTGAGCTTCTCCCGAATTTTCAGATCAAACGCTTGGATCCGCAGCCCGGATTGCTGAATCCAATAACTTCTGCCAATATGCGGGTATTGGATCACCTGCGTTCTGCAGATGCTTTCCATCTTGTCGTTCCAGGCGATGACGGAAAGCTGATAGCTCCCGTTCGTCAATTCGGATGACGGATGCACGTCAAACGACACCGCCTTTGTTTCACCCTTAAATGTAAAATCTAACGTATGCGTCTTCGGTTCCGTCTTCCAGCCGGCAGGTACAAGCAGCGACACATTGGCGTCGCACGCTTCCGGATGATCACCCCGCACCGTTACTTTCACCGGAATCGGTCCGGCCGGCTGCAGCGTGTTAAGAATCATCGAAGGCGGCTGCAAACAGACGGAAAACGCCGGGATAACGGCAATCGCCTGAGCCGGTTCGATACGAATGCTGCCTAGTGTATCAAAAGCTTCATATTCGATATCCGCCGTAATGACCGGCTCCGCGTACGGATCGAAATAAGCAGCGTCGTCAGGCACCTTAACCGTATATTCCGCCGATCTCGTCTCATTATAGACCAGTTTGTCAAAACCGGTTTCGCCTGTCGCCGCCACTTCCCATCCCGCGGGAGCATTCAGCTTGACGCGCACATGCTGGACAGGCACGATGCCGCCGTTAAAGCAGGTCACCGTCACTTGGGTCGTCTGTCCGCGTACCAGCTCGTTCGAGCCGGGTTTCACCTTGGCGATCAGCGATAAGGCTTCCGCTCCGGCCGTCTCCAGCTGCTTCAGTTTTACCTGCAGCCTGTGCAGAAGATCCGCCTTCACGGCTTCGCTGAGCCGGGAGTGAGCGATATCGGACAAGGAGGCACACACATTGGTTTTCATCCGCTGAATTTCAAACGCCACCTTGGAAAAATGCGGATATTGAGCGAGCAGTCGCTTCACATTGCCGTGAATGCGCCGCAAGCCCCGAACAACTTGTCTGGCACCGCCAAGCTTGTCGATCTCCCCGGCCAAATCTTCGAATGTAACGGCGATGCCGGTAAAAAAGTCTTCTTCTTTTAAAACGATTGGCGTAGTGGATAATTGCAGTTTGTAATAATTGTTGTTTGGCCCTTCCTCCACATGCCAACCCATGCCTTGGCTTTTATGCAAAAAACGCGACTGCTCACCCAGCTGTACGTAAGAAGCGCCGTAAATCTCGTTATATTCCCCTGTCGGCACAAACACAGTATAGTCGTTTTCGTCTGCCGGGACGTACATCTTTTTGATCTGCCACGGCCGGAGACCGGCCCGGTAATGGGCCGGAAACACCGCCGGGTCGGCCGCGTCGTGAAACGCCCGCAGCGTCAATATCGTCATCGCCCGATGGTGCCCGTGTGTCGTCGGTTCGTTAAGAAATGTCGTAAACACGACGTCCGGGCGGGTGATGCGAATATGCCGGATCAAACGTTCGTAAACGACCCGCTCGCCCCATTTGTCAAACGTTTCTTGAGCGCATTTGGAGAAACCGAAGTCGCAGATCGGGTCCCCGATCTGTTCGCTTAACAAGCGGAGCGTCACATTGAGCACCGCCGATGCCTGCTGCAGCTCGCGGGTGCGGATGACGCCCAGCGCATCGCCGAGTTCGCCGCCAATCTCGTTTTGCCCGCCTTCCCCGCGTGTTGCGATCAGGCTGTACGTATCGGCCCCCCGTCCCAGCGAATAAAAAGCAAGCGTATCGCTGTGCTCGTCGTCGGGATGGGCTCCGGTATTCATCACGCTGGAAACGGTAGACAGCGGAAATATCGATTTCCACAAATCCACGATGCCGTACCGGGAGTTGATCATTTTTGCTGCCGACAAACCGACCTCTGCATCGTTTTTATCCATGGAAACGGCTGGCTTTACCCTGCCTTGGTTCATAAACGAAAGTCCCCTCTACCATCAAAGTTGCCCTTACTTTACAAAATGCGCAAATTACACAATGGTGCCGGTCTGGCTGCCGGTAATTTTTTGCGATATGAACAAAACAATAATGATCGTGACCATCTGCAGCACGCCGTAAGCGCAGGCCGTCCCGAATTCCGAAGCATAGATGCGCTGATAGATCGCCACGGACAATGGGGTGGTTTGGCTGTTGTAAAGCAGGATCGAAGCGACGAACTCTCCGATGCCCTGAACAAACGCAAGCAGCGCGCCGGCCAGGACGCCGTTAAACGCCATCGGAAATACGACCCGCCGGAAGCTGTACCACCACGAAGCCCCCAAATTGCGGGCAGCCTCCTCCACGGATGGATCGGTCTGCATCAGCATGGCCGATGTCGAGCGGAAAACAAGCGGCAGGTCCCTGACGAAATACGCCAGCGGAATAATCCAGAACGTGCCGATCAGCACTTGATTAAAGCTAAACAGCGAAGGCAAGCTGAACGCCGAGATCAAGCTTACCGCCACCACCGTTCCAGGCAGCGCCCATGGCAGCATAATCAATAAGTCCAGCAGAAATCTTCCTCTAAACTTCAAACGAACGGAAGCATACGCCGCCGCCACGCCAAATATAATGAGTCCCGTCGTTGCGATTGCGCTCATCTTCAAGCTGTTGCCGATCGGCCGCCACGTTTTGCTGTTCGTGAACAAATCGGTGTAATGGCTCAGCGTATATTTCGGCGGCAAAATTTGCACCGTCCAGGCGTTATCCACACCAAACGAAAGCAGAATAATCACCAGCAGCGGCAGCATCAAAATAATAATCATCAGCACCGACAGCACGATGGCCGCGTATTTGGCGAATGCGCTGCTTACCTCGGTCCGGTGCACGCCGACGCCTTTGCTTAAGTTCTGGTAGCTGCGCCGGCTCTGATACCATTTCATAATAAGCAGAAACAAAATCGAAACGGCCGATAAGATCGTCGACTGTACGGCCGCCATGTCGAGATTGCCGTTGGTTCGCGATAAATAAATTTGCATCGTCATCGTTCGCTGAATGCCAAAAATGAGCGGAGCGGTGTATGACGCCATCGACACCATAAACACCAGCAGCGACGAAGCAATCATCGCCGGAGTCAGCATCGGCAAAATGACTCTGCGCCACACGTACAGCCGGCCCGCTCCGAGACTGGAAGCGGCTTCCTCCAGCGAAGGGTCGAGACCTTTGGCCGCAGCCGATACCGTCATATAAAAGTAGGGATACATCGTAAAGGTGTGCACCATCAGCACGCCCCAAATGCCTTTTAAGGCAAACGGGACCTCCTGCAGATGAAACCACAGCTTCAACGTCCTCGGAATAATGCCGCTTTCCGCAAACAGAAACGAAAACGAATATACGCCGATCAGCGGCGGCAGGGCAAGCGGCACCATCGCCAGCACGGTCAATATGCTTCTGCCCGGGAAGTTGTAGCGTTCCAGCAGCAGCGCCAGCGATACGCCCACGATGCCGCTCAGCACCACACTGCTGACGGAGATGTACACGCTCGTCCAGAGCGCCTCCAGATTGGCCGGATGCGCAAGATCAAAAAATTTGTTGTACCCCGCCAGCGTAAATTGTTCTTTGACATAAAAGCTTTCCAGAAATATATGATAAAACGGATAAATGACGTAACCAAGCAAGATGAGAAATAACGGCAGCACAAGCACATAAACGAAATACCGGGACGAGACGGCGGAGAAAGGACGGCGGCTGGGCAGACCAAGTTCTGTTTTCACTCACAATCCCCCATGTCCTACAAAATAAAGCTGTTCCTTCGGAATATGAAAGGCGATCTTCTCTCCGCGTTCGCGCAATCGGTGGCTTTGATTGACAAACATCGCTTTCAGCGGCTGCTCTCCGACCTCCGTCACGTAATTGACGCTGGCGCCTACAAATTCGGAGATGACGACCGTGCCGGTGACGCGGTTATTATCGCCAGAAAGCGCTCCGTTCGGTTCGCTGAACGTTTCCCCTCCCGCTTCCACGACGGATTCGGGCCGAATCGATACGGTCACCGCGCTGCCCGGGGCCAGGCTGCAGTCGGAAGACGCATTGCGGGCTAAGCCGCAAACGAGCAGATCGTCGGTGATCCGGACATACACCTCGTTGTTTTCGACTTTTTCCACACGGCCGTCCCACAAGTTGGTCTCGCCGATAAACGACGCGACAAACCGGTTGGCCGGACGGTTGTAGATGTCCTGCGGGCTCCCGAGCTGCTGCACCGCGCCGCCCTGCATGACCATAATGCGGTCGGACATCGCCATAGCCTCCGCTTGGTCGTGGGTCACATAAATCGTGGTGATGCCAAGCTCCAGCTGCAGCTTTTTGATTTCCAGACGGGTTTCCTCCCGCAGCTTTGCGTCGAGGTTGGACAAAGGCTCATCAAGCAGCAAAATGCTCGGTTCGATCACCAGCGCCCTGGCCAACGCCACACGCTGCTGCTGGCCGCCCGACAGCTGGTCGATTCTGCGGCTGCCGTAGCCTTGCAGATGCACCTGCTTTAAAGCCTGCTCCACCTTGTCTTTAATAAACGTTTTGTCTTTTTTGCGCACTTGCAGCCCAAAGGCGACATTTTCAAAAACGGTCATGTGCGGAAATAAGGCGTAATTTTGAAATACCATGCCGGTGTTTCGTTTATGGGGCGGAAGATAAGTGACGTCTCTGTCGCCGAACAAAATACGGCCCGAGCTGGGGTAATAAAATCCCGCGATCATACGCAGCGTCGTCGTTTTGCCGCAGCCGCTCGGACCCAGCAGCGTAAAAAACTCCCCCGGCCGGATGCGGATGTCCACCTCCTCAACGCCGTTCACCTTGCCGAACTGTTTGCTAATGCGGCTTAATGTAACATCGATCAACTTGGACCCTCCTAAGAACTTTGCTTTAGCAAAGTTCACTTCGTAAGCTGGACCTAAGAACTTTGCTTCAGCAAAGTTCACTTAGTAAGCATCGACCTAAGAACTTTGCTTTGCAAAGTTCACTTCGTAAGCATGAATCCTATTTGCAGCAAGGCGGAGTAAGAACTTCTACTCCGCCTCGTATTCGCCTTATTTCTTGCCTTTGCCCTTGATGTTCTGATCCCAATATTCCATCCATTCCTTATCCTTGGCGGTCATGACGTTCCAATCAAGCGGCAGCGGCTTCAGATCCAGCCCCTTCAGCCACGAAGGCAGCGTATCTTTGCTGATGTCTTCGCGGGTCGGGATTTGGAACAACGTTTCCGCAAGCTCGGCCCGCAGCTTCGGCTCGAACAGGAAGTCATAAAACTTCACGGCGGCATCTTTATTTTTGGCCCCTTTGATCACGCCGACGCCATCGACAAGAATCGGTGCTCCGCTGGCCGGATAAACAAAATCGAGCGGCAGCTTTTTGTTCACCTTCTGGAACATCACGTCCTGCAGGTTCCACAAGCCGATAGTGCCCTCCTGACGGGCCAGCTTCAGCAGCATCGCGGTCGGATCGGCGGCGTACTCCTTGGTGTTGGCGTCCAGTTTCAACAACCAATCGTAGCCTTTTTTGAAATCGGTCGGGCTTTGACGGAAAATCATCGCTCCATAAATCGTTCTCATCGTGCCGGAGGGGAGCACGTCGCGGATGATGATTTTGTTTTTGTATTTTGGATCGATGACGTCGTCCCAATCTTTTGGGGCATCTTCTTTTTTGACCGCTTCGGTATTATACATAATGACTTCGGGAAGCAGCATCTCGCCGTACCAGCGGTCTTTGGCGTCCTTGTATTGCGCCGGAATCTTGTCGCCAAAAGCGGGCTTCACCGTATCCAGCAATCCCTCCTCCGCCGCCGTACTCAAAGCCGCGCTGGTGCCGCCCCACCAGAAATCGCCCTGCGGATTCGTTTTTTCCGCACGCACCCGCTCCAAAATTTGCTGCGCGCCAAGCAGTACGATTTCGACGTCGATGTTCGGATACTTTTCTTTGAACTTCGGCATGACAACGTCGGTTACGCTGTTGTCCCGGCCTGTGTACAGCACAAGCTTCTGCTTTTCGGCAGGTTTCGGAGCTTCCGCAGGTTTGGCCGTCTCAGCCGGTTTCGGCGCATCGGGTGTTTTGGCCGGTGCGGGCACAGGTGCAGGCTGGGCTGCGGGCGCGCTCCCGCCGCCGCACGCGGACACGGTTAATGCCAATGTCATCAGGACGCTTGCAAACAACGTTTTTCTTGCTTTCCCCTTCGTTCTCACAAAATTCCTCCTAAATTATAGTGAGCGGCATTTGATCGGACACCGATTCCAGCACACAGTGCACAGCTCCGACAATTCCCGCTTGTTGCCCAAGCGAAGCCTTTCTGATGTTTGGCACGACAGGCACCCATGACGCCAGCTGCCCCATCATCTCCTGCAAGCCTTCCTCGTGAATATGTATCATTTCGCCGCTTAAAATAAGCAGCTCGGGGTTAAGCACACTGAGCACATTCGCGATACCGAAGGTCCAATGTTTGAATATGTCTTTAAGCAGCGCTTCAGCCTTATTATCCCCGTTCCTTGCCCGGACGGCGAGCTGTTTTACCGCACTCTCGGATTCGTCGACGACACCGTCGCCATATATCTTCTTCGTTTTCTGAAAAATGCCGGGGAGCGCATAATTTTGCTCGAACACGCCATAGTCCCCGAATTGCCGGCTGCCGAACGCGCCGATCATCATATAACCGATCTCGCCCGCCGCCTCCGTGCTGCCTCTGTACAACTGGCCGTCAAGCACGATGCCCGCCCCGATCCCGGTCCCGACATACATGTAGACCAGATTGGAAAAAGCGGCGCCGACGCCTTCGTAATATTCGCCTAACGCCATCATATTGACATCGTTATCGATGATGACCGGAAGACCAAGCCGTTCCTCAATTTCCTTCTGTACGGGCAGTCCCATCCAGCCCGTACTGGGAGCGTAGCTGATCGTACCGCTGCGGCGCTGGGTAATGCCGGGCAAGCCAACGCCGATACCAAGCAGCTTGTTTTTATCGGTGCCGCTGTCCTTAAGCAGAACTTTTAGTCCGCTCTCCAGCTCCTGCAGCGCCGTTTCCCCGCAATTCGGCTGAGCCAGATGAGTGCGGTAACGCGCCAAAATGCTGCCTTTCAAATCGGCGATCGCCAGCTGCAGCTCGCTGCCTTCGAAGATGGCACCCGCCACCGCAAACGCCTGCGAATTGAAGTCGAGCAGGATCGGTTTGCGACCGCCTCGGGACTGGCCGATTCCCGCCTCGTAAATCCAGCCCTCTTGGATCATTTCATCGACCAAAGCGGAGATGCAAGGCCGGCTTAACCGCGTCTCCTTCGCCAGATCGGCGCGGGACATGCTTTTTTGCTTAAGCAGCTGCAGAATGTCCTTACGGTTTAATTGCTTCACAAACTTAGTGCTGCCTGTTCGGGTTCGCGATAACAACGACTTGGATCACCGCCTTCATTAGTTAATCGAACTAACAAAGTGTTTGTAAATATATTACAGCCCGACTCGAAAATTTGTCAATATTTAACTTTACATTTTTTTACTTTATATAATTTTCTTGACATGCCGTTCCCACTTGCATTACAACTCATAATATACTCCATCCATTTTCTCATTCACCGGCGCTATGCCGCTAAGCGAAAGGTTGTGGTCGTTTGATGCAAAAACAGAAGCTTCTGCTTGATTTGCTGAAAGCTGAATTTAAATTGGCTACGGGCTGCACGGACCCGGCAGCGATTGCATCGGCGGTTGCACTGGCCGCAGAACAGCTGCCGTCCAGGGATGTACAAAATCTAGATAAGATCGAGCTAGAGCTCAGCCCGAACATTTTTAAAAATGGATATAACGTCGATATTCCCGGCACAACCGGAAAAGGCATTCCGCTCGCTGCCGCATTAGGTTATGTGATGGGGCAATCGAAGGCGGGTTTTGAAATATTTCACGGTCTAACCGGCGAGCAGGTCCGGCTGGCAGAATTGACCGTTGCACAACAGCAAGTGGAAGTACGCGAGAGCCGCACGGATACGGAATTGACTATTAAGGCCCGCATTACGGCAAAAGATGGCGGGACGGCCGAGGTTACTGTGAGGCGGGACTATCTTCGCGTCTGCCGCATTGCAGTGGACGGCCAGATGATCTATACCCGTCCAGAAGAAGCCGATGAAACGCTGCTGTCTCTGGGGTACAAGCTGGAGGATCTGGTTTGTTTTGCGGAAACGGTCGCTTTGGAGGATATTGATTTTGTTCACGAGGGCATCGAGACAAATAAAACTTTCATCCTGGAAGGTCTGCGGCAGCCGCGGGGACTGAAAATCAGCCAGGCGTTTGCCAAACTGTTTCCGCAGTACGGTGCTTCCGAAGATCTTGGCATGAAAATCAAAATCCTCACCTCCGCGGGGGTCGATGCAAGAATGGGCGGCTGCCCCCTGCCGGTCATGTCGAGCGCGGGAAGCGGCAACCTGGGTCTCGGCGCAACCGTGCCGTTGTGGGTGGTCAGCGAGCAGCACGGATTGCCGCAGGAAACGCTGCAAAGAGGGGCGGCGCTGGCCAACCTGATTCATATTTACATGAAGCAGCTGACCGGAAGATTAACCTCCTCCTGCGGCAGCATTCTCGTGGCGATGGGCACCAGTCCGGCGATTGTCTGGATGCTTGGAGGCAGCTTGCCCCAAATGGCTGGAGCGACGAAAAACATCGCCGCCGGACCAACCGGCATCATCTGCGACGGCGCCAACTACGGCTGCTCCTTCAAAGTCAGCTCCACCGCCGTGGAAGCTTATTATTCGGCGCTGCTTGCGCTTCAAGGCGCCATTGCCACCTCATCCGACGGCATCGTGTCGGATGACGTCGACGAGACGATTCGCCATGTCGCGGGCGTTTTTACTGAAATGAACCGGCTCGACCCGGTCGTGCTGCAGATGATTAACGGCAGCTTTTTGAAAACAAAACCATACGGGTTGTCCGTTGAACCAAAGGAGGGGATCGAATGAATCGGAGTTATGATGTCATTATTGTCGGCGCTGGCACAATGGGAAGCACGGCCGCTTATTTTCTCGCCAAGCAAGGGATACGGACGCTGATGCTGGATGCGCATCTGCCTCCGCACGACCGGGGGAGCCACCACGGAGACACCCGGATCATCCGTTTCGCATACGGCGACGGCGAGATGTATGTACCGCTGATTCGGCGCGCATACGAATTGTGGCGGGACATGTCGGAGGAAAGCGGCGCCAAGCTGTTTGCCCAAACCGGCGTGCTCAGCTTCGGAAGACCGGACACGAACCTGATTAAAGAGGGGATCAAAAGTGCCTCCCGGTTTGGCCTGTCTTACGAGCTGCTTGCCGCAGAAGAAATCAGGAAACGCTGGCCGGGAATCGGCGTCCCGGACGATGTGGTCGGCGGCTGGGAACAAGGAGCCGGCGTATTGTTCAGCGAGCAGTGCGTCCGCACCAGCCTGGAAATGGCGCTGGCTTCACCGGCAGCGGAATTTAAACAGGCGGCGGTGGAAGCGGTAGAGCTTCACCCGGACGGGTGTTCGGTGCGTACATCGGAGGGCCTTTTCCGGGCTGACCAGCTTATCGTGAGCGCAGGCGCTTGGACGGGCAAGCTGATGAGCGGATTGTCACTGCCGCTGCAGCCGCTCCGTAAAACGGTCGCTTGGTTTGAAGCGGAGGAAGCTCTGTACGATCAAAGCGTATTTCCGGCGTTTATTTGCTCCGATGCGGGACAATTTTATTACGGCTTCCCCAGCATTGGGGGCAGTGGAATCAAGGTAGGCAGACACGATGGAGGTCAAGAAATCGATCCGGATACGATGAACCGGGAATTTGGCGGTTATCCCGAGGATCGCGGGGATGTCACCGCGTTTATGGAGAAATTCATGCCGCAAGCCGCGCGGCGGATTTTGGCGGGAAAAGTATGCATCTACACGATGACGCCGGACGAGCATTTTATCATCGACCATCACCCGGAATATCCTCACGTGAAGCTGGCATGCGGTTTTTCCGGCCACGGCTTCAAGTTTGGCAGCGTGGTCGGCGAGGTACTAAGCGAGTTGGTTGTGAACGGAGCGAGCAAGCTGGACATATCGCCGTTTTCGTTGTCGCGGTTTGTTTGATGGTGAGCGAGTACCATATGTGACACCGGGAGGCGTGCTCGGGATTTAGACTACCGTCTGGTCAGCTTTCCGTGGACCACAAGCCTGCCTGCCTTCGGATCCAGCGTATAATCGCAAGTGGACAACGTAATAATCCGATCCCCGGCACCATGCTCCATATCTGTCTTATAAAGAGAGCGTTCACGGATTTGCTGTAAAAAAAGGGTGAATTCCGCGGCATCGGCAAATTCCGTTTCAATGTAATTGACGTCGGCTGTCGTTGTATATACAGAGAAAATATCCACATCGTAGCTTGCCGACAACGTATCGTATCGAAATGTGCGGTGTTTTTCAAAAAAATCGCGTTCCATATATTTTTTTAAATCTCCGAACATCGTCCCGTTTTTCATCCGATGACCATACAAGATCGTATTCCGTTCGGCCTCAAGCGGCTTATTGCGAAAATCCATAAAAATGCTGCCCGCATCCGATTCCTCCCGCTTATAGCTGCGGTGCAAATAATATTCATTGTCTGCCGCTTGCAGCACAGGATAGTCGATGGATGTATCGCCCACCTTCACCCAGCCGACAATGTCCGGATTCAGGGCAAGCAGCCCGCGGAACGAGTCGCGGATCACCGGGAACGGAAGCTGCAGTTGACTCGGCAAAGACGCTCCAGCAGGCAGCATGCCGGCAATGTCCGAGGAGGCAGCGCGCCCAGCGCCTAAACGCTCGGCAATATCCGGAACCGCCGCGGCACGTTCAGCGCCAACGCTATCGGTTATGTCAGGAGCTGCGGCCCTGTCCGCGCCAGCCTCACCGGACCGCATTCCGACGGATTCCCGCCCGGTGCTGGAATCCGATTCCGCCGCTAATTGGCTCTTGCCGGACGAGAACGCCACGGAATCCGTTTGCCCGGCCGATACGGCCAATGCCGCCGTTCCTGCATTTTCCGCACCGTAATACAATTGCCGTGCCTCCGCCGCATCTTTGCGAACCTCGTAGCTCCCTGCGGCCATAACCGCGAGCTTCCATACAGACAAACCAAAAGCCCCCAGGCATATGACAATAAGCAGCCTGCGGGCAATCACCGAATGGATCCCTGATTTGAATATTACGGTTTGTTTGTTCATGGACACACCTTCTTATTGCCTACTTTATATGCCTACAGGGACGATGTACAGCCCCGCCTCCCGATCCTGCCTGACCACGGCATCTACACCGTATATTTGTTTCACTACGGCTTCCGTTACAATATCTCCGGGAGCACCTTTCATGACAATTTCCCCGTTTTTCATCACGATAAGACTATCGCTGTAACGAATCGCCTGATTAATATCGTGCAGCACCATCACAATGGTCAGACCGTACAGGCTGTTCAGGCTCTTAATCAATTCCAACACTTCGAACTGGTAATATATGTCAAGATAGGTCGTTGGCTCATCCAAAAATAAAAACGGCGTGCTTTGAGCAAGCGACATAGCAATCCATACCCTTTGCCGCTCTCCGCCTGATAATTGATCTATGGTTAATTTCCTTTTACCCAGCAAATTAGTGCGTGATAAAGCCTGCTCAATAGCCGCTTCATCTTCGTCGCCGCCGGGCTTAAACATGCTTTTATGCGGCATCCGGCCAAATCCGACCAATTTCTCCACGGTCAAATCGGACGGCGCATCGTTATGCTGGTGCACCACCGCCAATTTTCGGGCAAGCTCCTTCGGTTTATACATATGAATCGCTTTGCCGTCGAGCACGATCTGCCCCTTGCTTGGGGCAAAATTGTTCGACATGACACCCAGCAGTGTCGATTTGCCGCAACCGTTGGGACCAATCACTGTGGTGATTTTGCCAATGTCGATCGTGCTGCTTACGGATTTCAACTGATCCGTTTTTTTATCGTACGAAAATGTTACCTCATTAATTTCCATGGACCCGCTCACTCTTTCTTAGTAAAAATATGAGAAACGGCCCGCCGATTACGGTCATAATGATCGATGCCGGAATTTCCGAAGGAGCCAGCACCGTTCTGCCCAGCGTGTCGGCCGACAGCATCAGCAGCGCTCCAGCCAGCGCGGAGAACGGAATAAGCAGCTTATGATCCGAACCGACCAAAATCCGGGCAATATGCGGAATGAGCAGCCCGACAAAAGCGATCAAACCGCCGATCGCCGTAGCTACCGCCGCCAGCACCACGGCCACTGCCGATACGAGAAGCCTGGCACGAGATACGTTAAGCCCCAAGTTTTGCGCTGATTTATCCTGCAAAGCGAGCAGATTGCACCACGAACTGAGCAGCCAGGCGGCAATAAGCCCTAGCGAGCCGTACAGTACCATGGAATGCACGTCATTCCACGTTTTCATCGCAAAAATCGAGGTTGTCGCCTGATTGACACTTGTCACCGCATAACTGCCCCGGTAGTTAAACGACTGACCCAAGCCGGTAAACGTGGCGTTGACCGCAATACCGACCAATATGATCCGAATCGGACTTAAACCAGACTTCCAGGAAAGCGAATAAACGAGAAAGCAAGCAAGCGCTCCGCCGAGAAATGCAAATACCGGCAGCCAGAAAAACATTTTCGGGAACAATGTGACAAATACTAAAGAGATCACGCCCGCTCCTGAAGAGATCCCGATCACACCCGCATCGGCAAGCGGGCTTCTCATCACAGCTTGCAGCAGCACACCGGATACGGCAAGCGCCGCCCCGACAAATACCGCGATAATGATCCGTGGAATCCGCAGGTCTTTGATGATTTGCACGCTTTTGTTGGTCCCGCTGAACAAACCCTGAATTAACTCCAGGCTGCTCACCTTAATGCTGCCGGTCGTCGCCGATACAATCATGAGTGCGATCAGCAAAATAATAACCGCGACCATACTAATCCATTTTTTGTTCATTGCCGACTTCCTTTGTGTACGAAATGAAGTGCGAAATTAGGGGTACAGCATTTTCATCAGCGCGTCAAGCGCTTCGGTGGCGGCCAAATTGCCGGTTGTGCCAAACAGCTCTTCCTGCAAATCGTATACCCTGTTGTTTTTTACGGCTTCAAAGTGCTTCCAAATATCGTTTTTCTTAAACTCCTGGTCGAACATCTTAATTACTTCTTCAGGCATCCCGTGTGCTGCCCGCAAAATGACGTCGGGATTGGCTTGCTGCAAATATTCGGTGTTGGACGCAAGATATTCGACTTTCTCGCCTTGCACGATATTTTTCCCGCCTGCAAGCCGGACCAAATCGCCGATGTAAGATTGGTCGGTCGCTACCAAATAACTTCCCGGCACGCCCAGCAAGATGAGCACGGACGGTTGCTTTTTGCCTTCCGTTTGCTGCTTGATTTTGGCCATTGTATCGTTAAATTTGGCAACGATCGCTTCGGCTTGCTTCTTTTTATCAAATTTCGTACCAAGCGCCATAATTTCGTTATTCATTTTATCGACGCTGGTCAGATTCAGAAATTGGGCGTCGATCCCCGCGTTTTTAAATACCGGGGCCAAATCATATTCCAATGTCGTCACAGACAGCACATCGGTCGGATCAAGCGATTTGACAATTTCCATATTGGGCGTCATCGGGTTACCGATCTGCGGAATCCCGTCGTACCTTTTGGGAAGCACTTTGTAGCTTTTGGGTATGCCGACCAAATCGACATCCAATGCATCCATAATTTCAGTTGCAGCTACAGTTGTGGCAACAATCCTATGAGCAGGCTTGCCCGGAGCTGTCGAAGCTTCCGTGCCGACCGTCTGGGGCGCTGATTCTCCCGAAGCGGTACAGCCTAATAAAGCTAGCAAGCTGGCGGTTAGCAATACGGCGCCGATCGTTCTCATTGATTTTATCATCCGTTCTTTTCCCCCTTTCAATGCTGGCCATTCTGAATATCGTAATACAGTGTTCCCTTTGTTCTTCTCCAAAAAAGTTGAGGAGGACGCCGGTCTCCCGGCATCCCCGCTTAAATGAAAGCATATTGGTTTCGCGTGTTATTTATTCGCTAGCAGCGCCAAAATTAAAGTAACTGCTTCCGCTCTTGTCGCGCTCGCATTCGGCGCAAACAAATTGTTGTCTCTTCCGTTGATGATACCTTTCTTGGAAGCTGCTGCAATTTGCGCGTAAGCCCACTGTGGAACTTGACCCGCATCCGCGAAGATCAGCTTGTCATTGGCATCCGTCGGCAGACCAAGCGCTCTGACCACCATAACCGCAATTTCCGCACGCGAGATGTTTTGTCCACCGCGGAATGTGCCGTCCTCATAGCTGCTGATAATGCCGGCGCCAACCGCTTGCTCCAAGGATGGTTTTACCCAATCCGGAACATTGCTTAGATCGGAGAAGGTCAAGTCGGCTTTTTGGCCTTCCAGCTTCAGAGCCCGGTTCAGCATAACCGTAAACTCGGAACGTGTCACTTCGCCGTTCGGACGGAATGTGCCGTCTTCGTAACCATTGACGATACCAAGCGATACAGCCTGCTCAATGGAAGCTTTTGCCCAGTGATTGCCGATATCGCTGAGGCCAGCAGCAGTTCCCTGGTCGCCGCCGTTAGCGGCTGCAGCTTGCTCTGCTGCTTGTTGTTCTTCGATCTTTTTGCCTAAAGCATCGATGTTAAACAACAGATCGACATCGACATTTTCAAGATTTTTCTTCAACGTTGGAATGTAGCCGTCACCGTTTGTTTTGGCTTGCTCCACTGCTTTCTCATGTTGTGCCAATTCTTCATCGGTCGGTGGAATAACCAGCGCAAGCTGCACATGGATTGGTGACGTAAAATCCTTCACTTCAAAGTTCACGACACGGGTGTTCGCTTCTTCGTTTGTGCTTTGTGCAGCAATGGAAGATAACACCGTTTCGGATGTTACTTTCATGCCATACTCAGCTGCATTTTCGATCGGTTTGACCGTTTCCATTTTAAAATCGTCTACCCGTTTATGGTCGTTAATCGTTAAGGAGACAGTTCTTTTGCTGTCCTTAACAATCAGCTTGGCAGGATGTGCAAAAAGCGAATTATAATTCGAATCCAGATTGCTCTTATACTGTAAAGTCTTGAAATCGAGATCGTATTCGCCATCTTTCAGCGAAGCTACGGCCGATGCGGCTCCGCCGCCGCCAAGTGTGGCATCCGAGCTGGTCTTTTGAGCGCTGGATTTATCAAACGAGATTTCCACATCGTAGGAGTGGAAATAGTTCATTTCCGCCCAATCGATTTTGACCCAGCCTTTCAATCTGGAAGACAAGTCCTTCACTTCAAATTTCACAACGCGGGTATTTTGCTTATCGTCTTTGCTGACCACTTCAGTTTCTGTAAGCGATCCGCTGCTTTCCGTTTGGAACGATGTAATTTCTTTGCTTTGCTTCAGAGTCAGCGAGAAATACATTTTGCCGTTTTCCACCGAAAGCAAACCTGGAGTGATGACATAACCCTGCATGACGGATGGCTCGCTTGTGCCGTATTTCATGATGGTGTAGTTCATGGTGTATTTGCCGTCGGTGAAGGTAGTAGTACTGCCGCAGCTACCGCAACCACCGCTGCTTCCGCCTGTGCTTCCACCTGTACCACCGGTTCCGTTGCCGTTTTCATTGTTTCCATTTCCGGAATCAACTGTGCCCGTCGGAGAAATGCTGCTGAACTGCATTCTGTAGGAAGATTCCACGCCGCCAGTCATCAAGAATAATTGATAAGTTGCTGTCAAATCATCTACATCAAACGACATATTGGAATCACCTGCAGCCAGTACTCTAACCAGGCCCGGGCTCTTCGCCGCTGTTTCCGTTGTAACTGTCGGAGTAAATGTTCTTTTAATGGTTCCATCCGTATTCAACTGGTTGATCTTCGATGCCGATACACCGCTTTTTAGCTTGAAGGTAACGGTCTGCTTGCCGTTCTGCACCTTCAATCCGCCTGTAGTATCAACCAAATTAGTGATTGGAGGCGCACTCGGATCATCAGCAGGTGCGGTAAAACCAAAGTTGTACTGACCTGCATTTACTGTCTGTGTAATTGGCAAATTAACGCTACCGAATCCTAGCTCGATCTCATATTGTTCGTTGTAAAGGAAATCCGGAGACACCTGCCAATAAATTTTCACTGTTCCGAGAAGCCTTGCCGACAGATCGTTAACTTCAAATTTCACAACACGTGTATTTGCAGTTGTGTTAATATCTGAATTTGTGGCTTCGACAAATATGGCGTTGCCACTGCTGTCCGTTCCTGTCGATGTTTTGAAACTGGTTATCTCCGCACTTTTGTTAAGCGTAAACGAAACATATTTTTTGCCGCCCTGCACGAGTAATTTGCCGCTGGACCTATCGACATAATCATACATGACCGACCGTTCATTGCTATCTTTTTTGAAAATTGTATAGTCGATGTTGTACGTACCATCCGGTATTGCTGCTGCTCCTGTGCCCGGACTGGTATTGCTATTGATGACGGAGGCGTTAAATGTATCAAGCGCCGTTTTCAAGGCTGCCGTGGCATCATTCACCTGTTGCTGCGTAGCACCCGCGTTGCTAGCTACTACCTTAGCTGCATTGATCGCTGCAAGGAGCACTGCTTTGGAACCGACAGGGTATTGCCCATTCTCAGTACCCTCCACAGCTACATTGTACCTCGATTGCGCGTTTGTGATTAGCATGTTCAACGGCGACTGAGCACCTACGTCGAACTTTAAGCTGAAAGTATAAGTGTGATTTGCCGCAGGGACAGTTAATTGCGCATCAAAGAAATCCGATAAGTCATTAACCTCAAACTGGAATGTTCTAAGATTCGCCACTGTATCGGTGTTTGCAATTTCTGCTTCTTTCAGTACGCCGTTCTGTCCAACTTTCAAAGATGAGATCAAGGTTCCGCTAGTTAACGTAAGAGCGACTGTTTTTTTCCCCTGCCGAGTCATTATTTTGCCGGGCTTCTTAAAGAAACCGGCCATCTGAGGATATAATGCTGTTTTATCGGCAGTCCACACATCAAAAGTCAAATCGTTTATTTTGCCAGCATCAAATACTGGGATATTGCTTAACCCGATCTCCACGTCGTATTCATGATCGTACAAACCAATAGGAGGGGGCAGCTGCCAATAAATTTTCACCCATCCATTCGAACGGGATTGCAGATCGCTTACTTCAAAACGTACAACTCGCGTATTGGCGGATGTGTCCTGATCTACCGTTTCCGTCTCCGTCAGCACGCCTGCCTTCTCGGTTTTGAACGACTTGATTTCCGCACTTTGCTTTAGTTTAAAAGATACGTATTTTTTATCGCCCTGAACGGTTAACTTGCCACTCGCAGGATCGACGTAATCGTACATGACGGATTGCTCGCTGGTTCCTTTTTTATAAATCATAAAACCGATGTTATAATCGCCGTCAAGCAGCGCTCTGGAAGCGTTAAACGAATCTAGCGCCGCCTGTAGCGTGACTGTTGCCTGATCCACTTGCTGCTGTGTGGCTACTACGTTGTCTGCTACTGTTTTCGCCGCATTGATAGCAGTCTGCAAAACGGCCTTGGAACCGGCGGCAGCCTGACCATTCACCGTTCCTTCCGAGGTTATATTGTAATAGGTTTGCGCTTCGGTAATAAGCGTATTTAACTGCATGTTATTGCCTACGTCGAATTTCAGGCGGAAATTATACCGGGCTTCGTGTGCCGGTTGCAGAGAGAGTACGTGTACCTGCACATTAAGCAATTTGGACAAATCATCTACTTCGAATTGGAACGTTCTCGTTTTGGCCACTTCATCGAAGCTGACAATTTTCGATGCGCTCAATTCACCGCTTTGCTCAACGTTAAAATCGGGTATAATATCTCCAGAATTCAATGCTAGCGTTACGATTTTTTTACCTTGAACCACAGATAATTTAGCCGGTTTCACTAAATATCTTTCCATTGCTGCATACGCTTGATCTTTAGTTGCGTCCCAAGATTGAAGATTCAAATCATATGTTACAGCAGGCAGCACATTCAACGTAAGGGAAGTATCACTTGCTTTCAGCTTGCCTCCGCTTTGGTTAACCAGCGAGATGTCGCTGAACGAAACGGTTGCTGTACTTGCCGTTGATACAGACTTAGCCGTAAACGTCGGCTGTAAAATATTTGCCGCATTCGTGCCGACAGTCACCGGAGAAGACCCGCTCTTCAAATCCACGTTAATTTTATATTGTCCCGGAGTAATTTCCGTTTTGGTCGGAGTATTAAAATTCTTTTGCGACGTGCTAAGACCCGTCAACTCCAACTTGCTGGAATCAAACGTAATCGTTGCTTCATAGCCATATACTTGCTGGTAAACACTATTGGATACATTGCTAATCGTTTGTGTAAGATCCAGCTTTGTACCTGAGTAAACCGATGTCGTAACCGCCGTTACGCCTGCAACGGGATCACCATCCGCCGCCATTGCCGCCGGAACGGGCACTCCTGTCAGGACCATAAACAATACGAGCAAGCCGGACATCATTTTCTTGAATTGCCTGTTCAAAATTCTCCCACTCCTTTACATTCCAGACTTTCTTGTTTTAGTTATGTACCCGAGGCACAATACCGATGCCGCCAGTACAATGATCCACAATGCGGCCGAACTAGGATCCCCTGTTTGCGGGTTCAAAGCTGCGGCTTGGCTCTTGCCGGCGGATGCCGATGCTTGCGCTCCGCCTGCGGTTGCCGAAGACACTTGCGTTTTCTGTGCCGGCGCCTCTTGCGCTTTTACCGCCGATGCCTCCGGTTTGCTTGCTCCGCTCGCTGCAGCCCCGGCAGCCGGTTTCGTTTCAGATGCGGCAGGAGCCGCTTTTTCTTCGGCCTTTTTCAGGCTTTTCTCGTCAAAGGCAAAACGAATCGTGTAGTCATGATCGTAATCGATGGACTCCACGGTTACGTGAATTTTCGAAAGTAACGGTTTGGACAAATCGTCGTTCAGCTTGAATCTGACGATTCTTGTATCGGCCGTGCTATCGCTGCTCACGACAGCCGCATCGGAAAACCCGCCGTTGTCCGGAACCTTAAATTGCGTGATCCATTTGCTATGGTTCATTTGAATTTGCAGCTCCTGTTTGCCGTCCTTGACAAACAGCTTTGCAGGCTTCTCGAAGTAATCGTTAGCCATCGAAGCCGAATCGTTCTCCGCCTGCTTGATCGTATAACCGACCGTATAAGTGCCATCGGACAATGTTGCCGCCTGCGCACTGGATAACGCAAACAGCGCAAACAAAAACATCAGCACAACCGTTGAAGCTGCTAAGCGTGTTTTCACGTTTATTGATCCTCCGTCATTTTCTCAAAGCTCTTTTCATTTCCATTCGTCCTCACTTGAAAACAACCAACAATAACGATAATCATTCTCATCTTGGATCAAAAAAAATATGCCACAATTCACCTATCCAAACATCAGCAACCTCAAGACAATAATGATAATCATTATCATGCTGTTTGCAAAAAAAATAATCCTTCACCAAGCTTTAACCTCACACCGGATTGAATCTTACAGCCCCATCTCCCATTCTGGTAAATGTTAGGATAAAACAACACAATTACGTCTTGAGTCTATCTTACACCCATGAAATTTGTCAAGCTTATTTTACCAAGCCAGTGACTTAAAATCCCCTTCGAGCATCCAACAAAAAATAATTCTGGATATAGTTTCTAAATATTGTATTGACATCGATAATGAGATTCATTATCATCATTTTAGTTAGTAATGATATTCATTATCAATTATTTTGGAATATTCAACCAGGAGGAGCTTCATGAAGAAGTACGTCTATCTATTTCTTGCTGCGATATTTTTGATGACAACCGGCTGCGGCACTACAGCAACGGATAGCGCCGGAGCTGCTTCTGCTAATGCGGGGGCGGCGCAATCCGCAACCGGATCGGCATCCTCTTCGAAGGCGGTAACCATCACCGATTTTGCCGGTCGTCAAATCTCGTTTAATACCGTCCCCCAAAAAATCGTAGCATTAAGCAACGGGGAGATGAACATTGTATACGCGCTTGGCGGAGAACTCGTCGGCAGACCTACAGCTACGGGACCGATCAGTGTGAAAGCGGCGGAAAAAGTGGAGCAAGTCGGTTCCACACACGGCATGATTTTGGAAAAAGTGGCCTATTTGAGTCCTGAGGTCGTGCTCGGCAACAATCCGTTGAATACGAAGGATATCGCTTCAGTGGAAAGCATCGGCGCCAAAATGGTGCTAACCCAGGCCAATTCGATCGACGATGTGAAAAAGCAAATTCAGCTGTTCGGCCAAATGCTGCAAAAAAGCGATAAAGCCGCCGAGCTGAATGCGTCCATCGATGCCAAAATCAAAGCGGCGGAAACCGGCCAAAGTTCGGCCAAACCGCGGGTTTTGATGGTTTACGGAGCACCCGGCACTTATATGGCCGCACTGAACAATTCGTTAAGCGGCGATATTCTTGTCAAAGCCGGAGGCGTGAATATTGCCGCCGATTATCCGGCATTAGACCAATATCCGCAATACGCCCAACTGAATACGGAAAAGATTATCAAATCCAACCCTCAGCTGATTGTCATTATGAGTCATGGCAACACGGAGAAATCTAAGGAAGGCTTCATCAAAGAAATGCAGCAAAATCCGGCCTGGAACAGTTTGGACGCGGTGAAAAACAACCATGTCGAGGTGCTCCCATCCGACCTGTTCGGCACGAATCCGGGAACCGACGTGGTCGACGCTCTCGATTTGATGAAGAAGCTGCTTGATGCAGCGAAGTGAACATGGATAGAACAGAACGCAATAACAGACGAAAAATCATGTTTTTTGCCGTACCGTTGCTTCTTATTGCCGTATCTTTGTATGGCCTTGCTTACGGCTCGGTATCTATTTCGCTCAAAGAGATCTGGGCGGTATTTACGTCGGGTGGTTCGCCCGTGCATGAGAAAATTATTATGAACCTGCGGCTTCCACGGGTTCTAGTGGGATTATTGACCGGAGCATGCCTGGCGGCATCCGGCGCACTTCTTCAAGGCGTGATGAAGAATCCGCTGGCCGATCCCGGAATCATTGGCGTATCCGCCGGCGGCGGGCTGGCGGCCGTCATCTGCATGATCATTTTTCCGGAATACAGCTACCTGCTGCCGGTTATGGCTTTTCTTGGCTCTTTTCTCACGTCGCTTGTCATCTATTTCTTGGCTT
Organism: Paenibacillus thalictri; assembly: GCF_004307995.1. Lineage (GTDB taxonomy): Bacteria > Bacillota > Bacilli > Paenibacillales > NBRC-103111 > Paenibacillus_AF > Paenibacillus_AF thalictri. Next base: position 42,986 of record NZ_SIRE01000020.1, on the reverse strand, counting down.
GGGACCAAGGTTCTTCCCCTTTAAAAATCATTCTTGCAGGGGTCGCCGTCAACGCTTTGCTGGGAGCTGTCATGAACGGAATTATGGTCGTATACAGCGACAGAGTGCAAGCGGTGCTTCCTTGGCTTGCCGGAGGCTTAAGCGGACGCAGTTGGCATCATTTCGAATACATGGCTCCCTATGCGCTGGGCGGACTTATATTATGCGTATTTGCGATTAAACCCGCCAACCTGCTGCTGCTTGGCGATGATTCGGCTAAACTGCTCGGGCAGCGCGTAGAGCTCCAGCGATTTCTCATTATTTTGCTGTCCTCGTTTCTGGCCGGGGTTGCCGTTAGCGTCGCCGGGTTAATCGGCTTCGTGGGGCTTGTTGTCCCGCATGCGGTACGGCTCATCACCGGAGAGGATTACCGTTTTTTGCTGCCATTCTCCATCCTGGGCGGGGCATCGCTTGTCGTTTTTGCCGATACGATTGCGCGGTCGTGGTTTGATCCGCTTGAGCTTCCGGTCGGTATTTTGCTCGCCGCATTAGGCGCGCCGTTCTTTTTATATTTGCTGAAGAAGCGGGGGATCAAGCCATGACTGCCGTTCAAACCGGCCAAATTGAATTGAACGTAGGCGCCTTTCGCTTGCAAGACATCACCCTGTCTTTTCCGGCCGGGAAAATTACCGCCATTATCGGCCCTAACGGCTCCGGGAAGTCGACGCTGCTGAAGGTCATCTCCCGACTGCTCCAAGCAGACCGTGGAGAGGTATCCATCCATGGCAAACCGATGAAAGATTACAAAGCACTAGAATTCGCCAAAACGATGTCCATGCTGACCCAATGGAAAAACCAGCTGCCCGAGCTGACGGTAAAAGAACTTGTCTCCTTCGGACGCGCTCCTTATAAACGGATGTTTGACCGTCAAACGGCCGAAGATGAAACGATTGTCGAATGGGCCATGACTGTTACCGGAACCAAAAGACATGAACACCGGATGTACCATACTTTGTCGGGAGGTGAACAGCAAAAATCTCGTATTGCCATGGCGTTGGCGCAGAAAACCAGCATCATCCTGCTTGATGAGCCGACCACGTTTTTGGACATCGCCCATCAGTTGGATGTTATGGAAATGCTGCAGAACATCAATCGTGACTACGGGCTTACCATTATTATGGTGCTGCACGATCTTCAGCAGGCCGCAACCTATTGCCATCATATGATCGCTATGAAACAGGGGCGTATTTTGGAAATCGGAAAACCTGCGGAAATTATAAACCCGGCGTTTTTAAAGCTGGTATACGGTATTGAAGCGAAAGTGAAATTCGAGGAAGGTTACCCGCTCATTATTCCTATAAGAAAAACTTCTATCGAAGTCCCTCAAAGACGAGCGACCGCGGATTAGCGGAAGTTTAGAGTCGACTCACATTCGCTGATTTCATATTCTAAAACACATTAGGAGGAATTATCTATGGTTATCGTTACAAATACTTCGCAAATTACAAAAGGCAATGCACATCAGTTGATCGAGCGTTTCGACAAAGTGGGAAAAGTGGAAGCAATGTCCGGATTTTTGGGCTTGGAAGTGCTGCTTACCGAAAATTCCGGCGAACACGATGAAGTAACCGTCGTTACCCGCTGGGATAAAAAGGAAGATTTCCAAGCATGGACACGCAGCGACGCCTTCAAAGAATCCCATAAACATGGCAGAGAAATTCCCGAATACATCGTATCCAATAAGATCTCTTTCTATGAGGTCAAAATCGTAAGACAACCAATAGCCGCTGGTCAATAATTTATCCGGCGACTGTCCGATCCGAAGGATCGTCATTACAAAAAAAGACGTGTACGCTGTCGACTTGTCGGCAGCATACACGTCTTTTTCACTTCTCATAACACGAACTTACGTTCCTGTTTATAACATCTCGATCACAGACTTCGGCAGCTTGCAGACCACGCTGTAGGCCGGATTAAATACATTGGCCACTTCATATTGTACGGCTTGCCCAAGCAGCAAACTTGCCTCGGTAACGGTCAAACCGTAATCCTCACGAAGCAGCGCCAGCATCTCCGTTGTCGCATGCTGAAGCGCCTGGTCCAGCGGTCTTGCATTGCCGACGCAAAACACATGTGTATCCGTTTGACCACGGGGCCATCCTATCGTTTTCCCTTTGATAAGTTGAACCCTGAATCGGACATCCATTGAAATCTCCACTCCGGTGCCGGCAATTTCCCCGTCCCCCTGCAAAGCATGCCCGTCACCGAGATGAAACAACGCACCCTCCGTAAATACCGGGAAATAAATACGGACTCCAGCTGTAAAACCTCTGTAATCCATATTGCCTCCGTATTCGCCGCTTGTAGCCGTTGAAATCGACTGTCCCTTGGCCGGCGCCACGCCAAAGCAGCCGAAGAAAGGCCGAAGCGGCAGCTGCAGATTCGCCAGCTTCCCTGCCCTCTGCTCCGGGAAGGCTATGCCTTGCCGGACATCAACCGTCCATCTCACAATATCGGACGGGGGCAGCTGCGCCGCAAACTCCGGATCAACCACATTCGGAGCAAGCCTGTTTGAAGTCCAGCCCCATTCACGGTTCGAGGTGATCGATTCGAAGATAACCTCCAGCGTGTCTCCCGGCATCGCTCCTTCCACGTAAAAAGGTCCTGTCATCGGATTGCCTCTTTCCGCCGCGCTTTCTCCGTCTGCTCCCCATCCTCTCGCGTCCACCGTCGAAGTAACGACGGCATCTCCACTGTTAAGCGTCAACACAGGTTGATGAGCGCCTATCGTATTGTAATAGCGCTCGGGTTGGAATTGATGAACTGTCATGCTCTTTTCTCCTCCTGTTTACAAAAAGTATAGGAAAGAACTGGGACAATATTGTAATATAGGAACTAGTGGTAAAAACTTCGTTGTGGCTGGTGAGACGCAGATGCTTAGTTTCTTTTCGGAGGAACATCTCTTATTAAACATATTTTTCATTATGTTTCCGTTAGTCTTTTATCAATTGGTGTTTCATGAAAAAGTGGAGCACCGCATCATTTTGAAAAATGTGATCGCTTGCGCCATATTTGCAGTGCCAAGCATCCTATGTATGATGCATCCAATTATTAAACAGCCTGGAATGATTTTCGATTTTCGCATCATCCCCTTAATATTATCTAGCTTTTACGGCAATAATGCCATCTTTTTATTGGTCAGCTCCGCTTTGATTGTATCTCGTTTTTGGATGGGAGGCCACGGTGCCTACATCAATCTGATTTCCTCTATCCTCACGATCGCACTTGTGTTTTTCTTCTCCAAAAAATACGGCCGCCTCAACCTGAAAGGGAAAATTACTATATGCGTGCTCACTTCTTACACAGGTAAATTTTTTGGAATTTTATTTAATTTGTATTTCGATCCTGCCTACAACCTCATGCTGCCAATCGCCTTTTACGCCATGCAAAGCATTTTCATGGGTTTCACCGTCTATATTATGGAAACGATTTTGAAAAATAGCAAACTGCGAAAAGAACTCATCGATTCGGAGAAAATGAAAGTTGCCAGCATCATATCCGCTTCGGTTGCCCATGAGATTCGAAATCCGCTTACAGCTGTAAGAGGGTTTATTCAACTGCTCGCAGCGGCCAATGTGAGCGCCGATAAAAAACAGATGTATTCCAAAGTCTGTTTGGACGAGCTCGACCGGGCACAGCAGATCATTACCGATTATCTCTGCCTCGCCAGACCGCATCCCGACGTCATCGAACATTTAAGTTTAAAAGAGGAAATTATATATGTCAGCTCTGTGCTTGTTTCCTATGCGAATCTGAAGGGCGTTGAGCTGCAAGTCCAGCTGGAGGAAAACGCGTATGTGACCGGAGACCGGCAGAAATTTAGGCAAAGCATCATCAATCTTGTAAAAAACGGCATTGAAGCCATGGACTTCGGCGGCAAACTGGTCGTTTCGTTGGAGAAGCAGTCTGAGGATATCAGCCTGATTATTACCGATTCCGGCAAAGGCATGACATTGGAGCAAATCAACCGTCTGGGGACACCTTATTTTTCCACAAAAGACAAAGGGACCGGGCTCGGTACAATGGTGGCTTTCAGCATTATCAAAAGTATGATGGGCAAGATCAAAGTGGAAAGCCAGCTTGGAAAAGGCACGGTTTATAAAATTACTTTTCCGGCCGTGGCGCAGACAAAGGCGATTTAGCCGGGCGGCCCCTTCTCACTCTCCCGGCTCCAGCAGTCCCATCTCAATGCAGGTCGTGATCTGCAGCTCTTTGACACCCGCTTGCGTAAAGCGGATACGGATACGTTCCTCTCCAACGCTTTCGATCTCGCCGTGTCCGAAAACGCGGTGCTTGACCGTATTCCCTGCTAGAAGCTGCCCCGGATCTTGATAAGCATCCGGGTTATACTCCACGGCCGGCTTCAGCAGCTTCGCCTTCTGCGACAACCGTTCGGCGGCGCGGGCGGATACGGACGGGGCCGTTCTTCCGGTAACAGCAGCCCCCCGGCTTCCAGCATCTCTCCCCGAAGCTCCCCGCACTTGCGCTCCTGCGCTTGCTTTTACCGGAACTTGCGGCGGCTCCTGCAGATGCCTCACGTTGGTCACAAAACGCGACTCCTTGACCGCTGCGCCGTCTTTCATTTTATAGGCAAGCAGCTCCAGATGCTGCCTGGCCCGCGTCATGCCGACATAAAAAAGCCGGACCGCCTCTTCCATATCCTCCCGCTGCCCCTCCTCCAGACGCCCGATCTCGTCACTTGAAGGAATAACGCCGTCGGTTAAATCGATCATGTATACGCGGTCGAATTCCAATCCTTTGGCGCTGTGCATGGTCGAGAACGTAACGGCATTTTCGTGTTTTTGAAACTTGGACGTCTTCATCACAGTTTCCAGGTGCTTCAGCCGAGCGGCAAAATCCTCCATCGTTTCAAGCTGATCGGCGATGTCCTCAAGCGTATTGAGAATACCCAGCAGGTACTCTCTGCGGAAACCGAGCCGCTCGCACATCTTGTCAATCGCCTTTTCGTAACCAAGCTTGTAACGAATATAACGGATCGCCTTTTGCGGCGGCATGCCCCTCATCTGTTCGAACGTTTCCTTCACTTCCTGCAGCTGCTTGACCTGGTAATCCTGGAGCGTAACATATCGCAGCAAGTTGTCGAATACCGAGCCGCCGGCGCCGATTTGCTTTAGCTCGGCCATCTGCACTCTTGTGATGTAGCCGTTCATTTTCATATGAATTTTCTCGAAAATATCGGGTCTTCTGTCGTTAAACGTCATTCGCATGAAATTAAGCACGTCTTCGACGACAAAGTGGGAGAAAAACCGGTTGTCGCCGTCCTTCATATAAAAAGGAATGCCCGCACGGTCGAATTCGTTCATTATCATGATTGAAGACGAATTGTTGCGGTACAGCACCGCCACTTCGCGCAAGTTGTCGAACCCCGCGATCCGTTCGGCCAAATATTTGGCCTGGTATTTATAATCGGCCAGCGTTTTGATTGTAATCGGTGTATGCGGCGGATTTTCCGTAAACATGTTTTTGTCGAAGCGGTTTTTGTTGCGTTTAATAAAACGGTTGGCCACATCCACGATGTTCCGCGAGGAGCGGTAGTTCTGCTCCAGCTTCATGATCGCGGCCTGCGGGTACACCTTGTGAAAATCGAGCAAATATTGCGGTTCCGCCGCACGCCATGTATAGATGCTTTGGTCGTCGTCAGCCACAACGCACAAATTGCCGTGCCTGTGCACGAGCTTTTCGACAATCGCATGCTGCACCAGCGAGGTATCCTGGCTTTCGTCGGTCAGCAAATAATCGTACCGGGCCTGATACTTCCGCAGCAGACCCGCGTCGCTATGCAGCGCCTCATTGGCAATCGTCAGCATGTCGTCGTAATCAAGCAGTAGCGTGTCCGATGCCGTTCGTTTAAAATGCTCGTACCGGCGCAGAATGCTCTCGGCATCGGGAACGTCGCATTTTACTTCCGGCCAGCGTGCTTCCGGCAGCAGTTTGTTTTTCACGTAGCTGATATATGTAGTTAAATCGTCCATTTGATCGTCGGTGATGTTCTCGCCGGTCATTTCTTTATACAGGTGGCGTAAAATGAACTTTTTGTGCAGCGGCGGCAGCGGCATACCCGAAGCGGAATACGCGGGAGACCTGCCCGGTGCCGATGGCATTCTCGGGGACGAGGCGGCCCGCAAGCCCGGCGCGGCTGCCTTCGCCGATATAGACGGCGACACAGCGGACGCCGAAAACGGCGCAGCCTGCCGCTGTGCCGTCGTGCCTCCGTCCGGCTGCTCCTCGTCTTCAATATCGACATCGCCTTCGATCAGCCGATAAGTCGTTCCGCTCTTCCAGAAATGGCTGCGCACCACCTCAAAAGCAAAACTGTGAATCGTGGAAAAATCGACGGCAGCCCCGGTCTGATCGGGAAAAAACCGCGCAAACCGCGCCTTCATATCGGCGGCCGATGCGCGGCTGAACGTAACCGCTTTGATGCGCGCCGGATGGACGCCTTTATGTTCAATGAGATAACCAATACGCATAATAATCGTAGTTGTCTTGCCCGCTCCCGGCGAAGCAAGCAGCAGCAGCGCGCCGTCCGTGTGCAGCACCGCCTGCTTTTGCACCCGATTCAGCGATACGCCCAGTTCCCTTTTTTTACGGGCAAAAAAGTCGTCTTGTATATGCATCACAAACAAATTCCTTTCGTGTAGCCCCGTTCATGCTTAATGCCTGACTGTAAATTCGCTCATCAATGCGATCACAGTAAGCCGTGTTATCTGCACCGGCATAAGCGTCTATTTTAACATGATAGCAAACACGAATAAAAATCTCTACCCGGCTATTGTTCCCATACGAGTAATCCCGCGCCGATCAGAACCGTTTCGATGGCGGCCTGAGCTCGTCCGATCACATTACGTTCCCGTGCCCGCGTTTCCACGCTTGCCGTATAAGCGACTTCACCGCTGCGGTGAATCAGCCCCGCATTTATTTTCGTGCCGCCGATATCGACACCAACAGCGTATTCAGCTTCAGGATCGTAAAACGTATGAATGCTCGTCACCCGGCTCCCCCTTATTCCGCCACTTTGCGCATCGCCTGAACATACCGCGCCGTAATGAGCTGTGGCCTTGTGATCGCGCTGCCGACAACAACATACGAGGCGCCTGCTTCTAACGCCAATGCCGCCTCTTCCGGGGTCCAGATCCGTCCTTCGGCGATGACAGGCACTTTCACCCGGGCGCTCAACTGCCGCACCAGTTCAAAATCCGGCGTCTCCAGCCGTGGGCTGTAAGGCGTATACCCGGACAAGGTCGTGCCGATAAAATCCACGCCAAGACGCTCCGCGGCGAGACCCTCCTCGTAAGTGGAAACGTCGGCCATCGCAAGCCGCCCGGCGTGATGCGCATAGGCAATCAGTCCCTGCCGGCCGAAATTCGCTGTAATCGCTTGTTTTTATAAAGAAAAAACGGCCTGTTTATTTACAAACAGGTCGCTTTTTTTACCTCATATGATTTTGGTTGCTGTGCTTTGAGTTGCTTTTTGCGCGTTTGGAGGGGAGGAGCAGGGGGCTCCGACCGTCAATTAAAAGCATGTCCCCTATAAGAAGATGAAAAGGTCGGGACATGCTTTTAAAAACGGCCGCTATCGCTTCTACACCCCCTGCTCATCCCTTGAGTCAGCTCTTTGCTATACTCATCTTTTTTAAAACTTATTTCAGCTTTTTGCTAGTCCGCTGGTTCCTTAACGGCTTAATTCCGGGATTCATATCCAGAGCACCATTGCAGCACTCTGGATATATTTCCCCCAGCCTAAGCGTTTTTCCAAGGCAAAGATTTTAATAATTGAATAAAAAGTCCTCCGACAACGGTTCTGTTTTTAAAAGCTACGCTTTTGGCATCCAATGTATAATACCAGTCCGAGAAAGGCACTCTGCTTCGCGATTCGTTCGCGAAATGCCAGAGCGGAGCGATGAGCCGCTCGAACGTTTCCCGGTCGTCTGAGAGGGCCGCGGCCCATACCAGCCAGTCCGATTTCGTATAGGTGCTGCGATTATCCAGCGGCGTGCCGTACTGATTTTGCATGGCCAGATAAAAACTGAGCTCTTTCTCGAATATTTCATCCGCAAACAGATGCAGTCCAAACAACCGGTCCCAGATCAAGTTGTACTTCAAACTCCATGTGCCCGGCTTATCAAACGCCAGCTTGTAATGATCGCCGTCGCGGGCCAGCTCTTCCCATTGAACGGCCATGCCGCGAGCAAGCTCCAGCAGCTGCGCCTTCTCGTCCTCTTTACCGAGCATGCCGCACAAAATCGCATAACTGCCGATGCCGACAATCGCCTTAACCGACAAGTTGGCGTTATGAGCCAAATGACCGGCAAAGTCATCCGTACACAGCTGATTGCCGGGATCAAGGCCGTTATCCCGCAAATAATTGACCCAAGTCGTGAGCAGCTCCCAGTTTTCCTTAGCAAAATCTGCATTGCCTTCGGCCAAAGCCACCGCTGCGGCCATGACAAGCATATTGCCGCATTCCTCAATCGGCATCTGGCGCTCCAACGACATACCGTACGCCTGCCCGTTAGCGATCGGATATCTGCCGACATCATGCGGCGCAAAATCGTAAGGCCACTCCGGAGAACTCGCATAACGGTAAATCGGACGCATCATCCCTTTAACCAGCTCCGGATTGTACAGCAAAAACAGCGGGATCGACGGATAACTGACATCTACGGTAGCCATACAGCCGTTGCTGTTGCATTCCTTGGACATAAACAACAGGTTGCCTTCGCCGTCTTCCACCAGCTTGTGAGCGGCAATCGCTTGGCGGTAAGCCAAACTTAACACATCCCTGTACTTCTCGCCTCCGGCCGCAAGCGCATCGCGCATCAACTGCTCGTCGAATTTTTGGGTGAGCTCCATGATCGGAGCATATTCGCCGATCGCCGCCTCCAGCATCTGTTCAAACGTCGCAAATTGCTTCCGCCAGTATCCAGGCAGCTGCTGATGGAAATATTCAACGGAAAAAATATCGTCGTAAGCAAGCACGACATAACGCGATACGCTTTTCGCGCCTACCTCGCCAAGTTCAAACAGCGTGGCCATCGCAGGCGTCTGCTCTTCCACGGCCCGCGGCATGCTGCGCTCGTCGGCAGCGGCAAATTCGCCGGAGGCGACAAAACTCTTGCGGCGCTCGACAGAACCGATAGCGGTGCTGAAGTTTCCTTCCTGCGGCACTGCAACGTAAAAATAACCCCAGTCGATACGTGTGCTGTCCCCTTTGCGTTTGAGCACAGGCTGTTTATGCGTCCCCATCCACATCACCTGCGTCTGGTCCGCCAGCGCGCCGCGCGACCACACCACTTCCTGCACCGGCGTATGTACGCACCATTCCGCTGTGGCATCGAAATAGATGCGCACATCGTGTACCGCTCCATCATTGGATGCAGCTTCAAAAGTAACATAAGAAGCAGGCCGGGATAAAATATCGAGTCTATCCATCAAAAGCGGCGAGGTAAATGTAACCTGCAAGGTAACTCCGCCGCCGGTAAATGTATAAAGGGTTGATGTCGGTCTGACGGCAAGCGAAATTTGTTCCATCGCTTCAGGTTCTTCATAACCTTCATCGGCATAATCAACCTTGCCCAGAAAACGGAATACTCGTCCATCAATGACGGCCAGCCCCACCATGCCGTGACGCTGCTCCATGGAATGCTGCTCCACCGTCCAGTGACGGGTATATCCGTCGGTTAAGCGGTCGTTAATCGACCAAACGCTGAAATAAGGGTCTATCGTGACAAGCGGAACTGCAGGCGGTCGAAGAGATGTCGTTGCAGATGACAATTCGAATTCCCCCATCCAAAAGTGTTTTATTACAAAAAATATGTAATTTATAAGTAAGTATATTCCTGAACCTTTAAACGTGTCAACGCTTCCACCGAAAAATTTTTTTTGAATTCATATGCTTGCGGCAAAACACAATCGCTCCTGGGCGGAAGCTTGCTTGCCGGCGGTATGTTTTGTCTGTATGCTGTGTTTGAATATCTTCCTATCGCTTTGGCAACCCCGCCAAACAACGTATCGGCGGAGTGTTTCTTGTGTGCTGCAGACTTGGGGCATGTCGAAAAACAAAGGAAAGTTAAGCCCGCAATACGGGCAATCGTCATATATGAGGGAGAGGTGAGGCCGAAAAATTGCGGATGATCTTATAACGGCTATGGCGTTGTACTGCATAAAAGCCGTATGATATATCACTATGAGGCAAATTCATTTATTACAATATTCTTGTAATAAATAGCGATTCCAGCTTTATTTTTGTACCGAATAATATATTTTCATAACAATGTCCTGAGCGTAGTCGCCGAACTGCTTACCAAACAGATTTAAACCGCCCTTATGCACCGCATCGTCTTTGACACCGATTTTGAAACTGACGTAATTTTGCTTTTGCAGCCGCAAATCGTTCAACACCACATTAGAGACGGCCACATCATCAACGAAACTTTTGGTTTTGTCGGTTTTCCACGTTTTTAATAAACCGTATTGCGTGCTCGCATCCGGCCACCAAGCCGGATTCAGCTGGCCCCTTCTGCCGCCAAAATCGCCCGGCGAGGTCCATGCTCCGACTTCCGTCTGGTTTACCCATACCGTAATATCCGACGGCCAATTATTGTCATATCCCGCGGCTTCCGAACACAATTCAAGAGAAAACTCGATGCTGAGCACATCCGCATTGGACGGAAGCTGCAGCGGAAAGCGGTATTCGATAAAACCCTTACGGAACCACAACAGCTGAGCCGCCACTCGCTGCGGGCTGAAGAAGCTGGACGGATCGTCCCCGGGGATAATATGGTCTAGGCTGCTCGCCATACCGCAGGTAGGCGACACTTCGTAATCGACAAAATGGCCAATCGGCATTTCCGATTGGTACATGTCGTTTTCAAGTTTGGCGGGAGATGTGCTGAGCTTAATCCGAATATCGTTAAAATTTCTGCTGCAAACTTTCATGGCTCCTCTGGTCGCAGGCTGAAGCTCCGTGACGATAAGCCCCGCTTTCTCCAGCACCTTAACATTGGAAGCCGCGGTGGAAACAGGGATTTGCAGCGCATCGGCAAGCTCGATGATGTTCATATTCCTTACATTTAACAGCTGCAAGATGCTCACTCGGATTTCCGAAGCCAAGGCATGGGTGACTTTAACCAGTTCCTCCGGTTCGCTCAAATATAAATTCAGCAATCGCGTTACCTCCGTTTTAAAGCCCGGCTGATCAGCCGCAGGCTTCCCTCTTTGTATTCCTAGTGTAGTCGATTCTGCGTGTTTGCTCAATATCCGCGGCGTATCGGCGCGGCTTGTGACTGAACATGGCTTAAAAAGCGGAGCGTAAATCGTCCGGCAAACCGTTGGAGCTTGGTGAGTCCTTCGGGGCATGGAGTTCGAGCTTAGAGTCTTCGGAGCGTGGAGTTGTTCGGAGCGTGGAGTCTTCGAAGCTTGAAAAACTTTGGAGCGTGAGTCCTTCGGAGCGTGGAGTTCCTTTTGGCGCTTTGGATGAGGAATGTGCATGGGATTCCAACCGCCAATTAAAATCATGTCCCTTGAATTAAATCCAATGCGGACGGGCCATGATTTTAAACGCGGCCGCTGACGCTTTTCCATCCCATGCACATTCCTTGGTTCGACTATGCTGCCAATCTGCGGCTTATAAAAAGCATAACCGTCGCTTCGCCGCCCCATTTTCGGGGCAGTACCTTTTGCTGCGAACTCATGGGAAGCCTACCATTTATCCACGGCTCATCACAGCACATAAGTTCCACAACAAGAAAAAACAACAACCGAACCTGGACGGGATACCCGCCAAGTCCGGTTGTTGGTTGATTTGCAAGAATGCTGCAGCTTCGCTTATTTAGGCAAGTTTATGCGAGCGCGGGCTATCTTCGCCGACGCTCGCGCTGCGGCTTCAAGCGCGCGCGTCTTCGCGCAGCTTGATCGCCTTCAGCGCCTTCATCGGGCTGTTTGCGCCGCGGCCAAACATATCGTGCATCTCGTTGTACACTCGATACAGCTCATCGTACACGGCCGCATGCTCGGGATTCGGCCGGTACGTTTCCTCGCGGACGCGGGCCATGCTCGCCGCCGCTGCGGCGACGCTGTCGTAGCCGCCTCTTGCGGAACCTGCCGCTACCGCGCCAAACATCGCTGCGCCGAGCGCAGGCGTTTGCGTCGAATCGGCGATTTTGATCTCGCGTCCGGTCACGTCGGCGTAAATTTGCATCAGCAGCCGGTTGCGCTGCGGCAAACCGCCGCAAGCGAACAACTCGTTTACTTCCGCTCCCGCCTCGTGGAACGTGTCGATAATTTTGCGCGTGCCAAAAGCAGTCGCTTCCAGCAGCGCACGGTATATCTCCTCCGGCTTCGTCTGCAGCGTCAAACCGACGATCAGCCCGCTGAGGTCGGCGTCGACAAGCACCGAGCGGTTGCCGTTCCACCAGTCCAGCGCCATTAGGCCATGCTGGCCGGGCTTCAGCTCCGCGGCGCGGCTCTCCAGCCAGCCGTGGACATTAATGCCTTCGCTTGCCGCGGCTTCTTGGACATAAGCCGGCACACCTTGCTCGACATACCAGCCGAAAATGTCGCCGACAGCCGGCTGACCGGCTTCATAACCGTACAATCCCGGCACGATGCCGTCTTCGACGACACCACACATGCCTTCGACGTGAATCTCCTTGTCGCTGAGCAGCATATGGCACAGCGACGTGCCCATCGCCATCACCATCTGGCCCGGCTGCGCCGCTCCCGTGCCGGGAACGGCCGCATGGGCGTCGATAATGCCGATAGCTACCGCCGTACCGGGACGCAGGCCCATCATTTCCGCGGCTTCCGCGGTTAACTCGCCCGCCTTCGTGCCCAGCGGCACGACTTCGCCGGGCAGCTTTTCTTCAACAAACCGCTCCAAACGCGGATCGAGCGCACGGAAGAAATCGGACGACGGGTACCCGTCCGCTTTATGCCACATCGCCTTATAGCCGGCACAGCAGCTGCTCCGCAGCACATTGCCGGTCATGCGGTAAGTGACCCAATCGGTCGCCTCCAAAAACTGATGTGCCGCTTCGTACACATGGGGCGCTTCGTTCAGCGTCTGCCACGCCTTGGCAAGCAGCCATTCCGACGACGTTTTGCCGCCGTATCTTTGCAGAAACGGCTCTTCCCGCTCCACCGCGATCTCGTTGATCACGTTCGCTTCATCCTGCGCGGCATGATGCTTCCAGAGCTTGACGTAAGCGTGGGGCTCGTCTTTATATGCGTCCAGCATGCACAACGGGACGCCGCTTTCGTCAAGCGGCATCACCGTACATGCGGTAAAATCGATTCCGATCCCGATCACCTGCTCGGGATTCACTCCTGCCAGACGCAGCGCCTCCGGCACCGAACGGCGCAGCACCTCCAAATAATCGTCCGGGTGCTGCAGCGCCCAATCGGGCGGAAGCGGCTGGCCGGAGCTGGGAAGCGTCTCGTCGATCACGCCGTGCGGGTAAGGCGTCACATGGACACCCAGCTCCGCACCACTCGTCACATCAACGACGACGGCGCGCCCCGATTCCGTTCCGTAGTCCACTCCTATAGCATAACGTTTCTCCATTACTGATTCTCTCCTTACCGGTATAGCGGTCCAAATGCGGCGCAAGCCCGATAATCGGCTCCAATCGGCTCATTCACGCCAAACGCGGTCCAGGCGCTTGGACGAAGAATGCTCTCATCGGCAACGTTGTGCATGCAGACCGGAATGCGCAGCATGGAAGCTAGCGTAATCAGATCGCCGCCGACATGCCCGTAGCTGACGGAACAGTGATTCGAACCCCAGTTGCTCATCACGGAGTAGACGTCCTTAAATGCGCCTTCGCCGGTCAGATTTGGCACAAACCACGTTGTCGGCCACGTCGGATTGGAACGTTGGTCGAGCACATCGTGCACCTCTTGCGGCAGCTCTACCGTGTAGCCTTCGGCAATCTGCAGCACAGGGCCGGTGCCTTTGACGACATTAATGCGCGCCATCGTGGCCGGCATGCCGCCGCGGGTCGTAAAGTCGGTCGAATACCCGCCGCCGCGGAAGAAGTCGACCGCCGTACACCACAGTGTCGCATCCAGGCATTTCTGAGCTTCTTCTTCCGTAATGTCCCAGAACGGTTTCATCGCTGGGTTGCCGTCGATCGTCTGCTCGCCGGTGCCGTCAAGCGCCGCAGGGCCGGAGTTGATCAAATGAATGACGCCGCCCGCAGCTGCGCCGCTCAGTTCGTGGCCGGTTACGCGTTTCACCGCTTCCGGGCTCCAATACGTCCGCACGTCGGCAAAAATTTGCGCGCTGTTCGTCAGCAAGTGCCCCAGCAGCATCGTCACCGCATTCAGGTTGTCGTTTTCCGTTGCCAAAATAAACGGTTCGCGAATGCCGTTCCAGTCAAACGAGCTGCTTAAAATCGCTTCCATGAAATCGCCGGTTGGGAAATGGTCCGTCCAGGCGCGCTGCCCTTGGAACCCTGCGGCGATTGCGTTATGGCCCATGCCTTCTTCGGCAAAGCCCATTTCGGCCAGCTTCGGATTGCCAACCATCAGATCGCGGGCGATCAGCGCCATTTTGACCACCGTTTCCCAAGCCTGCTCCTCTTGTTCAGGGGTCCGTTTCAACTCAGGCGGGTTGACGTCGGCGCCGATTTTGCAGTTTTCCTTCGTCCAAGCAAGCGCCTTCTCATACTCTTCTTTGTCGTAAATACCGCGTTCCATCCGCTTGATAAATTCCGTCATATCGACATATTCGTTGCGCATCCCCAGGTAATCCTGGAAAAACGACTCGTCGACGATACAGCCGGCAATACCCATCGATACCGAACCCATGGAAAGATACGACTTGCCGCGCATCGTCGCGACCGCAAGACCGGCCTTGGCGAATTTCAGCAGCTTCTGCTGCACATCTTCCGGAATCGAGCTGTCGCCGATATCCTGCACGTCTTTCCCGTAAATGCTGAACGCCGGCAGCCCCTTCTGATTGTGAGCGGCCAACGCCGACGCCAAATACACGGCCCCCGGACGTTCCGTGCCGTTAAAGCCCCAAATCGCCTTGACGGTGAGCGGGTCGGTATCGATCGTCTCCAAAGGGTAACACCACGACGGCGTTACGGAAATCGTTACGCCAACGCCTTCCTTGCGGAACTTCTCCGCGGTCCGCGCCGCTTCCGCCACACCGCCGATCGTCGTATCAGCAATGACACATTCAACCGGCAGACCGTTGGAATGACGCAAATTGGCACTTAAAAATTCGGCGCAGGCTTGCGCCAGATTCATGGTCGGTTCTTCGAGCGATTCTCTGATTCCGCCCCGGCGGCCGTCGATAATGGGACGAATCCCGATCTTGGGCATATCTCCTTGCAGGCGGTTAACGATAGGTGCAGTCATCGGTTGGTTCCTCCTCAATAGGTCGATGTAGATGGATTATTGCAGCGGATATTTTTGGGCGTACGTCTTGGACAATCTGTGCATTTGTTCAACCTCAAGCCGGTTGGTGGCGGTCAGCTGATCTTTGCGCGAGCGGCTGAGAATGGTTGAGTAAACGCCTTCCAGCTGCAAATAATATTTCGCGGTGATCGGATAAGGCTTGCTTTCCATAAACGAAGCCACGCTGAGCACATTCATCAAATGATCGGCTTCCTCCGGCTGTTCCTTCCAATTTCTTGACAGCCACACGTACAACTCCGGATGGAAGTTGGCCATAACACCGCTGTAGCCGGTGATGCCGATCTTATACGTTTCGAGCAGCGTAGCCGTATTGGCGTTGTAGATTTGCAAGTCTGTGCCGCGAACCGCTTCCAGCTTTGCTCTCATATTCTCCACGTCACAGCTCGTATCCTTCAAAAATAAAAATCTTCCCGTATCTGCTGAAAATTTAAGCATTTCAGGGGAGATCAAACGTTTGTACGGATGAGGACATTCGTAAAAACCAAGTGCGATATCATCCGGAATAACTTCGAGCAGCTTCTCCAGATTGGCTTTCCAAACATCATCGGATTCGTCCTGTTTGGCTAGCCGGTTTGTAATCAGCACCAATGCGTCGATGCCCGTTGCCGCCATCGCCTGCAATTCCTCGACTTGATCCTCGAAGCTGTCGGAAATATGGCCCGAAGCGATGACAGGTACACGGCCGGCCGATTTCTCAACGACAAACGCGGCAACTTTAACACGTTCTTCCAAGCTCAGAAAAAACATTTCACTGGATTGGCATACGGCAAACAAGCCGTCCACTCCGTTTTTGATGTACCAGTCCACCGCACGTTCCAACGATTCGTAATCCACCTCGTTGTTTTCAGTGTAAGGGGTAACCATCGTCGGCCAAACGCCTGCAGGAATACTTTTTTTCATCTCAATCTCCCTCTCGGTCCATTTTTATAATTATTCAAAAGTAAGAGTAAACTGTCGGAATTTGATATTTTCTCTTTTCCATGTGTACGTTACGAACACCTGATTACCCTCCGCCACGATCGCAGGGTACGAATATTCGCCTGGTTCGTCCTCCAAAACCAGTTCATGGCCCCAAGTCAGGCCATTATCGCCGGAAACCGTAAGCACCAGCGGCGTACGCGGCCCCCAGTTCGTTCCGACCGGATTCATCGCCATGACGAGAATCCCGTTATCCAGTTTTACCAAGTCGATACCGCTGTTGTTGTTCGGCAATGAAGTCGCGTAAGCCTCGCTCCAGGAGCGTCCGCCATCTACAGAGTCGCTGCGGAAGATGCGCTCTTCCGAACTGCGCAGCAGCATGTGTACCTTGCCGGGCTCCGATTCCCAAAGCGTCGGCTGAATGACGCCCCGCCCGAGAAACGATTGCTCCGATACCGGAACCTCGCTGCCTGTAACCGCTTTAATGCCGCGGTAATCAAGCGCTGCGATCCGAATATCGCCGCTTCTTGTCCAGCTTCCGCCTTCATCTTCGGAACGGTCTGCAAACGCTTGCCAAATTCCGTCTTCTGTCGAAGCCGGGGCGAGCCAAGCGCCGTCCGAAAGCACAATCAGCTTGTTGCGCACAGGCCCGCGGCCGCCGAAATCCCCTTCAACGAGCGGCGATGGCTGCGACCAAGTATGACCTCCGTCATGCGAAATTTTGACCAGTGTCTGCCATGTTTTGATCAGCCGGCCTACCTTGTAGAAGAGTACTAGTTCGCCGCTGGTTTTACTATGAATTACGGGATTCCAATGCGGCAATTCCTCTTGATCGGCTACATTAAAAGGTGCGGACCACCTGCCTCCGCTCCTTATCGAAGCCCAAATGGCGACATCGTCGGCGCCCTCCTGGCTGCCTCCGAACCATACCGCCAGCACGCCTCCATCAGGCAGCACGGCCAAATGGGAAGCATGACAGCTTGCAAACGGACGTTCCTCGCCAAAGATTAACTCGTTAGCTACAGATGTAAACATCGTCGTAAATGCCTCCCGCATCTTGTTTGGCGAACCTCTCACATGAGATACTCGAGCTGAAAAAAGTCAATGGAACCTACTGCTTAAAGCTTTACTGCGGTGTTGCTAATACGTTTTTGCTAATACGTTTTAATTATATGTACCCAGCGCTTTCGCGTCAACAGTTTTTCGGGCTGCTTACAACGGTCAATTATATTAAATTCACACCTAGTCACTGTAAATGGAATTTATGTATGATATAGGTAAGAGGAACATCGGCGGGCGCCCAACTGCTTGCCGTACAATTCGGAGAAACGATGGCGCACATCCTGACGCGATTGCAGGATGAGGCACTGCTGCGAAATCCTGAAATTTAAGAATACGGGGTGGCATCCCATCATAGCTTTATCAGCGGAATATCAGCCGGCGGCCATTCAACTTTAACCCGCTGTTCATGTACAATTTTACAAGTGAAATTGGGAGGACTGGTTAAAGCGATGACAACAAGGTGGATGAAGCCGCTTGCCGGCTGTTTGGTTGTATTGTTCCTCATGGCGGTCACGTTAGGCTGCAAAGAAGCCGAGCCATTGCCCGAAGATACGATGAGGGCGTTTGTAGAGGCGTGGCGGCAAGCGCAGTATGGTTCCATGTACGATCTGATTTCCGCCGATATGAAGCAGCAATACACCGCGGATACTTTTACCGCACGTTATAAAAGCATTTACGATGGCATCGGCATGAGCGGCTTGTCTATTCAATGGCAGCCTGTTGAACCGGCTCAGGATGCAAAGTCCGCGCAAGGAGCCAAAACCTCAAGCGGCAAAAAAACGCAAGATCAGGATGCCGGTACGGCCTTGTATCAGTTTCACGTCGATATGAGCACGTTTGCCGGACCGATTGCTTACGATCAAACCGCCCGGCTGGTCAAAGAGAAAAAAACGGACGGCAAAACCTCAAGCTGGAAAGTGCGCTGGGACTCCGGTTACATCCACCCCAAGCTTACGGACAAAGATAAGGTGCGCGTCGAAGAGACACCCCCGCTTCGCGGAGAAATCGTGGACCGGCAGGGGCTGGGGCTTGCCATTAACGAAGTAAAGCTGGAAATCGGAATCGTTCCGAAGCAGCTCCCCGCACAACCGGACGATGCGATTCAGAAGTTGGCCGACCTGCTCAAAATGAATGCCAAAGATATCCAGGCGAAGCTGAAGGCGACTTGGGTCAAGCCGGAATATTTTGTGCCGGTTACGATTATTTCCGCAGACGATCAACGGCTGGAGCCGATTGTGTCGGTCCCCGGGGCGGATTACCGCAAGAAAAAGGTGCGTTCTTATCCGCTGGAAGAAGCGGCCGCCCATCTGGTCGGGTACATAGGCAAGATTAGTGCGGAAGAGCTGGCAAAATATAAGGACAAAGGGTACCAAACCGACGATTGGATCGGCAAATCGGGATTGGAGCTTGCTTTTGAATCCACATTGCGCGGAAAACCCGGCGGACGTATTTTTATTACGGATGCGGACGGCAAAGAAAAAGCAACGCTTGTGCGACGCGAGCCTGCGAACGGCGAAAACGTCCAGTTAACCATCGATGCCGAGCTGCAGCTGGATATGTACCGGCAGCTGGAGAAAGATACGGGCGCGGGCGTCGCCCTCCACCCGCTCACAGGCGAGGTGCTTGCGATGGTCAGCGTGCCGGCGTATAACCCGAATCTGTTCATCAGCGGAGTCTCGTCCGAGCAGTGGAAACAGTGGAGCGACAATCCGGCCAAGCCGCTGCTGAACCGGTTCGCCCGCGCCTACACGCCTGGTTCGGCCTTCAAGCCGCTGACCGCGGCGATCGCGCTGCAAAATCATACGCTGGACCCGGATGCGGAGCGAAGCATTGTCGGCAAACAGTGGAAGAAAGATACGTCATGGGGCAACTATTACGTCACAAGGGTGTCTGAGTCGCAAAGCGCAGTTAATCTTGCCACCGCGCTGATGTATTCGGACAACATTTATTTTGCACAGACGGCGCTGGAATTAGGGGCACAGAAGTTTGTCGAGGAGGCTAGCAAATTCGGGTTCGGCGAGAAATGGAACTTGCCCGTCGCCTTGGATACGTCCACCTTGTCCAACAACGGAAAAATGAAAAACGAAGTGCAGCTCGCCGACTCGGGTTACGGGCAAGGGGAAGTGCTGATGACTCCGCTGCATGTAGCCGCAACCTATACGGTGTTTGCCAATGGCGGAACGATGATTAAGCCGAAGCTGCTGCTGAACAATGATGAGAAGGCGGTTCCGTGGAAAAGCGGACTCATTAGTCCCGAGGTGGCAAAAACGGTCACCGATAAAATGGTGGAGGTCATCGATAACCCCGCCGGAACGGGGCATGATGCCCAAGTGAAGGGACTCCGGTTGGCAGGCAAAACCGGAACTGCGGAGCTGAAAACAAAAAAAGACGAGGCCGGCCAGGAAAACGGCTGGTTTGTCGCCTTCGATACCGAGCAGCCCCGGTTGCTCACCGCCATCGTCGTCGAGCAGGTGCAGGATCGCCGCGGCAGCCATTATATTTCGCCGAAAATCAAAAGCTTGTTTAGTTCTTATGCCGCGAAAAAACAGTAGTTTTTTCGCAGCAAAAGGCCGCCGCACACCGCGGCGGCCGCGCGCAGTCTCCTACAGCGATCTGCGGTAAATCGCCAGCACGTCTTCGTGGTTCAGCTTTTGGAAGTTGCCGAACGGGCCGTACACCATCGCTTTGTCCGCCATCAGCTCCAGCTTGTCTTCGCCGATGCCGTAATCAGCCAAGCGGCTTGGCGCTCCGATGCTGGACCAGAAGGCACGCAGCGCCGCGATGCCGGCCAAAGCAGTCTCCCGGTCGGACCGGCCGGCGGGATCGATGCCGAAAACATGGACCGCAAACTGCTTAAAGCGACCAACCCCGCTATCCAGCACATGCTCCATCCAATTCGGGAACAGGATCGCCAGTCCCCCGCCGTGCGGGATATCGTAGACGGCGCTCACCGCATGTTCGATGTTGTGCGTCGCCCAGTCGCCGCGGATGCCCATGGAGATCACGCCGTTCAGCGCCATCGTGCCGCTGTACAATATCGTCTCGCGGTGTTGGAAATCGCCCAGGTTGTCCAGCAGCTTAGGCGCCGTATCGATCACGGTGCGCAAAATCGTTTCGCAGAACCCGTCCTGAACAGGAGCGTTTTCCGTATGGTTAAAATATGTTTCCAATACGTGAGACATGATGTCCACCATGCCGTATATCGTCTGATCCTTCGGGACCGTATATGTAAATTCGGGATCCAGAATAGAGAACCGCGGGAACGTAAGCGGACTGCCCCAACCGTATTTCTCCTTTGTTTCCCAATTGGTAATGACCGAACCCGAGTTCATCTCCGATCCGGTCGCCGCAAGCGTCAGCACCGTCCCGAAAGGCAGTGCATCCGTACCGGTCGCCTTGCGGGTAATAATATCCCATACTTCCCCGTCAAACTTCGCGCCGATCGCAATGGCTTTAACGCAATCAATGACGCTGCCGCCCCCTACGGCAAGGATGAAGTCGATGTTTTCGCTTCTGCATAACTCGATCCCTTTATGGACGGTAGTCAGACGCGGATTCGGCTCAACGCCGCCAAGCTCGACCACTTTGGCATCGATGCTTTTCAGCAGATCGATCGTCTTGTCGTAAACCCCGTTTCTCTTAATGCTGCCGCCGCCGTAAACCAGCAGCACATTTTTGCCGTACTGCGGAATTTGCGCAGAAAGCTGCTCCAACGTCCCTTTTCCGAAAAACAGCCGCGTCGGGTTATAAAACATAAATGTATTCATTCCGCTTCCCTCCATATCGGATCGTTTAGGTTACAATGGTATTATAATCCATAATGGGTCACGAAATGTATAGCGGGCGAATATTGTCCCGGGCTTCCCGTTTGTGAGGTGGTTACACGTATCAGTTCGTAACGCTACATGCTCCCCGCGTATGTTCGTCATAGCTCAGACCAAGGCGCGGCGGGAGCATCTTCAAGGGGCTTATTCCTAACATAAGAAAATAATAAGCTTAGAGACGTTATATGGCAGGCGAAGTCAATGAAAAGTTAAAGGGGATTACTATATGGGATTATTTGAGCTTTATAAGCAGATGAAAGATAGTGGACAATTTATTGATTTCGATAAACTGACTAAAGATGAATTAAGAACATGGTTCTTGATGATCTTTTGTTAGGAAGAACTGAGGAAAGCTTAAAATTTAATTTGGATACTAAAGAACGATTGATGGTCAGTGAGAATATTGACATGATATCAAAAGCTGTCGTTCATTTCGTATTTAGAAATGGCCCAATTGAAGATATGCATGCAAATGGCCAGCTATCTGAAAGCGACATGATGACATTAAATAAATTTGTCCACAACAGATTGGCATACATTTTTCAACTTGTTGTCCAAGAAAGGTGGTTGGAATTAGATTTCCTTATTAAATCACAATCATTATTTGGCTCTGCATGGGATAAGGCTGAACCTGACGATGGTGGTAATAGGAAAGTATTAAGTATGATGCTTGAGAGAGATTAAAGACCCAAAATTTCTGACGAGGAGTTACGCTTTAGAATTGATTTAATGATTATTCATACGAGTAAGAATGAACAAAAAATTTTGGATAGTTTTGGGTTCAGTGAGGATGATGAAAGTTGGCAACTTTCTATTATGAGTCGATCAGTAGCAATTAGCAGTCTCGAAAAAAATTCAATTTATAAGAAAATGGATAGCAAGACTCAACGAGCATTGTTTAAAGGTGACAAGGCGTTTTATTTCGAAAGGATGGCTATCACCCATTCACCGTTAACAAAAAAATTAGAATCTGGCATATATAACTATTAATTCGTCGATGCCCTCCTCTTCCAGAAGCACCCATGAGGTTCCCCAAATCTTCTGCTTCGAAATCGAAGGCTACTGCTTTTGCGTCGTTATCCACCTTTTATCTAACAGTGTAAGATTTTCACTTTACAAGTCTGTAGCCGCATGATATCATCTAATACTGTAAGGCGCCATCTAACAATGTTAGATTGAGATGAAACTAATGAAGAAAGCAGTGACCCGCATGCATATACCGATATCATCATGCGAATGCTAATTTCTCATGGTTTAAGGAAAATTGGAAAGGAGAAAAACATGACACTTCAAAACCAACCCGCGTACATCATCAAGATGCGCGCCAAGCCCGGAAACGGCGACAAGCTGTTCGAACTGGCTACCATCGGCATGGAAAAGTCCGGCGCGTCCGACCGGTTCATCATCCTTCGCGAGGACGACGACCCCGATGTGCTCTGGAACGTTGAGGTGTTCCGGTCCATCGAAGCAAAGGAAGGCTACGAAAATAGCGCCCTTGCCGATGAACTCCGTGACGAAATCATCGATCTCCTCGCCGAGCCGCCAATGCGCATCCCGGTTCACCCGTACTCTGCTTTGCCGCTTGACCCAGCGTGAATTATGAACGACCTGAACCTAAGAAAAAGAAGCTTCCAGCCCCACTCGTATAGTGGTTTTTGGAGGCTTCTTCGTTTGATTTTAGACGCCCAGATCCCTAACGCGCCTTGCCACGAATTAAACCCGTTCTGCAGCGGTCTTACGAGTCCTGAACTTAGTGCGGCTCCTAAAGTTAGCGCAACCGTGTATACCGCAATCATCAAAGGTACATGCTTAGGAAAGTGGCGCTTAATAAACCCAGCTCACAACAGAGGCATTCATTCCCAGGTTGTCTCTTATATTCTCAAGCAAGGGAGCAATGGAGTTTATCGCGGGACGCATTAAAACCTTCCGTTTCGATAATCGTCAAAAGCTTGAAAGATTTCTTCCTCCGTGTTCATGACAAAAGGACCTCTGGCAACAACAGGCTCACGAATCGGTTCGCCCGCGTAGAGCATGACACGCAATTTGCTTTTCGCTTGAATATGAATGGCGCTTTGCTCAGCAGTTCCTGCAGATCCCATCCATAATAACTGCCCTTTGGTTCCTGCTGTCTCATTTGAACCAAAGATCCCCTCCCCGTCCAAAATATACAGAAATCCGTTGTAGCTTCCTGGCAATTGCGGCGAGACCGCCGCTCCTGACTCCAGATTCACTTCCAACATCGTCACCGGGGCTATATTTTTCGTGTCCGCAATTTTATTGCCATATGAACCAGAGAAGATCCGGATTTCGGCCCCATTTTCATGCAGGACGGGCATTTCATCTTTACGCAAGTCTTGGTATCTGGAAGGGGACATCTTCGATTCACGAGGAATGTTAACCCATAATTGAAGAAGATTGACTTCTTCATCTTTTGCCGCGTCTTCTACATGTTCAACGCCTCTGCCTGCAGTCATCCATTGCGCGTCACCAGGGTTAAGCACGCCTTTTCCATGTTTGCTGTCATAATGATTAAGATGCCCATCTATTAAAAAAGTGACCGTCTCAATACCGCGGTGGGGATGAATCCCGAATACGCCACTACGCATATGATCGTGAGCCATAAGCAAAAACGGACTATGTTCCTCCCAATTCCCGGGTTCAATTACCCATGCCATTGTATGAATGGCGCTATTCCGTTGGAATTCGGGGGTACGGACAGTTTTGATGCTGCGACTGAAAACAGCTTGACTGGACATTTTTAGAATCCTCCTTGTAATCCAATGTTCATTTCAATAATGTTTAGTTACTATCATTTCTTAAGTTAATTATGCATCTTTATATGTTATTTATGAAGTAGGCACAATAAAGTGACAGGGTATCCTGAATGTAACCATTGGTGGATTATTAAAATTCCATTACAGAGCCCGACAATGAGGCTCGATATGTTGGAGTGAGTTCATCATTTTTAACGCATACTTTAATTCAGTCGGAGTTCCAACAGTTAGGTATCATTGTGTTTGTTGAATAGAAAGCGTGACGGGGGTAATGTAATGAGGACAGATACATCTTAACTATTAGGGGATGAACGGTATGGCAAGAGTAGCAGGGAAGGTAATTATCGTTACGGGTGGCGCAAGGGGTATAGGGGCCTCTCATGTGCGGAAGCTGATTGGTGAGGGAGCCAAAGTAGTTTTTACGGATTTGAATGAAAAGGGCAGGTCCTTTCCTCAATGAGAAAAACGAATGGCGGCTCCATCATCAATATCTCGTCGATTGGCGGGTTGGTCGGAATGGTCGATTCGATCGCCAAAGCCGACGAGTTAACTGATGACAATACGCTGCAAAAAAACGCGGCTTGCCGCGATCTCCTCCTCAGCCAAGCCATGCATGATCAGCGGCCCCGTATAGCCGCTTTTGCGCAGCAGCCCCGCGTACAAAGCAAAATCGAGCTTGCCGCGGCCCGCCGCACCGAATCGCAGCGGTTGATCCGTCAACACATCTTTGGCATGGGCAAGCGCGATGTCTTGTCCGAGCAGTTCGAAAGCCTCCTGCAAAATGTCAGCGGCACGATCAAGCTGTCCCGACGGTATGAGATTGGCAGCATCCATCACGACTTTCAGCCGCGGCGAATCGATCTCATCCAGCAATCTGCGGGCTTTGACCGCGGTATCCACCACGTTGGCCGCTTCCGGCTCGAAAGCCACTGTGACGCCATATTCTTCTGCAATGCCAACGGCTTGCCTAACCGACGCAACGAGGTCTTTCCAAGCGGACGGCGAACTGTTATCCGGGTGGAAACGCCACATATCGGATGGATCTCGCGTACCGGTACATAACGTGATGATAGAGGTGCCCATCTCCCCGCACGCTTGCGCAAGTAAGCCCAAACTGCGCATGCCCGCCGCGCGAACCGCGGCATTGGGATGGATCATGTTAAACGTACCCGATACGGCTGTCATCTGCAGCCGCCGT
The DNA here is from genome assembly GCF_004307995.1 of Paenibacillus thalictri. GTDB lineage: Bacteria > Bacillota > Bacilli > Paenibacillales > NBRC-103111 > Paenibacillus_AF > Paenibacillus_AF thalictri. The sequence continues at coordinate 17,722 of NZ_SIRE01000020.1, read as the reverse complement.
TTTTGCATCTGCTTGCCGATGCTTTCGGTTGTCGCAGGGTCTAGCCGCTCCGGCATGGAAGGCAGCCCCGCACAAGCCAGGTTGAACTGGATATGCCGCAGCCCGCTGGCTTGTACGGCATCAAGCACCTCGCCTAATGTTGGCCTGATAAACGTTTTGGAGAATATGCCGATCTCCATGGTGCGTCCACTCTCCCGTCTTATATTTCACCATACACCTCGGACAACACAACCTTCTCCCCGCTTTCCACCGACCTGGCAATGGCCGCCATCGCCCGCATCGCCGCCATGCCGTCTTCGACCGTTGCTCCGCGCACCGGCGCTCCATCCAGAATCGTTTCGGCAAGCGACTGCAGCTGCAGCTTGTAGAAATGAGCGTCCGCTCCGAGCGGGCGGCGGTACACGCCGTCTTTGACGGAAAATACTTCGACATCGCTGGCTTTGAACAGCCAGGGGTTGTATGTTTTTGCCGTGACGCTGCCGTGCTCGCCATATACTTCAAAACCTTCGTGCCAATCCATCCGCACGGCGACCGTCAAATCCAGATGGCCCAATGCCCCGCTGGCAAACTCGGCTTCGACAAACCAGCAATATGCTCCGAATTTCTGGACGTGGCGCGCCCGGACGCTGACGATCTCGCCGCCCAGAAAGCGGGCCGTGTCGACCAGATGGCTGCCGTGCGTCAGCATGTAGTACCGCTGCTTGTTTTGCTTCGGATTGCCTCCCGGTTTTCTCGCATGAACGCTTTGCCTAATCACCGGCATCACATTATCCGTCATCGTATACCGGTAGGTGGAATCGCAGTACCACGCTTTAAGCGCCAGCATTTCGCCCATCTCGCCTGCGATAAACTCGCGGGCGTACGTGATGCCCGGATCGAACCTTTTCATGTTGCCGACCTGCAAAACGAGTCCCGAACGCTCCACCTGCCGCTGAAGCATCTCGCATTCCTCGATGGAGACGCCAAGCGGCTTCTCGATCAGCACATGTTTGCCCGCTTCAAGTGCTTTTAGCGCCATCGGCACATGGTACTGATCGGCGATCCCGATCACGACAAGCTCGACCATCGGATCGGCCAGCATCCGCTCATATTCGGTATAAGCGACAGCCGGCTCGTGTACGGCCTGCATTCTCGCCACCAAATCTTCCGCTACATCGCAAATTGCGTACAATTCCGTATTGGCTGCTTTACGGCAAGCATCAAAATGAGCCGCCTGCGAAATCGGACCACAGCCCAACACGCCGACTTTTAATTTTCTCCCGTCCGTCATCTTCGTCCACTCCCCCTGGCCCCAATATATTCCATTGTAAATGAAGCTTGTGCGGAAGGCACGGATATTTCATCATGCCTCCAAAGCAATTCCTTCTCCCGGCTGCATTCCGCTCCACTCTTGCTAATACCTGCGCTCATACAGCTTCTGCAGTTCGGCATCCGTATTTTTCTTCGCTTCCTTCAGCAGTGCGGCCGGGCTGCCCTTCCCGTTCAGAGCGAGATCTCTGATCCGATACATTTCCGCCCAATAAAAAGAAGCCACCGGCGAAACCGGCCTTGTCCGAGCCGTAGCCAGCAAATCGAGGAACACCCTCAGCTTGGCATCCTCGTACAACTTGAGCTGCGCATTAACCGCGGGCATCGAAGTAATTAGTCCCCTCCCGTTAGGGCGGCCCGCCCAAAGCAAATTCCCTTCTTTATGAGCGACAAATTTGACGAAACGCCAAGCGGCCTCGCGGTTTTTGGCCCCTTTGGGAATGACGAAAGCATTGCCTCCGACCCACGACATGGACGGGCTGCCCGTAGCGGAAGGCATTGGCGCGACACCCCATTCAAAGTCCGGTTTATATTGCGGAGCCCCGCTCAAAATCCAGTTGCCGTGGAACACAAACCCGACCCTGCCTGTCCAAAACGGCTCTAAGCCTGTCTGGGCCACCGCGTTGCTGAAGCCGGTCAACGTCGAAATATCATATTTCTGCGCATAACCGGTCATCCATTCCAATGCTTTGACCACCTGCGGTTCGGTCGGATCAAACTCTCCTTTATTTACAAAGCTCGCGCCAAAATTAATGCCATGGGTAAACAACGATCCCTGGCCCATCCAAGGCAAAAATCCGACCTGCTCATATTTTCCGTTTTTGTTTTTGACAAACAGCTTCTCCGCCATCCGGTCCAGCTCGTCTATCGTTTGCGGCGGCTTCTCGGGATCAAACCCGGCTTTCTCCAACAACGTTTTGTTGTAGTACATCGCGCGGGTATCGACCAGAAAGGGCAGCGCATACACCCTCCCCTTGTAGACCGTTTCCTCCCAAACGCCGCGGTAATAATCGTCTTGCCTGATCCCGTCGCGTTTGATCAGATCGCTGATGTCCTCGAGCGCCCCTTTGGCCGCCCAAGAGCCGATGGCAAACCGGTCGAATGTTGCGACATCCGGAGCATTCCCTGCGGCAATGGCGGTCAGCAGTTTGTCCGATACATGGGTTTTTCCCGTTTCCTCGGCAAAGGTCATCTTCACTTTAATATCCGGGTTCGCTTTCTCGAATTCGTCAATTATGTACTTCTGAAAATCTCTTTGAAAATCTCCGCCGAAGGAAAACCAGAAGTTGATCATCGTCTGATTTTTAGGTCCGGCATTTTCTTTTCCTGCGGCTTCAGGTTTCTTATCGTCGAGAACGGCATTTTGGCAGCCCAGAAGCGCCAGTACAAACATGAATGCGGTGAGAACCGAAAACAATCCGTTTGATCGGCCATTCATACGCCGCAGCCCTCCTTATTCCTTACCGCAACCAGACGTTTTTCCTCTGAAGCACGTGAGCCAGACTCCAAACAGGCGGGGCCGCTGAAAAAGCAGCCGCTAAATATGCACCACCAAGCTGTCATAAGCGACCAAAATGCCGGCCGGTTCAAAGATGCCGATAAAGTCGTCGTGCAGCAGCCCGGAATTATGGGTAAAATGCGTGACGGCAATCTGACCGTCCCCGGCCAGCACGCCTTCCTCGCGAAATACGCGCTGAACCTCAAAAATCGTCTCCACGCCCATATGATTCGGATTGCGGTTGTTCGAAGTGTAGCCGTGCGTGCAGTCCAATATGGCAAAATCAAGCCGTTTGCCCTTCAGCCACTCCCAAGTCGCCTCGGGAAACCAGCCGGTGTCATGGCCGTACAACACGCGTTTGCCGTCTTTCTCAATAACGTACAGCAGGCATGTTTCAAATTTGTCGTGATCCGCCAGCAGCGGCGTAATCGTCGCATCGCCGGCGGCAAACGGTTGAAACGGGCGCAGCAGATGAAATACGAATTGCGAGCTGTCAAAACGGCCCAATGCGGAGCGTCCTTTGCTCATGACGGAGTCGTTACCGTATAGATGCAGCGGATGCCGAAGTCCGTGGGCAAATCCTTCCACACGGCAGAACAAGTCGGCGGGATTGTAATGATCGGCATGGGTATGCGTCACAATCAGATGCTCCAACCGCCCGTAATTCAGCTTGTCGCGCAGCGCCTGCATATAAGAGTCGGGCGAGTAGTCGAATTTGAGCACATCGTCGATGATTGCCGAGCTGCGTGTCCTTATATTTTTTCCGCCAAGCTCCCATGCTTTCGCGCAAGCCTCGCATTGACAGAACGAATTCGGAAATCCTTCCGCAGCGGCCGTGCCGAGAAAATGAATTTTCATTGATTACCGCTCCCTACGCATTTATTGAAACCCCTTACAAAAAACTTCAAAAACCTTCGCCGCATTAGACATATTTTACCACAAAATAATGATTTTGGAGTAATTTTGTTTCATGCTGCGGAAAAAGCCCATCTCGTCCATTGTCCTGTTTCCCCCGGCGCTTTAAACGTAAGAAGGCCCGTGAAAGCTTCGAGGCCACTGAAAAGTGAACGCTGCATGTGCGAATCATTCCTCCGATCGCTGATTGTCCCCGAATTTCTTAGATTGTCCCGCATATAGCGGGTGAAATTCGGGGACAAAGGCGAACGCTGGTGCTTCTCCAAAATGATTTCGCTCATTCCGCTACTTTTTCAGTGGCCTCGAGCCACGGGCCTTTCGTTATCTGATCTCCCGGAATTCAGCAGGCAGCATGCCGACATGCTTTTTGAAAATCTGGCTGAAATGCTTCGGATTTTTATATCCCACCTTATCCGCTACCTGATACAGCTTAAGCTGAGGATCATCCAGCAGCAGCGATTTGGCCACTTGCAGCCGGTATTCGATGACAAAATCAGTAAAGGTCATCCCGGTCGTCTGCTTAAATAAATCGCTCAAATAGCTGGCATTCATATAAATTTCATCGGCAATATCGCGAATTTGGATATCGCTGGCATATCGCTTGAACACAAGCTGCTTCACCTGTTCGATGATTTTTCGGCCCTTGAGTTTGCTTGCCTGCTGCGCCGGCTCGCTATACAGCGCCAACTCCTGTGTCAGAAGGCGCACCTCGTCGGCATAGCCCGACTTCAGCGCCTGCAGCAGCTTTTGCTCAGGCAGTGTCGGGTCGTGAATAACCGCATCATTCATGGCAGCATCGCCAAACTGCACAACAGATCGGCTTGTCTTCGCCGCCTCATTTTGACTGCAGATGCTTTGGGCAAGCAACAGCGGAATATCGGACATGCTCCGGCAGACATCGCTCAATCCCATCCGAACATGCGGCGATTCCGTCTGGCTCCCGGCCCATCGTTCTAGACAAGAGACTGCCGAGGCCAGCCGGTGCGGCGTTTCCCCGCTCCAAGCGGCCAACACAAGATACCTCTCAACAAACGATACATCCTCGGCCATACAACCGCAGCCACTGCGTATGGCAGCCAGAAGCTGCAGCTTGCAGCGCTCCCAGCATTCGGACGAAAGCTGTTCCGGCCGGCCTGCTGTGATAACGACTAGCTCCTTAAGCGGGATGCCGGCCTGCTCCAGCCCACGGCGAATTTTCGTTTCGTTTGTCTCGTAACCAAGCAGCAGTTGGGTCAGCAGCATTTTGCTCATCAGCTGTTTATTTTTGGTCAACTGCTCCCGCTCGCTATGCCGCAGGTTTCGTTCACTAATGGACTGCTCCGCCTGCTGGATGGTATTAATCAGCTCATCCGGGTCAACCGGCTTGAGCAAATAGTTGACAGCACCGCATTGCACCGCTTTTCTGGCGTATTCAAAATCGGCGTAAGAGCTCAGAATCATCACCTCACCGGAGTAGCCTTCCTGGAACAGACGCTCGATCAGCTCCAAGCCGTTCATCTCCGGCATACGGATATCGGTCACGATTAAGTCGACCGGCTCCTTCTCCATCAAGCGCAGCGCCTCCAGACCGTTCCCGGCTTTGCCGACAACGTTCCAGTCATGGCCTGAGCGCAGGATGATCGTTTCGATTCCTTTGCAAACGATATATTCATCATCGACGACTAATATATTCATATGCGGCTCCTCCGCCAATTTTAGAATAGGTCACCCTTTGATAGCTCCTGAAGTGATCCCGGAAATATATTGCCTTTGAATGACCAGGAACAACACGACGATCGGCAGCGAACTCAACACCACGTTGCTGAACTTAGCTCCAATATCGGTGGAAAACTCGGTATCCAGCAGACTGACCGCGACCTGCAGCACATATTTATCCGGCGAATTAATAATCGTAAGCGGCCATAAAAAATCGTCCCAAGCGTGGAAAAACACCATCAGTCCGATAGTCAGCAGCGGCGCCTTCACCAGCGGCAAAATAATTTGCGCATATACCCGCCATACCGAAGCGCCATCCATCACAGCCGACTCCTCCAGCTCCTTCGGCAAGCTCAGGAAAAATTGGCGCAGAAAAAATATCGTATAAGCGGAGCTCAGCGCCGGCACAATTAACGCCTTGTAATCATCCAGCCAGCCCAAATCCCGAACGACCATGTAACGGGGCAGCAGCAGCGCCTCCGCCGGCACAACCAGCATGGAGATGACAATAAGAAACAGCAGCTCTTTGCCGGGAAAGGTCATTCTGGCAAAACCGAAGGCGGCCATGGAATCAAATAACAAGCTCCCAATGGTGATCGTTACGGTCAAAAAAACGGTATTTAACAAATAACGCATAAACGGCGTATCGAACAATACCCTGTCATAGTTATCGAGCGTAAACCGCTCGGGAACGAACAGACTTTGCCCGAGCAGCTCATTGGGCGTGAACGATTTCAAAATGACATAAACAAGCGGTACAAGCACGGCGGCGGCAAGCAGTACCAGCACGGCATACGACATCGTTTGCGATAATTTCCTTAAGATCACTAGCCTCAGTCCTCATTTTTCATTAGCATGTATTGAATGAAAGAAATGGTGACCACGATGAAAAACAGCATAATAGCCATCGCTCCGGCAAAACCGAAATTGTTGGTCGTCCGGAACGCTGTCATCCAAATATGATGCACAATCGTGCGTGTTGAATTTGAAGGTCCGCCTCCCGTCATCACTAAGATCGGCGTAAACAGCTTAATGCAGTTCATCGTGGATACGATAATCACAAACAGCATCGTACGCCGAATCATCGGCAGCGTAATATATAGGAATCTCTGCCAAGGCGTTGTTCCATCGATGTCCGCCGATTCGAACAATTCCTTGGGAATCTGAATTAATGCCGCTATGAAAATGACCAAATACCAGCCCCACGATTTCCAAATGCTGACCATCGCAATCGAAAGTTTGGCCAGCGACGGATCGGTCAGAAAACTGATCTGCGGCACATGGACAAGTGCCAATATCCCGTTAATGAGGCCGGAGTTCGTATTCAGCATTTCCTTCCAGAACATCCCGACAATAACAAAGGACATGACGACCGGGATGAAATAAACCGTGCGAAAAAATGCGGGGAATCTGATTTTGCCGGTTAAAAGAATAGCTACCAATAAGGCGAGCGCCGTCTGAATCGGCGTAATCACTAACGGAAAATAAAACGATGTCCACAACGTCTTCCAGAACAAGCTGTCGTCGACTGCCGAAACATAGTTTTCCAATCCAATGAAGGTCGCCTGCTGATTTCCTTCCACCATACGGTATCGATTGAGACTAAGCCAGAATAAGCGGATGGTCGGATAGACGGTAAATAATGCAATGATGATCATCGAAGGCATAATAAACAGATAGCCATCCCTCATCACCGCCAATTTGCGAGCGGAAAAAGCGATGCTCTTCCTTTCCCGCCCGGCGATTTCCTTAGTACGCGCTTCCAAATTTTCGGACCTCCTTCAGATCGGCCGCTGCCGCTTTAGTGCCGCGGGCCGCAATCGGAGAAGCTGAGCCGCTTGATCCCAAGCCGTCCCGCCTCTCCGAAAGCAGCGGCCGCCCGGCTCGCTTACGATAGCCGGCTACTGCGCATACTTTTTCAGTACCTTATCGATGTCATCCGCCGCTTTATTCGCCAGCTCGCGGACATTCCCGCCGTAGGCGACCGCACTCATCATATCGGCGAAAATCGGAGAAATTTCCGCATAGGCCGGTGTGACCGGACGCGCACGGGACGTATTCATCATTTCTTTGGCTAGGCTTAGCGGATACTGGTTCAGGTCGGCACGCGCTTCCAGCGAGCTTTTGCGTGACGGCATGAAATTAAATGTTTGCGTAAATTTCTTATGGCCTTCCTTGCCGGTCATTGCGTTAATAATCTTCCATGCGGCATCCGGATTTTTCGCCTTGGCGTAGATGCCTACGTTCCAGCCGCCGGATGACCCGAAATGCTTCTCGCCTTTAGGCAGCGGCATAACGCCGTATTTAATGTTCGGATATTTCGAGTTCAAAACAAACGATGTGCTGATGTTGGAGATGTACATCGACAGCTTGCCGGTTTCAAAGCCGGATTGGTCTTTGGAAATCGTTTCCAGCGGCGATATTTTATACTTCTGATAATAATCCTGGTATTCCTGCAGCGCTTGAATCGTTTTGTCGCTGTTCAGGAAGCCTTTGGCCGTCGTGTTCTTTGGATCGAGCACCTCGGCCCCATGGTTCCATAAAAAGAGGAAACGCGTGAACGATGCGCCCTCCGAGTTGTTGTCGGGAGAAAGCCAGCCGTCCGGAATCGCTCCGTATTGGGTCACCTTGCCGGAAGCGTCGCGGATCGTCAGCTTTTTGGCCGCATCGAGAAATTGATCGTAAGTCCAGGCATCACTCACCTTCGTTGGCACATTGGTGATGCCCGCTTTCTCAAAATGCTCCTTGTTGTAATATAAGACGATACTGGATTCGAACAGCGAGGCGGCATAAATTTTACCGTTGTATGTCGTCTTGTCTTTGGAGGACTGCACGTAATCGTCGTAGTCTCCCTTATCCCAATATTTGTCGAGCGGCATCAGCGCACCGCTGTATGCATAGTTGGAGGTGTAAACGCCGTCGACGTCGAACATGTCGGGCGCGCTGCCGCCGCTGATGGCGATTCTGAGTTTGTTCTCGTATTCGGCCGGTATGCTGACAATGTCCAGATCGACTTCGTTAAGCACATCGCCAAGCACGTTCTTCTTCAACAGATCGAGCGTGTCGGCAGGCCGCATCGTCCAATACGTCACCTTCGGCTTAGCCGCCGGCGTATTGGCAGCCGCTGCCGGAGCTGCTGGCGCCGGCGCCTTTGGCGCGTCCTTCGGCGGCTCCTTCGCCGCTGTCTGCGGTGCGGCCGGGCTGCCGCCGGAGCATGCCGCCGTTACGCAGACCAGAGACAGCATGATAAGTGAGGCTGCCCACTTTTTACTACGCATTGGCCGGTTCATCAACGACTCCCCCTACCTTTTCATATTGGACGGAAATGAGCTGGCCGGTTTCCGCAGACCGTTTAATCGCTTCATACAGCACCATGCTTTTATAACTTTCGTATATATTGGACCGGGTTGTTCTGCCTTCGCGGACAGCAGCGAAAAAGTCGGCGATTTCGGCAAAATGTCCCGTATCGTTGCCGCTGTCGCCGTTGCTGACAAACGTGGACGGCTCTCTCCATTCCGCCGGCTTCCCGTTTTCGGTAATTCGCCAGAACGATGAATTGCGGATCGTCATAAAATTGCTGCCCTCTACGGAAATTTCCACTTCCTCCGTAGGTACCGTAAATGAACGGGCATCGTTAAAGTTCAACGAGCCAACCGCGCCGTTAGCAAATTTGATGCTCGCCGCGTAGGCGTCCATGCCCTTGGAGAAGCAAAATACTTCCTTCGCATCCCCATACAAATAAGCGGTCACATCAATCAAGTGAATCGCAAAGTCGAGCAAAAACTCGTTGCGCGGCGTCGTATTCTTATAGAAGTCGGAGCAATAATCAACCGAAAGCGAAACGTACCGGCTCGAATCGAAGCCGCTAAGCCACTGTTTGGCCCGGCTGTACACCGTGTTGTACCGCTTTTTGAAAGCAGTCGTACACAGTACGCCCGTCTCATTCGACAGGCGCGCCAGCTCCAAGGCCCCGGCCGCAGCAGGCGCAGGCGGTTTTTCCGTGTAGACCGGAATCCCAAGCCGCATCATCTCTTTGGACAAAGCATAATGCTGCTCCGGTCCGATGCATATAATGATACAGTCGGGTTTTTCCCGGCTCACCATTTCCAGCGCATCCGTATAGGCGCTGCCACCGTATAAAAACGCTTTCAATTTTGCCTTTTCTTCGTCCAGATCGCAAACGCCGACCAGTTTGCCCCCGGCAGCGGCGATATACGGATATATTCTCTTGGATGCCAGGTTGCCGGCGCCGACGATACAAAGCTTAACTCCGTCCATCTTATCCTCTCCCCCTACAGCCATGGCTTCAAATAGCGCAAGGCCGACTCCAAATATTCAAGTGTGTTGATCTTATCCGCAACTTCCATTTCTACAACAAATTTCCCCCTGTAGCCTTCCTGCTTCAGATGTGCAAATAAACCTTCAAGATCAATTTCCCCGGTCCCGAAAGGCACCGATTGGCTGCCGAGCTGATCCTTAATATGGACCAGCGCAATCGAATCGCCCAGCAGTTCATAGCCTTGACGCCAGGAAACGCCCACGGAGTGGAAATGTCCGACTTCCAGCAGCGTTTTCATGCGCGAGTCGCCGATCCCTTCGATCACTTCACGGTAGTCGCCGAGCGTAGCGATCGGACTTCCCGCATGATTTTGCAGCACAGGGGTAATGTTCAGCTCCTCCGTCGCATCTAGAAAAGCCCGGGCTGTACGAATGTACAGCGGACGGCTCGCCGCCTTAAACAACACGACCTCCACGCCGAGCTGCTCGGCAAACCGCGCGGCTGCTATCGCATGTTCCAATGCGGCGTCTGCGTCTTCGGTAATCGGCGGCAGGTGCATCGAAGTGATGCGGATGCCATGAGACTCTGCAATACGGCGATACATTTGGGCATCGGCCGTCCAATCTAATGCGGATTTCACCCAGCTTGTAAACGCCTCGAACTGCGTGAAACCTATGCCGGAATATGCTGCAAGCACCTCCTCAAGCGATAGCTCGGGGTTGCTGCAAGGACTTACGGCTATACAATCCACCTGTTTTCCTCCTAGCCGTTCTGCTGCAGCAAAACGGGATTCGTCAGCATATGCTTGGAAACTTGACTACAGTTTTATTGTAGAAATTTCGGCTGCGAAAAGGAACGACACTGGAATTGGAAAAGGTTTGCTCATATTGGTTTATTGCATTATTCGATGACCGGCAGCTTGAGATGAACGGTCGTCCCCTGCCCGGGAATACTTTCAAACCGGATATGGTAAGGCTCGCCGTAATACAGCGCTACGCGCTGGCTTACATTGTGAACCCCGATTCCCGTTGTCGAACGAGAGTCCGCCGCCACTTCCAGATTGGCATTCAGCTTATCCAGCGTATTCCGGCACATGCCGCTTCCATTGTCGATAATATCCAGCAGCAGGCTTCCTTCACGAATCTCGCCGTTAATCACGATTTTGCCATGATTTCTTTGTTTGAAACCATGCATTATCGCATTCTCGACAATCGGCTGCAGCAAAAATTTGCACATTTTCATATTCATCACTTCAGGCGGCACGCCGATCTCAAGTTCAATCGTATCTTCAAAACGGGCCTGCTGAATTTGCAAGTAGTTGGTAATTTGGCCGATCTCCTCGCGAATGTGCACCGGTTTGTCGCTTTCGGTGATATTGTAGCGCAGCAGAGCGGATAACGCCCGCACAAGCCGGGCAATCTCATCTTGCTCGTTAATGACCAGCTTCCAGTTGATTACATCCAGTGTGTTGTACAAAAAGTGAGGGTTGATTTGCGCGCGAAGCATCTTGAGCTCCGCATCCTTTTGCCGCAGCTCGGCCTCGTACACCTCTTGGATCATGCGGTTGATGCTTTCGATCATGTCGTTAAACGTGTTGTTCAGCTTCTGAATCTCGTTGTAATCGTTTAACGGCAGCCGGTTGCGGCTATCGTTCAATCGGATGCTGCCGAGCCGGATCCCTTTCATTTTATTGACCAGCTTGGTCAGCGGCTTCGTAATGCTTTTCGAAAGCATCGCGGCAATTACCAGCGCCAATGTAATGCCAATTAAGTTCACGACAAAAAAGATTTGCTGCATGTTGCGAAAAGGCGAAGAAATCTCGCTGAGCGGCGTCACCGAGAGCAGCGTCCACTGCGTATAAGCGGACCGGCTGTAGGTGAGCATTCCGCCGGATGCGGCCAACTCAGTAAACCCCGAAGCTTCGTCTGCGCTCCAGATCGCCTGCAAATACGCCGGATCGGCAAGCTGCCCGATCTCCTCTTCTTTTTCGCTGTAAATGATTCTGCCTTTATCGTCGAGCAGCTGATTCCTTTTGTTTTTCGTATTTTCCAATGCCTGAAGCATGCCTTTCAGCTTGCTGTATCTGATTTCAATGATTACGTCGCCGATCGCCGAGAAGGTGAACTTATCATAAATTTTACGCGCCACGGCGAAGGTAGCCTCATTATCTGCCGCATGCCGGATCACTGTTCCGGCGAATATGACTTGTCCCTGCCGATAACGGTCGTCTGCAGAGCGAATCGCATCTAGGATCGGCTTCATTTCCAGATCGCTGTCATAATAGGTGCCGAATTTCATGGCAAACTGCGAATCCTTTAGCAGCTGGATCGAGTAAATATCGTCCCGGGAGATCGTGAGCATGGACAAAAATTTGTACAAGTCTTGTTTATCCGAATCGCTTGATTCGTTGGTCCCCGTCTTCACGATAATGCTGCGCACACTCGCATTCCACATGACCGCCTTGGACAACGTTTCGATCTCCTGCATCCAACCTTCCAGCTTAGCGTTCATCTGCCGATTTGCGCTTGTCGTGTAATCGCTTACAAAATTACGGGTGAACGACATCATATACGTATACAATACGATACTGCAAGCGATAAATATGATCACAATCAAAGAAGCGTAACACAAAAAGATTTTCGTCTTAATGCTGGTCGCATATAACCGGTTCCATCCGAATCGGCGAAACATCGGCGATCCCCTCCCTGAAAATCAACCCTGTCACTCAAATTTCGCCATCATCATACTACACAAAAGGTAACTGTACAATCATTAAACCAGGGCATGAATAAAAAAAAATATCCGCTTGAGCAGAACCGTTTTGAGGTCGCCCAGGCGGATACATCATCTTCGCACTTTGCTATATATCTTCGTCCCCTTGCTTCCATCCGGACGAGGCCTGTTATTTCTGTTTCATCGAGCTCAGCAGAAGATCGATTACTTGCATATTGCGGGAAGTCTCGGCCAAACTTACAAGCGGTTTGTTCCGTGTAAGCACACAAGCTGCAAAGTCCTCGATCTCCAGACGGTAACGGTCCGATTCGTCGACCGGGACGGCGCGGGTTCCGCTCTCCGTCACTACTGTGATCGTTCCCCCGACTCCCAAGAACGTATCGGGAATCTCCATGCGGCCTTTCGTCCCGACGATTTCCGTGTTCATCTGGTTAAACGCATTAAAACCGCTATGGATCGTGGCGATGACGCCATCCGGATATTTAAGCACCGCGGAAAAAATCGTATCGACCCCATTTTCGAGCACGCACTCCACAGCGCACGATTCCGGCGTTTGGCCGGTGATCATGCCAACGAAATTGACAGGGTAACACCCGACATCGTAAAGGGAGCCGCCCCCTAACGCCGAATTGACCTTGATCGTGTTCGGACGATTCAAGAGAAACCGGAAAGTTGAGCTGATATGCCTGATTTGCCCGATTTCCCCGCTCCGCACAATGTCGTTCACCTTGCGGGTGCGGTCGGTATAACGGTACATAAACGCTTCCATCAGATGAACTCCGGTTTCTTCGGCGACTCGGATCATCTCTTCGCATTCCCGCAAGTTCAGCGCTATCGGCTTCTCGCATAACACGTGTTGCCCTGGCGCATCGCCTTAATCGCCCATTCCTTATGCAGCGAGTTCGGCAGCGGCACATAGACGGCCTGAACGTCGGGATCGGCAAGCAAATCATCATAACTTCCATACAGCTTGGCGTCCGGAAACATCTGCGCGCATTCTTCCCTTTTTTGCGGGTCTCCGGACGCTACTGCGTAGAGCTCGGAGTTTGCCGACCGCAATATGGCCGGGATCGCCTCCAATTTGGCAATGCGGGCGAAGCCAAGAACTCCCCATTTTACCTTGTGTGTCATTATCTTAAACTCCTGTCTGTCCGTTGTACTTCTCCTGAATCGCTTGCAGGGCTTTAGCCTGCATGGAATCGGGGAGCAGCTGCATCAGTTCGATGCGGTTGCCTTCCGGGTCAAGCAGCCAAAACTGCAGGCATCCGCTTCGTCCCTTCTCTACATCCTTGTGCAGCGGATACCCTTTGGCTTTAATCCGTTCCGCCGCAGCATACGCATCATCCACCTCATAACAAAGATGATTGGTGCCCGCTCCAGTCGGAATGTACTCGTAATCCTCTATTCCCCCGGGAAAAAACTCGACAAAATGATTGCGGCCGATATGGAAATATACAATTCGTAAAGCCCCTTCGTCATCGTACAATCTGAATGCTTCTTCAAATTCAAGGATGTCGCGATAAAACTGGATGGTTCGGTCCAAGTCCTTTACTTTTGCTCCATAATGCGTAATACCGGTAATCATCGGGCTTTCCCTCCATTCATAATTTGGGCGAAACCTTAACCGTAAAATTGTTTTACCGTGCATGCGGATCCGGCAGCCGTTTCCAGCCGCTCCCCTAACAAAAAATGCGATGGAAACGCATGCAATGAACGGGCGAAATGAGCGGCAAAAGCCGCTTTCCCTATCTTTCCGCGCCTGCACCAACGGGCTTCTTGCAATTAACGCATACATTAACAATTGCAGCCTTAACCTCTTGTGATTCCGATGTTAACGTTAACATTAAGCGCTGTCAATCCTTTTCGGGAAACATTGCGCCTAAGCCGTCAAATCCCCCCAAAGAAAAAAGAACCGGAACGATCGAGCAGCAAGCCGATCGGGTTCCGGTCCTTCCATTGTCTGTTTACGTAACGGCAATCATCGGGCAGATTCGGGAGCAGCGCTATACCGGATAATGGCATGCCGCCAAATGGCCGCCGCCAACGTCAACCAGCTGCGGTTCCTGCTCGCGGCAGCGCGCCGTTGCCGCAGGGCAGCGGGTATGGAAACGGCACCCTGCCGGCGGCGACGCAGGGGACGGAATCTCCCCTTGTATGGAAATAAACTCCCGTTTCCGCGCAGGATCCGGCCAAGGAATGGAGGCAATCAGCGCTGCCGTATAATGATGAGCGGGATGGCGGAACAATTCGTCAGCCGGGGCGATCTCCACCAGCTTGCCGAGATACATCACGCCGATTCGCGACGAGACGTGCCTGACGATGTTCAGCCCGTGCGCGATAAACACATACGTCAAACCAAGCCGATGCTGCAGCTCCTGCATCAGGTTGACGACCTGCGCTTGCACCGATACGTCAAGCGCCGACACCGCTTCATCGGCCAGCACAAACCGGGGCCGCAGAGCAATGGCGCGGGCGATGCCGATCCGCTGGCGTTGTCCGCCGGAAAACTCGTGCGGATAGCGGTTTGCCCACTCCGGCTTGAGCCCGACCATGCCGAGCAGTTCCTTCACCCGCGTATCCCGTTCCGGCGCGCTTAAACGTTCGTGAACGGCAAACGGCTCGGCAATCGTCTCGCCTACCGTCCAGCGGGGATTGACGGAGCCGTAAGGATCCTGAAAAATCATCTGCATGTCCCGCCTCGCCGCCCGGCGCTGTGCGGCATCCATCTGCGACAGCTCTTCACCGCGAAACAAAATGCGGCCGGACGTCGCTTGCTCCAGCTGAATCAAGACGCGGCCCAGCGTCGATTTGCCGCTTCCCGACTCCCCGACAAGCCCAAACGTTTCCCCCTGCCGGACGGTAAACGATACATCGTCGACCGCATGAATCACCGCTTTCGTAAAACCGAAAGCACCCTTCACCGGGTAATGTTTTGTCAGTCCGTTCACTTCAAAAAGCAGCGGAGCTTCATGCCGGGTGTTGGTGCGGGTGTTACCGATACTATCGAGGGAATCACTCCCGGTGTGACCACGGGTGTTTCCGATGTTCCCTTGAGCATCGCCTCGCGCATTTTCCGCATCGCTTCGGGCGTCATCGCCGGCGAAGCCGCCTTCTTCGCCGCCCCGGCGCTCGTTCCAAGCGGCCGCCGGGGCCGCTTCCGATGATGGCTCTCGCTGCGGATGTCTCGAGCTTCCGCCTTCGAGCCTCGCACCGGCGGATTGTATCGGCTTGTGCGCAGCAAACAGCCCGGCGCCGGCTTCGCCGGTCAGCCTGTCCGTGTGCCAGCAGGCCGCCTCATGGCCGTCCGTGCCTTCAAGCGGCGGCGCGTCGGTGCGGCATTTGTCCGAGGCGAGCGGACAACGCGGGTGAAAACGGCAGCCGGCCGGAAACTCGGCCACGTTCGGCGGCGCTCCTTCGATCGTATACAGCGGGGCAGTCCGGTCGCTGTCCATCGTGGTGATGGAGCGGAGCAGTCCGGCGGCATACGGATGCCGGGGCTGGGTGAAAAGCCGCGCCGCCGGCGCTTGCTCGACGATGCGGCCGGCGTACATCACGATCATCCGGTCCGCCATTTCCGCAGCGATGCCAAGATCGTGGGTGATCAGCAGGATGGACATGCCCAGCTCCGCCTTCAAATCGCTCAGCAGCCGCAATATTTGCGCCTGAATCGTCACGTCAAGCGCCGTGGTCGGCTCGTCGGCGATCAGCAGCTCCGGGCCGCAGGCCAGCGCCATCGCGATCATCGCCCGCTGCAGCATGCCGCCCGACAGCTCGCCGGGGTATTGGTTCATGCGCAGCTGCGGCTCGGGGAACCCGACGCGGCGCAGCAGTTCTGTGGCATGCGCGCGCGCATCCTTGACGCTGCGCTTGTCATGGCGGCGGTGGCGGCGGATCGTTTCCACCAGTTGGGCGCCGATCGTAAATACCGGGTCAAACGCGGCCATCGGCTCCTGGAAAATCATCGCGACTTTTTTCCCGCGGATGAATCGCAGCTCGTTGTGCGGCATTGCGCTTAATTCCGCTCCACCCAGCTTGACGCTGCCCGCCGCAATACGGCCGCGCTCGAAATCGATCAATCTCATGATCGCCTTGGACGTAATCGTTTTGCCGCTTCCCGACTCCCCAACCAGACAAACCGTCTCACCCTTGCGAATTTGAAAAGATACCTGTTCGATAGGCGTCAAGGCGCCGCTTGCGGCGGGAAATTCCACCGTCAGCCCTTCAATTTCCAGCAATGCTCCGGACATAGGCTCCTCCTTTTCGTTTATGCGCCGCTTTTTCTCGGATCCAACGTGTCGCGGATACGGTCGCCGATGATGTTGATGGACAGGACAAACAAAGCGATGGCAAGACCGGGAAACGTGCACACCCACCAAGCTACCGTCAAATACCCTCTGCCTTGGGACAACACGGTGCCCCAGTCGGGAATTTCCTTGATGACGCCAAGTCCAAGAAAGCTCAGGCTCGAGCCGGTCAATATCGAGGTGCCGATGCCGATCGTCGCCATAACGAGAAACGGCGCCAGCGAGTTGGGAAGCACATGTTTCCAAAAGATCCGCAGCCCGGAGCTGCCGATCGAACGCGACGCCAGCACGTAAGACCGGTTTTTGACGGTTAAAATTTGACTGCGCATCACTCTCGCGTAACGCGGAATCGCCGATGCCGAGATGGCCAGCACAACGTTAAACGTGCTGGCTCCCATCGCGGCGGCAATAGCCAGAGCGAGCAAAATGCCCGGTATCGTCATCAGCACATCGATAAAACGCATGATGACCAGATCGACGATGCCGCCTACATAACCCGATAGCGAGCCCAGTGCCGCCCCGGCCAGTCCTCCGACCACTACGGAAGCTAATCCGATCAGCAGCGAATCGCGGCTCCCATAGACAACAAGCGAATAAACGTCCCGCCCGAAGTAATCCGTTCCAAAAAGATGCGCCGCGCCGGGCGGCTGCAGCAATCGGCCGGGATCCATCTGCGTCGGCGAAAACGGCGCAACCCACTGCGGCACAATCGCGCAAGCGATCAGAAACAGCACCACTGCACCGGCCGCATACAGAAGGATATGCGTCGCGTCGAGGCGGCGCAGCCGGAAACCCGCCGTACGGCCGGTAGGCGCTCCGGTATTCCAGACCGGCTTCACAGCCGTCGATTCCTTCATACGTATTCCTCCTCGTATAGTATTTCTTAAAGATTGTTGTTGAGCCAATTTCCAGTACCCTAGGGTACTGGCGGCCACCTTCAAAATTTCCAATTTGATCTTTGAAAAATGAAAAATAAATGAAGATTCTTAA